>CBDCXY010000017.1:0-774642 GCA_965223995.1 Pontixanthobacter sp. | reverse complement strand
ATCGCCTGCACCGAGGTAATCGAGCCCTTGGTGGTCGAGGTAATGCGTTCCTGCAGGTTACCCATGTCGGTCGACAGGGTCGGCTGGTAGCCCACCGCCGAAGGAATACGGCCGAGAAGCGCGGACACTTCCGAACCGGCCTGAGTAAAGCGGAAGATGTTGTCGACGAAGAACAGGACGTCCTGACCTTCCTGGTCGCGGAAATATTCGGCCATGGTCAGACCCGACAGAGCAACACGTGCACGCGCGCCCGGAGGCTCGTTCATCTGGCCGAAGACGAGGGCAACCTTCGAGCCTTCGGAGATCGCTTCGCCGTCGTCGTTCTTGGCAATAACGCCTGCGTCGAGGAATTCGTGATAAAGGTCGTTGCCCTCGCGGGTACGCTCACCGACACCGGCGAATACGGACACGCCGCCGTGACCTTTTGCGATGTTGTTGATCAGTTCCTGGATCAGAACCGTCTTGCCCACGCCAGCGCCGCCGAACAGGCCGATTTTGCCGCCCTTTGCGTAAGGCGCGAGAAGGTCGATCACTTTAATGCCGGTGACAAGGATCGCCGCATCGGTCGACTGGTCGACGAAGGGAGGGGCTTCCGCGTGGATCGGGGCGGCGCTTTCCGCACCAACCGGACCGCGCTCGTCAATCGGTTCGCCGACGACATTCATGATCCGGCCGAGCGTTTTCGGGCCGACTGGTACAGAAATCTGCGCACCGGTGTTGATCACTTCCTGACCGCGGGTGAGACCTTCGGTGGAGTCCATCGCGATAGTGCGGACGGTGTTCTCACCGAGGTGCTGTGCGACTTCGAGAACGAGCGTCTTGCCGTCATTCTGCGTTTCGAGCGCAGTCAAAATCGCAGGCAGCTCGCCTTCGAATGCGACGTCGACGACAGCGCCGATGACCTGGGCAATCGTGCCGTTGGTGGTTTGGTTTAGGACTGGGGCGGTAGCCATTTTCGTATCCTTGCCTTCTTCTCTATCTCGTCATCCCAGCGAAAGCTGGGATCGATAAATTCTGGGTCGTCCGTTTCTGGACCCGATCCCAGCTTTCGCTGGGATGACGACGTGGGGTTAGAGCGCCTCTGCTCCTGCAATAATTTCGATGAGTTCAGTGGTAATCGCGGCCTGGCGGCTGCGGTTGTACTGGATGGTCAGCTTGTTAATCAGGTCGCCTGCATTGCGCGTCGCATTGTCCATGGCGGTCATCGATGCGCCCTGTTCGGACGCTTCGCGTTCGAGCAGCGCGCCGAACAGCTGGGTCTTGACGTAGCGCGGCAGCAATTCTTCGAGGATTTCCTCCTCGCCCGGCTCGTATTCGACGACCGCATCGCTATCCTCTGCTCCTTCGGGAGCGGGGACGGGGATGATCTGGTCGATGGTCGGGTCTTGCGCCAACGCAGAGCGGAATGTCGGATAGACGAGGTGCGCGATATCGAATTCGCCATTCTCGAACTTTTCGACCAATTCGCTGGCAATCGCCTCGGCCTCTTCGAAGCCGGGGTTCTTCACCGTGCTGGTGTCGAAATGCTTGTCGATCTGCCCCTCGAAATTGCGCTTGATCGGCGCGCGGCCCTTCTTGCCGACGAGGTAGAAGGACACGTCCTTGCCTTCTGCGGCCAGCTCTTTCGCCTTGGCGGTGGCTGCGCGGACAATGTTCGAGTTGAGACCGCCGCACAGACCTTTGTCGGTGTTGACGACCACCAGCAGGTGGCGCTTGTCCGATCCTGTTCCCGCCAAAAGCTTGGGCGCGCTATCGCTGCCGCCGACTTTTGCGGCGAGCGATGCCATGACTTCGGCAAGGCGCTCCGAATAAGGACGCGCGGCTTCCGCTGCCGCCTGCGCCTTGCGGAGCTTGGCAGCTGCGACCATTTGCTTGGCCTTGGTGATCTTCTGGGTCGATTTAACCGACCCGATCCGATCCTTGAGTTCCTTGAGTGATGCCACTCTAGTTTCCTCGTCGTCATCCCAGCGAAAGCTGGGATCTGGTTATTCTAGGTCATCCCTAGATGGTTAGCGATCCCAGCTTCCGCTGGGATGACGCATGGTTACGCAAACTGCTTGGCGAATGCGTCGAGCGCCTTGACGGTGTCGTCCTTCACATCGTCGAACTTGCCGCTGGTGCGGATCGTCGCGAGGATGTCGGCGTGTTCGCTGCGCATGAAGCTGAGCATGGCTGCTTCATATTCATTCACGCGGTCGACAGCGACATCGTCGAGATAGCCGTTGGTACCAGCGAAGATCGACACGGTCTGCTCTTCGAACGGCATCGGGCTGAACTGCGGCTGCTTGAGCAGCTCGGTCAGGCGCGCGCCGCGATTGAGCAGTTTCTGCGTCGAAGCGTCGAGATCCGAGCCGAACTGCGCAAACGCCGCCATTTCGCGGTACTGCGCGAGTTCGAGTTTGATCGAACCCGAAACCTTCTTCATCGCCTTCGTCTGCGCGGCGCCGCCAACACGGCTCACCGACAGACCCACGTTAATCGCGGGGCGGATACCCTGATAGAACAGGTCGGTTTCGAGGAAGATCTGGCCGTCGGTGATCGAAATCACGTTGGTCGGGATATAGGCCGACACGTCACCCGCCTGCGTTTCAATGATCGGCAATGCGGTCAGCGAGCCGCCACCATTGTCATCGTTCATCTTCGCCGCACGCTCAAGCAGGCGCGAGTGGAGATAGAAAACATCACCCGGATAGGCTTCGCGGCCCGGAGGACGACGCAGCAGCAGCGACATCTGACGATAGGCAACCGCCTGCTTGGAAAGGTCGTCATAAACGATCACGGCGTGCATGCCATTGTCGCGGAAGAATTCACCCATCGCGCAGCCGGTATAGGGCGCGAGGAACTGAAGCGGCGCAGGCTCGGAAGCGGTTGCGGCAACCACGATGGAATATTCCATCGCGCCGTTTTCTTCGAGCTGCTTCACGATCTGCGCAACGGTCGAACGCTTCTGGCCGACGGCAACGTAGATGCAGTAGAGTTTCTTTTTCTCGTCGCCTTCTGCGTGTGCTTCCTTCTGGTTGATGAAGGTGTCGATGGCGACAGCCGACTTACCGGTCTGACGGTCGCCGATGATCAGTTCGCGCTGGCCGCGGCCAACGGGCACGAGTGCGTCGATGGCCTTGAGGCCCGACTGCACAGGTTCATCAACCGACTTGCGCGGGATGATGCCCGGCGCCTTGACTTCGACACGGCTGCGCTCGGTTCCTTCGATCGGACCCTTGCCGTCGATCGGATTGCCCAGAGCGTCGACCACCCGGCCCAGCAGACCCTTGCCAACCGGAACGTCCACAATCGTCTTGGTCCGCTTGACGACGTCGCCTTCCTTGATCTCGGCGTCGGAGCCGAAGATCACGACGCCGACATTGTCGGCTTCGAGGTTGAGCGCCATGCCCTTAACGCCGTTGGCAAACTCGACCATCTCACCGGCCTGGACGTTGTCGAGACCGTGAATACGGGCGATACCGTCACCGACCGAAAGAACGGAGCCGACTTCGCTGACTTCGGCTTCGGTGCCGAAATTGGCGATCTGGTCTTTGATGACCTTGGAGATTTCTGCTGCGCGGATTTCCATGGAAGTAACCTTTTCCTGTCGGGCGTTTCCGCCCTTAGGCCTTCATAGCCTGGGCAAGTGAGTTGAGACGGGTGCGGATCGAGCCATCGATGCGCTTCGATCCAACTGTAACGACGAGGCCGCCCAGAAGCTCCGGGTCGACATCGGCGACGAGTTTAACGGTGCGGCCTTCGCGCGCGGTCAGCTTGGTCTTGAGCGTTTCAAGCTGGCTGTCCGACAAGGCATGCGCGCTGGTGACATTCGCTGTCACTTCGCCGCGCTGCGCCGCTGCGATGGTGCCGAAGGCGCGGATCATGCCGGGCAGGTCGCTCAGGCGACGGTTGCCGGCAAGCACGCCGAGAAAGTTCTGGGTCAGCTCGGACACTTCGAGCTGTTTACCTACCGCTGCAACAGCATCGCCCGCTTGCGAGCGGCTGACCTGCGGGTTGGTAATGAGATTGTTCAAATCGTCCGATTCGCCAAGAGCTGCGGCCAGCTTTTCGAGATCGGATTCGACAGCGCTAACCGATCCTGCCTCTGCGGCAAGATCGAACAAGGCAGATGCGTAGCGCCCTGCTAGGCTAGCCTGAATACCGGCGGAATTCTCCACGCGTTTTGGTCCTCTTGGGTCCGGAAAATAACGATGCATCAGCCTCGGCTGAAAGAGGGCGATTCTCACCGCTCCTGCAAGGCTGGCGCGCCCCTATCATCGGGGTTGCTGCGATGCAAGGTGGCTATGCACGATTCTTTGTCGCTGGTGTTGCGGCGCATGCAACATTGCTTGTGCGCCAGAAGTGGGTCTAGTTGCGGACCGGGCAATCAGGGGGTGGCGGACGCGTTGTGAGTATTTCAAACGACATCGAACTTCCCAGCGGGATTCGGCTGGCCGGCGCAGGCGATTGGCGACAATTGGCGGACATCACCGCCGATGCATTTCGCGACGATCCGGTCAATCGCTGGCTGTTCGGCGGGTCGCGTGCGATTCGGTCGGCCTTTCGTGTGCTCGCGCGCGATGTCTATAGCAAGCGCGGCATCTGCCATTTGGCGGGAGATGGTGATTGCGACGGTGGCGCGACTATGTGGCTCGACTACTCGAGCGATGCTGTCGATGGCGATATGAGTTTTCTCGGCCAGCTACATTTCTCGATTGGTCAGCTGCGGCACGGTTCCAAAGGCTCACTGGCGCGGGCAATGAAGGCCGGAAGTCTGATGGCGCGTCATCATCCCAAAGAGCCACATCTCTATCTGTTCACCATCGGAACCCGTGCCTCGGCGCGGGGAACAGGGCTGGGAAAGGCGCTGTTCGCGCCGGTGCTGGAGGCGTGCGACCGCAATGGTGTTGCGTGCTATCTGGAGAATTCGAACCCGGTCAATCACAGCTACTATGCGCTGCACGGCTTCGAGACTCGCGAGATATTCGCATGCGGAGAAGGCGGGCCGCCGCTTGAGGCCATGTGGCGCGATCCGCGCTAGGCGCTTGCGAAAGATGCTGGCTCGCGCATAGAGATGCCGCAGGAGAGAGATCATGCAGACCACACCCCTAGCCCCCAAATGCGGCGTCGAAATCACCGGGATCCAGCTCGCCGAGGCTGAAGGCGCGACGATGGAGGCGATCAAGCAGGCGATCTACACGCATGGCGTCGCGGTGTTTCGCGAACAGGAATTTTCGCCCGACGATCACATCGCCTTCGCCAAGCGCTGGGGCGGGATCGACATCAACAATTACTTCCCGCTCGAGGACGAGCATCCCGAAATCGCGGTGGTGCGCAAGAAGCCCGATCAGGAGACCAATATCGGCGGTGCATGGCACACCGACCATTCCTACGACCAGATCCCGGCAATGGGCTCGATCCTCGTTGCGCGCACTTTGCCGCCCAAGGGAGGGGACACTTTGTTTGCTCATATGGGGGCGGCGTATGATGCGTTGCCCGATGAATTGAAGGAAGAGATCGACGGGCTCGAAGCATACCACACCGCTGATCATGTTTATTCGCCCGATGGCGCCTATGCGCAGACCGATATGGGGTCCGAACTTCGCGGGCAGGAGATGAAAACGGGCGCAACGCATCCGGTGGTTATCCGCCATCCGCATACGGGCCAGAAACTGCTTTATGTGAATTACGCCTTCACGATCAATTTCGTCGGCAAGACACGCGAGGAAAGCCTGCCACTACTCCAGCGCCTGTTTGCCGCCGCACTGACAGATGACAACCAGGCGCGCGTCGAATGGCAACCCGGCTCGGTCGCGATCTGGGACAACCGCACGACGTGGCACAATGCGCTCAACGACTATCACGGCCACGCGCGCGAGATGCATAGGATTACGCTGAGCGGGGAGGCGCTGGCGGCTTAAGCCAATTTTTCGTCATTGCGAGGAGCCGCAGGCGACGCGGCAATCCAGAGCTGGCGCTCTAACACACTGGATTGCTTCGCTTCGCTCGCAATGACGTGAGAGTCAGGAGCTACTCCTTCACCTCGCACGAATAAACCAGCCGCTCATTGGGCCGCTCGGGCAACAGCGCAGTCACAGCACCCTGCAGGTCACCCAGCTTGCTCGCAGCATCGTCGCTGCCGCAGGAGGGCGGGGTGTATTTGCCGCGTTCGCTTCTTGCACTTGCCATTGCGTTGCGGCTCAAGAGGAAGCGTTCGGTGCGGAAGGTGCGGCTGTCGGGGTCGTAGCTGTTGATCGATACGGCATCCTCCTGGTTCGGCACGAAAATGCGCGACCATTCTCCGGCGGAATAGCCATATTGGGTGCGGCCATTAACGCAGCCATCCTCGGCCCATTCGAATTCCATCGCTTCGTCGGGCGCGCCGGTTATCCGGCTGCGGTCGACTGCGAGCGTGCAGATCAGTGTGCCGCCGGATGCTTCGCCCGCGACGTCGGTTCCGCCATCTTCATCCTCCGCCATCGCAGCATTCACTTTCCTGTCGATTGCATCGAGGCCAGGGCGCGTGAACCAAAGGGCAAGAGCGGCGATAAGTGCGACGGCGGAGATCGTCCCCGCGATCATCAGCTTGCGCTCGTTGGTTTGGGCGTTCTCGTCATCACCCGACATTTTGGCCTGCCACGCCACCACACCAGCACCCGTTCCGAGCAGGACCAGCAAGAACGCCAGCGCCATCGCGTTCTCGCGGTCTTCCTGAACAGCTTGTTCGGCTTCGAGCTGGACGCGCTCGCGTTTGGCGCGGCGTTCTTCCGCGCGGGCCGCCAGATCGGCGCGGGCGGTTTCCTGCTCGCGTTCGATCCGTTCTTGCTCGGCCTCGTCGAGATCGGCGAGACTGCGGCAGGGCAGGGCGTTGACCCGCGCCTGCACATCGTTGGCGCGCAGGAAGGGGAGCAGTTCGCGATTCGATACGGCGAAGTAGAACTCTGCATCAGAGCCACCCGAATCCGCTCCGAAGCTGTTCACGCCAAGTACGCGGCCGCAGCCATCGAGCAGCGGCCCGCCCGAATTGCCGCGCGCGATTGGGGCGGTGTGCAGGATCGTGTCGAATTGCCGACTGGGCCGCGCACCCGACAGAAAACCCCGGCTCTTCACCGGCGGCTGCGAGTTGAATATGTCGTCGATATCGAGACCCTGCGCGCGGTCGACATTCATCGGGTATCCGACCGCAGATACCTCGCCGCTGTCGCGTGCATCGCCGCCCGAAATCGTCAGCGGAGGAAGACGCAGTCCGCCAGTGATCTCCACCAGTGCAAGATCGTTGCGCGGACTGACCGAGATGATTCTGGCATAGGCGGAGTCGTTTCCTTCAGAAGGAACGATACCGATCCGCAGAGTATCGTCCTGCAAGGCCTCGCGAACCACATGCGCGTTGGTGACTATCCGCGTCGGCGAAATGGCGAAGCCGCTACCGTGGCTGACCGGGAAGACCTCCGTCCCATCGGTGCCGATGATAACCAAGCGGACCACTCCGCGCGCAGCGGCGTTGATATCGGCGGGATCGGCCCGTCCGGCGGTGGGGGCGATCAGCCCAAGCAGGGCAACGAGCGACAGGAGAAAACGCATCATACCCAGCGCGCATAGGCGAGGGGCGACATTGACCGCAAGCTTCGGGAAGCGGCTGAGCAAAACTTCGCATAGCTAGTGATCATGGAAACGACGTGGCATAGGAATGCCGGCAATGACGCAGAAACCGCTCACCGACGATGATCGCTGGCAGATCGCCTTGGCTAAAGATCGCCGCTTCGATGGGGTGTTTGTCACCGGGGTACATTCGACTGGCATTTATTGCCGCCCGAGCTGTCCGGCGCGCGCTCCCAAACGCGAGAATGTGAAGTTCTACGCGAGCTGCGAGGATGCCGAGGCTGCGGGATTGCGCGCCTGTAAACGCTGCACACCCGACAGCATCGCCCCCGACGAGCAGGCGGTGCTCAAATGTCTCGAAGTCTTGCGGTCGAGCGAAGCGCCTGTGACACTCGACAAGCTTGGGATTATCGCCGGCTATTCGCCCACGCATCTGCAGCGCGTGTTCAAGCGCTCGGTGGGTATGTCGCCTGCCGCCTATCACCGCGCTCTGCGCCGCGAACGGGCGGGTGAGACGTTGAGCGCGAGCGAGCGCGTGACCGATGCGGTTTACGATGCGGGCTATTCCACACCCTCGCGATTCTACGATGACAATAAGGAGCGTCTTGGAATGAGCGCATCGGCATGGCGCGACGGCGGTCGCGGAGTGACTATCCATTATACGGTAACCCAGACCAGCCTTGGAAAGATGTTGGTCGGGGCAACCGATAAGGGCGTTTGCCGTCTGTCATTTGAAGAAGATCGCGAAGAGCTGGAAAGGCGCTTCCCCAACGCGTCTTTGGTCGAGGGCGGTGCTGCATTCGAAGAGCTGCTCGCCCAAGTGATCGAAGCGGTCGAAAAGCCCGGCAATGCCCCGCACATCCCGCTCGATGTTCAGGGAACCGCTTTCCAGGAAGCGGTGTGGCAGGAACTGCGCAAGATCCCGTCCGGCGAAACGCGCAGCTATGCCCAGATCGCTGCCGCTGCGGGCAACCCCAAGGCGGTGCGCGCGGCCGGAACTGCCAACGGTGCCAACAATGTCGCGGTGCTGATCCCGTGTCACCGGGTTGTCCGAACCGACGGATCGCTCGGTGGTTATGCCTACGGACTCGATATCAAGCGCGAGTTACTAAAGCGCGAAAACGTGACCGGAAGCGGGACAGGCGACCTGTTCGGCGATTGACTTGGGCGGGTAAATCGGCTCCCTCGCGCATCTACTCAGGGAGCAAGTGATGTCCGAAGTTGAAGCCGCACCAGCAAAGAAACCGCTCTGGCGCAGCGTATGGGAATTCCCGCTGGTCGCGATGGCCGTCGCTTTGGCGCTGGTGGTTGCGACAATCTACGGTGTTGGGCAATTGCTCGAAGTCATTCCGCGCAGCACCAACCCGAGTATAGATTCGGTTATTCGGACGCTGGTTGGCGTTACTGCCGTGTTTCTTGTCTACAAGCTGGCGATCCGGTTCCTCGGAGCCAACCGCAAGGATGATCTACCGCTCAAGGGCGCGCTAACTGACACGGTGCTTGGCATTGGTGCAGGCGCGGCCATATTCACCGTCGTTGTCGGATTTGCCGCCGTATTCGGAGCTTACCGGATACTTGGCTGGGGCGGGACCGAGGATTTGGTCGAGATTGTCATGGTCACGGGCGTCGCGGCAGGCTTTATTGAAGAAGTCATCACCCGCGGCATTATCTTCCGTTGGCTTGAAGAACTCGCTGGTAGCTGGATGGCACTGGCGATCAGTTCGCTGTTTTTCGGTTTCATGCATATGGGCAACGACAATGCGACCTTCTGGTCGTCGATCGCGATTTCGATCGAAGCGGGCATTCTCCTCGGCGGAGCCTATATGCTTACGCGCAATCTGTGGCTCGCCATTGGTCTGCACGCGGGCTGGAACGTCACCCAAGGCTTCATCTGGGGCGTGCCGGTATCGGGCAATCCGTTTGTCGGTATGGTCGAATCGGGCCTTTACGGCCCCGATTGGCTTTCGGGCGGCGCGTTTGGACTGGAGGCATCGGTTATCGCTTTGGTTGTCGCAACCAGCGCCGGTGTGTGGATGGTGTGGCAGGCAGCCAAGGCGGGCAATGTTGTCAAGCCGCTATGGGTGCGCGACAAAGACCAGTTCCTGTAACCGCACATCAATCGAGCTTTGGCGGAAAGCCTGGCTCTGCCTTGGCCATTGCGCGCTGATAGGCGTCGCGTTCACCGATGCGTTTCAGATAGACCCGTAAATTGGGCAGATGGTCGATGGTCATCCCGTTAAAGGCGCGGCTGGTCGTCAGCTGGAAACCCATCATGATATCGGCTGTGGTAAGCTGGCTGCCACCGAAATAGTCGGCTTCGCCCAGCCGCGTCTCGATCTGCTTCCACGCATTGGTTACGCGCTTGCCGAGCGAGGGCGGCATCTCAGCCTCGACCGCATTGACCGCGATCTGCATCATGCCGTTGGTCATAAATGTGGCATTGGCAAAGTGGAACCAATAAAGGTGATCGGCAAAATCGGGATGATCCGGCCTGGGCACCAGATCGCTGTCCGGCGCATATTTGCCGATGATGTACTCGACTATGGCGCCGCTTTCGCCGAGCATGGTGCGTTGCCCGTCTTTAGCATCCTCGATCAGCGGCGCGACTTCCATCGGATGCAGCGCTTTCAGTTCCGGCGGAGCCAACCGCGTTTCGGGATCGCGATTGTATAGCTTGAGATCATAGTCGAGCCCCAGCTCCTCGCACAGCCAGACGATCCGTTCGGATTGGGAAATGCGCAAATGATGGATGGTCAACATGGTCGAGTGAGCTCCTGAATTGTAAGAACGTGCTGGCTAGGCGCTTGGGCTGGCGCTGTCACCAACAGGTTCGACATCGCTCTCGGTATCGCGTTCCGTCTCGGCCTGAGCCGCATCGCGCATCTTTTCGAATTGCTCGATGATTGACCGCGCATTTCCGCCGCGTCCATGCGGATTGTTGGCGATGATCCGCATCGCCCTGATTGCTTCGTCGAACCGGCCCTGATGCGCAAGATCCAGGGCGTAATTGAAGCGGTATCGCGCCACTTCGGGTGCCATCTCGAAAGCGGATTTCGCGGCTTGGCTGACCTCCGGCGAATAGGTGCCTTCTTTCCGATAACTGTCTGCAAGATTGTACAATGGCCACGGGTGATACGGATGAAGATCGCTCGCTTTGCGGAAATAGGCGCGGGCTTCTTCCCATCCCGTGTCGTCGAAGTCATCTGAGTGATCATAGGCTTCGAGGATGATGTTGCCCTTCATTACATTGGCATGCAGATGTTCGGGATCGATTGCCAATGCTTTCTCTAGCGCGGCACTTGCAGTCGCGAAATCGAATGCGTTGGGCGCGTCTGCATCGTGCACCAGCGAAAACTCGGCTTCGGCAAGTTGATACCAGGCTTCGGCACTTGTCGCATTTTCGGCGACAAACTCCTTTAGCATGTCACGCGCCTTTTGCTTGTCCGGGCTGACCATCCGCATGAGCCTCAGTTCGACAACTCGCGATTCAGCCTCGGTAAGCTCGCTCAGCGTGACATGGTCGCGATAGGCAAGCGGCTCGGTGGACTTTTGATACACCGTTGGCTTCGTGACATAGAGCTGCAGAGCCGCATGCAAATCGTCGAGATCGCCAAAGGCCTGCTCTGCAGCGGCGAGCGGTTCGGCACCGGAATTGATCAGGCCAAGATAGAGCGTGATCTTCTTTCCCCGACCATGCTCGCGCGAATAGAGCATATGGGTCAAACCCCATGACCAGCCATAGAATGCCGCCCATTGTTTGTCCTCGAATGGTGTCGCGGTGAGCAATTCGCGGATTTCGAATTTGCGATTATAGGCCATCAACAACTGGTTGGGGCCCGATGGTATTCCGAGCCGCCAATGCCCGTCATCGTCGAATTCTGCGGTTGCGACATAGTCGGCAAAGCCTTCAACGAACCATGATGCTGCGGGAATCTTGAAGTTCTGAAAGAAGAAGTGGTGCGCGTATTCGTGGAACAGCACCTGCTTGCCCGTAAGAACACCCTTGAACTTGCTTCTTTTGCGATTACCGACCGCGAAACTGCCTTCGGGCCGGGCGAAATAGACGCCCGCAACGGGTGCATTTTTGATGTCGAGCAGATCATCGACGTCATCGGCATTCTTGAGCAGATAGATGGTCAGCTTGTTGGGGTTTTCGACCGGTTCTTTGCGCCAGGCGTGTCGAAGTAGCGCATCGAGCCGTTCGACCTCGTGCGCGAATTCGTTGAGCTGTTTCTCTTTGCCGTCGCTATAGATTGTAAAATGATGCGTTTCCGCCTTGTGCCAGATGTCAGCCGCACTGGCCGGTGTGACGATCCAAAAGACGAGGAACAGAGCTGCGATTGCCCGGGTCAAGAAATCTATCCTGCTAGTTTGGTCCGACCATTGCAGTCTGCCGAACGGATTTCAAACTATTCGTGCTAAACAAAGCTGTATGGATCGATATCAACGCTTACCCGCACACTGCGCGGAAAGTCGAGCTCGCCGAGCCATTTGCGGATGATGTCTTGCACTTGCGCGCTGCGGCGGGCGTTGATCAGCAGACGATAACGGTAGCGCCCTCTGAGCAAGGCCATGGGGGCAGGAGCAGGGCCCAGGATCATCACATCTTTGGCGCTTGGGCGGGCACCGCCGATGGCGCGCGCGGCTTCCTTGGCTTCGGCTTCGTCTTCCGATGATACGATGATCGCCGCCCAGCGACCGAAAGGCGGAGCACCGGCATGGCGGCGGGCCTCGGTTTCGGCCTCGTAGAAGGCGTCGCGATCTCCGGCGGCAAGAGCAGCGATCACCGGCGCTTCGGGATGGCGGGTCTGGATAAAGACCTCGCCCGGCTTACTGCCGCGTCCTGCGCGTCCAGCGACCTGCGCAACTTGCTGGTAGGTGCGTTCGGCGGCGCGCAAATCTCCGCCTTCGAGACCCAGATCGGCATCGACCACGCCGACCAGCGTCAGTTCGGGGAAGTGGAAGCCCTTGGTCACCAACTGGGTGCCAACAATGACGTCGATCTCCCTGGCCTCGGCCTGCGCGACGAAATCGGCCGCTTTTTCTGCCGAGTTGAGGGTGTCCGATGTAATCACGGCAACGCGCGCGTCGGGCAGGATTTCGGCGACCTCGTCGGCGATGCGCTCGACACCCGGACCGCATGCGACAAGGCAGTCGGGTTCGCCGCATTCGGGGCAGGTGTCGGGCGGCTCGGTTTCATGCCCGCAATGGTGGCAGGCAAGGCGCTGGCTGAAGCGATGCTCGACCAGCCACGCGCTGCAGTTCGGGCATTCGAAGCGGAACCCGCAATTGCGGCACAGGGTCAGCGGGGCATAACCGCGGCGGTTGAGGAACAGCAGAGATTGTTCGCCCTTCTCGAGCCTGTCTTTGAGTGCCTCGACCAGCACTGGCGCAAGCCAGCGCCCGCGTTCTGGTTTCTGCTCGGTCAGGTCGATGGTGTCGATATCGGGCAGCGTTGCACCGCCGAACCTGCTCGGCAATTCCAGCCGCTCATAGGTGCCGCTCTCGGCCATCTGAAGGCTTTCCAGCGCCGGTGTCGCGCTGGCGAGGATGATCGGAAACTGCTCGAAATGCGCGCGCATCACCGCGACGTCGCGGGCGTTGTAGCGCACGCCATCGCCTTGTTTGAAGCTGATCTCATGTGCCTCGTCGACCACAATCAGACCGAGATTGGCATAGGGCAGGAACAGCGCCGAGCGCGCTCCGACCACAACCTGCGCCTCGCCATTGGCAATTGCGCGCCACGCGCGGCGGCGCTCGGTCGATTTGAGCGAGGAATGCCACACGATAGGCGGCGCGCCGAAGCGTTCTTCGAACCGCCGCAGGAAGGCTTCGGTCAGGGCGATTTCGGGCAGCAGGACCAGGACTTGTCTGTCAGCTCGCAAGGCTGCAGCCACCGGCTCGAAATAGGTTTCGGTCTTGCCCGATCCGGTGACGCCATCGAGGAGAAACGGCGCAAACCTGTCTGCCTCAACTGCCTCGATCAAACGCCTGGCTACCGCCTGTTGCTCTTCGCTCAGCTCGACCGTCGCATGCCCTGCGTCGGCGCGTGGGTAGGGGCGGTCGATATCGACACTCACCGGCTCCAGCACGCCTTGCCCGACCAGTCCGCGCAGGACACCATCGCTGACGCCGGCGATTTCGGACAATTCGCGGATTGTCGCCTGCTCGCCCTGCAGCAGATCCATCGCGATCTCGCGCTGCGGCGTCATCCGCTCGGGCATCGCGCCGGTCAGGCGGTATTCGGTCATCGTTGTCGGGCCGCGTATCGCGCCGCCCGACGACAGCACCATCCGGGCGACCGAGACCAATGAAGCGCAGTAATAGTCGGCGGTCCATTCGATCAGCCGCCGCAGCTCCTTCCGTAGCGGCGGAACGGGCAGCACTTCCAGGATTGCGCGCAGCTTCGATTCCGGAACGGGGTCGGTCGGCAGCCGTTCTTCGTCCCAGACAATGCCGATAATCTGGCGCGGACCGAGCGGAGCGACTACGACCGATCCATGCTCGACCTGCATCCCGTCAGGAACCTTGTAGTCCAACGGGCCCAATGCGGCGTTGAAGATGATGAGACGGACGCGGTTCATATGCTGCGGTTCATATGGGCGCTTCACAGTGCCCGCGACAAGGTGAGGAGACAGGGAAATGACCGGTTTGTTGAAGCAGCCCACAGGACGGCGTGCATTTATTGCAGGCGTATCGGCGACCGGGCTGGTCGGGCTTGCGGGTTGTACGGGGCTGCCGGGCTTTGGCCTGACCGACGCGGTCCGCCGGTTGTTGTTCCTCTCTAGCGAGCGTGCTTTCGCCCGGCTGACCGCTGATGGCGGTTTTTGGGATCAGCAGGTTGGAACTATCGGGTTGCAAAATGTGCTGGGCACACGCGGCAACATCCTCGCCGGAATTCTGACCTCGACATTGTTCAAGTCGCAGCTCGAGGACGCTTTCGCTGATCTCGCGGTCAAGGGGGCCGAGCGCGCCGCGCCTCTCGTTGCCGATGCGGTGGGTGTTGTGGGCATTCAGGCTGCCGAACAGCTGGTGCGCGGTGGGCCGACAGCAGCCACGTCATTCCTGCGCGGCGAGATGGGCAACCAGCTGGTCGAGGCGATGGTCCCCGAACTCGGCGATGCGATCCGAATCGCAGAGGATCCGATTATCGGCACCGCGATCTCGCAACTTTCCGGCGTCGATGTAGCTGGTGTTGCGAACCGCTTCTCCGGCCAGATCAACGATGCGGTCTGGAACGAGATGGGTATCGAAGAAGCTGCCATCCGCCGCGATCCGCAAAGCACCAACGATCCGCTGATCATCGGCGTGTTTGGATTGGGTAATCTTTAGACCCAACCTCTAGCCGCTGATCAAACGCTTGGTTAAACATCGGCAGAATCGCCAACGGAGCACACTCACATGAAATTCTTCGCAGACACTGCCGAGATCGAGGACATCAAGGAACTGGCCGCGACGGGCCTGCTCGATGGGGTCACCACCAATCCCAGCCTGATTGCCAAGTCGGGCCGCGATTTCATGGAAGTGACGAAAGAGATTTGCGGGATCACCGATGGGCCGGTGAGCGCTGAGGTCGTCGCGCTCGATCACGACACGATGATGAAAGAGGCGGAAGTCCTGCGCAAGATTGCGGATAATGTCTGCATCAAGGTGCCGCTGACGATCGACGGGCTCAAGACCTGCAAGGCGCTGACCGACGATGGCACAATGGTGAATGTGACGCTCTGCTTCAGCGCGAACCAGGCGCTGCTCGCTGCGAAAGCCGGGGCGACGTTCGTTTCGCCTTTTGTCGGGCGGCACGATGACAACGGCGTCAATGGCATGGATCTGATCCGCGACATCAGCCAGATCTACGACAACTACGCCTTCGAGACCGAAATCCTCGTTGCCTCCGTTCGCCATGTCACCCATGTGCTTGAAAGCGCGCTGATCGGAGCCGACGTGATGACCGCGCCGCCCAAGGTCATCAAGGCGCTGTTCAATCACGTGCTGACCGACAAGGGTATCGAAGGTTTCCTCAAAGACTGGGAAACGACCGGGCAGTCGATTACCTGATAGCTCTTGGCTGACGAAACTCCCCTCGACCTGTTCAAGCAGGCGCTGACCGGCGCCAGCCGCGCGGTTGCGCGCGAGCCGGAGGTTGAAGTCGCGTGGAGCGCGGATGCGCCGTCGTCGAGCGGCAAGAATTTCCGCGTGCCGTTGCCGGGGCGCAACCTGCCAGAAGATCAGGCGAAAGAAGCTAGAGGCTTTGCCGACAGTTTCGCGTTGAAGCTGCGCCACCACAATGAAGCGAAGCATGCGAAGGGCGCACCGAGCGAACCCCTCGCGAGGGCGGTTTACGACGCCGTCGAACAAGTTCGCTACGAAGCATTGGGTTCTAACAATTTCAGTGGGATATCGGACAATCTTGATGCTGCTATTGAGCTGCGTACCGCTTCCGATCCGATTGCTCGTGCACAGGAAGAAAGCGAGGTTCCGGTCCAGACAGCGCTCTCGCTAATGCTGCGCGAGAAGCTGACCGGAAAACCGATCCCCGAACGTGCTGTCGCTGGTGTCGATCTGGTGCGCGACTTCATCGAGGAAAAGGCCGGGGCAGATTTCGAATCGCTTGCGCTTTCACTCGATAATCAAGCGGCTTTCCAAGCTCTTACACTTGATATGTTACGCCACCTCGAACTTATCCGTGAGGAAACCGATCGCGGCTCCGACGAGGAGGATGGCGAGGACGAGGAGGGGCAAGACGAAGACGAGCAGGGGGACGAAGAGCAGTCGGAGGGGGCCGATCCTCAAACCGCCGAAATGGCTGGTGAGGCCACAGAAGGCGAGGATTCGGGCGAAACCGAATCCGAACAATCCTCCGATGAGGAAATGAGCGACGGCGATCCCTCGGACGAGGGCGAAGAGGGTATGATGCCGGTGCGGCCCAACCGGCCATGGACCGACATTCCCGGCGATTTCGACTACACGCATTTCACCGACAAGTTCGACGAGGAAATCGAGGCGCCCGAGCTGTGCGATCACGAGGAACTGGATCGGCTCCGCGCCTATCTCGACAGCCAGCTGACCGGCCTCCAGAGTATCGTCACCAAACTCGCCAACCGGCTTCAGCGCCGGTTGATGGCGCAGCAGAACCGCAGCTGGGATTTCGACCAGGAAGAGGGACTACTCGATGCTGCGCGACTGGCGCGGGTCGTCACCCAGCCGGGCCATTCGCTCAGCTACAAGATCGAACGCGATATCGAATTCAAGGACACGATTGTCACGCTGCTGATCGACAATTCGGGATCGATGCGCGGGCGACCGATCAGCATCGCTGCGATCAGCGCCGATATCCTTGCGCGCACACTGGAGCGGTGTGGCGTGAAGACCGAGATACTCGGTTTCACCACGCGCGCCTGGAAGGGCGGGCAGAGCCGCGAGGCGTGGCTCGCCGATGGCAAGCCGCCGCAGCCGGGCCGTCTCAACGATTTGCGTCACATAATCTACAAGAAGGCCGACGAACCCTGGCGCCGTGCGCGCCGCAATCTCGGCCTGATGATGCGCGAGGGACTGCTCAAGGAAAATATCGACGGCGAGGCACTGATGTGGGCGCATCAACGGTTATTGGCTCGCCCCGAAGACCGCCGCATCCTTATGGTGATCTCCGACGGCGCGCCGGTCGATGATTCGACGCTGAGCGTGAACGCCGCAGGCTATCTCGAACAGCATCTGCGCCGGGTGATCGAATGGATCGAGAAACAGTCGCCGGTGCAGCTATCGGCCATCGGCATTGGCCACGATGTCACGCGCTACTACAAGCGCTCGGTAACGATCATGGATGTCGAGCAATTGGGCGGCACCATTATCGAGCAGTTGGCGGGCTTGTTTGAGGCAGAATAACAATTGACAATACGCCAGTTCTGACCAATCGTTTTCTTTGAATTTCAGGGGTCGGAGTCGCTTTCTTGTTATCGATTGGTTTGGCGATGTTGCTGCAAGCAGCAGGGGTTGACGCTCGCGAGGTGCCGGTAGAAACGGCGGTATCGCCGACGGTGCATGAAGTGGAAGACAGTCCCGTCGCGGGCGATCCATCTGATCAGAACACACCCGAACAGTCGAAGCTTTTGGTGCCCAAAGGGACGATGATCGCGATCGCTGTAGAA
Source organism: Pontixanthobacter sp. (assembly GCA_965223995.1). GTDB lineage: Bacteria > Pseudomonadota > Alphaproteobacteria > Sphingomonadales > Sphingomonadaceae > Pontixanthobacter. Next base: position 756,919 of record CBDCXY010000017.1, on the reverse strand, counting down.
AGTCAGATCGGTTCGAAGATCAGTGAAGCGAAGGACTTCTTTCCAATAAAGCTGGTTCAGTCAGTGGAGGTCGATGGTGTAACGGTTCTGCCAGCTGGCATTATGGGCGAAGGTCAGGTGGTCCATGCGAAGAAGGGCGGCTTTGCCGGTAGCGCGGGTGAGTTAGTGCTTGCGGCCCGCTATTTGGAGCATGATGGACGTAAGATACCCCTGCGCAGCTTCCGTTTTCTGGAGGAGGGGGATGAATTTCCCTTCCGCGGCCAGGACAATACGGATCTGGCGAGCGCGACAAGTATATTTCTGGCCCCGCTGGGCCTCCTGATCGGGGGCGGCAATACGGTTATCGAGCCCGGTACGATTGCTACGGCAAAACTTCGTGCGAACGAAGCCTTCGCGATTGCGCCGGAGCACGCTCCGCAGCGACCTGCCCAGCAGCCAGAACCGGTCGACGCGGGCGAGATAGATTCGCCGACCGAAAGCTCATTGAAAACCAAAGACTGAACGTCTGGAAAAAAGGAAAACACAAATGAAGAAGATACTGACAGCTCTCGCAATCGCATCGGCTGCACCGGTCGCCTTGACGGCCATGGCTCCGGTTGCGGTCGCAAAGGATGCTGACGAGGCGGAATTCGAGATACCGACGCCGCCAGATGGAAAGGGCCAGGTTCTGTTTTATCGCACGGGTGGTCTCGCGGGCGTCGCATTGGGTTGCGGGGTGTTTGACGTCGACGGCGAAGAAAAGCTCAGTTCGCTTGGAGCTGGCCGCTATTTCATTCTGGTGTCGGAGCCGGGCGAGCGCAGCTTCAAAGTGAAATCGCTTGAAGCCAAGGACGTCCTGACACTGGAAATCGAGCCCGATGAAACGCAATTCGTGCGGTGCAAGATCAAGACCGGCTTTTTTAGCGGCCGGGCAAACATTGCGCCAAGCTCCGAGAAGGAGTTCCGCAGAAAGTACAAGAAAGCAAAATTGGTCGATGCGGATGACATGTCCGACGCGCTTCGGGCAACCAACTATCCGGACGAGGCAGCCGGAGCGGCGGCGGAGGGCGGATAAGCCCGCACGCGAAATTTGACGAAACGTCAGAAGCGGATATCAGACTGTGCTCCGGGAGCTTTCCGGCCAGTTTGATATCCGTTGTCGTATGAAAGTTGGAGGTTTGTCTTGAGTGTCACCGAAGCCGTCACCTCCCGCCGTTCGATCCGCGCCTTTCTCGATAAGCCCGTCGACCGTGCGATTATCGAGCGGGTGCTCGAAAAGGCTCAGCGCGCGCCCTCTGGCGGCAATACGCAGCCGTGGAATGCGGAGGTTCTCACCGGAGCGCCGCTGCAGAAGCTGATCCAATCGGTCGCGGACGTGTTGCCACAAGGCAAGGGAGCTTGGTCCCCCGAATACGATATTTACCCCAAGGATCTCGACGGCGTTTATGAAGAGCGCCGCTTCGGCGTCGGTGAAGATCTTTACACAGCGCTTGATATTGCGCGCGACAACAAGGCGGGCCGCCTGATGTGGTTCGCCAACAATTTCCGGGCCTTCGGCGCGCCAGTTATGATGCTGATCCACACGCCCAGATATATGGGGCCACCGCAATGGTCGGATATCGGCATGTGGCTGCAGACGATCATGCTGCTGCTGCGCGAAGAGGGGCTCGATAGCTGTGCGCAGGAGGCCTGGGCTATGTATTCCAGGCAGATACGCGAGACTGTTGAGATTCCGGATGATCATATTTTCTTCTGCGGAATGGGCATTGGCTATCGCGATGCGGATGCTCCGGTGAACAACTTCCCGGTTGCGCGTGCGCCGCTTGAGGAAGTGATCGGCTGGCACGGTTTCGATTGAAGACGTTACGGTATGCTGATTGTCCCACGCGGGGACAAACCGCTGAATCGCTGAAAATTGTCCAAAATTTCCTAGGTGCGACTCGGTCGCTCCCCTAGCTTCTCCAAAAAACAAGAGCGGTCGCGTCTATCCGGTAAATGATCCCCGTTTACCGAAGTCCTCGGGGAGGGGCTTTGTGAGTCGCAATACGACTATCATTTCGATAGCCTTGCTGGCGTCGGTCGCGGCGCCCGGCGTTTCTTATGCGCAAAGCCAATCCGTTCTGACGCGCGACAGTTTCCCGATTGGTGATGCCAGCGGCATCTTGTGCCAGGTTCAGGATCGCAGCGTCGGCAACGCAGCCAAGATGTCGATGTTCGACCGGGCATGGGCCGTCGTCTGCCGCGACAACGCCCAACCAATCGGGCAGGTCTATTCCTTCAGGACGCCCGTGACTGGCGATCCCTTTGCGAGAATATCGCGCCAGCGGCGGACCGATGTCGATTGCAGTGGTTCCACCGTGCAGCGCGATAATTCGGTTCCCGGCTTGACGATCAGGAATTGCAAGGTTGCCGGCACCGATCTCAACTGGTCGATCTTCAGCGCGGAAGCAGCGGGCGACACGCTGATCGCGGAGGGCTTTACCGCCTATGATGACGCCACCTTGCTGGCGCTTCGCTCGGTAATCGACAACCGGATTGCGCAGGGAACGATTGACGCAGCCTCGATCTCGGTCGCCGACCCGCTTTCCTTCGCCCGCGTGCAGGCTGAAACGCTGAAACCGGAGCAGGCTCTGGCGGAGGGGTATCGCCGCAATCTCGGCGGAGAGTTTGCCGAAGCTGCGGCCTATTTCGAAACGCTCCAGCAGCGGCTCGAAGGCAATGATGAATCGGACATCAATCCGGGCGAATTTCTGGTCAACCGCGCCTTGCAGAAAAGCAACCTTGGCGAGTTTGCCGTGGCCGACCGGTTGTTCGGCGAGGCGGCGGAGATGACGGCAGGCGATCCTGTCGCAGGCAGGTTGCAGAGAAACTACGAAGCGATCCATCTGCTTAACCAGGGCTATTACCCCGAAGCCATTGATCGGATCGACCGCGCGCTTGAGGGTGCATCGCTGGGTGCAAGTGAGATTGGCGAGACGCTCGCGATTACGCTGCCGCTTGCCGAGCGCATAAACCAGTCAACATCGGGCGGGCAATTGCTCGGTTTTGTCGATGATCTAAAGCTGACACCGCAAGAGCGGGCGGCGATCATCGATGCGCAGGCAATGCAGGTTCGCGGCACGGCTTTGCGGATCGATGGTGATCTGGATGGAGCACGCGCCGCTCTGATCGAGGCTTATGCCCGGGCGATCGAGGTTCGCGATGGCCGCGTGACATCGATCACCCGGCTGCGCTCGCAAGTGCTTGCCGAACTTGCCGTCATAGCCGAGCGGCGTGGCCAACTCGCAGATGCCGAGACGTATCTGCGCAACGGGTTGACCATTGTCGAAGTCCAATATCCTGAACGCCGCGCGGTCAGCGCGATGCAGGCACGGCTCGCATCCTTCCTGCTGCGGCAAGGCAGAAAACCGGAAGCAATGGACTTGTACTCGACGGTCATCGATCGCGCTGTGGGTAAGCGCAACGCGGTGACCGGTTTCGCCAACCAGCTTAATCCTTACTATGGCGAGCTGGTCAGGCGGGTGAACGACGATCCGCAGACTGCCGATGCCTTCTTCAAAGCATCGCAGGTGCTTGTGCGCCCCGGTGTTGCAGAGACGCAGGCCATCCTGGCGCGAGAGTTGAGTGCGAATTCCGATGCGGCGGCGAAGCTGTTTCGTCAGGCAATCGATCTGGGGCGCGATATTGAGCGGCTTCGCATCCGGCTCAAGACCTTCGAGCGGATGGAACAAACGGCGGCGGTTCAGCAGCGCGGTACAGAACTTGCCGCGCAGATCGAGATTCTGGAGGATCAGCAGCTTCGCACTCAGGTCCGGTTGAGCGACTATCCCCAATACCGGGTCGTGACGCCGCGTTCGCTCGAATTGTCGGAGTTCCGCACGGCCTTGTCCGACGGCGAGGCTTATGCCCGCATAGCGATGGTCGGCGACGACATTTTCATGTTCTACACTGATCGGACCAGGGCGCGTGCTTTCAAGGTCGATCTAACCGTCGAAGACCTCGAATTCTTGGTCGACGAGCTGCGCGCATCGATCTCGCTGCTCGAGGCGGGGCGCTACGTTACCTATCCCTACAATATCGAAGCGGCGCGGGAGTTGCATAGCAAGTTGTTCGATCCGCTCATGGGTGAGTTGGCGACTATCGACCACCTGATTTTCGAACCCGACGGTGCATTGCTCCGCCTGCCGGTCGATATTCTGGTCAGCGATGACCAGTCGGTTGCCGCCTATCGTGCCCGGTTGGCCGATGGAGGAGACGAGTTCGACTTCACCGGTGTGAACTGGCTTGGTCGCTCGCGTATGGTCAGCACTGCGGTCTCGGCCCAGGCATTTGTTGATGCACGGCGCGCCAAAAGCTCGGCTGCATCGCGTCAATATCTGGGTATGGGACGCAACCAGCCGGTCGGAGATGCCGCCACTTCCAGTGTCCGCGCGGTCTTTGCGTCAGGCAACGACATATGCGGTTGGAACGCCGAAATGTGGAACAGCCCGATTGACGAGGCGGAGCTGGTGACCGCGTCTAACCTGATCGGCGAGCAGCAGTCGCAGCTGATCACCGGCGGTGATTTTTCGGACAACCGGATCAAGGCCAAGGATGACCTGAACGATTTTCGTATCCTGCATTTCGCAACCCACGGATTGGTCACTCCGCCCGATCCGACATGCCCGGCAAACCCGGCGCTGGTTACGTCTTTCGGGCCGGACAGTTCGGACGGCTTGCTCTCGTTCGACGAGATATTCCAACTAGATCTCGACGCCGATATCGTGATCCTTTCGGCGTGTGATACGGCTGGCGAAGCAAGCATCGAGGCGACCCGCGCGGCGGGTGTCGCAACTGGCGGCGGAACAGCGCTCGATGGTTTGGTGCGCGCATTTATCGGGGCCGGCGGGCGTGCGGTTATGGCCAGCCACTGGCCAGCTCCCGATGATTTCAATGCGACCGAACGGTTGATGAGTGACATGTTCCGTCAGGGACGCACGAGCGATATCGGCACCGCATTGCGGCAGTCGCAAAAGGCGTTGATGGACAGCGCCGACACCTCGCATCCCTACTATTGGGGCGGTTTTGCGGTGATCGGCGACGCTGCACGGCCACTCTTGTCCGGCGCCGGACCCAGAATGGCGGGCGTAGAGACCGATGATGGCGGGCTGGAGGTTGGCCAGTGACCGGTCGCATCAAAATCAGGAAGGCGAACGACTTGAAGCACAAGAGTGTCGGCTCATGGCCCGTAATGTTGTTCGCTGCGGCACTCGTTTTGGTATCTGCAGGTGAGGCGTTAGCCCAAGCGACGCCGACGACGCGCGAGGAAATCCAGCGCGACCGGATCGAGCGACAATTGCGCACCGAGGGACAGTCGGTAGCAGTCGAAGGGGAAGTCGAGCGCGCACCATGCCCGCTGGCATCGCCCGAATTCGCCGGACTGAATTTCACCTTTCAGTCGGCGACGTTTACCGGGTTGGATGCTATCGATTCCTCGATCATTGCTCCGGCATATCGTGACTTTGTCGGGCGGGAGCTATCGGTCGCGGCGATATGCGACATACGTGATCGTGCGGCTACTATCCTGCGTCAGGCCGGTTACCTCGCGGCGGTCCAGGTTCCGGTTCAGGAGATAGAGGGCGGCAACGTCCGTTTCGATGTCGTGATGGCCAAAATGACGAGCGTGCAGGTGCGCGGCGATGCCGGCAATTCGGCTACCGCACTGCAGCACTATATCGATCGACTGGTCGGGCAGCCGGTCTTCAACATTGACCAGGCCGAGCGCTATCTGTTGCTTGCGCGCGATATTCCGGGCCTCGATGTGCGGTTGGTCCTGCAGCCTGCTCCGCGTGAGGCAGGGGCGCAACGCGGCGACGTGGTTGGAATATTCAATGTCACCCGCACGCCGTGGGTGGCGGATGCCACCATCCAGAATCTCGGGTCGAAAGCCGTAGGGCGTTTTGGCGGTCTGGCGCGCCTCAGGCTCAACGGCTTGACGGGGTTGGGCGACGAGACGGTGCTGAGCGTCTATTCGACCAGCGATACGCACGAGCAAACCGTACTGCAGGCGGGCCATTCGATGCGCGTTGGAGGCGACGGCCTAACGTTGGGCGGCGATGTCACATTCGCCTGGTCGCAGCCGGATGTTGTTGGGCCGGACTTGTTCGAATCCGAAACTTTCATCGGCAGCATCTACGGAACCTATCCGTTCAAGCGGACACAGAGTTCCAACCTGTTTGGAACCATCGGCTTCGATATCATCAATCAGGATGTCGATTTCAGCGGACTGCCGCTGAGCAAGGACAGGCTCAGGGTCGTTTACGCGCGGCTTGATTTCAACTCGGTCGACGAGGCGAGCATTGCGGGCCGCAATGGCTATTCATCGATAGAGCCGCGCTTTGCGGTCGCGGGTTCGCTGGAAGTGCGTCAGGGCTTCGACATTTTCGGGGCGAGCCAGCCATGCGGAGTTGGTTTCGTGAATTGCACCGCACCCGGCTTTGTTCCCCCCTCGAGGCTCGATGCAGACCCGACGGGTTTTGTGATCCGGGCGGAAGGCCAGATTGATTTCCGACCGTCACCCTTGTGGCTCATCAGCCTGAAACCGCGTGCGCAGTTTTCGCCTGATCCATTGCTGAGTTTCGAGCAGGTCTCGGGCGGCAACTATACGGCGGGGCGCGGGTTCGATCCTGGCGCTGTAATCGGTGATAGCGGCTATGGCGGACAGGTCGAACTTGCTTACGGCTCGCTGGTGCCTGACACGCCCGGCGGATCGGCCTTTCAGCCTTACGTATTTTTCGATCTGATGGCCGTGAATACCAAGAACGTTGCAGGCGACCCACAAACGATTTCTTCAGCCGGTGGAGGGCTGAGAGCGCGGCTGGGCAAGGCGGCATTTCTCGATATTTCCGCCGCGATACCGCTCGAGCGCGCGCCATTCCAGACCCAGCGCGGCGATGCCCGCTTCCTCGCGACCCTGTCGATCCAATTCGGGGCGCGCAGACGATGACAGACCGCGCGGGCAACAATGCGGCAACAGGCTGGCGCGATAGCGCCGAGAGGACAGTGCAATGAATGCAGGACGCCGGATCCGCCGAACAGCCAGCTGTGCGCGCAGCTTGAAGCGTTTGCGTTTTCTCGGCACCGGTTCTGCCTTGGCAGCTGCGGTGGCGATTGCGGCCCTTGGATCAGCGCCCGCAATCGCACAGTCGATGCCGCAACTGCCGCAGCGCGACAGCCATATTCAGGATACCCGCCCGACGATTCCGGGGATCCCGGTTCTCGGCGTCGAGGGTGCTGACAGCGGTTCGGCGCTTGGCGGCGGGATAGGTACGCATGTGCGGCCGGTGACGAATATCGCATCCGAGCCATACATTATCGATTCGCAGATCAGTCTCAATCCGCCTTCGATACCGCAGAACGGCTCTGTTCCATCAAATCCGCCACCCGCGCCAACTCCATCGGGCCCGAGTGGGAGCGTGGCCCCGATGGCCGCGCCGGTCGTAAGCATGATCGCGCCGCGTTCGAGTACGCCAGCGCCCTCTCCGGGCGACACGGACACCAACGGGACAAACGTCAGGGCGTCGGCCAACTACTTCGCCAGTGACGTCGATTTCAGACCTGGTGCCGCCGAAGACATCGTCGAACTGTTTGCTTCCGAAGCGATCATCAACTGGACGACTTTCACGGCTGGTGCAGATGGCACCGAAGTCACCTTTCTCGGCGCGGGTGACAATCTGCAGTTCACCAGCGATCTCGCCGATTACACGGTCCTCAACCGCATATTCACGCCGACTGTGGATAGCGCAATTCGCATCGACGGAAATGTAAGAAGCACGGTTTCGAGCGGCGCGTCGCGAGGCGGCAATGTCTGGTTCTACAGTCCGGGCGGTATTGTAGTCGGCCCGACGGGTGCGTTCGATGTCGGGTCGCTTCTCCTGACCAGCAGCAACGTCAATTCGATCGGGGCTGGCGGTGATTCCATGACCTTTACCGGCGTGGCCGAGCCGGACACTTTCGTGCGGATCGAGAATGGCGCGACGATCACTGCTGGCAACTATGTGGCGATGTGGGCACCGCGGATCGAGCAGGGCGGCGACGTCCGTGCGCTTGGCAACATCGCTTACGTCGGAGCAGAGCAGGGTACCCTGACCGTGTCGGGCGGATTGTTCGACATGACGATCACTACCGGCACTGGCGATGCCAATGGTGTCGTTCACACCGGCACCACCGGCGGCCCGACGCCGGTCGATAATCCGACCCGCGCGATCACCATGACGACAGTGTCGAAGAACAACTTTGTCACCATGCTGCTGGGCGGTGATATAGGGTATGCGGATGCGTCGACCGCAACTGCACGCAACGGGAACATTATCCTGTCCGCGGGTGACGACAGCGTGGCTGATTCCGGAGCAATCGAGTTTACCGGACCGACCACGCTCAGGTCCGATACCACAATTTCTTCGGCGGGTGACCTGGATGTAACGCTCGATGGTCAGGGCAGCGTTCTGACTGTTGGAAGCGCAACCAACGGTGCCAACCTGACGCTCGATGCAGGGGGCACGCTCGACGTCAATATCGTCAATGGCGCGACGATAGATGCGACCAATGATTTCACTGCCATTGCCGGGGGCGGCACGACCGGCGGCGTGATCAATCTGACAATCGATGATGCCGGCCGCGACGACGCAGCTAGCACGAGCGGGCTTCTTGCCGGCGGCAGCATCCTGCTGTCTGCCGATGCGCTTGGAACAGACGATTTTTCGATTGATGGTGTCGGCGGCGATGCGGTTGGCGGCACGATCAACATCGATCTTTCGCAAGGCGGTGAGATAGAGGTCGCAAACGACCTGACTGTCACTGCTACGGCGACAGGCGGCATTGGTGAAGCCCGCAGCGGCGATGCGACCGGTGGCCAGGTCAATTTCATAACTGCCGGCAATAACAGCGGGGTGAATATCGGCGGCAGTCTGGCTGTCGATGTATCGGCGGATCCGGCGAGCGGTGCCACCGACCAGACCGGCAATATCACTGGCGGCGATGTGACGCTCACATTTGGTGCCGGCGATACGCAAGTCGGAGCATTCAACATTCGCACGACAGCGGGCGGTGGAGTCAATGACAGCAACAATGCTGAAAACACTCTGTCGACAGGCGGCGCCATCAACGTAGCCTTCACTGGCGGAACGACGGTAGTCGGCGATCTGCTGCTTCAGTCCACGGCGAACGGCAGCACGACGCTTGGGCGCGGGGGTGCGGGAGGTGCAGCCGTCGGGGGAGCGATAACGCTTTCCACATCCGGCGATGCCGTGGTCACTCTGGCAGACGTCTCTGTAGATACGGCGGCGGTCGGTAGCGATGCATCGATAAACGCCGTCGGTGGTGACGGCACTGCAGGTTCGATCACGATTGATAACCAGAGCACCGGCAGCCTCTCCCTGACGAGCGTTGTATTGAGCGCTACCGGGCAGGGCGGGGCAGGCGGAACGGTCGACGGTACGTTCGGTTTCCCGATTGGCGGCTTCGACCCTGCTCAAAGCCAGGGCGGTACGGGAACAGGCGGCGATATTTCGGTCCTTTCCGGTGCATCGTCGGACATCGACCTCGGCACGATCACGGTCGTATCGGGCGGAGTTGGCGGTGCTGGCGGGCAAGGCGGCCGGGGACCGGGCGATGGTGGTCCCGGTCTGGATGGAGCCTTGGGCGGATCAGGCACAGGCGGCGATGTTGCGATCACCGCTCTGGGTGATGTTGCCTGGACGCAGCTGACAATCAATTCATCCGCGCAAGGCGGTAGCGGCGGCATCGCAGGCAGAATCACCGGGGTTGGCGGCGATGGAGGCACTGGCGGCACTGCGCAAGGCGGCGTTGCGGCTATTGAGATCGGTGGCGGTCCCGGCGCAACTGTCTCGCTTGGGGCTTATACTCTCAACGCTTCGGCAACCGGGGGGACAGGCGGCACCGGTGGTGCAGGCGGAATCGATCCAAATTTCGGCTTTCTTCTCTCGGGCGGAGTTGGCGGCTCCGGCGGAACAGCAGCTGGCGGAACAGCCAGCATTACGGTGTCCGGCGCGGGCTCGACCTTCGACTTCGATCCGTCGGCTGGCACGCTGCTCGCCGATGGCACTGGCGGTACCGGCGGTAGAGGGGGCAGCCATCTGTTGGGCGGCGCTGCGGGCGATGGCGGTGATGGCGGCACCGGCACGGGCGGTACTATCGCCCTGATTGCCGGGAGCGGAACGACGCTTACCCTCGATGGTGGAGCAGACTTCACGCTCGCCATCAATGGCACAGGCGGTGCCGGTGGCACAGGCGGTAGTGTTGATATGGCGCTCGGCGGCATCGCCGGTGATGGCGGCGATGGCGGCGATGGCATTGGCGGCGCGCCGACACTGCGCGGAGTCGGCGGCACGGTTGACGGCGGCAATGTCACGCTGACGGCGACGGGCATTGGCGGGGACGGCGGCACCGGAGGCGACGATGGCCTGACGGTTCTCGGTGCAACTGGTGACGGTGGGGATGGCATCGGTGGCACTCCCACTATCGAGACCTTTGACGGCAGTCCTGGCATTATCACGCTGGGCAATGCGACCATCGATGCAAGCGGCATTGGCGGCGGCGGCAATATCGCCGGAAGTACCGGCGGCGGCCAGATTTCGATCATTGACGCTTCGGCCGATCCAGCCGGTCTGATCAGCATGACCTCGTTGACTGTGACAGCGAACGGCGCTCCGGTTGCGGGGACGCCGTCACTGACGATTGGCAGCGACAGTGGCCCTATCACCGTTACCAATGACGTTTCCGCGACCGTCGCCGACGATATCATCTTCGATTTCGATGGTGATGGCCAACTGCTTGTCGGCGGCGACATCACGCTTGATGCGGGCGGTGATATCGCTCTCACTCACGTCAACAATACGACGCCGGTCAATTCCATCGATGGGGAAGGGCTCTTTACCGCGACCGCCGTTGGCGATTTTGATGCTGGCGCTGGGTCGGTCATCGATATCGCCGAGAATATCGGCGTAACGGCGCAGAATATCGGCTTCGACCAGTTTGCTGGCGGCCGGGCGATTGTGCTCAATGCGATCACTGGCAACATCATCGGCGGACCGATCGGGCTGATCGATGTTGAAACCAATGTCGATCTTGATGCGACGCTGTCGATTTCTATTGGCGACGTGTTGGTCACCGATGGCCAGATTGCCATCAATGCGGGAACGACGCTGACGGCTGGCGACATCGATATCAATCAAGGCGGGTTCGTCAGCAACGAGACGATCATCATTGATGCGGGGGGGGATACCACTCTTGGCGCGGTCGAGGCGATCGATACGCTTACGGTTACCAGCGGTGGCGCGCTAACGGCGGATGCCCTGATCGGGGTAGGCGTCACAGCAACCGCAACGGGTGCGGTTGATATTGGCACAGCCAGAATTTTCGGCGGCGTTGCAGGCGGTCAGGACATAGCCATCAGCGGCACGTCGATTACCCTCGACAATGCTGAAGCAAATACTGCATCGGGGGCCAGCATCACGCTGGATGCGACTGCCGGTGGACTGACGTTGGGCACGTTGGATGCCAACGGCAACATCACGGCAGACGCGACCGACGACATTCTGTTCGACACGCTCTCCGGGCGCGGTGTATTTCTGACCACCACGGTCGGCAACGTCACCGGCACATCGGCGATCACAGACCGTGCGGTTAATTCGGGTACCCCGCGCGATGTGCAGATTACCGCGCCGGGTGCTGTCGTCGTTACCAATTTCAACACGATCAACGACGTCGAGATTACAGCCGCGTCGTTTGATACGGATTCGATCATCACCGGGGCAGCTATCGTCGGTAACAATAGCGACATAATCGTCAACGTTACCGGAAACGCCACAATCGATTTCGCCGATGTGCGGGGAATCATTGATGTTGATGCGGCAACGATCAACGTCGGTGATATTGCTTCGAGTGCCGCGATAACCCTCGACTCTACGGTCGGCGGAATAACTATTGGTTCGATCATTACCGATTCCAACGTGACGGTTGATGCAGAAACGGACCTGCTCCTGGGCAGCAGCGAACAGCGCGGCACGGATTCTCTCGGCAATGAGACGATGTCGTTTACGGCGGGCGGGGACATAACGGTCACTGGTGTTATCGACTCGCACGATGCAATCAACCTGACGTCAACCGGCGGCAATATTACCGCCAGTATCCTGCGGGCGACCGACGCACTCACGGTGGACGCCGACGGAACCGTCGATATTACGCAGGCGTCCACGCTGACCAACGATGACGCAACAATAACCGGCGCTGCCATCGCGCTGGGTAGCGGAACCTTTGCGGGATCGCTGATCGCCGATGCCACAGCAGGCTCGATCAATTTTTCCGGCGCGGTCACTCATGTAGGGGCGAGCAGCTTCACCGCGACCGACGATATTCTGTTCACCTCAATAACCGGCGACGGCGCCAAGACATTTGATGCGGGCGATGAAATAAGCGGCAGCGACATCGTCTCGGATGGGTCGGACAGTGGGTCCGACCTGGTGATGCTCACTGCCGCCGGGGACATTACAACAACGGGCACCGTCAGCTCGCTCGACAATGTCGTCATCACCTCCACCGGCGGCAGTGTCGTGGCCAATGGCGTTGTAGCGACCGATGCCTTGACGGTCACTGCTGACGGAACTGTCAACATCACCAGCGCTTCGACACTTAGCAATGATGCAGCATCGATCACCGGCACGAGCATTACGCTCGGCGGCGGCGCATTTGATGGGGCACTCACAGCCAACGCGACTGCCGGCTCGATCAACTTTATGGGAGCCGTAACGACGGCCGGGTCAAGCACCTTCACCGCTACCAGCGATATCCTCTTCGACACGATAATCGGCGACGGGGCCAAGACGTTCGACGCGGGCGGAATTATCAGCGGTGCCGATATCATTTCCAACGGTTCCGACAGCGGCAATGACACCATTTCGCTGACCGCGGTGGGCAACATTACCACCACCGGCACGGTGAGTTCGCTAGACAACATCAGCATGACATCGACCGGCGGTGATGTGACCGCCAACATTCTGCAGTCCACCGATGCCCTGACCGTTGTTGCCGATGGAACGGCAAATGTCGCGCAGGCCTCTACCGTGACCATCGATCCCGTCTCGATCACAGGTGCGGACGTCATATTCGGTAGCGGCGATTTTATCAGTACGTTCACGCTGACTGCCACGACCGGCGATGTAACCATCAATGGGACTGTTACAAATACGAGGGCGACCAACATAGACGCTGCAGCCGGCAGCGTCGCAATCAATGGCAGCCTGTCGGGCAACAACACGATTGATATCGATGCCCTTGACGACGTTACCTTTGCCGACCTGACGACCACCGGCGGCAATCTGAACGTGACCACAGTCAATGGCAATATTGCCGGCACCAATGTCACCAACACTGCCACACCGGGTGTCGGCGGCGGCAATTCGGTCACTCTCGATGCCGGCGGCAATGTCGATATCACCGGACTTGTCCAGGCGACCGATGGCAACGTCACGATCGATGCTGGTGATGCGGTCGATATCAACGAAATCGACGCGCGTCTGGTGGTTGACGTGACGGCAGCAAATGCGCTCGCCGTCGATCTGGTCACAAGTGGCAACAGAGCGAATTTCACCGGCGGAACGGTCACGCTGGGCGACGGTGATGTCGGAGTAGACCTGACGGCCAACGCAACGACCGGAGATTTGAACCTCACCGGCGATCTCACAATCGCCATTGCCGCAGATCTCGACGCGGCAAATGGAAATATCACTTTTGGCGATTTGGCCACGACCTCGGGCAGCATCAACGCCAATGCCGGTGGCAATATCAACTTCGATACGGTTTCAGCGGGCAATTCCCTCGACCTGACGGCCGGTGGCGACATCATCTTCACCAGCATGGATGCGGTCGTGGATATCGACGTGCGTGCTACCGGGCTGGTCGATGGTGACACTATGTCGGGCCGCATCATTGATAGCCTGTCCGGCTCCTTCGATGTCGGGTCGGTTACTACCAACGCGTCCAGCATTATCGAAACCAATGTCGATGACCTGCTGATCGGCACGCTGAACAGTCCAGTGGGAACGATCACCCTGAGGTCGGCGGACCAGATCCAGCTGGGGACGGCGAATACCGCGACGGTAAACGCCAATGCGGCTGGTGAGTTTGTTATCCAGTCGCTCACCTCGACCGGAAATGTTGCCGATATCACACTGAGCAGCGGTACCTCGATTACCTATACCACGATTGATGCTGACCGGTTGCTGACGATCAACGCGCCGGTCATCAATGGCGGTACGATCAATGTCGATGGGACTGTCGATATCGATGGCGGGACCGTCAATATCGGCGATATCACGGTCGATGAATTAGGTGCGATCGAAGTGACCACGACGACGGGCGATCTGACCGTCGGTGTGCTCACTACCAACTTTATCACGAACCTTTCCTCCGCCGCCAATCTGACATCGGGTATCATCAACTCCAGTTCGACGAGTGTTGATGCTGTAGGCAATGCAACGGTTGGCGACATTACTTCGGCATCGATGTCCATGGATATCGATGGCGATCTCGATGTGGGGGACATCGTCACAACATCGAACAATCTGGGTGCGAACATCAGAGTCGACGGCGACGCCGATATCGACTCGATTACGGCGGGCGGATTGTTGGATGTTCTCGTCGGTGGAGCGCTGACCGGCGGAGCGTTTACCGGTGCGATCACCGACATTGACGCCGACACTATCGATATTGTGTCTGCCGGGTCGACATTGGGCATCACGGATATCGATGGCACAGGCCTCGTCCGTGTCGGGACCGTCGATTCGGCCAACGTCGCTGCCGTAACGGGGGGCAGTGTTGAGATCGGCGATGTTACTTCGGTTCTGAACACCGATATCGACGCCACGGATGCCGCCGGCACGATCACACAGACGGGCACAATAACCGCGAACGGGAACGTCAACCTGGATGCGGCGGCCATGACCGTCGGCAATATCGATTCTGAAAGCTCGGTCACGGCGAATGCGACCGTGGGCAATGCCAGCTTCGGTATTGTCGATGCCGCAAACAACATCACGATCACGGCGGTCGGTACGCCTTCGATTGCCAACGCAATCAGTGGCGGTAACGTTTCGATAACCGGCGCTTCGGTCACGCTCAACAATGGCGACGTCGGCGGCAATCTAACGCTCAACGCGACCGCTGGCGATGTCGACGGCAATGGTGCGGTGACCGTCGGTGGCGCAATCGATCTCGATGCAACCGGCAATATCGGTTTCGGCAGCCTCTCGGCGAACGGAACCTTCAGTGCCGATGCGGGCGGAGACATCATTTTCACCGGAACTGCGGCATCGACCGGTACGATGTCGTTCGATGCCGTTGGCCTGATCGAGGGCGGTGATATTGATACCGACCGCGCGACGGCGGATTCGGTGTTCACTGCCGGAACCTCGGTGACCCTTGGCGATGTCAGCACACGAATTTTCACCGTCAATTCGGGAACCAATATTACCCTCGGCAATGTGGACGCCGAGGGCCGAGACATTCGCGGTATCGCAATCGATTTGAATGCCACGAACGGTGCGGTGTCCTTCGTATCTCTACTTTCGGGTCGCGGGATCGATATCGATGCCACTTCGATCACGGGCGGCGGCAATATCACGTCTGACAATGGCGTTGATATCGAGGCTGATAGCATCAATATCGGCGACGTGTTGATCACCGAAACTGGTGGCGTGCTGCTCAATGCCACAAACGGAGACCTGATCGCTGGTGATGTCAGGAGCCACACATTCGGCAATACTATCCGTGCGACCGGCAATATCACGACTGGTGATCTCAGTGTAAACGGCACGTCGAACTCGTCCGAAATTAACGTCGTTGCAGGCGGCGATGCGACCATCGGCGATGCCACCGCGGGCAGTCAGCTAACGGTTGATGTGGACGGGAATCTGGTTGCGGGCAATCTCGTGTCGAACAATGTCAGTCCGGCCTCTGTCGTGATGGTCGGCGGCAACGCACAGGTCGCGTCGTTCACGGCCAACAACGGAACCGGTGATATTGATGTTGACGGCGACCTGACGGGTGGCGCGTTCACTACGTCGGGCGTGCTGAACATCACAGCCGGTTCGGTCGATATCGATTCGGCGACATCGAACAATCAGGCGGTAAACATCACCTCCATTCTGGGCGATGTCGATGTCGATGCAACATCCTCCGATTTCGCGACGACAGTGATCGCAGCGGGCCTCGCGCGTGTCGGAGATGCAACTTCGGCGCGTGGTGTGACCATAACGGGCACCAGTGTGACGCTGGATTCCGGCGACATCACTGACGACTTGACGCTCAATGCCACTGCCGGAGATGTTAGTGGTACGGGCACAATCACCGTGGGCGACGAAATCGATATCGATGCGACTGGCAATGTCGGCTTCGGATCGCTGACCGCAAACAACTTCTTCACCGTCGATGCGGGTGGGAACATTACGTTCACCGAAGCGAATACGAACGAAAACAGCATAGCCATGACCGCTGGCGGTGACATTATCGGCGGTTCGCTCACCACCACGACTACCAATGTCGGTGGTGCGGATAACATCACGCTGACGGCCAACAGCGGTACAATCGATATCGACAGCGCGACGGCTGAAGACAATCTGGTGCTGAACGCGGTCACGGTTGATGTCGGCACGCTCAACGGTCGCAACACCACAGTCACGGCGACCGGTGCAGCGATTGTCGGGACGGCGAACAGCGTGGCAGACACTACGATCACCGGCGCTTCGGTCACGCTCGACAATGGAACTATCGGAGACGCACTGACGCTGAACGCGACCGGGGGCGATGTTGCCGGTACGGGCATCATCACCGTTGGCGGAGTGATCGATCTCGATGCAACCGGCAATGTCGGCTTCGGTTCGCTGACTGCAGGCAACTTCTTCAATGTAGATGCCGGCGGAAACATTACTTTCACTGCAGCCAACACCGACGAAAACGACATCACGATGGTTGCGGGCGGCGATATCATTGGCGGCACGCTCAGGACGACGACCACCAACCCGGCCGGCGCAGACAATATCAGCCTGACCGCCAATAATGGCACGATAGGCATCACCAGCGCGACCGCCGAAGACAACATCACTCTCAGTGCGGCGACGATTAACGCTGGCACGCTAGACGGACGCACCAACATCGTCACAGCAACCGGCGCGGCCAATGTCGGAACAGCCAACAGCATCGGCGACACCAGCATTTCGGGTGCATCGGCGCGGCTCGATAACGGAACCATCGGCGGCAGCCTCGGTATTGATGCCACTGGGGGCGACATTAGCGGGACCGGCACAGTAACCGTCGATGGTGGCATAACGCTCGATGCGACGGGCAATATCGCGTTTGGCTCGATGACGGCTCTTGGTGACCGGTTCCAGGCCGACGCGGGCGGGAATATCAGTTTCACTTCTGCCAACAGCACCACTGACGATCTGGAACTGACCGCCACTGGCAGCATTCTCGGAGGCGACGTTGATGCCGGCCTGACAGCCATTTTCAACGCGAACCGGATCGTGATCGAGGACGGCACTGCGCTTGATATCGACTTCACAAGTGCGACCGACATCATGTTCGACTCGCTGACTTCGCCCAATGCAATCTCGCTGACGGCGCTCGGCGGAACCATCGGAACGAACAATGTCGGTGGCGGCGATATCGATACCGACGGTAGCGTGACTCTGAACGCCGCCGCTATCGATCTGGGAACGGTCGACGCCGGCACTTCGATCACCGCCACGGCGACAGGCGTGGCGAGCATCGACAATGCAATCAGCGGCACCTCGACCAGTATCACTGGCGCATCGGCTGTGCTCAACAGCGGTACGATCACGACCGATTTGACGTTGAATTCGACCAATGGCGATATCGATGGCAGCGGAGCGATCACCGTGGGCGGCGCGATCGATTTCGATGCGACAGGCAATATCGGCTTTGGTTCGCTTAACGCGCAGGGAGGCAATCTGGACGCCAATGCGGGCGGCGAGATTACTTTCACCAATGCCACCGCTTCAAACGACGTTATTCTGACCGCCGCCACAAACATTGTCGGCGGCGATGTAGATGCTGGCAACGCAGCCACGCTCAGCGCGCTTGCGATCACTGTCGGCAACGCGATGGCCGAAATCATCGATTTCAACGCGACCGGCAATATCCTGTTCGACAGCGTGACATCACCCAACGCGATCAGCCTGACCTCGACCGAAGGAACTGTGGGCATGAATGCGGGCTCGGGAGGCGATGTGAGCAGCGGCGGCGGCATCACGCTGTCGGGCAACACGCTGGCGCTGGGCGATGTGACCACGACCAACGGGTCTGTGACGGCCTCGACCACCGTCGGCGCCGCGAATTTCGGGACGATCACGGCGAGCGACGCGGTAACGGTCAACTCGGGCGGAACGGCCTCGATTGGCGCCGCCAATAGCGGTGGCAACACCAGCATCACGGGCACAACGGTCTCGATCAGCGCGGCGAACACAGATGGCGATTTGGCGTTGAATGCAACTGCAGGCGATCTCGACGTGAACGGCACGTTCGATATCGACGGTGCCATCGATCTGGTTGCCAGTGGCAATGTGACCTTCGCCAGCCTCGCAGCATTGGGCGGCGACTTCACCGTCGATGCGGGCGGCAATATCATCTTCACCGATGCGCTGGGCGGCCAGCAGATCATCATGCAGGCGACCGGCTTCATCGATGGCGACAACCTTGACGCCGGATCCAATGCGGATCTGACAGCGGGCGGCGATATCGATGTCGAACATGCGGAGACCATCGGCAACTTCGTGGCCACTGCGGGCGGGAACATCACCACCAGCCTGAACTCGATCATCACCGGCGGCGATATCGTCCTTGTCGGCGATATCATCGATCTCGGCAATTCTTCTGCGGGCGGGCTTGTCGATGTAACCGGCAGCCAGATCGACTTTGTCACGCTGGTAGCTGGCCAGACGGTAGATCTGGATGCGAATGCGGCTGGCACCGGCACTGGCAACATCACCGGTGTCGACCTGACCGCCGGCCCGGGCGTCAGCAATCTCGATGCGCCTGGCGCGATCACGCTTTCGGGCACCACGAATGTTACCGGAAATCTCAATCTCACAGGCGCGGCGATCAATTTTGCGGCCGGGAATATTGGCGGATTGCTAAACCTCGATGCCACCGCAGGCGGTATTCAGATCACGCTTGATGGCACTGAGCAGATCGTCGCCGGAAACGTCATTTTCAACGCGCTCAACGATATTGTCGTTACCCATACGAACAACGCGGCAAACACGATTTCGGTCGATAGCGCGGCTAACCTCTCGTTCGCTGCTCAAGGTTTGATAGACGCTCAGGCTGGCTCAATCCTGTCGGGCAATGAAGTGTTCCTGCTCGCGGGTTTGAATATCGACGTGGATGATGTGCGCAGCGTGCCGGGAATGTTGATTCAGGCGGGCGGCGACGTAACCGTGAACAATGCCCTGGCGACCGGACCGCAAGGCCTGTCGAACTTCCGCGGCATTACCATCGATGCTGGCCTCAATCCGTTTGGCGGGGTGTTCTACGATAACTCGTCAGACGCGGTGATCACCGGAACTGTCGATTCCTATGCTGAAATCACGATCCGCGCGGGCGGGGTAGTTACCTTTGCGAATGGCTCGACCACAGTCGCGGATGACACGGTCTTCGTTCAGACGGGCGATGACATCATCGTCGAAGCAGGCGCAAATGTGACTAGCGCGCGCAATCCGTCCATCGCGCCCGATCCGCTCAATCCCTTCAATGGCACAGCGGCGCTTACGCTCGATGCGGGCGGGCTGTTGAACCTTCTGAGCGTGCCGGTAACCCCGCTGGCATCGCTGGTCGTTGATGGCAGTCTCGATGCAAATGCCAGCGCAATTATCGCAACCGCCAACGCAATCGACGGCCTTGATGGAACCTTCGACGCCAGCTCGATCCAGCTCGACATCCGCGATGCACCGCCAGTCGGATTCGCCCAGGGCGACGACAACGGCCTGCTCTCCGCCAATTGTCTCCACGGAAATATCTGTGTCGGCGATATCCTAGCCGACAATCGGGTCGAAATTGGCCAGAACAGCAACAATGACGTAATCCAGCTGATCATCGAGCAGGGCACGGTCAATGCGAACGACATCCTGATCACCACGCGCAACAATATCGTGATGGGCAGCGACGGTATCGCGACCACACTCAATGCGACGAACCTGTTCTCCGCGACCAGCACGACGGGAGACGTCGATCTGCGCGACGCTGACATCAGCAGTAACTCGATCCTGATCCAGGCGGCGGGCAGTGTGCTTGGCACTGCGACGCTGACGAGCTCCAACGATATCGGTATCACGGTTGGGGACGACCTGATTGCGGGTTCCATCATCACCGACGGTGAACTGACCACAGTCGCGAATGTTGGCGGCGCGCTTGAAGGCTTCTTCTCGGTCGGCGGCAGCATGATCGTCGATACCGTTTCGGTTGGCGCAGGCGATGTGAATTACTCGGCCAACGTTGATGTGCTGCTCGGTACGGTCATAGTTCCCGGCACGAACATCAATCTTACGGCAGGCGGTGTCGCTTCGCTCGACTTCACCGACACCGCTACCGATGTTGTTCTGAGCGGTGATTCAGTGGTCTTCGGCATGATCGATGCCGGGGGAGATGTTCTTGCTGACTCAGCGACGACCGTCGATCTTCAGGAAATACTGGCGGCTGGAAACATCGACCTGTTCGGTGGTGGAGCCATAACCGGAGGCGATCTGACCGCCGGCAACGCGCTCATTCTCGATGGCGGTGATATTGCCATTGGTGACGGCAGCGGAAACACAATCGATATCACCAGTGGCGCGAACATCCTGTTCGATAGCCTGACCTCGCCCAACGCGATTGCACTGAGCGCGCTCAACGGCACCATCGGGGCGAACATCGGGAATGGCGATATAGATAGCGACGGTGATGTCGATCTGACCGCACAGATCATCGATGTCGGCGATATTACTTCGGGCGGATCGGTCGGAGCTGATGCGACCAATGGTGACGCTACCTTCGGGACAGTCGATGCGACCAACGACATCACGATCTCGGCCACGGGTACGCCGACAATTGCCAACGCGATCAGCGGCGGAAACACCTCGGTCACCGGCGCATCGGTAACCTTCAACAACGGCACAATTGGCGGCGACCTGACGCTCAATGCCACGGCTGGCGACATAGACGGCAATGGCGCAGTTACGGTTGGCGGAGCAATCGACTTCGATGCGACGGGCAGCGTCGGATTCGGCAGTCTCGATGCGATGGGCGGTGATTTCACTGTAGATGCCGGTGATGACATCGCCTTCACCGGCGCAACGAGCAGCAACGATATCATTTTTGCAACGCCCGGCGCGATCAATGGCGGCGACTTGACTGCCGGCGGCACCGTCGATCTGAACGGCGGCAGTATAGCGATTGGCGATGCAAGCGGCACCAATATCGATTTTACCAGCAGCACGAACATCCTGTTCGACAGCCTGTCTTCACCCAACGCGGTTTCGCTCAGCGCGCTCAACGGAACTATCGGGGCGAACACCGGCAATGGCGATATAGATAGCGACGGTGATGTCGATCTGACCGCACAGATCATCGATGTCGGCGATATTACTTCGGGCGGATCGGTCGGAGCTGATGCGACCAATGGTGACGCTACCTTCGGGACAGTCGATGCGACCAACGACATCACGATCTCGGCCACGGGTACGCCGACAATTGCCAACGCGATCAGCGGCGGAAACACCTCGGTCACCGGCGCATCGGTCACCTTCAACAACGGCACAATTGGCGGCGACCTGACGCTCAATGCCACGGCAGGTGACATAGACGGCAATGGCGCAGTTACGGTCGGCGGCGGCATCGACCTGATCGCAGTCGGTAATGTGGGCTTCGGCAGTCTCGATGCGATGGGCGGTGATTTCACTGTAGATGCCGGTGGCCAGGTCAGTTTCGTAAGCGCCAACGCGGCTGGCTTGCTGCACTTTATCGGCGACAACGGAATAGCAGCGACGGGTGCGATCAGTTCGGACACTTCGATCCGCCTCGACTCGCAAGCGGGCGCTATCGATGTCGGGAACCTCGTCACGGCGGGAAGCATCGACGTCAATGCAAACGGATCGGTCATTCTCGACGATGCGAGCTTCGGCGCGCTTGGCATGGACATAGATGCGGGCGGTGACGTTACCCTGGCCGACGCCACGGGCCCCGGAGAGATCATCATCACGACCTCCGATGGCGCGGTCACCTTTGCTAACCTGACCTCGACCGGAGGCGGGGAAATCGCGGTTGCCGCGACTGATGCACTCGTCGGTCAATCGATATCGGGCCAGGGCCAGGTCGAAGTCGAAGGCGCGACGGTTGATGTCCAAACGGTCAATGCCGTTGGTCCGGCGCTGATCCGCAGCCTGGCGGGCGGGGTTGCTGTTGGAGACGTCACGAGCACGGGTGACGAGGTGCAGATCGTCTCGACAAATGGAATCGATTTCACCAGCGTGTCGGGCGATACCGATGTTACGCTCAATGCTGCCGGTGCAATCGCCGGCGGTGATCTGAGCGCGGGCGGAACACTCGATCTTACCGGAGGCGACGTTGCCATCGGCGATGCCGGCGCAACGAATATCGGCATCACCAGCGGCGCGGACATTCTGTTCAATTCACTGACCTCGCCAAACCAGATCGCATTGGCGGCTGCTACCGGCATTATTGGGGCCAATGGCGGCGCTGGTGACATCACCAGCGGAGGCGACGTTGATTTGATCGCGCTTGCAATCGATATTGGCGATGTAACATCGGACGGTTCGGTTTCAGCCGCTGCGACCAATGGTGACGCGGCGTTCGGCACAGTCGATGCGGCCAATGATGTGACGATTGTCGCAAGCGGAACCCCGAGCCTGACCAATGTCATCAGCGGCGGCGACACATCGGTTACCGGCGCATCTGTGGCTCTCGACAACGGAACCGTTGGCGGCGATTTGAGCCTGAATGCCACCGCGGGCGATATTGACGGAAACGGCAATGTGACGGTTGGCGGCGCGATAACCTTCACCGCTTCGGACAACGTTACATTCGGCAGCCTCGATGCAACCGGCGGCGATTTCACAGTCAATGCCGGCGACAACATAGTCTTCACCGATGCGGCCAGCTCGCAACTGGTGGATATGCAGGCCGGCGGCTTTATCGATGGCGATACCATCGATGCGGGAACGTCTGCGACGCTTGATGCGGGCGGAGCGATTGATGTCGATCATGCCGATGCCGTGGTCGATTTCATTGCAACCGCAGGTGGCAACTTCACAACCGGGCTCAACTCGATCATTACCGGCGGCGATATCATCATTCTCGGCGATATCGTCGATCTGGGTAATTCCAGCGCGGGCGGGTTGGTCGATGTGACCGGTAGCCAGATCGATTTCGTCACGCTGGCTGCGGGGCAGACCATCGAACTCGAAACAGTGGCGACCGACCCCAATGGCGGCCCCGGCGCGGGCAATGGCAACATAACCGGCGTGGACATGACCGCCGGGCCGGGTGCGAGCTCGGTCATCGCGCTGGGCTCGATCGACATTTCGGGTGCGACCACCATCGGCGGCAGCCTGGCGATGAATGCGGGCGCCAATATCGCATTTGGCGATGCCGATGTGCAGGGCGGCGACTTTATCGGAAATGCAGGCGGACAGATCGACTTCAACACCGCTGCCGCAACCGGTCTGATCAACTTCCTCGCAAACGGAGCGATAACTGGAGCAGGCGATATTCAGGCGGGAACGAGCGTGACGCTCGCGTCGGCTGGCGGGTCCATCTCGGGCGTCGACATCCTGGCTGGTGGCGACGTTGATATCGATGCGCTGACAACGGTGACATTCAACGATCTTTCGCTCGACCTGAACAATGTGAGCATCAACGCCGGCGGCGATGTTACGCTGAACGACATTATTGCGGCAGACACGGTGGGCATTGTCACCGACGGGGCGCTCGCATTCGGCAACATCGATGCAGCTGGTAGCGTTTCGACACTCTCGCAAGACGATACGAACGGGCAGTCAATCGATTCGGGTGGCGCGGTGAATGTCGATGGCGCGAATGTTGCAATCACCGATATTGCGGCCGGCGACGAAGTGATTGGCTTCGCTCGCACCGGATCGTTCGCGTCGGATACGATCACCAGCGGCGGCAATATTGCAATCGATGCCGCGACGCAGGCGCAGCTCGGGCAGCTTGACGCCGCGAATGACCTGATTGTCGATGCCGGCAATATCGCGATTGGAAATGGTGTGGCCGGTAACGACATTCTGCTGACCACCGATGCGGTGGGCGGTGTGACAACCGGCGCGCTTCAGGCTGGTGCGAATATCGACATCGATGCGGGAGCGCTCGGCCTGACCGGAACAGACCTGGCGGCCGACGGAGACATCATCATCGGTGCAGACGGCGACATCGCCTTTGCCAACGCGGTCGCGCAGGGCGCGTTCGATGCAAATGGCGACGGCGATCTGACCGCCGATCTGATCGATGCGGGATCGGATGTAGGCGCGACCCTCGGTGGCAGCTTTGCCGTGACCACGGTCCAAAGCAATCCGGCGGGAACGGGTGCTATCAACATCTCGGCTGACCAGGGCGTGACAATCACAACCCTGCGCGGACCAGACGCGACGCTGCTTGCAACAAACGGCGCAGTGATCGTCGATGGCACGATAGAAACCGGCAATCCGCTCGTCGCGACGGGCCAGTCGGTGTTCTTGCGGACGGGCGGAAATCTGGCGGTTCTGGCTGATGCAACCGCCGGCGGGGTAGATATATCGGTTAGCGGTGACCTTGATGTCCAGCAAGCAAGGGCAAGCGGCAATGTCGACCTTGTCAGCACTGGTGGTTCGGTCCAGTTGGCGGCTGTCGATGCCGGGGCCGATGCGACTGTCCTTGCCGAGAACAACGTGGCGGTTATCGACGATGTGACCGCAGCAGGAAATCTCGCGATCGACGCGGGCAGTCTGCTCGATATCCAGGCGACGGCTTCGGGCGCGGCGGTGGATGTTGTCGCAGATGATATCGCCATCGGTTCGGGCGGCGCGCTCGGCCGGAGCGACACAACCAGCTCGATCTCGATTTCCTCGCGCGGTGATATCCAGCTGGGCGGCGCAGCCGGAACGGCCTCAACGTTCGAAATCGATAGCGACGAGTTCACCCGCATTTTCAGCGGCGGGGACCTGTCGATCTCGGCGGTCGGCTTCACCACCGGCGAGGGCAATCTGAACATTGGCGATCTCGATGTGGCTGTAGCAACGGGCAATGGCACGCCGACCGATGGCAATATCGGGCAGACCGGCGGACTGTTCCTCTCGGCGACCGAATCGGTTGCGGTTTCGGGCGGTCTAAACGTGACCAATGCCGGACAGGACAATCTCCTTGCGATAGAGGCGCTGAACCAGATCGTAATCGATGCCGACACCGGCAACCTTCGCGTGGAAGACGCCAGCGGAGCCATCGCCGGTAGCATTGATCTGACCGCAATCGACATCATCGCGGCAACCGCTGCGGTTCAAGCTGGCATTCCGGGACTGTCCGTGGCTGACCTCGATGCGTTGCTCGGCGAAGCGGCAGCCAACGTCCGCGATGAGGGTTTCCTCCAGGCCGACAACTTGACCTTCAATGCGATTGAATCGCTGCTGATCCAGAACAGCGGTGCGGGAACCGAATTCGATGACCGCCGCGGCTTCACGGCCAATACGGTCACGATCAATGGCGATCCGAACGCCAGCACCGGTGCGGCTCCGATCACGATCGTGATCAACGGCACCGTGGCGGGCAGCACCGGTCTCGATGCGTTGAACCTGGTCAACGTGACGACAACTTTCGATCCGGCATCGACGGTCAATGGCTGCTTGCTGAACGATCCGGCGAGCTGCTTGCCCGATCCGGTTGTTGATGACAGCCTTGACGATGTTCCGCTGCAGGATCTGATCGATGATCAGCTGCAAGGCGACAATCCGGTTAGCGACAGTTTCGTTTCGCTGCTGGTCGAGTTCCGCGAGGATCCCGAGCAGGAGCAAGATCCGCTGATCGACGAGCCGGTAACTGGCGCGGGTAACGAAGATCTGTGGGTCGATGAAGAAGATTGCAGCGATCCCGAGGGCTTCTGTCCGGCCGATGGCGAGCTGGAACCTGCCGAATAGGCGGCGTTGACGGCTTGACCCGCAGGCATGCTCATGTGCAAGGGCTTGCCCCATGACCGACGCCCCGCCCAAAAACGAACTGCGCCTGTTCAACAGCCTGACTCGTAGCCTCGAGACCTTCGAGTCCGTCCATGATGGCGAGGCACGGGTCTATACCTGCGGTCCGACGGTCTACAACTACCCGCATATCGGCAATATGCGCGCTTACGTGTTCGCCGATATCCTTGGCCGGACGCTGAGTTGGAAGGGTTATGATCTCAAGCACGTCATCAACATCACCGATGTCGGCCATCTGACTGACGACGCCGATGAGGGTGAGGACAAGCTTGAGAAGATGGCGGCTGAAAAGGCGCAGGACATCTGGCAGATTGCCAAACACTATACCGAGGCCTATTGGGACGACGTAAAGGCGCTCAATATTCGCCAGCCCGCGCATTGGTCGGTCGCGACAGACTATATCGAGGAGATGCTCGATTTTGCGAAGAGCATAGCAGGTGAGCACTGTTATGAATGCGAGACGGGGCTCTATTTCGATACCACCACGATAGAGGATTACGGGCGCCTTGCGCGAGCGGTAACCGAAGAAGGTGAAGGACGGATCGACACGGTCGAAGGCAAGCGCAACGCTGCCGACTTCGCGATCTGGCGCAAGACACCACCGGGCGAGCAACGCCAGATGGAATGGGATTCTCCCTGGGGTAAGGGGGCTCCCGGCTGGCATCTCGAATGTTCGGTTATGGGCGAGAAGCTGCTCGGTTTCCCCTTCGATATCCACACCGGCGGGATCGACCACCGCGAAATCCACCATCCGAACGAGATCGCGCAGAATCAGGCGTTCTGTGGTTGCGGGGGGCTATCTGAAGCGACCAATTCGGGCGCGCGCATCTGGATGCACAACAACTTCCTCGTCGAGCGTTCGGGCAAGATGTCCAAGTCGTCCGGCGAGTTCCTCCGGCTGCAATTGCTGGTTGATAAGGGCTACCACCCGCTCGCCTACCGGATGATGTGCCTGCAGGCGCATTACCGCAGCGAGCTGGAATTTAGCTGGGAAGGGCTGGGTGCAGCGCTGACGCGGTTGAAGCGAATGGTGATGGCGGTTGAAAATCTCAAAGCCCGTCATGCTGAACTCGTTTCAGCATCCATCGATCAACCTGCTCCTTGGGAGCAAGAGGACGAATGGACCCTGAAACAAGTTCAGGGCGACGATTGGGGTAAGTTGAGCGCGCCGCTCGAAAAGTTCGCGACCGCTATCACGGACGATCTCAATTCTTCGGTAGCCCTCACTGCGATCGAAGAAGTGCTGTCGATCAAGAAGATTGACCCATTGAAGAAACTTCCGGCTGTAGCGGCAATGGATGCCGTTCTCGGCTTCGACCTGTTCAACCTGTCGCGAACCGATCTCCGTGTTCGTCCGAAAGATGCAGCAATCGACGAAGCAGAAATCGACGACGCCATCGCCCGCCGCAAAGCCGCGCGTGCGGAGAAGGATTTTGCAACATCCGATGCGATCCGCGACGAGCTTGGCGCAAAGGGTGTAGAGCTGATGGACGGCGATCCGCTTGGCTGGGACTGGAAGCTCGACTGATAGGCAGGGTTGCAAATCGCAACCAGCCTTCTAGCCTTGCGCGATGCTCGCCAAGATCCCCTGGGCCGCTCTTGCGCTGCTCCATCTCGTGCCCGCGCTCGCCCTGTTTCGCCCGGCGGCGCTGACGACGCTGTATGGACTGCCCGCCAATTCGCCACTGCTCCCGTTGATGCAGCACCGTGCGGCTTTGTTCGCTTGCATCCTGGTCGCCGCGATTTGGGCGATGTTTGATCCCGGAGTGCGAAAGCTCTCCGTCGTGCTCATCGGCACGAGCATGCTGACCTTTCTGGTGATCTATCTGCTTGCCGGACAGCCGCAGGGTTTGCGTAGCATAGCGATTTCCGACCTGGCATGCGTACCTTTCCTGATCTGGGCGGCCTTCATTGCCTTCGGAGGCGTCAGATGACCAAAGCCGTTCTCAGCGCCCTGATCCGTCCGATGGTCGAGCCGCATATTCCTGACGGGATCGATGCGCAGTTTTTCACCTCGGTCGAGGAGATGCACGCGCTCGCGCCAGAGGCCGAGATCGGCTGGTTCGATCTCGATGACAAGGAACCTATGGCCGAAGCGGTGCGGCTGGCGGGCAAGCTCAAATGGCTCAATTCGATCTATGCCGGGCTCGATTTCCTGCCGCTCGACTTGCTGGCCGAGCGCGGGACGTTGATCACCAACGGCGCGGGCATCAACGCCATTGCCATTGCCGAATATGTCGTGATGGGGATGCTCAACATTGCCAAGGATTACCGGACGATTGTCCGCGCGCAGGATAAGCGCGAGTGGTTGATGGATGCGCCGGGTAAGCAGGAGCTGGTGGGGACCAAGGCGTTGCTGCTCGGCTATGGCGCAATCGGGAAGCTCGTGAAACCGCGCCTCGAAGCGTTCGGTGTCGAGGTCGTTCCGGTGCGCCGCTCGGGTGCGGACGGCGCGCTCGGACCGGATGAATGGCGCGACCGTCTCGGCGCGTTCGACTGGGTCATTCTTGCAGTACCCGCAACCCCCGAAACCGACGGCATGATCGGCGAAAGCGAACTGTCGGCAATGAAAAACTCCGCTGTGCTGGTGAACATCGCGCGCGGGCAGGTGGTCGATCAGGACGCACTTGTAGCCGCGCTGCAGCGCAAATCGATTGCCTCGGCGATGCTCGATGTGACTACGCCGGAGCCGCTGCCAGCCGATAATCCACTGTGGCAACTCGAAAACGCGCATATCACCATGCATCTTTCGGGCCGCGCGCAGAACTCGATGTTTCGCCGTTCGGCCGAGAGATTTGTCCGGAATCTCCAATCCTATGTCGAGGGTGGTGCGTTAGAGCCGATCTTCGATCCGAAGCGCGGATACTGAGCCCGCATCGCAGCGTGACTCGTTCACGCGCTTTTGATAGACAAAACAACAAGAACGGGCAGGGCAATCTGTAACCGTCTGAGGTCGCGCTCGAATGGGGATATGGCGGGTTTCACCGCCTGATAGGGAGAGCGGTAGTGGCCGAGAGCAAAAAAGCATCCGACGTATTCATCGACTGTCTCGAGGCCGAGGGCTGCGAGTATATTTTCGGGGTGCCGGGCGAGGAGAATCTCGACCTGCTCGACTCGCTGGGCAAGTCGGACAAGATCAAGCTGATCCTGACGCGTCACGAGCAGGGCGCGGGCTTTATGGCCGCGACGTATGGTCGCCACACGGGCAAGACGGGCGTGTGCGTGGCAACGCTGGGCCCGGGAGCTACCAATTTCGTGACGTCTGCTGCCTATGCGCAGCTCGGCGGAATGCCGGTGCTGATGATCACCGGTCAGAAGCCGATCAAGAAATCCAAGCAGGGCCGGTTCCAGATCGTCGATATCGTCTCGCTGATGGAGCCGGTCACCAAATATTCGATCCAGATCGCCGCGGGCGACAACATTCCCAGCCGTGTGCGCGAAGCCTATCGTCTTGCAGAGGAAGAAAAACCCGGTGCGACGCTGATCGAACTGCCCGAAGATATCGCCGAGGAACAGGCGACGGACTTCAAGCCGCTGCCCAAAAGCGTGGCCCGCCGTCCGTCGGCAGAGGGTAAGGCGGTCCGCGCCGCCGTAAAAGCAATCGAAGCGGCCAAGAGCCCGATTATCGTTATCGGCGCGGGGGCAAACCGCAAGCTGGCCGGCCGGATGCTCGAACAGCTGGTCGAGAAAACCGGCATTCCGTTCCTGACCACACAAATGGGTAAGGGCGTGATCGACGAGCGGCATCCGAAGTTTGTCGGCTGCGCAGCCTTGTCGGCGGGAGATTTCGTCCACCGCGCGGTCGAAGCATCGGACTGCATCATCAATGTCGGCCATGACGTGATCGAAAAGCCGCCCTTCTTCATGCAGGACAACGGCGTCACTGTGATCCACGTCTCTACCAAAACCGCCGAAGTCGATCCGGTCTATTTCCCGCAAATCGAGGTGATCGGCGATATCGGCAACGCCATCTGGCAGATCAAGGAAGACGTGTCACCGAACCGCGGCTGGAATTTCGACCACATCCTCGAATATCATCAGGCCGAGCTCGAACATACGGGTAAGCTGGCGAGTGACACGCGCTTCCCGATCTTCCCGCCACATCTGGTGCAGCAGGTGCGCGACTGCATGCCGCGCGACGGGATCATCTGCCTCGACAATGGCGTGTACAAAATCTGGTTCGCGCGCGGCTATACCGCTCACCTCCCCAACACCGTGCTACTCGACAATGCGCTCGCCACTATGGGCGCGGGCCTGCCCAGCGCGATGATGAGCGCGATGCTTTACCCTGACCGCAAGGTCATGGCCGTGTGCGGCGATGGCGGCTTTATGATGAACAGCCAGGAGATGGAAACTGCCGTCCGGCTCGGACTGAACCTGACCGTGCTGATCCTGCGCGATGATGCTTACGGCATGATCCGCTGGAAACAGGCCAATATGGGCTTCGATGATTTCGGGCTGACCTATGGCAATCCGGACTACGTCCAATATGCCGAGAGCTACGGTGCGAAAGGGCACCGGGTCGAGTCATCCGAGCATCTGACCGAGCTGCTTGCGCATTGCCACGATACGCCCGGCGTGCATCTGATCGATTGCCCGGTCGACTACACCGAGAACGACCAGATCCTTAACATCGATATCAAGGAACTGAGCGCGAAGTTGTAGCGCTCTTTTCCCGTTCGCCCTGAGCTTGTCGAAGGGCTGCACTTTCTAGTGTGCGGCGTTTGAAAGAGAAGTGCAGGGCTTCGACAGGCTCAGCCCGAACGGAGTTTTCAATGAAGTTGAAAGACACCTACCCGCTCTATCTCAACAACAAGGCGGCGCAGCCCAATACCGATCTGGAGGTGACCGACAAGTTCACCAATGAGGTCGCATTTCGCACCGCGCTGGCGACGCCCGATGTGATCGACGAGGCGATTGCGGGAGCGGTTCGCGCCGCCGAACCGATGGCAAGGATGGCGAGTTTCGAGCGGCAGGCGGTGTTGCAGCATTGTGTCGAGCGTTTCCGCGAGCGCTATGACGAGCTGGCCTATTCGCTCTGTGTAGAAGCTGGAAAGCCGATCAAGGATGCGGAAGGCGAAGTCGACCGGCTGATCGACACGTTCAAGATCGCGGCTGAGGAGGCTGTGAGGAATTACGGTGAGGTGCAGCCGCTCGATATTTCGGCGCGGGCTAAGGGCTATATGGGGATGTGGAAGCGTGTGCCTATCGGGCCGTGCAGCTTTATCTCGCCGTTCAACTTCCCGCTCAACCTGGCTGCGCACAAGATCGCACCAGCCATCGCAATCGGCTGTCCCTTCGTGATGAAGCCCGCGAGCAAGACTCCGCTGGGCGCAATCATCATGGGCGAGGTTCTGGCGGAGACCGACTTGCCCGAAGGCGCGTTTTCGATTCTGCCAGCCAGCCGCGATGGGGCCGACCTGTTCACGACCGACGAGCGCTTAAAATTGCTGAGTTTTACCGGATCGCCGGGTGTTGGCTGGGACTTGAAGGCCAAGGCGGGTAAGAAACCTGTGATCCTCGAACTGGGCGGCAATGCGGCGGTGATCGTCGATAAGGATGCCGATCTCGATCATGCGCTCGAACGGATCATTTTTGGTGCTTTCTACCAGTCGGGGCAGAGCTGCATCGGGGTGCAACGGATCATCATCCACGAAGATGTCTATGACCGTTTCCGCGATATGCTGGTCGCAAAGACCAAGACGCTGGTCGCGGGCGATCCGAAAGATCGCGATACCTTCATCGGCCCGATGATTTCCGAGAAGGAAGCGAGCCGCCTCAAAGGCTGGATCGACGATGCAGTGGGGGGTGGTGCGACGCTGCTATGCGGCGGTGGTTGCGAGGCGAATATGCTCGAGGCAACGCTTTTGGAGAATGTCGATCCGTCTTGCGATGCCAACCGCGAAGAAGCCTTTGGTCCGCTCGCATTGCTCAGCAAATTCCGCGACTTCGATGACGCTCTGAAAGAGGTCAACGACTCCAAATTCGGCCTTCAGGCGGGTATCTTCACCCGCGATATCCACCAGGTGCTTGATGCCTGGGACGAGCTTGATGTCGGGGGTGTCGTCGTCAACGATGTGTCCTCCTACCGCGTCGACAACATGCCCTATGGCGGGGTGAAGGATTCGGGGCTGGGCCGCGAAGGCATCCGCTTTGCGATGGAGGACATGTCGGAGATCCGGAACCTGGTTATCCGGCGGGAGTGATCCTGACGTGAGTCCCAGCGAAGGCTGGGACCGTCTTGAAATACGCGCCAACTTCACTGAGGCTCCTGCCTTCGCTGGGGGCATGGAGGGGTTTCAGGCATCCACCAACAACAGCAACTCACACCATACCACCATGCACGGTTCGGGTAGCAGCGTATGCTCGACCTCACTGACCGTGGCATCGGCCACGAGCTGTCCCGGAATCGCAAATTCGTGATCGGGCAGGGCGGCGACGAAACTCTCGCCCGCTTCAATCGCCTCCGATCCATTGAACGCTAGCTGCAGCGAATGGCGCGCGCCGGTGAAGGTAATGCTGGCCCACGGCTCCTCCTTGTGGTCAAGGATCGAGCCGTGGCCGTCAGCGATTGCGATCAACGCTTCGCGCAGCTTCTCGCCAATGCTCTTGCGAACCCGGCGGGGCGGGCGGATTTCGTTTCCTTCAACCGACATGTGCGTGTTCCTCGCTCCAGCTTTGCATGAAGTGTTCGACCTTCTGTTCGGTGCGCGGCCTAGGTTCTCGCCCGTTGCGCAGGTCGATCACGAAGCGTGGATCGTGTGTGGCGAGCCGTCCGAACTTGGTCGCGGGCATTCCTGTCTGGCGGAGAAACTTCTCGATATTGCGAATCAGCATACTGGCCTCTGCGATTGGGATCTGCATGTGCGCCGGGCGTCTGCGATTCGTCCGACGAATCGAGTCGTCGCGCGCGAAATCCTACTTGTCTAGGAAAAATACATCGTGTAGGTAGGAAAAATATCGGCAACGAGGACGAAACATGTCGAATCCCCGCGAGCGCCTGCTCGAACTATCCCGCGAAGGACACACGTCTCTTGCGAAACTGTCCGAGATGATCGGGCGTAACCCCACGTATTTGCAGCAGTTTATCCGTAAAGGAAGTCCGCGCAAGCTGGAGGAAGATGACCGGCGCGCGCTGGCGGACTTTTTCGGCATTCCCGAATCGGAGTTGGGCGGATCCTCGGCCGGCTTTGGGGAAAAATCCTATGATCCGGCGCGTAAACTCCCGCTTGAGGGTGGGTGGATCAATGTTCCACGTCTCCCGCTTAGCGCCTCCGCCGGTCCCGGGGCGGAAATCGGGGATGAGCTGCCGTTCGACAATTTCCGTTTCTCGCGCCGCTGGCTGCGCGAACAGGGTCTCGATGGTTCGCATCTGTCGGCGATCACGGTCGAAGGCGACTCGATGGAGCCGTTGCTGCGTGCCGGTGACGAGGTGCTGGTCGACCGCTCAGACAGGCCTTTCCGCGATGGCATTCATGTCGTGCGGCTGGAGGATACGCTGCTGGTCAAACGCGTTGCGGCGCAGGGCGGGGGACGGCTGTCGCTGCTCAGCCAGAACCTCGCTTACCCGCCGATCGAGGTGGATGCCGACAAGGTAGAGATTATCGGGCGCGTCGTCTGGAAGAGCGGGCGGCTTTAGACCGATACGACGTAGTGTTCCCAGTTTTCGAGTATTTCAGCCTGCGCTTCGGGCCGCCACTGCAAATTGATCTGCCACTCCTCGTCGCCTCCGGGAGAGACGAACAGGCACTGGCCGTCTTCATAGGGAACGAAGTTTGAACCAAGGAATATCCAGCTAGTACCTGGTTCGTGCGAATGGCCTTCATAGTCAACGAAGCGCTTGATGACCCTATACCGCCGACCGGATTTCATCCCGCGGAAACCAGACTCCGCGACGTTCTTCCAGTGACCTTTGGGGAACGGGCCGTGCATGATTCAGAAATTTAGTCGAAGAGACGATTGATGGCAAAGCGGATTGCATTCGCTGAGATCAATCGCCACATCGCCCGCATGACCGAAACGACCAAACCCCAACCCCCGATGCGCGCGGCAATCATGCCCGTCACACCGCTGCAGCAGAATTGCAGCCTGATCTGGTGCACCAGGACCATGAAGGGTGCGCTGATCGATCCGGGGGGTGATCTCGACAAGTTGAAAGCGGGCGTGAAGAAATCCGGCGTCGAGCTGGAAAAGATCCTCGTCACCCACGGCCATATCGATCATTGCGGAGAGAGCGGCGTGCTCGCCAAGGAACTCGGCCTGAAGATCGAGGGGCCGCATGAGGCGGACCGCTTCTGGATTTCGCGGCTCGACGAGGATGGAGCAAAATACGGCATTCGCGGCGAAGTGTTTGAACCCGACCGCTGGCTGGAAGACGGGGATACAGTCTCGGTCGGCGAGCTGACGCTCGACGTGATCCATTGCCCCGGTCACACGCCCGGCCATGTGGTGTTCTTCCACAAGCCGAGCCGGTTTGCGATTGTCGGCGACGTGCTGTTTCAAGGTTCTATCGGGCGCACCGATTTCCCGATGGGCAACCATCAGGATTTGCTCGACGCCATCACCCAGAAACTATGGCCGTTGGGCGAGGACGTGACCTTCATCCCCGGCCACGGCCCCACCAGCACCTTTGGCCAGGAGCGCAAGACCAACCAGTTTGTCAGCGATTATGCGCTCGGCAAGTGATTGGCTCTACATCACCCGCGCGGCGATAAGCGCTGCATAGATCCCCATGCCAAGCAATGTCAGCAGGGTGATGATCGTCCCAACGAAGCGCGCTTTGCCGGGGCCGTTCTCTTCCATCCCATATGCATGGCCAACGCGGGCGAGAATATAAATTCCCGCGACATAAGGCAGCCAGACGCCGCCTTTGCCAGCGAGTTCGACACCAGCGATCAGTGCCAGAACGAAGGGCGCGCTTTCGACGAAGTTGGCATGTGCTCGCATCCGGCGGGTCAGGGCGTCGTCCCCGCCATCACCGACGAAGATTTTCTTCGCATTGCGAACGCCGCCAACGCGGGCCATCAGCCAGATCGACAGGATAGCCATCGCAGCGGCGGTGCAGAGCGTTACGGGTAGAAGCATTGAATTTCCCCTTGTTAAGTTGCGCTTTGCTACGCAATCGCACCGCTTGTGGCAACGCTGTGTCTTGCAACTGCCCAGAATCCCGCTATAGCGCGCCTCTTCCCGTGATGGTCGGGCCTGTTTCGCGCCTTGTGTGCGAAAGAGCCTTCGCCTAGAGCGGCCTTAACAAATAGCAGTTTTATCAAGGAACAGGTGCCGCCATGGCTGTCCCTAAGAGAAAAGTTTCGCCGCATCGTCGCGGTATCCGTCGTTCGCATGATTCGCTGAAGCCCGAAGCATTCCACGAATGCTCGAACTGCGGTGAACTGAAGCGTCCGCACAATATGTGCAATGCATGTGGCCACTATAATGGCCGCGAAATCATCGCCGTAGGTCTCTAAGACCCTAAGATTGACACGGAGAACGCCATGAGCCTGCCGCGTATCGCTGTTGATGCGATGGGCGGCGATGAAGGCGTGCGCGTTATGGTCGACGGCGCAGCCGAAGCACGTCGTCGCCATGAGCAATTCCAGTTCCTGCTGGTGGGTGACGAAGCGCGAATCAAGGAAGCGCTGGCCGATCATCCCAATATGCGCGGGGCTTCCGAAATCCTCCATTGCGAAGATGTGGTCGGCGGCGACGAGCAGCCAAGCAAGGCGCTGCGCCGTGCGAAAACGACATCGATGGGCCTTGCGGTCAACGCTGTGAAGCAGGGCGATGCCGGTGCAGCGGTCAGCGCTGGCAATACCGGCGCCCTGATGGCGATGAGCAAGCTCGCCCTGCGCACGATGCCTGGCATTGACCGGCCTGCACTTGCGGCGGTTATGCCAACGCTGGAGGATGAGGATGTGATCATGCTCGACCTCGGCGCGAATACAGAGGCCGATGCGCGCAACCTTGTTCAGTTTGCAATCATGGGCGCGGCCTATTCGCGTATCATCCTCGGTCGCCGACCGCGCGTTCGGCTGCTCAATATCGGTACCGAGGAAAACAAGGGTTTCGACCGCCTGCGCGATGCGGCGGCTGAGCTTCAGGAAGCGACTGGCCTCGACATGAGCTTCGAAGGCTATGTCGAATCGGACAAAATCAATCGCGGTGAAGTCGATGTGGTTGTGACCGATGGCTTCTCGGGCAATATTGCGTTGAAGGCTATCGAGGGCACAGCACGTTTCGTGACCGATCTGCTGCGCAATGCGTTCACCAGCTCGCTGCGTTCCAAGATCGGATTTCTGGTCTCGCGCCCGGCGACGGAGCTGCTCCGGCATCATCTCGATCCGAACAATCACAATGGCGCCGTATTCCTTGGTCTCAACGGCGTGGTCGTGAAAAGTCATGGCAGCGCAAGTGCCGGCGGAGTTGCCAATGCCGTTGCTGTGGCGGCGCGGCTGCTGGAAGACAATCTGACCAATCGTATCTCCGCCGATCTTGCCGAGCTGCAGGATCGCAATGGCGGTGCGGAAACCGTATGATCCGCTCTGTCATCAGGGGTAGCGGTTCGGCATTGCCCGAACGGGCAGTGACCAACGCTGATCTCGAGGCGAAGGTCGATACGACCGACGAGTGGATCGTCGAACGAACGGGTATTCGACAGCGCTATATTGCCGGTGACGGCGAGACGACCTCGTCGCTCGCAACCGAGGCATCCAGGCGCGCTCTCGAAGCTGCAGGGATCGACGCGAAAGACATCGACCTGATCGTCCTTGCCACCGCGACGCCCGACCAGACATTTCCTGCCACTGCCACACAGGTCCAGCATAACCTGGGTTGCAATGGCGGGGTCGCGTTCGACGTCGCAGCGGTTTGCAGCGGGTTCCTTTATGCGCTTGGCACAGCGGACTCGATGCTCAAGACGGGTATGGCGGCGCGCGCGCTGGTGATCGGTGCCGAAACGTTCAGCCGTATTCTCGACTGGGAAGATCGGACGACCTGTGTGCTGTTCGGTGACGGCGCAGGCGCGCTCGTGCTCGAAGCGCAGGATGTGGCCGAAGATGGGCCGGGCATTTTCGATACCAAGCTTCATGCCGATGGCGCACATAACCAGTTGCTGTTCGTCGATGGTGGCCCTTCCTCCACCGGTACAGTGGGCAAGCTGCGCATGAAGGGCCGCGAGGTATTCCGTCATGCGGTCGTCAATCTGGCAGATGTGCTCAAGGAAACTCTTGGCGCAGCCGGGTTCGAACCGTCCGATATCGACTGGGTGGTGCCGCATCAGGCAAATGCACGGATTCTCGACGCGACCGCGCGCAAACTTGGATTGCCCGCAGAAAAGGTAATCGTCACGGTCGACCAGCACGCCAATACGTCTGCAGCTTCCGTGCCGCTGGCGTTCGACGTCGGTATGCGAGACGGACGGATCAAACCGGGCGATCTGGTGATGTTTGAAGCAATGGGCGGGGGCTTTACCTGGGGGGCATCGCTGGTCAGAATTTAGACCATGGGCGTTATTGATGTTTTTCCACGGCCGACAGGTTGCCCATAACCACCAATTTGGTTACAAATGTAGATAGTTACACGAATTCAGGGTCGCACCATGGAGGAGTGGACGGATGTCTCGTTCGGGAAGCACGTTAACCAGAGCCGACCTCGCGGAAACGATAAACCGGAAAATGGGATTGTCGCGAGCGGAGTCTCTCGACCTTGTTGAATCGATTCTGGCCGATATGTGCGGTGCGATGGATAATGGCGAAAATGTGAAGATTTCGGGCTTCGGCAGCTTCGTGCTGCGCGACAAGAAGGAACGGATCGGTCGCAATCCCAAAACGGGTGTCGAAGTGCCGATCACGCCGCGTCGGGTTGTGACGTTTCGCGCAAGCCAGTTGCTGAAGGAACGTATCGCCCGAGGCACCTAAATCCGAGGAGATGGCATGACTGCTCAGTTCGATGACGGCAAAGATGATGGCGCGCTTCGAACAATCGGCGAGGTCAGTCGTGCGCTCGGGATCAAGACCCATGTTTTGCGCTATTGGGAGCAGCAGTTTCCGATGCTCGAACCGCTGAAGCGCAGCGGCGGTCGGCGCTATTACCGAACCGAAGATGTCGAGCTGATCGAGACGATCAACCGGCTGGTGAATGAAGAGGGATACACTTTGAAGGGTGCAGAACAGGCGATTTCGAGCGGCAAGGTCGCGGAATTGCCCGAAGAAGCGGCAGAAGCTCCGGTTGAGAGCAAGCCGGTGATCGATGACAAGGTCGAGCCTGCCAGCGATGGCGGCGTCGATGCGTTTTTCGGTAAGGAACCCGCCGCAGAGCTGGCTCCCGAAGTGGCAGAAGCGGCAGTGGACGATTCAACAGAAAGCGATGCGGCCCAAGAGCTGTCGCGCGCGGAAGTGTTGGCCAAACTGAAAGAAATTCGATCACGGCTCGCCGAGGCGATTGCGGCCTAGAGGCGCATACCCAACCAGATTACTGCCTCGGTCGACATCGATACCGTTGTGTCGACCATACGTGTCAAGACAGACGTGTTTTCCAGATGTGTTTGGGACACGTCGTGATGCTCCTGTTCGTCCTCGATAATCGACTTCAGCGCGTCGGCCGCTTGGGCATCGTCGGCTTCGATTGCTGCAACTTGCCCATGCAAATGTTGAAGGACCACGCGCTCGATGGCGATGGTCGTTGCTGCGATCGCTTTGCGTCCCAACATCCCGGTGGCCAACCCCAACAGCGA
This sequence comes from Pontixanthobacter sp., assembly GCA_965223995.1. Classification (GTDB taxonomy): domain Bacteria; phylum Pseudomonadota; class Alphaproteobacteria; order Sphingomonadales; family Sphingomonadaceae; genus Pontixanthobacter. Next base: position 717,907 of record CBDCXY010000017.1, on the reverse strand, counting down.
TCCGCCGATTCCGCAAAGGTGATAGCTCCGGCATCGGGGTTTTGCGCGCATTTCGAGCTGTGCGACAAAAACGTCGCGATGTTTGCGCTCGTGATCGAGGAAATGTCCGAGCTCTGCCACCATGTCCGGTGCCCGCCATCGCGCAATCCAGCGCTGCGCTGTGTAGATACAGATCGCACCGTGCTCACCGGCATGATCCACTTTGATGATCCGATCTGCGAGTGTTTCGCCGGATTTGAGCCTGGCCTTGAGGCTCATTCGCCCTTCACTCCGCCGCGAGCAGTTCTTCCGCCGCGACCAGATCGACGCTGACGAGGCGCGAGACGCCTTTTTCGATCATGGTGACGCCGAACAGGCGGTGCATGCGGCTCATGGTGACCGCGTTGTGCGTGACGATCAGGTAGCGCGTGTTGGTCTCCTTGATCATCGCGTCTAGCAAGTCGCAGAAGCGGTCGATATTGGCATCGTCGAGCGGCGCGTCGACCTCGTCGAGCACACAGATAGGGGCGGGATTGGTCAGGAACAACGCGAAGATCAGCGCAATCGCGGTCAGCGCCTGTTCGCCGCCCGATAGCAGCGTGAGCGATTGGAGCCGTTTGCCCGGTGGCTGCGCAAAAATCTCAAGGCCCGCTTCCAGCGGATCGTCGCTATCGATCAATGCCAAATGCGCCTGGCCGCCGTCAAACAGGCGGGTGAAGAGCCGCTGGAAATGCGTGTCGACTTGCTCGAATGCAGCTTTGAGACGCTCGCGGCCTTCGCGGTTGAGGCTGCCGATCGAGCCGCGCAGCCGATTGACCGCTTCGGTCAGTTCGGCCTGTTCAGCGGCGCTTGACCCATGTTCGTTTTCGAGCTTCTCCAGCTCGTTGGAAGCCACGAGATTGACAGGACCGATCCGCTCGCGGCTGGCATTGAGACGTTCGAGTTCTTCGCCTTCCAGCCCCGAATTCTTGATTTCGTCAGGTTCGAATTCGAACCGTTCGGCCAGCATTGGCGGCGGGCATTGGAAGCGTTCGCCCGAAATGCGCGCCATCTCGCTTCGCCGGCCCTCTTCGTTCTCCGCGCGGGCGGCGAGGCCGGCACGGGCTTCGCGCGCGGTTGCAAGCGCTTCGTTGGCTTCGGAAAATGTGTGATCGACGGCCTGTGCAGCTTGCTGCGCCTTGGCGACAACAGCTTCGGCCTCGGCCAGTTCTTTTGTGATCCGCGCGCGGACTGTGTCGCCCTGCTCGATCTCTTTCATCAGGCCCTCGGGCTTGGCCGCGAAGATCGCGCGCTCTTCCTCGATTTCTTCAAACCGGCGAGCCATGTCGGACAGGCGCTGCGCCGCTTCGCCCGAGCGCGTTTGCCAATTGGCCATGTCAGTCCGCTGCGATGCGGTCCGTTCGCGCGCGACAGCAAGTGCCTGGTCATGCGAGGCGAGCGTGGCGGTCGCCGACTGGAGAGCGGTGCGTGCGGCCTCGTGCCTGGCCTGAGCCGCCTCCAGCGTCGCGCGTCCCGCATCGGGGGCGGGCAGTGCTGAATGTTTCTCTTTAGCAGCGGTGAACTCCGCCTCTGCCTGCTTGCGTTGTTCGGCCAGGTCCGCCTTTGCCGCTTCTAGCTCATCGAGGCGGGCGGCGAGCCGTTCGCGCGCCGCTTCGGCCTGATCGAGCGAGCGCAGCGCCTGACGCTCGGCTTCAGCCGCCTCGCCAACATCGCGTTCCATCGAGACCAATTCGCGCTGCAAATCCGACAATTCGGTGAGCGCCTTGGCCTGCTCGCTTTCGGCAGCTTCGGCGGCAGCGCGCAGCGGCGGCAGTTCCTTCTCGAGATCTGCCAGCCGGTTTTCGGCTTCCAGGCGAGCAGCCTCTGCCGATCCTTCGCCGCGCGCGACAAAACCGTCCCAGCGGCGCAGATGGCCCGCCTTGGTAACCAGCCATTCGCCCGGATTGAGCGGACGGCCATCGTCGCTATCCGCAACATGCACCAGCGATAGGCGTGCTTTCAGCTGCGACGGGCAATTGGTGATATGGTTTGCCAGACTGTCGGTGACGGCTTTCGGGGCATCGCTGCCGGTCCAGAACCGGCCGTCCGTATCTTGCTCGGGCGAGCCCAGTGGTGACTTTGCATCGCGGCCCAATACGGCCGCAAGAGCGCGTTCGTATCCAGCTTCAGCGCGAATCTCGTCGAGCGCAGTCGGCAGGCCCTTGCGCTGATCGCGCTGACGCTTTCGGGAATCGCGGTCGCGGGCAAGGGCGGAATATTCGTGCTCGATTCCTGCCAGCTCTGCCTTGGCACTCGCCAAAGAGGCTCCTGCCTCGTCGCGAGCCTGTTGCAACTCGGCCTTGCGCGTTTGTTCGGTCTCGAACCGCTCGCGCGCTTCTGAAAGCTGCGACTGCGCGTCGGCAAGCGCTTGCCTGGCCGCCGCAACCGCCTCCTTCGGATCACCCGCTTCGGTGAGTGACGCGCGTGTCTGCGTCTGCCGTTCGGCTTCGGCATCGAGCCGGTTCAGCCGCGACTGAGCCTGCGCGACCTCGGCTTCGGCGACACGCCACTCGGCCTCGACACCCGCCTGATCCGCCGTCGCCTTGGCCAGCGCCAGTTCTGCCGCACGTCCGGCGCGTTCTGCTTCCTCGAGCGCTTCGGCAAGAGCAGGGCGCTTCTCTTCATCCGCCGCCAGCGTTTTCTCGCTCTCGGCCAATTCTTTTTCGAGCCTCGCCAGCGCATCGGCGGCATCCTTGGTCAACCGGTCGGCCTCGCCACGATCTTCCTCCAGCCGCGCCTTTTGCCGGTCGAGATCGGCCAACCGCTGCTCGGCGGCTTCGAGCTGCGACGTAAGCGCTGCCATCCGGTGTCCATGCGCGGTGGCATCGTCGCGCCGGTCGGCCTGTTCCTCACGTGCATCGGACAGCGCCTCCGCTGCCGCACGTTGCGCTTTCTGTGCTTCTTCGCTGGCGGTTTTTGCTTCGGCTACCCGCTGCTCCGCCGCTTGTGCCTGTTCACGCGCTGCATCGGCCGCCGCTGCGGCATCGCGCCACCGGGCGTAGAGCAGCCGGGCTTCGGCGATATTGATCTGGTCGGTCAGCTTCTTGTAACGCTCGGCCTGCTTGGCCTGCCTTCTCAGCGAGGCCATCTGGCTGTCGAGCCCCGCCATCAAGTCATCGAGCCGCTCGAGATTTTTCTCGGTTGAACGCAGCTTGCTTTCGGCATCGCGGCGGCGGACATGCAGCCCGGCAATACCCGCTGCCTCTTCGAGCATTTGGCGGCGCTCGGCGGGTTTGGCGGCGATGACCTGCGCGATCTTGCCCTGGCTGACGAGGGCGGGGCTATGCGCTCCCGTGGCGGCATCGGCAAAGGTCAGCGAAACATCCTTGGCACGGACATCCGACCCGTTGACGCGATAGGCGCTGCCCGCACCGCGCTCGATCCGGCGGGTTACTTCCAGCTCTTCGCCGTGATCGTCTTCGGCCTGCAGCACGACTTCGGCGAAATCGCGTGGAGGACGGGCCTCTGTCCCGGCGAAGATGACGTCTTCCATCCCGCCCGAGCGCATGCTCTTGGGCGAGTTTTCGCCCATCACCCAGCGGATTGCCTCGAGCAGGTTGGACTTGCCGCAGCCATTGGGGCCGACAACACCCGTTAATCCGGGTTCAACGCGGAGTTCGGCAGGCTCGACAAAGCTCTTGAAGCCACTCAATTTGAGCTTCTTGATGAGCATCGCCGTGCCAGTCCTCCCCCTGTTTGCCCGTGCTGCTTAGCGCGCGCCGGCCTGTTGCAGCAGCGGCTCAAGATCGCCCCAGTTGTTGGCGCTGACCTTGCGGTCGTTGATGAAGAAGGTCGGGGTGCCTGTAACGCCGAGCTCTTCCGACTGTGTGTTCGAACGATCACCGATTGCGGTGACCGATGCAGCATCTGCGAGACAGGTGCGTGCCTGATCGCTCGACAATCCGCGTGCCTGGAAGAATTCGATCAGCCCGGCCGCTTCACCAACGCGCACGAATCGCTCGTTTTCCGGCAGTTCCATCGCGCCTTCGAGCGCTGCCGGATTTGCCTGTGCGCGGGTGAGCACGTCGTTGAGATTGAACCACACCTGGTCGGACAGCGGGTGGAAGCTCTCGCTCTGTCCGCAGCGAACAAGGCGCGCGAGAACGAGGTCGATCCCGTTGTGGATCTGGTTGCGAAGTTCATAAGATACACGGCCGCTGGCGACATATTCGTTCTTCAGTGTCTCGCTGCCCTGCTGGGCGAACAGCGCGCACGCACCGCAGGTCAGCGAACCATATTCGACCAGCTTGATAGGTGCGTCGGGATTGCCGAGCAGGTAGCCGTCATACTCGGTAACCTCGACTGTATCGGTCCAGGCCGAACCCTCGGGTGCAACGATCGGGTCAATCGGATCGCCCGCTAGGTCCCCTTCCGCATCGCTTGAGCCGCAAGCCGCGAGGCCAAGTGTGAGCGGTGCAACCAGTGTGGCGAGCGCTATTTTGCGAAATTTCGTCATTGTGAGTCTGTGTCCTTTACGCAGGTTGAAGGAGGCTAAACGATGTTTTGAAGGGGTAAAGGATGGGGGGCAGCTATCCACAGCTTCTCCCACCACTTGTGCCGATTAGAAACGCTTTCCGATATGCGGAACGAGCGCCTGCCAACTGTGGACATGCTCGAGCACTTCGCCATCGATTGCGAAGCTGGGTGTGCCAGGAATGCCATATTCGTCGAAATCGGCTTTGGTGTTGGCGACAAGGCGGTTGGCAACATTCTGATCCGCCAAACAACGGTCGGCATCGGTTCGCGCATAACCGCGCGTCTCCATCATCTGATAGAAACCAAGTGCCGAAGCGATCGAACGGCGTCCGGCGGCCGTCTTGCCCTCTGCCCACAGAGTGCGTTGTCCGGCGGTGGCTTGCGAGAACCTGGGCAGCCAGTCGTTCTGCCGCAGCAGGAACATCGTGTGGTTCTGGCTGAACTTGTCCGTATCGCCGCACTGGACGAGCATCGTTGCGACCAGATCGGCCTCGTTGCGGATTATCGGGCGAATTTCGAACCGCCACTTGCCCGGGCCGATAAAAGCCAGCTGCAGCGCTCCTTCGCCTTGATAGGTGAACATCGCGCAGGCGGGGCAGCTATAGCTCAGGAATTCGGTCAGAGTCGCCTCTGCTTCGGGATTACCGATCAGATGGCCGCGCTCGGTCTTTTCAACCTGTGTATTCCAATTGCCATTGGCCGCAATACCGGCTCCGGCGCTGACAAAGGCGACAATCGCCAATCCGGCAGCACGAACGAATTTCTTCACCTCAAAACCCCTGTTTCTGGCCCTATTTGGAGCCTTCGTCCTGATTTCCGAGGCTGCGTGCGAGCGATTCCAGCACCGTACGCAGCTCGGGATCGCCGACATCGCGCAGGCTGTCTCCCAGTTCCATCGGGATCGGCTTGAGCGAAGGCGGCGCCTTGGCTCTCTCTTGATCAGATGGCGGCTTAACCGCACCTTGCCGAAGCTTGACGCGTGCGACCGCGCTGTAACCGAAAAAGCGGTTCACACGCTCGATAATTTCCGGAATCACGTGCTGGATCAGCGGTGCGTGGGCGGGCAGAACGACCAATTGCAGGATGCCATCCTCTTTCTCGCCCGGAGGAAAACGGATCGCTTCAGGCACGCAGACCTTGGAATGGTGTTCGCCGACAATTTCGGGCCAGCGGGTGACGACCGATGACTGGACGAAGCCGAAGCGGCGAAATGCCGTGCGCCCGATCTGCGGCATGAGGTCGGAAATCGGCTTTGCGGGTCCGCCGCGCGGGCGTTCCCATTTCCTGACCTTCGGCTTGGTCTTCTTGCCCGTTTTCGGTTTGTCACTATCCCGTTCCATCGTGCCGCTGCCCATGCCATAGGCGCGGCGTGACCGCCAGCACCGAAACGATCCCCGACGCCCTGCTCGAATGGTACGGTCGCCATGCACGTGACCTGCCGTGGCGCTCGCCGCCGGGACAACCAGCGCCCGAGGCCTATCGTGTGTGGCTGTCCGAAGTGATGTTGCAGCAGACCACCGTCGCGGCGGTGAAGCCCTATTTTGCCAAATTCACCGAGCGCTGGCCGAGAGTGGAGTCGCTCGCTGCTGCGTCTGATGAGGAGGTGATGGCGGCGTGGGCGGGGCTGGGATATTATTCACGCGCCCGCAATCTGGTGAAATGTGCGCGCGCCGTCGCCAAGCAGGGCAGCTTCCCGGAAACCGAGGCAGAGCTGCGCGAGTTGCCAGGCTTGGGCGCTTACACCGCAGCAGCAGTCGCCGCGATAGCCTTCGGGCAGCACGCAGTGGTGGTCGATGCCAATGTTGAGCGGGTCGTGTCGCGGCTGTTTGCGATTGCCCAGCCGCTTCCGAAATCGCGCAAGCTGATCCGCGAGAAGACAGAAGGCATCACGCCAGACGAACGCGCGGGTGATTTTGCGCAGGCGATGATGGATCTGGGCTCCGGTGTCTGCACCTCGCGCGATCCGAAATGCCTGCTGTGCCCGCTGGCCGATACTTGCAAGGCAAGAAGGACGGATGACCCCGCGCGCTTTCCGGTCAAGGCTCCGAAGAAGGCAAAGCCCACACGCAAAGGCGAGGCCTATTGGATCGAGCGGGATGGCCATGTGTGGCTGGAAACGCGGGCCGGGACGGGAATGCTCGGCGGTATGCGGGCGCTACCCGATGACGGCTGGGCTGCGCGTGCAGATGGCTCCGGCGAGCCTCCGATACAAGCCGAATGGGAAATGGTCGGGCTCGTCAGGCACACATTCACGCATGCCCATCTCGAACTCATGGTTCAGAAAGCGACGGTTTCGGTCGATCCTGAAGGGCGCGATGGAACATGGTGGCCTGTCGCCCAAATCGGCGGCGCAGGCCTACCCTCGCTGTTTGCGAAAGCGGTGCGGCTGGTTCTGGCGCAGGATTAGATAATACCGCCACCCAGGCTCAAGCGGATTACTGCGATCACGAACACGATCAGGCAGAAATTGCGCCCGCCATTGCTCGATGACAGTGCGCCGATGCCAGCACCCAGCACGGCGATGGGAAGGACGATCCAGTTACCCCAGCCAAGCAGCGGGATCGCCGAGGGAATGGCGAGGATCAGGGCGACGATTCCGATCAGGATAGAGACGATGTTCAGCATGTGTCTTATATGGGTAACACGGCTACTGTTTTCAAGACCGCAATTGACCGTTCATCCGCTTTCCCGCAATTGAGCGGCAACAGATTTCAAAAAAGGACTTGTCGATGGCATTTCGCGACTTTGAAGACGCCCAACTCTCCCGCCGGTCGCTGCTGCGCGGAACCGCTTGGCTGGGTGCTGGCGCAGCGCTGGCGAGTGTGCCGATGGGCCGAACTTTTGCCCATGCGGGGCATTGGCCCAACGTGCTCGCGACAGTCGAGGACTACGTTTCCAGTGGCAAGGTCGCAAATATGATTGCGACGCTCGGGTGGGGGCAGAAGCCGTTCGACATGATCAATCGCGGCACGCTGGCGTTTGGCGATGAAACCATGGTCGATGCCGACAGCCTCTACCGGATATATTCGATGACCAAGCCGATCACCGGGATGGCGACAATGATGCTGATCGAGGATGGAAAATTCGGCCTCGACACGCCGGTTGGGGAAATCCTGCCCGCATTTACCGATATGCAGGTGCTGAACAAGGCCGATGGTCCGCTCGAAGAAGTCACTCCGGCAAAGACGAAAATGACGATCCGCCATCTGCTGACGCATACGGCCGGCCTCGGCTATGACATTACCTCCAAGGGACCGCTGCAGAAGGCATTTCAAGAGCAGGGCATTACTTCGGGCCAGCTCAGTCGCTTCCCGATCCCGGGTGTCCCGGCGGGCAAAAGCGCTCCCGGCCTCGAAGAATGGGCCAATCGCCTCGCCAAACTGCCGCTGATCGCCGAGCCGGGCAAGATATGGAGTTATTCGGCCAGCATCGACTTGCTCGGCCGGGTGATCGAGGTAGCATCGGGCAAGACATTCGATGTGTTCCTGTCGGAGCGACTGTTCGAGCCTGCGGGTATGAACAGCACCTATTTCCGTGTGCCCAAGGCGCAGATCGGTCGCTACACGACCAATTACGGTATCCTCAACGGTAATCCGCTGCCGATCGATCCTGCGGCTCTGTCGATCTTCCTCGACCAGCCTCCGGTGCTGTGGGGCGGCTCGGCGTTGGTCTCAAGCGCTAACGACTATGACCGGTTCCAGCGTATGCTGGTCGGCCTTGGCGATATAGACGGTACCCGCGTGATGAAGCCTGAATCAGTCCGGCTCGGTGCGAGCAACCTGCTCCCCGACGGCGTAGACCTGACCGGAACATGGGTCGAGGGACAGGGGTTCGGCGCCGGTGGCCGCGTGACGGGCACCGCCTATGGCTGGGGCGGAGCGGCGGGAACGACTGCCTTCTGCGATATCAAGTCAGGCCTGCGCGCGGCGAATTTCACGCAATATATCCCTTCCAACGCCTATCCGATCCAGCAGGGATTCCCCGACCTCGTGCTGAAAGACCTGGCCGCAATGCAAGGAGCATAACCGGGTGGCGACCGATTTGCTCGCATTCACCGGATCGCGGCTCGACCGGGCTGACAATGTTCGCGCCGATCCCGATGCGCTCGCCGGGATGATGAACTGGCGCGCGAAGTTGCTCAAGCTCGACGGATTGATGCCCGAAATCGGCGATGACGGGGCGCTCGAATGGGGCACGCTTGCCGATGCCGCTGAAGATGCAGAGCTGGTGTTCCTGGGCCTCGATGACGGCAAACCCTGTTTTGCCGCCGTGCCGGGAGAGGGCGATGCCAGCCCGCGCATGGCCAATCCGCGCCTGTGGTCGCTGATGGCAACGCTGAGCGCAGACGATCTCGCGATCTATGGCGGCGCGCGCAGCATCACCGATTGGCATGCGCGTCACCGGCACTGCGCGGCGTGCGGCGGCGGCACCCAAATCGCCAAGGGCGGCTGGCAACGGACCTGCACCAATTGCGGCACGGAGCACTTCCCGCGCACCGATCCGGTCACGATCATGCTGGTCGAGCATGATGGCAGGCTGCTGCTCGGTCGCGGACTTGGTTGGCCCGAGCGCGCCTATTCCGCGCTGGCGGGTTTTGTCGAACCGGGCGAGAGTATCGAGGAAGCTGTCGCGCGCGAAGTGCTGGAAGAAACCGGCATCGCGGTGCGCGATGTCAGCTACATCGCGAGCCAGCCCTGGCCATTTCCGTCGCAGCTGATGATGGGTTGCCATTCGCACGCAGAAGACACCGCAATTACCCTCGACGAGACCGAACTGGCCGATGCCCGCTGGTTCACCCGCGAAGAGATCCAGGCGGCAATGAACGGCGATGCCGATGCACCGATCAACACCCCGCCCAAACAGGCGATAGCCGCGCATCTACTGAAATGGTGGCTCGCAAAGGAAGGCTGACATGACTGATACAGCGCCGCGCAAAATGATGATCGACATATTCTCCGATGTCATGTGCCCGTGGTGCATCATCGGTTACGGCCAGCTGCAAAAGGCGCTTGCCGAACTCGACGGTGAAATCGAGGCCGAATTGCGCTGGCATCCGTTCGAGCTCAATCCCGATATGCCCGAAGAGGGCGAGGACAGCGCGGCGCATATCCAGCGCAAATACGGCCGCACCGCCGAGCAAGCGGCGGCTGGTCGCGCGCAAATGCGGTCGATTGCCGAACAGGCCGGGGTTTCGCTCGACTATCAAGGGGAAGGCGAAGCGCCGCCCGCGATGATGTGGAACACCTTCGACGCGCATAAAGTTCTGGCCTGGGCGCTCGAAACCGCCGGACCGGAGCAGCAGACGAAACTCAAGCTTGCCTTGTTCGAGGCGCATTTCAACCACCGCCGCAATATCGGCCAGCGCGATGTGCTGCTCGATGTGGTCGAGGAAACTGGGCTTGACCGCACCGGGGCGGAAGCCGCGTTTGGCGATGCTGCGCTAGCTGGGCGCGTCCGTGCCGAACAGCGACAGGCTTACGATATGAACATCACCGGCGTCCCCGCGATGATCGTGGAGGGCAAAATGCTGATCCCCGGCGCGCAGGCTCCCGAAGTTTATGTGAATGCGCTCAGGCGGGTGGCGGAAAAGTTTCCGGCGTGAGTACTTCCAAAGGACAAGTCGCGGTCATAACCGGTGGAGCAGGCGGCATCGGGATTGCGCTGGCGGACAAGCTCGGCGGGGCCGGCGCGGCGATTGTGGTTTCCGATGTATCGCAGGAGGCTTGCGACAAGGCCATGGAGCGGTTGTCGAGTCACGGCGTGGAAGCTCTGGGCGTGGTTTGCGACGTGGCCGATTTGTCGTCGGTCGAGGCGCTGGCCGATGCGGCATTCGGCTGGAAAGGCCGCGTCGATCTGCTGGTCAACAATGCGGGGATCAGCCAGCAATCCGCCAGGCTGCACGAGGCCGACATCGCCGATGCGCGCAGGGTGATGGAGGTCAATTTCTGGGGTGTGTGGCATGGCTGCGCCGCCTTCGCGCCGCGCATGGCGGAGCAGGACCATCCCGGCGCGATCTACAACGTCGCATCGGAGAATTCGCTCTATTGCGCGGTTCCGCGCGCGGCGGCCTATATCGCGTCGAAACATGCGGTGCTGGGACTAACCGAGAGTTTCCGCGAGGATATGCCCGATCATGTCCACGTCGGCACGATCATGCCCGGTTGGGTCGCGTCGGGACTAAACCCGCCCGAAGTCGCGCATCTGGCGATGCCTGCCGACGAGTTTGCCGATATCGTCGTCCCGCAAATCGCCGCGCGTGAGCGGTTTGTCGTCAGTCACCCGTTTAACGCGGTGCGCAACGCCGAACGTGAGGAAATGATTGCCGATGCCTATGCGCGCAACGCGCCGCGCTTCGAGGGCGATGATAAATGGGATGTTCGCAAGGTGATTGCGAAACTCACTGGCGGCTAAATCAACCCCAATTTCTGTAGTTTGCCCATCATCTTCCCCGGCATCAGATCGTCGGCGCGTTCGTCTTCGTCGAGGTCGCGCGGGGAGTCTTCGTCTTTGAGATAGCGCCAGCCCTGATGCGCGCGTTTGGGGCGCGGTTCGACCGGAATCAGCACCGGGTCGAGCTGGATATGCCAGCGGCCATCCTTGGCGCGCGGGAAACCGAGGATAGGTGAGCGCGCCACCAGCGCATGGTTGAGGATCCAGTAAAGCGATCCGCCGACCATCTCCTCATGCCGCTTGGGCAGATAGCGCGTGGTCATCAGGAATTCCTCGCGATCCTCGAACCATCCGGCGAGGTCGGACCAGCTTTTCGCGCCGAATGCGATCTTGGTCATATGGAGCGGCATGGGAAGGGATGTAGGGATTTTGGCGAGGCACTCAACCTTCCCGTCATTGCGAGGAGCCGCAGGCGACGCGGCAATCCACAGTTGGCGCTCGACCGCACTGGATTGCTTCGCTTCGCTCGCAATGACGGTTTGAGGGTGGAGTCCGGGGTGACGGTAGATTTAGTGCTGTCCTACAAGTGTCCGGTTGAGGCAATATATTCGAATGCCGTCAATCGTCGCCCGATCTACTCAACCATCTGACGCAAAACGCAAAAACCACCCTGAGAATATTCCCTCAGGACAGTAGTCCATGTGGTCCATGTCTCCCGATTCAGCCAGCCAGTCCTGCAGCCACAGCCAGCCCGAGGAAGGCGAAAAAGCCCATCGAATCGGTGATCATCGTGACGAAGACCGAGCTGGCCACCGCCGGATCCTGCTTCAGTCGTTCGAACATCACCGGGACCAGCACGCCCGCAAGGCCAGCGGTAATCACATTGATCACCATCGCCAGCGCAATCACCGCACCCAGCATGGGTGTAAAGATCGCGCCTGTCGCGAGGCCGATCAGAACGGCAATGGTCACGCCATTGAGCATCGCGACGCGCAGTTCACGCCACAGGATGCGCAAGGTGTTGGCCTCGGTCAGCTGGTTCATCGCAATCGCGCGCACGGCAACCGCCATCGTTTGCGTGCCCGCATTGCCGCCGATGCTGGCGACGATCGGCATCAGGATCGCGAGCGCGACCAGCTTCTCGATTGCAGCCCCGAATGCCGCGATGATCAGACTGCCGATCAGCGCGGTGCCAAGGTTGGCGATCAGCCAGCGGACGCGCGAACCGTATGCGTCGCGGATCGGTTCGTTGATGTCACCTTCGCCCGCACCGCTCATAAGCAGCGCGTCCTCGCCCGCCTCTTCGGAGATGATGTGGACGATGTCATCGACCGTCATCTGGCCGACCAGCCTCCCGCTCTCATCGACCACCGCAGCGGAGATCAGGCCGTATTTCTGGAACATCAACGCGACCTCTTCCTGGTCGAGACCAACAGGGATCAGCGTCTGGTCGCGCTTCATTACGTCGGACAGCGCGATGTTGCGGGGTGTGCGCAGGATCCAGCTGAGCTGGCAGGTGCCAACCGGGTGATGCTTGTGATCGACCACGAACACTTCCCAGAAGTCGTTGGCGAGATCGCCCCCCGAACCTGCATCGTCGCGCAGGAAGTCGATCAACCCGCCGACTGTCATATGCTCGGGTACCGCGACAACCTCGCGGTTCATCAACCGGCCGGCGGTTTCCTCGGGATAGGCCAGCGCGCTCTCGATGGCGACGCGGTCTTCATCGTCGAGCTCGGCCAGGATCGCCTGCTGGTCGGGCTCGTCCAAATCCTCGATCAGCTGGACGGCGTCGTCGGTTTCGAGTTGCTCGGCAATCGAGGCGACCGCCTCTGCCGGCAGCGCCTCCATCATGTCCTCGCGGACGAAGTCGTTGAGCTCGGCGACCACGTCGGAGCTCATCAGGTCGGTGATGGCGGCGGCCAGCTCACCGCGCTCGTCCTTGTCGACCAGTTCAAGCAAGTCGGCGATGTCGGCTGGGTGCAGCGGTTCGACGAGGTCGTAAACGCGCGTCTTGTCGCCTTCCTCCAGCGCATCGCGCACCGAGCGGACATAATCGCGTTTCAGCGTGTTCTCTTCGTCGAGCCGCTCATCGTCGATCCGGTCATCGGGACGCGCGCCGTCTTCCGCCGGTTTCTCGGCGACCATCAGTTCTTCATCGTCCTGATGTGTGTCGTTCCCCATGCGGTTCGTCTAGGCAGGTGACGATGAAAAGCAAGGTGTTGCCAATGAACAGGCGGGTGACAACGACGCCTCAATCCCTATATCGGGCCACAGACAAACAGGAGAATTCCCCAAATGGCTGACCAGAACTCACCCTCTCGCTCGACTCAGGCGGCGATGTCGTCATCAAGCTGCGTCCCGACCTTGCGCCGGGCCATGTCGAGCGCATCACCGAGCTGGCTTCGGAAGGCTTCTATGACGGCGTGGTGTTCCACCGCGTGATCGATGGCTTCATGGCGCAGGGCGGCGATCCAACCGGCACCGGCATGAGCGGCAGCGACAAGCCCGATCTGAAAGCGGAGTTCAACGCCGAACCGCATGTTCGCGGCACATGTTCGATGGCGCGCACGCAAGTTCCCGACAGCGCGAACAGCCAGTTCTTCATCTGCTTCGACGATGCCCACTTCCTCGACGGCCAATACACCGTATGGGGTCAGGTCGAGAGCGGCATGGAGCATGTCGATGCCTTGCCCAAGGGCGAGCCTCCCGCTGAGCCGGGCAAGATCGTCAAGGCGACGGTTTCGTAAGCAGCTGAGTGGCGGGATAGGGCGATGATCCGCAACGCTGCGGTGCTGTTCGGTGCTTTGGCGCTGTCGGGCTGCATCACGCCCTATCCCGACCTCACCCAGTCGCGCAGCCCGTGCCGGAGCGAACCGGGCGGCTGGTGCGACTTTGTGCGCGAAGCGGCGGCCAAGAGCTATCCCTATGCGATCCTCGCCTCAAATTCCTACAAAGACGAAGACGAATACGCCGTGCTGCCACCCGGCTTCGTCGAGCGCGAGGCAAGCGACAATGACGATAGTGGCCTCGCCTATTCGGTGTTCGACCGGCATGAGATGGTCGAGGGCGAGAGAGGCAAACACCTCGCAAGGATCATCGCCTTTCGCGGAACCGAATTCGGTTCGGCATCCGACATCTTCTCCGGTTCACTGGGCAGTAGCCAGCGCGAGGGTGCCCGGATCGTCTACGCGGTTGAGCGTGCTGCGCTTGATGCCGAAGATGGCGCCGATGTGCCGATCGAGGTCACCGGCCATTCGCTGGGCGGGGCGCTGGCTACGCAGATCTCGATCGATAACGAAGGCGTGAAGGCGTTTGTGTTCAACACCTCGCCCTTCTTCAGCGGCGATCCGATGCAGAACGATGTGAACCGCCTTGCTGTTGCAGAACGCGGCGAGTTCCTGCGTATCCTGCGTCGCTACAAGGCGCCCCCAGCAGCCGATGTGGTGGTGATCAATTGCAATCCGTCGGCCAGCGCTGGTGCCAAACACAGTATCCGCAAACTCGCCGACTGCCTGACATGGATCGCGGCCTATGAGGACCAGGCGGCGTTCGATCTGCTCGACAAGGATGACGAGCAGATCGTGAAGCCGGAGATTGAATGTGGCGAACCAGGCAAGGCGCATCCGGGCCCGGCGCAATTGGGCGAACGGCGCGTGATCGAACCTTGCATTCATGCGCCCCTGAAGAAAAAGAAGGGCTAAAGCCCCGCGCGCACCAGCCAGTCATGGAACAGCCGCACGGGGCGTGATTCCAGCGCGTTGGGCTTGCAAATGAACCAGTAGCTGTAAGGGCTTTCGACTTCCTTGTCCCACAGATGGGCAAGGCGATTGTCGGCGGCGCGGCGCATATGATCGTCATGCATGATAGCAATGCCGAGGCCTTGCGCCGCTGCTTCGAGCATCAGCTGGCCCGAATCGTAGTGATCGATAGCGGCGGGTTCCATAGCTTCCATGCCGAGCGCCTGTTTCCAAGCCTCGAAACTGGCGGGCAGCTCGTTGTGAATCAGGAAGGTCTGCTTGGCGAGCTTGTCCAAATCGGGTTCGTCGCCGAGCGCCTTGGCAGTTTCCTTGCTGCAGATTGCGTGGACCATATTGTAGTCGAGCCGGACCGCGTGGAAGGCGGTGTCGGGGCCGCGCGAAAGGATGATTGCAGCATCCAGCGTGTCGCCAACGCGGTCCTCCAGATGCGGGCCGGTGTCGATGTCGATATGCAGCAGCGGATGCCGCTTGCGCAGCTCGGCAAGGCGCGGGAACAGGCGCTGGCTGCCGAAGAGGGGCAAGACGCCGAGATGCAGACGCAACAGCGAGAGGTTCTCCGACTGGTTCTCGATAGCCAGCGCAAGCGCTTCCAGATGCGGCGCGACCGCGTCGTTGAAGGCCTGCCCTTCGTCGGTCAGCTGCATCGACTGGCGCGCGCGGGTGAACAGTTTCTTGCCGGTGAATTCTTCAAGGTTGGCAATCCGGCGCGACAGCGCTGACGGGCTCAGACCCAACTCCTCAGCAGCAGCGCGCGCCGAACCAAGGCGAACGGTACGCATGAAAGCCTCAAGGGCGCGCAGAGGCGGAAGTCGTCGGGTAGCCACACCCTATCAATGCGCGAGCCTCAACTTGGTTGCAAAAAATCGAACTCAGCGCGAAGTTTTTTCCTCATCTGTGTCGCGCGGCGCATCGGCGGGCGGATGCAGCCGCATGCGTTTCACATGCGTTTCATCGGCGGCGGTGGATCTCTATGTGCCAACCACTCGGATGTTTGACGATTGTGCCAACCGGTGGAATTTGCTCGGCCAGAACGAAAGGCAAGCCCGCCCAGAGTGTCGACCGCTTCATCGACTTCTGCAAGGCGTGGATCGACGCGTTCGGCGACATCTTCGAGCTCGGCGCGGGCATCGCAATCCCACATGCCTTCGCCAATCGGTGAAATCAGTTCTTCGGGCAGGTCATCATGCTCGTCCTCGATTTCGCCGACGATTTCCTCGACCAGATCCTCGATGGTGATCAGGCCGTCGGTGCCAGAGAACTCGTCCACCACCACCGCCAGGTGCGTTCGCCGCGCGCGCATATCGGCGAGCACGTCGAGTGCCCCGCGCGATTGCGGCACGTAAAGTGGCTGGCGCATCAGGATCGTCCAGTCTTTCGGCGGCTCGGTGCCCTGAGCGAGGAAGGGGAACACATCCTTGATGTGGATCATTCCGATCACCTGGTCGAGCTGCCCGCGATAGACCGGCATGCGCGAATGGCCGTTCTCGCTGAAGGTTTCGACCAATTCATCCCACGTCGCATCGGCAGATACTGCCACGATCTCTCCGCGTGGGATGGCAACATCGTCGGCATCGTGTTCGCTGAAATGGAGCAGGTTGCGCAGCATTTGCCGCTCGACCCCCGACAGGGTCGCCATTACCGCTTTCGCTCTCGTCTTCGGAGGGGTTTTTCGTCCTCGTGCTCGTCGATAGCGTCTTCAAGGCTGCTCGCGCAGCGAACGGTCGCCTTCATCGGCACGGAAGAATTTCTTGATAGCGGGCCACAGCCCGCTGCTACTGTCCGCGTCTCAGGCGGAATTATCGATGTCGGGCATGGCCCTTCGTGGGTACTCCTAAGTATCTCTGTCCCCATATGGGTCCGCGATACCCATAGATGCAAGAGCCGCAATCTCCAAAGCCTCCATATGTTCGGCATCCTCGGTGGATATCTCATGATCGCAACCGGCCAGATGGAGTAAGCCGTGGACGATCAGATGCGCAGCGTGATGGTCGAGCGGAATGGATTTCTCCTCCGCCTCGCGTGCGCAAGTCTCGTAGGCGAGGGCGAGGTCGCCGAGCATTGCCGGCGGGCCGTCGGGTGTGAGAGCAAGCAGTTCCTCGCGCGCCAACATGGGGAAGGACAAGACGTTGGTTGGTTTGTCACGCTGTCGCCATTTGCGATTGAGGGCGTGAACTTCGGTATCGGTGGTGAACAGGAGGCTGGTTGAAAGGCGGCAATTGGCGAGTTCGGGAGCTTGATCGGCAGCAGCGTTAGACGCGCGTCCGGCCAATGCCTGCCACTCACCTGTGGGCCAACCTTCAATGTCGATATCTAGGTTCAAAACCCCACCCGTTCACCCTGAGCTTGTCGAAGGGTCGTACTTCACTTTGCGCGTTGTTCCAGAAGAAAAAGCGGCCCTTCGACAGGCTCAGGGCGAACGGAACCTACGATTACTTACGCATCCGGCCCTTCATAAGCCTCGACAATCCTGCCTACAATCGGATGACGCACCACGTCCGCAGCGGTGAAGCGCGTAATCGCAATATCCTCGACGCCCTCAAGCCGCTCGACCGCATCGGCCAAGCCGCTCATCCTGTCGCCGCCGGGGATATCGACCTGCTTCGGGTCGCCGCACACTACCATCCGGCTGTTCTGTCCGAAGCGGGTGAGGAACATCTTCATCTGTTCGCGCGTGGTGTTTTGCGCCTCGTCCAGGATCACGAACGCATCGGCCAAGGTCCGCCCGCGCATGAATGCAATCGGCGCAATCTCGATCTCGCCGCTATCGATTCGGCGCTCGACCTGCTCGGGGGGCATGCAATCATACAGCGCGTCATAGAGCGGGCGCAGATAGGGATCGACCTTGTCCTTCATATCGCCCGGGAGGAAGCCAAGTCGTTCACCAGCCTCGACCGCCGGGCGTGACAGGATCAGCCGTTGGACGCTGCCGGAAATCAGCTGGCTGACCGCCTGTGCGACCGCGACATAGGTCTTCCCTGTGCCCGCCGGGCCGAGCGCAAAAATGACATCGTCGCGCGCAAGCTGCCGCATGTAATACGCTTGCATCTTCGAGCGTGGCACGATGGTCTTGCGCCGAGTGCGGATCATAATCGGCGGCGCGCTTTTATCCGCATTCACAATGCCTTCGAGCACCGGCTCGTTCGACATGGCAATCACCGACTCGATCGCGCCGCTATCGAGGTCCTGCCCCTGCGCCAAACGGTCATAGAGCGACTGGATGACATCGCGAGCACGCGCCACACTGTCTTCTGGTCCCTCGATATGCAGCGTGTCACCGCGCGCAGAGATGAACACGCCCAACCGGTTTTCCACCTGCACCAAATTGGCATCGAACTGCCCGAAAAGCGGCACCAGCAGTGACTGATTCTCGAAACTCATGTCGATCTGCGCTCGGCGTATCTCGCGCTGTGCGATCGGATCTGGCGATGTGGCCGGGTTGTCGGCCTTCGTGGGTTTGCGTCCCATGCGCTCCTTGCTGGCTCTTGGCCCTAGGTTACGAGTCGGAAGATACGCCGATACGTCGAGGAGGCAAGCTGGGGCGGGACATGTTGCCGTGGATTGTAGCTTTGCCGCAACAACCGGTCAGGCGAGGGCGCTCTCGCGAATGACGCCAGCGAGTGATTGCGGGCCCGCCTGAACCAGCTCGACTTCGACCAGATCGCCGATCTGGACATCGCCTGTGAAATGAACCGATTGCAGCCAGGGTGACTTGCCCAGCCACTGCCCATCGAGCTTACCCTTGCGCTCGACCAGCACTTCACAAGTCTTGCCTACGCTCGCATCGTTGAAGGCTTGCTGGTCTCGGCGGAGCGAGTTCTGTAGGCGCTGCAGCCGCGCGTTCATCGCTTCCGGCGCAACTTGACCCTCCATCGTCGCAGCCGGAGTGCCGGGGCGCGGCGAGTATTTGAAGCTGAAGGCCTGTGCGTAGCGGACCTCGTCGACGATCTTGAGCGTGTCTTCGAACTCGGCCTCTGTCTCGCCAGGAAAGCCGACGATGAAGTCGCCCGACAGCGCGAGATCGGGTCGCGCAGCGCGGAATTGATCGAGCAGTTTGAGATAGCTTTCCGCCGTATGGCTCCGGTTCATCGCCTTTAGCACCCGGTCATTGCCGCTCTGCACGGGGAGGTGGAGATAGGGCATCAGCTTGCCGATTTCGCCATGCGTCTCGATCAGTTCGTCATCCATGTCGGCGGGATGGCTGGTGGTGTAGCGAATGCGTTTGAGGTCGGGGTCGCGGGCGAGTGCGCGGATCAGCCCTGCCATGCCAAGCTTGCGACCCTTTTCGTCCTCGCCCGTCCATGCGCTGACATTCTGACCCAGCAGGGTGATTTCCTTCGCCCCTGCTTCAACCAGTTTCTTCGCTTCCTCGACCAAGGCACTGTATGGCCGCGAGATTTCTGCGCCGCGTGTATAGGGAACGACGCAATAGGTACAGAACTTGTCGCAGCCTTCCTGGATGGTCAGGAAGGCGCTGGGAGCTGATTTGCGGCGTTTGGGCAGGGCTGCAAACTTTGCGTCGGCGGGCATATCGGTGTCGGTCGAGCGTTTGCCAGAAACCGCGTCGTCGATCATGCTCGGGAGCCGGTGATAGGCCTGCGGCCCGACAACCATCGAGACCGACGGTGCGCGCTCCATGATCTCTTCACCCTCAGCCTGCGCGACGCAGCCCGCGACCGCAATCATCGGCGCTTTCTTCTGCGTCTTGCCCTTTGTCAGTCGGCCTATATCCGAATAGACCTTCTCCGCCGCCTTCTCGCGGATGTGACAAGTGTTGAGCACCACCAGATCGGCGTCCTCGCCTTCTGCCGCTTCGGTAATGCCCTTTTCAGCCAGCATCTCGCCCATACGCTCGCCATCATAGACGTTCATTTGACAGCCGAAGCTCTTGACCCTGTAGGTCTTGGGAGGCGCGGTTTTTTGCATGCGCGCGCACTTAGCGGCAGACAGCACGTGATTCAACAATGATGGGATATTGCACTGAGCCTTTGTCGCTCTAGAAGGTGGCGTATGAACAAGATCAGGAATGTTGTGCTCCTCGCGCTGTTCGTTCTCGCGACCCCGCTTCACTCACAAGAGCAGGAAAGTAAGAATGCGCTGAGTCCTTCCGAGCAGTTCGAATTGATCAGTTCTTGGGAGGGGCGCTGGCAGGTCGCCGAAACGCCCGCTCTTGAGATCGTGTTTGAACAAACTGCCCGTGGAAGTGTCATGGTTGAAAGGTGGGAGACAGCGTCGGGTCTGCACTCGATGACGGTTTATCACCTGGATGGTGATGTGCTGGTTGCGACTCACTATTGCCCACAGGGTAACCAGCCACGCCTCGAAAGTCGCGCCACTGTTGACGGACAAATCCGTTTCACATTTCGCGATGTTACCGACCTTGATGCAGGAGAAAGCCACACGCACGATCTGTGGTTCGTCCCGGGTGATGACGGTACGATCCGTCGTGCCGAGGTCTATCGTGGAGAGAGCGGCTTGCAGGAACCGGGGCAATACACGCTTAGCCGGATGCCCTCAGAGGACTAGGCAGCGAGGCTTACTCCAACGGGTTCTGATCCTTCGGCGCAGCATACCGGATCGGCACGACATCATGCTTGAACTCGCGCAGTGGTTTACCGAGCGTTGTCAGCAGCGCCGCCTCTATCGCAGCACGAGCCCTCGCACCGATGGCTTTGCGTCCGCGAAATTCTTCGGGGCTGAACGGTTCGAGGAAGTGTAACTTCAGCTCGAAAGAGCCCTTGCGGCCCAAAACGCGCTTGGCGTTGTTGATCCCGCTTTCGTCGCCAACCCAGCCGATCTCCTCAGCGACTTCGCCGTAGTCGATCAGCACGGGCTGGACCATCACATCCTTCGGCGGCGGTTCCAATACGCTGAGCATCGACGTCTTGAACGGCAGCAGCGATTGTCCGTCGGTCGTGGTGCCCTCGGGGAAAACCGTCACCGACCAGTTATCTTCCAGCGCTTCGCGCAGAAGGTTGATCTGGTGCGCCACGCCAAGCCGGTTTTCCCGTTTCACGAAGACTGTCCGGTTAAGCCGACAGAGCCAGCCGATCACCGGAACCTGGCTCAATTCCCATTTGGCGACAAAGGCGGTTCCGCTTGCTCCCGCCAATGAGAGGATATCGAGCCAGGATACGTGGTTGGCAACAAAGAACACATCGCGCCGTAACGGCGTGCCGATCCTGGTAACCCTGGCTCCGGCCAGCCGACCTGCATAGCGCAGGAACAGCATCGGGAAGGGCGATCCATATTTGAAGATGCGGTAGAAGTAGTGCAGCGGAACAAAGACGATCAGCAGCAGGATCAGGCCCAAAACGCGCATCAGGAAACGAACCCACCCCAGAATCGGCAACGGGGTCGGCTCTCCGCGTTGGACAGCATCGCGAAGTTCCTGGCTTGTCACGCCGACTACTGGTCTTTTTGGCGACCGATTTTTACGCCGTAAAGTTCCATACGGTGGTCGACGAGCCGATAGCCGAGCTTCTCGGCAATGACCTTTTGCAGAGCTTCGAGCTCGGGATCGACGAACTCGACGACATCGCCACTTTCGACATCGATCAAATGGTCGTGATGCGCTTCGGGTGCGGCTTCGTAACGTGCACGTCCGTCGCCGAAATCGTGGCGGTCGAGTATGCCGGCCTCTTCAAACAGGCGAACGGTGCGATAGACAGTCGCGATTGAGATTTTCGGATCGATTTTCGAGGCGCGTTCGTGCAGCATTTCGACATCGGGGTGGTCTTCGCTGTTCGACAGCACGCGCGCGATGACCTTGCGTTGCTCGGTAATACGCAAACCGCGGTCGGCACATAGCTGTTCGAGATCGATCCGGTCCGGCACTCACTGCTCCTGCAAAGAAAACACCCCGCTGCCTTAGAGGCAGGGGGAGCTCTTCTCAAGCCAGCTTAGGTTCTGGCTTACGACTTTTTCTTGCGACCGCGCTTCTGGCCGGGCTTGCGACCGAGGCCGATCTTCTTGGCAAGTTCCTGGCGCTTCTTCGAGTAGTTCGGCGCGACCATCGGATAATCGGCGGGCAGTTCCCAGCGCGCGCGATATTCCTCGGGGGTCATATCGTAATTGGTGCGCAGATACCGCTTGAGCATTTTTAGCTTCTTGCCGTCTTCCAGACAAACGATGTAGTCGGGCTTGATCGAAGCGCGGATTGAAACCGCTGGATCGGGGCGAGCTTCAGCAGGGTCCTCATCCTGCGCAACTCCCGACAGGGCACCGTAAACGCTGGTGATCAGCGAAGGCACTGCTTCGACATCGACATTGTTGTTGCTGACATGCGCCGCGACTATATCGGACGTGAGCGTGATCAACGTCTCGGTCATATCATCTTCAAAGTTTTCCATTGTGTCCTCATCTTGTGTTCGATCAACACATATCACCGCTATTCACGGGATGCTTTTCCATGGGCTGATTGGGGTGAATAAGCAAGTTGCACTTCGAAACCATGGCTGAATATTTGTGGATTTATCCAACTAATTCAGGTCCATTCCGAATGTAACTGCGTCTATTCGACTTCCATCGCTGGCGCGATAATAATCCTTGCGTTTGCCGATTGGCTCAAAGCCGAACGATCTATAAAGCCGTTCTGCGGGATTGTTTTTGCGCATTTCAAGAAAGATGCGTTCCGCACCGCGCTGCTTGGCGTCGGTTGCGAATTTCGCCAGCAGTTTCTGACCCAGGCTTCGACCACGAAACACAGGATCCACCGCTACCAGTAGCAGCTCTTCCTCGCCCGGGGCGCTCCTTACCAGGATGAATCCGGCGGCATTTTCACTACCCTCGGGCGGCTTGCCGGTCGCTCCCACGAGGCGATAGTGAATGTTGGGCATGGCGAGCGAATCGGAAACCTGTCGCCGGTTCCATGCTTCACCCCATTGCGGATCGAAGGCGACCTCCATAATCCGCATGATCTGGTCGATATCGTCCATCATGCGGGCAGTTTGGCGTCAGGCGCGCGTCCGTAGATCGGCGAAACCGACTGCGTCAGGTGGCCGCTCCCGATCCAGCAGACATGCCGTGCATCGGGCAGAACTTGCTCGGCTTTTCCCGAGCCCTTGAGGCTGACGAATTCTTCCGCACGCGACCCCACCACATATTCAATATTGAACTGGCTGATCGCCTCGTCAGGAGGCATGGATTTCACGGCGGCCGTCGGTTCGATGGCTTGATTGAAGGGCTGGACAAACCACTCTCCATGGCCGCCATGCATACAGACGAGAAACGGCGGCGGACCGCCGACTTCGAACGGCCGGGGAAAAGGTTCGGGCAAGCCTGGAACCATGGCTGCGACCAGACCCAGCGCCGGGTAGCCAAGCACCTCGGCCTTCCACGCGATCCCCAGCGCACGTGCTGTCGCGATGCCGATACGGACTCCGGTGAAACTGCCCGGGCCGCGCGACACGAGTATTCGCTCGGCCTTTCCTTTTTCAGG
The DNA here is from genome assembly GCA_965223995.1 of Pontixanthobacter sp. Taxonomy (GTDB): domain Bacteria; phylum Pseudomonadota; class Alphaproteobacteria; order Sphingomonadales; family Sphingomonadaceae; genus Pontixanthobacter. The sequence goes on along the minus strand of CBDCXY010000017.1, from coordinate 694,825 downwards.
AAGCGCGGCGATCATCGGCACAAGATGTTCAGCATGGCCGCGGCCGAGCACACGGTGATCATTCGCTAGCAGCGTCTCACCATCGAACAACGCGATCGAGCACGCCTCGGTAGCGCATTCTATTGCCAGCGTTCGCATGTCCGTCCTCGAAACTTCAACCAGCCGAAGCGTTAAGCGATCCGGTTGAACTTGTCGAAATCGGGGCGCGGGCTGCGGTCGAAAATCGTCGATGGATCGCCGTAGCCGATCGCGCAGATGAAGTTGCTCTTGTGCCTGGGATTATCATCGCCAAAGAACGCCTTGTCGACAGCGTCATTGTCAAAGCCGGACATGGGGCCGCAATCGAGCCCGATAGCGCGGGCCGCGAGCATCAGATATGCGCCCTGAAGCGAAGAATTGCGGAATGCACCTTGCTTGCGCCCGTCTTCATCGCCGTCGAACCAACTTTTTGCGTCGGTGTGCGGGAACAGCCAGGGAAGCTCCTCGTGAAAGTCGATATCGTAACCGATGATCGCTGTGACCGGCGCGGTCATGATTTTCGGCTGGTTCGCATCCATCGCGCAATCGGCAAGTTTGCGTTTTGCGTCATCCGATTTGACCCATACGATCCGCACTGGTTGCATGTTGGCAGAAGTGGGCGCCATCTTGAGCAGGTCGTAGATTTGGGCAATCTGCGCCTCGCTGACATCCCTGTCGAGCCAGCCATTGTAGCTACGCGCTTCATTGAACAGCTGGTCCAGCGCCTCAGCGGAGAGGGCATTGTCGTGATATTGCGTTGTCATGCGGCGCGCACCTCGGTCACCTCGGGCACATAGTGTTTCAGCAAGCCCTCGATCCCGTACTTGAGCGTCGCGGTCGAGGACGGGCAGCCCGAGCACGCGCCTTGCAGGGTCAGATAGACAATCCCGTCCTTGAAACCGCGATAGGCGATGTCGCCGCCATCGCCGGCAACTGCCGGACGCACACGCGTTTCGAGCAACTCGTTGATCTGGGCGACGATATCGGCGTTATCGGGATCGTCCTCGACCACCATTTCGTCTTCGGGCGGCACCGCGATGTCACCAGCACTGCCGGGCGTAAACAAGGGCGCTTCGGACACGAAATGGTCCAGCAGGATCGACACCACCTGTGGCTTCAAGGCTGACCAGTCGACGCCGGGCGCAGCTGTCACCGACACAAAATCGCCGCCAAAAAACACATTGACCACTTCGCCGGTATCGAAAATCGCCTGTGCAAGCGGCGAGGCCTCTGCGGCTTCGGGCGAGGCAAACTCGCGCGTACCAGATGTCATCACGCGTTGGCCGGGCAGGAATTTCAGGCTGGCGGGGTTCGGTGTGGTTTCGGTCTCTATGAACATGCCGCTGATGTAGGCGCGGTGGCGTGTGCTCACAAGGTCTGTGAATGGCAGAATTACTTCGTGATCATTCACTATCGCTTCATATGTTCGGTCCCTATAAGAAGCCCATGTCAACTTACTCGCGTGCCGCCCGGCACTTCGCTCTCATTGTCCCGTTTCTGCTGCTTGCTCCGCAAGCGCTTGCCCAGCAGGCTGCGCCGCAAGAACAGCCTTTGCCTGCGCCCATGGCGGTGCAAACCGGCGATGAAACGCCGTGGATTTATGAAGGCAGCGATGTCCCGCGCGACAAGGAGTGGGTGTGGGGCAAGATGGACAATGGCCTGCGTTATGCCGTGCGCGCGAATGGCGTGCCGCCGGGACAGGTCTCGATCCGTATTCGTATTGACGCGGGTTCGCTGCACGAGATGGAAAGCGAGCGCGGATTTGCCCATCTGCTCGAGCATCTGAGTTTTCGCGAGAGCAAGTATCTTGAGCCGGGTCAGGCGATTCCGACATGGCAGAGGCTTGGCGCAACTTTCGGCAGCGACACCAATGCCGAGACCAGCCCGACGCATACGGTCTACAAGCTCGACTTGCCGAGCGTTTCTCCGGCTGCGCTCGAAGAGAGTTTCAAACTGCTTTCGGGCATGATGCGCGAGCCGGTCCTGTCGCGCGAAAATCTGGCTGCCGAGGTGCCGATTGTCCTCGCCGAGAAGCGCGAACGTGGTGGTCCGGCCAATCGCGTGGCGGAAAAAACGCGCGAGACCGTCTTTGCCGGACAGCGTCTGGCCACCCGGCTGCCTATCGGGACGGAAGCAACGCTTACCGGCGCAACGGCTGAAGCGATGCAGGCATTCCATGATCGCTGGTATCGTCCCGAAAACACGGTGATCTCGGTTGCTGGCGATTATAACCCGCTCCGCTTCGCTGCCCTGGTCGAGAAATATTTCGGTGACTGGGAGGGCAAGGGCCCGGTCGTCCCAGCGCCCGATTTCGGCGATCCGGTCGCGCCCGACGGGGCTGATCCGGCCAATCCCATCGGCGAGACGGCAGTGCTGGTCGAGCCCGACCTGCCGCGCAATTTTTCCTACACCTATCTGCGCCCGTGGCGTCAGGTTGACGATACGATTGTCTACAATCAGGGCCGCTTGGCCGATTATCTTGCGGTTGCGATCATCCAGCGCCGGCTCGAATCGCGCGCGCGCGCCGGGGGCTCCTTCCTCTACGCTTCGGTCAGCCAGGACAAGGTCAGCCGCTCTGCCGACGGAACCTTTGTCAGCTTTGCGCCGCTGACCGAAGATTGGGAAACGCCGCTGGCCGAAGTGCGCGCGATTATCGCCGACGCATTGACGACACCGCCGACGCAGGAAGAGATTGATCGCGAAGCCGAGCAATATGACGCGGCATTTGTCAGTCTGGTCGAACAGCGCGACGTAATGCCCGGATCAAGCCTTGCCGATGAAGTTGTCGACGCGGTTGATATTCGCGAGGCGGTTGCCGCGCCTGAAACGTTCCTTTCGGTGTTCCGCGGTATGAAGGACAAGGTCACACCGCAGGAAATCCTTGAGCGTACGCGAAATCTGTTTGCCGGTGACGTGATCCGCTCGATCTACGTTACTCCGACAGCGGGCGAGGCATCTCCCGATAGTGTCAAACTGACCATGCAACGCGAAGTGAGCGCCAACAGTTCGGCACGGCTTGCAGCGAGCACCATTTCTTTTGAAGACTTGCCGCCGGTTGGAGAGCCGGGAACGGTCGTGTCACGGGCCAACAATTACGGCCTTAACGATGTCGAACGGATCGAGTTTGCCAATGGTACCACCGCGATCCTGTCGGACAATCAGAACGAGCCGGGCCGTGTGGCTGTGCGACTGCGCTTTGGCGCGGGCTATCGTGCATTTGATCAGGATGAAGCCGCCTATGTCGAACTGGGTCGGGGTGCGTTGATCGGCTCGGGGCAGGGCGAGTTGGGCCAGGAAGAACTCGACCGTATATCCAACGGTCGGGTAATGGGCTTCGATTTCCTGATCGGCGATTCCGAGTTTACCTTCGCCGCGCAGACGCGCGCAGCCGATCTTGAAGACCAGCTCTACCTGTTCGCGAACAAATTGACCGATCCTCGTTGGGATCCAAACCCGGTTATCCGCTCTAAAGCCGCGCAGCAGCTTAGCTATGGTGGATATGCGACCAATCCGGGTGGAGTGTTGGCGCGCGATCTCGAATACTTCCTGCGCAACCGTGACGGGCGCTACAAGACAGCCGATCCCGATGATCTGGAAAATGCGACGGCCGAGGGTTTTCGCGAAGTCTGGGCACCGATTTTGGCGCAAGGCGATGTCGAAGTGCTGATTTTCGGTGATTTTGATCGCGAGGAAACCGTCGAGGCGTTGCGCCGCACGCTCGGTGCGATGCCCGTCCGCCAACCGATCCCGCAAGAGGTCCTGGCGCGTATTCCGTCTTTCCCCGGAGCGGGGGAAACTGTCATCCGCCAGCACCGCGGTGACGCCAATCAGGCCGCTGCGGTGATGGCTTGGCCGACCGGCGGCGGGGTTGGTGAATTGCCGGAATCGCGCCAGCTCGAAATTCTCACCAGCCTGTTTACCAATCGGCTGGTCGACGCGATGCGCGAGCGGGCCGGGGCGAGCTATTCGCCCAATGTCTCGACCAGCTGGCCGATCGATCTTGCCGATGGCGGGCGGATCATGGCCTTGGCGCAGCTCAAACCCGAAGATGTTCCGGTGTTCTTCTCTGCGGCCGATGCAATTGCCAAAGACCTCGCTGCCAACCCGCCGAGCGAGGATGAGCTTAACCGCGCGACCGAGCCGCTCCGCCAGCTCGTACGTCGGGCGATGACGGGCAACACTTTCTGGCTGTTCCAGATGGAAGGATCGAGCCGGGATCCGCGCCGTCTGCTGGCTTTGCGCACGTTGCTGACCGATTACAGTGTCACAACACCCGAACGGATGCAGGCTCTGGCGCAAAAGTATCTTGCCTCGCGCGAGGGCTGGAAGCTGGCCGTCATTCCCGAGGGTCAGGAGCTCGCGGCGGAAAATGTTGCGCGGGCTGAGCAGATTGTCGGTCGCTAGTAGGCTGTGGCGGCGAAGCGCGGCTATTTGAACGCCAAACTATACTGCGCTTGCGAAAAATCGCGCATTGCTCTTCAATTGCGTCAGGCGTAACGCGCGCCTCTCGCAGAAATGGAAATGGCAGGAATAGTGGCACAGAACTGGACCCCCGATAGCTGGAAGGCGCACGAAGCACGGCATCTGCCGAGCTATGACAATGCGCAGGCGCTGGCGGATGCAGAGCAGACCCTGTCGACCTATCCGCCGCTGGTGTTCGCCGGCGAAGCGCGCCGCCTGAAAGACGATCTCGCCGAGGTTGCGCATGGCAAGGCATTTCTGCTGCAGGGCGGCGATTGCGCCGAGAGCTTCGCCGAATTCCACCCCAACAACATCCGCGACACCTTCCGCGTGCTGCTGCAGATGGCGGTTGTGTTAACCTATGCGGGCAAAGTGCCGGTAGTGAAGGTCGGCCGGATGGCGGGCCAGTTCGCCAAGCCGCGCAGCAGTGACACTGAAACCAAGGATGGCGTGACCTTGCCGAGTTACTTCGGAGACAATGTCAACGGCATCGACTTCGACCCGGCCAAGAGGACCAACGATCCCGAGCGCATGGTGCGCGCCTATTCGCAAGCCGCAGCAACGCTCAATCTGCTGCGCGCCTTTGCCAGCGGCGGTTACGCAAATCTGCGTCAGGTCCATAAATGGACGCTCGATTTCATGGGCCGCAGCCCGTGGTCGGACAAGTTCGCGCAGATATCCGACCGGATCGGCGAGGCGCTCGATTTCATGGAAGCCTGCGGGGTCGATCCCGACACGGTGCCGCAATTGCAACGCACCAGCTTCTACACCAGCCACGAGGCTTTGTTACTCCCCTACGAACAGAACCTCACACGCCAGGATTCGCTGACCGGAGACTGGTACGACACCAGCGCGCATATGGTGTGGATCGGTGATCGCACGCGCTTCGAGGGCAGCGCGCATATCGAATTTGCGCGCGGTATCGGCAATCCGCTGGGTATGAAATGCGGGCCGTCGCTAATGCCTGATGCGCTGCTCAAACTGCTCGATACGCTCAATCCGGCGCGCGAAGCGGGCCGGATCACGCTGATCAGTCGTTTTGGCCATGATAAGGTGGAAAGCGGGCTGCCGCCGCTGGTTCGCGCGGTGAAGGCAGAAGGTCATCCAGTCGTGTGGTCATGTGATCCGATGCACGGCAACGTCATCAAGTCGGATAGCGGCTACAAGACGCGGCCCTTCGACCGTATCCTGAGCGAAGTGAAAGGCTTCTTCGCCGTTCACCGCGCCGAGGGTACGCATGCCGGCGGCATTCATATCGAGATGACCGGGCAGGATGTGACCGAATGCGTTGGCGGTGCGGTTGGCATTGCCGATGAACGCCTCGGTGACCGCTATCACACCCATTGCGACCCACGTCTCAACGCCGCTCAGTCGCTCGAACTGGCCTTCCTGCTGGCCGAGATGATGACGATGGAAGCGGGCAGTACGCAGGCGGATGCAGCCTGACGTCGACCGCGAGACAGGGCGGTATTATCGCTCGCTTCGCTCGATTTGAATATTCTGCGCAACCAACTGGCGATGCATGACGCCGAACATTTGGTTGGTTACCCGCAATAGGTCGGTATTGATTGTTGCGGTCAGATCGGTTTCGCAAGCCCTGTTCGCGACGACCTTTACTGCGTTGCCGGCCAGCAATCCGTCGACAACGGACCGGGCAATGTCATCACTAACCTCAAAACTCGCAGCAACGATGTCAGGCGTGAATTCATCCTGTTGCGCAAGCTGAAAACCGGCGCTTGATGTGAAGCCTTGTGCCGACGCGACGCCCGTCGTTGCTGTTATGACCGTTGCAAGATTCTGCCAATGTGACTTCGTACAATCGGGAGTATCGAGCATATAGTAAACGCCTGTGGTAGAGAACAATTCACCAGCCGATGTGTGATGACTAATATTGGGTGTCTCAACCTTCGTGCCGAATAGAGCTTCGGGATTGATAGAAAGGCGGATGTTGGAAATATTGCGATCATAGTCGAAACCGACTCTCATAGCGCCCGCCTGATCGACACTCGTTGAACAACCAGGGCGGAACTCGCCATTCGGAGCGAAGCACATAATGTCGGTGCTGCCTTTTCCGAATGGCGCCGCTTTTGGACCGACGTAACCCTGAAGCGTCGAGCCCCAGAACTCCAGTCGGAGCGGAATGTTCGAGACGCTCGCGCCTTCGTTATAGGTACGCACCAGCTTGCCGTCATCGGCGACAACCACGCGGCAAAAACCGTTATTGCTCAGAATACCTGGTTTGTAGAGACTAAGCGCGGTGGCCGGCTTCTCACCCTTGTCGATACGTGCTTGCGCTTCGGGTGAAACAAGTGTCTGAGGGCAAGGGATTTCTTCACCTGTGCCGACGGTGCCCGCTTTGGCGTAGGTGGGCTGGCTCTGAAACAAGACCACCGCGACCAAGGCCGCAGCAGCGAAGTGCAGTGCAATGCTCATGGAAATCCCCCTGTTTCGCAGAATATAGGTTGCGCCGTCTCCCAGCGTCAACCGGACTCAAATCGCTTTGAGAGCAATGCAAGATTGAGCGTGTTCCCTTCGCTTTCCGATCGGGTCTTTAAATAGCAACGGTTTATCGCCATTGTGGTAGAGTACGCCGCAATGGGAGAGATGATGTGTCAGAAGCGAATGCTGCACGTCCTGCTGTCCAGTCGGATGATCTCGCCGACCGTTATCGCGCCACCCGCACGCTGACCTGCGCTCTGCTCGATCCGCTTTCCGAGGCCGATGCGACGCTGCAATCGATGGAAGATGCCTCGCCCGCCAAATGGCATTTGGGGCACACCAATTGGTTCTTCGAGACCTTCCTGCTGCGCGATCACAGGCTGGGTTACGAATTGCATGACGAGCGTTGGCCGTTCGTGTTCAACTCCTATTACGAGGCGGAGGGAGAGCGGATTGCGCGTTTCTCCCGCGGGATGCTCTCGCGCCCGACGGTCGGCCAGATCCGCGAATGGCGCGACGTTGTCGATGAGGCCATGCAGCCGATGCTGGATGATCCAGAGCTAGCGCCTCTGATCGAACTCGGCATCGCGCATGAGCAGCAACATCAGGAACTGCTGCTGACCGATATCAAGCACGCGCTTTTCCAGAATCCGCTTGGTCCGGCGATGTTTGATCAGGATCCGAGTCCCCGCGAAGGCGGGGACCCCAGGCCACCGGCAGATCGCCAAGAGGCCCGAGACCCCAGCCTTCGCTGGGGATCACAACTGGAACACCCCGGCGGTATCGCTTTGATCGGCCATGCGGGTGACGGCTTCGCCTATGATAATGAAGGCCCGCAGCATCAGGTTCTGTTGACGCCTTTCGCGCTTGCGCCGCACCTGGTCACCAATGGCGAGTGGCAGCAATTTATTGACGATGGCGGGTATTCGGCTCCGGCGCTGTGGCTCTCCGATGGCTGGGCTTGGGTGAAAGAGAACGGCATCACCGCGCCGCTCTATTGGCACGAGGATGAGCAATTCACCCATTGCGGCTGGCAAAAGCGTGATCCGTATGCGCCGGTTACGCATATCTCCTATTACGAGGCCGATGCTTTCGCGACCTGGTCGGGTAACCGCTTGCCGACCGAGGACGAATGGGAGGCTGTGGCACAAAACTCCGATTCCTCGCTCGGCAACCAGCTCGATGGAGCGAAGGCCCCGATGCCCGCTGGCAGCCCCGAACTGTTCGGTGATTGCTGGCAATTCACCCGCTCAGCCTATCTACCCTATCCGCGTTTTGAACCCGCCGAGGGCGCGATTGGCGAATATAACGGCAAGTTTATGAGCGGGCAGTTCGTGCTGCGCGGAGCAAGCTGCGCGACAGCGCGCGGCCATTCGCGGGCCTCGTACCGCAACTTCTTCTACCCGCATCAGCGGTGGCAATTTACCGGGCTGCGACTCGCCCGAGACGTTTAGGGATATTTGATGGCTGACAAGAAGGGGCTCGCGCTCGTAGATCTCGATGAGGATGGCGTTGACCGCGCCTTCCGCGAAGATGTGCTTGCCGGTCTGTCGCAGCAGCAAAAGGCGATCCCTGCGCGGTGGCTCTATGACGATGCCGGCTCGCAGCTGTTTGAAGATATCACCCGGCTTCCCGAATATTATCCGACCCGCGCGGAGACCGAGATATTGCGCGAACGCGGCGCGGAATTTGCGGAGGCTATCGGACCGGGTAGGGCGGTGGTCGAGTTTGGCTCGGGCAGCTCGGTCAAAACACCGTTGCTGCTCGAACATATCGATCCGGCAGCCTATGTTCCGCTCGATATTGCGGGCGATTTCCTGCGCGCCTCTGCGTCGGAATTGTCGGCCAAATTCCCGGGACTGCCCGTCTATCCGGTCGAGGCCGATTTCATGCGGCGTGTGGAATTGCCCGAAGAGGTCGCAGGGATGCCCCATCTCGGCTTTTTCCCCGGCTCGACCATCGGAAACATGGTTCCGCGCACGGCGGTTGATCTGCTACGGACGATGCGCGAAACTCTCGGCGAAAGTTCGCAGCTTCTGATCGGCATGGATCTGGTCAAAGACCACAAGGTTCTCGAATCAGCCTATGACGATGCGGCTGGCGTCACGGCGGAATTCAACCTCAACCTTGTGCGCAGGATCAACCGCGAGCTCGATGGCACAATCGATATCGGGAATTTGCGTCACGTTGCGCGCTGGGATGACGATTATGCACGGATCGAGATGCATCTCGAGGCGCAAGACGCGATGGAGTTCTCGGTTGCACAGCGCGATTTCGCGATGGCAGCGGGCGAGACAATCCACACAGAGAACAGCCACAAATTCGGACGGCGCAGCAGCAATACGTTGCTGCTTGCGGGAGGCTGGACCCCGGTCGCGCGCTGGACCGATGGCGAAAAGCGGTTCTCTCTCACCCTCGCCGAAGCCAGCATCGCACGCACAGCACCCTAAGCACGAGTTCGCCGGTCATTCATGGACCTGCCATCTGCGCATCCCTATATGGGATGAATGGACCTAGCGACTATCTGGGATACGGCGGTGGCCCTTGTCAGTGAAATCCCCCGTTCGGGATTGCTGGTCGCGACGATTGCCGCTCTGATCCTCGGCTCGATCGGATCGATGATGGTCAGCCGCGATGTGATGTTCGGTCGGCTGGTGCGGGCGGGCGGAACGCTGGCGCTGGTCGGAATTCTTGTAACGGTTGTTCTGCAAATGGCGCGCTTTGATCCGCGTGTCGATTTTGCCGTTCCCGAGATCGGCTTGCCCGAGCAGGTGGTCGAGGGAGGAGAAACGCGCATTCCGATGTCACCCGATGGACATTATTGGTTGCGTGCAGAGGTCAACGGAGAGCCGGTCGATTTTATGATCGACACCGGTGCAACGCTGACCGCGGTGTCGAGCGAAGTTGCCGACAGGGTGGGGCTGGAGCCGCGCCGCGGCGGTATCCCCGTCCGTCTCAACACGGCTAACGGCACGATCACCGCCGAATTGACCACGGTGGATGAAATCCGCTTCGGCAATGTCGCTGCACGCGGGCTCGATGCGGTGATTGCACCCAATCTCGGCGATACGAGTGTGATCGGGATGAATCTGCTTTCGCGGCTGAAAAGCGTGCGACTGGAGAACGACACAATGATCCTGGTGCCCAATAACCCGCAGCCGGTTTTTGAAGTGGAATAACCGCGCGCGCTTGCGGGTTATGCCGCGCTGGTGCATCGTGCGGCCATGAATATTCTTCGCAAAACGCCGCGCATCGCGCTGATCCTCGCTATTCTTGCAATCCTCTGGTTCGTCATCGCCATGTTTGGCGCGAAGTTCGGGCTGATCGACAAGCTGTTCGCATTCGGTACAATGACCATTGGCTGGGGCATGTTCATCGTCGGATTGGTGGGCGTGGTTGCGCTGGTCGGATTGGTGGTATCGCTGGTGATGAAACCGCGTCGGGGTTTCCTTTCGGCGGCGCTCGCGCTGATGGTTCCGCTGGGATTCTTCGGAGGTCTCGCTGCGCTGCAGAGCAAGGTCCAGTCGGTCCCGTACATCTATGACATAACCACCAATACCGCCGACGCTCCGCAGTTTTCGCAAGCGATTGTCGATGCGCGCGGTGACGGATCGAACCCGCTGATCGATTTCGGGAAACCGCTCGGTGATTACGAGAAATGGGCCGGGAACGAGGATCTGGCCCAGGTAACATCGGCGCAGTTGATTGCAGAGGGATATCCCGATCTTGAAACGCTTGAGATCGACCGCTCGCCGGAAGATGCGATAACCGCGATCAAGGACGCGATGGAAATGCGCGGCTTTGAAAATGTCACGGTCGATGCAGATGCGGGCATGGTCGAAGGCACCTCGGTGGTTTTCTGGTTTGGCTTTGAAGACGATGTTGTCGCCCGCGTACGCGCCACCGAAACCGGATCGAGCATCGATTTCCGCTCTACCTCGCGCGTCGGCACCAGCGATCTCGGCGTCAACGCCGAACGCATCGCTGACCTCGGCCAGGCGGTGAAGGACCGGCTCGATAAGGATTTCCCGAAGATGGAACCGGTCGAGATCGAAACACCCGCGCCGGAAAACACCGCCGACGGGTAGCGGCGTTACGAAGTATCAGTCGAGAAAATGGCTGGGGTGGCAGGGATCGAACCTGCGAATGGCGATACCAAAAACCGCTGCCTTACCACTTGGCTACACCCCAGCAGCCGCGCGGGCCAACCCGCGTCAGGCGCGCCCCATATAGCGCGGCATTTGGGGAATGGAAGGGGCTTTAGGCGCTTGCACCCAAAGCCCGCTTGATCGGACTCATTTTTCCTCGACTTCGACCTCGCCGCGCTCGATACGTTTGTCGAGCGTGTTTGTTTCGAAGTCTTCGGGAGAGTGGCGCTCGTGCAGCTGGCTCGCCGGATCGCCGAATGCGCGATTGACCATCTTGGCGCGCTGTACGGCCGGGCGGTTCATCACTTCACCAGCCCAGCGCGCGACCGCTTCATATTCGTGAATCGAGAGGAAGGTCTTTGCCTCGCCATATATGTCGCCGCTAACGAACGGCGCCAGCCAAGGGGCGGCGGCCATGTCGGCGATGGTGTAATCGTCGCCCGCGAGGAAGCGCGTTTCCTGCAGCCGCTTGTCGGCAACATCGAACAGCCGCTTGGTTTCCATCGCATAGCGGTTGATCGGATATTCGTATTTCTCCGGCGCATAGGCATAGAAATGACCGAAGCCGCCACCGATAAACGGGGCGCTGCCGACCTGCCAGAACAGCCAGCTCAGCGTTTCGGCGCGGGCTGCGGTATTGGTGGGCAGGAATTTGCCGAACTTCTCCGCCATATGCATCAGGATCGCCCCGCTTTCGAACACGCGGATCGACGCATCGCCCGAATGATCGACCATCGCGGGGATCTTGGAATTCGGGTTGATCTCGACAAAGCCGCTGGTGAACTGGTCGCCAGCACCGATATTGATCAGCCATGCGTCATACTCTGCATCCGAATGACCGAGTTCGAGCAATTCTTCAAAGATGATATTGGCCTTCACGCCATTGGGAGTGGCTAGCGAATAGAGCTGGTGCGGATGCGCACCGCGTGGAAGATCCTTTTCAGTCTGCGCGCCCGATGTTGGCCGGTTAATGCTCGCAAAACGGCCACCGCTTTCGCTGTCGAAGGTCCAGACTTCGGGCGGGGTGTAGGTTGGATCGGCCATGCGGATTTCCCTTCGCTTGTTCTGTGCGTTATTCGCTAGGTGGCGCGCGCAGGTTACGAGGGCAAGTCAATATCGCGTTTGCAACCCGAAAGCGCGACTTGCAAATGAGTATCCTTTTAGGATACTAGCCTTATATGCACTTGGCAGGCTCCAAGATTCGCGCGTGGCGAGAGGCGCATGATCCGCCTTTGAACGCGGAGGAATTCGGCGCGCGTTACGGCGAGCCAAAAGCCTGGCCCAGCCGCACCGTCTATGGCTGGGAGACCAAGGGCAAGATTGCCCGTGCCGGAGTGCAGAAACGCCTTGCCGAACTTGGCATTTGCGAGCCTGCCGACTGGCTTAAACCGTCCGATAAGAACCCCGCATCCGAAAGCACTCGTATGAGCAGCCCCAAGACAAGCAACGCGCACCCCTTTTACAGCGCGCATCATCACGGCTTCATCCGCGTTGCGACCAGCACGCCGCATGTCCGCACCGCCGATGTTGCCTTCAACCGCGATGCGATCCTGGCCGAGGCGAAGAAGGCTGATGCTGCAAATGTCGATCTGGTGGTCTATCCCGAGCTGTGCGTGTCGTCCTATGCGATCGACGATTTGCATTTGCAGGGTGCGCTGCTCGATGCGGTTGAGACGGCGATCGGCGAAATTGTCGCTGCGAGCGCTAAGCTATCGCCCGTCTTGCTGATCGGTGCGCCGCTGCGCCGCAATGGCAAAATCTACAATTGTGCGTTGGCGATCGCGGGCGGCAAGCTGCTCGGCGTGGTCCCCAAGAGCTTCCTGCCCAATTACCGCGAATATTACGAGAAGCGCTGGTTTGCGCATGGCCGCAGCGTGCAGGGGCAGGGCATTGCGGTGAATGGCGAGGAGGTGCCGTTTGGAACCGACCTGATTTTTGCCGCTTCGAATCTACCGGGCTTCAAGCTGTTCGTCGAAATCTGCGAGGATTACTGGTCGCCCAATCCGCCCTCTACTCTGGGCGCGCTGGCCGGGGCAACGATCCTCGCCAACCTCTCCGCCTCCAACGTCACCATCGGCAAGTCGGACGAACGGCACCTGCTTGCCCGCGCGCAGTCGGGGCGGGCGATTGCTGCCTATGCCTATTCGGCGAGCGGTCACGGGGAGAGCACCACCGACCTCGCATGGGACGGGCAGGGCATGATCTACGAACTCGGCGATTTGCTGGTCGAGAGCCAGCGCTTCGATCTCGAAGCCGAGCTGTGCATCGCCGATGTCGATTGCGAACGCATCCTTGCCGAGCGGACGCGCAACCAGACGTTCAACGATGCGGCGGAGGCAGAAGGTTGCCCCGAAAACTGGTTCCGCACCGTCAGCTTCGAGCATAAATCCGTCGGCGGCGATATCGGCCTCCAGCGCCCGATCCGCCGCTTCCCCTTCGTGCCCAACCGCGCGAACAAGCTCGACGAGGATTGCTACGAGGCGTTCAACATCCAGGTCGATGGCCTGATGCGCCGCCTCGCCGCAACCAGAGCCAAGAGCATGGTGATCGGCATTTCGGGCGGGCTCGACAGCACGCATGCGCTGATCGTTGCCGCGAAGACATGCGACCGGCTCGGCCTCGACCGCAGCATGATCAAGGGCTTCACCATGCCTGGCTTCGGTACTTCCGATCACACCAAGTCGAATGCATGGAAGCTGATGGAGGCTATGGGTATTGCCGCCGAGGAAATCGATATCGTCCCTGCGGCAAAACGGATGCTGGAGGATATCGGCCACCCATTCGCAGATGGTGAACCGGTCTACGACACGACCTTCGAGAATGTGCAAGCCGGTCTGCGGACCGATTATCTTTTCCGTCTGTCGGGGCAGCACAACGGGTTCGTCATCGGCACCGGCGATTTGAGCGAGCTCGCGCTTGGCTGGTGCACCTATGGCGTAGGCGACCAGATGAGCCATTACGGCGTCAATGCGGGGGTACCCAAAACGCTGATCCAGTATCTGATCCGCTGGTCGATCCAGACCGGCCAGTTCGACGACGCGACCAACGCGGTGCTGCAGGCGATCCTCGACACGGAAATTTCGCCCGAACTGGTTCCCGCGGACGAGCAGGGCGGCATGCAAAGCACCGAAGAGAAAATCGGCCCCTACGAGCTCAACGACTTCTTCCTCCACCATGTGATCCGCTACGGCCAGAAACCGAGCAAGGTTGCGTTCCTCGCTTACCACGCATGGAAGGATGCCAGCGAAGGCCTGTGGCCCGCCGATTTCCCCGAAGCGAAGAAGAACGAATACGACCTTGCAACTATTCGCCAATGGCTGGAGAAATTTCTCTGGCGCTTCTTCCAGTTCAGCCAGTTCAAACGCAGCGCCTTGCCCAATGGCCCCAAAGTCAGCGCAGGCGGTGCATTATCGCCTCGCGGCGACTGGCGTGCGCCCAGTGACGCGGTGGCCGATGTGTGGCTGGAGGAATTGAAGAGCGGGGTGCCGGAGGGTTAGCCTTCTACGGCGTCAACGGGTTCGAGTTTCCAAGGTGCCGGTGCTGTGGTCGGCTTCCAACAGTTTTCCAGGCTAGCCGCAAACTGGTCCGCCCATTCGCCCGCACTCCCGCGTTTGCGATAGCCGTAGTAGCGGGAGTTGGTCAGATATCCTCCGCCATACTCGAATGTGATTTTGTCGGCGTGTATGACAATTGCGAGATCATCGTATTCTGGCGATGGGGAGACAGCAAAAAAGGGTATCTGGTCCGCATTGTTCAGGTGATCGAGCGCAGGCTGGCATGCATTTACATCAGCCTCGCGCCATTCCAACTGCGCAGCATCAAGTGCTGCAACCAACGCGGTGTCGTTGGTGACCTTCTTGTCCGACAGGTAACCGAACAGTTTCATGCCGCGAAACCTCGGTCGTTCCGGTTCGCCATCGTAGGGTGCGCGGACCATCCTTGCAGTCATACGGCGGCCACAATGTTTGCGCGCCTCGCCGGTGTCCTGGGCGGTGCAGCCCCTGCGCACCGCGAGCGAGTAAACGGGATAACCGTAATCGTCTCCACTATAGATGATTGACATCTCCAGCGGTCGATAGTCCGATTTGTCGAAGAACCTGTTCGGATCGAACGCCAGCTGTCTGGTGCGTTCACGATAGTTGTATGCTTCCGGTTGCTCATCGGCGTTTGCGGGCACACCTCCGATCGTGATCGAGAAAGCGCAAGAAAGCAGGGCGGTAAACCGGATGGACATTTGCTCGATCTCCATTGGATATGAGCATGTTATCGGTCACCGCCCCGCTCCTGTCCAGAGCGGCCCGTTTGGGTCAGGCGGCGAGCTTTTCGACTTCGGCCTGTGCTTGGGCGATCTTTTCGTCACCATCGGCACCCATAATCGCATCGGCTGCGATGATCTCGACATCGATGATCCCGAGGAAGCCGAGGAAATGGCGTAACCACGGGGTCATAAAGTCGATGTCACCGCCGACCTGTGTGCCCCCGGAAGCCACCGCGATGTAGGCCTTCTTGCCTTCGAGCATGCCGACTGGCCCTTCGGGTGTGTATCGGAATGTTGTCCCAGCACGCGCGACTAGATCGGCCCAAGCTTTTACCGTGGCGGGTACCGAGAAATTGTAGACCGGTACACCGAACACGATGGTGTCAGCGGCTTTCAACTCTTCGATCAATTCGTCGGCGATGGCGGCGAGCTGGTGCTGTTCGTCTGTGCGATCCGCATAGGGCGCGAGATTGGCGGCAAATCGGTCTGCGTCAACAAACGGGATGTCGTTGGCACTCAGATCGCGAGTGGTGACCATGGCTCCGCTCTTTTCGGCCAGGCGTTCGACAAGTCTGGTGCTGAGGCTGCGCGAAACGGATTCTTCCCCGCGGATGCTGGCAGTGATGTGGAGGATATATGGCATTGGGATTCTCCTTGTAGGGGGTGGCCCTGCCCCGGGGGAAGGGGGAGGAATGGAGCAGGGCCTGGGGGATCAGTTTGCATCGACGAGGACGAGTTCGCTGTCCTCGAGTGCGGTTACGGTGATGCGATCCTTTTGCGTGATCGCGACACCGTCGCGGGCGTGGGCCTCAACGTCTTCGATCCGGATTCTGCCGGTGGCTGGGACGAGATAGAGGTGACGGTGGGCGGCTGTGTCATAGGTCACGCTTTCACCGGCTTTCACCGTGGCGCCCAGAACGCGGGCATTGGCGCGGATCGGCAAGGCGTTGTCATTCGCATGGCCAGAGGCAAGCGCGACAAATTTGCCGCTTCGGTCACCCTTGGGGAACTTGGCCGCTCCCCAGTTGGGCTGACCGCCGCGCTCATCAGGGATGATCCAAATCTGGAACAGCGTCGTGTCCTCGTCTTCGCGGTTATATTCCGAATGCCGCACACCGGTGCCAGCGCTCATTACCTGCACATCACCCGCTTCGGTGCGGCCTTCATTGCCCATACTGTCGGTATGGGTGATCGCGCCTTTGCGGACGTAGGTGATGATTTCCATGTCGCTATGAGGGTGAGTGGGGAAGCCGGTGCCCGCCTCGATTGTGTCGTCATTCCACACACGAAGGGCACCCCAATTGACCCGTGCCGGATCATGGTAGCCGGCGAAGGAAAAGTGGTGATGCGCATCGAGCCAGCCGTGATTGGCGGAGCCGAGTGTGTTGAAGGGTCTGAGTTCGATCATTCTATTTCTCCTGCTGGAGTGTTGCTGTACCGCCCAGATAGGTCTTGCCTTATAATCTGATAAGTGAGATAAAATTGCTAAAAATGTTCAATGAATCTGAACAAAAGGAGCATCAATGAAGCTGGGCGAACCATCGCTCGATCAATTGCGCATCTTCATTGCCGTGGCCCAAGAGGGCAGCTTCGGCGGTGCTGCGCGGCGCATGGGGCGAGCCGTGTCGGCGGTCAGCTATGCGATTGCCCAGATCGAGCAGCAGCTGGCGGTGACCCTGTTCGACCGTGAGGGGTCGCGCAAACCCGTATTGACCGATGACGGGCGCGGTTTGCTCGCCGAAGCACGCACGGTGGTCGACGAGGTCGACGCATTGCTGGCCAAGGCGAACAGTCTGCATGCCGGACTCGAAAGCGACGTATCGCTGGTAGTCGATGTGATGCTGCCCGGTGAAGTGACCGCACAGGTGCTACGCGAATTCCGCATCATGTTCCCAACCGTCGCGCTGCGGCTGCGCGTCGAGGCGCTGGGAGCGGTGGCGGCTTGTCTGATAGATGGGGAGGCCGATCTGGCGGTGGGCGGGCCGGTGCTCGGCAATCATCCCGAGCTGGAGAAACAGGTGATCGGTGA
Source organism: Pontixanthobacter sp. (assembly GCA_965223995.1). Taxonomy (GTDB): domain Bacteria; phylum Pseudomonadota; class Alphaproteobacteria; order Sphingomonadales; family Sphingomonadaceae; genus Pontixanthobacter. Next base: position 677,472 of record CBDCXY010000017.1, on the reverse strand, counting down.
GGTCGAGCTGGTCCCGGTCGCTGCGCCCGATCATTCCTTGGCGCGGCCCGGTATCGCGCCGGGTGAAAGTCGCAGACTGCTTCAGCTGGTATTGTCCGACCGTTCGCGCCTGACCGAAGGGCGCGAGTTCTCCGTTCTCAGTTCGCAGAGCTGGCGGCTGGCCGATCTGGGCGCAAAACACTCGCTGCTCAGAGAAGGTATTGGCTGGGGCAATATGCCGCGCCCGATGGTGGCAGACGATCTGGCGAGTGGTACGCTGGTCGAACTCGATCTGCCCGAAAAACCCGGTGCTCACTACACGCTCAGCGCGCTTTGGCGGCGCAACGCGAGGCTGGGTCCGGCTACGAGCTGGCTGATCGATGCGATACGCGAGAGGTTGGCTGAGTGTCCGGCGGACCTTGTCACTCGGGCGTGAAATTGATCGCTGCTAGAGCTTTGTCACCCAGCCGTGTCCGTCCTCGATCGTGCCGAGTTGGATGCCGACGAGCCTTTCGCGAATCTTGCTGGTGATCTGGCCGGGGCCACCGCTGCCAATGGTGAACTCGCCGTCGTGTGAGGCGACCGTGCCGACGGGTGTAACCACTGCCGCCGTGCCGCAGGCCATGGTTTCGAGGAGCTTGCCGCTGCGCGCATCTTCACGCCATTGGTCGATGCTGTAGAGTTCCTCGCGAACTTGCAGACCTTCTTCACGCAGCAGCTGGATCAGGCTGTCGCGGGTGATGCCGGGCAGGATCGTCCCGGTCAGCGGGGGTGTGATGACGCTGCCATCCTCCATCACGAAGAACAGGTTCATCCCGCCCAGTTCCTCGATCCATTTACGCTCCACCGCATCGAGAAATACGACCTGGTCGCAGCCTTGCTCAATCGCTTCGGCCTGCGGGACGAGGCTGGCGGCGTAATTGCCCCCGGTCTTGGCTGCTCCGGTGCCCCCGGGAGCGGCGCGGACATAGTCCTGGCTGACCCAGATCTTCACCGCAGGAACGCCCGACTTGAAGTAGTTGCCTGCGGGCGAGGCGATCACGAGAAACTTGTATTCCTTCGCCGGACGCACGCCGAGGAAGGCTTCGGATGCAAACATGAAGGGCCGTAGATAGAGCGAACCGCCCGCGACGGTCGGGAACCAGTCTTTGTCGGCAGCCACCAAATGGCGGATCGATTCGAGGAACAGCTCTTCGGGAACATGCGGCATCGCCATGCGGTCGGCACTGTCGTTGAAGCGCTGTGCGTTGGCTTCGGGCCGGAACAGCGCGGCCCCGCCGTATTCCTGTTTGTAGGCCTTCATCCCCTCGAAAATTTCCTGCGCGTAGTGCAGCACGGCGCAGGCTGGATCGAGGCTGAGCGGCTCGCGCGGGCCGATAGTGGCGTTGTGCCAGCCTTTTCCCTCTACGTAGTCGACGACGACCATGTGGTCGGAAAAGGTGGTCCCGAAACCAGGGTCGGCAAGCGCCGCGTCGCGTTGATCTGCCGCGGTTGGTGAGGGGTGGGGGATGCTCTTGAATTCCATGGGGGCCGGATAATGAGAGTCCCTGTTTTTCGCAAGCGCCTCCGCGCTTGCGTCCTCGGCGCTGATCCCTCCGCTACGCTGCGGGGCACCTGCGGGCGGGCGGTCGCCCTTGCGGTTCGCTAGTCGCGAACCGGGCCATTCCAAGCCATCCATCAAGCACCCGATACTTGGTCGCGGCAGCCCTAGGGCCACGCGGCCCGCCCGCAGCGAAGCGACCGTCAGGGAGCGAAAGCGAGGAAAGCCAAGTGAGCGGAGGCGAACGCCGGCGCTTGAGGTCCAACAAACAAAATGAGAAGGGCGGCCTCGCATAACGAGAACCGCCCTTGTCATGGTCAGCGGCCGGAAGTGCCGCCCACGAGTGCCTTTATCGGATCACAAACTCACCGATAATGCCTCGCGTGGAACTTTACCGACCCCCTTGCTGAACCATGAGACATCGGATCACCTCCTTTCGCGCTGTATAGCCAGAGCTTCGCGTTTCACCGGAAGCCCAAGACCGCGTTCGCCGCTGATCTTGATTACATTTGTGATTCGTTTCGGATGCGAAAACAAGACTTGAAAAATAGTTTTCCCACGTCACAATTGCGCGCTCCGGCTCGCGGCGTCTGTGTTGTCCGTTTGGAGGCCGTTTCCCTACCTGCAATCCTCGATCACACGTGTGACTTCGGACCATGCAGGCAGGTAGAGCGTCTCCAACCCGCCGGTTTCGACAGCGAAACGCCCACGGCTGAGCGCAATCGCATCTAGCAAGCGGTCCGAAGCAGGCAGCGTCGCCATCAGCATAGGGCGACCGTCATCTTGCGAGTTGGCGGTGAGCAGCCGCTCTGCGGTCTCGGTACGAAATCGCATCGGCACCGGACCTTGCTGGCTGGTGCCACGAACAAGCCGGATCGTGCGGCTACGTTTCTGGCACTCGACCCCGAAAACCGCAGGCTGACCCGCCGCGCCGAACGTGGCGAAGCTGAGCCCGGTTCCGTCCCGATAGGTCCAGTCGCCTGCCGTTTGCGGCGCGTCGAGCCAGTTCTCGTAAGCGGATTGTTGCACGGTCGTCGGTCGCGGTGGCTGAGGCGGCGGCGTGACCGGCGCAGGCGGCTGAACCACTATCGGAGGCGTCGGTGTCGGCTCGGGCGTCGGCGCGCAACAAGCAGCAGTCAGCAGGGGCAGGGCGGCAAAGGCGCGCAGTTTTTTCACAAGGTCTCCAGTTTGTCTCAGTTCCTTAGTCGCACAATGCGCGCTAACGCAGTTCGGGTCCATGGCAAAGAAACGTCGTCTCGATCAAATGCTTGTCGACCGGGGATTGGTCGAGAGCCGCACCCGCGCCCAGGCGCTGGTGATGGCGGGGCTGGTCTTTTCGGGCGAGACCAAGATGGCAAAATCGGGTCAGCAATTGCCCGAGGACGCCCCGCTCGAAGTACGCGGGCGCGACCATCCCTGGGTCAGCCGTGGCGGGATCAAACTGGCTCATGCAATTGAACATTTCGATCTCGATCCGGACGGCGTGACTGCGATGGATGTCGGCAGCTCGACCGGCGGCTTTACCGATGTGCTGCTGCAGGGCGGCGCGGAGCATGTGATCGCTGTCGACAGCGGGACCAACCAGCTTGCGTGGAAGCTGCGGCAGGATGATCGGGTGACCGTGCTCGAACAGACCAGCGCACGCATTCTGACGCCCGAGATGATCGGGCGATCCTATCGCTGGGTGGTGTGCGATGCGTCCTTTATCGGGCTACGCAAAGTGCTCGAAGTGCCGCTGCGACTGGCTGAACCGGAGTGCCAGCTGGTCGCGCTGATCAAGCCGCAATTCGAGGTCAGGCGCGATGAAGTCGGCAAAGGCGGAGTTGTACGCGACGAGGCCTTGCACGAGCGGGTGTGCGGCGAAGTGCGCGGCTGGCTCGAAAGCGAAAACTGGTCGGTTGACGGCATCACGCGCAGCCCGATCACTGGCCCCGAAGGCAATGTCGAATTCCTGATTTCGGCGACGCGCACAGGGTAAGGCGCTCCCGCTACGGGACAAGCCGGGAATTGCGCCGCTCTGCCCATTGCAGCTTGCGTGCTGTCTCGCCAAAGTCCGCCAAGTCGAATCGATTTGGGAGTTCGCATGAACACGCTCGCCTCCAAGGGGCAACTCCGCGCCAGCTTTTTCCGCTGGGCGCTGCTGACGGTTCCGGCCTGCGTACTGCTCGGCTTCCTGTCGGGGCAGTTGGGTGGAGGATCGGACAGCGTCTGGTTCGGCGCGCTCGAAAAGCCGTCGATCTATCCGCCGCCGATGTGGTTCGGAATCGTGTGGACGATTCTCTATGTGATGATCGGTATTTCGCTGGCGCTGGTTTGCGCAGCGTGGGGCGCGCGTGGACGCGTGGCTGCGATCCTGGTGTTCGCTGCGCATTTCCTGCTCAATCTTGCCTGGACGCCGATGTTCTTCGGGGCACATGAGATGACGATTGCGCTGTATATCCTGGTCGCGATGGTGGTGACTTTGCTGATCACCATCGGGTTCTTCTGGAAGGTCCGGCAATTGGCGGCGGTGCTGCTGCTGCCCTACCTCGCGTGGATATGCTTCGCGACACTGCTCAATTACGAATTCCTGCGGCTCAATCCCGACCTCGACGGCGTCGCCGATCCGAACCGCGCTGTTCAGCGGATCGAGATCTGATTCTTTGTTTTGGCTCGTCAAACGCCGGGCGCGAGCCGTCCGGCTCGCTTGGCTTCGCGGCATAAGCCGCGTCGGGCGGTCGCCCTCTGGCTGCCGCGACCAAGAACTGGCGCGAGACTAATGGCTTGGAATGGATCGGTTCACGATTAGTGAACCGCAAGGGCGCCAATACGTTTCGGTGCCCGCCCGCAGGTGCCCCGCAACGTAGTGGCGGGATCAGCACCGAGGACGCGCGTCCAGAGGGGCGTGCGAAAAACAAAAGACTCTGGACTTTGCGCGGCGCAAATCCCATCTGAACGACCATGCAAAGCCAGAATCCGATGATCGCCGATTTCGTCAAACTCGCCAACAGCGCGGCGGGCACCTTTGCCGGCATGACTCGCGAAGCCCGCGAGAGTGCGCGCGAACGTGTCAAAGAGGCGATGGGCGGAATGGACTTCGTCAGCCGCGAGGAGTTCGACGCGGTGAAAGATATGGCCGCCAAGGCTCGCGAAGAAAACGAAAAACTCGCCGAACGCCTCGCCGAGCTTGAAGCCAAGTTGGCCGAGTAAGTTGCGGCGGCTGGCGTCGCCTTCCTCGATATTGAAGTTTGTTATGGCGCTGCTGGCCGGCGTGATGGTCGCTTCCTGTAACGCCAGTGATGCCCCGTTGTCGGAGGATCAGATGAACGAAGACAAGGAACTGATCGTCCTTGCCGGACCGCCGACGGTTGACGATTACTACAGCGAAGTCGCGGACGATATCCGCGCATTCCATATCGCCTATGCACGGCAGGTTGCAGAGCATGACGATGTGTTGGTGCTGGTCGCCGCGCGCGACCGTGCAGCTTATGTCGATGCGCTGGGCGAAGAGTATGTTGCCGTCGCGCCGCAGCTCGACATCTGGATGCGCGATTTCACGCTTTCCAACGCGGTGGCCCCGACAATGTTTCGCTACACCGCCGCAGGGCAGGGCGGGGATCAGGACACCGCCGACGAGGTGCAGGAGGAATTCGCTGCGCTGCTAGAAAAGGCTGACACGAAATTTGCCGAAAGCGATTGGCTTAACGATGGCGGCAATTTCGTCGACGATTATGCGGGGCGCGTGGTCATCAGCCGCAAATTCCTCGCCGATAACGATGTCGATGAGGATGAGGCGCGCGCATATCTGACCAGCTTGCCCACCATCGATCACGTCGCCTTTATCGATGCCGACGAGCAGGGCGGCCTCGAACATGCGGACGGCGTCGTGGCGTTTGTCGAACCGAACGTGTTGGTGATCAATTCCTACCCCGAAGATCCGGCCTATGCGGCAAAGCTCGAAGCCGACCTGCGTACCGGACTGCCCGATGTGACGATCCACGAAATCGTCACGCCCTATGATGGTTCGCAAATCTACGACGCCCGCTTCGGATCGGCCTGCGGACTCTACACCAATATGCTGGTGACGCCGCAGCGCATCTACCTCCCGCAATTTGGCATTCCGGAAGATGAAGAAGCGCTGGCGGCCTTGCGGGGCTGGACCGACAAGCAGGTGTTTCCCGTGCAATCGGGCGGTGTCTGCCAGATGGGTGGCGGAGTGCGCTGCATGTCATGGCAGGCACGCGGCGAGGTTGCGAAGCGTGTGCTGGAATGGGCCCAGCGGCAAAGCGGCGGCTTGTAAGCGCGCGCGCATTCGCTCACATCACGGTGCATGAACCTCCGCGCTCCCGCAATTCTGCTTGCCTCGCGCCCGCATGGCGAAACGGCGGCGATCGCGCGGATGCTGACCGAGCAGTATGGTATGGTTGCAGGCTATGTTGCGGGCGGGCGAGGGCGGCAGCTCAGGCCGGTGGTTATCCCGGGGAACCTGGTCGAGGTCGATCTGCGCGCCAAATCCGACAGTCAGTTGCCCTTCGCACGGCTGGAGCTGGTTGAAAGTCGCGGGCCTTGGCTGAGCGAACCGCTGCCTGCTGCGGCGATCAACTGGGTGACCTCGCTGACTGCGACGGTCCTGCCCGAACGCAGTCCCTATCCCAACTTGCATTCCGCATTGGCCGGTCTACTCGATGCGATCTGCAATGCTCCTGCGGCGCGCGGCTGGCTGGGCGCGCTGGTCAGCTACGAAACGCTGCTGCTGCGCGAGATGGGGTATGGGGGCGGAAGTGCGCCGCGATTCGACACCTTCGAAGATGCCTTCGCCGCCTTCGACCGATTGTTTATGCCGCTAGAGAAACACTTGCTTGCCGACCGTTTCGGCGATGTTATGTCCGCGCGAAACCTGCTGAGGACGCGCCTCGCGAAGATAGTTTAGATCGTCATTGCGAGCGTAGCGAAGCAATCCAGAGCGTATCGCGATACTTCACTGGATTGCCGCGTCGCTCACGCTCCTCGCAATGACGAAAAGTAACGGATAGGAACTAACCCAAGTGAAAATCGCCATCTTTCCAGGGGACGGGATCGGACCCGAAGTTACACGCGAAGCGGTGCGCGTGCTGGAGGCGCTCGACCTGCCCGGACTCACCTTGTTCGAGGGCGATGTCGGCGCGATTGCCTATCAGCGTCACGGCCATCCGCTGCCGAAAGAAACGCTCGAAATGGCGAAGGCGTGCGATGCGGTTCTGTTTGGTGCGGTCGGCGATCCGTCTTGCGACGATCTGGAGCGGCATTTGCGACCCGAACAGGCGGTCTTGGGTCTGCGCAGCGAGCTTGGCCTGTTTGCCAATTTACGGCCCGCGACTGTGTTCGAAGGGCTGGAGGATATGTCCGGCCTGCGCCCTGAAATCGCCCGGACAATCGACCTGCTCATCGTGCGCGAGCTCAACGGCGACGTCTATTTCGGCGATAAGGGGGTGCGCGAATCCGAAAGCGGCGAGCGCGAGGGGTGGGACATGATGTCCTATTCGGAAAGCGAGGTTCGCCGCATCACGCAGTCGGGCTTTGCTGCCGCGCGCAAACGCGGTTCCAGACTGTGTAGCGTCGACAAGGCCAATGTGCTCGAAACCAGCCAGCTGTGGCGCGACGTGGTGGCGGAAGTAGCGGAGGAGTATCCCGATGTTGAACTGTCGCATCTCTATGTCGACAACGCCGCGATGCAGCTGGTCAAAGACCCCGGCCAGTTTGACGTGATTCTGACCGGCAATCTGTTCGGTGATATCCTGTCCGATCTGGCCAGCATGTGCGTCGGTTCAATCGGCCTGCTGGCCAGCGCGTCGCTGGGCGAACGCGAAACCGAGTACGGCACGTTCGGCCTGTACGAGCCGATCCATGGCAGCGCGCCCGATATTGCCGGACAGGGCAAGGCCAATCCGATTGCCGCGATCCTCTCGGCGGCGATGATGCTGCGGCACTCCTTTGGAGAAGAGCTGCAGGCTGCGCGGATCGAGGCGGCAGTCGCCAAGTGCCTGGCCGATGGAGTTCGCGGTTTCGATCTCGGCGGCGATCTGGGTACGAGCGTGATCGGTGATGCGGTGCTGGAGCGGTTGTAGGGCGTTGGGGTTAGAACTTGCCATTGTCCTGCCTACGCTGAACGAGCGCGACAATCTTGAGCCGATGATCAAGCGTTTGCATGACGCTCTCGGCGCGGATGGCTGGGAAGCGATCATCGTCGATGACAGTAGCGGTGACGGAACCGCCGATCTCGCGCGTGAGCTGGCGCGCAAGGACCGGCGAATTCGGGTGATCGAGCGTATCGGAAGGCGCGGGCTGGCCTCGGCAGCGATTGAGGGGATATGCGCGACCCCGGCTCGCTATGTCGCGGTGATGGATGCCGATCATCAGCATGATCCCGCGCTGCTTGAGGATATGTTGCGGGCGGTAAAGCGCGGCGAGGCGGACATTGCCGTCGCTTCTCGCTTTATCGAGGGCGCAAGTGACGAGGGACTGCCGGATGAACGACGCAAGGCGGCCTCGCGATGGGCCAATCGGCTCGCGCGCAAACTGACCGGCGTGGATTTGACCGATCCGATGAGCGGCTATTTTCTGATCGAGGCCGAGCGCGTGCGTAAACTCGCGCCGAAGCTCTCGGGCATCGGCTTCAAGATCATGCTCGACATACTTGCCGCCTCGCCCGAGCCCTTGCGGGTCAGGGAGGTTCCGCTGCAATTCGCCGAGCGGCGCGCGGGGACAAGCAAGCTCGACCGTGCGGTGGCGTTTGAGTTCCTCGCCGGACTCTATGATCGTACGCTGGGCCGGTTAATCCCGACGCGGTTTGCGATGTTCGGTACGGTTGGCGCGCTCGGCGTGGGTGTTCACCTGACGGTATTGTCGCTGCTCTATCTGATCGCGGGCAACAGCTTTGCCGCCGCCACGGCCATCGCGACTTTCCTGGCGATGACATTCAACTTCTGGCTCAACAACTGGCTGACCTATCGCGACCAGCGACTGCGCGGACCCGGTGCGATGCTGGGGGGCTGGCTGGGCTTCTGCGCAACCTGTTCGGTCGGCGCGCTGGCCAATGTTGCGGTGGCGACAATGCTGGAGGTGCGCGGGGTCTACTGGATACTCGCTGCCTTGGCCGGGATAGTGATCGGCGCGGTGTGGAACTACGCGCTATCGAGCAAATTTGTATGGGGGCGCTTCTAGATCCAGCTGCTCAGCCACATCCAGCGCATAAAGGCGTCATCGCTGTCGAGAGCAGCGGCGCTGAGTATCGGATAGAAGAAGGCAAAGAGTGCGCCGCTCGCGCCCAGCACGGCACCGACCGGCCGGCGCCATCCCCGCCGCCATAACTCGTCCAGCGCCAGAGCCAGCGCTCCGTAGAGAAAGCAGCTCGGCAGGAAATAGTGATAGAAGAACTGCACCGGCTTGTTCACCACCAGCCACATGCCCAGGCTGACCAGATACATCGCGACCAGTGCGATCATGTCCCAGCGTCGGCGGACGCATCCGGTCCAGGCGCACCATGCCAGTGCGGGCAGGCCGATCAGCATCGTCAGCGGATTGCCAAGCAACACAATGCCGCGCTGGACGCCGTCAATCGGCTCGAACAGGTACCAGATCGAGCGCGTGTTCAGCACCCATTGATACCACACGCTTTCGTAAGGGTGCGGGTCTTTAACCGATTCCTGCAAAGCAATGACCGACGAGTGGTAGTCGATAAATCCACCGGGTCTCAACGGGTTATCGTCAACGAAAAACGCCCAGCTATGCGGCAGCCAATAGGCGACCAGCGGGAGAAGACCGAGTAGCAGGAATGCCTGAAGCAGCGACAGGCCGGGTATCGGGATACCGCGCTTGCTGGTGAGTAATCGCCGCCGCCCAGCTGTCAGGCGCGCAGCGAAGAATGCCAGACCCGGCATCATCGCGAGCAGCAGGACGTTCCACTTCGATGCCATAGCAAAACCGATTGCAACGCCGGCAATCGTCAACCGCTTCAAGCCTGTTTCCGGCTCCCGCAACGCTGCCGCGCACTGCCACAGAGCCACCGCGAAAAACGCGACCATGAAAATGTCGAGCATTGCGATCCTCGACTGGACGAACAGGAAGAATCCGGTCGCCAGCAGGATGCCGTAAGCAATGCTAGCAAAGCCCGACAGGCTGGCGAACCACAATGCGCGCATCGATGCGAAGAGCGCCAGCGTCCCGAACAGCAGCGGCATGATCCGCCAGCCGAAGGGTGTATCACCAAAAATCGCGATACCCAGGGCAATCAACTCCTTGCCGAGAATCGGATGCTCGCGATTGAGCCATTCGCTGCCGTCGAGCAATGCTCTGGCCGCCGGAAGGTAGTGGATCTCGTCAAAATTTGGCGTCGGCGGGATAGTCAGCCGGACGAGGCACAATGCAAAGAATGCGAGCGCGAGAGCCGTGTTCCATCCGATTGGATCGAAGGGTTTTTCTCTCTGCTCCAGCATGACCGAACCGCTACTGTGCCAGCAAAATTCCTGCAAGAGTGATCGTCGGCAGTCGTCAATCTGTCGCAAAATGGCTATACTGCACGGACCAGATGCTATTTAAGAACAATCCTGCGGGTCGCGCCGTTTGAGGAACTTCGATGCTGGGCGCGCTTCGCTGTCAGATCATGGGTCACAAAGTTGATCGCCGCCGGGTTTGGCATGACGGGCGGAACAACCGCACAACGTGTCGTTCATGCAAACAGCCGCTGCTTCGCGCGCGCGACGGATGGCGGCTGTTCGATCCCGAGAATGATGGAGTGCAAGGGCGCCAACCGCATCCGCGCACGGGTGAGATCTACTAGCCGCCGGCAGCACCTTGTTTTTCAAGCCAGAACAGCCGTGCGACCATAGCCAGCAGGCCGATCGAAGCGGTCGTGCCGACAAACAGCACCCATAGCGGTATCGACATACCGACCTTACGTGCGCGCGGGGCGATAAAGAACAGCGCGATCCCGACCGAGAGCAGCAAATCCCACCAAACCTGAACACCCCACAGATTGGTTGTGTGGTTGGTCCATACGGGCATCACACCCTCGGTGGCGATGGTGACGGCAGTGAAACCGGCAAATCCGCCGAACAGGATAGCAGCCAGGGGAGCGCTGCCGATGCGAACATCGCTCGTCGCAATGTAGACGAGCACACCAAGGGCAGCGATAACGCCGACGGCAGCAAGGATTTCAAACGGCGACATGACGGATCTCCGAGTCGTTGTAGCAAGTGCTACACTTGTAGCGTTATGTAGCACTTGCTACAAGACTGGAATGGCAAAAACTCCGATGTCGCGCGAAACGCTGCTCCCGAAAATGGCGACGCATGTGCTCGAAAACGGCCTTTCCGATGTCAGCTTGCGGCCGCTGGCAAGGGCCGCCGGCACCAGCGACCGGATGCTGCTCTATCATTTCGGTACCAAGGCGGAGCTAATGGATCGGCTGCTCGAATATATGGCTGCGCGCTATGCCGAGGTGCTCGAAAGCGCTTTTCCACCGGGCAGGGCAGAAACGTCGCAGAAATGCCTCGAACAGGTGATGACTGTCACCCGCAAACCCGAATTCCAGCCTTTCCTGCGCGTCTGGTGGGAAGCGGTTGCGGGCGGTGCCGCCGGTGAAACACAGTGGCGTGACAGCAATGGCAAAGTGATGGATACGCTTCTGGCGTGGCTGGAGACACATCTGCCCGAGGGTGAGCCAGATCCGGCTGGCACCGCGCGGCTGATGCTGACGATCATCGAAGGCGCGCAGATGCTCGAAGCGGTCGGGCGGCGCGACATAGCTGATCTTGCCATTGCCAACGCATTTCCTGAGTAGCTTGCGCTTGCCGCTCGTCGGCGCGCACCTTACACCGCACTTCCTATGAAGAAGACCACCGGCACAGATCGTTCTACCACGCAGAAATGGCGTCCCGCTACGCAGGCTGTGCGCGGCGGTGCGTGGCGCAGCGAACATGGCGAGACGAGCGAGGCGATGTTCCTCACTTCGGGCTACACCTATGACGATGCGGCGACCGTCGCGGCGCGCTTTGCCGGCGATGAAGAGGGGATGACCTATTCGCGTCTCCAGAACCCCACTGTCGCCATGCTCGAGGAACGTATCGCGCTGATGGAAGGCGCAGAAGCGTGCCGCGCGCAGGCCAGCGGGATGGCCGCGATGACGACAGCTCTGCTGTGCCAGCTATCGGCAGGCGATCACTGCGTTGCTGCGCGCGCTGCTTTCGGCTCCTGCCGCTGGCTGGTCGATCATCTGTTCCCGCGTTTTGGGATCGAGACGACGGTGATCGACAGCGCCGATAACGCGGCGTGGGAAGCGGCGATCAGGCCCAACACCAAGGTGTTCTTCTTCGAAAGCCCGGCCAATCCGACGCTCGACGTGGTCGATCTGGAATATGTCTGCGGATTGGCGAAGGCGCATGGCATCACCAGTGTGGTCGACAACGCCTTCTGCTCGCCAGCGCTGCAAAGACCGCTCGAACTCGGCGCAGATGTGGTGGCCTATTCGGCGACCAAGCTGATGGACGGGCAGGGCAGGGTGCTTGCCGGAGCAGTGTGCGGGACGGAAGAGTTCATCAATGAGACGCTTCTCCCCTTCCAGCGCAATACGGGCCCGAACCTGTCCCCGTTCAACGCCTGGGTGGTTCACAAGGGGCTCGAAACGCTCGGTTTGCGGGCACATAAGCAGAGCGACAACGCGCTCGAACTGGGCCGCTTCATGGAAGAGCGGATCGCGGCGGCTGGCGGCACGATGCTGCATCCGGGACTGCCGAGCCATCCCGGCCATGAGCTTGCACAAAAACAGATGGATGCCTGCGGCCCGATCTTCAGCTTTGTGGTCGAAGGCGGGCGCAGCCAGGCGCATACGATCCTCGACGCGCTCGAACTGATCGATATCAGCAACAATATCGGCGATGCGCGCAGCCTGATGTGCCACCCGGCCAGCACCACCCATGCCGGCATGACCGAGGAAGAGCGCGTAGAAATGGGCGTTCACGAGGGAATGCTGCGGATCAATGTCGGGTTGGAGGATATACAGGACGTGACCGAAGACATGGACCGCGCGCTCAAGGCAGCAGGGATTTAGGGAGAATATTGCATGACCAAAACCGTCGAGATCATTTTCGATTTTGTCAGCCCCAACGCCTATTTCGCCTATTATCCGCTCACGGATATCGTCGCCAAGCACGGGGCGAGTATCGCGATAACGCCCGTGTTCCTCGCGGGCATGCACAAGCTGACGGGCAATGCGCCGCCATTCATTCGCGATGCCGAGGTGAAGGGCAAGAACGAGTATGCGATGCTCGAAATGAACCGCTTTATCGCCCGGCACGGCATGAGCGAGTGGAAGATGAACCCAAAATTCCCGTTCAATTCGGTGACTTTGCAGCGCCTTCTGTGCGCGGTCAAAAACGAGGACAGGCTGAAGATGGTCGAGGCGTTCTTTCCCGCGATCTGGCATGACGGAATCGACGCAACCGATCCCGAAGCGCTCGGCCCGGTGCTGGTGGAAGCCGGTTTCGATGCGGCCGAACTGCTGATGAAGACACAAGACCCGGCGGTGAAACAGACGCTGATGGACAACACCGACAAAGCGGTCGAGCGCGGCGCGTTCGGTATCCCGACGTTCTACGTCAATGTGGGTGGCGGCGACGAGATGTTTTTTGGCAAAGAGCGCCTTGGCCAGATGGACGAGATGCTGGCCCGGGGATCTTGAAGCTAGCCCTCCAGCGGGCAGCCCATATTCTCGAACGCGGTGTTCAGCGCGCAGGCGACCGAAAAAGCACGAGCGGTCGGGCCGTTGTCGGTCAGGCGGGCAAGGTTGCGTTTCGCGCGGTCGGGATTGCGGCCGCACAAAGCGAGCGTTTCAAGCAGTAGCCCCTCATCTCCGGTCATTCGCGGAGCGCAGCAATTGGCGAGCATGATGCTGCGCTGCGAAGCTTGCGCGATCTCGGCCATGAAGCACCGCATCAGGACGAGTGGCTGGCGGAAACGCTGCCCGAAATGGTTGAGGCCGATCCATGTCGCGCGCGCATCGCGCAGGCCATGCCCTCCCATCCGTCGCAGCATCACCAGCACGGTTCGATCCGTGCAGGCTGTCGGTTTGGGCAACAGCACGGGGCTGGGGGACGGCTCGGGTTGGTTCATTGCGACTCCTCTCGCTTCGATGAGCAAGGTGTATCGCTAATGATAATTAGTCGCAACTAGATATTGTAACTTTCCCGCCGATACCTTTCTAACGTGGCTTGGTGATCGCCGATAATGGCGGGCTGTGGATCGTTGTCAGTCGTAATCGACACCCGGCAGACCCTGCCCACCATCCGTGATGAAGCTCTCGATCCGCGCTTGCAGGACGGGCAGCGGGACCGAGCCGAGCGCCAGGATCACATCGTGGAACTTGCGGATATCGAACCGGTCGCCCAGCTCGGCCTCGGCCTTCAGCCGAAGTTCGCGGATCTGCATTTCGCCGAGCTTGTACGCCAGCGCCTGTCCCGGCCAGCTGATGTAACGGTCGATCTCGGTCCCGACTTCGTGGCGTGACAAAGCGGTGCGGTCGGCGAGATACTGGATCGCCCGCTCACGGCCCCAACCCTGCGAATGGATGCCGGTGTCGATCACCAGCCTTGCAGCGCGCCACATCTCGTATGACAGCCTGCCAAAGCGCTCATAGGGCGTGCGGTAAATCCCCATCTCCTCGCCGAGAAATTCAACATAAAGCCCCCATCCTTCGCCCATGCCGGAGAAATAGATGTTGCGGCGGAATTGCGGCGTTTCGCCCTGTTCGCGCTGGAACGCCGCCTGGAAACTGTGCCCCGGCGCGCATTCGTGCAGCGTCAGTGCGGGAATGTTGTAGAGCGGGCGCGAAGGCAGGTCATAGGTGTTCATCTGGCAGAATTCATACCCGCCGCGCCCGGCGGTGTAGAAAGGTGCGATATCGGGGGCGACGGGCTTAATCGAGAAGCGGTGGCGCGGCAGAAAGCCGAAATAGTTGCCCAACGCGCCATCGACGCGCTTGGCGACATAGGATGCAACGCCCATCAACTCGTCGCCCGTGCGGGCGATGAATTGCGGATCGGTGCGCAGGTTCTCGTTGAACTCGGCAATCGTGCCTTCGAAGCCTACCTCGGCCATGATTTCGCGCATCGCGGCTTCGATCCTCGCGACTTCGGCGAGCCCGGTGACATGTATCTGGTCCGCCGTCAGGTCGAGCGTCGTATATTGGCGGATCTGCTGCGCGTAATAGGCCTCGCCATCGGGCATATCTTCGGCCGCGAGCGTCGTGCGCGTGCCGGGGACATAGACCGCTCGCAGAAAGGCCAGCAGGTCGGTGTAGGCAGGAATGATCGCCTCGCTGATCGCGGCCTCGCCTTCTGACATCAGGCGGCTGCGATCTTCGTCGGAAAAGCGCGCGGGCATTTGCTCGAACGGTGCCCAGAACGGGTTGGCTTCGACGTCCGCACCGGTATAGGCGGCCAGCGAAACATCGCGCCCCTGCAGTGTCACGCGCGGCACGCTGAAACCACGATCCAGACCCGCGCGCATATTGACCACATGCTCGGCAAAGTAGCGCGGTATGTCGCGCATCCGGCCAACATATTTCTCGTATTCCTCGACCGTCTGGAAACCCGAACGCGGTGCGAGATAGCTCCAGAAATTGCTGTCGCTGTCGAGCGGCATTTCCCATTCGCGATATTTCGCGTTTTCTATCTGCTCGTTCAATACAGTGCGGAGAACAGCCGCGTTAACCTGTTCATCCGGTGAAAGGCCGAACTCTTCGATAGGGTCCAGGCGGTCTCTGAAAGCGAGCGCTTCGGCGGCAAGCCTTTGCTGCGTTTCCGCGGTGACCGAAGGCAAGGTTGGACCCGCCTCGAAGCCACCCTTCTCGTTCTCGATCCGGCCCGATGCCAGCGAGCGCCAGCGGAAATATTCTTCGTAAAGGAGCCGCAATTTGGCATCTGCCGCATTCTCCGGCTCATCGCTTGCCGACGGGCTTTCAGGAGCGGGCGTCGTCGCGATGGCCGGTGCGCTTGTCCCGATCAGCAAGGCGGTAGCAAGCGTGAAGATGAATTTCCTGTCAGCCATGATATCTCCTCGTTTTCCGAGGGTGTAGGGCGATCACGGCGGCTGTCAAACCTGCTAATCGCGCATTCGCGCCGACTGCCTGTTGTGCATTGCAGCATAAGCTACTAGGTGGGCGCCAACATTCGCGCGCAACCGCGTGCAAACTTTCCGAACGGATGTGATTATGACCGAAGACCGCTCCTTCGCGGCCACGTTTCGGCGCGACTGGCTCGCGCAACCTCGCAAGGATATCCTGGCCGGTATCGTTGTCGCGCTGGCGCTGATCCCCGAAGCAATCGGCTTCTCGCTGATCGCAGGCGTCGATCCGAGTGTGGGGCTCTATGCCTCGGTCGCGATTGCGATGGTGATCGCGCTGGTTGGCGGGCGTCCGGGTATGATTTCGGCAGCCACAGCGGCGGTTGCGGTGGTGGTGATCCCGCTGGTGAAGGAACACGGCGTCGATTATCTATTCGCCGCGACGATCCTGATGGGGATTTTCCAGGGCATCGCGGCGCTCCTCCGGCTCGACCTGTTGATGCAGTTCGTCAGCCGCAGCGTCATCACCGGCTTCGTCAACGCGCTTGCGATCCTGATCTTCCTTGCCCAGATCCCGCAGCTCTCAAATGTCGGGTGGGAGACCTATGCAATGGTCGCCGCAGGGCTGGCGATCATCTACGGCTTTCCGCGCATCAGCAAGGCGGTTCCAAGCCCGCTGGTTGCCATCGTGCTGCTGACCGCAGCGACGGTCTTCTGGCAGATCGACGTCAACAATGTTGCGGGCGAGGGCAAGCTGCCCGACGGCCTGCCGGTATTCGCGGTCCCCGACGTGCCTTTCACCTGGGAAACGCTGCAGATCATTGCTCCCTATTCGCTGACCATGGCCGCTGTCGGCCTGCTCGAAAGCCTGCTGACCGCGCAGATCGTCGACGACATGACGCATACCGATAGCGACAAGCGCCGCGAGAGCGCGGGGCAGGGCGTGTCCAATATCGTTGCAGCATTTTTCGGCGGCATGGGCGGCTGCGCGATGATCGGCCAGTCGGTGATCAACGTGGCTTCCGGCGGTCGCGGGCGTCTCTCGACATTCACCGCTGGCGCATTCCTGCTGTTCCTGCTGACCGTGCTTGGCCCTTACGTGGGTAGCGTGCCGATGCCAGCCTTGGTTGCGGTGATGATCATGGTGTCGATCGGGACATTCAGCTGGAACTCGATTGCCAATTTACGCCGCCATCCGCCGACATCATCGGCAGTTATGCTGGCGACCGTGATTGTCGTTGTGTGGACGCATGACCTTGCCATGGGCGTGCTGGTCGGTGTGTTGCTGTCGGGCATCTTCTTCGCGGGCAAAGTCCGCACGATGTTCAATGTCGAACGTATCCGCCGTGAGCATAGTGCGGTCTACAAGGTCACCGGCCAGATATTCTTCGCCAGCGTCGACCGGTTCAAGGATCGCCTCGGTCCGGAGAGCAAATATGAAGACGCCGCGCATCACGTCGTGATCGATGTATCCGGAGCGCATTTCTGGGATATTTCGGCGATCGAGGCGCTGGAGAAAGTCGTCGACCGCATGCGCCGCAATGGCCGCCACACGCGCATCGTCGGTCTCAACGCCGCGAGCGCCGACCTGTTCGACCGCTTCGCGCTGGAGGACCGTACCGGCCTCGAAACCGGGCTCGCACCGCATTGAGGTTGCGCAAGCCCGTACGGTGACTTGTCATTTGGTGCCAGCACCTTAATCTGCATTTCGAACATTCACTTTGCCGGCTGCGGACGGCGCAAATCGGGGTGGAACGAATAATGCGGGGGCAGTCATTGTTGGTGGCCGGTGCGCTGTTGTGGAGCGCTCCGTTTACATTGAGTGCGCAGGACACAACAGGTTCGGCTCAAGCCGAAGCAGTCGAGGATGTGTCGCCGGACCCACAGGCCGCCGCTACAAAGCTCGAGCCCAAACCGCAGATCATCCCGACCGGGGCATTTTCCAATGTCAGCAAGCTGTCGAGCGCGAAATTATCACCCAGCGGCGCAACCGTCGCTGTTCGTGTCGAACTGGAGGGGCAGCCCTACATTCTGTTGTTTGAAGCCGGCACGCGCAAGGCGACCGGTAAACTGAATGTCGGTGACAAGGTTGAGCTGGGCTGGTTTCGGTGGGTCACCGACAGCAAGATTCTCTTTTCGGTTTCGACACTCGGAAATTACTTCGGAGACGAGGCGCGTTACACGCGCCTTTACCTCGCCGATATCGCGCGTCGATCCTACCAGTTCGTTGGTCGCGATACGTCCACGCTAGAGGGCGATGATGTGATCCACGTCGCCGATGACGGGTCGCATATTTTGCTCTCGATGCAACGCACGCCCTACGATTATCCATCGGTCTGGCGGATCGAATTGAAAGAAGATGGTGTCGTCGAGGAAGTTCAACGACCGAGGGACGGCATATGGAACTGGCATGCCGATGAAAAAGGCGTCGTTCGGATGGGTATGGGGTGGCTGCGCAAACGGCTGCGCGTATATTATCGGAAAGATGCGACCTCCGACCTTAAACTGATCGGTCGGCTGAAAGAGGATGAGATCGAGGAGCGCGTCTGGGATGTTGCGCAGATCGTCAGTGGTTCCGATCAGGGCTATATCCTTGAAGAAGGCGAGAACGGTCGCGTTGGTATCCGTCTGTTTGACTATGCCAAACGCGAAGTAATCGAAACGTTCTATGAGAACTCCGAGTGGGATGTGGACTCGATGGCTCTCGACGATGGTAAACCGATTGCCGCTTTCTATACCGATGATCGCGATCAGGTAGAGTGGTTCGATGACGGGTTAAAGCAGACATACACCCAGCTGAAACAGGCGCTCGGGGCGGAAGAAATCTGGATTACATCGCGCGCCAAGGATAATTCGCGGATGCTGGTGTGGGCGGGGAACGAGGCCGACCCGGGAGCAATGTATGTTTTCACCCCCGGGGAAAAGCGGCTCGACCAGTTCGCCGAGTTGAGACCGTCGGTTGATTACCGTTTGCTCGCGAAGCCCAAACCGGTCAGCTACGAGGCGCGCGATGGCACCAGAATCTCCGCTTATCTGACCCTGCCGCGCGGTCGCGTTGGCAAGAACCTTCCGCTGATCCTGTTGCCGCACGGCGGACCCTACGGCGTACGCGACAAGCTGCGCTACGATGACGATGTGCAGCTCTTGGCCAATCGCGGCTATGCCGTTCTGCAACCCAATTTTCGCGGCTCTGCCGGTTACGGGGAGGCGTTCAGCAAGCTCGGAGTCGGCCAAATTGGTCGCGGCATGCAGGACGATATCGACGACGCTATGGACTGGGCGGTCGAACAAGGTATCGCCGATCGTGACCGCGTCTGTGTCGTCGGCGGAAGTTATGGCGGATATGCGGCGCTCTGGGCGGTCATCCGCAACCCGGAACGCTATCGCTGTGCGGCGAGCTGGGCAGGCGTGACCGATTGGGACCTGATGCTCAAATATGACCGCCGCTACTTCACTCGCAAGGGCGGCAAAAGATGGCGTGCAACCGTGGAGGGAGACGAGGATTTCGACCTTGATACGGTTTCACCTTACCGGCTGGGCGAGACGCTCAATCGCCCAGTCTTGCTGGCGCATGGGAAGGACGACAACAACGTCCCCTACAGCCAATTCAGAAAAATGCGCAACGCGACCAAGCGAGCGCCGGTAAAACCAGATTTGTTGTTGATCGAGGATGAGGGGCACTCCTTCTCGGAACCGGAAAACCAGAAGATATGGTATGACGCGCTGGTAGCATTCCTCGCCAAGCACAATCCCTCCGATACCAACCTGCCGCAGAACACATCCGATTAGGTCTGCAAACGAAGAAACGGTGGAAATGCGGCCAATCGCATGATTGCGCGGTGCGTTTCGGCTCGTTAGGCTGTGGCCCGATATGAAGGAACTGTTCGAACACGCTGCCACCACCGATGGCATCACCGTGCGGGTCGCGGTGAATTTCCTGCCCGAGCAATCGCAGGTAGAGGCGGGCAAGTGGTTCTGGGTCTATCATATCCGGCTGGAGAACCACTCGCACCGCACCGTGCAGTTGCAGACTCGCCACTGGCGGATCACCGATGGACGCGGAATGGTGAACCATGTCGATGGCGAGGGTGTTGTGGGTGAGACTCCCGTGCTCGAACCGGGCCAGTCGCATGACTATGTATCGGGTTGCCCGCTAACCACGCCGAGCGGCTCGATGGAAGGCTTCTACACCTTCGTCACGCGCGAGCCGGGGCAGGATGCAATGCCGCTCGAAGTGCGTATCCCCTTCTTCCCATTGTCGGCCCCCGCGACGGCGGATTGAACCAAGTCTTGTGCTGCGTTGCAGCAAGCACTAGATCGGCGCTCCTATGAAGCGGACTCACCTCCCCTTGAATGCCCTGCGGGTATATGACGCGGCGGCGCGGCATCTCAGCTTTACCCGCGCGGCGGATGAACTGGCGGTGACCCCTGCGGCTGTTGGGCAGCAGATTCGCGCGCTGGAGGATCATCTCGGCACGGTGCTGTTCCGCCGCACGAGCAAGGGGCTGGAGCTGACGCCGGAAGGCTGCGCGGGCCTTGATGCTTTGCGCGAAGGGTTCCTCAAATTCGAGGAAAGCGTGCAGGCGATGCAGGCGGGGCAGGCGAGCGATAGCTACACCATCGCCGCACCGCGCGAATTCTACGCCCAATGGCTCGCCCCGCGCCTCGCGACCTTCCGCACGGAAAATCCGGGCATCAAATTTCACTTCGTCGCCGACGAACATGCCGATTTCACCGAGGCCAATCTCGATGTCGCAATCCGGCTGATCGACGGGCCGGGCGATCTCAACGGCGTCGAACTTGCTCCCGCGCGCCGCGTGGTCGTGGCTCGCCCCGACGACAAGGGCGGCGCGCCCGATGAGTGGATCGACTGGCCCGGGGCTCCGCTGCCCGAAGGCGCCGAACCGACCATCGAGGTCGGTAATGCGGGTCAGGCGCTCAGCAGCGCGATGGCGGGGCTGGGCAAGGCGATCCTGCCGTACCTGCTGGCCGAGGAAGCGGTTGAAGCGGGCAATATCGCGATCCTGGAGGGGCCGGACGAAGGCCGCCGCGCCTACTGGCTGGTCGCCCCCGCACCGCAATGGCGACAGAAAAAGGTCAAGGCGCTGGTCGCGTTCCTGACCGGGGCCTGATGGCCGTGCCCAGGAACAATGGGCTAACCACGCCGACGCTCGAAACCAGCCGCTTCACCCTGCGCAAATTCCTCCGCGATGACGCGCCCGCGCTGTTCCCCACGCTCTCCTCCGACGAGCATTGCCGCTACCTGACGCGCGAGCCCTTCGCGACGCTGGAAGAGCTGGAAGGCTGGCTGTTCGACCCCGATTGGGACGGGCGGACCTGGGCTGCGGTGGACAAGACGGGCGGCGAGGTCGTCGCAAGGCTGGTCGCGGTCCCCGTCGCCGATGGCATATCCGAAATCGGCTATATCACCGTCCACTACCGCCACGGCGAGGGCATTGCCGGCGAATGCGCAAAGGCTCTGGTCGAATACCTGTTCGAGGCCGAAGGCCACCACCGCCTCACCGCCGGAACCGACCCGCGCAACACCGCCTCCAACGCGCTGCTCGCCCGGCTCGGCTTCACCCGCGAAGGGCATCTGCGGCAAAGCGACAAAACGCATATCGGCTGGTGCGACGAGTATCTGTGGGGGATGCTGGCCGCCGACCGCTAATGTCGCTTTTCCTTCTCCGCCTCCGCCAACACCTCATGCCGAATGCGCTCGTAGATCAGGTGGCCGGGCTCGATATGGCGCGCATCGACCATGTAGCGGCTGCGATAGGCGAGGACGAAGCAGATCATCGAGTTGGCTCTGAGGTTATACAATCCGTCATTGATCGCCCGCTCCATCGCGCAATCCTCCAGCCGCTCCACACCCCAACCCAGCGCCTCGTCCCACGCGGCGGAAAACCCCTCCGCCCCGGGCTGTTGGCGCAGCTTGTAGAGAGCCTCCAGTGACTTTCCGATGCTTTTCGCCGCCTGCTTGACGATGCCGGTGGAGGCGAGCGTCGCGATAAAGCGCCGCTGGCGATCGGGCGTAATCGAATTGGCGCGCGGTTGCTTGTGCCGATAGGGCTCGAAGGCGAGCAGCGGATCGTCGTCCTCGGGCGGCGGAGCGACGTGGGCAACGGCGGAGGTGGCTTGGCGGGGAATGGCCCTGGTGGGCACAGGCGATTTATTGGTCATAGTGCGAGCCCGCTATCCGGCGTTGATCCGGTCCGACCCAGACGGACCGCAAGCGCGACCGCGCGCCCGAGCTTATGCGAGGTAGCCAAAGGACGCGGAGGCGTCCCGCCCGGCGCTTGAGGGCGCAACGAACAGAATCGGGTTATGGTGGGGGGGGGGGTCGGTTTTGGGCATGACCATGTGCAGGTTGCAGATTTTTTGCGAGTAGGAAAATGGTTTGCAATTTTGGGCTTCGAGGCCGCAGAAAGTATCGCTCTGCTGTTGAGAATAGGTCCAAAGTGGATGTATGCTTCAGGATGTGAGCGCTTAGAGGGCGAATCGCTTTACGAACCGAATTATTGGGGGTGAAGCAATGACAGAAATGTCGAACACATGGTCTCAATGAGGTCGGCGGAAAGTGAACTCAAATCGCGACTTGAAACGCTTACTGCAAAACAGACGGAGGTGCTGGATCTGCTGATCGAGCACAAGACATCCAAAGAGATTGCCCGCGAGTTGGATATATCACCTCATACGGTCGACCAGCGAATCAACTTTTCCAAGAAAAAGCTCGGAGCTGTGTCACGTGGGGAACTCGCCGTCACCTATCGTGCGGCCAAGGAGATATGTGACCAATCAGTATATCAAGGATCCCACATAGCTTCGACTGATTTTATGCTGGATGGCGAAGGCACGGATGACGTGTCTAACTACACTCTTCTAGAGCATCCAGACTCGATGAAGACTGGTTTGAAACCGGAAGATGAGGTCGAATATCGCGTTGTCCCAGAAATGTTCGAGGGTTCAACGGGTAAGTTGGCCAGAATTGGTGCCATGATACTGGTTGCCGTTATGTTGGTCTTTATCGGTTTGGCCGGTTTGGCAATGTTCTCGGGGCTATCCGAGGTTTTGGCGGACTAACGCCCTCGAAGTTTCGCTAAATCGTCTGGCCACGGCCAGCCAAGTAGGAGTTGGAACTATGTCGATGTCGTTTGAAGTTGCGCGAATGCGAGTGGGCCGTGAAATTCAGGATGCCGAGGGGTCACTTGATGACGCGCTTATCCGACAGGCAAATCTGCTTGCGACGCTTGTAGCGGTCCGACGTGAAACCGGCAGTCTGCCTTCAGAAGGGCACGACATATTGTTACGGTTGCACAAGTCTCAACAGGCGCTGCTTTCATCCAGCGGCGACCTCGCGCGAGTGCACTCGCGACTCGTTGATATCCAGAAAGAGAACGGTAGGGTTCATGATTGCCCGACGGAGGAATGGTTAAGTGCAGTTGGCTCATCGAGCGAAGTGGCCTGAGCTGAGGACTGGACAAGGAGTTGCCGGATGGGACACTCTTGCAGCCATGTCGCTCTACACGATCAGCATCATAGCAGTTGCCATGCTGTGCTTTGCGATAGGCGCGCGTCCGGAAAGAGAGGCCGCCGTAATTTGCGTAGGGTGGGTACTATTCGATCAGCTATATCACCTGATGTTTGGCGATCCGACCTATCGAACAGTCGATATGGGACACTTCCTGTTGGACGTGGTGGTTTTGAGCGCGTTCGTTCGTTTGGCGCTGAAAGCAAACAGAGTTTGGCCCCTCCTGATCGGAGGGGCCCAGATAGTTGCAGTCACCGGACATGTAGTGGTGTGGCTGTCGCCGACGGGCATACAACAGGCCTACTGGGCGGTAACAGAAATACCGATCCTTCTGGTTGCGGTGGTTCTGCTATTGGGCAGCCTACTTCACTTGAGAAGGGTGAGACGGATCGGTCCATATCGTTCATGGAGTTATTGAACGAAAGTTTAGCGCAGGTGCGCGTCGTGGTATGACCTCGCTCGCTACTCATCCACGCGATATTGTCGAAAACTCTATTCAAGCGATCCAGGTTGAGTTGGACAGATTGCGAGAGCAAGTCGATTCCGCGAGCAAACCAAAAGACACTGACGATGTCTGGGTTGTGTCAGATTCTAGTGACGGTAGGACTGAGGGAGCAGAAAAGGCTGTGAGGCGGGGTCACTCGTCAGAAAAGCGAGCGGTTCGACAGCCAAAACCAGCGCTACCTGATCCTCGGTTGTTGCGACGCATCATCGAGCTTCGCGAGCGGCGTTTTCGCTTTTTTGACAAAGGTATGCTTGCCGATCCCGCCTGGGATATGATCTTGGATCTTGCGCTGGCACACGTCGAATTTCGCCGAATTTCAGTGACATCCTTGTGCATCGCCTCTGGGGTTCCGCCAACAACGGCGCTCCGGTGGATACGCCAATTGGTCGAACAAGGGCTGTTTGAGCGCTATGAAGACGCTGTAGATAGGCGTCGGGCCTTTATTTCGCTCAGTGATCATGGCGTGGAGAAGGTCGCAGCCTATTTCAATAGCTGTGGGCGAGGTGGAATAACGGTGGTCTAGAGCGCCTAAAATATACTGATCGCAACCCTTGACCGCTGTAGGATTCACCCCAAAAAGGCGCCCTCATCCGATGCTTGCTCTCTTCACCGAGTGGGTTCGCATCAGGTAGATAGAGCTGAACATTGCCGGTTTAGTCCTGGTGCTTTTTCAAGCTCGCTGATCTAGCTCGACGGCTCGATATAATCCCAGAATACCTCGACCAGTCTTTGCTCGCCGATTTCGCCGGTGATCACATCGCATACCAGGTCGGCGAGGTCGGTTGTATCGGGAACGGTCAGTTCGTATCCGTTCAGATAGAGGAAGTAGTCGGCGGCGGCGAAAGCGCAGCGTTTGTTGCCCTGCATGAACGGATGGTTTTGCCCGATACCCACCAGCAGCGCTACCGCCAGAACCACGATGTCGCGCTCGCCATAGTTCCAGTAATGCATCGGCCTTGCCAATGCGCTGTCGAGTGCATCGGGCCGGTTCAGCAAATGCGGCTCGCCGGTTTCGGCGACTGCAAGCTCGTTAAATTCGACGATCAGGTCAGCGGCAAGCCACTGGAGTTCATTCAGCAAGGCGCGTCATCACCTTGGGGTAACGTTCCTTCACACGCTCGTGCATTTCGCGCGCAGAGGGTTTGCGACCGGTTTTGCGCACCGGGGCAACCGCTTGTTTCATCTTTTTCAGCAGCGTGTTCATAATGCGTCCTTACAGGCCCAAAATCGCGATTTCCGGGCCGGTTGTCAATTATTGTGGCAAAGACACCTTAACATCGGGTGACTATTGGATGCTTGGTGGAGCAACTCACACCCTTGACCCCACGCCCGACTCCCCCTAAAGGCGCGCTCATCCGATGTGGGTTCCCTTCACCGAGTGGGTTCGCATCAGGTAGATAGAGCTGAACATTGCCGGTTTAGTCCTGGGGGCCTTTCGTGAATGCGATAAGGCTCTTTTCTATTGGAGTTTGTTTGTTGGCTGGATCCCGGATCGGGGTCCGGGATGACGAAGAAGCTACGGGGCGGCCGTCAAAGTAACCCGGTGCCTTTGGGCGGGGGTGGAGTGTTTTTCAGCTTGCGCTTTCAAGGACGCTACGCGGCGTTCTTGTTCGCTGGGTTCCGGCGTTGGCCTTTGGCCTGCTAACGCAACCGCCGGAATGACGGTGCAGCGCGAGTTTTCATTCCCCACCTTCTACTGACTGCGCCAGTTTAACAGGTGAAGAGTACTTCATGCCGACTATTAACCAGCTGGTCCGCAAGGGCCGCGTTCCGCAGAAGGCCAAAAGCAAGGTCCCTGCGATGGAAGCGAACCCGCAGAAGCGCGGCGTTTGCACCCGTGTCTATACGACTACGCCGAAGAAGCCGAACTCCGCGCTTCGTAAGGTTGCCAAGGTTCGCCTGACCAACCAGCGCGAAGTCATCTCCTATATCCCGGGCGAGGGCCACAACCTGCAGGAGCACAGCGTCGTGCTGATCCGCGGCGGTCGTGTGCGCGATCTTCCCGGTGTGCGTTACCACGTCCTGCGCGGCGTGCTCGATACGCAAGGGGTCAAGGACCGCAAACAGAGCCGTAGTAAGTACGGCGCGAAAAGGCCCAAATAATCGCGACCGTTGCTGCCGGGTCGTCATCCTGAACTCGTTTCAGGATCCATGGCTCCGCCAGCGCAGGTCCAGGAAGCTTAATCGCCCTGTTCTCAACCGAAAAATGGACCCTGAAACAAGTTCAGGGTGACGGTGAAGGGAAGCGAGGGTCAAGAAGAAGGAATTTGCGACATGTCACGTCGTCGTCGTCCCGAGAAACGGGTCATCCTGCCCGATCCCAAATTTGGTGATCAGGTCCTGTCGAAATTCATGAACAACCTCATGCTCGACGGTAAGAAATCCACTGCAGAACGTATCGTTTACGGTGCGCTCGATACGGTTGAAGCCAAGGCCAAGACCGATCCGGTTGCGCTGTTCCATGATGCGCTGAACAATATCAAGCCACAGGTCGAAGTGCGCAGCCGCCGTGTTGGTGGTGCGACCTACCAGGTGCCGGTCGAGGTTCGCCCCGAGCGTGCGCAGGCCCTTGCCATTCGCTGGCTGATCGGTGCGGCGCGCGGCCGCCCTGAGACCACGATGTCGGCGCGCCTGTCGGGCGAGCTGATGGATGCGTCGAACAATCGCGGCAACGCGGTCAAGAAGCGCGAAGACACGCACCGGATGGCCGACGCCAACCGCGCGTTCTCGCATTACCGCTGG
This sequence comes from Pontixanthobacter sp., assembly GCA_965223995.1. Lineage (GTDB taxonomy): Bacteria > Pseudomonadota > Alphaproteobacteria > Sphingomonadales > Sphingomonadaceae > Pontixanthobacter. Next base: position 651,102 of record CBDCXY010000017.1, on the reverse strand, counting down.
TAAACCTTTCCTCTCACGGAGAATAAGAACATGGCACGCGAATATCCGCTGGAGCGGTACCGCAACATCGGCATCATGGCTCACATCGATGCCGGTAAAACCACCACGACCGAGCGTATCCTGTATTACACCGGCAAATCCTACAAGATCGGCGAAGTGCATGATGGCGCGGCGACGATGGACTGGATGGAGCAGGAGCAGGAGCGTGGGATCACGATTACCTCTGCTGCGACCACGACCTTCTGGTCGGCCGATGACGGCAAGGGCGAGAAGCACCGGATCAACATCATCGACACGCCGGGCCACGTCGACTTCACCATCGAAGTCGAACGCTCGCTGCGCGTCCTCGACGGCGCTGTTGCCGTGTTTGACGGCGTCGCCGGCGTGGAACCGCAGTCCGAAACCGTATGGCGCCAGGCCGACAAGTACGGCGTTCCGAGAATGTGCTTCATTAATAAGTTGGATCGCACGGGTGCGGATTTCTACTACTGCGTTCAGTCGATCATCGATCGCCTTGGCGCAACCCCGCTGGTGCTGTATCTCCCGATCGGAGCGGAGAGTGACCTGCAGGGCGTTGTCGACCTGGTGAACAATCGCGGTATCGTGTGGGAAAATGACGGTCTTGGTGCCGATTTCTCCTATGTCGATATTCCCGACGACCTCGCCGACAAGGCAGCCGAATATCGCGAAAAGCTGATCGAAACCGTTGTCGAGCTCGATGACGATGCGATGGAGAAGTTCTTCGAAGGCGAAATGCCCGATGCGGCAACGCTGAAGAAGTTGATCCGCAAAGGCACGATGAACCGCGACTTCGTTCCGGTGTTGTGCGGCTCGGCATTTAAGAACAAGGGTGTCCAGCCGCTGCTCGATGCTGTTGTCGATTACATGCCATCGCCGCTTGACGTCCCTGCGATTAAGGGCGTTTTGCCTGATAGCGATGAAGAAGATGAGCGTCCGTCCTCGGACGATGCGCCGTTCTCTGCGCTGGCGTTCAAGATCATGAACGATCCGTTTGTCGGCTCGCTTACCTTTACCCGCATCTATTCGGGTCAATTGGCCAAGGGCAGCGTCCTCAACTCCGTCAAGGAGAAGAAGGAAAAGATCGGCCGTATGCTGCTGATGCACTCCAACAACCGCGAGGACATCGAAGAGGCATTCGCCGGCGACATCGTTGCGATCGCGGGTCTCAAGGAAACAACGACCGGCGACACGCTATGCGATGCTTCCAAGCCGATCATCCTCGAACGGATGGAATTCCCCGATCCGGTTATTGAGTTGTCGGTTGAGCCCAAGACCAAGGCCGACCAGGAAAAGATGGGCGTTGCGCTCAATCGCCTGGCTGCCGAAGATCCGAGCTTCCGCGTCACGACCGACCATGAAAGCGGTCAGACGATCATCAAGGGTATGGGTGAACTTCACCTCGATATTCTGGTTGATCGCATGAAGCGCGAATTCAAGGTCGAGGCCAATGTTGGCGCGCCGCAGGTTGCCTATCGTGAGGCGCTCAAGCGCGAGATCGAAGTCACCTACACGCATAAGAAGCAGTCGGGTGGCTCAGGCCAGTTTGGTGAAGCCAAAGTTGTCGTTACCCCGGGTGAACGCGGCCAGGGCATCATCTTCGAAGACGAGATCAAGGGCGGTAACATTCCGCGCGAATATATCCCGTCGGTCGAGAAGGGTATGCGTGAGCAGGCCGAGAGCGGCTATCTCGTCGGCTTCCCGATCATCGACTTCACCATCCGCCTGATCGACGGCAAATATCATGACGTCGACTCGAGCACGGTGGCGTTTGAGATCACCGGTCGCGGTGCAATGCGCGAAGCGGCTGACCGGGCAGGTATCAAGCTGCTCGAACCGGTGATGAAGGTTGAAGTCGTGACCCCCGAAGACTACCTCGGCGATGTCATCGGTGACCTCAACTCCCGTCGTGGCCAAATCCAGGGCACCGACAGTCGCGGTAATGCACAGGCGGTCGAAGCGTTCGTGCCTCTTGCCAACATGTTCGGCTATGTGAATGAGCTGCGTTCATTCACCCAGGGTCGGGCACAATACTCGATGCAGTTCAGTCACTATGACGAAGTGCCTGCGAGTGTTGCACAGGAGGTCAAGGAGAAGCTTGCCTAAGGCGAGCGATGCGTCTAGGGGCGGCGCCTGTTCACTCGGGTGCCGCTGATTCCCGAATTTGTATCAGTTGTAAGACTAGAAGGTTATAGAAAATGGCGAAGGAAAAATTTGAGCGGAATAAGCCGCACGTAAACGTCGGCACCATTGGCCACGTTGACCACGGCAAAACCACGCTGACCGCAGCGATCACCAAGGTGCAGGGTGCTGCCGTTGACTTCGGCAACATCGACAAGGCGCCTGAAGAGCGCGAGCGCGGCATCACCATCTCGACCGCACACGTCGAATACGAAACCGACGCGCGCCACTACGCGCACGTCGACTGCCCGGGCCACGCTGACTATGTTAAGAACATGATCACCGGTGCCGCGCAGATGGACGGTGCAATTCTGGTTGTAAACGCTGCTGACGGCCCCATGCCGCAGACTCGCGAGCACATCCTGCTGGCCCGTCAGGTCGGTGTTCCGGCTCTGGTTGTTTACATGAACAAGGTCGACCAGGTCGACGACGAAGAAATCCTCGAGCTGGTTGAACTCGAAGTTCGCGAACTGCTCAGCGAGTATGGCTTTGACGGTGACAACGTTCCGATCATCAAGGGTTCGGCTCTGGCCGCACTTGAAGGCCGCGATCCCGAAATCGGCGAAAACTCGATCAAGGAACTGATGGCTGCTGTTGATGAGCACATCCCTCAGCCCGACCGTCCGGTCGACAAGGACTTCCTGATGCCGATCGAAGACGTGTTCTCGATCTCGGGTCGTGGTACGGTTGTTACCGGCCGTGTCGAAACCGGCGTTGTCAACGTTGGCGACGAAGTCGAAATCGTTGGCATCAAAGACACCAGCAAAACGACGGTTACCGGCGTCGAAATGTTCCGCAAGCTGCTTGATCGCGGTGAAGCTGGCGACAATATCGGTGCTCTGATCCGCGGCGTTGACCGCGATGCGGTCGAGCGTGGTCAGGTTCTGGCGAAGCCCGGTTCGGTTACGCCGCACACCGAGTTCTCCGCAGAAGTTTACGTTCTGTCGAAGGACGAGGGTGGCCGTCATACACCGTTCTTTGCGAACTATCGTCCGCAGTTCTACTTCCGCACGACCGACGTTACCGGTGAAGTTATCCTGCCTGAAGGTACCGAAATGGTCATGCCGGGCGACAACGTAACCATCGACGTCAAGCTGATCGCTCCGATCGCCATGGACCAGGGTCTCCGCTTCGCTATCCGCGAAGGTGGTCGCACCGTCGGTTCGGGTGTTGTTGGCTCGATCAAGGCGTAAGTCTTCGCATTCAATGGAGCGCCCGGCGGCCTCGTGGTTGCCGGGCGCTCTGTTTTTCCAGCGACCCGTTTCCGGAACGCTCGCAAAATCCTCGCGATTTGCCTTGGATTTGCGACACTAGGGGTTGCAAGGCGGGGGCGTTCCCCATATAGGGCGCGTCAACGAACGGGACTCGTCCCGGGATTCGGAAGAAATTTTGATCAGTGGCCCCGCTCTCCCTCAGAGACAGGAGGGGGCGGACCGCTGGTTTTGTGTTTGCTCTTTCTCATTGGTAGTTGGACATGGAAGCCCAGAATATTCGCATTCGCCTCAAGGCGTTCGATCACCGCGTTCTCGACCAGGCAACTGGCGAAATCGCTGAAACCGCCCGCCGCACCGGCGCGCTTATTCGTGGCCCCATTCCGATGCCGACGAGAATTGAAAAGTTCACCGTGAACCGTGGTCCGCACATCGACAAGAAGTCGCGCGAGCAGTTCGAGGTGCGTACTTTCAAGCGGCTGCTCGATATCGTGCAGCCTAACGCCCAGACCGTAGACGCGCTGATGAAGCTCGATCTTGCTGCTGGCGTTAACGTGGAGATCAAATTGGCTTGAGCCAATTTGCCGCGAGCCCCCGCGAAGGCGGAGGTCTCTGTCCTCTTGATCGGACGTTAAATGATCAGGAAAGATTTTGAGGTCGTGCAAACGGCCTGAGCTCTCTGCCTTCGCGGGGGGCCGGACATAGGAATACCGCCGAGTTTACTCGGGTCTGCGTTCCCCGTCTCGCAAACCCAGGCAACTGGGTGCGCACTCAGCCCGGACGGGGCTACGCATCATAAAATGGGCTGGCAAGCACTCGGGGATGGGCCTCGTGTGCCTCTGTGTAGGAGTTTTGACGATGCGCACTGGCGTGATCGCAAAGAAGGTTGGGATGACCCGCCTGTTTCAGGAGGATGGACGTCACGTTCCCGTGACCGTCCTTGCTCTTGAAGATTGCCAAGTCGTTTCGCACCGCACCGCAGAGCGCGATGGATATTTCGCGCTGCAGGTTGGGTCGGGCGAAGCCAAACAAAAGAATGTTGCCAAGCCGCAGCGTGAGCATTTCGCGAAAGCCGAAGTTCCGCTGAAGCGTAAGGTTGCCGAGTTCCGTGTCGAAAGCGAGGAGGCTCTGCTTCCCGTGGGTGCGCGCATTTCGGCTGAACACTTCGTCGCCGGCCAGAAGGTCGACATTACCGGTCACACGCAGGGTAAAGGCTTTGCCGGCGCCATGAAGCGCTGGGGCTTCGGCGGTCTGCGCGCGACGCACGGTGTTTCGATCTCTCACCGTTCGCACGGTTCGACGGGTAATCGCCAGGATCCGGGCCGCGTGTTCAAGGGCAAGAAGATGGCCGGTCACATGGGCGATCGCCAGCGCACCCAGCAGAACCTCGAAATCGTCCGCACTGACGCCGAGCGCGGACTGTTGTTCGTTAAGGGTTCGGTCCCCGGGCACAAGAACTCGTGGCTCGTCGTTCGCGACTCCGTGAAGCTGAAAATGCCTGAAGATCTTCCGTTCCCCGGCGTTATGCGCCGCAACGAAGCTGAATTCGCAAGCGAAGAAGCAACTCCCGGCCTGGTCGAGAGCTCCGCTGAGCACGAAGTAAAGCCTGAAGTATCGGCCGAGCAGCAAGCGAAGCTGATGGAAGAGCAGGAAGCTGGTGCTGATGCTCCCGCTGAAACCGAAACAGAAACCCCTAAGTCGGATGAAGGTGAGAAGCCTGCAGACGACGCCGGTAAGGAGGGCTGATCCATGAAGGTGAAGGTCCAGAAAATCGACGGCGGTAAAGGTACCGGCGAAGTCGAGCTCAACGATGCCATTTTCGGTGTCGAGCCGCGCGCTGACATCCTGCACCGCGTTGTCACGTGGCAGCTTGAAAACCGCCGCGCGACTGCTCGCCCGACGCGTGAACGTTCCGACGTAAATCGCACGGGCAAGAAGCACGGCAACCAGAAGGGCGGCGGTGTCGCTCGTCACGGTGCCCGCAGCGCCCCGATCTTTATCGGCGGCGGTAAGGCTCACGGTGCTCGCAAGCGTGACTTCAACCAGTCGCTCAACAAGAAGATCCGTGCCCTTGGCATGAAGATGGCTCTTTCGAGCAAGGCGAAAGACGGCTTGGTTGTTGTCGACTCGCTCAAGCTCAAAGATGCCAAGACCAAGGCGCTCAAGGGTCACTTCGACAAGGCTGGCTTTGGCGGCAAGGTTCTCGTGATCGACGGCGAAAACGTCGAAGAGGACTTCCGCAATGCAGCCGGCAACCTCCCCAGCGTCAATGTGATGCCGGCGCAGGGTGCCAATGTCTACGACATCCTCAACCACGACACGCTGGTCCTGACCAAGGACGCTGTCGAAAAGCTGGAGGCGCGCTTCAATGGCTAAGAAGCAAGAAATCGACGCGCGTCACTATGACGTTATCCTCGCTCCTCACATCACCGAGAAGTCGACTCTGCTGTCTGAAAACGACGCGGTTGTCTTCAAGGTGTCGAACGACGCCACCAAGCCGCAGATCAAAGAAGCGGTCGAGGCGATCTATGCGCATCAGGGTGTTAAGGTGAAGAACGTCAACACCATTGTCCAGAAGGGCAAAGTCAAACGCTGGAAAGGCAAGCCCTACAAGCGCAGCGACTTCAAGAAAGCAATCGTAACTCTGGCAGACGGCGGCTCGATCGACGTCACCGGCAGTATCTGAGGCGTAGAGAAGAGCTATGGCACTCAAGAATTACAAACCGACAAGCCCCGCCCGTCGCGGCTTGATCCTCGTCGACAAAACCGGCCTGTTCAAAGGCAAGCCGGTCAAGTCGCTGACCGAGGGCAAGCGCAAGACCGGTGGACGCAACAACAAGGGTCATGTCACCTCGCGTGGCATCGGCGGCGGCCACAAGCAGAAGTACCGCTTCATCGACTTCAAGCGTCGTAAGTGGGACGTCGAAGGTACCGTCGAGCGGATCGAATACGATCCCAACCGCACCGCTTTTATTGCGCTCATCAAATATGACGACGGCGAACAGGCTTACATCATCTGCCCGCAGCGTCTGGCTGAAGGCGACAAGGTCATAGCTGGTGAGAAGGTTGATACCAAGCCTGGTAACGCCATGCTGCTCGGCCAGATGCCGGTCGGCACCATCTGCCACAATGTGGAGATGAAGCCGGGCAAGGGCGGTCAGATCGCGCGGTCTGCAGGCACCTATGTCCAGCTGGTCGGTCGTGACCGCGGTATGGTCATCGTTCGCCTGAACTCGGGCGAGCAGCGCTACCTGCGTTCGGATTGCATGGGCACGGTTGGCGCGGTTTCGAACCCCGACAACCAGAACCAGAATCTGGGCAAGGCCGGTCGTCGCCGCTGGATGGGCATCAAGCCGTTGACCCGCGGTGTCGCGAAGAACCCGGTCGATCACCCGCACGGTGGTGGTGAGGGTCGCACCTCGGGTGGCCGTCATCCGGTTACTCCGTGGGGCAAGCCGACCAAGGGTGCCCGCACCCGTAAGAACAAGCAGACGGATAAGATGATCATCCGTTCGCGTCACGCCAAGAAGAAGAGGTAATCGAGATGGCTCGCTCCGTCTGGAAAGGTCCGTTCGTAGACCTCCATCTGCTGAAAAAGGCAGAAGATGCGCAGGAAAACAACAACAGCAAGCCGATCAAGACCTGGTCGCGCCGCTCGACTGTCCTGCCGCAATTCGTCGGCCTGACGTTCAACGTCTACAATGGCCAGAAGTTTATTCCGGTGTCCGTCAACGAGGACATGGTCGGTCACAAGCTTGGTGAATTCGCGCCCACGCGCAACTTCCCGGGCCACGCTTCCGACAAGAAGGGTAAGCGCTAATGGGTAAGGCAAAATCCCCGCGTCGCGTCGGTGATAACGAGGCTCTGGCTGTAGGAACCACGATCCGTGGTTCGGCGCAGAAGCTGAATCTCGTTGCGCAGCTGATCCGTGGCAAGAAGGTCGAAGATGCTCTGAACATCCTCACCTTCTCGAAGAAAGCCATGGCGAAGGACGCCAGCAAGGTGCTCGCATCCGCGATCGCCAATGCGGAAAATAACCACAATCTCGACGTCGACGCGCTGGTCGTTGCCGAGGCTTCGGTGGGCAAATCGATCACGATGAAGCGGTTCCACACACGTGGCCGCGGCAAATCGACGCGCATCCTGAAGCCGTTCAGCAAGCTGCGGATCGTCGTTCGCGAACAGGAAGAGGCGTAAGATGGGCCAGAAGAGCAATCCGATCGGTCTGCGCCTGCAGATCAACCGCACCTGGGACAGCCGCTGGTACGCCGAAGGGCGTGACTACGCACAGCTGCTCAAGGAAGACATCGAAATCCGCAAATACATCATGGACACGGTGCCGCAGGCAGCGATTTCCAAGGTGGTCATCGAGCGTCCGGCCAAATTGTGTCGCGTTTCGATCTATGCAGCCCGCCCTGGTGTGATCATCGGCAAGAAGGGCGCGGATATCGAGAAGTTGCGCGCGAAGCTTGCCACGATGACCGAAAGCGAAGTGAAGCTGAACATCGTCGAAATCCGCAAGCCGGAAATCGACGCCAAGCTCGTCGCACAGGGCATCGCTGACCAGCTGATCCGCCGTGTCGCTTTCCGCCGTGCCATGAAGCGCGCTGTTCAGTCGGCTCTGCGTCTCGGCGCGGAAGGCATCAAGATCGTTTGCGGTGGCCGTCTTGGCGGCGCCGAAATCGCTCGTGTCGAATGGTACCGCGAAGGCCGCGTTCCGCTTCACACGCTGCGCGCAAATGTCGACTACGCCGAAGCCGAAGCGCTGACTGCTTACGGCATCATCGGCATCAAGTGCTGGATCTTCAAAGGCGAGATCCTGGCGCATGACCCGACCGCTCAAGACCGACTGATGATGGAAGCTCAGACTTCCGGCGTCCGTCCGGCCCGCTGATTTAGAATTCGAGAGTAAGCACCATGCTGCAACCGAAAAAACATAAATACCGCAAAGCCTTCAAAGGCAAAATTCACGGTAAGGCCAAAGGCGGCACGACCCTGAATTTCGGTTCCTATGGCCTCAAGGCCCTGGAGCCCGAGCGGATCACCGCACGCCAGATCGAAGCTGCGCGTCGTGCTATTACGCGTCACATGCGCCGTCAGGGCCGCTTGTGGATCCGTGTATTCCCCGATGTTCCGGTTTCGAAGAAGCCCGCCGAAGTCCGTCAAGGTAAAGGTAAGGGTTCGGTCGAATACTGGGCTGCTCGCGTGAAGCCTGGCCGTATCCTGTTCGAACTCGATGGTGTTTCCGGCCCGCTGGCTGCAGAAGCATTCGAACGCGCTGCGATGAAGTTGCCGATCAAAACCAAGGTTGTTGCCCGTCTCGGTGACACCTCGCACCTGGAGGGCCGGTCATGAGCACGATCGAAGATCTCCGCACCAAGACTGACGACCAGCTCTCTGCTGAGCTGAACCAGCTGAAGAAAGAGCAGTTCAACCTGCGTTTCCAGGCTGCGACCAACCAGCTTGAAGGCAAAGGCCCTGCGCGTATTCGCGAAGTGCGCCGCACCATTGCCCAGATCAAGACGCTGCAGGGCGAACGCTCTGCTGCCGCAAAGGCCTAAGGAGCACACGATGCCGAAACGTATTCTGATCGGAACCGTCACCTCCGACAAGACCGACAAGACCGTGACCGTGAAGGTCGAACGCAAGGTTAAGCACCCGCTTTACGGGAAGATTATCCGTCGTTCGAAGAAGTATCACGCGCACGATGAAGAGAACGCTTACCAGCTGGGCGACACCGTCCGGATTGAAGAGACCAAGCCGATCTCCAAGACCAAGACTTGGAAGGTGATCGACACGGTCCAGGCGAGCAAGGGGCAGGCTGTAGAGGCCGACCTGGAAGTCGAAGAGGCTGCTGGCAGCACTTCGTAAGCAGATTTTTTTGGAACTGTCGGGCTGGTTTCCGCCAAAGTCCCGGCAAGCCGAGTGAGAAGGAACTGAATCGATGATTCAGATGCAATCTAACCTAGACGTCGCGGACAATAGCGGCGCGAAGCGCGTCCAGTGCATTAAGGTACTGGGCGGGTCGAAGCGTCGTACCGCGAGCGTCGGCGACGTGATCGTCGTATCCGTCAAGGAAGCGCAGCCGCGCGCCAAGGTCAAAAAGGGTGACGTTCACCGCGCGGTGATCGTTCGCACGCGTAAGGACGTTCGTCGTCCGGACGGCAGTGTCATCCGTTTCGACGGCAACGCAGCTGTTCTCGTCAACAAGAGCGAAGAGCCGATTGGCACGCGTATCTTCGGCCCGGTGGTCCGCGAACTGCGCGGGCGCGGATTCATGAAGATCATTTCGCTCGCTCCGGAGGTGCTCTAATGGCCGCCGCTAAGATCAAGAAGGGCGACAGCGTCGTCGTGCTCTCGGGCAAGGACAAGGGCCGCACCGGCACCGTCCAGAAGGTCATGCCGAAAGAAGGCAAGGTCGTCGTCGAAGGCATCAATATCGCTGCCCGTCACCGCAAGCCGAGCCAGGAAAACCCGCAGGGTGGTATCGATCGTTTCGAAGCGCCGATGCACATCTGCAAGGTTGCCGTGGCCGATCCCAAGGATGGCAAGCCGACCCGCGTCCGTTTCGAGGAAAAGGACGGCAAGAAGGTCCGTATCGCCGTGAAGTCCGGAGAGAAAATCGATGGCTGATTATACCCCCCGCATGAAGCAACGCTACGACGACCAGATCGTCAAGGCGATGACTGAAAAGTTCGGTTACAAGAACCGTCTTGAAGTTCCGAAGCTGGAAAAGATCACGCTCAACATGGGTGTTGGTGAGGCCAGCCAGGACAAGAAGAAGGTTGCGACCGCTGCTGAAGAAATGGCGCTGATCGCCGGCCAGAAGCCGGTTATCACGAAAGCCAAGAAGTCGATCGCACAGTTCAAGCTGCGCGAAGGCATGCCGATCGGTTGTAAAGTAACTTTGCGCAAAGAACGCATGTTCGAATTCCTTGATCGTCTCGTGACGATTGCGATGCCCCGTATCCGTGACTTCCGCGGTCTGAACGCAAAATCGTTCGATGGTCGTGGCAACTACGCGATGGGCCTCAAGGAACAGATCGTCTTTCCCGAAATCTCGTATGACAAGATCGAGACCGTTCGCGGAATGGACATCATCGTGACCACCAGCGCGAAGACCGACGAAGAAGCCCGCGAATTGCTGCGTCTGTTCGGTTTCCCGTTCCCTGCTGAGACGCAGGCTGAAGACAAGGAAGCGGCGTGAGCCGCCCCCTGACTATGATCAATCAAGAGAAGAGAGCTTAAGTCCATGGCGAAACTGAGTTCCATCAACAAGAATGAGCGTCGCAAGAAGCTCGTCAAGAAGTACGCGGCGAAATACGCGAAGCTCAAGGCGATCGCTGATGACAAGTCGCTCGACGAGAGCGAGCGTATGATCGCGCGCCTCAAGATGGCTGAAATCCCGCGCAATGCGAACCCGACCCGGGTCCGCAACCGCTGCGCAACCACCGGCCGCCCGCGCGGCTATTACCGGAAGTTCGGGCTCAACCGTATCGAGCTGCGGAACCTTGCCAATCGCGGCATGATTCCCGGCGTTACGAAGTCCAGCTGGTAAGGATCTGACAGATGGCTATGACCGATCCATTGGGTGATATGCTCACCCGCATCCGCAACGGCCAGCGCGCGAAGAAGGATTCCGTCCTGTCGCCCGCGTCGAAGCTGCGTGCAAATGTCCTCGAAGTCCTGCAGCGTGAAGGCTACATCCGTGGCTATTCCGCAGACGAGAGCGGCAAGCACCCCGCATTGCGGATCGAACTGAAATATTTCGAAGGCGAACCGGCTATCAAGCACGTCGCCCGCGTTTCCAAGCCTGGCCGCCGCGTGTATTCGGGTTCGAAAGAACTTCCGATCGTGCGCAACGGTCTGGGCATCACCATCGTCTCGACCCCTCGCGGCGTGCTTTCGGATAACGAAGCGCGCACTGAAAATGTCGGCGGCGAAGTGCTTGCGGAGGTCTTCTGATGAGCCGCATTGGTAAGAAAGCTGTTGCGATCCCTGGCGGTGTCACCGCCAATATCGAAGGCGATACGCTGACTGTAAAGGGTCCGAAAGGCACCCTTTCGATGGGTCTCAGCGATCAGATCGACTACAAGGTCGAAGGCGACGAGATCCAGGTCAACCCGGCGAATGATACCAAGACCGCGCGCTCCTATTGGGGCATGCAGCGCACCTTGGTTTCCAATCTCGTCGAAGGTGTCACCGAAGGGTTCAGCAAGACGCTCGAAATTTCAGGCGTTGGTTATCGTGCGCAGGCACAGGGCAAGAAGCTCAAGCTTCAGCTCGGCTTCAGTCACGATGTCGACATCGACGTGCCCGAAGGCATCGAAGTGAAGACCCCGGACCAGACAACCGTAATCATCAGCGGTATCGACAAGCAGGCCGTCGGCCAGCTCGCCGCTGAAATTCGCCGCTGGCGCAAGCCCGAGCCGTACAAAGGCAAGGGCATCAAGTACCAGGGCGAATACGTCTTCCGCAAGGAAGGGAAGAAGAAGTAAGATGGCAAAACTATCTCTCTTTGAACGTCGCCGCCGCCGGGTCCGTACGGCCCTGCGCAACCGCGCTGGCGATCGTCCGCGTCTTTCGGTGCACCGCACCGGTCGACACATCTACGCCCAGATCATCGACGATAAGGACGGCCGTACGCTTGCCGCCGCTTCGACGCTCGGTGCGAAGAAGTCTGGCGCAAATGTCGATGCAGCCACCACGGTCGGCAAGGACATTGCTGCTGCCGCCAAGAAGGCTGGTGTTACCTCTGTCGTGTTCGATCGCGGCGGTTTCCTGTTCCATGGCCGCGTGAAGGCGCTGGCCGATGCCGCCCGTGAAGGCGGGCTGGAGTTCTAAGCATGGCTGACAAGAAGAAAACCGAAGACGCCGCAAAGGACGCAAAAGTCGAAGAAGCGAAAGCTGAAGACAAGAAGGCTGCTCCGAAGAAGGCTCCTGCCAAGAAAAAGGCCCCGGCCAAAAAGGCTGAAGCCAAGAAGGACGAGCCCAAGAAAGCTCCTGCCAAGAAGAAGGCACCTGCGAAGAAGGCTGCTCCGAAAGCCGACAAGGCTGAAGAGAAAAAGGCTGACGAAGCGCCTAAGACCGAAGAAAAGAAGGCTGATGAGGTAAAGGCTGAGGACGCTCCGAAGGCCGATACCAAAGCGGATGAAGCGAAAGCCGAAGACGTGAAGGTAGAAGCCGAGAAGGTTGAGGAAGCAAAGGTCGAAGCAACTCCGGAAGCCGAAAAGGCTGCCGAGACCGCTGAAGCACCGGCCGCCGAAGCGCCTCCCGCGCCAACCGAGCAGGCACCTGCTGCTGCGGATCCCAAGCCGCGCGAACGTCAGGGCCGTGGTGGCCGTGATGGCGGTCGTGGTCGCGGTCGTGGCCGCAATGATCGTCGTGGTCGCCGCGAGGAAGAAGATGACGGCATCGTCGAGAAGCTGGTTCACATCAACCGCGTTTCGAAGACGGTCAAAGGCGGTAAGCGTTTCGGCTTTGCTGCGCTCGTCGTCGTCGGTGACGGCTCGGGCCGCGTGGGCTTTGGTCACGGCAAGGCGCGCGAAGTGCCTGAAGCGATCACTAAGGCCACTGCCGCTGCGAAGAAGAAGATGATCCGCGTTCCCCTGAAAGAGGGCCGCACGCTGCATCACGATGGCAATGGCCGTTTCGGTGCCGGCAAGGTCACCATTCGTACGGCGCCTCCGGGTACTGGTATCATCGCCGGTGGTCCGATGCGTGCAGTTTTCGAAAGCCTGGGCGTTGCAGACGTTGTGACCAAGTCGGTCGGCACGTCGAACCCCTACAACATGATCCGCGCCACTTTCGAGGCGCTGTCCGACCAGACTTCGCCGAAGTCGGTTGCCCAGCGTCGCGGCAAGAAGGTTGCTGACCTTCTCGGTCGCGGTGGCGCAAGCGAAGCCGAGGCTGAAGCCGACGCTGCAGCTGTTGCGGAGTAAGATAGATGGCGAAAGCGAAAACCATCAAGATCAAGCAGATCGGCTCGCCGATCCGCCGCCCGAAAGACCAGCGTGCGACGCTGATCGGTTTGGGCCTGAACAAGATGCACAAGGTCGTCGAACTGCAGGACACCCCTGAGGTTCGCGGCGCGGTAGCCAAGCTGCCGCACCTTGTTGTGATTGTAGACTAACAAAACTGGCGACCCGGTCCAAAGCCGGGTCGCTTCCTTTCAGCGCGAACAAAAGCGAAAGCGAGTGCACAATGAAACTCAACGAACTCAAAGATAACGCCGGTGCCCGCAAAGGCCGTATCCGGGTTGGTCGTGGTATTGGCTCGGGCAAGGGTAAGACTGCCGCACGCGGCCAAAAGGGTCAGAAGTCTCGCTCGGGCGTAGCCATCAAGGGCTTCGAGGGTGGCCAGATGCCGCTGCACATGCGTCTGCCCAAACGCGGCTTCAACAATCCGTTCGGCAAGGATTTTGCTGAAGTGAACATCGGCATGGTCCAGAAGTTTATCGACGCGAAGAAGCTCGACGCCAAGAAAGACATCGATCACGCGGCTCTGAAGGCTGCCGGTCTTGCCAAGGGCGGCAAGGACGGTGTTCGCCTGCTCGGCAAGGGTGAGATCAAGGCCAAAGCCAAGTTCATCGTCAACGGCGCTTCGAAAGGTGCGATCGAGGCGGTTGAAAAGGCTGGTGGTTCGGTCGAGGTTCTGCCGGCTCCGAAGCACGACGGCGGACAGGGTGAGAAGCAGAAGCCCAAAAAGTCCAAGAAAGCCGAGAAAAAGGCCGATTAATCGGGTAATTTAGGGAGCTGGGTTCGACATTGCGGACCTCGCTCCCTATGTATCCTCCTCAAGCCGGAAATGCTCGTTCGAGCACCCGGCACATGATTAGGATCTAAGCGTCTCATGGCATCACGCGCCGACAATATTGCGAGCAATCTCAGCCTCGCCAATTTCTCCAAAGCGACCGAGCTCAAGAACCGTATCTGGTTCACCATCGGCGCGCTGATTGTTTTCCGCTTCCTCAGCTTCGTCCCGCTGCCGGGTATCAATCCGCAGGCGCTGGCCGTGTTGGCTGAGCGTACGCAAGGCGGCGTGGTTGACCTGCTCAATGCATTCACCGGCGGTAGCCTCGAGCGGATGAGTCTCATCGCACTCGGCGTGATGCCTTACATTACCGCATCGATTGTCGTGCAGATGGCCTCATCGCTCCATCCCACGCTCGCGGCGCTCAAGAAAGAAGGTCAGACGGGCCGCCAGAAACTCAACCAATATACGCGCTACGGCACGGTTGGCCTGTGCGCGATCCAGGGCTGGTTTATGGCTGCCGGTCTTGAAGCGTTTGGCGCGCAGAGCGGTATCGCTGCCGTGGTCGACCCGGGCTATATGTTCCGTATTGGCGCGGTGATCAGCCTTGTCGGTGGCACTATGTTCCTGCTTTGGCTGGGCGAACAAATCACTTCGCGCGGTATCGGCAACGGCGTTTCGCTGATCATTATGGCGGGCATCGTCGCACAATTCCCGACTTTTGCGTCCAACCTGTTCGAAGGCGGTCGTTCGGGCAGCATCGGTGCTGGCCTGATTGTCGGCTTCCTTGCGATGGTTGTGGTGTTGATCCTGATCATCTGCTTTATGGAACGCGCCCAGCGCCGCTTGCTGATCCAGTATCCCAAACGCGCAACGCAGCGCGGCATGATGCAGGCGGATCGCTCGCACTTGCCGCTCAAACTCAACACCGCTGGTGTTATCCCGCCGATCTTCGCCAGCTCGCTGCTGCTGCTGCCGCTGACGATCACGCAGTTCTCGGGCAATGCGCTCGATCCGAACTCAACCTCGGGTGGGTTCATGCAGCAGGTCTTGCAATATCTGAACCACGGTCAGCCGCTCTATATGACGCTCTATGCTGCGGGCATCATCTTCTTCTGCTTCTTCTACACCGCGGTTGTCTTCAACCCGGAAGAGACAGCAGACAATCTGAAGAAGAACGGTGGTTTCATTCCCGGGATCCGTCCCGGCAAGCGCACCGCTGACTATCTCGATTACGTTCTGACGCGGATTACCGTGGTTGGTGCACTCTACCTGACGCTGGTTTGTGTGTTGCCCGAATATGTCATTGCGCAGACGGGTATCCCGCTGTTCCTTGGCGGCACGAGCCTGTTGATCGTCGTGAACGTGACGGTCGATACGATCAGCCAGGTTCAGTCGCATCTGCTAGCGCATCAGTATGGCGATCTGATCAAGAAAGCGAAACTCAAGGGCCGCATGCGCTGATCGTGGCGCACATTTCAGGGGTAGGCGACCAGTGAACATTATTCTTCTCGGCCCTCCGGGTGCAGGCAAAGGAACGCAGGCTGGCAACCTGGAAGCGCGGCATTCGATGCTGCAGCTCTCGACCGGGGACATGCTGCGCGAGACCCGCAAAGCCGATACCGAGCTCGGCCGTCAGGTTGCTGGTATCATGGACGCAGGCGAACTGGTCTCGGACGATATCGTATCGGCGATGATCGATGCGAAGCTGGCTACAATGCCCGAAACCACCGGTGCGATTTTCGACGGTTATCCGCGCACCGAGGCCCAAGCTTATGCGCTTGACGAGATCCTCGCCAAACACGGCCGTAAACTTGACCATGTGATCGAGCTCGAAGTCGATGTCGATGCGCTGGTTGACCGCATCACCGGTCGGTACACCTGCGCCAATTGCGGCGCGGGTTATCACGACCGTCACGCACAGCCACAGGCCGACGGTGTGTGCGACAAATGCGGTTCGACCGAGTTCAAGCGGCGGGCCGACGACAACGAAGAGACGGTTCGCACACGGATGCAGGAATACCGCGGCAAGACGGCACCCATTCTGCCGATCTACGAAGAACGCGGCATCGTGACCCGCGTGGACGGTATGGCGAGCATCGAGGACGTCTCTGCGGCTCTCGATGCAATTCTCGCCCCGGAATAGCACGCTTCGGACTTACCCCTTTCCATTGCGCCGTTCACATGGAATAGAACGGCGTAACGGAGAGTTGCCTATGCGTAAGTTTTTGGGTTTCGGTGCGATAGTGGCTGCATTGGCGGTGTCGCCAGCGCAGGCCGAGGTTGTTGATCAGAAGGCCAGTTCCTTCGTGACGCGCGACAGCGTGACAGTGTCTGCGGACCTGCGCGAAACGTGGCTTCGGCTGATCTCGCCGAACAAGTGGTGGAACGAGGCGCACACCTTCTCCGGCGATTCGGCCAATCTGATGCTTCGACCGCAAGCGGGTGGGTGTTTCTGTGAAACCATACCAGCCAAGGAAGATACGAGCAGGATTGGTCTTGCCGGTAGCGTCGAACATATGCGGGTTATCCTGGCAATGCCCGATCAGGCTTTGCGGATGCGCGGCGCGTTGGGGCCACTACAGAGCGAACCGGTCAACGGTGTGCTCACTGTCACAATAGCGGAGACCGAGAAGGGTACACGCATCGTGTTCGAGTATGCCGTCGATGGTTATATGCGCTACGAGACCGGCCCTATTTCTACGGCGGTCGACAATGTTATTACCCAGCAAATGATGGGTCTGGCCGAAGATCTGGGACCGCTTGAGGGCGAGAGCAAGGAACAAGCCTCGTCAGACGACGAACAACCCGCCGAGGAGCAAGAAGCAGAAAGCGACGTTCCCGAGGAAGCGGAGGAAGAGGCGGAACCCAAGATCAGCGTCGATGAGGCCTTTGGCGACCTGACTAAAGACGAGTGAGTTGACCAACCGGCTTGGCGGCGAGGCAATCGGCGCTACTATGCCGCAAAAATGAGCGCGCGAGTCTTTGTCGAAGACCTACAATCGCGCCGGTGCACGGGTTGCTAAATCTGGGAAGAGGGTCAATTGCGGCCCGCTTCATGTTTGAGAGGGGCAATCATGGCATCCATTTACGAACGGCACGTTGATCTTCCGACCTTTATGGAGGGCGTCAAGAAACGCAATCCGGGGCAAACCGAGTTCATTCAGGCGGTGCAGGAAGTAGCCCAGGATGTTTTCGATTTCATCGAAGACAAGGAAGAATATCACGAAGCGCAGATTCTGCGCCGGATCGCAGAACCAGACCGCGTTGTGTCTTTCCGCGTTTGCTGGGAAGACGATAATCACAACATCCGCGTCCAGCGCGGTTGGCGCGTCCAGAACAACAACGCGATCGGCCCCTATAAGGGCGGCATTCGTTTCCATCCCAGCGTGACCGAAAGCGTCCTGAAGTTCCTGGCTTTCGAGCAGACCTTCAAAAACTCGTTGACCGGTCTGCCGATGGGCGGTGGCAAGGGCGGGGCCAACTTCAACCCGCGCGGCAAGAGCGACAGCGAAGTCATGCGTTTTTGCCAGAGCTTTATGACCGAACTTTATCGCCATATTGGCCCCGATACGGATGTCCCGGCGGGCGACATTGGCGTTGGCGGGCGCGAGATCGGATACATGTTCGGTCAGTACAAACGGATCACCAATCGCTGGGAAGGCGTGCTGACGGGCAAGGCCATTGAGTATGGCGGCTCCGAAATGCGCCCGGAGGCGACCGGCTATGGCGCGGTCTATTTTCTGCAGAATATGCTCAAGCATAAGGGGCAGGACGTCGAGGGAAAGACGGCGGCGATCTCCGGCTCGGGCAATGTGGCTACCCACGCGGCGGAGAAGATTACCCAGCTTGGCGGCAAGGTTCTGACGCTGTCGGATTCGGGCGGGTTCATCCACGATCCCGATGGCATCGGTCAGGAGAAGATCGACTGGATCAAGCATCTCAAGACCGTCAAGCGCGGGCGGATCAGCGAGTATGTCGATGAATTCTCGGGTGCGACCTATCACGAAGGCGCACGGCCCTGGAACGTGAAGTGCGATCTTGCGCTGCCTTGTGCAACGCAGAACGAGCTCAATGAAGATGAAGCAAAGGCACTGGTCGACAATGGCGTCCAGGCAGTGTCCGAAGGCGCCAACATGCCAACCACGCTCGAAGGTGTGCACGTCTTCCACGATGCGAAGATCATGTACGGTCCTGGCAAGGCAGCCAATGCGGGTGGCGTCGCCGTATCAGGCCTCGAAATGAGCCAGAACTCGGAGCGGATCAGCTGGAACCAGGAGCGGCTCGGCGACATGCTCACCGAGCTGATGGAAGGGATCCACGGCAAATGCGTCGAATATGGCGAGCAAGGTGATGATTATGTCGACTATGTGAAGGGCGCGAACATCGCGGGCTTCAAAAAGGTCGCTGATGCAATGTTGGCATTTGGGGTGGTCTGACGAAAGGCAATTGAGAATGCGGGGAATGTTGGTTGCCGGAGGGTTCGCGGTCGCGGGCCTCTCTTTCGCTTTCTTGTCTTCTGGATCGAGCAATGCCCAAGATGGCGCGCTAGGTCCGACATGCGAGCAAGCAATGGCGTTCGTCAAACAGCAGGCCGATGCAGGGCGTCGATTTGCTCAGTGTCTATGAAAAAGACGAGATCGAGTGGGCGACAAAGGTTGAACTGAGCGGCACGACCAGTTGCCCTGCTATACCTGCCAATCTCAAAGCTCGCTATCGCGGCGATTCCGCGCCGAACATGTCGCACAAGCGCATGAACTGCCATTTGGCCGTTGATGCGCTCTACGCGAAATACGGCAACGACATGGTCGCGATGCCGAACGAGTCGGGCGATTTCTTCTACGATTATGTGCAAGCGGTCGAGAAGAAGGAAAGTTGCCCTGAAGTTCCAGGCGAAACCAAACTGTTTGCGAAGGGCCATGTCCTGACGGGTGTCGATCAGATGTATCTCGATGCCGCCAATGCCGGCGATAGCAACGCGATGCTGGAGGTTGCGATCCGTCAAATCCGCACTAGCGATTTCGACAATGGCTATCAGAACCTGTTCCTTGCAGCGGATATGGGAAATCCTTGGGCACATTATGAGATATCCGAACAGTACCGTGCCGGGGCTGGGGGGAGCCCGGATCCAGCAAAGAGCCACGAGCATATGCTGAAATCGGCGGAAGCGGGTCTACCATGGGCGATGATCGCCGCAGGCCGAAACTACGAAACGGGCTATGGAACAAAACGCAATCCGGTTGAAGCGATAGGCTGGTATCAGCGCGCGGCGCAGGCGGGCCATATCATGGCGTTACCGCTCGCGGCAGCGATGATCGAAAAGGGCGATGGAGTTAAGAAAGATCGCGAGCGCGCGTATGAATTGCTGCGCATAGGCACCGGAGCCGGGGATGTCACGTCGATGTCGATACTTGGCTTCATGCTGCTGAACGAAATGATGGCGAGGTTTCGGAAGAGGCTCTCGCATGGATCGATAAGGCGCTGGAACGTGGCCATAAGCCAACGCTTGATTGGCAGGAAAAAAACGGCGAACGAGCGCGTCGGCATTTCGCCAATCTATCGCAGCGCCAGAAGGATTTGCGCGAGCAGATTCGATCGGGGAAAGCCAAGCGCTGCACCAACACGGTCAATCATTGCGTTCGGTATGTTTCGACCGGTAACTACTCGTCCCAGACCATTTGCAACTCTGGCATAGATTACTGGAACTGCTGAGGCGCCCGCGGCTACTCGATCATCGCGCGCAGACGCAGCTGGAAACCGGGTGATCCGCTACCGGTGTCGGCGGCCATGTAACCCGTCGGAATTGCCCGAACATGCGTGATCGCCGGATCGCTGCCATCGCCGCTATCGACGGGAGTGTAGTTGAAGTTCGTTCCATCAGTTGAGAACGAATAGCAGTCGGTCGTGCTTGCGAGTGACACGAATACGCAATTCAGGCCGGTTGCAGGGCTCCCATCGGTATATTGGATTGGCCCACTGCCCGGTCCGCCGAAATCGGTCACAACCAGCGCCAGATCCGTGGGCAGTTGTTCGGTTACGATCACGCTGTCGTAGTTGGGCGGGGCGTTGCCGGTATTGGTCACCGTGATCAAATATTCGACCGTGGCTCCCGGAATGTTGAAATCGCTGATCGGGCTGGTTGTCGCAAAGCTGAGTTTCGTTACTCCCAGATCAGCGCGCAAATTTGTATGAAACGCGCGCGAGAAGGCGATGATGCCCGCTCGCTCGGCATCGGCAGCAGCGACGCCGCGCTCGTTGTCCTGGTCGCGGTCCTCGTCTACCCGAAGCGTGATGGTGGATGCGTTCACAGCGCAGTAGCGGAGCCAGCCGCCATCGGCGTTTCGGCGCGATAGCTTTTTGGCGACAACCACTGCGGTTCCACTCGTTTGGCCGAAACCGTTGGAGAAGCAGCCATTGTCCCACCCACGGATGTTGAAACCGGTCGTGACTGCGCTCCATGTCACGGACGTTCCACCGGTATCAGGGAACGTTCCCGTCTGCCCGGCGGGAAAGGCAATCCAACCAATCGTTTCGGCACTCGGGAACGGTCCGCTGTTCGCTTGGCTGCGGTCTATGGCGAGCTGAAAGCCGGTGAGCGAAGGATTTTGCGCGATGGATGAGATATGCGGGCGCGAGGACTGGCTGGCGACATTTCGCGTTTCGCTGTTGGCGGTCTGCAGATGATGGACAATAGTCGGTGTGAACGGAAGCGGTTCGCTGAAGCTGACCGTGGCCCAGCTTGCCGTGCCGCCAGTGAAACCGGAACCGAACTGCGTCGCTGTTGTGGTTGTGAAACCTGCCTCGATAATCGTCCCATCGGGCAAGACGTGGCGGCCGGGCTCGATGGCGACGTATTGGATTGTCATGCTGATGTGTCGACCATCCCAATTGTCCGGCTCGAGAGCGAGTTCGTCGAACCCGGTTGTCGTGACGTTGGTGATGCGGATCGTCGAGGAGTTGTTGCCCTGCTGCGAGGGCAGTGCGACTACAATCGGTGGAACATCGAAAGCCTGCTGGAAGTTGACCGTGACAGGTAAGCGACTGCCCGAGATCGTGTCATGTGAGACGAAGGTGCCGGCCTCGATACGTCCGGCGTTTGCGGGTGTGGCAATCAGGCATGCGCATAGCGCCAGCAAAGTTGCCAGCCGGGATATCCATGCGCATGGACGCAGTGCTCGACCCGTATCCATACGTAATCATTAAGATAATGCAGTTAACAAACCGTTAGAAAACAACGCTGTCCAGTCTTGTTTTGACGGTGGCTGTTCTGTCCGATAGAACTCTTGAAACCGGCTTCGCATCACCCATTTTGGTGCGAACGTTGTCGTGTGTGCGCTCGGGTGTTGACTGGCGTCAAGAATCGCCCTAAGCGGCCCCCTCATTCGTCAGTTTTCGGGTTTATCCGGAAGGCCGCAGCCATTGTGTGCCATCCGGTTTTTTGCGTTGAGCAAACATCCGCCAAACAGTCGAATGAAAACAACGCTATGAGATAGGGTAGGCTATCGCGCCGAACCCCTGTGGAGCATGGAGAAGTAAGTGGCTCGTATTGCCGGGGTAAACCTCCCCACAAATAAACGCGTGATTATCGCGCTCACCTATATTCACGGTATCGGTCGTACGACGGCCGTCAAGATCGCCGACAAACTCGGCATCGATCACACCACACGTGTGCAGGATCTGACCGACGCGGAAGTCGTCCAGATCCGCGAAACGATCGATGCAGATTACCAGGTCGAAGGCGACCTTCGCCGCGATACTGCGATGAACATCAAGCGCCTGATGGACCTGCGGTCTTATCGCGGCCTGCGTCATCGTAATGGCCTGCCCGTTCGCGGTCAGCGTACGCACACCAATGCCCGCACCCGCAAGGGTAAGGCGAAGCCGATTGCCGGCAAGAAGAAGTAAGCGCTTCTCAGCAGCTACTTCGTTTCAGATTATAGGAAACCGATAAAATGGCACGCGAACCAGGTCGGGTTAGAAAACGCGACAAAAAGAACATTTCGAGCGGCGTTGCGCATATCAACGCCAGCTTCAACAACACGATGATCACCATCACCGACGCGCAGGGCAATGCAATCAGCTGGTCCAGCGCAGGCATGATGGGCTTCAAGGGTAGTCGTAAATCGACACCCTATGCTGCTCAGGTCGCAGCAGATGACGCCGGCAAGAAGGCTGCGGAACACGGCGTCCGCACGCTGGAAGTCGAAGTAAAGGGTCCGGGTTCGGGCCGTGAAAGTGCGCTGCGCGGTCTCGCCGCAGTCGGCTTTACGATCACTTCGATCCGCGACGTCACGCCGATCCCGCATAACGGGGTCCGGCCGTCCAAGCGTCGCCGCGTCTGATCTGAACCTGCCTGGCGATCCGCAGAGGTCGTCAAGTTTTTCCGGACCGGACGCGCTGAGGTAGGCTCTCAGCGCTTCGGTCCAGCCCGCATCTGAACCAGGGGAATTTCATGTCCGTCAACAACAAGAACTGGCAGGAACTTAAGAAACCCAACACTCTCGAGATCAAGGAAAGCGGCGACAAGGCTCGCAAGGCTACCTTTATCGCAGAACCGCTCGAGCGCGGCTTCGGCCTGACGCTCGGTAACGCGCTGCGTCGCGTGCTTCTGTCGAGCCTCCAGGGTGCTGCAATCACCTCGATCAAGATCGAGAACGTGCTTCACGAATTCTCGTCGCTCGCTGGCGTTCGCGAAGATGTCACCGATATCGTGCTCAACGTGAAGCAGATCGCACTCAAAATGGAAGGCGAGGGCCCCAAGCGCCTGCAGCTTTCCGCAACCGGCCCGGCGGAAATCAAGGCTGGTGATATCGCCGTTTCGGGTGACATCGAAGTGATGAACAAGGATCTCGTGATCTGTCACCTCGACGAAGGCGCGACGTTCAACATGGAACTGACCGCCGACACCGGCAACGGATACGTTCCTGCGGTCCAGAACCGTCCTTCGGATGCGCCGATCGGCCTCATCCCGGTCGACTCGCTCTACTCTCCGGTCAAGCAGGTCAGCTACAAGGTCGAGAAGGCCCGTGTTGGCCAGGAACTCGACTTCGACAAACTGTCGCTCACCGTTGAAACCGACGGTACGGTCACGCCGGAAGATGCAGTGGCCTACGCTGCGCGCATCCTGCAGGACCAGCTGACGCTGTTCGTCCACTTCGAAGATGGTATCCCGCAGCCGCAATCGGCCATGATCGGTCAGGCCGCTCAGCCGCAGGAAGACGATGCCAACCAGCTCAACCGTTACCTTCTCAAGAAGGTCGACGAACTGGAACTGTCGGTCCGTTCGGCCAACTGTCTCAAGAACGACAACATCATTTATATCGGCGACCTGGTCCAGAAGACCGAAGCCGAGATGCTGCGCACGCCAAATTTCGGCCGCAAGTCGCTCAACGAGATCAAGGAAGTGCTCTCCAGCATGGGCCTGCGTCTCGGCATGGACATCCCCGGATGGCCGCCTGAGAACATCGAAGAAATGGCCAAGAAGCTCGAACAGGAACTTCTCGGCTAAACAGGTTGATTGGTTAAAGGGTTGGGGCGGCGCACCCGTAAGCGTCGCCGGTACCGGGGTACCTGATACGGCCCCCTTACGAACTGAAGGAAGAATACAATGCGTCACGGAATTTCACAGCGTAAGCTGAGCCGCAAATCGGGCCACCGCAAGGCTCTGTTCCGCAATATGTCGGCCGCGCTGATCAAGCACGAGCAGATCATGACCACGGCCCCCAAGGCCAAGGAACTGCGCCCCTATATCGAAAAGTTGATCACTCTGGCGAAGAAGGGCGGCCTTTCGAACCGCCGTCTCGCGCAGAGCCGTTTGCTGGATGAAACGCAGCTGAAGAAGCTGTTCGACGTTCTGGCGGAGCGTTATGCTGATCGTGATGGCGGTTACACCCGTATCATCAAGGCTGGCATCCGTGCCAGCGACAGCGCGCCGCTTGCCGTAATCGAGCTGGTCGACCGCGATGTTGATGCAAAAGGTCAGGATAGCGGCCCGGTTATGGGCGACGATGAAGACGAATTCGAAGACGCGTAAACGCGACTTCAACCAGTCACCGAGTGGGCCGCAGGAGCAATCCTGCGGCCCTTTTTGTTGATCAAACACATCCGGCAACGCCCTTGACATCGAGCCGTTAATATCAGATATTTCTGTTATGACAGAAACTAGTGTCGAGTCGCGTTTGTCGCCATCGGTTGCCAAATTTGTGCTCCATTGGGGCGATCTGGGCGGGCAATGGGGAGTGAACAGGTCGGTCGCGCAGATCCATGCATTGCTGTTCATTTCCGACGATCCGCTGACCGCCGAAGACATCGCTGCTAAGCTGTCCATCGCGCGCTCCAACGTTTCCAATTCGCTGCGCGAGCTGCTGGGCTGGAAGCTGATTCACCGTGTGCCGATCATGGGCGACAGGCGCGATCACTTCACCGCAGAGGCCGATATCTGGGAAATGGCGACCCGGATTGCGCAGGGACGCAAAGAGCGCGAGATCGATCCTGCCGAAGCTGCTCTGAAAGCCTGCCAGGCGGAGGCACAGCACGATGCCCAGGTCAGCGAACAGGCGCGGCAGAAGATCGATGATATGCTGGAATTCGTGACCACCATGTCGCGCTGGCATGACGAAATGCTCAAAGTCCCCAAACCAGCGCTGATGGCGCTGATCCAGATGGGTTCGGGCATCACACGGCTGATCAATTGGGGAAGCAAGTCGAAAGAGAAATAGGCGCTTGAAACCAAAGGGGAAGCGCAATGGCAGCGGTCGAAAGAAGAGTTCAGGCACCCGAACCAACGGCGGTAGCGCAGACCGCATGCCGGACCTACGATGCCCGTTTTCGCCGCCTGCTCAATTCGCAAAGCTGGGACAAACTTCCCGCTGCGGTCCGGCGGCGTTTCACCAAGCGCGTCGGGCCGAATTCCCTGGTGACTTATCGCGGCAAAGTCATCGAGACCCGTCATTCGATGCTTGGCCAGCTGTTCGCGCAATTGTGCCGTCTGATCGGCGCGCCGTTACCACTCTTCCACGATGCCGATTGTCCGGCTGTGGTAGTTGTAAGCGAGGATGCACCGAGCGGCGGCCAATGCTGGACCCGAATCTACCATCGCCGGACCGGCTTCCCGCAGGTGATTCACAGCGCGAAGCGTTTTGCCGGGCCGACCGGGCTGGAGGAATATCTGGGCCGCAAGCTGGGCATGGCCTTGCGGGTGCGTGCCGACGACCATGGCTTGGTGTTCACCAGCGATCACTACTTCATAATGGTGCTGAAACGGAGATTGCGACTGCCACGGTGGATCTCCCCGGGACGAACCACCGTCCGGCATCGCGATCTGGGCGAAGGGCGATTCGCGTTCGATCTTGAGCTTACACACCCGGTTTTCGGACAGATGATCCATCAGCAGGCGGTATTTCGCGATGAGTGATCTTCCAAGCCCCCTCAAGATCCTGCTGATTGGCGGGAGCGGTGTGTTTGGCAGCCGGCTGGCCAGGCTTGCTGTCAAGGAGCCCGGTGTGGCTCTGACTCTGGCCGGGCGCACACGTTCGAAACTGGTGGCAGTAGCGCAGGATCTGTCGCCGCAGCCGGAGGTGATGACGCTCGACCGCGATTTGCTCGAACCATTACAATTGGAGTCATTCGATCTGGTAATCGATGCTGCCGGGCCGTTTCAGGCTTCAAAGCCAGCCGTCATCGGCGCGGCGCTTGCATCGAAGACGCCCTATGTCGATCTGGCGGACGGTCGCCGTTTCGTGGCTGATTTTCCGGGCTTCGACGACGCGGCGAAGAGCGGCGGTGTTCCGCTCGTCACCGGTGCCAGCTCGATCCCTGCGCTATCGCATGCAGTGCTCGACCGGATGCTGCGTGGGTGGAATGCGGTTGACCAAATTCGCATTGGCATCTTTCCCGGCAATCGCGCGCCGCGCGGCCTGTCGGTTGTCGAAGCAATCCTGTCCTATGTCGGAAAGCCTGTGCGCGTGTTCCGCGAAGGTGAGTGGCAGCGCGTGCCCGGTTGGGGGATGACGCACCGCGAGGACATCAAGGGTGTCGGCAAGCGCTGGGCCAGCGTCTGCGATACGCCCGAGCTGGACTTGCTTGTCCAACGATACCGTCCGCGGCGTTCGGCCGAGTTTTTTGCCGGGCTGGAACTGGGCATCTTGCATTGCGGGCTTGATTTGCTCTCGCGACCCGTGCGTTGGGGTTGGCTCGACGGCCTGAGGCCGTTCTCGAAGATTTTGCTGGCGATGGCCAAGCTGTTTCTGCCGCTTGGCTCGGACCGCGGTGCAATGACCGTGTTCGCCAGCGGGCAGGACGCCGCTGGACACCAGATCGAGGCGCGCTGGACTCTGACTGCGGATGCCAATCGCGGGCCGTTCGTCCCCACGCTCGCGGCGCTCGCCATGATCCGCCGGTTTCGAGATGGCTGGGGGCCCGAGCCAGGCGCGCATGTCTGTGCGGGGATGCTTGGCTTGCCCGAATTCGAGCATGACCTGTCCCGGCTCGGCATTACACACCGGTTCGAGGAGATCCACGGAGCGTGCACGCCAGTTTTGACTTGTGTGCCGAAGGCAGCTTAACTCGCACCCATGATCGGCAAAAGTCTTGCAGCCGCAGTGCTGCTCCTCGCCCCGCTTCCTGCCTACGCACAGAGCGAGCAGGATGCTCTCGATGATCGCTACGATCACGCTTTGGCGGCGGGCTACAAGGCGTTGTTCCTGTGCAGTGCGATTGCCAATGCGGAGCGGAATGGCGCGACACGTACGCCAGAGAGCGTGCATGAGTGGGAGCTAACAGGGATTCAAGCGCCGCTCAATGCAATGGTGCAGGATCTTGAAGCGCAGTTCTATCGTGATGAAAGTAGCGCGATATACGCGGTGGCAGTATCTTGGGACAGTGAGGCGATTCCGCGTGTCGCTTTGCACAACGATGGCTCAGGGTGTGCGGTTCAACCAATAGGCTACGAACCGGCGTTCTTCACTGCCGACGAACCGGCTCCGCCCGAAGCTTTCTACAAACCTGATGCCATGGTGGTTCAAACAAGCCATCCATTGACCGAGGGAGCTTTGCACGATGTCGGCGAAGCAGCGTTCGATGATTCTGCCTTCGGAGTTGGAACCCGAACCACAGCGGTTATTGTACGCGCCAATGGTCGAGATTTGATTTCTCGATCCGTAGGAGACTTCCCGAACGTCGTGGCCACTCCACAACGCACGTGGTCCGTAGCCAAGAGCATCGCATCAACGCTTATAGGCGCGGCGGTGTATCGAGAAGAGGCAGACGTTACGGCTTCGGCAGGGTTAGGTGAAAGCGAAAATGATCCGCGCCGGGCGATCACTATTGACCACGTCTTGCGCATGGCCTCAGGGCGTTATTCAGATACGCCGGGCAATCGCACCGATCCACTCTATTTCGGCGGCTCGACAGTTGATGAAACTGCTCTTGGCTGGCCGCTCGTTCACAAGCCTGGCTCGGTCTATCGCTACGCCAACAACGACACTCTTGCCGCCGTGAAGGCAATCGAGCACACTTTTGTGGCCTATCCGCCAGCAGAATTTTTCGCGCAGCTCGGAATGAACGCCACAATTGCCGAGACCGACTGGAAGGGCAATTACGTTCTATCGAGCCAAGTCTGGTCAACCGCGCGCGACCTCGCGACGTTGGGCCAGCTCTATCTCGACAATGGCGTGCTGCCCAACGGCACCCGTATCCTGCCTGAAAACTGGCGAGAATATGTCTCCTCACCCTCCGGTCCGCAGCCTGAAGGACGCGGGATCGGTTACGGTGCGGGATTCTGGTTGTTCAACCAATCCGAAGGCATTCCGCCTGATACATTCGCCGCGATGGGTAATCGCGGGCAATATGTCGTTATCGTACCAAGCCGCGATGTGGTCATCGTCCGGCGGGGCGAAGATCCGGCGGGTCATCGCTTCGATATCATCGCCTTCACACGCGATGTTCTTGCTGCGCTGGACGAGTGATCTTGCGCTAAATTGCTGCGAAACAGCCCATTTCTGAGCCTTTAACTCTCAGTAAGTACTACAAATTTCCTAGAAATTCATAAAAGTCGATAGTTTCCTGAACATCGGCTGCAAAGCCAATTCAGCGTCGGCTCAATGCGAATCGCATAGAACCTTTTGTGAAGCCGGAGCAGTGTCGCTGCGGCATCACGAAGGAACTGAACCATGAAGACCATTTCCAAAGCACTAGCCGGGACCGTCGCCGCTGGCGCGATGGCAATGACTTCCGCCGCACCCGCCTTTGCGCGGGATCGCCATGACAATGGGATCGATGCCGGCGATGTTATTGCCGGGGCCGTAATCCTGGGGGGGATTGCCGCGATCCTTTCATCGAGCAAGCGCGACAATTATCGCTACGATAACCGGCGCTACGGCTACAACAACAACCACTATCGCCGCGGCAATCCGCGCCGTGCAGTTGAAAAATGTGTTCGTGCGGCTGAACGCGATGCACGTCGCTATGGCTACCGCTTCGCCGACGTCACGCAAATTCGCGATGTCGACCGCAAGCGCGGCGGCTGGCGGGTGAAGGGTCGCATCGTGGTCGATGGCCAACGCGGCTATCGCGGTCGCTACAACAACCATCGCGGCTACAATCGCTACGACAATTATGACCGTCGCGGTTACCGCAGCGGCGACCGGGGCAAGTTTACTTGCAACATTCACCGGGGCCGGGTGGTCCATGTCGACTATAGCGGCATCCGGGGTCTTCGTTGATAGCGGACCCGCATAACCAACCCACCAGGGCGGTTCAGGCTCAGGCAAGCCTGGACCGCCTACCCATTGTGCAACCGGGCGGTATTGTGTCGCCCGCCGATCAGGGGGCCTGATAATGACCGACTTCCGCAAACTCTCCGCAAGCGCCTGTATGGCTGCTGCGATTTCGATGGCTGCAACGCCCGCCATTGCCGCCGATATTCCTCTCAACACAGCGCCCAAAACGCCCGTCGCGGGTGCGATGCAATGGGATGCCGAAGCGACCAATGTCGAGCATCGCCGTGGCCGCTATCACCGTCACCGCCGCCATCGCGGTGTTGATGCCGGTGATGTGATCGCGGGTGTGCTGATCCTTGGCGGTATCGCCGCCATCGCCAGCGCAGCCTCCGACAACAAGCGGGAGCGTCGAAGCTATCCGGTTCGCGAGCCGCGCTATGATGATCGTCGCGGCAATGCGCGTTCGGGCGGCGGCCAGGGCATCGACCGTGCTGTGGATATGTGCCTGCGCGAGATCGAGCGCGATGTGCGCGTCGACAATGTCGACAATGTCAGCCGCACCGGAGAAGGCTGGTTTGTGACCGGCTCAATCTACAACGGCGACAGTTTCTCGTGTCAGATCAACAATGACGGCCGTGTCGAGAACGTATCGATTGGTGGACGCGTAGCGGCACACGCTCCGGCTGGCGCGACCGAAGATCGGCAATGGGATGATGAACGTTATCGCGAGGCGCGCCAGCAAATTGATGAGCAGGACGAGGCGCAGTATCGCAGCGCCCAGGTCGAGCCCGAACAGCCCACCGGCCCGCAGCCGGCCTATCCAGGTGGCCCGGTTGACGGTGATCTCGAGCAGGACGGCGAACTGGGCGGCTGATCAGCTGCTTTCGATGCCGTCTTTGCCCTCACGGTAGGATGGCAGAGCCAGATTCCATCTTATAGCCGCGCTGCGCAGCAGCAGACCTGCCAGCGTCGCGACCGACCAGGTCATGTAGCTCGGCATGTTCGCGACTGTCCCAATCACGCACAAAGAGGCCGAAAGGGTCGCTGCGGTTACATATAGCTCGGGCCGCATGATGATCGAGGGTCTGCCGGCCACGACATCGCGAATGATCCCGCCGACACAGCCGGTGATGACGCCCATCAGCACCGCCGGGATGGGCGGAATGCCGTATGACATCGCCTTGGCCGATCCCAGCACAGCATAGGCGGTCAGACCGATGCCGTCGGCATAGTCGAGCAGCTTTCCGTCCCACCAGCGCGTCGGTGTCATCCAGGTAAGGAAGGCCACGCCCAGGCAAATCGCCGCGACCCATGCATCCTGCACCCAGAATACCGGAGCGTCGATCAGCAGGTCGCGGATGGTGCCGCCACCAACCCCGGTGACGAGCGCGAAGAACGCCATGGTGACGAATGTCTGCCGCTCCTTCGCCGCGAGCAGCGCACCCGACAGCGCAAAGATCGCCACGCCCAAGAGGTCGAGCAGGTTGATGACCGGGGTCAGGATCGCCTCGTCAACCGGCATTGGCTGTGCTTCCGACTTTCACTTTGCGGCGGCGGAACATCAGGATGCAGCCAAGCGTTGCGCCGAGCGCGGCGAGTGCTGCAAACACTATCAGGATCGGGTGCGAAGTGTCGCCGCGTGTTTCGAGATCCATGATATGCAGACCCCACATGAAATCGAAAATGCGCCACCAGCGTGTGCGAACGGCCGCGATCTCACCGGTCTGCTCAGCGACGAATACATGCGTGCCATCATCGAGCGCCACGCGCCATACGGGGACAGGGCGTCGGAAGTGGATCGGGACATCGTCAGCGGCGAAGAACCGGGTGTTTTCAACCTTGTCTCCGCCGACAATCCGCTCCGCGACGATTGCCCGTGCGGCGGCGCCATCTATCGGCTCGATTTTTGCTCCGTCAGGGCCAAACCGCTCGATGCCACCGTCCATATAGGTGAATGTCGTGACCGGCGTGTTACCGACCATTGCTGTATTGACCGACTTCACAGGATGATCGTTCCCCTCCGGTAACGCTATCGCGATATTGGTCTCGCTTGGCAGCGCGCGTTCCTCGACCGGCTGGCGCAGATGCTCGCCGCGCACCTCCTCGATGGGGCGAGAGACCATCACCAGTCCGGTCACCGTCCACATCAGGATCGGCACCCCGACAAGCCAGCCGAGCCAGATATGCCATCTGGCCAAGCGCCGCATCCAGTTCTGCTTTGCCATTTGCCTGTCTTTCCGAAAGCCTAGCGGTGAAGTGTCTCGCCGAATGCGCGCGCCATAGCGATGCAATCCAGATCGGACCAGCGCGGACCAATGATCTGCACGCTTGTCGGCATACCGTCTCCTTCACCGACGGGAAGCACGGTGCTTGGCAGGTTGGGGAAGGTCGAGATTCCTGCCCACGCGAAGACCTCGCCAAAATCGCGCTCTACCCCGTCGATCATCACCTTGCGCTCGCGCACTGGCGTATCGTCATGCTCGAAAGCGACAATCGGTGCGGGCGGGGCGATCACGAAGTCGTATTCTCCGAACAGGGCTTCCCAGGCGAGTTCGGAGCGGCGCTGTGCATCGAGCAGGTCGAACCAGTCGGTCGCCGTCGCACGCTTTCCGTCCGGGCCGGGTGCGCCGCGCATCAGGGCAATACCCAGCATACGCATATAGTCGCCATGTTGCGCTTCCAGATCGGGGAGCAGGTCGCTGCTGCGGTCGATGGCTACACCGGCCTTTTCGAGGGTATCGACAGCCGCCAGCATCGGCTCGCGCACGGCGGCGTCGACCGGACTGACCCTCTGGTCTGCCACCAGCAGGAACCTGCAATCTTTCAGCGCCTTCGCGTTCGCCTCTATGGGCAGCAAGGCGGTCAGGCGCAGCAATGCGTCGAGATCATCAGCATTGCGTGCTATCGGGCCGGCAATCGACAGCACCCCGTCATGCGCGTCCACGCCCGCCATTGCGGGATGGTCATGGCCATGTTTGCTGACGAGGCCCCAGCTGGTCTTGTGTCCCCACACGCCGCAGAAATGCGCCGGGACGCGGACCGAACCGCCAATATCGGTGCCGTATTCGCACGGGACCATCCCCGCCGCGACCGCTGCCGCGGCACCGCCCGAGGAGCCGCCCGGGCTACGATCGGGATTGTGCGGATTGCGCGCGCGGCCATAGGCCGGGTTGTTCGATTGCCAGTCGGTCAGATCGGTCGGCACGTTGCTTTTGCCCAGCAGGACCGCGCCCGCCTGTTTGAGCTGCGTCACAACCTTCGCATCGCGCTTGGCGATGTTGCCCTTGAATTGCTCGTGACCCCAGGTGGTCGGGAGCCCGGCGATGTCGAAGCTCTCCTTGATCGTCATCGGGACGCCGAACAGCGGTTGGTGGCCTTCAGGAGTCTTGCCATCCAGCGCCCTGGCCGCCTCGCGCGCGCGGTCGAAATCGCGCACGGGCACAGCGTTGAGCGGCCCGTCCAACGCCTCGATCCGCCCGATAGCTGCATCGACCGCTTCGAGCGGCGACAGGTCGCCAGCCTTGATCTGCGCGGCGAGTTCGAGCGCGCCGGGCTCTTCGGTCAGGGTGGGGTAGCTCATGCTTAGCGCATCCTTTCACGCAGGTTTGATGGTGAGACATGGACCACATGGACCACAGTCCTGAAGCAAAAACCATGCTTCCGGTTTTCCGCCATTTGTTCGCGTCATTTGCCGGTGGGACTAGCCCGATTTTGCGGTGTAGGACAGCGATGTTTTAAGGGCGGTCGGCTTCACCCGGACCGCTATCTTTCCTGCCGAGGCCCAGGGCAAGGCCGTAGCCGAGGATGGGCGCGGCACCATATCCTACCAGCACGGTTGGATAGTGCGATAGCATCGCCATCGTCGCAAAGCCGAACAGCGATCCCGCCAATGCATATCGGCTCGCCTTGTCGAAGGGGATAGCGAACAGGATCAGCGCAAAGCCTGCAGCGAGCGCGATCAGCAAAGCGATGGCAGCCAGCGGCATTTGCTGGAGCAGTTCGACAAACACCCGTTCGACGAAGGGTTGGGGCGGTAACTCGCCGCGCAAGGCCATGACAAGGCTGGCGACAAAGCCGATGATGCAGACCAGTCCGATCCGCCAGTCGCGCGTCACATCGTGCAATCCGACAGCGGCGAACACGACCGCGAAACCCAATGCTGCATCGGGCTGGAGCGATCCGGCATAGAGAGCGGCGAGCAGGATCGGCGGTGCATAATCCTCATCCTGCGCCGCCAGCACGGCCAGCGCCGGAAAGGCAAACGCGCCCGTATTGAGCATAAACGGTCCCAGCGGGATCCAGCGGGCGACCCCGTTCATCGCCGGGCCAGTAACGAGGGGGACGAACAGCAGCGCGATCAGGAGAACGGTGAGTATGCGGCGACCTTTGTCGCTTTGCGGCGAGATACCGAATGCAATCCAGAGCAGCGCCAAGCCAAGCGCCCCGGCGTTTACAATGAGATAGTCGACCGGCGCGCCAAATGCGGCGAGGTAGACCAACCCGGCGCAAACCGGGATCGCAAGCGCAAGCAAAGCCGGGAAACGCGTTCCGAGCTTTGCCCGCATCGCGATGTCCTCAGATGTGGATCGGCTTGCCGATCACCGCCATTGCGGCTTCCTTGATCGCTTCCGAATGCGTCGGGTGAGCGTGGCAGGTATAGGCGATATCCTCGCTGGTGGCGCCGAATTCCATCGCTTGCGCGGCCTGCGCGATCATCGTTCCGGCGACGCTGGCGATGCACCATACGCCCAACACTCGGTCGGTTTCGGCATCGGCGATCACCTTTACGAAGCCGTCTGGCTCGTGATTGGTCTTGGCGCGGCTGTTGGCCATCATCGGGAACTTGCCGACCTTGACCTTCGACTTGTCGCCGAGCTTTTCGATCGCCTCTTCCTGCGTCAGGCCGACACCGGCAAATTCGGGCAGGGTGTAGACCACGCCAGGGATCACATCGTGGTTTACGATGCCTGTCTGGCCGGCGATATTCTCGGCGCAGGCGATGCCTTCATCTTCGGCCTTATGCGCTAGCATCGGGCCAGGGACGACGTCGCCAATGGCCCATACGCTATCGACTTTGGTGCGGAA
Organism: Pontixanthobacter sp.; assembly: GCA_965223995.1. Lineage (GTDB taxonomy): Bacteria > Pseudomonadota > Alphaproteobacteria > Sphingomonadales > Sphingomonadaceae > Pontixanthobacter. The sequence goes on along the minus strand of CBDCXY010000017.1, from coordinate 617,138 downwards.
ATCGTGATCCACTTCGATCTGGCCGCGGTCATTGGTCTCGAGGTCGATATTTTCGAGGCCCAGACCCTCGGTGTTGGGGCGGCGGCCGATGGATACGAGCACGCAATCGGCTTCCAGCGTTTCCTCATCGCCACCAGCGGCGGGTTCGAGCGTCAGCGTGGCCTTCTTGCCCTTGACGGTGCAGCCGGTAACCTTGGTTTTGAGCTTGAGCTCCATGCCCTGCTTCTTGAAGATCTTGCCCGCTTCCTTGCGGACATCGCCGTCCATTCCGGGGAGCAATTGCTCGAGGAATTCGACCACGGTCACGTCTGCGCCGAGACGGTTCCAGACCGAGCCGAGCTCCAGCCCGATCACACCGCCGCCGATCACGACCATTTTCTTGGGAACCTTCGCAAGCTCCAGCGCACCGGTGGAATCGACCACGACTTGCTTGTCATTATCGACTTCGACGCCGGGCAGGGGAGTGACCGAGGAGCCGGTGGCGATGATGATATCTTTGGCGGTGACCATCTCGTCACCAACTTTCACCGTATGCGCGTCCTGGAAGGCGGCGAGGCCTTTTTTCCAGTCGACTTTGTTCTTCTTGAACAGGAATTCGATGCCTTTGGTCAGCCCGTCCACCGCGTCGATCCGCTGGCCGTGCATGGCTTTGAGGTTGAGCTTGGGCTTCACCTCGACACCCATGCCTTCCATCGCGCCATTCGCTGCGGCGTCGAAATATTCCGAAGCATGCAGCATCGCCTTCGACGGGATACAGCCGACATTGAGGCAGGTGCCGCCGAGTGTTTCGCGGCTCTCTGCACAGGCGGTTTTCAGCCCGAGCTGGGCAGCGCGGATCGCGGCAACATAGCCGCCGGGGCCAGCGCCGATGACAAGGACGTCGTAATCGTAAGTGTGGTCAGCCATACATTCCTCTTTCGTCATTCCGGCGTAGGCCGGAATCCAGCTGCAACGCTGGATACTGGATCCCGGCCTGCGCCGGGATGACGGTTGCTAAAGATCGATCAGCATCCGCGTCGGATCTTCGATCGCTTCTTTCATAATTTTCAGTGCGGTCACGGCTTCGCGGCCATCGATCAGGCGGTGATCGTAGCTGAGCGCGATATACATCATCGGGCGCACCACGACTTCGCCATCCACAACAACCGGGCGGTCCTCGATCCGGTGCAGGCCGAGGACGGCGCTTTGCGGCGGGTTGATGATCGGGGTCGACATCAGGCTGCCGAACACGCCGCCGTTTGAAATGGTGAAGGTGCCGCCCGACATATCGTCCATCGTCAGCGTTCCGTCGCGCGCGCGCTTGCCGAAATCGGCGATGTCTTTCTCGATCTGGGCAAAGCCTTTCTTGTCGACATCGCGCACGACCGGAACGACGAGGCCATTGGGCGCGCTGACGGCGACCGAGATATCGACATAGTCGTGGTAGACGATTTCATCGCCATCGATCTGCGCGTTGACGGCGGGAACATCTTTCAGCGCCAGATGCGCGGCCTTGGCAAAGAAGCCCATGAAGCCGAGCTTGATGTCGTGCTTCTTCGCGAAGAGTTCCTTGTACTTGGTGCGCGCTTCGATGACGGCGGTCATATCGACATCGTTGAAGGTCGTGAGCAGCGCGGCTGTGTCCTGCGCGCTCTTGAGACGTTTCGCGATGGTCTGGCGCAAACGCGTCATCTTGACCCGTTCGGTGTTGCGCGAGCCTGTTGCGGCGGGCGCGGGAGCCGGCGCTTCGCTCTTTGCCGCAGGGGCGGGCGCCGCATCCTTCGCCTTGGCCGCCGCGATCACGTCTTCCTTGGTCAGACGCCCATCCTTGCCGGTGCCCTTGATCGTGGTCGGATCGACCCCGTGTTCGAGCACCGCGCGGCGCACGGCGGGCGACATGGTCACCGAGCCGTCCGATGCCGGAGCTTCTGCAGGAGCAGCCGGCGCCTCCGCCTTTTTATCGGCTTTCGGTGCAGCCGCAGCAGCAGCGCCTTCCTCTACCACGGCGATAACCGCGCCAACTTCGACCGTGTCGCCGACCTCGGCTTTCAACTCGCTGATCACACCAGCAACGGGGGAGGGGACTTCGACCGCGACCTTGTCGGTTTCGAGGCTGGCAATCGGTTCATCAACCGCGACGGCATCGCCCGGTTGTTTCAGCCATTCACCGATTGTGCCTTCGGTGACCGATTCACCGAGTGTGGGGACATTGATTTCAGTGGCCATGATATGTGTTCCTTAGGCCTTCTTGCCGGATTTGGTTTGGGTTAGGTCGAGCGCGTCGGCGATAAGCGTCTCTTGCTGCTCGACATGACGTTTGGCGAGACCGGTTGCGGGGGATGCGGAGGCGTCGCGTCCGGCATAGATCGGACGCATATTCTTGCCTGCATCGGCGGCAGCCTTTTCGATCAGGCGGTCGACGAAGGTCCATGCTCCGTTGTTCTCCGACTCCTCCTGACACCAGACGATTTCTTCAAGGTTTTTCATCCGCTTGAGGCGCACTGTTAACGGCTCGCCGGGGAAGGGGTAGAGCTGCTCTATGCGGACGATGGATATATCGTCGATCCCCATCTCGTCGCGCTTTTCGATCAGATCGTAGGCGACCTTGCCCGAACACAGGACGAGGCGGCGAATCTTGTCGTCGGCGATCTCGGTCGTGTCCGACTTGATCCGCATGAAGTGATGATCGCCCATGAATTCCCCGGCGCTGCTCTTTGCCATCGGATGGCGCAGCAGGCTCTTGGGCGTCATAATCACCATCGGCTTGCGGAAATCGCGGTGCATCTGACGACGCAGCACGTGGAAATAGTTCGCCGGGGTGGTGATGTTGCAGACCTGGATATTGTCGTTCGCGCACAGCTGCAGGAAGCGTTCGAGACGGGCGGAGCTATGCTCCGGCCCCTGACCCTCATATCCATGCGGCAGCAGCATCACGAGGCCATTGGCGCGCAGCCATTTCGCCTCGCCGCTGGCGATAAACTGGTCGATCATAATCTGCGCGCCATTGGCGAAATCGCCGAATTGCGCTTCCCACAGCACCAGCGTCTTGGGATCGGCCATCGCAAAGCCGTATTCAAAGCCCAGCACGCCATATTCGGATAGCGGGCTGTCATAGACCTCGAACTTGCCATGCGGCAGCTGGCACAGCGGGATGTATTTCTCTTCGCTCTTCTGGTCGATCCACACGGCGTGACGCTGGCTGAATGTGCCGCGCCCAGAATCCTGGCCCGACAGACGCACGCCAAAGCCTTCGGTAACAAGGCTGCCGAAGGCGAGCGCTTCGGCTGTGGCCCAGTCAAAGCCGCCCTCTTTCGGATCTTTGGCGCCGCTTTCGAACATTGCCGCCTTGGCTTTGAGTACGCGGCCCAGCGTCTTGTGGATCTCGTGATCGTCGGGGACGGTGGTCAGCGTCCGGCCGAGGCTGTCGAACAGCTTCTTGTCGATCGCGGTTTCGGCATTGCGGCGTGCATCTTCTGAATCGGCGGGTTTGTTGAGGCCCGCCCAGCGCCCGCCGAACCAGTCGGCTTCGTTTGCCTTGTAGCTCTTCGCCGCGTCGAATTCTTCCTGCAGATGATCGTCGAAATCCTTGCGCAGCTGCGGAGCTGTGCCCTTCTCGATCACGCCTTCCTCGATCAGCTTGTCGGCATAGAGGAAGCTGACCTTGGGATGCTGGCGAATTTCGTCATACATCAGCGGCTGGGTGAATTTGGGTTCGTCGCCCTCATTATGGCCGAAACGGCGATAGCACCACATGTCGATCACGATATCGCGCTTGAACTTCTGGCGATATTCGACCGCCAGCTTGCACGCGAAGGTCACCGCTTCGGGATCGTCGCCATTTACGTGCAGGATCGGTGCCTGAACGCCCTTGGCCACATCGCTGGGATAGGGCGAGCTGCGCGCGAAACGCGGGCTGGTGGTAAAGCCGATCTGGTTGTTGATGATAAAGTGCAGGCAGCCGCCCGTGTTGTAGCCGTTGATGCCCGAGAAGCTGAGACTTTCCCACACAACGCCTTGCCCCGCGAAGGCCGCATCGCCATGGATCAACACGGGCAGCACTTCGGCATGTGCTTCCAGATCGTCGCGGATCGCCTGTTGGGCGCGGGTTTTGCCGAGCACAACCGGATCGACCGCTTCGAGGTGCGAAGGGTTGGGGACCAGAGACATATGCACCTCGATCCCGTCAAACTCGCGGTCGGTGCTGGTGCCGAGGTGGTATTTAACATCGCCCGAGCCGCCGACGTCTTCCGGGTTGGCGCTGCCACCCGAAAATTCGTGGAAGATCACCTTGTATGGCTTGGCCATCACATTGGCGAGGACGTTCAAGCGCCCGCGATGCGCCATCCCGTAAATGATCTCGCGCACACCCAGCTGGCCGCCATACTTGATTACCGCTTCGAGCGCGGGGATCATTGACTCGCCGCCATCAAGGCCGAACCGCTTGGTCCCGACATATTTCTTGCCGAGGAAGTTTTCATACTCCTCGCCGCGAATTACCGAGGCAAGGATGGCCTTCTTGCCGTCCGGGGTGAACTGGATCGTGTCTTCGGGGCTTTCGAACTTGTCCTGCAGGAACCGGCGCTCATCGGTGTCGGTGATGTGCATGTATTCGAGGCCGACATTGCCGCAATAGGTCTTGCGCAGCACGCTATAGAGGTCGCCGACCTTGACCCATTCATAGCCGAATACGCCGCCGACATAGACGTCCTTGTCTTCCTGCCCCGCAAAGCCATGCCATTCGAGCGTCAGATCTTCGGGCTCGTCGAGATGCGACAGGCCCAGCGGATCGAGATTGGCCGCCAGATGCCCGCGCACACGGTAGAGCCGCACCATCAGCATCGCACGGATGGAATCGCCCGCTGCCTCCTCGATGGCCGCCGGATCAAGCGCCTTACCCGCCTTCTTCGCCGAGGCAGCAACCGCCGCGCGCATCTGCGTCGGATCGAGCGCCTGTGTGAAATCACCATCGGAATCGACGACTTCGGCAAGCCATTTCGGATTGCCCCAGCTCGGCCCGGGCTGCGGACCTTCCTGGTCGGTCATTTCGGGGAGGAAGTCTTGGCTTTCGTTACCCATAGTGGGGCTCCGAGGGGAGGAGAGGGAAGGTTACGCCATCTCTTTCAGCATGGCGTCGAGCGTGGTGCCGAGCTCGCTGGGCGAGGGGGAGACGCGGATGCCCGCATCCTCCATCGCCGCGATCTTGTCGTCCGCGCCGCCTTTGCCGCCCGAGACGATGGCTCCGGCATGGCCCATGCGGCGGCCCGGAGGCGCGGTGCGCCCAGCGATAAAGCCGACGGTCGGCTTGCTGCGGCCCTTGGCGGCTTCCCGTTTGAGGAACTCAGCCGCTTCTTCTTCCGCGCTGCCACCGATCTCACCGATCATGATCATCGACTTGGTTTCCTCATCGTCAAGGAACATGTCGAGCACGTCGATAAAGTTGGTGCCGTTCACCGGGTCACCGCCAATGCCGACCGCGGTGGTCTGGCCAAGGCCAACCATGGTGGTCTGGTGGACAGCTTCATACGTCAGCGTACCCGAGCGAGAGACGACGCCAACCGAACCCTTCTTGAAGATGCTGCCCGGCATGATGCCTATCTTGCACTCGTCCGGCGTGAGCACACCAGGGCAGTTGGGGCCGATCAGGCGGCTGTTCGAACCGGTCAGCGCCGCCTTGGCGCGGACCATGTCGAGTACCGGAATACCCTCGGTGATGCAGATGATCAGCTCGATCTCGGCATCGATCGCTTCGCAAATCGCGTCAGCGGCGAAGGGAGGCGGAACATAGATACACGATGCTGTCGCGCCGGTCGCATCCTTGGCCTCGCGCACGGTGTTGAAATTGGGCAGGCCGATATGCGTCGTGCCGCCTTTGCCCGGCGTAACACCCGCCACCATCTGCGTCCCGTAATCGAGCGCCTGCTGCGTGTGGAAGGTTCCGGTATCACCGGTCATACCCTGGGTGATGACCTTGGTATCTTTGTTTACGAGGATGCTCATGCCGTTTCCTTAGTGCTTCACTGGCTCAGTTACGCGCCACTCAATGATGTAATCTGGATCTTCGATAGTCGCGCCATCGTTCAGTTCATAAAATCCGGGGTCAGCGGGTTCAAATACGCTGGGATCAAACGGGTATTCTCTTACCTCACCATCGTGGCATTCGAAAAGCATGGCGTCCGTAGAGCTTCCGTCCTCGAGACTTTCATACTGATCGCTGGGTTGGAAACCCGCTATCCGACCAGTGTAAGTCTCGAAGCGTTCTTCTCCCTTTTCGCTGACAATCCGAAGGCTGACGATTGCCGTTGCGTCGATGAGGTCTTGTTGGTCCATTTATGCCAGCGAGCTATCCAGCCCCTTGCACGCCTCGAGCAGTTCCTCGACCGCGTCGGTGCTGACCTTGAGGTTGGCTTTCTCCTCATCGCTCAGTTCGATTTCGACCACGTCCTCGGTACCGCCTGCCCCGATGACCGTCGGGACGCCGACATACAGCCCGTCGAGGCCGTACTTGCCTTCGACATAGCTGGCGCAGGGCAGGATGCGTTTTTGGTCGCCGAGATAGGCTTCTGCCATCGAAATCGCGCTGGTTGCAGGCGCGTAATAGGCCGAGCCATTGCCGAGCAGGCCGACGATCTCGCCGCCACCCTTGCGGGTGCGGTCTACGATTTCATCGAGACGCGCGGCGTTGACGCCTTTGATCTTGGCGTAGTCGTCAACCGGAATACCGTTGATCGTGGTGTAGCTCTTCACCGGAACCATCGTGTCGCCGTGGCCGCCGAGCACGAAGGCGTTGACGTCCTTGACCGAGCAATCAAACTCCCATGCCAGGAAAGTCGCAAAGCGTGCGCTGTCCAGCACGCCCGCCATGCCGACCACCTTGTTATGCGGCAGGCCGGAGAATTCGCGCAGCGCCCAAACCATCGCGTCGAGCGGGTTGGTGATGCAGATCACGAATGCGTCGGGGCAGTTGTTCTTGATGCCTTCGCCGACCGCTTTCATCACTTTCAGGTTGATGCCGAGCAAATCGTCGCGGCTCATGCCCGGCTTGCGCGGCACGCCAGCGGTTACGATCACAACGTCGGCGCCAGCGATGTCGGCATAATCGTTCGAACCGGTGATCTTCGCATCGAAGCCTTCGATCGGGCCGCACTGGCTGAGATCGAGCGCTTTGCCCTGCGGCATGCCTTCCGCGATATCGAACAGGACGATGTCGCCCATTTCCTTCTTTGCAGCGAGATGGGCGAGTGTGCCACCTATCATGCCGGAGCCGATAAGCGCGATCTTCTTGCGACGTGTTTCCTGTGACATAGGGGGGAGAGCAGTCCTTCCAACCATGCGGGACCAACAAAGCCTGCCTTCCGGCGCGCCCACGTCCCACGGGGAAGTCGCACCCGGCGTTTGATGGCCGAATTAAGCCCCGCGCCGGGGGATTGCAACCGTAAACCCATGGAATCGCCAACTATCTTTGCAAATAGTTCGCAATAGCAATAACGATGTGGAATTGTCGGGATTTGCGGTATGTAGGGGCGTCTTGCATAATAGATATGTATGGGTAGCGGTTTGGTTCCGCTGCGTTTTCACAGGCCGGATCAGCCCAGAGCGCGTTTGGGCGCTTCTTCGCCTTCTTCTTCCTGCGCCAGGAGCATGGCGGCGAGATAGTCGGGCACCGCGCGGCTGAAGTGATAGCCCTGGCCAAGCGTACAGCCGGCTTCCCTGACCGAGCGGACCTGTTCGATGGTCTCGATACCCTCGGCCACGATATCCATGTCGAGCTTCGAGCCAAGCTCGGCCACCGCGTGGATAATCGCGTCGGTTTTCTTGCCGACGCCCGGGCCGGATACGAAACTGCGATCAACCTTGATCTTGTTGAACGCGTATTTCTGGATGTAGGCGAGCGAGGAATAGCCGGTGCCGAAATCGTCCAGCGCGAAACGCACGCCCAGGGAGGAGAGATCTTCGATAAACTGTTCGGTCGCGCTGTTGTCATCGACAAACAGGCTTTCGGTCACTTCCAGTTCCAACCGGCGCGGATCGAGCTTGGCTTCGCGAAGCGCGTTGATGATGCCCAGCGCGGCCCCCGGTGCCTTGATCTGCAGCGGCGAGAGGTTGACGGCGATTGTGATATCTTCGGGCCATTGCGCGGCCGTTTTGGCCGCCTGCGCGGTGATCCAGTTGCCCAGGGTGATAATGACGCCGGTCTCTTCGGCCACCGGAATAAACTCGTCGGGGCGCAGCTCGCCCTTTTCCGGGTGGAACCAGCGCACCAGCGCTTCGAAGCACCGGATTTTGCCGGTTTCCAGATCGACGATTGGCTGGAAGAATATCGACAGCTCGTCTTTCAGGATCGCGGCGCGCAATTCGGCCTCGATCTCGCGGCGGCGGGCGAGGTTGCGGCTCATTGTGGTGTCGTAGAAACAGGTCTGCTTCCGGCCGTTCACCTTGGCATGATAGAGTGCAAGGTCGGCGTTCTGCATCAGCGCGTCGGCATCGGTGCCATCATCGGGCAGGATGGCGATCCCGATAGAAGCGCCGATTTCCAGTCTCTCACCATCAATCCTGACGGGGCGCATGATCTCGGCATGGATTTCGCTGGCGAGACGTTCGGTCTGCTTGCGATCATCGACTTCGCAGAACATGATGAACTCGTCGCCGCCGAAGCGCGAAATGGCAGCATTTGCAGGCGCGACTTCACGCAGGCGTTCGGCCACTTCGCTCAGCACACGGTCACCGACGGGATGGCCGAGCAGATCGTTGACTTCCTTGAACCGGTCGAGATCGAGCCAGAACAGTGCCAGCTGTTGGTCCTCTTCCAGTTTCATCAGGCGCTCGACCAGATCGTGATTGAGGCCCGCACGGTTGGCGAGGCCCGTTACAACGTCGGTGCGGGCGAGTTTGCGCATCTTTTCGGCCAGGCGGCTGCTTGTCTCGGCCGAGCCAATCGAGTCCCTTAGCACCTTGAACACGTTCATGGTGATCGAGGCCATGGCCGGAATCAGCAGGATCATGTTCGCGGCGAGGAACAGGAACGGCCATGTGCCGATATAGAGCGATGCAGCGAGGATTGGAAAAACGACGAGCGAGAGCTGCCCGAGTGCAATCGCCGGTCGTCCGGCATTGCGCGCGCAAATGCCCACTCCGTAGCAGGTGGAGTTGGCAATCATAAGCACTTCCAATGGCGCGCCGACATCGAGCAGGAGCGTCATCGCCGCGATTGCGCCGATCAGGAAGGCGTAGCTGAATGCACCGATTTCGTAGATCACTTCGAGTTGGCGAGTTGAGCGATCTGTCTTGTCGGGCGAGAGCTTGATCGCCGCTACAAACCGGGCGATGGCTATGCAGCTGAGCATCACGCAGAGGTAAATGAAGATCGGCTGACCGCTCAAATACGCGGTAAGCGCGGTGGAGAGAATACCGTTGATTGCGCCGATCGCGAGGCTGGTCGGCTGCGTGTAGAGGGTGCGGACGAGCGTGCGTTGCACACGCTCTGACAAAGCGTCCGATTTGAACGGACGCAAGAAGAGCTGCCGCACCTTCTTTATGGAGCCAATCCTCGCCATTGACCCGCCATATGCGAGATTGGTCACTGTTTGGTTAATGCCCGCTTACCCGAAAACCGCGGGCGTTCGGGCGGGGCAATTCAGCCGTTGGCGTTGGAGCGCTCGAATTGTGCGGCCATGCGCCGATCGAGCATCCGGCAGATGCCCAGCCACCATTGGTAGCTTTCACGATCTCCAGCGAAGAACGCTTGCTCGGCGTGTTTGCGTGCTTCTTCGGCCGCGCGCAGGCCATGTTCGGCGAAATGACGTAGCGATGCCCGCAGGAGCTGATCGTCGCCATTCTGGCCGCAATTGTCGTTGGCCGCGCTCAGAAAGCGTCGCCGACCGAGAATTCGGGCGACGGGAGAGCTTGCTCCGGTCCGGGCAGCGGCAAAATGAACGGTCATTGACGGTGTTCCTCAAGGGGGCGTTTCGAGTAAGCCCCGATAGTCCAGGGGCCGCTAAGGCTTCGTTCCAAGTCACGGTTTAAATCGCGTTTACCTTTTGCGATTTTCGCGCCTGACAGCAGCTAGTTCGGTTCGGCGATCCAGCGCCCGCTATTGGCGTATTCGGGCTTGATGTTGCTTTCGGGCAGGTTTTCCGCGGTGTAGAGGCTGTCGCCGCCGCGTTCCTGCACTTGTGCGGAATAGGCAGGCGCCGGCGCGCGCGATGCGGGGCCGGAACTTTTCTTCGCGTCGGCAAGCGCCTTCAGGCGTGCTTCCTCATAGGCGCGCGCAAGAGCAACCGGATCGGCTGCCGATGCGGCGGTGTCGGGCGCGCCAGCAGAGCGCGGCTTTGGCGCTGCTGCAGGTTCTTTTCCGGCATAGCGTGAGCGGAATGCGGCGGGTTTGCCGGCGTTGCCTTTCCAGCGATAGAAACGGTGCGCACCGATGGTGCCGATATGGTCGAGGCTGGGTGCCCAATAGGGGTAGATCCACACGGTGTGATAGTGCGTAGCAAGGCCCACGGGTTCGAACACCGATCCGGCGAGCGCGCGCTGTGCATGGCGTTGGGCACGGGCCCATGCACCGGCACCGGGTTTGCGTTTGAGCGATCCGTCGCAGGTAAAGCTGAACTGGCAGCCTGTGCGCCGTTCGGAACCCTGGAAGACGACGCCGCACACACTGTTGGGATAGCTCGGGTGTGAAACGCGGTTGAGCACGACCTGGGCAACCGCGCGCTGGCCTGCATCAGCCTCGCTCGCGGCTTCGTAGTAGATCGCCTTGGTCATGCACTGCAGAGCGCGCGCCTTGTCGAGCCCGCCGCCATAGAAGCTGAATGCCCGTGCAGCGGGTCCGGCCTTGTCCGCGATGGCAAGCGCGGCTTCCTCGGTATCGCCCGTGCCCGACATGTCGAACAGCGCGAGGTTGCTGTTCCCCGTCTCGACCGCGACGCGCGGTGCATCCTCGAGATAGTAAAAGGCAGAGCCGGGAAAGCTCTGGCCCGCCTGCTCGAATGGCATCGCCACTGGCGTTTCGGCCACCTCCACTTCGGCCGGTGCCGGTTGCAACTTTTCCCATTGGCCCGGTGCAGCAACGGCGGGTACACCGATGGCAACCGCAAGCGCCGCGAGGCGGCGGCCGCGATGTTTCCCGCTGACTTTCGCCTTCGCACTGTCCCACAGACGCTGCGCGAGCGGCGGTCGCTTCCGGGCCATTCGAGCCTGGAAAGCGGCGGTGCGTTGCTCGCTTGAAAGGGTGGGCGTTGAGGTCAAAAGGATCCTTGTGTGTGCTGGCATTGGTGGGTGCGAAAATCGCGCCTTGGCGCGTATCAGTGGATTTGGTTTACTGCCACGCCTCGTTCTGCACCGTCCCTTAGCGGCACAGCTGGCAAGATGCGGTTAAACGCCATGCTGAAGAAAGAGTTAGCGCCGCTGCCGGATACACCCGGCGCAAAGCGGGGGCTTGCGGGGCAAATGGTTAGGTCGTAACGGGGCCGCGACGTCATGGGTTGTCAGCAAATGCTGGCCTAAGAGGGAAGGAGGTTCCAATCCTCCGCTGCCCCCGCAACTGTGACCGGGGAGGGCCGCCTCCAAATTGCCACTGGCCGCATTTCGATGCGCGCCGGGAAGGCCGAAGCGGCGCTGTGATCCGGGAGCCAGGAGACCTGCCGATGACGGTCGTTCGAGCCGCCGGGCGGGGTGTACCGAGGGCAGATGGGAAGGCGCGAATGCGTGTGCCTCCTCCGTCATGGGCGACAATGCTCATGGTAGGAGGTTTAATGCGTAGATTTTTGTTATCATTGAGTTGTGCAATTGTGTCGGTTCCTGCTCTTGCGCAGGAGACGAAATCTTCGGGCGACTTTTCCGAGTTCAGTATCGACCAGAAACAGATCACGGTAACGGCCACAGGTAATCGCTCGGAAGTAGAGGACACTGGCCAGGCCGTTACCATCATCGGTCGCGATGAAATCGAGCAGGTGCAGGGTGGGGACTTCACCCGCGTACTGGAACGCGCACCGGGAGTCGCAATCAGTCGCAATGGCGGAGTTGGCGGCTTTACCGGCGTTCGCGTTCGCGGAGCCGAGGCCGAGCAGCTGCTGGTCCTGATCGACGGGGTTCGCGTAGCCGATCCGGCTGCACCATCGGGCGGGTTCGATTTCGGTAATCTGCTTGCGGGCAATGTCGACAAGATCGACCTGCTGCGCGGCTCCAACAGCACGATCTGGGGCTCCGACGCGATTGGCGGGGTGATGGCCGTCACCACCCGCGACGAGACGGGCGTTCAGGCGAGCGCCGAATATGGCTCGCGCGATACTTTTTTTGGAACCGCGACTGGTGGACTTGAAACGGATGCGTTTTACGCCGGGCTTTCGGGAAGCTTTTTCTCAACCGACGGGTTTTCTGCCGCCGATGCCGGAATCGAAGCCGACGGCTTCGAGCAATGGGCGCTGGCCGGACGCACGGCGGTCTATGTCAGCGATAGGGTAACTCTGTTCGCGCGTGGACGCTATGCCGAGGGCGATTTGGAGATCGATGGCGGTTTTCCTCTGGCCGATACCAACGAATTTCAGGAGACGACGCAATATTCTGCCGCAGTCGGCGGCAGCTTCGACAATGGCCCACTGTATCTCACGGCGTTCTACTCCTTCGCCGATACCGAGCGCGCCAACTTCAACCCGGCGAATGGTCCTGCACCCGGATTTACCAGCGATGGCCATTCTGACCGGGTGGAATTGCGCGGCGAATGGAGGCCGATCGGCCCGCTGATCGTCAATTTCGGTGGTGAGGGCGAGTGGAGCAGCCTCGAAACCAACTTCACTCCGCGTCAGGATACGCGGATCATCGGTGCTTACACCCAGCTGGGGATCGAATTTGGTCCGCTTAGCGCGCATATCGGTGCACGGCATGACGATCACCGCGATTTCGGCGGAGCGACCAGCTTTGGCGCGGATATCAGCTATGAGGTGGTCGATGATATCCGACTTCGCGCTAGCGTTGGTGAGGGCTTCAAGGCACCCAGCCTGTTCCAGCTCTTTTCCGATTTTGGCAATGCCGCGCTCGTGCCCGAGCATAGCACCAGCTACGATCTCGGCTTGACGTGGAACAACCGTAACGACGCGTTCTTTGCCGGCGCGACGCTGTTTCGTCGTGACAGCGAAAACCAGATCGAGTTTGTCTCTTGCTTCGGCGTGGTGGGCGGGATCTGCACCGACCGTCCTTTCGGTACCTATGACAATGTCGGCCGCGTCCGCGCACAGGGCATCGAGATCGAACTGGGCGCAAATCCTTCTGACAAATTCGGGATGCGCGCTGCCTATGCCTATGTCGATACCGAGAACCGCACGGCGGCTGCGGCGAACGAGGGCAATGTCCTTGCGCGGCGGCCCAAACATGCGCTGACCTTCTCGGCCGATTGGGAAACGCCGCTCGCCGGGTTCACCATTGGCGGCGACATTCGCATGGTTGGCGACAGTTTCGATGATGCGGGGAACTTCACACGGCTAGACGGCTATCAGGTGGTGACCATGCGCGGCTCGCTGCCGGTTGGCGAACATGTCGAGCTGTTTGGCCGTATCGAGAACCTGTTCGATGCGGACTACCAGACCGCTGCGGGCTACGGCCCGGCGGGCCGGGGCGCCTTTGTCGGCGCGCGGACGAAGTTTTGAGCTTGGTTCGCGCCCTTACCCAATCGTCATCCCCGCGTAGGCGGGGATCCAGCTGGCTTGGTCGAACTTTGCAACTCTGGGTTCCCGCCTGCGCGGGAATGACGTTGATGGGGTGTTCGGCTCAAGACAAGCAGATCGAACGCCATTCCGATCACCCAACCATCGTCAGCCTGAACCCGTGCGCCGACGCGATCCTTGCCCAAGTGACCGAGCCCGGGCAGCTGCTGGCCATTTCGCATTACAGCCATGACCCTTCGGCCAGCTCGATGGATCTGGCCGAAGCGCGCAAATTCGCGGCGAGTGGAGGGACGGTCGAGGAAGTGTTGGCGCTGCAGCCCGATATCGTGGTGGCTGGCAGTTTCCTCGCTCCGGCTACACGTCAGGCATTTGCCGATCTCGGTGTGCGGGTCGAGATATTCGGGATCGCTCCGACGGTCGAGGAGAGCAAGGCCCAGATCGAACGGCTCGCTGCGCTGGCGGGCAATGCCGACAAGGGTGCGGTGCTGCTCGAAGAGATCGATCTGGCGCTCGACCATGCCGCCGCCGATGGCCAGACGCTGAGCGCGGTCCTGTGGCAGCCGGGCGGTATCGTGCCGGGCGAAGGAGCGCTGGTCAGCAACCTGATGCGCCATACCGGTTTCAGCAGCCACAGCGCCGCGCGCGGGATGGGGCAGGCAGACTACCTCTCGCTTGAACAGATGCTGGTAGATCCGCCCGAGGTTCTTCTGCTGGCCGGACAGGAGCGTTCGCAGCAGCATCCGGCGCTGGAAAAGCTGTCCGACACTGCAGTGGCGAAATTCGATAGCTCGCTGCTCTATTGCGGCGGCCCGACAATAATTCGCGCTATCGAGCGGTTGGCGCAAATTCGCAGTGACGTGACGCCCGGAAAAGCCCGGGGTCTCAGGCCAGTTGCGCAGCGCCGGATTGATGGAGGTTCCCGCCTTCATGGGAACACACCAGAATGAACCGCGCCATTCCGGTCTTGCTCGTGCTGCTGTTGGTCGCTTTCGGCCTGTCACTGCTCGCGGGTCGGGTCTGGCTCGACTTCAGCGAGACCCCGAATGCCATGGTCATTCTGGCCGAACTGCGTCTTCCCCGCGCTTTGCTTGCGATAACCGTCGGCGGGGGTCTCGGGGCGGCGGGTGCGGCGATGCAGGGCTATTTGCGCAACCCGCTTGCCGATCCGGGCCTGTTCGGGATTGCCCCGGGGGCTGCATTGGGCGCGGTGGCGAGTTTCTGGTTTGGATATGCCGCGAGTGCCTGGCTGCTTCCGCTCTTCGCACTGGTCGGCGCGGCGGGAGCAATGGCTATGCTCGCGCTCATCGCGGGGCGCACGGGCGGGATCGCCCTGTTCACTCTTGCTGGGATGATGATCGCCAGCCTTGCGGGCGCTCTGATGAGTTTGGCGATCAGTTTTGCCCCCAACGCCTTTGCGATGAGCGAGATTGTCACCTGGCTGATGGGCGCGCTCACCGACCGGAGCTGGCGCGAGGTCTATCTCGCCGCCCCACTGACCCTGCTAGGGGTTATGTGCTTCTGGATCGCGCGCAAGGATCTCGACGCGCTGATACTGGGCGATGCGGCGGCGCGATCACTCGGCATGCGCCCGGGATTACTTCAGGCATGGTTGATCGCAGGCGTGGGACTGACCGTGGGCAGCGGCGTTGCAGTCGCGGGAATCATCGGCTTCGTCGGGCTGATCGTACCGCATCTGGTTCGCCCGCTGACCGACAGACGTCCGTCATCGCTGATCATTCCGAGCGCCCTGGCTGGGGCGCTTCTGGTGCTTGTGGCCGATAGTGTAGTGCGTATCCTGCCCACCGTAACCGAATTGCGCCTCGGCATTGCGCTTAGCCTGATCGGCGCGCCGTTCTTCCTCTGGCTGCTGCTGAAAATGCGCCGTGGCTATTCGGGAGGGCTGACATGACGATCTCTGCGCGGAGCCTGACGATTGCCAATCGTCTGTCGGATGTATCGACCACTTTGGGCGCAGGGCAAATTACCGCGATTTGCGGGCCCAACGGGGCGGGCAAGTCGACGCTGCTCGAAGTGTTGGCCGGGTTGCTCAAACCCGATACGGGCGAGGTTCGCATCGGCCAGGACGCTCACAATGATCTGTCTGCGAAAGAACGCGCAAGGCGGATTGGCTATCTCCCCCAAAACGGCGAAGCTGCGTGGGACGTTGCCGTTCGCAATCTGGTTGCGCTCGGTCGGATGCCGCATGGCGATATGGCGGCAGAACCGGTCGACGCTGCGCTCGCGGCACTCGACCTGGCGGGACTTGCTGATCGCCCCGTCTCGCAGCTTTCCGGAGGCGAGAAAGCACGGGCCTTTCTTGCCCGTGTGCTTGCTGGTGAGCCGGACTGGATACTGGCCGACGAACCGCTTGCCGCGCTCGATATTGCGCACCAGCAGACGCTTGTCGGCCATTTGAGGCGCGAGGCAAAAACAGGAACGGGTGTGGTGATCGTGCTCCACGATCTGGCCCTGGCGATGAACCATGCAGACCGCGTGCTGGTTCTCGGCGATGGGGTACCCGAAGCCGATGGAACACCGCAAAGCGCTCTTTCGGCCGAGGTCGTCGAGCGCGTATGGAACGTTCGCGGCGACTGGATCGGCGAAGACGGTGCCCAGGCATTTGTGTCCGCAGCAACCGCATATTAACCATGTTTCAAAGCCTTCGGGCTAATCGCGTCCGCAAGACATGAACCGGGGGTAACATGCTGTTTGATCGCTTTGCACGTATAGGTTTGATTGTTAGCTGGAATTCGCTGGCGGTGGCCGTTCTGGCGGTGTTTGCCACATGGGTCTCGCTGAAGCTCAATCTAGTGGCCGATTATCCGCTCACGATCATTTCGACCGCGATTATCTTTCCGATCGTGTTCTCGATTGGCCATGCCTACAAGCGGCGCGAGAGCGCGCTTGACGATTATGGTGTGATCAAGGCGCATGGCCGCGCGATCTACTTCGCCGCACGCGATTGGCTGCCCGAGCATGACACCGACCGCATCCGGCACCTTGAGCGAGTGCTCGCCGATCTGCTCCATGGCTGCCGCGACATGTTCAAGGGAACGCGCGAGGAAATGCCCGCCAATGAGCGCCGGGTCTATGCTGCGTTTTCCGAGCTGTCAGAATTCGTCAAGCGGATGCGCGGTGAGGGGCTTGCGGGTGGTGAATGCTCGCGTTGCAACCAGTACATCTCGAAGATGATCGTCGCCTTCGAGAGCGTGAAGCACATCTACCAGTATCGCACACCGCGCACCTTGCGTGCCTTCAGCGATTTCTTCATCATCCTGCTGCCGGTGATCTACGGCCCCTATTTCGCGCATCAGGCGATCGAGTATGAGGCCGCGGTGCTGACCTATGTGATGCCGGTGCTGTTCGCGATCATCCTGACCGGTCTCGACAATATCCAGCAGCATCTGGAGGATCCGTTCGACCAGATCGGCCCCGATGACGTCGCGATCAATGCCGAGAAATTCGTCGAGCTACTGGGCTGCGGCGAAGATGGCACCGCTTGCACGGTGGCGACCGAAACCGCTTCTGCCTAGCCACCACGCCTAACCCCCCTTGCGCAGTTCTTCGGCGCGCCGCGCCATTTGCAGGAAATCCTTGCGCCACGGGGCCGGGCCAGCCTTGTGCGCCAGCGAGATGCTGTCGGCGGGGGTCCATCCGTTCAGATATGTATCGCCCCGCAGATATTGGCCGAAGCCAGCCACGGCAGCGGCAAAGGCCATATCGCCGCTGGCCTGCGGGGTCCGTCGGGCGAGTTGATCGGCGGGCAGCACCTTCTCGATCAGGCGTGACGTGTCGCCATTTGGCAGCTTGTAGCGCAGCCGGATCACGCCCATTTCGCTCGACTTGTCACCACTCGCAACGGGCCGCGCATTGGCGGCATAGCGACGTTCGGGCGTCCAGCCTTTGCGGCCCACGGGGACGAGCTCGTACAAAGCGGTTACCTGGTGACCGGCGCCGATCTCGCCCGCATCGACCGCGTCATTGTTGAAGTCTTCCTCGGCAAGCGCGCGGTTTTCGTATCCGATCAAGCGGTACTCGGCGACATGCGCCGGATTGAACTCGACCTGGATCTTCACGTCCTTGGCGATGGTGAACAGCGTCGAGACGAGCTCTTCGAAGAGAACCTTCTGCGCCTCGCGCGGCTGGTCGATGTAGAAATAGTTGCCGTTTCCGTGATCGGCGAGCTGCTCCATCATCGCTTCATTGTAATTGCCCGTGCCATAGCCGAGCGTGGTCAGCGAAATGCCAGCTTCGCGCTCGCGCTCGACCATATCGATCAGCGCGTCGCGGTTGGTCAGTCCGACATTGAAATCGCCATCGGTGGCCAGCATGATCCGGTTGACCTGGCCCTTACGGTAATTGGCGCGCGCTGTGTCATAGGCGAGTTCGATCGCTGCCGCGCCAGCGGTCGATCCACCCGAACGCAGCGAGGCAATCGCGGCGAGAACCTTTTGCTTGTCGTTGGTCGGCTCCAGCGCGAGCCGTGAGCGGCCTGCATAGGTGACGATGGAAATCCGGTCCTGCGGGCGCAGTTGCTCCGCTGCGAGCGCAAGCGAACATTTGACCAGCGGCAGCTTGTCGCGCCTGCGCATCGAACCCGATACGTCGACCAGGAAAACGAGGTTTGCGGTGGGGCGCTCGTCAGTTGGCAGGTCGTACCCGGCCAATCCGATCCGCAGCAATCGCGTATCGTCGTTCCACGGTGTGCGCGCCATATCGGTTGATACCGTGAATGGCACATCGGCATTCTTCGGGCGCGGATAAGCGTAGCGGAAGTAGTTGAGCATCTCCTCGGTCCGCACCGCCGCCGATTGCGGCAAGCGGCCCTGGCCGATCATCCGGCGGACATTGGCGTAGCTGCCGGTGTCGACATCGACCGAGAAGGTGGAAACGGGCTGTTCGGCCACACGCTGGATGCTGGCGACTTCCTTGCCGTCATAGCGTTCGCGGTCGGGGCTGGGCGCTTGATTGTGAGCCGTGCCTGCGACTGCGGCCGCATATCCGGTTTCCGCAGCTGGCCGCTGGATCTTCTGTCCGGATACGACAACAGAGTCGTTTGAAGCGATGCGGTTGGCAGGGGGTGGTGGAACGGGTGCCGGAGGCGGAGGCGGAGGAGCCGTTGCGGGTACCGGGGCAGGGGCGGGTGCAACCGAAATCGCCGGCGCCACCGAATTGAAAACGGCTCCGGTCCGCTGTTCTCTTCGCTCGAGTGCCGCGTTGAGGAACGGCGCACAAATCTCGTCTGCGTTCAATTCGCCCTGCTGCGATGGAGACATGGGCCGTTGGCTTTCCGCAACGCCAGGCGATGCGAAGGCCAGCACCAGACCGCTCGCTACCAGGCCCGATATCGCAGTTCGGATCGAAAATCGCGTGACAGCGCCCATAGTCCAGTCCCTCCGTCATACTGCGGCATCAAACCGCTCAATGTAACACTGTTACATAGGTCTGCATGATCGCTACATGAACGAAGTTTTCGCGTGTTCTCAAGCTATTGACCAAGTATCTGGCCCGCCCGGTTAAGGGCGGGCCATAGGTTTATTCGCCTTCGCTGGTCAGTCCGCGTGCTTCGAGCATCGGAGTGACATCGGGTTGGCGCCCGGCGAAGTTCTGGAACATATCGAAATAGTCCATCGTTCCGCCCCGGCTGAGCACGGTCTTGCGATAGTGATCGCCATTTGCCCGCGTCAGCCCGCCATTGTCGGCGAACCATTTGCGGCTATCGCGGTCGAGCATCTCGGTCCACAGATAGCTGTAATAGCCCGCCGAATAGCCAGCGGGCGAGCTGAAGATGTGGTTGAAATAGGTGCTGCGATAGCGCGGTGGCACAAGGTCGATTTCGAGGCCCAGATCGGTCAGCGATTTGCGCTCGAACGCATCGACCGCGGCCGGATTGCCGACCAGTGCCTTCGCCTCGGCCGGGCTCAGCGCGTGCCATTTCATATCGAGTAGCGCGGCTTCGACGACTTCGCCGAAATCATACCCCTGGTTGAACTTGGCCGCTGCCTCGATCTTCTCGATCATTTCCGCCGGGATAGTCTCGCCGGTTTCGTAGTGCTTGGCATAGTTCGACAGGACCGATGGCCAGGTCGCCCACATTTCATGGACCTGGCTTGGGTACTCGACGAAATCGCGCGCGGTCGCGGTGCCCGACAGGCTTTCATATTTCTGGTCGGCAAAGAAGCCGTGCAGCGCATGGCCGAATTCGTGGAACGCGGTGTTGACCCAGTCGAAGCTGACCAGCTGCACTTCGCCTTCGGGCGCTTTCGGGATGTTAAGCACATTATAGATCACCGGCTTGGTGTCCCACAGATAGCTCTGGTCGACGAAGTTGCTCATCCAGGCGCCGCCCCGCTTGGAGGGGCGTTGGAACGGGTCGAAATAGAATACGCCCAGCTCGGATCCGTCTGCCTCGAACACGGTGTAGACCCACACATCGGGGTGATAGACGGGCAGGTCGGTGCGGCGCTCGAAGGTCAGGCCGTAGAGCTCCTTGGCCATATAAAAGATGCCGTCTTCGAGCACCTTGTCGAGCTGGAAATACTCCATCACCGCATCTTCATCGAGATCGTAACGCTCGGCCTTCACCTTGTTGGCGTAAAGATACCAGTCCCACGGCTTCACTTCGTAATCGCCGCCATCGGCCTTGATCATCTCGTTGAGCAGGGCAGCTTCGCGGCGCTGCGTTGCGGCGAGGGCCGGAACCATCTGCTCCATGAAGTCGAGCGCAGTCTTGGGCTTCTGGGCCATGCGGTCATACATTGTGTAGCTCGCCCAGTCGGCCTCGCCGAACAGGGCAGCTTTCTCTGCCCGGAGCAGCGCGATCCGGGCGATCAGGTCGCGCGTATCGATATCGGTCGTGCCATCGGCGCGGTTGTGGCTGAGCTTGAACAGCTTCTCGCGCGTGGCGCGGTTTTCCAGCGCCGGCAGCGATGGTTGCTGCGTGGTGTTCTGCAGCGCAATCGCATATTTGCCCGGATGCCCCTTCTCGGTGGCGAGATCGGCAGCGGCCTTGATATCGCCCTCCGACAGTCCGGCGAGTTCCTCGGCCGTGTCGACCACCAGCGGCTGGCCCGACATTGCATTGCGCGCGGTCTGGCCGAATTCGGTCGTCAGCGTGGACAGTTTGGTGTTGATCGCCTTGACCTGCTCGCGCTGCTCATCGGTCAGCAACGCGCCGGCATGGACCATGCTGTCATAAGTGTTTTCAAGCAGTTTGGCGTCCTCGACCGACAGGTTCAGCGAGGCACGCATATCGTAAACCGCCTTCACCCTGGCGAAGAGTTCGGGGTTCAGCGTGATGCTGTCGCCATGCGCAGATAGTCGCGGACTGATTTCGGTGTTGATTGCATCGAGCCGGTCGGTGGTGTTGGTACCGGTCAGCTGGAAGAACACGCGTGCAACGCGGCCCAGCATACGGCCCGACTTTTCCAGTTCGACAATCGTATTCTCGAAAGTGGGTGCGGCGGGGTTGTCGATGATCGCCTGAACTTCGGCCTTCTGGATTGCCATGCCCTGCTCGAAAGCGGGCATGTAATCGTCTTCGGAAATCTTGGTGAAATCCGGCGCGAGGAAAGGCAGCGTGCTGTCCGAGGCGAAATATCCGGTTCCTTCGGGGATCACGACCGTCTCCGCTGCTGCTGTTTCATTTGCGCTGGCAACTTCCTGAGTGGCGTTCGCCGAGCATCCCGCAAGCAGCGCGCTGGCGGCTGCTGCGACCATAAGTTGGGTTTTCATATTGGCTCCCCGTAATTTCCGGGGCCGGGCGCAGCGGCACTATGCCCCGCGTCGAAATGCCAGCCCCGTATCGATAGCATATCTAGCTGCGAGCGCTTGAACCGGAGATTGACCGGGAATGCAAGTGTGCCCCTGCCGTTCGTCCGTGCCAAATGGGAGTTCGTCGATGTAGTTGAAGCGGCTACCGGCAGGGCTCGGTGATCCTTGGCGACCCAGCCGTTGTTTCTCTGTTCAGTTTGGCGGCATAGAGGTTACAACATAGACGATCTCATCATTGAGCTCGCCTACGATATCGCTCGACGTCTCGCCGCCAATCGTCTTCCAAATCTGGACCTGGTTGCACTTCTTCAACAAATCGTGGTTGTAGTCGGGGAAGATGCCTGAGATTCTTCCGAGTGCGGTCACGGCATCACCCTCCTTGTCGAAAATCTGAATATATCCCGTCTTCATCCCATTTCCCCCTTAATTGGTGTCGGTAGTCCAGCTGTTCAGAGCCGTCTCATAACCTGAAGGATTGAAACCATATGAGACAGCGAACTGCTGTTTCGCAGCCTGTTGGCAGCGATCTTTGCTGGTGCAGGCAGCCGCAACGTTCGAGCCTGATGCTACGGCAGCTTCAAAACTCTGCATCTTCTGTTGAAGCGCGCTCTGTGGGGTAAGAGCGATTTTGGCCGATAAGCGGTCGGAGAAATCATTATACGCGTTGCCCAATTCCCGGCCCACTTTGAATTCGGCGGTATCGCCGTACAACGAATTGATGGTTTCGTTAGCGTCCGGTGCTTTCGCTGCGGAGAGTGCTGCCGCGTTCCCGGTGGCTACGACCGACGCGCCGCCGGTTGCGGCGAGCAGTTGGGCAGCGATCCCGGTCGAGAAGTACTGGGCTAGCCCTCCTTTTGCGCCTTGTCCGTTGGCATCGAACTGTGCGCCGAAACTGGCGAGCACCGAGTAACTATCCATCGCCTTACCGTTTACAGCGACCAACGAGCACGGATGCACCGCATATTTGGCTGTTCCGCCGACCATGACGTCTTTCGTTAGATCGCAGGGGTCTAGAAGATTGTTGCTATTCGAATTCTTTGCGGTGTTCGCCACCAGTGGCATGATAACAGCCTCCTGGCGGTCATAGCCGACGACAATGCTCGGTGTTTCTCCGGTCGCCGTGCCAGCTTTGATTCCGAACGTAGTATTCGTCCCGAACAGCATCGTGTTGCTGTGTCTGGTCGCCTGCACACATCCAGTGGCAAGCGGCAGCAGGGCTATGGCTGCAAGGTACCGGTATGATCGACGACGCATGGTGTTTCCCCCTCTAGTGACTCCAGAATTCTCTTCGCGTTCTCGGCCTGTGTGGGTGACCGGATGATCACCAGCATCTGACAATCGGCAGGGTCTGCGATAACCCATTCAGAGGCGCTGTAGCCTAGCCACACGCCGCCACCCGGTGTGCTTTCCCAACCCAATCCGACACCGCTGCGCTCGATCGCCAGCGTGTCGCCTTTGGTGGGTGGCAATTCGACACGAACCACGCCGATGCCGAAAATCGTGCTGCCGCCCCCGGAATCAACCTGCACCGTGGTGCAGGCGCAATTCAGACCGATCAGGCCGAAGGCTGCGACTGCCCTGAGGACGTGGATACGTCCAAAGCCCGATGTGAGAGTGTACAATCTATCGCCCGCAATTCGCCGAAACGGTAAAATGCTCTGGCAGGATCATCGCTCTTCTATTCTCCCTGTTTTTAACTCTAGGTTGGCGTGCAATTGAGTCAAGTAAGCCGGACTGAGTCTATTCGATTTTCCAAAAAATATTGACAAAATATCCACCATTACTTTGAGTTATCAATGTTATAGATCAAATCTCCGATAACCTAGGCAAGTCGAAGTCCAACGCACTCGCGGTATTCGGGCCCAATATACCGTCGGCTGTGCCGCGTCCGAAGTTCCGTTCCTGAAAGCCGATAAGCGAGTCGAGCGTATTGCGACCGAAGTCGCCGTCGGGGGTCCCGAGCGGAAACCCGTCGTCGATCAGCTTCGCTTGAGCCTGTTTGACCAGATCGCCCGATGAGCCAAATCTCAAAGAGCACCAGATCCTGTCGTCGGTCCGCCCCGTGACCATCGCCACTTCTGCTGCGCTGAACAGGTAGTAGCTGAATTTCGGCTGGTTGCCGCGCGTGCCATAGGCGTGCGAGACGAATTTGCGCCAGGGACCGCGTTCGTTGCCGTTGCCCCTCGGGCTTTCACCATGCCCGCAGACAACCTGACAGCCGGCAGAGGCAAATCGCGGACGGTCGATATTGTCGTTGTATGCGCTGTGCAGATTGTCCCACACAAACGCGCCTTCATTATCGATCATATCGTCGAGTTCGTAATCGTGGTCGTCGCGCGAGCGCCATACGGGGAACCAGCTCGCCTGCCTGAAAGCCCGGTGCGAACCACGCTTGGGCGGCCTGGGGTGCGGCCCCTTGCTATAGGCATAGTGGCCCAGCATCAGCATGTTCGCACCCAGCCCGCCCCGACGGGCGGCTTTGCTGATATTCTTGATATGCGGAACAGTAGAACCCGGGAAAACCGCCAGCCTGTCATTGCTGGTGTCAAACTGCCCGATCGTGCAGCGCATATATTGGTGGTTCACATCGGCAAATCTGAGCTGCTGCGCGGAGGCAAACCCGGTCCCGTTGATCTCGATTGGCAATGCGCCGCGGATACCGAAAAATATCAAGCGACCCGCTTTTGGAGAAAACTGGTTCCTCTTCGCAAGACGCTGCAACACATCTGCGGTCAATTCAAAATCGCTCATAGCCAACCCCTCCGTTGGCGACCCTTACGACGCGCAAAAAACAAGTCTTGCGAGTCGCAATTGGTGAAGAATATCATAAGAACTGGAAAATTGAAGATACGTGCAGGATATTTATAGTCTTACTAGTTTATCGAAGCGGTCTATTTATCGATTTTGATTTGTGCGCGTTTCCGGCGCGCGATTTTCCTTGATACGCGGGCGATTGCTTTGCATTCTCGCACCGTGCTGAAAATCCCCGTTGCGAGTCTTGCCGTTCGCTGGTCGCTGGTTGGCCTCGCGATAGGCTGTGCGTTGGGTTTGCTCGGACTGGTATTCGTGGTCGCACTGGAGAAAGAGGTCGATGCGTGGTCGCGCATGGGCGTGATCACTCCTTATCTCGAAGTGTTCCCGTCAACGTCAAAATGGTAATCGAGACCAGCAGCATACCGACAACTTCATAGACACTTTTTGCCGACATCAAGGTTGCGAGAAGCACCGGCGATCCGATTGCCTCTGGGTTTAGTATCCACGAACTGTCCTGATTGAGATCAATAATCGGTATTGCCGAGTCCAGCGCGTATACGAGCGGGTCAAAAGGCGTCGTCTGTGGGAAGTCCGTGCTTGCCAGCATCAGCATGCCTTTCGCGTCCAGAAGCGCAGCTGTGATAACGCCAATAGCGAGGTAGAGCATACTTGAAATGATCGCCCGTCCGGGTGAATACCCGTATTTGCTGATCACTCGTAACAACCACTGTACGCAGCGCTCAAATTTGCCGAGACGACCGTGCAGCCGTTGCATATCCCGTTTTGCGATCTGAATCTGCCGCCGTGCGCGCTCGTTTCCCTCCGAAGCAAAGATGGAGGCCAGTTGTTCATAGGGCTGGGGAACGAAAGTGTCAGCTGTAGGCTTGCCGTCCGGATATTGCAGCCTCAGCCATTCTAGTCTTCGGGTTGCGGCGTCGGAGGTGTTGTTGACGGCGTTTTCTGCGTCCTGCGATCTATCATGGACGTCGTCGAGATCGCGGTAGGAAAGACCGTCCAACAGAAGGTGGCCCGGGGCCAGTCCAGCCTTCGCCCACCTGTCTCCGCCGCCATCAGCGATCATATCTATGCGCGCTTCGCGCATATCAACCAAGCCAGTTACTTGTGGGGTTCCGATCTCAAGCTTGCCCTCAATGGTTGTGCTACGAATTGACAGCGCAACACCGCGTTTGCGCTTGCTGACACGCTCTTCAGTTTCAAAATGGCTCAGCGGGCGGCGGATTTCGCCTATTGCTTTGATCGACGCCTCATGAAGCAAGAGTGATCCGCGAATTCTGGAGTTGTCCAAATCGACGCAGCCTTCAATCTGGGGAGGAGTTTCGAAGTTCGTATCGTTCTCCTGAAACGAGTAATCCCGTGCGGCAATTTTCGCAGAACCGTTTACCTCGATCCGCGCGAGACCCAGTGCAATTCCAAGTCTACGGTCTAGAGTTTCGTCGGCCATCAACAAGGTGGTGGATGCAAATTTCAGAGCCTCTCCGATCTTGCATGAGAATAGTTCCACTTTGCCGGTAAAGGTGTTGCGAATTGGAGGTCCGTTTTCAGACAAGCGTGCGCCGAAAGATATTCTGCGCCTGATGATGCAGTCACTTGCCCATATTGAATAATGTGCGCCGGTTGAAATCGAGCCGCCGGGCAGAATCACATTTGCGCAAATTTGCAATTCTCCGCACTCCAGCAAGGGTGCCGAAATCCCGCTGGAAAAGAATGAGTAATCGATAAACACGATTGAACCGACGCGCGAATTTTCGAGGTCGATGCTCCATCCGGTTCGTTCGGAACGGTTGACGAAACAATTCCGAATGAAGAGATTTCCTCGAATGTTTGCTCTGGAAAATTGCCACCTGGAATTTATGCTGCAATTTTGAAACACCGCAGCCACACCGCATTCCAAGTCGCTACATTCGAGTAGGTAGAAGTTCTTACTTTCTATGCAGCTTATCGTTGGACGCCGGGCTCCCAAATTGCATTGAGACACGTTGATCTCGCCCCGCGACTGGATTGCTTTGACGGACATGTTGCCGTTGACGACGATTTTATGCAGCGTAACAGCAGACACTTTCAGGCTCTGCAGGTTTACTGCCCAAGATCCATTGTTGGTGTGTGCAAACTGGGTGGACCAAATATAGCATGCGCCGGTCAGTTCTGCGTTCAGCAGACTCAATCCGTCTTGAAATACTGACTGGCTGATTGAACAATCTCCGCCGAGACCAGACTTCGCCAGCGAAAAATGTTGAGTAGATTTTACCCGCTGCAAGGTAGCGTTTCCGGCGATTTGTGCGTTCTCAAAGTTGGCCACACCGCCTTTCGAGAAGGTTGAAAAACGTATTTCCAGTTCCGGGGCAGCGGTGTTTGCGGCGTGTATTCCGCCGCAGATGCGCGATCGGAAAATTGCAATTCGCCCCTCAAACTTCGTGTTCGGGATAGCTAACCCGACAAGATATGGGCCTTTAGATATTTGACACCAGTGAAGTTTCAGTGCGCCATCGACTTTGGCCCCCCAAAGGCTAAAGCCTGCTTTGAAGGTACTCCGCTCAGCAAGAATTTCACCGTGGATGCTGGAGAATTCGGCGTGAAGCCCGCCAGTCAACTCACAATTTATGATCAATAGAGAGCCATCGATTTGGCATCCCCCCAAACTTATGTGAACCATCGAGTCAGTATCGGCGGGGTTGGTCAATTCTCCGGTATCCCCGAATTTGCAATGATCAAATCCAAGCGTCTCCGCACGAATATTGCCCATTTCGAGGGTTTTCTCAAAAATACAGTCAGTGGCAATGAAGCCCAAAAGGCAGCTGCGACCGGCAGACGTTTGCCTTGCACCCTCCAGCTTGATCTGGTCCAGGATTTTGAGAGCTTTCAGCGAAATTCCGCGAGGATGGAGAACGGCGCCTTCGATCAAATCCAGCCACAAGTCCGAAATGAATTTTCCGGATACCGTAAGTAATTCGTCCCCGACCTTATCCTCGCTGAAGTCTGCGGTCTTTCCCTCCGCCACGCATCTGAGGATTTTTCGCTCGACTGCAGTAAAACGCCAGATCCCATTGATTTTCCCGCTCATCAAGCACCTCCGACCGCGACCTTCGGAAATTGACTTGCGGAAGGCAAGTGCAATTACTTCTACTTCCCTCTTCGTAATCGATTGAAGCAGAGACGGAACCTTATGGCCCACTGTTGTCTGTACGTGCGCAAATTTGCACTGCCCGAGAAGCGTCATTACAATGGCGAACATTACAAGAACATTGGGATAAATCTGCGAGCGCTCGCCGCCTCGCTGGACTCTCGATCAAGCAAACCCCAGATGGCGTTCTATGGCTCTGACAAAAATATCGGTTCGCGGCGCGTGTGAGCATAATCTCAAGGGGATCGATATCGATCTGCCGAGGGATAGCCTGATCGTGGTGACAGGGCTTTCCGGGTCGGGCAAATCGAGCCTCGCGTTCGATACGATCTATGCTGAGGGGCAGCGACGCTATGTCGAGAGCCTCTCCGCCTATGCGCGGCAGTTCCTCGAGATGATGCAGAAGCCCGATGTCGAGCATATTGACGGGCTGTCTCCCGCGATCTCGATCGAGCAGAAGACGACTTCGCGTAACCCGCGCTCGACCGTCGCGACCGTGACCGAGATTTACGACTATATGCGGCTGTTATGGGCGAGGGTGGGGGTGCCCTATTCGCCTGCTACCGGAGAGCCAATCGAGGCGCAGACCGTCTCCAATATGGTCGACCGGGTGATGAACTTGCCCGAAGGGACGCGGCTCTATCTGCTCGCGCCGGTGGTGCGCGGGCGCAAGGGAGAATATCGCAAGGAGCTGGCCGAGTGGCAGAAGGCGGGCTTCACCCGGGTGCGGATCGACGGCGAACTCTATCCGATCGAGGAAGCGCCTGCGCTCGATAAGAAGTTCAAGCATGACATCGAAGTGGTGGTCGACCGGCTGGCGGTTAAACCGGATCTGGAGACGCGACTGGCGGACAGTTTCGAGACGGCGCTGAAGCTGGCCGATGGGCTGGCTTATGTCGATCTTGCGGACACCACTGTCGCAGAAGCGCTTTCCAAAGCCCCCTCTCCTTCAGGGGAGGGGGTTGGGGGAGGGGGAGGCACAGAGCCCCCCTCCCAACCCTCCCCCCTGAAGGGTGGAGGGCTAAAAGGGGCCGGAATACCGGCCAACCGCATCGTGTTTTCGGAGCGTTTCTCCTGCCCGGTCAGCGGCTTCACTATCGAGGAAATCGAACCGCGGCTGTTCTCCTTCAACTCGCCGCAGGGCGCGTGTCCGACATGCGACGGGCTGGGTGAGAAGCAACTGTTCGATCCGCAGTTGGTGGTCCCGAACGAGGCGCTTACGCTCAAGCAGGGCGCGGTGGTGCCGTGGGCCAAGTCCAACCCGCCATCGCCCTATTACATGCAGGTGCTGGGCAGCCTCGCGGCGGAATTCGGCTTCGGCCTGGAAACGCCGTGGAACGAGCTGAGCGAGGAACATCGCGATATCATCCTCCACGGCACCAAGGGGCAGCGCGTCCCGCTCACCTTCAAGGACGGGCGCAAGGAGTACACCGTCAACAAGGCGTTCGAGGGCGTGATCGGCAATCTCAACCGCCGGATGCTGCAGACCGAAAGCGCGTGGATGCGCGAGGAATTGGGCAAGTTCCAGACCAGCCAGCCTTGTGAGACCTGCGGCGGCAAGCGGCTCAACGAGAAGGCGCTGGCGGTGAAGATCCCCTCCGCAAACGGTCCGACCGATATCGCCGAGCCGACCAAGATGAGCGTCGCCGATGCGAAGGCATGGTTCCTCGATCTCGACAACCACCTCAATGACCAGCAGCAGCAGATCGCCAAGGCTATCCTCAAGGAAATCAACGAGCGGCTGGGCTTCCTCGACAATGTCGGGCTCGACTACCTCAATCTCGACCGCACATCGGGAACCCTCTCCGGCGGGGAGAGCCAGCGCATCCGTCTCGCCTCGCAGATCGGCTCTGGCCTATCGGGTGTGCTCTACGTGCTCGACGAGCCCAGCATCGGCCTGCACCAGCGCGACAATGATCGCTTGCTGGAAACGCTCAAACGCCTGCGCGATCTCGGCAACACCGTGATCGTGGTGGAGCATGACGAGGATGCAATCCGCCAGGCCGATCATGTGGTCGATCTCGGCCCCGGCGCGGGCGTGCGCGGGGGTGAGGTGGTCGCGCAGGGCACGCTCAAACAGGTGATGAAGGCGAAGAACTCGATGACCGCCGACTACCTCACCGGCGTGCGCGGAATCGCCGTCCCCACCACGCGCCGCAAGGGCAACGGGCACGACCTCACGCTCCATGGCGCGCGCGCCAACAATCTCAAGGACGTCACCGCCGCCATCCCGCTCGGCACCTTCACCTGCATCACCGGCGTTTCGGGTAGCGGCAAGTCCTCCTTCACCATCGACACGCTCTATGCCGCCGCCGCGCGCTCGCTCAACGGCGCCCGCGTGATCGCCGGGCCGCATGAGAAGGTCACCGGCCTCGAATATTGCGACAAGGTGATCGAGATCGACCAGTCGCCCATCGGCCGCACCCCGCGCTCCAACCCCGCGACCTATACCGGCGCCTTCACCAATATCCGCGACTGGTTCGCCGGCCTGCCCGAGGCGCAGGCGCGCGGCTACAAGCCGGGCCGTTTCAGCTTCAACGTCAAGGGCGGGCGCTGCGAAGTGTGCAAGGGCGACGGGCTGATCAAGATCGAGATGCACTTCCTGCCCGACGTCTATGTGACCTGCGAGGAATGCGGCGGGCGGCGCTACAACCGCGAGACGCTGGAAGTGAAATTCAAGGGGATGAGCATCGCCGACGTGCTCGATATGACGATCGAGGACGCGGAGGAATTCTTCAAGGCCGTCCCCCCGATCCGCGACAAGATGGCGATGCTCAACGAGGTCGGCCTCGGCTATGTCAAGGTCGGCCAACAGGCGACGACGCTATCCGGCGGCGAGGCGCAGCGGGTGAAACTCGCCAAGGAACTCAGCAAACGCAGCACCGGGCAAACGCTCTATATCCTCGACGAGCCGACCACCGGCCTGCATTTCGAGGATGTGCGCAAACTGCTGGAAGTGCTGCACCGGCTGGTGGACCAGGGGAATTCCGTGGTGGTGATCGAGCACAATCTCGATGTGATCAAAACCGCGGACCATATCCTCGACCTCGGCCCCGGTGGCGGGGTGCGGGGAGGCGAGGTGGTCGCCGAGGGGACGCCGGAAGCGGTTGCGAAGGTGGAGGGGAGTTATACTGGGCAGTATTTGAAACCGATGCTGGCGAGGCGGAAAGAGGCCGCCGAATAACTCCGCCTTAACCGCCAATCGCTAGATCAGCCCGCGCGATAGGGAGATGTTTGCGGTGAAGGTCTGGTATTTCGTGGTGCCCATCGTCGCGCTCAGCATTGCGGGCGGCTTCTACGACCGCGTCCGCGCGCCGGTGGAGGCGAAAAGCGACTTCGTCAAAAGCTGCACCCGCGAATTGCACGCCAGCGGCTATCCGACATGGGACAGCCAGAAGACCTGCGGCTGCATCGTCAGCAAAGCCGACCGCGCCCGCCAGTCGGGCCCCGACACCGACATCAGCCACGACATGTTCGACCGCTACTTTACCAGCTGCGCAGAGAGCTTCGGCCTGAAACAGAATGCGCGCCGTGTGCCAGCCGGCGATCCTTCAAGCTGGACGCCGGAGGATATTGCGGGCTGGGGTGAGGAGGAAGAAGAGGCTTCGGATTGGGGTAAGTGAGAGGGGCGATGCGCGGAGTGCCGGACCGGACCGTATCTATCCTGTTTGGCGGAGGCTATAGGCATCAGCCTTGGTCGCCCCGCGCCGATTGATTGTTCTCTGAGTCGCTATCGGTCGTTTCGGTGGGGCTATCTTCATCTGGTAAGATTAACGTAGGGATTTCTCCTTCAGCCTGCTCTGTCGAGTCATCACTCTCATTTGAAATCGTGTCAAAAATACTTTGCGGGAATAAATGTTTGGCGTTGGTGGGTACGAAGGTGCCGATATGATCAGAGAGCATCGCCATTTTCGCGCGAAGCCTCAAACCGTATGTCTGAGTTTCGCTCAATTCGAGATCATGCTCTGCTGCTTGAGAAACATCCTTAGCTATTATGCTAACTTGAGTCAGCGACAGTTTCTGTTGGTTAATTCGTAGTATTTCACCGATGAAAACTCGGGAAATTTTGTATGCTGCGGCGACCAGCGCTGACACAGCAATTGCCAGAGGGAGTTTGGCCAGCAAGAGGGGCCAAATTTCCCGTTCAGGGTTCTGCTTGACGAACTCCGAGAGATCAAAAGCTCCGCTCAGTACCCAAACGAACAAAACACAGATGATTGCAATTAGGCCAACGCTAAAATTCTTATAGGTCTGAATGTCGTTACTAGCTTGATCGACAAATCCTGATATTTCGCTCGGAAACAAATTTACATTGCTGGTCAGCTTTTTGAGTTCTGCTTTCGCCTTATCAACCTCCTGCCTTTCATGCTCACGAGATTTAGTGATCGTATCAAGTTCAGCCTTTCGCTGAGAAACTTGATCGTCAATAGTCTCAAGCTGGTTCTCAGAACGAGTAATCTTTGATTGTAGCTCCGAGTCGGTCGCTTCTTTCTCGGCTATTGAAGTGTTGAGATTTTCGAGATTCGAATTAGCGTCTGAGATCGATTGGTTGATATCTGAAAGCTCATTTTCCTTAGTAACGAGAGCCGCCAGTTTTTCCGATGCCTCGTCCCTAATCGCCTCAATCTTGGAAACTGCCTCATTTTTGAGCTTTGTCACTCTAGAGATGTTATAGAGGAAATCGCCCAAATTTTCCTTGTAAAAACCCCATAATGAGACTTTTTGAAGTTCCGGCGTTCGGCGGAACAAAGACCAGTAGACGCTAGGCGGTTTAAATGAAAAGCTCTGGCAAAACTCGTTTACGTCAACGCGAACTACGCCCGCAATAGGGCGCGCGGAGAAGTGCTTCTGAGTGCCATCTTCCAGCACAACTCTGCACAGATATTCATCCGAGTCAGATAGATTCTCTCCAGAAATGTCCACAAACGCGAGAAAGAGTGGCTTCGTGAATTCATAGTCATGCCACCTATTTTTGGCTTGAATTTTCTCATCGATACCAGAATTTGACAGAAGCTTTGTTGTTTTGTTGTAGTGTTTTTCGACGAGATGATAGGGAATTGGTGGAACCCCTTTCACGGCATCATCGATATCTAACGCTGCATCTTCGGCTATTTGCGATTGCTCTGCCGTCGGCGGATCTTCATTGTCTTCCGATGATGAATTCTCGGATGGTTCTTGCTCGTTGCTATTGTCCATTACTACCTCGTTCTGACAATATGAATAATTGTATGCCAGCATTGCCGTCGTGTCATGGCTCTGATTGAATAGTCCACCAGAAAACGAAGGCAGCGGTTGAATTGACCCCTGTCCTACACGTCCCATTCTGTATAACTGAGTCGGTTCCCTTGCTCACAAGTCCATAGGTGAACCGATGACATTTATTCCCAAATCTCCCGCTGCTCGTGCCGCAATGGAGCGCAAGCTGGCGCGTCAGGCGGCGGAGGCTGAGGCGGTCGCTGCTCAGCGTGTGGGGGAGGGTGCGCCCCCAAAATCCGAATACCCTGAGCTTGTCGAAGGGTTGTCCTTCACTTCTGGAACCAGCTCTCAAGAAAGTGCAGCCCTTCGACAAGCTCAGGGCGAGCGGTGTGGGGCGGTGGCGGATGCGCAAGCATCTGATGCGGGGTCGAGTGACGTCCAGGGTTCAGCACCACCCCCAACCCCCTTCTCTGAAGAAGAGGGGGCTTTAGGCGCTTCGACTTCGCCGTCCGACATTCCCAATCTCCCCGCGCTGATCGCCGAAATTCCCTCCGACGATACACGTCCTGCACAGACGCAGTTCGATCTGGCGGCGCAGACGGTGTTTCTCGAGGCGCTGGCTACGAGTGGCTCGGTGCGCTCGGCGTCGCGCAAGGCGCGCACGTCCCATCAGAGCGTTTACCGGATGCGGCGCGCTTCCCGGCCGTTCAAGCGCGCGTGGGATGCGGCTTTGGTGGTGGCGCGCGAGGCGGCGGCGTGTGAGCTGGCCGACCGGGCGATGAATGGGGTGGAGGAGCCGGTGTTCTATCACGGCGAGGAGATCGCGCGGCGGCGGCGATACGATTCGCGGCTGCTGCTCGCCCATCTCGCGCGGCTCGACAGGCTGGCCGAAACCGAAGACGCCGCTGCGCTGGCGGAGGATTTCGACGGCATGCTGGAGCGGTTTGGGTGCGGGGAGGCCCATAGAACTGCCATCACAACCCGGTCACCCTGAGCCGGTCGGAAGCGAAGCTGGGCCGCAGGGTCAACGGTCGCACTTCACTTCTGGCGCTGGGATCAAAGAAAAAGCAGCCCTTCGACAAGCTCAGGGCGAACGGGGTAGTTTTTACTCCCAGGACAGTGGTCCAGGTGGTCCATGTCTCTCCGAAACACCCGACAAGGACGCGCCCGTCTGCCCCGATTGCGGAGGCAGATGCGACGATCCGCGCAACGTCGCGATGGACTTGCTCGGGCCGGAGGACTGCCAATGGCTCGGCAACCGTTTGGGCCGCATGAGCGCCGCGCGGCCCGAGGATGCGATCAAGCCCGAGCATATGCATTACGACATGGACGAGGTCGGCCGGATCGAAGCGCTCCAGCTCGAAGCCTTCGAGGCCGAGGGCCACGAATGGTGGCTGGTTACGAATGAAGAGGAACTGATGAGGTCATGCACCTACGGGTGCGAAGAGGAGGAGATGGAAGAAGCGGAGTGAGGAGGAGGGGCGTCGTTTGTTGGGCTTCAAGCGCCAGCGGCTGCGTCCGCAGCCTCGGCTATCCTCCAGGGGTCTGACCTTCAGGCCGTGCGCAAAACAAGGGGCACCTCAGATGCTCTCGACCAGGTCCTTCGACTCCTTGAGGCCCAGCCCGGTGCGCTCGCGGACGAGCTTGATCGCCTTGATCTTGTGCCCGGCGGCCAGCGCGGCGGCGATATCGGGTTCGTCGAGGATATGGTCGATGTCGTGCCTTGTGAGCCGGTTCGTAGATGGTTGGCGCGTGAGTGAGGGCCGGGGCGAGGACACACCGGCCTCGCGTCGCTGCTCGTCGAGCATGTCGCGGCTGCCCCTCCGCATCAGCAGGAACAGCAGGAAAGCGATCACCACGGCAATCGCCACGAGCGCAGGGATGGGCACGAACATGGACAGGAGGCTAGGCCGGTGCGCGCGCGATGCCAAGGGCGGGCTGTTTGGCGCAGCGAGGCGCTATTTGACCACTTCGAGCTTCACCCGGCCATGCCCGCTCTGGATAATCCCGATCTTGCGGGCGGCGGCGCGGCTGAGGTCTATGGTCCGGCCCCGCACGAACGGGCCGCGGTCGTTGATCCGCACCACCACCGACTTGCCGTTGCGCTGGTTGGTCACGCGGACCCGGGTGCCAAAGGGCAGCCGTTTGTGCGCCGCCGTCATCGCGTTCATGTTGAACCGCTCGCCATTGGCCGTGCGGCGGCCATGAAAGCGGCGCCCGTAGTAGGAGGCAACGCCCGTGCCGAGCGAGCGGACAACAGCGCCGCCGGCCGGGGTAGGGCGGGGCTGTTCGATGGGCGGGGTGATGGTGGTGATATCGACCGCATCATCCTCGGGCGTGGGAAAGGCCGGAATCGCCTCATATGGCGCGAAGGTGGTGGTGAAATCCGATCGTCCCTCTTGCGCCGAGGCAAGGAAAGGCAGGGTCAGCACCGCGACTGCAATCGCAGCCAGCGCGGCGCGGATCAGGAGAGAGGCCAGACCGTCCATTGCGGATCGATCATAGCCCAAGCGCGGGGGCCGCGCACAGCGGGTCGACGTATCCTTACCCCGATTTGTCGTGTGTTCGCCCCCAAAGCAGGGAGATGCCCGGTGAAGACGCTGTCCTGCGCGCCGGACGTTCAGCAGGTTGGCCGTGCGATTCGCGAGCGGGAGAACGGTAGCGCGGAAAAGAGCGCCCCAAAAGCAAATGGGGCCGGTATTGCTACCGACCCCACTCTTACCGGGCGTGGTCTTTCCCGATGATCCGTCTTGCGACTTCTCCTCATGGAAAGCACTTGGCCTCCGATGTTTTCCCGCTTCCTACCTCCGGCCTTGCGGTCGGTCTTTGGATGCGGTTCTGTCACCGGCGCTCGCACCGGCATCCGGTTCCTTCCGGTTCGCGTCCGGCCCGAAAGCCTTTCGCTGTTCCGTCCGGTTCCGCAGCCAATCAATCCATGATGGTCGATCATCTCAAGCGAACATACTGTTGCCGAAGCTCCGGTACCTTCTTCGATGTTCGACCGAACTGCTCGGCCAACAGCGGTATGCTTTCGCGGAGCTTTCAAACGGTGCAATTGCGTCCAGCCGAAGCCTTCTGCTCTTGTCCCTCAAGGACCGCGCGGACAGTAACCGCTGTATCGAAATGGTTTGAAACTCTCTTTATATTCAAGCCGTTAGACTTCAATCTAAAGTGGCTTTCTCGCCCTTTCGATTTGATGAAGCTGCGCCTCGAAAGCGAGTCGCGCAAGGGTCGCAAGAGCGACTTATCCACTTTCGCCCGATTCAGCTGTGGACGTGAGTGGATAACTCAACGGTTGGTCGATTCAGCAGCGGTCGCGTTTGGCGAGAAGCTTCAGGCGCAGGGCGTTGAGCTTGATGAAGCCTTCGGCATCCTGCTGGTCGTAAGCTCCGGCATCATCCTCGAATGTGACATGTTGTTCGGAATAGAGGGAGCTGGCAGACCTGCGGCCGACCACCGATGCATTGCCCTTGTAGAGCTTGAGCCTGACAGTTCCGCCGACCTTCTCCTGGCTCAGATCGATAGCCGCCTGCAGCATCTCGCGTTCGGGGCTGTACCAGAAGCCATTGTAGATGAGCTCGGCATATTTGGGCATCAGCTCGTCTTTGAGATGCGCCGCACCGCGATCGAGAGTGATCTGCTCGATCCCTCTATGTGCACGGGCGTAGATCTCGCCGCCCGGTGTCTCGTACATTCCGCGCGATTTCATGCCGACGAAGCGGTTCTCGACCAGATCGAGACGGCCGATACCGTGCCTGCGGCCGAGCTCATTGAGCGAAGTAAGCAGAGTTGCCGGACTCATCGCCTCGCCATTCAGCGCGACGCCATCGCCGTTCTCGAATTCGATGGTGATGTAGTCGGGTTCATCGGGTGCTGCCTCGGGGTGATCGGTGCGCGAATAGACATAGTCGGGGGTCTCTTCCCAAGGATCCTCGAGCACTTTGCCCTCGGACGACGTGTGCAGTAGGTTTGCATCGGTCGAGAATGGGCTTTCGCCGCGTTTGTCCTTTGGAACTGCGATCTGATGTGCCTCGGCCCATTCGATCAGCGCGGTGCGGCTGGTCAGGTTCCATTCGCGCCATGGTGCGATCACCGTGATATCGGGATCAAGCGCATATGCGGACAGTTCGAAGCGGACCTGGTCGTTGCCCTTTCCTGTAGCGCCATGAGCAATGGCGTCAGCACCGGTCTCGTGCGCGATTTCGACCAGGCGTTTGGAGATGAGCGGGCGTGCGATACTGGTGCCGAGCAGGTAATCGCCCTCATAGCGGGCATTGGCGCGCATCATCGGGAAAACGAAGTCGCGGACAAACTCCTCGCGCAGATCCTCGATGAAGATGTGCTTGTCGGGGATACCCATGGTGCGAGCTTTCTCGCGAGCAGGCTCGATCTCCTCTCCCTGACCAAGATCAGCGGTGAAGGTCACGACTTCGAGGCCGCGCTCGACCTCGAGCCATTTGGCGATGACGCTGGTGTCGAGACCGCCCGAATAGGCGAGCACGACTCTCTTGATGTCCGACATTTGCAAAGCTCCGCAGATTTGACGAGCGAGCCGGTATCAGGGAGATGGCATCGGAGCAAAGGGATTCGGCTATATGTTGCCAAACCCGTGCTTGGGTGGATTGCGCAGGATCCCGCCCAAAAGAAAGAGGCCTCCCGTCGCGATGACAGGAGGCCCCAAACTATCCAGGACTGATCGAGATCAGGCCGCGATCTTCTTCCGGCGACGGCGGGCAAATGCCAGACCGATCAGACCGAGACCCATCAGGCCGAGAGCACCAGGCTCGGGAACCTGCGCTTTGTAGGACTTGATGTAGGTGATGTAGTCACCGCCGATGATGGGGTCGCCCCACCATGCCCACAGGTTCACACGACCGTTACGACCAGGACCATAGCTGATCAGCTTCTGCGGGTGGGTTGTGTTGGCGTGCAGCGGATTGTCGGTAACCCACTGGCCGCGGATCAGGCGGGTACCGTCCAGCGAGTCGAGGATGTAGCTAAACGTCGGAACAGCGCCGCCAGTGAACGTAGCAAACTGGCTGCTGGTCATGCTGGCATTGATACGGTTGCCAACAAATGTCGCGCTTTCGGTATCGGTGTTGATCGTAAGCACGTCACCATTGGTCATGGTGTATTCGTAAATCGCGGCCGATGCTGGCGTTGCTGCAACTGCAGCTGCCATGCCCAAAGCGACTGTGGCCATCTTCAATTTCTTCATCGGGATCCCCCTAATCAAAGTTAACTGCTCTTTCATTTTCGCCGCGATCAAGTTGCGGTCAGTCAATTCTGAGCAAAACGCTTAGGGTTAAGGTGAAGCACCATGCGTGCCAGTTCTGTGGAACCGGCCAAAATCTGCGAGATTCAATGGTTAACGCACCGTGGATCGATGGTTTGCTTGTAAAAAAAGCTGACACTGATGGTTGATCGGCAGGGTTTATCGAAGTTAACGAATTGGGAATTCTTGTCGGGCAATAGACGAGTATGTCGACACAATTTCGATCCCCGCTCGCCTACAAGATGTTAACGGCTACCTTGGCCGCTTCGCTGTTGTTGGTCGGAGGCTGCGATGACACGCCTTCCGACCCGCTTGCCGCCGCAATCGAAAAAAGCGAGCAGGGCAATCTTTCGGAAGCGCGCATATTCGTACAGCAGGCCCTCAAGCAAAACCCGGCCGATCCGGAAGCAATCATGCTCTACGGTAAGACCGAGCTGGCTCTTGAAAATCCGGTTGGTGCTGCCGAGCAGTTCAAGAAGCTCATCGGGAATGCAAAGTATGGTGAGGAAGCCAATGCACTGCTCGCCAAGTCCTATCTCCAGTCGGGTAATACCGACCT
The DNA here is from genome assembly GCA_965223995.1 of Pontixanthobacter sp. Lineage (GTDB taxonomy): Bacteria > Pseudomonadota > Alphaproteobacteria > Sphingomonadales > Sphingomonadaceae > Pontixanthobacter. Next base: position 578,808 of record CBDCXY010000017.1, on the reverse strand, counting down.
TGCGCTCGAAACGCTTGAGAACGGCACCAGCAAAAGCGGGTTGTCCTATGCAGTCACCGTCGTAGCTCAACTGAGCGAGGGCGAGTCGGACAAAGCCCTGGCGGTTCTTGATGAAGGCTTGGCACTGTTTCCGGACTCGGTTGATCTGATCGTCCTTGATGCCAAGCGCGCCTATGACCAGCGCGACCTACCCAAAGCGCGTGCATCGCTCGGCAACGTTTTTGAAAAACGTCCCAGCATGATCGAAGCGCGGCTGTTGGCGGGGCGGCTCGAGCTCAGCGACCGGAACCTCGATGCGGCCAAGGAGCACTTCGAGAAAGTTCTGACGTCCAACCCCTGGAATTTGCCGGCGATCTTCTCGATGGCGGCGATTGCCCGGGAAAGCGGCGATGCGGAAACGGCCGCAGAGTGGGTAGGCAAGGCGAAAGAGATATCGCCCGAAAATCCGATCGGTGCCTTCTTCGCCGCGCAGATGGCGTTCGAGGAAGGAGACATCGATCAGGCGCATATGCTGGTTCAGGCGACCGGCTCGAAAGGCGCCGAGTTCGCGGAGTTGCGCAAGTTGCGCGGTTTGATTTCGGCCCAGCGGGGCCAGACCCACACTGCCATCAGCGAGCTGGAACGGTTCTTCCGGCTCGGCGGCGATGACCCTGCGGCCAGAATCGTCCTTGCCCAGCAATATGCCTCGACCGGTGCCAGCCAGAAAGCTTGGGACATATTGAAGCCTGCGCTCAGCCGCGCGAATGCGACCGCTGCGACCTTGCAGCTGGGGGCATCGCTCGCCGGCAAGCTTGGCCTGCCAGAACAGCAAACGCTGGCGCAGCGCGTACGCTCGGCGAAATCGGGCGTACCCTATGCGAAGGAGCTCGTCGAGGCTGGCAAGGCCATCCGCGCAGGACAGTGGGCCAAGGCTGACACAATCTACCAGCGGGTGTTGAACACTGGCGGCGACGCCGATCCGATTGTCCTCAACAACGCGGCCAATATTCGGCTGGAGCGCGGCGACCGGGTTGGTGCGGTCGGTCTGGCGCGCAAGGCCTTTATGCTCGCCCCGTCGGATCCGATCATTATGGACACGCTCGGCTGGAGCCTGTTGCAGGCCGATCCGCAAAGCAGCGAAGGCCGCGACCTGATAACGAAAGCGCTCGAACTGGCCCCTGGCAATGTCGAGATAAACAATCACTGGATCGCCGCCCAGCGTATGGCGCAAGGCTAGGCCCCAAACTGTTCAAAAGTAGGCAAATCGGAGCGGCGTTCCTATATCCCGCCTAACACGGGATTTAGGAGGAGCGCTGCGTGGCAGGACTTTGGAGCAAAGCGCTTGCGATGGCGGAACAGGCTCCGCCAGAGCGCAACCGCTATGTCGATTTCCTGAGAGCCTTCTCGATCCTCGCCGTGGTAATCGGCCATTGGCTGGTGGCTGCGCCCTATATCGACGAGAGCGGCGCGGTGCAGGGTGGGCATTTGCTGGGCATCCTGCCGTGGTCGCAATGGCTGACCTGGGGCTTTCAGGTGATGCCGATCTTCTTCCTTGTTGGCGGTTATTCCAACGGGGTCAGTTGGGCCTCCACCCGTGACAAAGGCGGTCACTATTCCGATTGGTTTGCCAGCCGTATCCAGCGGTTGATCAAGCCGGTGTTCCCTGTGCTGCTGGTATGGGGCGTGATCGCGTTTTTTGGAACGCAGATGGGGATTGACCGGATGATCGTTCGGCTGGCGACATCGCTGGCGCTGGTCCCTGTGTGGTTCCTTGCCGTCTACCTGCTGGTGACTGCGCTCGCGCCGTTGACATATCGGTTGTGGGAGCGGTTCGGTCTCGCCAGCTTCCTTGCGCTTATCGCAGCAGCAATCCTGATCGACTGGCTGACGCTTTACGCTGGCATACCCTACATCAATTTTCTCAACTTCCTGTTCGTCTGGGTGGCGGTACATCAGCTTGGCTATGCCTGGCGCGACGGACGGTTCGAGGGGAGAGCGCTGCTGTGGTTCGTCGCCGGATTGGCAGCTCTTGTCGGCCTTACGATCTACGGCCCCTATCCGGTGGCGATGATCGGTGTCCCGGGCGCAGAGATCACCAATTCGATGCCGCCGACGATTGCCTTGCTTGCGCTTGGCGTGATGCAGACCGGGCTGGCACTCTCGCTCGAAAAACCGGCGCGCAAATTGCTGGGCAACATCCGCATCTGGACCGGCGTGGTGCTGATGAACGGGATGATTATGAGCATCTATCTGTGGCACCTGACCGCCTTCGTGCTGGTGATGGTTGCGGCTTGGTTGATGGGCGGGGTGGGGCTCGATGTCGTGCCGGGAAGCACCGAATGGTGGTTAGCAAGGCCGATCTGGTTCGCGCTCTATATTGCGCTGACCTTGCCGCTGATCATGCTGTTTGTTCGTTTCGAGAGAGGCAGTGGACCGGCAAAACGCGACTATCCGGTACCGCATTGGCGGCTGGTGCTGGGCCTGCTGCTGATCTGCCTTGGCCTGGCGATGACCGCCGCGATCAGCATTGCCAGCCCTGAAGGTGTGACGGGCGTCAGACTATGGGTTGTCGCCTTGCCCTTTATCGGTGCCGCGCTTGTCGGCTTTGGACCGGTCTATCGGTTGGTGAAGCGCGCCAGCTGACCCGATTCGCAGCGTGACGATGTGAACTTCGGGGGGCGAAGTTTGCGAAACTTGCGCGTATGAACAATCGAAAGTGAAGTTTCGCGTGTGGATTGTCCGATTGGAGCATCTATTCGATTTTCAAAGAGCCGATGCGAACATAGCCGCGTGGCGGCCTGTAGGAAAACGGAATGCAGAATGTTAAGTGTCACTTGACAAATTGATGCATGATAGTTATCGCCAACCAATGATCAGGAGCTTTCGCAGCAGACCTCTGCAGGCGTTCGCGCAGAAGGGTTTGACGCGAAAACTGCCGGTGCAGAATATGCGCCGGATGGAGCGGCAAATGGCTGTGCTCAACGCGGCGACAAGACCGGAAGATCTCGATCTGCCGGGGTTTCACTTCCACCCGCTTCAGGGTGTGCCGAAACGCTACTCGGTGCGAGTGACGGGCAATTATCGCCTGACCTTCGCGTGGGATGGGCGCGACGCGGTCGATGTCGATCTGGAGGATTATCATTGAGCGCTGCCCGGGCGCATATCACGGGCAAGGAAAGGAAATGACGATGGACAGGAGCGAAGCGATCGCCGGTCTCGGGCCGGTTCATCCCGGAGAGGTGCTGAGCGAGGACGTGTTTCCCGAAACCGGCCTGACCAAGACCGAATTCGCGCGCCGTCTGGGCATGAGCCGCGAGGCGTTGCACAATATTTTTACCGGCAAGTCGGCGATAACGCCGTTCGTCGCGTTGAAACTGGCGCGGCTGTTGGGGACATCGCCCGAGATGTGGCTCAATTTGCAGCAGGCATACGATCTTGCGACGGTGCGGGGAGAGAAAGCGGCGGAGATCGAGAAGGTGGAACAGCTGGCGGCTTAGTGCGTCCGGCGATGAGCAATCTGCTCAATGGCAAGGCGGCGATTTCACCCGAAATGGCAATCCGTTTCGAGAAAGGCTTCGGCATATCCGCCGCGACGATTCTGCGGATGCAGTCGGCCTATGATCTAGCCCAAGCGGAACTGTGCGCGGACGAAATCAAGATCGGGCAGGTGAGAGAGGTGGTTTAGGTTCGATATTTTTTGTTTTCGTTGTGACTAGTATTTCCGAAAGTAATCTTTCAGAATCTTGTTTAGCGCCTCATTCTGAGAGATCTTATGCTTTTCTGCTTCTTCCCGAATTTTCCCACGATAAGTATCTGCTACATCTAATTGCGCATATCGTTCAGGGTATGCCCAATAGCAAACATTGCACAGGCGCGTGCAATTCTGGCAAGATACGCTCTTGAGAGTGTTGCAGCTAACACAAAGAGGCTGCCAGTTAGGATCATCGTTTGAACCGCCTCTTGATCTTGGAATTCTATGATCGGGCGAGAGTTTAATCTCAGGTTCTTTTAAACCGCATTTCGAACACGCACCGTCTGCTTCGGCTTTAATAGCCCTCCATAGCGCCGCTCTAGGTTTGCTGCGTGGTTCACGTTTCGGACCAATATCCGTTGATTGTAGCTGATACTTGGTTCCACTTTTTACTATCGATGTGAAGCCCTCATCACCTTGCAGCTCACGCATACGCCGGAATGGGTCGACGTATGGCTTCTTGCCTTCTGCGACGCGAACTTCGTCTAACCGTGCACGGATGTCTTTCTCGCTGACGGCGGGGCCAGGCAGTCCATGACTGTCTGGCCAAAGCAAATCAAGAATGATGCCGTAGTATTTCGCATTTGCCGAATCCGGCGCGTTAAACGTAGCTTTAGCCTTTGCGAGCCAGTTGGCTCTGTATTCAGGGGAATGAGTTTGTGAGGTCGCTGGCTCATAGAGCGTCCCGGTGCTGCTGCGTTTACTCAAGTTCGTTATCCCATCCAATCTCGATGCAAATGGTTGACCTAATCAGCGTTCCCTTTATGTTTCGGACCGAGACTTTAGGAGGATCATTTGCGTTTCGCGTCATTTTTTGCCGGTGTAGGCGGGTTTGATCTCGGTTTCCAGAAGGCTGGGCTGACACCTGCCTTTCACTGCGAAATTGATGAATATTGTCAGCGTGTCTTAAAACGCCATTGGCCTGATGTTCCTCTTCACCCTGATATTACTGATCTCGAACCAAAGGAAATTCCTGATGCCGAACTCTGGGCTGCCGGATGGCCGTGTCAAGACCTCAGCAACGCAAACACTCAAAGAGAAGGTCTTGAGGGAAGACGAAGCGGACTTTTCTACGAATTTACGGAACTTGCTGCAGTCAGAAAACCTCGCTGGGTTGTCCTTGAAAATGTGTCCGGGCTCCTCAGTGCAGACCAAGGCAATGACTTTGAGCGAGTTGTCAACGAGCTCGAAGAAATCGGGTATTTGGGGATATGGTTCTCGTGCAACCTTCGCAGCTTCGGCTTCCCCCAGAATCGAGAAAGAGTATTCCTTATCGGAAGTTATAAGTCGGAACTTTCCTATCAATTCTATACTGACAGCAGCAAATTGCTTAGGGATAATAAGGCGCGAGCGAAGAGCGGGAAGGGGCGGAAAACTAGACCCGACCTTTCGCAAAGCTCTGTTTCAGACGCTCCGCTTTTGGTTCAGCGTCGCGGAGGCTTCGGATACACCAAGGCAACAAGCTATTGCCCCACGATACGTGCCCAAACTGGACGACATCAAGGCGGCCATACCGATAGACCAATTCTCTGTGGCGAGAAACTTGACCTGGAGCGAATGCGAGCAACTGATGGGGTTCCCAGAGGGTTGGACGGTCGCCGAGGGCGATTCATTGGCAACGCAGTAGCACCACCGATAGCTGAATTTATTGCGCGGCAAATAGTCGCGATAGAAAAGCGAAACGCTATTGGTGAGGATGCGCTGGAGCGTTTGGATCGCTTAGGCATCGGTCATCTCGTCAGAGCAAATTGACCCTTATCTCCTTCACTCCGCCGCCTCTCGCATCTCCGCACCCAAACTCCACTCCGGCACCACGCCTTTCTCCCGCAACCGCGCGCTCTCCTCGAACACAAACTCTCCCGTCATCGGGATCGCATTGCGGTCCTTCACATAGATCAGCTGCCAGTTGACCATCCCGCCGTTGCGGAAGCTTTGTTCGGCGCCGGCGAGGTAGAATTGCCACATGCGGTAGAACACGTCGTCATACATCTCGACGATTTCGTCCTTGTGCATCACCGTGCGGTTATACCACTCCTCCAGCGTGTAGGAGTAGTGGTAGCGCATCGCCTCTACATCCATCACCTGCCAGCCATATTGTTCGCTCTGCGTGACCAGTTCGGACAGGGCGGGGATGTAGCCGCCGGGGAAGATGTATTTGCGCGTCCAGGCGTCGGTATGGCCCGGCTTGCCCGCGCGGCCGCAGCAATGGCTGAACATCACGCCATCGGATTTGAGCAGGCGATTGGTGTGCTCGTAGAACTGCGGATAGTGGATCGTGCCCACATGTTCGAGCAGGCCGACGCTGGAGATACGGTCAAATTCGCCTGTCACATCGCGGTAATCCATCAGCGCGAACTTGACCTTGTCGGCCACGCCCGCCGCCTCGGCGCGTTCCTTGCAGAAGGCGATCTGGTCGGGCGCGAGCGCCACGCCGAGAACTTCGCAGCCATACATTTCGTGCAGGTACATCGCGAAGCCGCCCCAGCCGCAGCCGATATCGAGCACCTTCATCGGCACGCCACCGTTCTCTTCGGGCGTTTTCATGAACATCTTGGCGGCCATATGCGCCTTCTTGTCCATCTGCGCCTGCTCGAGCGAGGTGTTCTCGGGATCCTCACGATAGTACGCCATCGTGTATTGGCGATCCTCGTCGAGGAACAGCTCGTACAGGCGCCGCGTAAGGTTATAGGTGTGCTCGGCATTCTTGCGCGCGCTGCCGCGCAGATTGATACCGTCGACCTTGGCGATCATGCTTTGCAATGCCTTGCGGAACGGCCCCTTGGCCTTGAGTGATGATCCGCCCAGCTTCTTCGCGTTCATGGTCACGAACAGGATCATGTCGCGGATATCGTGCGGTTCCTCGACCACCAGCCAGCCCCACATATAGGCCTCGCCAGCGCCGCATTGCGGATAGCGCGCGATATGGTTGGCGGCCTTCTTGTTGGTCAGGCGAATGCGGACCGGGCCGGGGCGGCCACCGTCGGTTTCCGAGTAATCTCCACCCGGCCCGTAAGTGTATTCCTTGCCATCATGATCGGTAACGATCAGCTGTCCGATCTTGATCGCGCGCGACAGGAATTTGTCGAGTAGCCACATGTTGCGTTTGTCCCCCCCCCAAACTTTTGCCGCACCATGGCACGGACTTGCGCGCTGTCAATGTCGGGCTATCCTGCGTCCATGGCTGAAGCAAAGACCCAGATCACCGATGTCGACCCGGCGGATTTCATCGCGTCGGTCGAGCCCGAGAAGAAACGCGAGGATGCGAAAGTGCTCGACGCGCTGTTCCGCAAGGTAACGGGGGAGGAACCCAAGATGTGGGGGCCGTCGATCATCGGCTACGGTGAGTACCGCACGACCTATGCCAGCGGACGCGACGTAACCTGGATGCGGGCCGGCTTCTCACCGCGCAAGGCCAAGCACTCGCTCTATATGATGGGCGGTTATTGCGACGATGTAGCAGCGAGGCGGACAGAAGAGCAGCTCAAGCGGCTGGGCAAGCATTCGCGCGGGAAGAGCTGTCTCTATGTCAACAAGCTAGCCGATATTGACCTCGACGTGCTCGAAGAGATGATTGCGAGTGATTGGGCGACGATGAACCGGATTTATCCGGAGTAGAGGCCATCGGCCAACTTCAACAACCGTCGTCACCCTGAACTTGTTTCAGGGTCCATCTATCCTCACACGGCTTCGGTGCAAGTTGAAGAATGGATGCTGAAACGAGTTCAGCATGACGGGTGAAGGGAAGTGACGAACATTCTCAAATCCCCGCATACCACTGATATCCGCCGCGATCTTCCCAATAGCCGCCTTCGCCTTCGCCAATATCGTCGAGGCTGTCGACCAGTTCGATTGCGGTCAGATATTTGGGATGTTTGTAGCCCAGCTGCCGCTCGATCCGCATGCGCAGCGGGGCGCCGTTCTTCTCGGGTAGCGGCTCGCCATTGAGCATATGTGCGACGATGGTCTGCGGGTGATAGGCGTCGACCATATCGACGCTCTCGTAATACTGGCTGCCGGAGAGTTCATCGGCGCAGCGGAAGACGACGAATTTCGCGCCCTCCTGCACCCCCGCCGCGTCGAGCAGCGTCGATAGCTGCGGCCCGGTCCATTCGCCGATCGCGCTCCAGCCCTCGACACAATCGTGACGGGTGATCTGCGCGCGCTGGGGCAGGCGGCGGATATTGTCCATGCTCAGCGACATCGGCCTATCGACCATCCCGCGTACCTCCAGTCGCCATTCGCTGAAACCGTCGGCAAGGGCCGCGCGATAGGCGTCGGTATCGACCGTGCGCGAGCCATTGCCGCGGAAGGTGGGCGAGATTTCGGAGCGGTCATATTCGCGCGCCAGGGCCATCCGGCTCGCGAGCGAACGGTGGATGCCCATATGCCATTTCTCGGACGAATTGAGCAGCGTCCCGCCGATCTTCGTGTCGGCGACCTTTGAGCATGCGCCGAGGAACAGAAACCCTATTCCGGCCAGCACGCTGCGCCTTCCGATAACCGGGCTCATCGCTCGCCTCCTGTGATCATGTCGCGGATCTGCTTGATTGGTCCCGCCAGCAATACGAGCACGATATGGACCACAAAGAAGGCGAAGATACCCCATGAGAAAATGAAGTGGATCGACCGCGCGCTCTGCCGTCCGCCGAGCACATCGACCAGCCACGGCGCGGCGGGTTCGAAGCCTGGACTGATCGCAAGGCCGGTGAAGATCATACCCGGCAGGAAGACGCCGAGGACGACGCCATAAGCGAGTTTCTGCAGGAAGTTGTACTTGCCGCCTTCATGGTCGAAGTTCAGTTTCACGTGCTCGACGATATCGTGCCAGATCGCCTTGGGTTTCCATTCGCGTTGGCTGGTCCTCAAATCGCGCCAGAAATGGCCATTGATGAGCATCGCAACCCACATCACCAGCAGCCCGACAGCGAAAGGCCATGCCATCAATATGTGCCAGTCGCGGGCGAGCGCGAGGCTGTAATAGTCGGGGATCGTCATCCAGCCGGGAAAGCGCGGCACGGCAAGCCACGCATCGGCAGGATCGAAGCCGTAATTGCCCCAATAGAGATAGCGATGCGCGTTGGAGATATTGAGGCCCGACATGAACAGCACGACGACGCAGACAAGGTTGAGCCAGTGCCAGATGCGCGTGATCAGCCCGTGACGCTTTTTCGGCTTGCTCATCCGTCGATCCCCTCTCTCGCCAGGTAGATCACATCGCGTTTCTGGTCGAGCAGGTGCTGGCCGCTATCGACGAACAGCGTTTGCCCGCTCGCGAGGTGACCTTCCGCAAGGAACAGCATCGCATCGGCGATCTCGCTTGCATCGGTCTTGCGCCCGAGCAGGTTGAGCACATGCGAGGCGTCGGTTTCTTCCGGTGTTTGGTCATGGCTCGGCAGGATCGCACCCGGCGCAAGACCATAGACCCGGTCGTTCGGGGCCGCCGCGCCATCGGACAGCATCTCGATGGTCGCATGCAGCGCGTGCTTGCTCATCGTGTAGGAGAAGAAGTCGGGGTTGGAGTTTGCGATCTTCTGGTCGGTCACCTGGATCACGCGGCGGCCCCCCTCCGCCTTGGCATGTTTGAGGAAGGCCTGCGCCATGCGCGCGGGGGTCTTGGCGTTGATCCGCATCACCCTGTCATACGCCTGCGAGTCCATCGCGGTTACATCGTCGGGGCGGAAAATCGAGGCAGAGTTGACCAGCACGCGCCAATCAGCAAGCCGCGTCGCAAGCCGTTCGACCATAGCCACCGCACCGTCGCTATCCGCCAGATCGCAATGCAACGCCTCGGCAGAGGGCAAGGCATCGGCCAGCTCCTCCGCCTCCTGCGCGGAGCTGCCGTAATGGATCACCACATGCCAACCCACCTCACCAAATGCACGCGCGACGACCGCGCCAATGCGCTTGGCGGCTCCGGTAATCAGGACGGCGGGGCGGTTCATGCTTCAGCTCCGAAGGCTGAACAGATGGACCACATGGACCACAGTCCTGAAGGAAAAAAACCAACTGGGTTGAATGCACCTCTATGGCCGCAAGCCAGGCGTTTTTGGGAGCAGAATTCGAGTTCAGACCGCATGCGTCCAACCAAGCACGTCAGCGCTCGGTAGGAAAGCAAATACTCAATCGAGCCGCGCCGCGGCCTTCTCGCGCAGCCTGGGTGTGAGCGTTTCCAGTTCGGCTAACGCTTGCAGCTCTGTCCTGCTGGCCGCCTTCGGATCACCCCAGAGAAGGGTAAACACGCGGGCTACTGTCCAGTCGCCCACGCCGCTGCCGACCTTCTCCAACGTATCGCCAGTCTGCGCCGTGCCTTCCTCGATGATGCGCAGATACCAGCCGCAGCGACCGGTCTTGAGTATCGTCGCGACCATACCCTTGAGGCCAAAGCGGTGTTCGATCTTCCAGCAAGGTTGGCGCGGTTGGCTGATTTCGAGCAAGGCGCTGCCAAGCCGGAAACGGTCGCCGATGCAGACCTGCTCTTCGGTCAGGCCCGCAACCGACAGGTTGCTACCGAACGCACCGGGTTGGCCGAGCAATCCATGGTCGCCGATTTCCTCGCGCCAGAATACGTGATGATCGCGCGGATAGAGATGCACCGCCATATGCGGTCCGCCATGAACCTTCCGGTCGGCCTGCTCGTCACCTTCGATGCCCAGTGTTGTGATGGCGACCGGGCCATCCACCGGCGATTTGGCAAAGGCACTCTTCTCGTCGCCGCGAAAAGGTACTGCCTTGCCCGTGCAGATGTGAGTGACATTCCAACTATCAGTCATTGCGTATCATCGTCATTGCATACCAGTCCCGCACTACGCCGTCGGCTCCCTCGCCGCGATAGATCTCGCTATCGATAATATCGAAAGCGGCTTCGCGATAGGCCTTGTCCAGCCATTCGGTGTCGGGGAAATTGTGCAGCCGCCCAAGCGGATCGCGTCCTTCGCCGTCGCCAAGCTTGAAGTTTGCGAAATGCAGGCCGCCGGGGCGGAGCGCGGTGTGGATCGCCTGCAATATGCCGGGAAAATCGGCGCGCGCGACATGGATCAGGCAAGCATGAGCCCACACCGCATTATACTCGGCCACCGCGTAAAGCTGATCAAAACGCATATGCCGCGCACCGACATCGAAACGCTCATTGGCCTTGCGAACCATTGCTTCGGTGCCGTCGGTTGCATCGAGATCGAACCCGCGCTCGACAATCCGCGCAGAATCGCGCCCGCCACCGCAGCCGAGTTCGAGGATGCGCGCGCCTGGCTCCAGCCGGTCGAGAAAGCCATCGAGATGGCGACTGGGTGCTTGCCCAAAACTCAGCGTGTAACGCGGCGCATTCGCTTCGTAGAAAGCGATCGTCGCCGGGTCCGCCATCAGGACGCTTTGGCCTCTGCCTCGAGAGCTTCGCGGTCCAGTTGTGCGCGGCTTTTCTTCTCCGCAGCGGTTTTCAGCTGGCCGCAGGCGGCGTCGATATCGCGGCCGCGCGGGGTCCGGATCGGTCCGCTGATACCGCTTTCGAAAATGATGTTGGAGAAGCTGCGAATGCGTTCGGGATCCGAGCATTCGTAAGGCGTACCGGGCCACGGATTGAACGGGATCAGATTGACCTTGGCGGGCAGGTCATATTGCTTGATCAGCCGAACCAGTTCGCGTGCGTCCTCGTCGCTGTCGTTCTTGTCCTTGAGCATCACATATTCGAACGTGATGCGCCGCGCGTTGGAGGCACCTGGATAGGCGGCGCAGGCCTGTAGCAATTCCTCGATGCCGTATTTCCGGTTGATCGGGACGATCTCGTCGCGCACTTCCTTGGTCACCGCATGGAGCGAGACTGCCAGGTTCACACCGATTTCTTCGCCGCAGCGTTCCATCGCAGGCACGACGCCGCTGGTGGAGAGCGTGATCCTGCGCTTCGACAGCGCCAGCCCTTCGCCATCCATCACGATCTTGAGCGCATCGCGGACATGGTCGAAATTATAAAGCGGCTCGCCCATGCCCATCATCACGATGTTGGTCAGCAGACGACCGTCGGCGCGGTACTCGGTTTCGTCGTCGTCATAGTCGTGATCCCCCGCGAAGGCGGGGGCCTCGGGAGAGGGAGCGCCAATCTGATTGAGATCCCCGCCTTCGCGGGGACTCGCGCCGGGTTTCGGCCATTCGCCCAGCGCATCGCGTGCGAGCATCACCTGTCCGACAATCTCGCCTGGCGTCAGGTTACGCACCAGCCGCATCGTGCCGGTGTGACAGAAGGTGCAATTGAGCGTGCAACCGACCTGGCTCGACACGCATAAAGTCCCACGATCAGCATCGGGGATGAAGACCATTTCGAAATCGTGGCCGTCATCGGTCTGGAGCAGCCATTTGCGCGTTCCGTCGGAGGAATGCTGTGCCTCGACCACGTTGGGACGTCCGACCACAAAGCGCTCGTCCATCCAAGGGCGCATGGTCTTGGAGATATCGGTCATCGCGCCGAAATCGGTCACACCGCGATGGTAGATCCAGTGGAACACCTGCTTCGACCGGAGCTTAGCCTGCTTCGCGTCGAGACCCGCTTCGGTAAAAATCTCCGCAATCCGCTTTTTGGGCAGGCCCAGCAGGTCGATACGACCATCCGTGCGCGGCGTAATACCTCCCATTATCTCGGGGCGCGAGACGGGAACGGGATCGACTTGTCCCGGAATAGACATAAGTTGCGTATCGGCCATGGGAGGCGCGCATATAGGCGCGCTTGGCGGCTATTGCCAGCCTTCAGCGTGAACGCGTCAGCCGATTGGGTGCGAGGTGAGGTCCTGCCCGAACATCACTCGATGCCCATCGGGTGTGCGTACGCCGAATTCGCGCATATCCCATTCCTCGGTCGTGGGCTGCTTGATGATGTCTGCCTTGTCCCGGTCGATCTCGTCGTAATAGGCGTCGATGTCGTTAAACTCGATATATCCGAAATATTGATGATCGCCGAGCTCGGTCATCGGGACGGCATCAGGACACGATCCGAGCATGATCATGCAAAGGCCGCGCTTGACGAACACCCACCCGCCCAGATCGCGCAATGCGTCGAACTTCATCACATCGACCCACCAGCGCGCGGTGGTCATCGCATCGGGTACGGCGAGGACGAAGTTCATTCCGGTGAGATCGGCGCGCTCGGTCATCTGATACTCGCACACCCCACGGTCGCTGCGTCCATTGCTGTTGCTGCGCCTTCCAGGGCGTAGGTGTTGGAAAAGCGGCGTCCGCGGCTGTCGCGGGCGCGGACAACCATGCGCCGCGCCGAGCGCATCGCCGCGACGATAGCCGCGTCCATCGTCTGGTTACGCGCCCAGGCATTGTTCCCCGCGCCGGTCAGGGTGAAGCTCCGCTCGCCGATGGTCAGCGTAATCGTCGCATCGGATGCCAGATTGCGCGACAGCCTCAGATGCAGTTGGCCCCGCACATTGCGGCGCGGCCAGGTGCCGATGCTGGCATAGGGTTTGAAGCTGCGCTGGCTGGTTGTCGGGGCGGGTTTGGCAATGGCGTAGCAGCGCGGCGTGTCCGGGTCGCGAAAGGCTCCCCAATCAGAAAATACGCCCAGGCTATCGCGGGCAACTGCTGGCTGGATAGCAGCCAAAGTGGCCGCGCCAGTAATTGCGAAAAAGGCAGTTTTTCGGCGAAACACACACAGAGCCATAAATTAGGGGGTGACGGCGGGCAAGCCAAAGGCCTACGATAAAGTGTGTTTTATCAAGGGAAGGGAATGAACATGCGTTTGATTATGGTTTCCGCGCTGGCTTTGGCGGTGGCGGCTTGTGGTTCGGCTGGCGATACACGCTCCGACGGAGAAATCCAGATGAAGGCCGGCAAATGGTCGCAGACCATGGTGGTCGAGAAGTTCGAGCTGCCCGGCGCGCCTCCCGAGGTAGCGGGCATGCTGCAAGGCATGGTCGGTCAGGAACAGACCACCGAAACATGTATGACCGAAGATCAGGTTGCCAAGGGCTGGGAAGAGCAGGCCAAGCAATCGATGCAGGGCCAGGCCTGCGAAACCGACTCCTTCGATGCCGGCGGTGGTGATCTGAGCGGCAAGGTCGTCTGCAAAGCCGAAAATGGCGGTGGCGCGACGATGACCATCGACGGCGATTACAGCGCTGAAGAAATGAACATGACCATGACCGCCGAGATCAACGACCCGAACATTCCGGGCGGCGAAGGCACGATGGTAATGAAGATGTCGGGTAAGCGTGTGGGCGATTGCGACGCCTGATCAACCCATGGTGAAACCGGACCCGTCAGCGCACGTAGCGCGTGACGGGTCTCGGCGCACCATAGGGCGCTTTTTCGGGATAGAGATGCTCGTAATTGACGGCATTCTCGACCACGCGCTGGACGTAATTCTTGGTTTCGTAGATCGGAATCCGCTCGATCCAGGTGATCCAGTCGATCCCGCCCCGACGGGGGTCGCCATTGCGGCGTAGCCACTTGTTCACATTGCCCGGACCCGCATTGTAGGCGGCAATCGCCAGCGGATAGGCACCGCCATAATAGGTCAGCATACGGTCGAAATAGGCATCGCCCAGCCGGATATTGTAGCTCGGACTGTCGATCAGGTTTGCGCGCATGTAGCTCATGCCCAGCTTGCCCGCCTGCTCGCGCGCAGTACCCGGCATCAGCTGCATCAATCCGCGCGCACCAGCATGGCTGATCGCATTCTGTGCGAACTGGCTCTCCTGCCGCGCGATCGCGTGGACAAACGTCCAGTTGGTTCCCGGAGGCGTTTGCAGGGTGGGGTGACCAAAGCGGGTGAAGCTGCGCACACCATCTGCCCCCGCTGCATCATGCACATTCACCGCCAGATCGCGGCGACCGATTTGACGGGCCAGATTGGCGACCATGGCATGCTCAGAAGCTGAATCGGCGTTGCGGGCAATGGCGCGGTAGAACTGGATGCCGGTGCGCCACGGGGCGTCGCGCGATACCTCGCGAACCGCCAGCGCCAACGGCGAGTTGTAGAATGCGGACGCGGTGCCCGGGTCCATGTCGACAACGGGTTGCGCAACATCCAGATCGGGCATCGGACGGCCCAGCCTGTCGAGCGCCAGCATGCCATAAAACCGGTCGGGATAGGCGGCAGCCATTTCGTAATATCGGTTGGCGCCGGCACCATCGCCCGCACGCTGCGCCGCAAGACCCGCCCAGTAAAAACCCTTGGAGCGCGTCTGCGGAGTCTGCGCCGCCGCACCGTAGCGGTAAAACAACGGCGCTGCGCCGCTCGCATCGCCGAGATCCCAAAGAGCGCGCGTCCCGCCCAGCCACATCAGCGAAGTGTAATCGTCGCGAATGCGATAGGACTTGGTGCGGATATCGACATTCTCTTCGAACAGGTCGTCGGCCTTGGCCGCAATCTGCTGCGCCTGCCGCGCATTGCCGGTCCGTGCGAGGCGGAGCATTTCGGTCAGGAAGGTTTCCGGATCGAACGGCTTGCTGTCGAAGGCCGGACGGCTGGCGAGATAGTTCACCGCAGTCGAGCCCTGCCGCGTCTTGCGCAGATAGCGCGCCTGGTTGAACTGGTATCCCGGATCGCGCAGCGCTTCGCTTGGGATGTTCAGCCCGGCCGCGCTGGGTGACGTATCGCGCAGATAGGCCATCCGCGCCATAAACAGGTCGCGCTTGCCCGGTGTTACGCGTGCGATCTGGCGGCGGGCCTGCTCTTCCTCGCCCTGCCACAGCAACGCGTCCATTCGTGCATCGTGATCGGCCTGGGTGAACTGCGATCCGAACAGTCCCTCGAGATAGGCCGCGGACGGTCCGCTCATCTCGCCGCCACGCCAGGCCTCGCGTGCCATCTGCAAGGCCTGCGGTCGGTTCTCCGCGTTCAGTGCCAGTGCGTAGCGCGCCCTCGCCGAGTTGGTGATTGGCGGGAAGCGGTCGAAAAACTCGACCAGCCTCGCGGTACCGATGGGCTCGTTGTCGAGCGCATTCTCGGCGCGCAGTTGCAACGTGCTTTCGCGCGGGAAGCCCGGATTGGCCATGATGAAACTGGCATAGGCTTCGAACCCCATCCGGTCGTTGCCGGTCAGGAACTGCCACCGGTCGATCACCTGCGCCATGCGGGTGGGGCGGCTTGCGATCATCTGCTGCCGCGCCTGGTCCCATTCTGCAGCATCGTAGGAGCCAGCTGCCGCGACCGGTGCCTGCGCGCAGGCCGGGGCCGAAAGAAGCGCCGTCGATGCGGCGAGAATTGTCAGAAACGAGAGGGGTTTACGGTCCATGCTGGACATAGTGGCTTGTGGCTCCTTATCAGGCGCTGAATGAAACGCCTTGTGAACGGATTAACTGTCCTGTTCATGCGGCGAAAGCAAGGACTACGAAATGTTTGCAGGCTCAATTCCCGCTCTGGTGACTCCTTTTCGCGACGGATCGTTTGACGAGGGCGCGTTTCGCCGGCTGGTCGATTGGCAGGTCGAATGCGGAAGCAAGGCATTGGTGCCCTGCGGGACCACTGGCGAAGCCTCGACCCTCTCCAATGCCGAGCATCACCGCGTAATCGAAATCTGCATCGAACAGGCTGCGGGGCGCGTTCCGGTGATTGCCGGTTGCGGCAGCAACGATACGCAAAACGCGCTGCTGCATATGAATTTCTCGAAGAAAGCGGGCGCGGCGGCGGGACTGTGCGTTGCGCCTTACTACAACAAGCCAAGTCAGGCCGGACTGGTCGCGCATTTCAGCTATCTGGCGGAAAACTGCGACCTGCCGATCGTGCTCTACAACGTGCCGGGCAGGACGGTGACCGATATCGAGCCGGAAACCACCATCGAACTGGCCAACAAATTTCCCGATCAGATCGTCGCAATCAAGGATGCGAGCGAAGACCTGTCGCGCGTTGCCGATCACCGCATGGGTATCGGGCGCGATTTCTGCCAGCTATCGGGCAATGACGAATTGGCGCTGCCGTTCAACGCGGCCGGCGGGAAGGGCTGCATCTCGGTCACCGCCAATGTCGCGCCGGAGCTGTGCGCCCAGTTCCAGCAGGCCTGCGCCGATAACGACCTCGTCGAAGCGCGCCGCCTCAACGACCTGCTCTACCCGCTGCACTACGCAATGTTCGAAGACAGCAGCCCCGCACCGGTCAAATACGCTCTCAGCCGCGTACATAACTGGATGACCGACGAAGTGCGCCTGCCGATTGTGCCGTGCAGCGAGCATGCAAGGAAAGCAGTCGACGACGCGCTGGAGCATGCGGGGTTGGCATAGCCCGCTAATCCGCCGGATTATGCTGCTCGACAAAGCGAACAGCCGAGGCCAGCATTTTTTTCCGCGTTTCCGACAACGAAAGCCAGTGGTCCTCTCCATCAAGCGCGACCATCTCATAGGGTTTGTCGTGATCTTTGAGCTTGTCAGCCATTTTTGCTGAGTGTCCAAAGGGAACAACGACGTCATCCTTGCCGTGGATTAGCATGATAGGCGCGCTCGCCTGTTCGGCGTGGCGCAGGGGTGAAACCTCGTCCCACCGGTCGCGCGGGCCCAATTGCTGCAACAGAGCGGTTTTTGTGGTGCGGTCACGTCCGGTTGCGCGGTAATCCTCGTTGAACATTGTGCGGATGTCGCTGACCGGTGCCACGGCGACGGCGCAGCGGTAGATACCCTGTTGCAGGGTGACGCCTGCAAGCGCCGCGTAGCCGCCATAACTTGCCCCGACGATGCAGGCGCGCTTCGGATCGGCAATTCCCTTTTCCGCAAGAGCAGCGAGCCCATCCGACTTGTCGGTCTGCATCTTTCGTCCCCACTCGCCATAGCCGGCCCGTGTGAACGACTGCGAGCGATTAGTAGACCCGCGGAAGTTCGGTTGGAGCACCGCGTAACCGCGAGAGGCAAATGCCTGCGCCCACCAGTCGAAACTCGGACTGTCATGGGCGTGCGGACCGCCGTGGGGCAGAACAACAACCGGAAGGTTTTTTGCTTCTTTTCCGGGCGGCAGAGTCAGGATCCCGTCCATTTCGAGTCCGTCGCTTGCGGTGTATTCGAACGTCGAAATGGCACCGACCTGCTCGGGACCAATTGCGAGGCGTTCGTAGGCGATCGCGTTGGCTCTCGAGTTTTTCAGGTCGACCGCGAACCAACTGCCGCTATCCTTGTTGCCGCTGGTGCGAACGACCACCTGATCAAGGCCGCTCGTCCAGTCTATCATTCTCGATTCGAGATGGGCGAAGGCTTGCCGGACACTTTTTGCCCTCTTGTCGTAATCCGGATTGACGAAAACAGGACGCTGCTCGGGCGAGCCTTGAAGATACCCGATCAGATGCCCGGTGGTGTCATCGAAATAGAGGCGGTCGACATCGATGTCGTCGAGAAACGGCTTGGGTTCTCCGCCGGCAAGCGGGATCTCGTACCAGACGCTTGCCTCAGTCCCGCTTTCACCCATAATCACGGTGTCACCTTTGTGGCCCAGACCAACCAGCCAGACGCGTCCGGCCCGGTTCTGACCTTGTGCAATGACATTGTTGTGCAAACCGCGCAGACGCCACTTACCCGTGTCGTCGTCAATATCGAGTTCCGCCGCCAATTCGCCATTTGCATCGATCAACCAGTCATTGTCGTGGCCTTCGTTGGCCGCGTTGGCGATCTTCTCGGTTGAAAAATCCTGCAAGTCGACGCGATAGAGATAGGGCCGCCCGTGGTCGAACCCGTATCGGGCACCCGAACCGCGGCTCAATTCTATCGCCCCGTAATAGCCGTACCACTTGCCGTTGATTTTGCGCGTTCCGTAGTCCCCGATCATCGCGTCAACGAGATCATGGCGATTGCCGAAGATGATCCCTGATTTGACCCCTGGAGATATCGGCAAAACGCGCCCGACAAAAAACTCAGCTTTGTCTGCCGTGAACCCATAACCCAGATCCTCTGTCTGGCTGGTGACCAGCAGCAGTCTGTCTTCGCCGATCCAGTCGATCCGTCGAACTTTCATGTCGCCGACAGCCATGGGAGCGCCAAGCGGCGTTTTGCCCTCTGTTGCCAGAATTACGCGCTGCCCC
Source organism: Pontixanthobacter sp. (assembly GCA_965223995.1). Classification (GTDB taxonomy): domain Bacteria; phylum Pseudomonadota; class Alphaproteobacteria; order Sphingomonadales; family Sphingomonadaceae; genus Pontixanthobacter. Next base: position 560,094 of record CBDCXY010000017.1, on the reverse strand, counting down.
TTGATTGTGGTGAGGAGGGCTATTCGTTGACCGGAGGGAGAGATGACCGCGTCCTCGACGTCGGGTAGTTTGCCGTATTCTTCGATAGGAACCGGTTGCTGTGCCGCAGCATGTGCGGGAAAAACCGCGACCGAAATTGCGGAGAAAAGCGCAACAATTGCAAAACGCATATTTGAGATCCTGTTATCCTTGCTGCAATTCGGGCAGCCTAATTTTCGCGAATTCCCTAAGCGCAGTATCTGACGCCAAATCAACAGGTTTATTGTTCGGATCGACAGATATCTGCGCATGCTTGAATATTCGGGTATGGTCTAAGTCAGTCGGCCCTCAAAAACCGTGGCTGCAATCGACATGTCCTTCATCGCAGCCAGTTCGACTTCGAAAGGGTCGTCATCAAGCGCAACAAAGTCAGCTTTTTTGCCCGCTGCGATAGAGCCGATCTGGTGGTCCATTCCGATGACTTGAGCCGCCTCGATGGTGATTGCCCGTAGTGCTTTTTTCCGGCTGATCCGTTCGGCGGGGGCACGGGCTGTGCCGTCGATCCCTTCGCGGGTTTGGGCAATCCAGGCGAGGTAGAACGGGTCAATCGGTGCCATATTGAAATCGCTGTGCAGGCCGAGCGGAACATCGCCCCGCTCGAGCGAACCGAGGCGGTTCATTAGCGAGGCACGGTCGGGTCCAAGGCCAGTTTCCGAATACGCCTTGCCCAGCACGCGGATGTAGTTGGGTTGGGCGGAGACCATCAGGTCCATCTCGGCGATCCGCTGCGCCTGAGCTTCGGTGCAATATCCGAGATGTTCGAGCGTGACCTCTTGCGCTGGGTGATGCGGCAATCGGGCAAGGCCGTCGAGCACGACATCCGCGCCCAGATCGCCATTCACATGAATATGCAGCGAGAAACCGGCATCCCAGAACTTGCGCATATGCTGGCCCAGCATATCGGGTTCGGTCAGCCATTTGCCCAGATGTCCATCGGTGTATCCGGGCGGCCCCATCTGCATATATTGCGCGAAGAATGCGCCGTCGGCGAACAGCTTGACCCGCTTGTCGAGCGACACGTTGGGGCGCGTGAATTTCTCCTGCGCATCGGCCAGCCATGCCGAGAGGTCCTCCTGCCCGAAAATCTCCGCCGCGATGGGCATCAGCATGACTCGTGAACTTGCATCCGGTCGGTCGAACGTCCCCGCGATCAGCGCAGCCTCGGCATCGAATCCTGCGAAGATACCGGTCGCAAGGTCGGCGGTGGTTGTGACGCCGCGATCCTTCATCATCGACAGCAGTCCGGCGAATCCTTTGTTGAGTTTCTCGGGCGAGAGAATGACCGGGCGCAATTTGGCAATGGCGATCCCCAGCGCGGTTTCGGAGAAGATACCTTTTTCGAAACTGGCGTGATGCGGGTCCGATTTTGCTGCTGCAACGGCAGCGTCGAATGCGCGTTGCTCTGCCAGGCCAATGCTGGCGAGTGCGGCGGTGTTGGCGAATATCTCGTGAAAGCTGCGCTGCCACACGAAGAGTGGTCGATCAGGGGCGATTTCGTCGAGCACTGCGCGATCCAGCGGGCCGTGAAACAGCTCGTGATGCCCCCATGTGATCAGCGGATCGCTTGGGTCTTCAGCGACCAGTTTGCGAAGCCTTGCCCGGTAGGCTCCCTGCCCACTCACGCCGGGCCAGTCGCCCGAAGGCAGCGTCCAGTCATCGGGCGCGATAAACGGCATGTTGAGCATCACTGCCGTCTGCATCGGGTGGATGTGCGGATCGATCAGACCGGGAAACAGCACCTTGTCGGCGAAACGGCGGTCGATCTTTGCCGCGCGGCCCGAAGTCCATGGCGAAAGCGCTTCGACCGTTTGGGCGATACCGAGGATTATTCCGCCTGCACAGGCCATAAAACGCGCTTCGGGCAGGCCGCGCTCCATCGTGACGATCTTCTTCGCCTCGAACACGGTCACGTCGCCGATCTGCGCCGATACACCATCAACAGTGGCGATCAACGGTGTGGCCGCCATCCCGGCAAGCAAGCCCCGACGAGCGATCTGCATATGTGTTCCCTTCCAATCCGTTACGTCACAATCACCATTGATTGCGGCTTTGGCAATAGCTGCGCGCATTGCCCCTTTCCCCGCAGCGCAACTGGGCCTACATGCGCCGGACCATGGCTCGCCCCAAACCGGAAACCTTCGACAAGCAGAAAACCGTCGCCGAGAACCGGCGTGCGCGGTTCGACTATGCGATCGAGGACAAGTTCGAGGCCGGGTTGATGTTGCAGGGAACCGAGGTGAAGGCCTTGCGCGCAGGTGAGGCCTCGATCACCGAAAGCTATGCCGAGGCGAAGGATGGCGAGGTCTGGCTGATCAATGCCAACATCCCCGAATACAGCCATGGCAATCGCGAGAACCACGAGGCGAAGCGCCCGCGCAAGCTGCTGCTCAACCGGCGCGAGATCAACAAGCTGATGGGCGCGGTCGAGCGGAAGGGCATGACGCTGGTCCCGATGTCGATCTATTTTAACAAGCAGGGCCGGGCGAAGGTCGAGCTGGCGCTCGGCAAGGGGCGCAAGGCGCAGGACAAGCGCGAATATATCAAGGACCGCGACTGGAAACGCGACAAGCAACGGCTGCTGCGCGAAAAGGGGTGATTCTTTGTTTTCCGCAAGTGCCTCACGCGCTCGCGATATCCTCGCTTTCGCTCCCTTACGGTCGCTTCGCTGCGGGCGGGCCGCTTGGCCCTATGGCTACCGCAACCAAGAACAGACACTAGCCCTATGAGTTCAAGCCAGGAAACTTGGTCGCGGTAGCCAGCGCGCGACCGCGCGCCGCCCGGTAGGGCGAAGCCAAGCGAGCCGGACGGCTCGAGCCCGGTGCTTGAGGCTCAACAAAAAACGCCCATATCCGTCAATATGACCCGTTCGCCGAATATCTTGCGCATTTGCCGCTGTTCGCCCTTGCGAATTGCTGGCTTGCGGCGCAATGCGGCGCTGCCGCAATGACCGATTTTCGCTCCAAGACTTTCCTTTCGGACCTGATCCGCAAATACACGCCTACGCGCGAAGAGATGGCGAAGAACAAATATCTTGCGCCGATCGCGCACCGGTTCCTCTCGCCTGAGCTTTGGCGGTTCACCCGCCGGTCGGTGCCGCGCGGGACGGCATTGGGCCTGTTCGCAGCCTTTATCGTTCCTGTCGGACAGATTTTCCTGGCGGCATTTCTGGCGCTTCCGGCACGGGCGAATGTGCCCTTGTCCGCGCTCGTGACGTTCGTGACCAACCCCTTCACATTCCCGTTTTGGGCGGTCGTGGCCAATCAGGTTGGCAAATTCGTGCTCAATGTCGACAGGACAATGGGCAGCGGCACGGCGGCGGAATTCGCCGACGATAAGGGTGCATTGGCTGTGTTTTTTGAACTCGCGGGGGTGACCGCATTCGGTTTCGTGGTGCTGGCAATCGTATCGTCAGCGCTTGGTTATCTGATCTCGAGTTTTGTCTGGCGGTTTATGGTGGCTCGCAAGCGGGCGCGGCGTTTGCGCAAGATGGAGGCTCGCCTCGACGAAAGGCTCGGAGCGCGCAAGGCATGAGCGAGCAGGGGCGGGCAATCACGGTAGGCGGACCGGAGGGTTTGAGCCCGGTACTGCTGGGCGGCGTGCTGGCTGCGCTGATCGCGAGCGGTGCAGTGATCTGGTTTGTCAGCGAGGATGCCGTCCTGACGGCTGCATTCCTGTGTGGGCTCGCGGTGATCGGCGGATGCTGCTGCCTGTTCAGTCGGCTGGGAACCAATTCGCGCGAGGACGAACTGGCACCGCCCGACTGGTCGGTGACGGTTGCCGCAATTGAACGGCCCGGCGTAGCAGTCGCAATCACCGATCGTGCCAACCGCCTCGCCTGCGCCAACCAGGCTTATGTCGAATGGTTCGGAACGGGTATAGCGCCGCCCAACCTCGAACTGGATCGAGAGTCGCTTGAAGCGCTGGTGCGCGCAACACGCGAGGCATGGCGCGACGGAGCAGCGGTTGCCGCCAAGCTGTCGGCCAGAGATGGCGATCGCGCGTGGAACGGCGAGGCCGAGCGTGCCGGTCGCGGTGATGACTATTTGATCTGGCGCTTTTCCCCCGCCGAGGCTGCCGATCCGACATCGAGTATCGCCGATTTGATCGCGGGGCGTTTCGGCGAATTGCTGTCCGAAGCCGGGATCGAGGCAGTGGTGGTCGATGGCGATGGGATTATCCGGTCGGCTGGTCGCGGCTTCGCGACCCGCGCGACGGGTGACAGCAAAGCAACGCTTGCAGGACAGGAATTCGTCAAGCAACTGCGCTCCGATGATCGAGACCAGATCTATTTTGCGCGCGAAGGTCGTAAGGGATCGGCGCATTCGATCGTGCAGGTTCCGCTAGGCGACAAGCGGACGGGCAAGCCCGCTCTGGATAGCCCGTCGCTGATGCTGCTGATGGAAAGTGGTATAGGGATCGGTGGGGCGGTTGAGACATCAAGCGCCGCAGCGACACCGCAACTCGAGGCACTGCTCGGCGCGTTGCCGTTGGGCCTTGCAATGACTGATCGCGACGGACGCTTCCTGTTCGGCAACGAGGCGTTCCTGCGCGCGGTCGAGCGCGAGGGCGAGGGCGTCCCGCAATATCCCTCCGACCTTGTGGTCAAGGAGGACAAGGGTGCGCTCTCCGATGCGGTGCGGCGCTATGGCAAGGGATCGGCCAGTACCGGCGATATGGCGATCCGGCTGCGCACCCAACCCGACGAACCGGTGTCGCTGGGCCTTGCGGGAGTGCGCGGGCTGGGTGAAGCGGCGGTGCTGCTCAGCCTGACCGACTCCACCGAGGAGACCAAGCTCAAGCGACAGGTCGCCCAGGCGACGAAAATGCAGGCGGTCGGCCAGCTCGCCGGCGGTGTCGCGCATGATTTCAACAATGTGCTGACCGCGATCATCGGCTATTGCGACCTGATGCTGTTGCGCCATACGCCAGGCGACAGCGACTATGACGATATCCAGCAGATCCGCGCCAATTCCAACCGCGCGGCTAGCCTGACGCGGCAATTGCTCGCCTTCAGCCGCCAGCAGACCTTGCGGCCCGAAGTGCTGCAGTTGCCCGATGTGGTTAGCGAGGTCAGCCAGCTTCTCAAGCGGCTGCTGGGCGAAAAGATCGAATTCAGGGTCCGCCATGACCGCGATCTTGGGCCTGTCCGCGCTGACCCGCAGCAGCTCGAGCAGGTGATCGTTAATCTGGCGGTCAATGCGCGCGATGCGATCCAGGCAAATGGTGACGGGACTGGCAAGCTGACGCTCGCGACGCGGCGTGTTTCTGCGAAGGACATCCGGCGGCAGGAATCCGAAATTGTCCCGGTCGCGGATTATACTGTGCTGATGGTACAGGATACAGGTGGCGGGATCCCTGCAGAAGTGCTCGGCAAGATTTTCGAGCCGTTCTTTACGACCAAGGAACAGGGCAAGGGCACAGGCCTCGGTCTTTCGACCGTCTACGGCATCGTCAAGCAGTCGGGCGGCTATATCTTCGCGGACAATGTCGGCGGCAAGGATGGCAAGCCCGATGGCGCTATGTTCACCGTCTACCTTCCCGTCCATCGCGGCGAGGCACCAACCAAGCGCGACACCAAGCGCGAAGGCCCGGCAAGCGACTGGTCGGGCGGCGGACGTGTGCTGCTGGTCGAAGACGAGGATATGGTCCGCGCGGTCGGTGAGCGGGCTTTGACGCGGGCTGGCTATACAGTGGTCACCGCATCGGATGGCGAAGAGGGTCTCGCTGCCATCGCCAATGACGGCGCATTCGACCTGGTCGTATCGGACGTTGTGATGCCCGGCATGGACGGCCCGAAGATGGTCAAGGCGCTGCGCAAGATCCATCCCGATATGCCGATCCTGTTCATGTCGGGCTATGCAGAGGAACAGCTGCGCGCCGAGATCGATATCGACGATATGTATTTCATCCCCAAGCCGTTCAGCGTTCAGCAGATCGGCGAGAAGGTGGGTGAAGTGCTCTCCGCCAGCGTCCGGACCCAGGACGCCTAGAACGCGGAACTGCGGTTAATCTTTCCGCAGCCCCTTTTGAAATGCGTCGCATAGTGGCATGTTCTCCGTACGGAATTTCAGGCGGAGGACTGGTGATGCGCAATATCCATGCTCGATTTATGAAGCGGGGGGCGTTGCTCGCCGCCGCCGGTCTGGCCTCTCTGGCGACGTCGGGCAGTGTTGCCCAATCGCTCCCCGATCCCGATGCGACCGAGCAGGGCGACGTGGCCGTTACGATCTACCAGAACGGCCAATCGCTGGTGCAGGATATCCGGCAACTTAACATCAGGTCCGGGCGTAGCCGGGTCGAATTTCCCGACGTTTCCGCGCAAATCCGCCCCGAAACGCTGAGCTTCGCTGCGCCCGATACCGCGATTGTCGAACAGAACTTCGACTTTGACCTGCTGACCCCGCAGCAATTGATGAGCAAGGCAGTCGGGCAAACGGTAACCCTGCTGCGTACAAACCCGGCGACGGGCACCCAGACGCGCGAAAGAGCCAAGGTTCTCTCGACCGCGGGCGGCGTTGTGATCCAGATCGGCAACCGGATCGAAGTGCTGCGCGACGACGGCCTGCCCGTGCGGGTTATCTTCGACCGTGTTCCGCCCAATCTGCGCGCGCGGCCAACGCTGTCGGTCAATCTCGAAAGCAGTCGTTCGGGCGTCCGTCCCGCATCGATCCGTTACCTTACGCCGGGGCTCGGCTGGACCGCCGATTACGTTGCTCTGTACGACGAGGGCAATGACAGCATCGATATGCAGGGCTGGGTAACGCTGACCAACACAACCGGCACCACCTTCCACCGCGCCGACACGCTCCTGGTCGCGGGTAATCCCAATGGCAGCGGGAGAGGGCGGAACAACCGCAATATGATCCGCGCGGGCACAGAAAGCGCCAATCGCGAACAGGTCGGCGAATTCTACCTCTATCCGCTGAGCGAGCGCACGACGATTGCCAACCGCCAGACCAAGCAGGTGAGTTTTCTCGATGTGCAGGGCGTTCGCGCGGAGAAGGTCTATCGCCGAACGGTCGGATGGCTGAGCAACGATTCCAACCCGGTCAACGCGAGAAGCGAAATTGCCTTCTCGTCCTCTGCCGATGGCGGGCTGGGCGATGCGCTTCCGGCCGGGACGGTCCGCTTCTACCAACGCGACAGCAAGGGAACGCCGCAATTTATCGGCGAGAATCGCATCGGGCATACGCCGATGGGCAGCGAGTTGTCGCTCGCGACGGGCGATGCCTTCGATATCTTCGTGCAGGCAGCGGTCGAAAAACGCGAGCGGCTGACCAAGGGCGAGTGGGAGAACACCCGCCGCTTTATCGTGCTGGAGGACGGACAAGAGGTAAGCCGCGTCGAGGAACAGCGGCAGGTCGTCTACTACCAGACGACGATGGTCTATAAGCTGACCAATGCGAAATCGACTCCGGTCGAAGTCGACCTGGTGCAGGCCGGGCTCGACCGTGGCTGGTGGAGCCGCGATTTTCGCATCATCAGCGAGGATTTACCCGGCACGCAGATCAATTCGGACCGGCGCAAATGGAAAGTGCCCGTGCCCACCAATGGCGAGCGCGAATTCCGCGTGACTTTCGCAACCCGTTACTGAGGCCAGCGCGATGCGCCGCCTTCTCGTTGCCTTGATGGCGATGCTCTTGCTTCCGCAAGCGCAACTCGCCGCGCGCGAGGTGGTGTATGCGTCGGAGCCGGAAAGCCTCGCGGTCACGATCTACCGCGACCCTGACCGCTATGAGAGCCAGCGGATCAACCGGAACAATCCGCGCGGCTTCGCGATGATCAGCGAGACGAGGACTGTTACGCTTCCGGCAGGGGAATCGACGATCCGCTTCGATGGTGTTGCCGAAGGGATGGTTGCGGTCAGCGCGATTGTTACCGGCCTTCCCGGCGGCACGATTGAAAAGAACCGCAACGCCGACCTTCTGTCTCCTGCTGCCTTGGTCGATGGCACGCTGGGCAATCGCGTGCGGATCACGCGGACCAATCCCGGCACGGGTGTCCCGACCAGCGAAGAAGCAATCGTCCGCACCCGCGCCGATGGCGGACTGGTTCTGCAAACCTCGCAGGGTTACGAAGCGGTTCGCTGTGCGGGACTCCCCGAGAAGCTGACTTTCGACCGCGTTCCCGGCGGCCTTTCGGCCAGGCCGGTCTTTAGTATCGATACACGCGATCCCAATGGCGGCACTTACCAAATCGTACTGACCTACATCTCCTGGGGTTTCGACTGGAAGGCGCATTATGTCGGCACGCTGAAAGAGGGCGGGGTGCAGGGCGAGGTCGGGCTGAAGTTGCTCTCGTGGCTGACAGTCCTCAACGACAACGGCCAGTCTTTCCCCGATGCCGAACTGCTGGTGGTGGCGGGCAAGCTCAACGTCGACAGCAATTATCAGGGCCTGTCAGACCCGCCGACCGGCCAGCCGCTGCGGCTGCAATGTTATCCGCTGGGCAATACGAAACGGGGCGATCCGGTGCCGTCATATCGGGATAGGGCGTTATTCGGGTCACGACCTCCACCACCTCCGCCGATGATGGCCCCAGCGCCTATTACGGTGACTGCTTCACGGCGCGAGGCTGAAATGATGGACAGCGCAGTGGCCGTGGTGGCCGGCGAAGAGCAACTCGGCGATCTCAAACTGTTTCGCGTGCCCGAACCGATGACCGTGGCAGCCAACGGCATGAAGCAGGTCGCGTTCCTCAACAAGGACAAGGTTCGTGGCGAGTTCTTCTATATCGCGCGGTGCGAACCCTACAGCCGGTATTACGAGCCTGAAGATATCGGCGATTACGATTCCACTCGCCTGATGCTGTTTATGAAGAACGAAAAGGATCGCGGGTTGGGCCAGTCGCTGCCAATGGGCGGTTTCACCCTTTTCGAACCAGGATCGGCGGGGACGCAGCTCGTCGCTGAACTCGATATGCGCGATTACGCGGTAGGGCAGGATGTCGAGCTGGGGCTGGGCGACAGCAATCTGGTCTTTTCCCAATGCTCGCGCGTGACCGCAGAAAACCCGGACAAGACGCCAGGGAAATGGACCAAGATGCGCGCACAACTGAGCAATGCGAACAACGCCCCTGTGAAGGTTCGCATGCTTATTGGATCGGCGGGTGAGTATGATGTCCGCTGGCCGCGCAAGCGCACCAAGATCAAGGATGGCAACATCGTGGTTGAAGTGACAATTCCGGCGAACTCGACAAAGTCGTTTGACTGGAAACTCCGCCATTCGGATGCCTATTTCTCCGACGAGGAATAGCGCTCCTTCCCTCGACAGGACCGCGCAATCGGGCCGGGCGCGAAAAAATGTTTGTTCCACTCTTGTTCTTTGAGAACAAAGTGGGTACATACCCAAACAGTTGAAGAGTCGGGCGTAAGAATTCTCTGGCCCTAGGCAAGTTTGGGAGGCCGTGTCATGGCAGCAAGTCTGAAGCTGGTAGAAGGTAAGGAAAACAACGTGGACCGTCAGAAAGCGCTCGACGCTGCGCTCGCACAGATCGACCGTGCATTCGGCAAGGGTTCGGCGATGAAGCTGGGCTCGAAAGAGGCGATGGAGGTTGAATCGATTTCGACCGGATCGCTCGGCCTCGATATTGCTCTTGGAATAGGCGGTTTGCCCAAAGGCCGCGTGATCGAAGTCTATGGTCCGGAAAGTTCGGGCAAGACCACGCTGGCGCTGCATGTGCTGGCAGAGGCGCAGAAGGCGGGCGGGCAGGTTGCCTTTGTCGATGCCGAACATGCGCTCGATCCGGTTTATGCCCGCAAGCTGGGTGTCGATATTGACGAACTGATCGTGTCGCAGCCCGATACGGGCGAGCAGGCACTCGAGATTACCGATACGCTGGTGCGCTCCAATGCAATCGATGTGCTGGTGGTCGATTCGGTCGCCGCACTGGTGCCGCGCGCCGAGATCGAAGGCGAGATGGGCGACAGCCATGTCGGTCTGCAGGCCCGCCTCATGTCGCAGAGCCTGCGCAAGCTGACCGGTTCGATCAACCGTTCCAAATGCATGGTGATCTTTATCAACCAGCTGCGGATGAAGATCGGCGTGATGTACGGCAATCCCGAAGTGACCACCGGCGGCAATGCGCTCAAATTTTATGCCTCGGTCCGTCTCGACATTCGCCGCACCGGCCAGATCAAGGACCGCGACGAGGTGATCGGCAATTCGACCCGCGTCAAAGTGGTCAAGAACAAGGTTGCCCCGCCATTCAAGCAGGTCGAATTCGACATCATGTATGGCAAGGGCATTTCGAAGACCGGTGAAATCCTCGATCTCGGCGTGAAGGCCGGGCTGGTGGAGAAATCGGGCTCGTGGTTCTCCTACGACTCGGTCCGGATCGGGCAGGGGCGCGAGAACGCAAAGAATTTCCTCGATGAGAATATTGAGATGCGCGACAAGTTGGAAGCTGCGATCCGCGGCCGCACCGACGAAGTTGCCGAAGAGATGATGACAGGTCCCGACGCGGAGGCCAGCGACAAGGACTGATCGCATCTTTTCAAGCGGACGCACTATCGTAGTCGACTAGACTGGCGTCCGGGAAAACGGAAAACCGGCGCGACGAGCATCACTGCCCGCGCCGGTTTTTCTTTGCATCACCGTAACAGCGGCAGCATGGATTGGCGACCCGGTTCAAGTCGAACTTGACCTGACGCGGTTAATCGGTTGCAACGTCAGGTGGGGTATCCAGTTCACCAGACAAAGGCCTGCAATGACGACAAGGTTCGATTGGGAAAACCGAGTAGGCGACGTGTGGGCTGCCGAGTGGCAGAGAACCGACCGAAGTTTCGCCGGATTGACCGACCAGCTTCTGACGGCTGCTCGCCAGCACCGTTTCCGTCAGGCAGTCGATATCGGATGCGGCGCCGGCGAGTTGTCGATGGCTCTCGGACGCAGCCATAGCGGCGCGAGCGTGGTCGGGGTCGATATCTCGCCGCAGCTGATCGAGACCGCGCGAGAGAGAAGCGGTCAGCTTCCGAATGTCTCCTATGAACTTGCAGATATGGGCACATGGCAGCCCGGGAGTTTTCAGCCTGACCTGCTCCTTTCGCGCCATGGCGTGATGTTCTTTGACGATCCGGTGGCGGCATTCACGCATATGCGCAATATCGCCCATCCGGCGGCGCGCCTGGTCTTCTCCTGCTTTCGCTCGCAGGAAGAGAACAGCTGGGCGGACCGGATTGTGGGAATGCTGCCGCCCGGCACGACGGTTATGCCCGACCGGTTCTCTCCCGGACCCTTCGCCTTTGCCGAACGCGAACATGTCGAAGGTATCCTGACCGAGTCAGGGTGGCAGAACGTCATATTTGAGCCGGTCGACTACGCTTACATTGCCGGGGCCGGTGATAATGCAGTTGCGGACGCTATGGAGTTCTTCCAACGCATCGGTCCGGCAGCGCGCGCTGCGGCGATGCTGGAGGGACGCGAAAGGGACGATTTCCTCGTCAAACTGCGCCGTTATGTTGCGAATAATGATGATCGCGGGCTGGTCGCTTTCCGCGGAGCCGCATGGATTGTGAGCGCAAGTTCGCGCTAGTCGCTGGCGCCAGCGTACTAATTGCCGCCCTTAACCGCTTGTCGCGAAGCGGGTCAGCGCCTAATTGCGCCTGATGCAATCTACCAACGACATACGCCGTTCGTTTCTCGATTACTTTGCCGGTCAGGACCACGCGCCGGTGCAGAGCGCTCCGCTGGTGCCTTACAGCGATCCGACGCTGATGTTCGTCAATGCCGGCATGGTTCCGTTCAAGAATGTCTTCACCGGGCTCGAAAATCCGCCGGCACCGCGCGCGACCAGTTCGCAAAAATGCGTCCGCGCGGGGGGCAAACACAACGATCTCGATAATGTCGGCTACACCGCGCGGCACCACACTTTCTTCGAGATGCTGGGCAACTTCTCCTTCGGTGATTACTTCAAGGAAGAGGCTATCTCCCATGCCTGGACGCTGCTGACGAAAGAATGGGGACTGCCCCCCGACAAGCTGACCGCGACGGTCTATCACACCGATGACGAGGCATTCGAGCTCTGGCGAAAAATTGCCGGATTGCCCGAAGATCGCATCATCCGCATCGCGACGAGCGACAATTTCTGGTCGATGGGCGACATCGGTCCATGCGGCCCGTGCAGCGAGATTTTCTACGATCATGGGGACCATATTCCGGGTGGACCTCCCGGATCACCCGACGAAGATGGCGACCGCTTTATCGAGATATGGAATCTCGTATTCATGCAGTTCGAGCAGGACGGCGATGGCAACCGGAGCGGCCTGCCCAAACCGTCAATCGATACCGGCATGGGGCTCGAACGCATTGCCGCGGTCATGCAGGGTGTGCACGACAATTATGACACTGACACGTTCAAGGCGCTGATTGCCGCCTCGGAAAGTCTCACCGGAATCGGTGCCGATGGTGCGCATCAGGGCAGCCACCGGGTGATCGCCGATCATCTGCGTTCGACCAGCTTCCTGCTCGCCGATGGTGTTCTGCCTTCGAATGAGGGGCGCGGCTATGTCCTGCGCCGGATCATGCGCCGTGCGATGCGGCATGCACATCTGCTGGGTGCGAGCGAGCCCCTCATGCATCGCCTGGTCCCCGAACTTGTCGCCGAAATGGGGCAGGCGTTTCCCGAATTGCAACGCGGACAGCCGCTGATCGAGGAAGTGCTCGAACGCGAGGAAACGCAGTTTCGCAAGACGCTCGACAAGGGTCTGCGTCTGCTCGACGATGCGACCGGTGATATGTCCGGCGGCGACAGCCTCGATGGCGAGACCGCGTTCAAACTCTATGACACCTATGGTTTTCCCTACGACCTGACCGAAGATGCCCTGCGCGAACGCAACATCAGCGTTGATCGCGCCGGATTTGACGCGGCGATGGAGCGACAGAAAGAGGCTGCGCGCGCGGCGTGGAAAGGCTCGGGCGAAGCGGCGGATAGCGAAGTGTGGTTCGATATCGCCGAACGCGAAGGCAGCACCGAATTTACCGGCTACGCGTCGACCAGCGGGGAAGGCCGCGTCGTTGCGCTGGTAAAGGATGGCACGGAAGTCAGCAAAGCGTCGGCAGGCGATGACGTCGTGATCCTGACTAACCAGACACCGTTCTATGGCGAAAGCGGCGGCCAGACCGGCGATATCGGGCACATATGGACGCCCGATGGCCTGAAGGCGACGGTTTCTGACACCGGCAAACCGCTGGGGCGTCTGCACACACATCAGGCGACGATTGATGAAGGGGCAATCGCGGTCGATGATACCGTGCATCTCGATGTCGATGCCGACCGCCGTGACAAGATCCGCGCCAACCACTCGGCGACTCATCTGGTTCACGCCGCGTTGCGCAACCGGCTAGGCGATCATGTCACGCAGAAGGGCTCGCTCGTTGCCGATGAGCGTTTCCGCTTCGATTTCTCGCACCCCAAGCCCATGACCGGCGAGGACATCGCGGCCGTTGAGGCAGAGGTGAATGCTGAAATTCGCGCAAACGATCCCGTCGTAACCCGCTTGATGAGCCCCGATGACGCGGTCGAGGCGGGCGCTCTGGCCCTGTTCGGAGAGAAATACGGCGATGAGGTGCGGGTGCTCTCCATGGGTCGCAAAGGCGAGAACGAGCGCAATTACTCGGTCGAGCTGTGCGGCGGAACGCATGTGAAAGCCACGGGCGATATCGGGATATTCCGCATCGTGTCCGAAAGCGCCGTTTCTTCTGGTGTTCGCAGAATCGAGGCTTTGACGGGCGAGGCAGCGCGGCAGTGGCTGGTCGAACGCGAGGATGCGTTGAAGGATGTTGCCGGCACACTCAAGACGTCGCCGGACGAAGTGCAATCGCGCGTCACGGCACTGGTCGAGGAGCGCAAGCAGCTCGAAAAGGAGCTGGCCGATGCTCGCAAACAACTGGCGCTTGGCGGTGGCGGTACGGCTTCAGGTCCTGTGGACGAGGATATTGGCGGGGTGAAATTTTCGGGCCAGGTTCTCGATGGGCTCAACCCCAAGGAATTGCGCGGATTGCTGGACGAGGCGAAAACCCGGCTTGGTTCGGGGATTGCAGCTATTGTAGCTGTGAACGACGGACGCGCGGCTTTCGCTGCGGCGGTAACCGATGATCTGACCGACAGATTCGATGCAGTGGCGCTGGTGCGCACGGGTGTCCAGGCGTTGGGTGGAAAAGGTGGCGGCGGGCGTGCGGATATGGCGCAGGGCGGTGGACCCGATGGCAACAAGGCCGAAGCGGCGCTCGACGTCGTGCGTGCGGCAATCGCCGGTTAGGGCGCCTCGGCAGAGGTTTTGAGCTTGGGCTGATAATCGAGCTCTCCCTCCTGCTCGATTTTCGCGCGGAACTCGTCGCGTTTTTCGTGGATCGAGGCGATCACCGGCCCCATCGCAACGCCGATATCGACCAGCACCGCTTCTGACAGCTGTAGCGAGCTTTCGAGGTTCTCCGGCACTGCATGGCTAGCGCCTGCGCGATAGAGTTCCGCAGCATGGGCACTGTCGCGCGCACGGGCAACGATCAGCAGGTCGGGGTGCTCCTTGCGCAATTTCCGCGTAAGGCGCTCGGCCAGCACCGGCTCATCCATCGTCAGAACCACCGCCGGACTTCGCTCGACACCGAGTCGGCTCATGGCATCGCCCCGCGCCGCATCGCCGAATATTGCGCGATAGCCCTTGCGCTTGGCGATCTCGATCATATCAGCATCAGAATCGACACAGATGTAGGGCTTGTCATGCGCATCGAGCATCTGCGCGATCAGGCGCCCTACGCGGCCAACACCGATGATAATAACGGGCGGTTCGCCGCGGTCATCTTCTTCGAGCTCGGGAGCTGGTTCCACCCGGCGCGCAATCACCCGGCCAAGCCGTGCGAGCAGCGGGGTGATGGTCAAGCCGATAGCCGTAACAATCTGCCAGAACTGCGCGGTGCCTGGCTGGATAAGTAGTGCTGCGCCCGCCGCCGCCAGCACGATCAGCGTCGTTTCCGACGGGCTGGCCATCAGGATGCCCGTCTCGGCAGCGGTAGAACGGCGTGCGCCCATGAGCCTAAGAAGGATGCCTGTAACGAGAGCCTTGAAGGTCAGAACGGCAATGACCGCGAACAGGATCGAACCGAGATTGTCCCAGATTGTGAGCAGGTCGATCGACATGCCCACGGTGATCAGGAAGATGCCCAGTGCAAGCCCTTTGAACGGCTCCATGATGCTCTCGACCTCGCCGTGATACTCGGTCTCCGCGATGAGCAAACCTGCTATCAGTGCGCCAACGATGGGTGACAAGCCAACCGCCGAGGTCGCGAGACTGGCACCAATGACCACCAGCAGACTGGCCGCGAGGAACAGCTCGGGACTTTTGGTTCGTGCGGCTTGGGCAAACAATCGGGGCAAAGCAATCCGCCCGAGTATCATCAGCGCGGCGACCACGAGACCGCCGTAGAGCAATACTTCGAGCAGACCCTCCCACCCGCTCTCTTGCGCCGCCGGACCCATCGCGCCGAGGATGAAGATGATCGGCACGATCATGATATCTTCGAACAGCAGCATCGATAGCGCCGCACGGCCAACGGGCGAGGAGGTGCCGGAGATCGGCAACACGATTGCAGTGGAGGAAAAAGCAAGCGCAAGGCCCAGCGCCATCGCCCCAGTCCAATACTGCCCCATCATCGACAGCACGATGGCCAGGATCGTCCCGATGATCAGCAACTCGAGCGCGCCGAGCCCGAAGACGAGTTTGCGCAGTTGCCACAATCGCTTGAAGGACAGCTCCAGCCCGATGGTGAACAGCAGCAGGATTATCCCGAATTCGGCGAAGGGTTCGAGCGCCTCGGGATCGGTTATCGTGACGTGACTGAGCCAGGGCACGTCATAGACGAGCTTGCCCAGGCCGAACGGGCCAACCGCTATGCCGATCAGAATAAACCCGATGACCGGGGTGATGCGAAAGCGGGTGAAGACAGGGATGACGAGACCCGCAGCGCCCAGAATCACCAGCGCATCGCCCATCGATGATGTGTCGAGTTCCCCTGCCATGCCGATAGTCTATCGGCCGACGGAGCTGATGTCACTTACCCCGATGCGGCAAATTGGGGAGGGCACGAAAAAAGGCCGGGAACGGCATCGCGCTCCCGGCCTTTTAGCGGGTTCAAGTCAGAGCATTCAGGCGGCGGCCATCTCTTTTTCGAGATTGGTCACGATTGCCTCGAAGAACTGTTCGGTGGTGAGCCAGTTCTGTTGCGGACCGATCAGCAGCGCGAGATCCTTGGTCATCTGGCCGTTTTCGACCGTCTCGATGCAGACGCGCTCGAGCGTTTCGGCGAATTTGACGACATCGGGTGTGCCGTCGAACTTGCCGCGATACATAAGCCCGCGTGTCCAGGCGAAAATCGACGCAATCGGGTTGGTCGAGGTTGCCTTGCCTTCCTGGTGCTGGCGATAGTGGCGGGTCACGGTTCCGTGCGCAGCCTCGGCTTCGACACAATCACCCGACGGAGTCATCAGCACAGAGGTCATCAGGCCCAGCGAACCAAAACCCTGTGCGACAGTGTCCGACTGGACGTCGCCGTCATAGTTCTTACAGGCCCAGACGAACTTGCCGTTCCACTTCATCGCCGCTGCGACCATATCGTCGATCAGGCGGTGCTCGTAGTGGATACCGGCTTCTTCGAACTTGTCCTTGAATTCACTCTCGAACACTTCCTCGAACAGATCCTTGAAGCGACCGTCATAGGCTTTCATAATCGTGTTCTTGGTCGAGAGGTAAACCGGCCAGCCGCGGTCGAGCCCGTAATTCATCGAAGCGCGCGCAAAGTCGCGGATCGAATCGTCGAGATTGTACATCGCCATCGCGACGCCGCTCGACTGGAATTCGAACACGTCGAGATCGATATTCTCCCCGTTCTCACCCTCGAAAACGAGGCGCAGCTTGCCCGCGCCGGGGATCAGCGTATCGGTCGCGCGGTACTGGTCGCCAAAAGCATGACGACCGACCACGATGGGATCGGTCCAACCGGGTACGAGGCGCGGGACATTGTCGATCACGATGGGCTCGCGGAAAACCACACCGCCCAGGATGTTGCGGATCGTGCCATTGGGCGAGCGCCACATCTTTTTCAGGCCGAATTCTTCAACGCGTGCCTCATCGGGCGTAATGGTCGCGCATTTCACGCCGACACCGTGTTCCTTGATCGCGTTGGCCGCATCGATCGTGATCTGGTCATCCGTTTCGTCGCGTTTCTCGATCGACAGATCGTAATATTTCAGATCGATATCGAGATAGGGCAGGATCAGCCGCTCGCGGATCCATTGCCAGATGATCTTGGTCATTTCATCGCCGTCGAGTTCGACGACCGGGTTCTTCACGGTGATTTTCGCCATGGGTTTCCTGCTGCCTGTGTGAGGGTTGCGCGCGCTTTAGCAGAGAGGCGCGCGGAGGCAAGGTGGCTTCCGCCTCAGAACCCGAAGCGGCACATACCTATTTGCCGGGAAAATACTTGGAGGCGATCTTGTGATGACGAAGCTGCTCGGGTCGGTAGGGCTTGATCTCATCTGAATGCGGGACATGATCCGCCTCCAGCCGCTCGAAGACGCTGTCGTGCAATTCTGCGCTGGGGTCGAGCAGCCTGGGCTTGGTCCGCCAGTTCAGCGGTATGCCGAAGATGCGCTTGAGGATCTTTTCCTCATGCTGAAGACCCTTGGGGTCGGGAGATACGACGAGCATCTCCGGGCGATACTGGACCGAGGGAAAACAGGCGTTCAACTCGTCGACCATCCACTTCAATGCGATGTCGCTCAGGCGCGATTCCGTTTCGAGATAGCTGCCGCCGATATCCGAGTGGCATCCCGCAAACCAGACCTGTTTGAGCCACGGTGGGTTCTTATGCGCGTTCTTTAGATATTCGCTCTGGCTTGCCCAGCCCACACGCGGAAAATCGGCGCGCTGCTCGTCGATGGCGAGTGCGTGCCGGGCGAAGCCGACATCACCATCGAGCCAGCGATCATAGTTTTTACGGTTCCACGATGTGAGATGAAAATTGCGCGCTATCGCCAGCCAGTCTCCGGGATCATACCACTTCAGCGGCTTGTCCGGGTCGGGATCGAACAGTCTGATATTGGAGATGATGGCGAGAAGGTAGAGTGCCGCCAATATCACTGTCACGACAAGGATCGGCACTGTGAGCCAATTGGACCAATTGTCGGAAAACCCCGCAACTAGAAGCACCGCTGCAGCTCCAAAACTGATCCGGACCGTTCGCTTCAAGATCGCATTGCCCAGCGCCGCAACTGTATCGAAAACCCCGATAAAGTCGGGCTGCTTGTTGCCCTGTTTATTAGGCTTCCCACCGGTGGGTGCGCTGCCATATTTGTCGCGGAACCGCCGCCCCTTTTCCTCTCGCTGGGAAAGATAGGGTTCATCCCCCCTAGGTTTTCCGGCTCCATGGCCATAGACCGACTTCACTGCTTCGCGCGCGATCTTTCGAAGGGCTGGTCCCTTGGGCGGAAGCGGACGCCAATCGGGCAGCCGCGTTGGAATACCGCACAGGTTCATCACGTTGGCCAGCGATCTGACCGTGTACGCACCCCTCGAGAAGCCGAACAGGAATATGCGATCACCCGGCTTGTAGAATTCAAGAATTTTCTCGTAGCAATCGATGACGTTGCTATCGATTCCGGTTCCGACAGCCGCCTCAAGACCGTTCTTGATTTTGCGCAGGGTGATACCCTCGACTTCGCCGGCTCCCAATCCGGGATCGTAATAGGCTATCTGGCGGTCATAGCGGATCGGAGAATCGGGGCCGGGGCGCATCGCCCTGTACATCTTGTAAACATTGGAAAGTCTCTGGTCGGGGCGAAGCCCCCCGAACTGGCCCGTACCATCAGAAAAGATCAGAATGTTCTTCGACATTCAACAGTCCTCCCAGTTCTCCCCACTGCGACGTGGAAATCCTAGCAGTTACGCACGCTTTTTGTAAGCATTCGACGGAAGATCGTATGAACTTTGACTGCCGAATAGAGAGATTTTACTGACGAAGAACGCAAAAGGCGCCGCAATTGCGACGCCTTTTCAGGATGATGGTGGGCGTAGGAAGAGTTGAACTTCCGACCCCTGCAATGTCAATACAGTGCTCTACCACTGAGCTATACGCCCGCACCGTCATCGTGCCGCTTTTGCGGCAGACGCGCCCTCTAGCGTCAGCACCGAGGCGGCGCAAGAGGGTGAATTCCAGATTTGTGTTATCGGGTCGCCTGCGCCTGATCTTCAAATACGCGTTCCACCTCGAGCACGAGATCGCGCAGGTGAAATGGCTTGGACAACACCTTTGCCTGCGGTTGTTCACGGCTGGCTTTGAGAGTGACTGCGGCGAACCCCGTAATGAACATCACCTTGGTTGACGGGCTTACCTCGTTGCAACGCTGGGCGAGCTCGATGCCGTCCATTTCAGGCATGACAATGTCCGAGAGCAAGAGATCGAAATGCTCCTTTTCGAGCATCGGCAAGGCTTCGGTTCCGCGATCAACCGAAACGACTTCATATCCGTTCTTTTCGAGCGCGCGCGCCAGATAGGTGCGCATGGCTTCTTCATCCTCGGCGAGGAGGATTCGCAGGGCAGGTGATTCCGTCATGCCGATGCCCATAGCGCGAGTGACTTAAGAAATCTTTGGCTTTGTCGAACTTGGCCTGCTTTGACACATCGCCAAGAAGCGTTCAGCACGGGCGTTAATGGTAAAGGACAGCGAACAACCCGTTGAAACGGGCGGACTTGGCGAGATAGCAACTGGCGGGGTAATTCCGGGAACCCGTAAGGCTGCCTATTCGCTTGCGCTGCGCGATGACATGCCGATCCCGGTTTTGCTGGCCGTTCCGCATGCCGGTCGTTGCTATCCAGATGCAGTGCTCAGAACAATGCGCGATGCGGCCTATTCGAAGGTTCGTCTTGAAGACCGTTATGTAGACCGGATTGCGGGTGAGATCAGCCGGGTGACGGGAGCAGGCCTGCTTGTTGCCGAAGCTCCGCGCGCGATGCTGGATCTTAACCGCAGCGTTGATGACGTCGATTGGGAAATGGTTGCCGACGTAGCGCCTACACGAATCAAACACTCGGCGGCAAATCGCCGCGCGCGTAGCGGGTTGGGGCTGGTGCCGCGGCGATTGCCCGGACTGGGAGAAATCTGGAACCGACGGTTGAGCGAAGCCGAACTCGCCGCGCGAATCAGGCAGATACACCTGCCCTACCATTCGATTCTGGCCAATACCCTGCGGAAGTTGCGTGATCGCTGGGGTGCCGCGTTGTTGCTTGATTTGCATTCGATGCCGCCACTCAAGAAGGCGGGCGTCGACGACCTACCGGTCGAATTTGTCCTCGGCGACCGGTTCGGGGCCTCTGCCAATGACCATCTCGTCGCATCCGCTCTCAGATATTTCGCTGAGAATGGATCGAGCGTTTCGCATAATCGCCCCTATTCCGGCGGTTACGTCCTCGACCGTCACGCCGTCCCTGCGCAGGGTGTCCATGCTATCCAACTCGAAATCTGCCGCTCACGCTATCTCGACCCGAACTGGACCAACACCACAGACGGGCTGGTAGGTCTTGGGCGGCTTATTGGTGGGCTGGTGCGGGTGCTTGGCGAAGAAGTGGCCGAGATGGGAAGGCAGAGCGGAATGCCGCTCGCGGCCGAGTAGGCTATGCTACTGAAAATGAGAAAAAACCACCTCGCGCAAGCTACGCGAGGTGGCCAAGTTTCAGGGAGGTTGTGCGGCATTGCGCACAAATCCGGGACGCGATGAGGGGGAGTGCGTCCCGAACACTATAAATTTGGGAATTGGCTGGGATTATTCAACCCCGGCACATCGTCTAGACAGTCAGCTTTATACGCCGCGTTAGCGGTCAGCCTTCGGGCGTGTTCGCATCCGGCGTAGGTGCGGTGCCCTGTTCCATCTGCCGCGCGAAGATATTTCGCATCAGCTCGAGTGAAAACAGATGGCTATAGATCAGGGCGACCAGGCCGGTCTTGTTCCACTCACGCAGCGTGTCGCCACGAACTTCCTGCAGCTTTTCCTGATTGATCATCTGGAATCCGCGGTAAACGAACGGCTTGTCCGGATTGTCGTTCTGCGAAATTCCGATCTCGCCATCCATCAACAGCTCGTGCTTTTGCAACTCGTCGACAAATGCCTTGGTGCGTTGGCCGGCAGCTTCGAACTGTTCGCAGAAATTGAGGATGCCCTGTGTGACTTCGGTGGCCTTGCCGTCCTTGTCGAACAGCTTGTCTCCGTCCTTGAACTCGCCCAGCGAGCCGGCAGTCGGATCGAAGCAAAGCGATAGGTCGTCACGCTCGGGCGACAGTTTTGCAAGCATGAAGGGATATCGGCGAACATAAGCGGGGATGTAAACCGGGTCGTCGATCTTGCCCTCTTTGTTCACGAAGGTGTTCACGCCTTCATTGAGGCCCATCAAGGCCAGCGGCAGAGGGGTTTCGCCAGAGGAGAAAACTATCGGATAATCGCGCTGGACCTGAACAAATTCGTCGACCGTAACGGGGATCGCGTGTTGTGTGTGCAACCATTTGGCTGAATCCAGCGGCTTGGTGCTCCAATCCGCATGGTCGCGGCTGTTGAGCGGCATAAGGTCGTTATAGAAAAGCGGCAATTGGGGCTGCGGCGCGCTGGCCATGGAATCTCTCCAGTCGATCAAAAATTGTGTGTTTCAAGATATCGCTGCGGTGAGTGCGCTACAGCCAATGCAAATACAGGATGCAGGGCAACCGCCGCGTGAAGCGCGCGCTTTACGGGCTGTGGCCTTGGTGCGCAAGGGCGCTTGCGCTTGCGGGCGTTATTGTCGCCTATTCCGCGTCGACTGACGGAATCAACTTGCCGGGATTGAGCAGATCATCGGGATCGAGCGCCTGCTTCACAGTCCGCATCAGTGTCAACGAGACCGGATCGCCAAGCCGCCCCAATTCGTCACGTTTCATCTGGCCAATCCCATGCTCGGCACTGATCGAGCCTTTCCAATGCGTAACAAGGTCGTGGACGAACATACTGATTTCTTTGCCTTCGCTATTTTCCCATTCTCCTGGCGTCGCACCTTTGGGCGCCAGCACATGAAAATGGACATTGCCATCGCCCAAATGGCCGAAGGCGACCGCCTGGGTGCCCGGAAAACGTTTTTCGACTGTCGGCACTGCCTGGGCGACGAAGTTTGCCATATCGTCGACCGGAACCGAGATGTCGTGCTGCATCGCCGGCCCGATGGCGCGTTCGGCGGGAGAAATCGAATCGCGCAGCAGCCAGAACTGCTCGGCTTGTGTTTCGTTCGCGGCAATGACGGCATCTTCGATCAGTTCCTTTTCGGAGCCCGATTCGAAGATGTTCTCCGCCCATTGTTGGAGCTGATCCTGTTCTCCGTCTCTGGCGACCAGTTCGATCAGCGCATACCAAGGCTGCTTGCTTTCGAGCGGGCTGCGGGCGTCGGGCAGGTAATCCAGTACGGCCTTCAGGCACCGGCCGGGGATGACCTCGAACCCCTCGAGATTCTCTCCGTGCAGCTTCTGGCACAGAAGAAGGAGCTCGCGTGCATCCTCGATTTTCTCGAGCCCCACCCAGATCACGATCCGGTCAGCGATCCCGTCCGCCAGGTGCAGCGTGGCGGCTGTAACGATGCCCATAGTACCCTCGGACCCGATGAAGAGCTGCTTCATGTCGAAGCCGCGATTGTCTTTCTTGAGCGGGGTCAGCGTGTTCAGTACCTCGCCATTGGGCAGAACTACTTCCAGTCCCGCAACCTGCGCGCGCATCGTACCGTGCCGCAAAACCTGCGTGCCGCCCGCATTGGTCGAGATCAGTCCACCGACAGTCGCCGAACCCTTGCCCCCCAGCGTCAGCGGGAAGCGCAACCCATGCTCCTCGACCACTTCATGCAGGTCTTGCAGGACCATACCCGCGTCGCAGGTGATCAGCTTTTCCTCGGGCGAGAACCGATGAACCGTAGCCATACGCCTGAGTGAAAGGATAATCGCGTTCCCACTCTCGTCGGGCGTGGCGCCGCCGGACATGCCGCTATTGCCGCCCTGGGGGACGATTGCGACGCCGTATTGGCGGCACAGCTTCACGAAATCGGCGACTTCTCGCGTATGTGTCCCCGGGCGAAGCGAGGGCAAGGGCTTGCGGCCGGTAGTATCGTCCTCTCCAGTCGGTCAGCCACGGCGTCGACGATCTCCGGATCAGAGGTCGAAAGGCCACGCTGGTCCCAGCAGCTCCATGTGCTGCGGCTTTCAGAAAAGCGTCCGGATGCTGGCTCATGGCAGCGCCTGATGCCACGCGTTTCGCTGCAAAGGCACGCCTTGATCACGCATCCTGCAATCGGCGGTTTCAGCAATTAAGCCGCCATTCAATCCTGACTGCGTAGGACGGGCGCAAACATTGATCGCGGGTGAAACAATAGCGGCGCGACGCAGTCGCTGACGGAGTTGATGAAACGCAGCTATCTTGCCGAATCCTTGCAGCCTTGTTCGTGCCTCTTGTTGCTGGCGTTGCCTGTTTCGCCGGAGCGCAGGATGCTACGCCCGCAAGGCCGACGCCAGAGCGCGCCGCAGGTGTTGAGGCTTTGATCGCCGATAGCTGCTTCGCAAGAGTGGTCGCACCTGCTCGAGCGTTCCCGAGGGCGTTCCGGTGCAGTACCAGATCCGCATCGAGCAGCGCGTCGTCATTCGTGTGTCGCCGCGCCGACCCGCGCGCCGCAATCTCACCGCCGATGCTCCGCGCCGCAGCAGCGCGCCTACCCGGCTGGTCGAGCGCAAGATCGGTAAGTGCATCCAGATGAAGAGCATAGGTGCGGTGCAACCGACGCGCGACAACCGGTTGATGCTCTATATGCGGGACCAGCGTCTGATCGCGGCCAATCTGGAAAAAGCATGCAATGCGCGCGATTATTACCAGGGCTTCTATGTCGAGCCGAGCAAGGACGGGAAGCTCTGCATCGATCGCGACAAGCTGCAATCGCGCACCGGCGTGAAATGCGAGCTGAGCCGTCTGCGCCAGATGGTCGCCGCCGAAACCAGTTGATCGCTCAAACACGCTGGGCGCAAATCGCCACCAATTCTTGACTTTTCACCGCGCGCGCCGCAAAGGCCGCGACGATTTTTCGCATCGGTATATCGCCTGTGCGCCACGGGCTTATTGCCCCCAATCCGGATAATCTATGAACTTTGCCGATCTCGGCCTTTCCGATGAGTTGTTAAAAGCGGTCGACGAGGCCGGTTATACCGAGCCTACGCCGATCCAGGCAGAGGCGATTCCCGCCGTGCTGATGATGAAGGACCTGATCGGCATCGCGCAGACGGGGACGGGCAAGACCGCCAGTTTCGTCCTGCCGATGATCGACGTGATGGCCAGCGGCCGGCGCCGCGCGCTGATGCCGCGCTCGCTGATCCTCGAACCGACCCGCGAGCTTGCCGCGCAGGTGGCGGAGAATTTCGAGAAATACGGCAAGAATCACGACCTTAAGATGACGCTGCTTATCGGCGGGGTGCAGATGGGCGACCAGCTCAAGGCGCTCAATGAGGGCGTCGACGTGTTGATCGCGACACCGGGCCGGTTGATGGACCTGTTCGAGCGGGGCAAGATCCTGCTTAGCGGGTGCGAGCTGCTGGTGATCGACGAGGCCGACCGGATGCTCGATATGGGTTTCATCCCCGACATCGAGTTCATCTGCGACAAGCTGCCCGAAGCGCGCCAGACGATGCTGTTCTCGGCCACCATGCCGCCGCCGATCAAGAAGCTGGCCGACAAGTTCCTGAGCAATCCCAAGCAGATCGAAGTCAGCCGTGCGGCCTCGACCAACGAGAATATCACTGCTTTCAAAATTCATGTCGAGCAGCGCAAGAAGCGCGAAACGCTCGAATGGCTGCTCAGCCACGACCATGTCGAAACCGCGATTGTGTTTTCGAACAAGAAGACGACCGTGCGCGATCTCAACAAGCAATTGCAGCGCAGCGGATTCAAGAGCGGCGAGATCCACGGCGATATCGACCAGACGACCCGCCAGCGCGAATTGGAACGCTTCAAATCGGGCGAAATCAATATCCTCGTCGCATCGGATGTTGCCGCGCGCGGGCTCGACATCAAGGGCGTCAGCCACGTGTTCAACTACGACACGCCATGGCACCCCGACGACTACGTCCACCGCATCGGCCGCACGGGCCGTGCCGGGGCCAAGGGCCGCGCCTTCACCTTCGTGACCAAGGCCGATGCCGAAGCGATCGATAATGTCGAAAAGCTGACCAAGGCGAAAATCCCCGAATTCGGCAAGGATGATGTCCGCGTGGAGCTGAAGGACGCTCCCGCGAAAGGCGACAAGCCGAAAAAGTCCTCGAAACCGCGCAAGTCGGACGATGACGAGAAGCCGAAGAGGGAGCGCAAACCTCGTCAGGACAAGTCGAAAGACGAGGACAATCCTTCCAAGCCACGCAGGGAGAAGGGCGCGAAGGCCGACAAACCGAAATCGAAGGGCAAGAAGCGTCGCGATGAGGACGATGAACCCGTCGCTCCGGGCGAATGGAACGGCCCACAGCCGGGTTTCTTGGGGGTGGGGTTCGACTGAGCCAACAACCCGTCATTCCCGCGAAAGCGGGGATCTAGGGAAAACTGGCGCAACACCAAGCTGGATTGGCTTCGCTCGTCTTCGACTCTCCGCCTTCGCGGGAATGACGACGCTGGGTTATAGGTTACACCTGTAACCTAACACACTTCTGCCAAACATCTGAAAAATCGTAATTTCTGCTCCAGCGAACGGGTGACACCTTGCGCAGAGAAAATTTCCGCGCGCTACTGGGCAAACCGGATCGACAATATCAAAGAGCGCTCACCACGCTAGCGAGTGAATGGCGTGTAGGAAAATGGTTCCGCTGAAACAGACCGCTTCCATTGTTAGCCGGGGCACCGTTCACCTGGCGGCGCTCGCTGGTTCGCGCAGGTAGAGTAACAGTCCGAGAATGGTCGCTCCGATCTCGAAATAGAGCAGCCCAAGCACTGAATCGGGTGGGCTGCCGACTGACAGGATGCTGACGATGCGGCCCACGGCCTGAGAGCCCATGAACAAAGCTGCGAAGGCGAGAATGATGCGGCGATGCCGGCTCGAGCCTATGCCAAGCGTGAAAATCGCCGCCACGCCGACGAATAGCCCGCCATAGACGGCGCGCAGCATGTTATCCATGCCGGTGCTGCCGGTTTCCAGCCCGTAACGGGCCAGAAGCAGGTTGGGATCATACAGATAGATCAATCCGATCAGGCCGATACTGATCGTGTTCAGGCCAAGATAGATCCGTGCCAGCATTACGTGTCTCCTATGTCCGGTTCCCAGTTCTTGCGGGGTGCATTGGCGGCGCGGCGCATGCTCACGTCGCTCAGCGGCATTATCTCGCCATTGTCGCGTCGCGGCCAAATTTGCGGCAATCGTTCGCCTGTCCGCGCGTCGATGATCTCTGTCGACGGGCCCTTTTTATGCGCGGCCCATTTGTCGCCCCATTGCGACAGCGCGATCATAATCGGCGCTAGGTCGCGCCCGCGCTGCGTGAGGACATATTCGTCAAAGGCAGAACCATCGCTGGCCGTGACCTTTTCGAGAATGCCCCCGTTAACCAGCTCGGCGAGGCGTTTCGACAGCGTATTCTTGGCAATGCCCAGCGAGCGTTCAAAATGTTTGAAGCGGCGGGCCCCCATCATGACGTCGCGAATGATCAGCAGCGACCACCACGAACCCACATGCTCCAGCGCACGGGCGATGGAACATTGCATATTCGAGAAGGACTTTGCCTTCATCGGAGTGTTGCCACTGGTTTCATAATGAGACCATATGGCTGAATTGGTTCTATAATGCAACCATTATTGGCCAGATCGAGTCGGGTGCGTGGAAAACGCAGTCCATCCACCGTCACCCCGGACACCGATCCGGGGTCCCGCTCTTCTTACCCATGTCGAGATTTTGATGACCCGTTTGCCAAAAAGGCAGGGGTGACGTGGCGGTTTTGGGCGCGCCGTCCCTATTTTCGACGATACCTAGGGTTATTGATACCCAAGAGCATCGATTCGATGCTGCATTTCACCCCTCAACCGTCACAAAGCTATCGATCACGCGCTTCGTCCCCGCCTTCTCAAACTCGATCTCCAGCTTGTTGCCCTCTTGCGACATCACCGTCCCGTAGCCGAACTTGTCGTGGAACACGCGGGCGCCGAGCGCGATGTCGGCGCGGGGTTTGGCGGCGAAGCTCGCGGCGCTGCGGCGGTTTTCCTTCACCACGGCGCGTTTGGTGTCGTAGCCGCTTTCGAGTGCACGCTGCCAGCCGGGGCCGCGCTGGCTCGAGCGGTTTGGGCGGGCCGCGCTGACATGGGCGAAGGGGTCGCCATCTTCAGACCAGTTGGCCTGCCATAGCGATTTACCGCCCGCCAAGGTGGTTTCCTGCTCGACATGTTCTTCGGGCAATTCCTCGATAAAACGGCTGGGTATGCTGCTGGTCCATTGGCCGAAGATGCGGCGGTTGGCGGCGTGGAGGATCGTACAGCGGCGGCGCGCGCGGGTGATCGCGACGTAAGCGAGGCGGCGTTCTTCCTCGAGACTCGCCAGCCCGCCTTCATCGAGCGAACGCTGGCTGGGAAACACGCCTTCTTCCCAGCCGGGCAGGAATACATTGTTGAATTCCAGACCCTTGGCCGCGTGCATCGTCATGATGGTGACCTTCTCGTCATCATCCGATGCGTCATTGTCCATCACCAGCGATACATGTTCGAGGAAATCGCCGAGGCTGTCATATTCCTCCATCGCGCGGGCGAGCTCGGACAGGTTTTCGAGCCGCCCGGCTTGGCTTCGGTCGATCGCTCGTTCTCGAGCATGGCGTTGTAGCCGCTTTCGTCGAGCACGGTGCGCAGCAATTCGGCAGGCGTGACCTTTCTCGGCTCCATGCTCGCGCCATTTGAGGAAATCGCGCATCAGCGCGGCGATCGTGTTCGAAGCGCGCTTGGGCAGCTCGTCGCTATCGGCCAATTGCAGCGATGCGGCGGCGAGCGGCAGGCCGGTTCCTCGCGCATGCTGGTGCATCTTCTCCAGCGTCTTCGCGCCAAGCCCGCGCTTGGGCTGGTTGTAGATCCGCTCGAAGGCGAGATCGTCCTGCGGCTGCGCGATCACGCGCAGATAGGCGAGCGCATCGCGGATTTCGGCGCGCTCGTAGAAGCGGAAGCCACCGATGATCCGGTAGTTGAGGCCGATCTGGATAAAGCGGTCCTCGAACTCGCGCGTCTGGTATTGCGCGCGCACGAGGATCGCGATCTCGTCCAGCGGTGCACCTTCGCGTTCGAGGCGTTCGATTTCTTCGCCGACCCGCCGCGCTTCTTCGGGACCGTCCCACACGCCGATGACGCGGACCTTGTCGCCGTTCGGGATCTCGGTCCACAGCGTCTTGCCGAGCCGCTGGCTGTTGGCGTCGATCAGGCCCGATGCGGCGGCGAGGATGTGCGGGGTGGAGCGATAATTCTGCTCCAGCTTGACCACTTTCGCGCCGGGAAAATCACTTCTCGAAACGCAGGATATTGGCGACTTCCGCGCCGCGCCACGAATAGATCGACTGGTCGTCGTCGCCCACAACGCAGATGTTCTTGCGCTCCTGCGCCAGCAGCCGCAGCCACAGATACTGGACCTGGTTGGTGTCCTGATACTCGTCGACGAGTATGTATTTGAAGCGCTGGCTGATACTGCTCCAGCACGTCGTGATGCTTGCGGAAGATATTCAGCATATGTAGCAGCAAATCGCCGAAATCGCAGGCGTTGAGCGCTTTCAGCCGGTCCTGGTACAGCCGGTAGAACTCCTGCCCGCGGCCGTTGGCGTAGCTGTTCGTTTTCGACTGCGTCCAAGTCATCCGGGTTCAGTCCGCGATTTTTCCAACGATCGATCAGACCCGGCAAGCTGGCGCGGCGGCCAGCGTTTTTCGTCCTCCTCCTGATCGCGGATGAATTGCTTGAGCAGGCGCAGCTGATCGTCGGTATCGATGATCGTGTAATTGCTTTTCAGCCCGACCAGTTCGGCATGACGGCGCAGCATCTTGGCGGCAATCGAATGGAAGGTTCCGAGCCAAGGCATCCCCTCAACCGCCTCGCCGATATGCCCGCCGACACGCTCCCTCATTTCCCGGGCGGCCTTGTTGGTGAAGGTGACGCACAGGATCTCGCTCGGCCATGCTTTGCGCATCGCCACCAGATGCGCGAGGCGCGCAGTGAGCGCGGCGGTCTTGCCTGTACCAGCGCCTGCCAGCATCAGCACCGGCCCCTCGGTGGTCAGCACCGCCTCTTTCTGAGGTTCGTTCAACATTTCGGCATAGGCCGGAATGTTGCCGTCCGACGGGTCGTCCGATGGGACCGGGGGTTGTGATGCGCGATCATTCATGGGAGAGTGAACAGTTAGGGAACATCGGCGGGGACTGCAAGCGGGTTTGGCGCCCGCACGAGGGAGCGTTGGAGAAGGAGGAAACTATGCTCAAGGATGGGCTCAAAGGTGGCTGCCAGTGCGGGGCGATCCGCTACGAACTGTCGGGCGAACCGATGCATCACGCCCTGTGCCATTGCAACGACTGCCGCAATTCGGCGGGCGCGCCGATGGTTGGCTGGGCGATGTTTCAGGAGGACCAGTTGAAGGTCGAGGGCTCGCCCAAGACCTATGAATCGTCGGAGCATGGCAGGCGATCTTTCTGTCCCCAATGCGGCACCGGCTTGTTCTATCGCAATGCCGAGAACCTGCCGGGTATCGTCGATATCCAGTCGGGCACGCTCGATGATCCCAATGCGCTTCCCGCGCAATCGCATATCCAGACGGCCGAGCGGCTCGAATGGATGGCTTCGGCGCATGAACTGCCGCAGTTTGCGGGCTTTCCGGAAGGCTAGCTGGGCGTCGGCTGCAACAGGTGCAGCCTTGCCTTACCGACGCGGCGGTCCGCCACCGATTCCAGCCCCTTGATCGCGATATTGTGCTTCGCGGATGTTTCGAGTGCAATCCACGTTGCCGGACCGATCCAGCCGAGCCGGTTCATCCGGTCGAGCGCGACCTCACCTGCGGTTGTGTCATAGGGCGGGTCGAGCAGGATCAGGTCGGTCGGTTGCCTGGTCGGGCCGAGCGCCATGACCGACGATGCGCGGACATCGGTTCGTGCGCGGGCATCGAATGCGGCGATGTTGGCGCGGATGGCTTTGAGCGCCTGCTCCTCCTGCTCGACAAACAGGCAATGCCCGGCGCCGCGCGACAGCGCCTCAAGGCCAAGCGCGCCCGATCCGGCGAATAGGTCGGCCACCGACAATCCTTCGAATGATCCAAGGCGGCTGGTGAGCATATTGAACAGCGTCTCGCGCGTTCTGTCGGCGGTTGGGCGCGTTGTGTCACCCTTGGGCGCGGTCAGTTTCCGGCCGCGCCATTCGCCCGCGATGATCCTCATCTCTTGCCTTCGCGCTGCAATTGCTTGCGGTAACGCTCGACTTCGACCTGCTTGACCTCCGACGCCGTGCCGCGCGCCAGGTCACCGAGGATGAAGGGGCCATAGGCGGTGCGCATCAGGCGGTTCACCTTGAGACCAAGGTGTTCGAGCACGTTACGAACCTCGCGGTTCTTGCCCTCGGTAATGGTCATTTCGATCCACTGGTTGCGACCGCCGGTATGTTTGCTGCGCTGCTCGAGATTAGCGTCGATTCGCCCATAGCGCACTCCGTCGATGGTGATGCCGTCCATCAACTCTTCGAGCTGCGCCTGCGTGATTTCGCCGAATGCGCGGGCGCGGTAGGTGCGCGGGATCTGCGAGCGCGGCAATTCCATCGCCCGCTTCAGTTCGCCGTCATTGGTCAGCAACAGCAAACCCTCGGTGTTTATGTCGAGGCGGCCAATCGGCATCACGCGCGGCGCATCTTTGGGCAGCGCATTGACCAGAGCATCGTAGATCGTCGCGCGGCCCGAAAAATCGCGCTCGGCGGTGAGCAATCCGGTCGGCTTGTGAAAACAGAACAGCCGCGCGGGCGCGGGCTTGCCGACGGGTTTGCCATCGACCGTCACACCGTCCAGGTTCGGGATGATCGTTGCCGGGGTTTCCAGCACCTTGCCACCTATCGCGACACGCCCATCGCCGATCATCCGCTCGACCTCACGGCGGCTGGCGACACCCGCGCGCGCGAGCAGCTTGGCGATGCGGTGGCCTTCGGGGCGCGATTTGCCTGATTGAGAATCTGTCATTGCGATGCCCCTACAAGCATCGTCATCCCAGCGAAAGCTGGGATCGGTCTGAAGCTGGCGCTTGGTTGAAAAAGATCCCAGCCTGCTCTGGGATGACGGCTTGGGGGATCCGTCAATTGGCCGCGCGTAACGCCTCGTGCACGGTTTCATGGAAACGCCTGATACCCGCCTCCAGCGTGCCGAGCGTCAATTCCGGCACCACACCGCTCGATAATCCCTGCTGCCCTAATTCCGCCGCGCGGAAATCCTCGCTCGCGAACACACCGCCATCGAGCAGGTTCCAGCTGCGCTCCCAATGATCGCGGGCCTTGTCGGTCTTGGGCTCTTCGGGGATCAGCATGAAGTCCTCGACCACCGTGTGGTTGTGCGCGGTCGGCATCAGAACCATGATGTTGAGATAGTCGGGGCTGGGCACGATCACCGTTGCCGGCAGCAGTTGGTAGGCGAAGGTGATCACCCGGCGTAAAGCGGCCATGTCGTTGAAATCGACATTCTCCAGCTCCTCCAGCCGACCCACCGCAGAGCGCGCATGTGGGCCAACCATATCGCCCGAAGTAATCCCGTCTTTGAAGAACGGTCCGATCGTGTTCGCGTGCAGCCGGGTGACGTGATAGCTTTCGAGGAAAGCATCCATGATCAGCTTCCAGTTTCCTGCCACCTGATGCGTTTTTCGGCGGTAAAGGAAATGGTCGGCCATCCCGAAAGCGTCGAAATCCTCGCCCAGTTTCTTTGCATCGCTGAAATCCGCACCCTCTACCGGCGCGAACCAGATTAACCCGCCGGCTTCGCAGCTTGGTAACTCGACCAGAGAATGCTCTGCCTTGTCGAGTTCGGGAAAGGTCTCAGGGCGGGGAAGGGCGAGCAGCTTGCCATCGAGCTTGTAGGTCCAGGCGTGGTATGGGCAGACCAGCCGCTTGGCGCATTGCACATCCTTGCCCTCGACCAGCCGCGTTCCGCGATGGCGGCAAACGTTCAGGAACACATGCGCCTCGCCCTCTGCATCGCGCGCGATCAGCAGCGGCCGCCCGGTATCGTCATGCGGCACGACCATGCCTGGCTCAGGGAGTAGCGCAGACGGGGCGATGACCTGCGGCAACCGGTCGAACAGTGCCGACTTCTCGCGGCTCCAGTGATCGGGATCGGTATAGACCGAGGCGGGGACCGTAGTGATCCGGTCAGCCTCGCGCGTTTCATCGCGGCGAATGTTCTCGGCAAGGGCAAGTTGGCCCGCTGTCGGACGCAAGCTGGGGACATGTGTATCGATGTCGTTCATCGAAGCATTCCTATTGGTCTCTCCTGCGGCTAGTGTCGCAGAAACTTGCGTAAACGGGAAGGACGCTAGGGAATGGCCGAAGCAACTGCACAAACGGACAAGCCGGGCTGGCGCAAGGTGCTTTCGGCGCTGGGCCACCGCAAGACGGCCTTTATGCTGTTGTTCGGGTTTGCCGCCGGGCTGCCCTATGCATTGCTGCTTGGCACGCTCTATGCGTGGCTGTCCGATGCAGAGGTCGACCTGGAAACGATGGGTGTCTTCTCGCTGATCGGACTGGCTTACGCGTTCAAGTTCCTGTGGTCGCCCGCGCTTGACCGGATCGACCTGCCGGTCCTGCGCAAGCTCGGCAAGCGCAAGCAATGGATCGTGACCGCGCAGCTGATGCTCGGCGCGTTTCTTGTGATCCTGTCGATGCTCGACCCGAAGAGCGCGCTTGGCTGGTTTTCGCTACTGGCGGGGCTCGGGGCTTTTGCCTCGGCGACGCAGGACGTGGTGATCGACGCGTGGCGCGTGGATGTCGCCGATGAAGTCGCGACCATTGATATCCTCTCGACCGTCTATCAGATGGGCTACCGCATCGCCGCGCTGGTGGGCGGTGCCTTTGCCCTGTTTCTTGCCGAGCGGACGAGCTGGCCGACGGTTTACCTGACCATGGGTGCGATCCTGCTGGTGGTCGGTTTTGCCGGATTGTTCGCGCCCGACGTGGATTCCGAAGTTTCCGAATCTGGAGAAGACGATTCGCACGGATTGCGCGAGGCCGGTCAACTCAATCCCAAGACACGGATGACGGCGTTGTTTGCAGTGGGCGCATTATGGGCCTGGGCGCTGATCACGGTTGGCGTTTTCATGGTTCGCTCGCTGTCGTCTGACCCCGATGCGCGGCCTGACTCGGTGGCGTTTATCTCGACCTTCGGACCGCTGGTGGTGATTGCCACCGTGGTCGTTCCCGCGCTGATTGCGGCATGGCTGGTGAAGTTGGAGAACAGCGGACAGAACCTGCTCGCCGCCGCTGCTCCGGCAAAGAGCACCGCCGACCGCGCGCTCGATCATCTCTATCGCGCGCTGATCCTGCCACTGACCGATTTTGTCGGGCGCATCCGCTGGGCCTTGGTGATCGTCCTTGCGCTGGTGCTGACCTATCGCATCACCGACGCGATCTGGGGCAGCTTTGCTTATCCGTTCTATTTGGGTGAGCTTGAATATACGAAGGACGAGGTCGCGGTCGCATCCAAGTTCTTCGGCGTAGTGGCGCTGATGGCGGGTCTTGCGCTGGGTGGCTATCTGCTCACGACGCTGGGCCGGATGATGACGCTGACGCTGGGTGCATTTCTCGCGGCAATCACGAACCTGCTTTACGCCGATCTCGCGCGCGGTGGGGCCGTTGTTCAGGCCGTCAGCGATGCAACCGGGTTTAGCTGGCTCGTCACGCAGCTCGGTGGCGATGCGCGGCTCGCCAAACTCATGGCGGCTATTGCGGGCGAGAATATCGCTGTTGGTATCGCCGGGGCGGCCTTCGTCGCTTATCTATCCAGCATCGTCTCGCGGAAATACTCGGCTGTGCAATATGCGCTGTTGTCTTCGTTGACATTGCTGGTCGGAACGCTCGGACGCGGCGCGCTGGGCAAGATGATCGAGGATCAGGGCTATTTCGATGTGTTTATCCTCACGACGCTAATCGGGCTGGGGGCGGTGGTGCTGTGTGTGATCGAGTGGATGCGCGTGTCGCGGCTGGGCGCAGACAGCGGTATCGACGCGACCGCCCTCAAGAATGCCTGAGATCGAAGTCATCCTGCTGATCATCGCCGGGACCGCGGCGCTGGCGGGCGGGGTATTCTCGAAACTCAAGCCCGGCATGATCGTGCTTCTGGTCGCGTTCAGCTATTTCGTCGTGGCCTTCATTGTCTTCGACAAGTCCGAGGCGCTGTGGTTCGTTACGCTGATGATGGGCTTTGCACTGTCCGGTGTGATCGCGATGGTGGGTGCATTTTCGGGCAGGGCGCTGGCGAAACTGCTGCCCAGGCGCGACTGATCAGTCGGGAATTTCGTCGTTGAGGCGGAGCACTTCGCCGGCGAGGTAGAGTGAGCCTGCGATGAGGACGGGGTAATCGTCCGAAGGCAGGTTCAGCAGCGCCTCCTCGATATCGGCAGCAGGCCGTGCATCTGGGCCGAAAGCTTCAGCAGGACGGCTGTCATAACCCGGCACGCTGACAACCGTGAGGCTGCGGATGCGATCGCCGAGCGGTCCGAGGATAGCCATTGGATCCTTGTTTGCCAGCATTCCCAAGACGAGGTGCAGTGAGTCAGGATTATCAGGCAATGCAGCAGCCAACGCCTCACCCGCGCTTTGGTTGTGCCCGCCATCGAGAATGATCTTCTCGTTCGAGCACAAGGCTGTAAGCGGACCTTCGCCAAGCTCTTGCAGACGCGCGGGCCATCTAGCGTGCAGTAATCCAGATTTGATTGCAGCAATGGACACGGGAACTGACTGCTGCGATCTGATCATTGCGATGGCTAGTGCGGCGTTCTTTGCTTGATGAGAGCCGGGAATGCTGGGGAGGGGGAAGTCTCGTTCAAAACTATCGTCGCCATACTCGTAGAAATACAGCGTTCCTCCTTCTGCCTCGTTGCACATCCAATCTGAACCGAATTCACTGAGCGGAGCCATGACCTTCTTTGCGACTTCCCTGACTGCTGCCTGAGCCTCCATCGGGTAACGGTCACCCAAAGTCACCAGAGGCACACCCTTCTTCGCAATCCCCGCCTTCTCGAACGCTATCCTCGCCATCGCTTCGGTGGGAACACCTTCCTCCGGTGCGAGCAGGAAGCGTTCGTGGTCGAGGCCCAGTGCTGTGATTCCGCAGGCTACGACTGCCTCCGGATCCAGCACATTGGTTGCATCGAACCGTCCGCCCAGTCCAACCTCGACCACGCAGGCATCGGCAGGGGTGCGCGAGAAGGCGAGGAAGGCGGCGGCGATGGTGACTTCGAAGAAGCTGGGGCCGAGGTCTTCTCCCGCATCGAGCACTTCCTCCAGCAGCTTCGCCAGATGCGCGTCCTCGATCAGCTTTCCGGCGATGCGGATGCGCTCGTTATAGCGGACCAGATGCGGGCTGGTGGTGACGTGGACGGTCTTGCCATCGGCTTCCAGCATCGCGCGCAGGAAAGCGCAGACCGAGCCTTTGCCGTTGGTTCCGGCGACGTGGAACACGGGCGGTAGCTTGCGATGCGGATTGCCGAGCCGGTCGAGCAGAGCGCGGATGGTTTCGAGTCCGAGACGGCCCTCTGGCAGCGACAGTTTCGCCAACCGGTCGAGTTGGGCTTGGACGGCCGGGTCGTCCGAGCGACCGAAATCTCTCATCGGGTTATCAAGCCGCCTTCGCACCCTGCAGATAGTCGAGCAATTGTGCCAAGGTTTCGCGCAGTTCATGCCGGTGGACGACCATATCGACCATGCCGTGCTTGCGCAGGTACTCGGCGCGCTGGAAGCCTTCGGGCAGTTTCTCGCGGATCGTGTCCTGGATCACGCGCTGGCCGGCAAAGCCGATCAGGCAGCCCGGCTCGGCAATATGGATATCGCCCAGCATCGCATAGCTCGCCGTAACGCCGCCCGTGGTCGGGTCGGTCAGCACGACGATATAGGGCAGTCCGGCCTCTTTCAGCCGGCGCGTCATCACGGTCGCTTTGGGCATCTGCATCAGGCTGAGGATGCCCTCCTGCATCCGCGCTCCGCCCGCTGCGGTGACAACGACATAGGCGCATTTGCGCGTCAAAGCGCGTTCGGCCCCCGCGCAGAAGGCGGTGCCCACGGCCATGCCCATCGATCCGCCCATAAAGCCGAAATCCTGCACCCCGACGACCGCATCATGGCCTTCGATCTGGCCCGATCCGACGCTGAACGCATCCTGATGCGGGTTCTTGGCGCGGGCCTGTTTCAGCCGGTCGGTATACTTCTTGGAATCCTTGAATTTGAGCGGGTCTTCCTTGACCTCGGGCTGCTCGAGCACCTCGAACCCCATATCGAGCAGCTGCGTCAGCCGCTCATCGGCACCGATCCGCCCATGATGGTCGCAGCGCGGGCAAACCTGCTGGTTTTCCTCATACTCCTTCTGGAAGAGCATCTCCTTGCAATTGGGGCATTTTGACCCAGAGATTGCCGTCGGTTTCGCGCTTGTTGCCGAAGGGGAGCGAATTGCGGACGCGGGTTAGCCAGTTCATCTGATATTCCTTAGCGCGCGGTCTTGACCGCTTGTGCGAGAGCCGAAGTCAGCTCCTTTAGCGCAGCGGGCGCCTCGGCGCCATATTTGCCGACCAGTTCGACCAAGGCCGACCCGACGACCACACCATCGGCGACCTTGGCGATAGCGGCGGCCTGTTCGGGCGTGCGGACACCGAAACCAACGGCAACGGGCAGGTCGGTGGCGGCTTTGAGCTTGCCGACGGCTTCTTCGATGGAAGCGGTCTGTGCCTGTTGCTTGCCGGTGATCCCTGCCACCGAAACGTAGTATAGGAACCCGTCCGACCCTTCGAGGACTTGCGGCAGGCGCTTGTCGTCGGTGGTCGGGGTGGCGAGCCGGATAGGCGCGATTCCGCGTTCCCGCAGGGCAGGACCAAGCGCAGCGTCCTCTTCGGGCGGGATATCGACGCAGATCACCCCATCGACGCCCGCTTTTGCGCACTCCTCGGCGAACCACTCCGGCCCGCGCCGGATCATCGGATTGGCATAGCCCATCAGGATCAACGGCACCTCGGGATGACGCAGCCGGAACTGCGCGGCGAGGGCGAAGATGTCCGTCGGTGGTGGTCCGCTTGGCAAGCGAGCGCAGGTTCGCCTCCTGGATCGCAGGCCCATCGGCCATCGGATCGGTAAAGGGCATGCCCAGCTCGATCACATCCGCACCGCCCTCGACCAGTGCATCGAGATTGGCCGCCGTGTCGCTGTCACCAGCGGTGATGAAGCAGACGAGGGCGGGGGAGGTGAAGGCATCTGAGAGGCGGGTCATAAAGCCCTCTCCCCTTCAGGGGAGAGGGTTGGGAGAGGGGGCCGTAATCGCAACTTCGTTATCACCTTAATCAATCGCTCCAACACCCCATCCATATTCGAGATTACATCTGTGTTGGTGAACCTGACCACATGATATCCTTGCTCTTCAAGAAAGCGCGTCCTCCGTGCGTCGTATTTCTCTTGGCCAGCATGCGTATCGCCGTCCAGCTCGATGACGAGCTTAGGGTCGTTGGCCGCAAAGTCGACGATGTAGCGATGCGTATCGTCCTGTATAACCTTTTGCCGTCGGAACTTGATCTCTTCGAATCGCTTCGCTCGCAATTGCAGCCACAGCCGCGTTTCGGGCTCAGTCATCTCGCGGCGCATTTTCCGCGCGCGATTGGTAAGTTTCGGGTCACGCATCCCCCTCTCCCAACCCTCTCCCCTGAAGGGGAGAGGATTTTTTGGGATGCGTGAGAAAGAAGGGGCGGCGCTTCATTTGCTGTCTCGCAAGGCCCAGCCTACGCCGATCGAAATGAGGATTGGAGCAGCCAAGACCGAAAGATAGATCAACCACGAGCGCTCGCTCCAAACTTGATCGACACCTTCCAAGGCACAGTCGAACGCACTCCCATTCTCGAGCGGGCATACGGTTTCGAATGTCAAATTCGCGAACACAGTCCAACCAATTACCCATGCTGTCACGAGCACCAATACAAGGCGAGACATGCGAGTCTTAAATTGCCAACCCATCAAATCTCCACCCCAAGCTTATCCGCCACAGTGAAAATATCCTTGTCGCCGCGCCCGCACAGATTCGCGAGGATAATCGCGTCATTGGGCATTTCCTTCGCTCGCTCGACCACCGCCGCAATCGCGTGGCTTGGTTCCAGCGCGGGGATAATACCCTCGGTCCGGCAGAGCAGCTGGAATGCCTCCAGCGCCTCGTCATCGGTGACGGCGGTGTAGTTCACCCGGCCGCTTTCTTTCAGCCAGGCGTGTTCGGGGCCGATGCCGGGATAGTCGAGACCTGCGCTGATCGAGTGGCCTTCGGTGATCTGGCCGTCCTCGTCCTGAAGCAGGTACGTCTTGTTACCGTGGAGTACGCCCGGCGCGCCGCCGAGCAGGCTGGCGGCGTGTTCGTCTCCGTCGAGGCCGTGTCCAGCGGCTTCCACGCCGAGCATCTTTACGTCCGCATCATCCAAGAAGGGATGGAACAGGCCCAGCGCATTCGATCCGCCGCCGATTGCTGCGACCAGCAGGTCGGGCAGACGGCCCACGCGGTCCATCATCTGCTGGCGCGCTTCCTTGCCGATTACGCTCTGGAAATCGCGCACCAGTTCGGGGTAGGGGTGCGGTCCGGCGGCGGTGCCGATGATGTAAAAGGTATCGTGCACATTCGCGACCCAGTCGCGCAGCCCCTCGTTCATCGCATCCTTGAGCGTCGCCGCACCAGCAGTCACCGGAACCACCTCCGCGCCGAGCAGCTTCATGCGGAACACGTTGGGCTGCTGACGCGCCACGTCGGTCGCTCCCATATAGATCACGCAGGGCAGGCCGAAGCGCGCGCAGACGGTGGCGGTCGCTACGCCGTGCTGTCCCGCTCCGGTCTCGGCGATAATCCGTGTCTTGCCCATGCGCATCGCGAGCAGGATCTGGCCGATGCAATTGTTGATCTTATGCGCGCCGGTATGGTTCAATTCGTCGCGTTTAAACCACACCTGTGCCCCCCCGACCGCCTCAGTCAGCCGTTCAGCGAAATAGAGTGGACTGGGGCGACCGACATAGTGTTCAAGCAGATCGTCGAATTCTGCCTGAAATGCCGGATCGGCCTGCGCAGCGCGATATTCACGCTCCAGATCGAGGATCAGCGGCATTAATGTTTCGGCCACATAGCGTCCGCCAAAGTCGCCGAAATGGCCACTTGAGTCGGGCTGCGCGCGGTAGGAATTGGGTGCGTCCATGCGGGCCGGATTGGCAGAGCTTGGAAGCCGAGTCTACCCGTCATTTTCTTGCTAATTCTAATAACTTGCCAATCTAATGTTGCGTGTTTGCAACATTTGAAGAAAGTTGAACTTTTCTTATCTTTGTCAGTTGAAGTTCAGCTTTGTGCGCCGAAATAGCGCTCATGCCGTTCACCCCCTTAATCGAACGGTAGAGTATGAAAGGAATTTCTTATGCGTAAGATTGCAATTGCACTCGGTGTAGCCGCAGCTGCCATCTCCACTCCCGCCCTGGCGCAGGATTCTTCGGGTGAAGCTCGTGTCGAAGCTCGTGGCGGTATCGTCTGGGCGAATGGCAATGAAGAAGCCATCGGCGGTGTCGCCGCCGGTTACGACTGGGATCTCGGTGAAGGCGGTTTCGCCGGTGTCGAAGTCACCGCCGACAAGATCCTCGCCAACAACACTCGCGTTACCTTTGGCGGTAATGTTCGTGCAGGCGCGAAGCTCGATGGCGGAACGAAACTGTACGCCATCGGCGGTTACCAGACGAAGCCCTGCGCAACCTGCGAGGAAGCATGGAGCGCTGGTGCGGGTGCAGAATTCCCGTTTGGTGACAGCCTCTACGGCAAAGTCGAATATCGCCACTTCTTCGTCGGCAACGGTGTTCCGGACTTCAATGCCGCAGTCGCCGGTATCGGCGTCAAGTTCTAAACCGGACTGAACAACGAATGGGAAGGGCGGCTCTGCGGGGCCGCCCTTTTCTTATTGGGCAGACTTTGCCGCCCTGCAGAAAGCAGCGATTTTCGCCAGATCCTTGACGCCCGGCGCGCTTTCGACGCCTGAAGACGTGTCGACGAGCTCGGCCCCGGTTTGCCGGATCGCGTCGCCGACATTATCCGGTGTCAGCCCGCCGGCGAGACCCCATGGCGTGTGGTGATCGAACCCGGTTAGCAGGCTCCAGTCGAAACGCGTGCCTGTCCCTCCGGGCAGTTCCCTGGCCGGAGCATCGAACAACAGCCGGTCGACCTGGCCCTCGTAGCGACGCGACTTTTCCAGCGTTGGCGCGTCGCGCACACCCAGCGCTTTCCACACTTCCAGTCCCAGCTGCTGGCGCACCAGCGCGGTCCATTCGGGCGTCTCGTTGCCGTGGAACTGGACGACGTCGGGCGCGACGGCTTCGATGGCTTGCGCGGTTTCCTCGATCTCGGCGTTGACCAGCAGCAGAACCGCATTCGCCTTGCCGCGCGCCATTGCCCGCAGTTTGGAAGCGTCGGCGAGCGAAACGTGCCGGGGACTCGGCCTGAAATGGACAAGCCCCACATGCGTTGCGCCTGCCTCGATCGCAGCTTCCATCGCTTCGGGCGTTTTGATCCCGCATATTTTGATCTCGGCCATCGGCTTACAGCTCTTTCGCCAGCTTCAAGGTGCGCTCGATGGCTTTGCGGTCTTCAAATTGCGAGTGGCTCATTACGATTGTCCGGGCGCTCGGGAAGGTGTTGGCGAAGCGTTCGACCGAGCTCGCATAGCGCTCTACATCGGCCTCCATAAGGTTACCCAGTGTTTTCGAACGCGACCCTTTGATCAGGCACCCGCCGAATACGACGTCGGTCCCGTCGACGGCAACGGTGATGTTATCGACCGTGTGGCCGGGACCGGGGTAGAATACCCTCACCGGGCCGAGCGACGCGGGTGCTCCGCCAACGGGCCAGCCATCCGCTCCAAACTGCAGCGCGTTGGTCGCCGGGAGCAGGTCTTTCCCGGGCGCGATCCCGTTGCTCATGCCATGTGCGTAGCTCGCGATTTCGGCTGCGTGCAGCGCGGCCATCCCGCCCATCTTGTCGCTATGCGCATGGGTGACCACAGCGGCACGAATCGGCTTGTCGAGTCGCGTTTCTGCCCAGGCCAGGATCGCCTCGGTCTGGTCGACCGTCCATGCGGTATCGACAAGCACAGACGTATCGCCATCGACGATGATCATCCCGTTCGAGGGAACCGAGCCGAATCCGGGTAGATCAAGATAGCTGGTATGCTGCCACACGCCGGGCACGACCTGCTGGAAACTCATTGGCCCGAACCGCTCGATATCGACTGAAATCTCTGCCTGCTGCTCGGCGGCGGTGGGGCGAATTTCGCTGTAGGAGCAAGCGGTTGTGGCCACGCACAGGAGCGTGATCGCGGCCTTCGGAGCGATAATGCGCAGGAATGTCATGCGGCAAGCATTAGCCGGACATCGGTCGGTTGCAAATCACCCGGTTAGTGCATGCGATGGCCGGTGCAGACGATTAGTCCGGCTGATTTTCCACCAGCCGCAACAAGGTGCCGTCGGCATCGACCAGATAGGCAATCCGCATCCCGCTCGCTTCCTTCTGCGGTGCGTTGAGCCGGGGCCACCCGGTGGTCTTGTCCTCAATCCCCGCTTGCCGACAAAGTTCGACAAAGGCATCGAGATCGTCGAGCCGGATACAGCAGCTGAACCAGCTCTGCGCCGGATCGAGATCCGGGTGCGGGAAGAATTCCAGTTGGATCGTTCTGTGTTGGAGGATCATCCAGCCATCATCCTTCCAATCGGTGCGGAAGCCGAGGGCGGCATAGAATTTCTCGGTCGCATCGAATTGGCGAGCCGGGAGATTGGGTGTGGCATGGTCGACCATGGCCGGCAGACTACCCGCTAGCCGATAAAGGCGGAAGGGTTCCCCTTGCGCTTTTGCAGATTATGGATGACTGTTGAACGAATTGGTGAGGGGAGAGACACATGCCGATCAGATTTTGCGTCGCCGGATTGTTCGCGTTGCTGCTTGCCGCGTGCAATCCCGTGGAACAGCTCGAAATATCCGAACAGAAAATCGATCGATGGCAAGCCACCTATAACAGGGGCGATGCGGGGGCGCTTTACGGACAGACCAGCCCAGCGTTCCGCGACGAGATTACGCGCGAACAAATGGATGAGCTCGTCGCCTTGGTGATCGAGCGCATGGGCAAGGTCGAAAGCAGCGAGCGCGCCGGTTTCAACGTCAAGTCGAACAACGGCGTGACCACCACTATCGTCACGATGACGACTACCTTCGAAAAGGGAGAGGGCACCGAAACATTTACATTTCAGGGAGGCGGTGACGACACGGGATTGATGGGCTGGGAGGTCGACTCGCCGAATTTCCTGAAACAGCCGGAGGTAAGCGAGGCCGTCGAGCCGGAGCCGGCAGACTAGCGCACCGAGCTAGAGCGTCGCCTCGATATCGCGCGCGGCCTGAACCGGGTCGTCGGCGCGGCTGATCGGGCGGCCGATCACGAGAACGCTGGCACCATCGTCGCGCGCCTTGCGCGGAGTAACCACGCGCTTCTGGTCACCGACCGCGCTTCCGGCAGGGCGCAGACCGGGGACGACGAAGAAGCCGTCTTTCCATTGCTTATGCGCCCCGGCGACTTCCTGACCCGAGCAGACGATCCCGTCGATGCCCGAATCGTGAGCCAGCTCGGTCAGGCGCATCACATGGTCATGCGGAGTGCCGCCGATGCCGGTCCGTTTGAGATCGCGCTCGTCGAGGCTCGTGAGCATGGTCACCGCGACAACTTTCGTATGCTCACCCGCCGCCGCTTTTGCATCTTCCAACATTGCGCGACCGCCGCTTGCATGGACGGTCACAATTGCGGGCTCCAGCACATGGATCGCCTGCATCGCGCCAGCGACGGTATTGGGTATGTCGTGCAGTTTCAGGTCGAGGAAAATCGGCAGTCCGACATGCGCGATTTCATGCACGCCATGCGATCCGTGGGCGCAGAAGAACTCAAGACCCAGCTTCAACCCGCCGATATGCGCTTTGACTTTCTCGGCCAGCGCGCGCGCGGCATCCAGCTGCGGCAGGTCGAGCGCAAGATAGACCGGATTGCTCATGCGCTTTGATCGGTGGTACCGGTCGGCTTTTCGGCGTCGTTGGCCGTAAAGGCCGCGTCTGGTTCGGGTGCAGCAGGTGCCGGAGCCGGAGCGGGCGCAGGGGCCGGCGTTGTCGGCGTAACCGCCGCAGAGCGGGCTGCGTTCTCCAGCGTCTTGATCCGGCGATTGAGACGCCATTTGGTTCCGCGATGCAGCAGCCAGGTCGGGATCATGCCAAGCAGGAAGGATACGATCACCAGCGCCGGAACCTTTGTTTCG
This sequence comes from Pontixanthobacter sp., assembly GCA_965223995.1. Taxonomy (GTDB): domain Bacteria; phylum Pseudomonadota; class Alphaproteobacteria; order Sphingomonadales; family Sphingomonadaceae; genus Pontixanthobacter. Next base: position 516,481 of record CBDCXY010000017.1, on the reverse strand, counting down.
AGCACCAGATTATCCCAGATTGTCACTTCGACGGGTTTCCAGTTGAAGAACGAGAAAGCCATCAGGCCGACAAACAGCAAGACCCAGAGGATGGTGCGGACAACCTGCATAGTGCTCTACTCCGATATTGAACTGGGCCGATGCTAGGCGGCTAAGCGCTTGATGTGAAGGGGCGCTCGAAGCGAGGCGCGCTATCCGAATACGCGGTCGAAAATCGTATCGACCTGCTTGAAGTGATAGTCGAGGTTGAACTTCTCTTCGAGCTCTTCTGCAGACATTGCCGCGCTGACTTCATCGTCCTGTTTGAGCAGCTCGAGCAGCGACAGAGCGCCATCCGATTCCCAGACCTTCATCGCATTGCGCTGGACAAGGCGATAGGCATTGTCGCGGGTGATACCCGCTTGCGTCAGCGCAAGAAGAACGCGTTGCGAGTGGACCAGTCCGCCCATCCGGTCGAGATTCTTCTGCATCCGCTCCGGATAGACCAGCAGCTTGTCGACCACGCCGGTCAGCCGCTTGAGTGCGAAATCGAGGGTGATGGTAGCGTCGGGACCGATAAAGCGCTCGACCGAGGAGTGCGAGATATCGCGCTCGTGCCACAAGGCGACATTTTCCAGCGCGGGCAGGGCATAGGCGCGGATCATACGTGCCTGACCGGTGAGGTTCTCGGTCAAGATCGGATTGCGCTTGTGCGGCATTGCGCTCGAGCCTTTCTGGCCCGGCGCGAAATATTCCTCGGCCTCGAGAACCTCGGTGCGCTGCAGATGCCGGATCTCGACCGCGAGCCGCTCGATGGAGCTTGCAATAACTGCGAGCGTGGAGAAATAGGCCGCGTGGCGGTCGCGCGGAATGACCTGTGTCGAGACCGGTTCGGGCGTCAGGTCCAATTTCGCCGCGACATATTCTTCTACCGAAGGATCGATATTGGCGAAGGTGCCCACCGCGCCCGAAATGGCGCAGGTCGCGATTTCCGCGCGGGCAGCGACGAGGCGCTCACGGCAACGGTCAAATTCGGCATAGGCCTGGGCGAGTTTGAGGCCGAAGGTGGTCGGCTCGGCATGGATCCCGTGGCTGCGACCGATGGTGGCAGTGTATTTGTGCTCTTCGGCGCGGCGCTTGAGCGCGGCAAGCAATTCGTCGAGATCGGCCAGCAATATGTCCGAAGCACGTGACAGCTGAACGGCTAAAGTCGTGTCGAGCACGTCCGAGCTGGTCATCCCCTGATGCATGAAGCGCGCTTCGGGTCCGACCTGCTCTGCAACCCAGTCGAGAAACGCGATCACGTCGTGTTTGAGGATCGCCTCTTTGGCATCGATGGCTTCGACATCGATCTTGGGGTCGGTTGCCCACCAGTCCCACAGCGCCTTGGGGCCGCTTGCGGGCACAACGCCCAGCTCACCCAGTTTCTGGGTCGCATGCGCCTCGATCTCGAACCAGATGCGATAGCGTGCTTCGGGTTCCCAGATGGCGGACATTTCGGGGCGGGCGTAACGGGGGACCATGGTAACTCCGGCAGGTATCGTGCGATGGCGGCATCGCTGGGCTGTTTGCGAGGTCGGCTAGGGCCGTCATGCTGCGAAGGCAAGGGCGCCGATGCATCCTGCCGTGGGCAAACCCGCACAAGAAGTTGTTCTGGCACACAAATATCGCGCTGGCCCGTATTGTGCGCGGTTGCATAGAAATCGGCTGCCTGTAGGTTGGGCGAAGAACTGCGGTAATCGATTCCAATTCAGGGGCATTTCATGAACAGATTCGCTGGCGTCAGCGCAATGGCAATTATGGTGGCAGCAACGCCGGCCTATGCTGGCGAGGAAGTGCTCTACACCGATCTCCCGGACTGGGTGCAGGAAACGCAGATTGACCGTGCGGGCGTCGCCGACGGCCCATCCGAGGTGCTGTTCGACTGGCAGCATAGGCTCGAAGACGGCGTGGTGCAGTCCTACAATGACCGGGCTGTGCGGATTGACAATTCACAAGCGCTGACTTCCGAAGGCACGCTGCAGATGACCTGGGCACCGGACAAGGGCGATCTGCATATCCACCGGCTGGAAATCTGGCGCGGTGACGAAGTGATCGATCTGGTTGCTGATGGTGTGAAATTTGAAACACTGCGTCGCGAACGTAACCTTGAACGCCGACTGCTCGACGGCCGCTTGACCGCAACCGTTGCTGTCCCGGGGCTCGAAGAGGGCGATGTCTTGCGCGTGGCGCACAGCATCACCGTGGATGATCAGGCGCTGGGCGACGAAATGCAGGCTTTCCAGCATCTTCCGGCCGATCCTTACCGTGTGGGCACGGCGCGCACGATTTTCAGCTGGCCGGTTAATTCGGACGTTCGTTTGGGTACCGAGGATTTCGTCGAATTGCCCGAACCGGTAGAGAAAGGCGGTTACAGCTTTCTCGAACTGGAGCTGCCGATTGCCAAGCCGGATGAAATGCCCGCCGATGCGCCATCGCGATATCGCCGTCCGGCAATCTTGCGCGCGGGCACCTTCGAGAACTGGGAAGAATTGTCGCGCGTGATGGAACCGCATTTCACCAAGGCAGCACAGCTTCCTGCCGATGGCGCGGTGGCGGCAGAAGCCAACAGAATCATGGCTGAGAGCCGCGATCCACTGAGGCGGACCGAACTGGCGGTGCGGCTGGTGCAGGATCAGGTCAGCTACCTGATGAACGGGCTCGATGGTGGCAACTACTTGCCGCAAAGCGCCGAAGAAACTTGGGAAAAGCGCTACGGCGACTGCAAGGCCAAGTCGGTCCTGTTGCATGCATTGCTACAGCATATGGGTATCGATTCGGACGTGGTTCTGGTCCAGTCGCGCGGCGGCGACGCGGTCGCGGAACTGTTACCGCTTCCGGGTGCTTTCGATCATATGATCGTGCGCGCAAATGTCGGCGGGGTCGACTATTGGCTCGATGGCACCAGCACGGCCACGCGGCTCGCGAACATGGCGGCTATTCCGCCTTTTTACTACGCGCTTCCGCTTACGGCGGAGGGTACCGGGCTGGTTCCGATCACCGATCGTACTCAGACATTCGCAGACATGGATATCGAGGTGACCATCGATAGCGGCGCCGGCATTGATCTGCCCACGCTGGTGGAGATGCGGATGTCGATGCTGGGGCCCGCGGGCGTCTACATCAAGACGATCGTCGATGAAGACGATCCCGAGGTGAAGAAGAACATGATGCGCTCCATGGGCGGTGGTAGCGGGATCGGACAGATATCGTCGATTGAATTCTCATATGACGACGAGCTGGCGATCGGTACGATAGTTATGAAGGGCGTCGGTCGTCCGAGTTTCAACTTTAATGATGGCCGGATGGAAAATTCTTTCAGAGGCCGCAATTCGTCTGCCAGGTTCGCGCCCAATCGGATAAGGCCCAAATGGCGTGACATCCCGGTCGCAACCGACGGTCCGAACCGGATGCATCTGACGTCACGCCTGATTTTGCCGGACGATGGCGATGGCTTCGCGCTGGAGGGCGAGCAAGATCTCGATGATTCCTATGCCCGCACCCGCATTGTGCGCAAAGCGACCATGGATGGTGCCAATGTCGTGGTTTCGGAGCAGCTTATCGAGGATCTTGGCGAAGTTGCGGTGGCGGACCTTGCCGAAGCGCGCCGCGCGGCGCTGCGCATATCGAAGGCTGACCTGACATTGACCGCACCGGACAATGCTGTGCGCAGATGGGAATTGTCGTCCGACGAGATCAACCAGCGGACTGCGGAAGCGCGCAAGCGCTACGATCTGGCGGTTGCGCAAGCCGATGATGACGATTTCCGGCCGCTGATTGCACGGGCCGGATTTTTCGAGCGGATCTATGATTTCGAGAACGCCGCCAGGGATATCACGACTGTGCTCGATGTAGAGCCGACCGAGCAGCTATACCTGCAGCGCGCCGACCTTCACGAGTCGCTGGGTGATCTCGATGCGGCAGTCGCCGACGCGCAGACAGCCTATGATCTTTCGCCCGCCAGCGGCACGGCATTCTGGCAGGCAAGGCTGCTCGCCCGGGCGGGGCGGCAGGCCGAAGCGCTCGATCTCCTCGACATGCTGCCCGTTTCCGAAGACGAGATGGACAGCATGACCGATACGCGGGCGATCGTGCTCGGTCTGGCGGGGCGCGCCGAAGAAGGCCGGGCTGCTCTGGCCGAACGGCTAGAGGAACGCAGCAACAGCGCCAGCCTGCTCAACGCAATGTGCTGGATGAGCGGGCTGCACGAACTCGATCTGGACGATACGCTCAGTTATTGCACACGCGGAGTTGAACGTTCCGGCAGCCCGGCAAATGTGCTCGACAGCCGGGCGATGGTTCATTTCCGTCGCGGCGATCTCGATGCGGCGCTGGAGGATGTCGATGCGGCGCTGAAGCTCAATCCGGAACTTGCGCCGAGCCGGTATCTGCGCGGGCTAATCCTGCTGGCGCAAGGCGACGATAGCGGGAACAAACAGGTTGAAATGGCGCTCCGTCAGGCGCCGGAGTTGCGACAACGCTACGCGCTCTACGGGATCCAGCCCTAAGCAGGAAAGCTCAGATCAAACCTTTCGCGCGCAGCGATACGTGCCCCTCGGTGCCGACGATCACATGATCGTGCACGGTGATCCCCAATAGCCGGCCGGCTTCGGCGATCCGGTTGGTGATCTGGATATCTGCGCGGCTTGGTTCGGGGTTTCCGCTTGGGTGATTGTGGACGAGAATCAGCGCGGTTGCGCCCAGATCGAGGCCTTGCTTGATAACCTCGCGCGGATGGATTGCTGCCTCGTCGATAGATCCGTCACCGACATGGTGATCCATTATCAACCGGTTCTGCGCGTTCAGATACAGAACCCTTACACGCTCGACCGTCAGATGCGCCATATCGATGGTCAGATAGTCGAGCAGTGCCTGCCAGCTCCCCAGAACCGGCTTCTGCTGCACTTCGCCGCGCGCCATGCGGCGGGCGGCCAGGGCAACGCTTTTCAAGGCGGCGGCGCTGGTCTCTCCGACGCCATCGACGCCTTGCAGCGCTTTGGCATCTGCGTTGAGCACCGCAGACAGCGATCCAAAGCGCTTTATCAGAGCTTTCGCGACCGGTTTCGTGTCGCCCTGCCTGATCGCGGCAAAGAGCAAATATTCGAGAACTTCGTAGTCGGCGAGCGCCTCGGCGCCGCCTGATAGCAACCGTTGGCGAAGGCGCGTGCGGTGGCCTTTGCCATCGTGCTTCGCCGATTTGTCCTGACGTTGCGCCACACTTCTTCCCAAAAACGAGGGCTAACCCCTTCAAGCTGCATTGCCTTTGCCCCGGCTTCCGCGCAAGTATCATCGGATGTCGTCTACCGACCAGATTGCCGACACGCCCGCCGATGCGTCTTTGCGCGGCTGGCGGTTTGCGTTGCGCAGAGCAGCGCTGTTGCTGCTGGTCTTGCTCCTGGGGTTGGTCATACTCGGCTGGACCCAGCGCGAGCAGATTGCCGATGACCTGATCGGCGACGAGCTGGCGAGCTTGGGAATTCCGGCGACGTATGAAATTGCCGATATCGGCCCCGATCGCCAGATCCTGACCGACATTGTGATTGGCGACCCGGACAATCCCGATCTTACCATCGAGCGGGTCGAGGTCGAACTGGCCTATGGTCTTGGTGTTCCGCAGATCGGCCGTATCACGCTGTTTAAGCCGCGGTTGTTTGGCAGCTATTCTGACGGTGCGTTGAGTTTCGGTGCGCTCGATCCTGCAATTTTCGATGACACATCGCAGGAACCGTCCGCGCTACCAGATCTTGATCTCGATATACGCGATGGCCGGGCGCGGATCGAGAGCGACTATGGAGCCATCGGAGCGAAAGTCGAAGGAAGCGGCAGCCTGAACGACGGGTTCACGGGCATTCTTGCTGCGGTCGGGCCTGATCTGTCTATCGCGGGATGCGGGTTGGAGCGCGCGAGTATCTATGGCGAGATTTCCACCAATTCCGGCGAACTCTCGATCGATGGCCCTTTCCGCGTGGCCAACGCAGAATGCGAAGGTACCGATCTGGCGGTCGGCAAAGTTGCATGGCCGGTGAAACTGAAGTTCGCCGAAGACTTCTCATACGTTAGCGCCGATGGTGAATTCTATTCCGCAGAGCTGTCCGCGCCGGGCACCGTGGCCCGGTCGCTATCAGGCCCGATCTCGCTCGTAGTCGGCGGTGAACAACTCGACGCCGATCTCGAACTTCAACTGGCGGGATTGAGCGCCTCTGCCGTCACCGCCGAGGCGGTCGCGTTCGATGGCACAGTCCGCTCGCGCGAGGGCTTCACGCAGCATTCGCTCGATGCGGAACTGTCGGGCGAAGGCATCGCAATTGGTGGCACTACTTCTCGTGTTCTCGACAGCTTCGCCGATATGGCAGAAGGTACCCTGGCTGCACCTCTGCTGCGCAAATTTTCGTCCGCCCTGGTGCGCGAAACACGGGGTTCCCGCTTCTCGGCCTCGGTTATCGGGCGTGGCAATAATGCGCTTCAATCGCTGGTTATGCCGGAGGCGGCGATACGCGGAGCTGGCGGCAACACGATCATGTCGCTGTCGCGTTTGCAATATCGCCGGCAAGGCAATGATGTTCCGCGGCTTTCGGGCAACTTTCGGATGGGCGGACAGGGACTTCCGCAAATGGTCGGCCGGATGGAGAGCGGTGTTGACGGGGCGGCACAGTTCCGCCTGAAGATACAGCCCTATGGTGCAGGTGACAGCGCAATCGCAATTCCCGAAATGCTCGTCACACAAGACCGGTCGGGTGCGATGTCCTTCACCGGGGCGGTTGTGGCCAGCGGACCTTTGCCGGGCGGTAGCGCCCGCAACCTGCGCGTGCCCGTGAGCGGTGCGCTCGATGCATCGGGCGCGCTGGCCCTGTGGCGCAACTGCACGACCGTTGCCTATGACGCGCTGGTTTTTGCCAATCTCGAGCTGAACAACCGCTCGGTTACCCTCTGTCCAGCGCCAGGTAGTGCGATTGTCCGCCAGAACGATGGCGAGCTCAGGATTGCGGCCGGGATACCGACCCTCGATGTGGTTGGACAGCTGGCGGGAACGCCCGTTGCCATCCGTAGTGGTCCCATCGGACTGGCCTACCCCGGTATTGCCAAGGCCGAGCAGCTAAGCGTCGAACTGGGTCCAAGCGACGCCGCGAGCAGGGTCGTGATCTCCGACCTGCTGGCAAATCTCGGAGAGGATATCAGCGGCAGCTTCAGCGACGCCGATATGGGTTTGGCCGCCGTTCCGCTCGACTTGAGAGAAACGGCAGGCGATTGGAGCTACAACGACGGTGTCCTGCTGATCGAGAATGCGAGCTTTATGCTGCTCGACCGTGCCGAGCCGGATCGTTTCGAGCCGATGCCCGTGCGCGGAGGGATGTTGACGCTGGCGGACAATATCGTGCGCGCCTCAGCCAGCGTGCGTTCGCCCAAGGCGGATCGCGAAGTCTCGCAAGTCTCGATGGTCCACAACCTCGACACTGGCAGCGGCTATGCCGATCTGGACGTGCCAGGCCTCCGGTTCGACAAAGCGCTGCAGCCGACCGATATGACCGACCTGGCGCTCGGCGTGGTCGCCAATGTCGAGGGCACCGTGACCGGCAGCGGGCGGATTGACTGGACTGTGGATGACGTGACCAGTTCGGGCGCATTCTCCTCCGAATCGCTCGACCTTGCGGCGGCGTTCGGGCCGGTTCGGGGCGCGTCCGGCACTGTCGAGTTTGTCGACTTGCTCAGCCTGACGACCGCACCCGACCAGGTGATCAATGTCGCGTCGGTCAATCCGGGTATCGAGGCGCGCGACGGGAAAATCGGCTTTAGTCTGCGCGAGGGACAGTTCCTTGGTGTTACCGGCGGCGAATGGCCGTTTATGGGCGGGGTTCTTACCCTGCGCCCCGTAAACCTGAATCTCGGTGCGGCCGAAGAGCGTCGCTACGTGCTCGAAGTCGACGGGCTGCAAGCGTCCGAGTTCATCGAAAATCTCGAGCTCGGTAATCTCGCCGCGACGGGCAGGTTCGACGGATCACTGCCGCTTGTTTTCAATGCCGAGGGTTTCGGCCGCATCGAAGACGGGCTTTTGCAGGCGCGCGCGCCGGGCGGGAATGTCTCATATGTCGGCGATCTGACCTATGAAGATATGTCGCCAATCGCCAACTACACATTCGAAATGCTCAAGAGCCTCGATTACCGCGATCTGAGGATCGAGATGGACGGTCCGCTGACGGGCGATATCGTCACCCAGTTGAAATTTGGCGGTGTGAAGCAGGGGCAGGGGACGGCGCAGAACTTCATCACCCGCCAGATTGCCGACCTGCCGATCCAGCTCAACGTCAATATCCGTGCACCGTTCTACAAACTCGTGACGACGCTCAGATCGATCTACGATCCCTCGACCGTGCGCGATCCGCGTGATCTGGGCTTGTTGACCGATGACGGCACGCGATTCGTTCCGGTCACCGATGGGCCACCGACCGATTCTCCCTTGCCGCCTGAACAACCCGAAACGCGGCCCCCGATTTCCGAGGCCATCCTGCCCGATGAACCCTCTATTCAGACTCCTGACAGTGAGAATGTGCCATGACGCGACATGAATTGACCTCCCGTGGCTTGCCTGCGAGAACCTCTGGCATGAGGGGCAAACAGTCAGATTTCGGGAAAAACTGCCTTCGGGCGGCGATATTGGCGGCGAGTTCGTTGCTGTTGGCCGGGTGCATCAACGTGAATGCGCCATCCGAGCCGATAGTGATCGAACTTAACATCAATATCACACAGGAAGTGATTTACCGCCTTGCCGAGGATGCGGGCAACACGATTGAAGAAACGCCGGGTATTTTCTGATATAGGCGGAGCGAAGGAACGAGAGATGAAAAAGTCAGTCGGATATATGATCGCTGGTGCGCTCGCGCTGACGGGCATTGCCGGAACTGCCTATGCCCAGCGCGATCCCGCTTATGCGGCGGCGCGCGCTGCCGGGCAGGTCGGCGAGAAGATGGACGGCTATCTTGGCATTGTCGGCGCGGAAACGGCTGAATTGCAGCGCCTGGTTCGCGACATCAATATCAAGCGCCGCGCGGTTTACGCTGAGAAAGCACAGGCTGCGAGCGCGACGATAGAGGAATATGCTTTCACTTCGGGCTGTCTGCTGATTGCGCGGACCAAGCCGAACGAGAAATATCAAGGGCCGAACGGCGCTTGGTTGACACGAACGAATGGCCCCGCGCAGCGTGACAGCCGCTGTGCTGGCGTCAGCTGAGCAGCGCCTATCAGGCGTCAACCCGCATATCAGCGGAAAACTCACTATATCTTCGCCACCCCCACCTACATCTGTTGACTTGCTTTTGACCCCCGCCTAAGGGGGCCACGCCCTCGGCGGGCAGCCCGTTTGCCCGTGCCGCGCAACCTCTTGAAAGGAGCATGGCATGAGCGACGAAAAGCCCGCACGGGAACCCATCGCCGAGGATGCGCGAATCGATGCGCTCGAAGCGCGGCTAAAGGCCGCGAAAGAGCGTGAGAATGAGCGCAACCGGCCGCAAGTTTCGGGAACCGACGCGAATTACCGCAGCGGCAACCGGGTTCTGGCGGATCTGCTCGGTGGGATTCTCGGCGGATTGGTGATTGGCGGAACGATCGATTATTTCGCCGGTTCATCGCCCTGGGGTCTGTTAGTGGGGCTGTTCCTTGGAATTGCCGTCGCTTTCAGGAACATTTTCCGAATGGCGAACACGCAATCGGGCGAGCCACCGCAAGGTGACTAGGACCGGGGCGATTGTTCTTTACGCGTAGGGACGTTTCAGACGTGGCAGCCGAAGAAGGCAAAGTCGATCCGATGCACCAGTTCCACATCGAGCCCTTGCTGGGGTCCGACAGCTGGGAGCTTGTATCAGGATTCAATATCGCCTTTACCAACAGCGCGATGTGGATGGCGATTACGACCGTCCTCCTCACCATTTTCGTCGCCGGCGGGATGAAGCGCGAGCTTGTGCCCGGCCGCTGGCAGATGATGGTCGAAACCTTCACCGGTTTCATCGATGACATGCTGGAGGCGAATGTCGGCAAGGCGGGGCGCAAATATGTGCCCTATATCTTCAGCCTGTTCATGTTCATCCTGTTCGCGAACCTTCTCGGCCTGCTGCCGCTGGGCGTGGTCGGGCTGCACCCGTTCACCTTCACCAGCCACTTTACCGTCACCGGCGTCCTCGCGATTATCAGCTTTGCCATCGTCCTGATCGTCGGTTTCTGGAAGCATGGCTTCCACTTTTTCAGCCTGTTTGTGCCGCACGGTACGCCGCTGCCGATGATCCCGATCATTTTTCCGATCGAGTTGATCTCGTTCCTCGTGCGTCCCTTCAGCCTCGCGCTGCGACTGTTCGTTGCGATGATGGCGGGGCACGTCCTGCTCAAGGTCCTGTCGAGCTTCGTGATCGACGGCACCAATGCCGGTCCCGAATTTGCCGCGCTGGTCGGTGTTCCGAGCTTTCTGCTGATGATCGGTATCAGCGCGCTGGAAATCCTGGTTGCCGGCATCCAGGCATACGTTTTTGCATTGTTGACGTCGCTGTACATCAACGATGCCGAGAATCTTCACTAAGTCACTGATCAACAATTTCAAATTTCGTTAAGGAGCAATACAATGGAAGCAGAAGCAGCAAAGCTCGTTGGTGCGGGTCTCGCAGCTATCGGTGCCGGCATGGCCGCCATCGGTGTGGGTAACGTGTTTGGTTCGTTCCTCGAGAGCGCACTTCGCAACCCGGGCGCAGCAGATGGCCAGCAGGGCCGCCTGTTCATCGGCTTCGCCGCAGCCGAGCTTCTCGGCCTGCTGGCGTTCGTCGTCGCGATGATCCTGATCTTCGTCGCCTAACTGACTTTGCCAGGTCCGGCTACGGTCGGACCGGGCATATTCGCTTGAAAGCCGGGATCTGATCCTATGCCTCAAATAGCGCAGCTCGCCGAAACATACTCCAGCCAGATTTTCTGGCTGCTGGTGACCTTTAGCTTCGTCTTTTTCGTTGTCGGGCGCGGAATGGTGCCCAAAGTGATGGACACCGTTGCCCAGCGTGACAACCAGATCGCATCCGATCTGGCTGCGGCTGAAGCTGCGCGTGCGCAGGCAGACGATGAGGAGGAAGCCTGGCGCAAGCGTGAGAACGAGAACCGCGCTGAGGCACAGGCTCTCGTGGCCAAGGCGAAGGCTGAGGCTGCTGCAAAGAGCGAGAAGAAGCTCGCCGCTGCGCAGAAGCGTCTCGATACCAAGCTGGAGAAGGCCGAGGCGGAGATCGCGGAAGCACGCACTGCTGCGTTGACCGAGGTTGAGGGCGTCGCAGCCGAAGCTGCACAGGACATCGTCCAGCAGCTTGCCGGTGTGAAAATCACTGCGGCAAACGCCAAGTCGGCAGTGAAGAAGGCGATGGCTAATGTCTAACGCACCCGAAGTCTTCACAACCGAAGACATACCCGAATCGCTCGGCCCGCATCTTTGGGGGCTGGAACCCTACCAGATCGTATCGATTGCGATGCTCGTGCTGATCCTGATCATGGTGTGGAAGAAGGTTCCCGGAATGATCACCGGCGGGCTCGACAACAAGATCGCCGCAATCCGCGAGCAGCTCGATGAAGCCAAGAAGTTGCGTGCCGAGGCGGAAGCTTTGCGCAACGAATATGCAGCCAAGATCGCCAATGCGGAAAAAGACGCCGAAGCGATGATGGAAAACGCCCAGAAGGAAGCCGACGCCATCCTCGAGAAGGCAGAGGCCGACAGCAAGGCGATGGTCGACCGGCGCAAGAAGATGGCCGAAGACAAGATCGCTGCCGCCGAGCGTGATGCGGTCGAAGATGTCCGCAACCGCGCCGCTGATGCTGCGACGTCTGCGGCCAAGAGCCTGATCGCCGACAAGCATGACGCTGGCGCAGACGCGAAACTTGCTGACGAAGTTATCTCGAGTATCTGATCGTCTACAAAGCGGATGAATGAGAGCGGCTTTCGGGCCGCCCTTTTCGTTTCAGGCTCAGAGTTTCAGGATCACTTTCCCAACCAGTTCGCGGTTGTCCATCGCTTCAAAGGCTTCGCGCCAGTCGGTCAGCGGCAGAACGTGGTCGATTGCCGGATCGATTTCACCGGCGCTGGCCATTTTCGACACTTCATCCGCAATTCGCTTGCCGCGATCCGGAAAGCGCCGCGCATATTCTCCGGCGCGCACTCCGACGACCGAGAAGCCCTTGATAAGCGGGATATTGGTCGCAATGTCGGCGATCCGGCCACCTGCGAAACCGACCACAAGCAGCTTGCCGCCAAAGGCGACGCAGCGGGTGCTTTCGTCGAATATGTCGCCTCCCACCGGATCATACACCAGATCACACAGCTTGCCGCCCGTGATCTCGGCAACTTTCTCCCGAAATCGGCCTTCGCTGACGATTGTAGCATCCGGAGCGTAGAGTTGTTTGATCCGCTCCAGCTTGCCGGGTGAACCCGTTGCAGCGATCACCTTCGCTCCCATGGATTTCGCCAGATCCACCGCCGCCAACGCCACGCCACCGCTTGCTCCATGAACGAGCACCCATTGCCCCGTATCCAGACCGCCTTGCTCGACCAGAGCCGTGTAAGCGGTGGTGTAGGCCGCGCCCAGCGCCGCCGCCTTCTCGTAACTCAATCCCGCCGGAACGGGGCGCAACGACTTCGCCGGCATTGAGGCAAACTCAGCCATCCCGCCGGTCTTTGCGCCGCCCATAACGCGCTCGCCCTTGGCAAAACCGCTACCTGCCTCGGCTTCCACCACCTCACCGGCGAGTTCCATCCCGGCAGTGAAGGGTGGTTCGGGTTTGAACTGATACTCTCCGCGCGTCATCAGCAGGTCTGGGAAGTTGAGCGAAGCGGCATGAATGCGCACCAGCACTTCGCCGGGCTGTCTTTCGGGAACAGCTATGTCGACCAGCTCGCAGCCCGACAGGTCGTCGCTCAGCCTCGATACTTGGAGCGCCTGCATATGGCCTAGAAACTGTCCTTACCCGCCCTGAGCGCCGCAAAGGTCTCTTCGGGTGAATTGCCTCCCCATTTCGCCATTAACGCCGGATCATCCGCGCGCAGGAAGGGATTGGTCTCCAATTCGCGCGACAGCGGCATCGGCACTGTCGGCTCGTCTTTCGCGCGCTTGCGGTCGATCTCGGCGGCGTAATCGGCAAGAGTATTGTTGTCGGGATCGGCATGCAGCGCAAACTTCGCATTCGCCTGCGTGTATTCATGCGCGCAATAGAGCATCGTATCGGCGGGCAGCGCCTTGATTCGTTCGAGACTGGCCCAGAACTGGTCGGCCGTCCCCTCGAACATCCGGCCGCAGCCCAGCGCGAATACGGCATCGCCGACAAAGGCCATGCCAGCGTCGGGCATATGGAAGGCAATATGGCCGTTGGTGTGGCCGCCAACGTCAATTACATCGGCAGCAAAGTCACCCAGCGAGACCGTGTCGCCATGTTTCACCACCGTGTCGGGCTGGGTGATCCGCTCGACCTCGGCAGGCGCGATAATCTCGCAGCCGGTCGCTTCCTTGATCGCATCGTTTCCGCCCGCATGGTCGGGATGCCAATGCGTGTTCCAGATATGGGTGATGGTCCAGCCTTTGGCCTTGGCCTGTTTGAGATACTCCTCGCCATCGGGTGTATCGATACAGGTCGTTTGCCCGCTCGCGGGATCGTGGACGAGATAGCCGTAATTGTCTGACAGGCAGGGGAACTGGTGAATTTCTAGCATGCGGGCAGTGTAGTGAGCTTGCCCGATGTAGGAAAGGCAAAGAAAAGCCCCCTCCTCTTCAGAGGAGGGGGTTTGGGGGTGGTGGCGGAGCCGCAACGACGCTGGCGCGTCGTAACCACCCCTCGGTCCCATCCTTTGAAAAGGAGGGGAGGAGCGTGATCAGTCGCCCTTCTTCAGAGCTTCGCCGAGGATGTCGCCGAGCGATGCGCCCGAATCGGACGAACCGAACTGTTCCACCGCTTCCTTCTCTTCGGCGATCTGACGTGCCTTGATCGAGAAGTTGGGCTTCTTCGAACGGTCGAAACCGGTGACCATCGCATCGACTTTCGAACCGGTCTGGAAGCGATCAGGACGCTGCTCGTCGCGGTCACGGCCGAGATCCGAACGCTTGATGAAGCCGGTCGCACCATCGTCGCCAACCTGCACTTCGAGACCGCCATCGCGGACTTCGAGGATGGTGACGGTGACAACCTGGCCGCGCTTGAGACCGCTGCCGCCGGCTGCTTCTGCCGAAGGTGCGCCTTTCTCGAGCTGCTTCATGCCGAGGCTGATGCGTTCCTTGTCGGTGTCGACATCGAGAACCACGGCTTCGACTTCCTCGCCCTTGCGGTGCAGCGCGAGGGCGTCTTCGCCCGAGATGCCCCATGCGATGTCCGACATGTGAACCATGCCGTCGACGTCGCCTTCGAGGCCGATGAACAGGCCGAATTCGGTCGCGTTCTTGACTTCGCCCTTGACGGTCGTGCCGACCGGGTTCTTCTCGGCGAATTCTTCCCACGGATTGCCCTGAGCCTGCTTGAGGCCGAGCGAAATGCGGCGCTTCTCGCTGTCGACTTCGAGGACCATCACATCGACTTCCTGCGAAGTGCTGACGATCTTGCCCGGGTGGACGTTCTTCTTGGTCCAGCTCATTTCCGAAACGTGGACCAGGCCTTCGATGCCCGGCTCCAGCTCGACGAATGCGCCATATTCGGTGATGTTGGTGACAGTGCCCGACAGCTTCGCGCCAACCGGATACTTCGCACCGACGCCATCCCACGGATCGCTTTCGAGCTGCTTCATGCCCAGGCTGATGCGCTGCGTTTCGCTATTGATGCGAACGATCTGGACAGTCACGGTCTGGCCGATTTCGATCATCTCGCTCGGGTGGTTGACCCGCTTGTAGCTCATGTCGGTGACATGGAGCAGGCCGTCGATACCGCCGAGGTCGACGAATGCACCGTAATCGGTGATGTTCTTGACCACACCGTCGATCACCTGGCCTTCGCTCAGCTGGTCGATCAGTTCGCTGCGCTGTTCGGCGCGGGTTTCTTCGAGGATTGCACGGCGCGAGACGACGATGTTGCCGCGGCGGCGGTCCATCTTCAGGATCTGGAACGGCTGTTCGATATCCATCAGCGGGGCGATGTCGCGAACCGGACGGATGTCGACCTGCGAACCGGGCAGGAAAGCCACGGCGCCGTCGAGGTCGACGGTGAAGCCACCTTTGACGCGGCCGAAGATGCGGCCGTTGACGCGGGCTTCTTCGCCAAATTCGTTTTCGAGCTTGTCCCAGGCGGCTTCGCGGCGTGCGCGGTCGCGGCTGAGCATGGCTTCGCCGTCGGCGTTCTCGACACGGTCGACGAAGACTTCGACTTCGCTGCCGATTTCGAGACCGTGGTCGTCATCGCCGCGGCTGAATTCCTTGAGATCGATGCGGCCTTCGCTTTTGAGGCCTACATCGACAACGGCCTTGCCGTTTTCGATTGCGGTTACGGTGCCTTTGACGACGCGGCCTTCAAAGCCGCCATCTTCCGCACCACCGAGTTGTTCGTTGAGAAGCGCTTCGAAATCGTCGCGCGTAGGGTTGGCTGAAGTTGCCATAGAGTGGGGTATTCCCTGTTTCTGTTTGCTACCGGCCACGGGTTTTACCCGGGTCTTTATCCGCCTCTCGCACCATTGCGAGGCTAACGGGTCAAGAGGGCCGAAACTCTCCACCGTGCCGAATGCATCAATGAAGGTCTTTCAGGCTGCTAACCTGCGAGACGGAGGCGCGCCTAGGGGAGGGAGGTGTGAAAAGCAAGCGAATTACGCGGTGAACACCTGAGACATGGACCGCATGGACCACAGTCCTGAAAGAAAAATCCGGGCCGTTCGAATCGAGGACGTCTGTCGAGGGTAGAAGAGAGCGTTGTGCGCGCATTCATCCAGCTAGGCGAAATGCGGGCGTGTAGGACAGCGGTTTGTGCGAACTAGGTGCTGGTCGCTGCTTCGATCGCTTGCAGGGCAGCCGCAAATGCATCGTCGATACCCATATCCGATGTGTCGATCACAAAGGCATCGTCGGCGGCCAGCAGCGGGGCATCCTTGCGTCCCGTATCGCGCGCATCACGGCGTTCGAGATCGGCGACGATCTCCTCGAGGGTGATCGATACACCGCGTTCCTGCATTTCCCTGAACCGCCGCTGGGCCCGTGCTGCGACGCTCGCGGTTATGAAAAGCTTCACATCCGCATCGGGCGCAATAACCGTCCCGATATCGCGCCCGTCGAGCACTGCACCGCCATCCTGCTGGGCAAAAGCCCGCTGCCGGTCGAACAAGGCTTTGCGGACGGCAGGATGAACCGAGGCGCGGCTTGCAAGACTACCGGTTGCTTCGTTGCGTAGCACGGGATCGTCCAGCAGCTCGTCGGGAAACTGCACAGCGGCCAATGCATCGTCGGGATTATCCGGATCGCCACCGTTCAGGATCACTTGCCGCCCAACCGCGCGGTAAAGCAGCCCAGTATCGAGATGCGGCAGGTCGAAATGCTGCGCGAGCATCTTCGAGAGCGTGCCTTTGCCCGAGGCAGTGGGGCCATCGACGGCGATGATCATACTCCCTCTCCCCGTGCGGGGAGAGGATACGAAGGCTTGGCGAGGAACGAGCCTAGCCGCAGTTGGAGAGGGGCCTGACACATGTCAGATGTCGAACGCCCCTCTCCAAGCTTCGCTAACTCCTGCGGAGTAAGCTGCGCTATCCTCTCCCCGAACGGGGAGAGGGCGTAAGGCAAACTGCCGATCACCGCGCTTTCCCCCGCGCGAGGAATGCCTTTGTTAGCCCCCAAATCGCAATCGCTGCCCAGAAGGCTTCGAGCACCAGGCTGGGCAGATTGGTATGGACCAATAGCGAGACTGTGAGCAGTGCAGCGCCGAGCAGGTTGGTCCCATGAAGGATGAAGGGATTGGGTTGGTCCTTGCCTGTCAGATAGGCATAGGCGGCAATGATGCAGGCCATACCGCCAAAGCCGACGAGGGTGGCCGAGTCGAGTTCAGCGGCCATGTGCATTATCCCATTCGTCATGCTGAACTTGTTTCAGCATCCGTTCTTCAATGCGCACCGAAGCCGAATGAGGACAGATAGACCCTGAAACAAGTTCAGGGTGACGAGTTGGAGCATTGATCATTGGCCGCACTCTTCCAGCAATTCTTCAAAAATGGGAAAGCTCGTCGCAATCTGACGTGTGTCGTCCACCTCGGCGCCGTTCCTGCTGGCCAACCCTGCGACCGCCATACTCATGGCAATGCGGTGATCGAGATGGGTAGTGATCGGTCCGCCTCCGTTGAGCGGCTCGCCGTCCGAACCGTGGATGACGAGACCGTCGGGTTGTTCTTCGATGCGGGCACCTGCTGCCGTCAGCGCCGCCGCCATTGCAGCAAGACGATCCGACTCCTTAACGCGAAGCTCCTCGAGTCCGCTCGTGACAGTACACCCCTTGGCCAGCGACGCCGCAACAAACAGCACTGGAAATTCATCGATCATGCTGGGGGCGAGGGCAGGATCGACCTCGATCCCGGTCAGCCGCGAGTGGCGAATGCGCAAATCTGCGACCGGCTCGCCGCCGACTTCGCGTTCGTCCAGTAGTTCGATATCGCCGCCCATCTGCTTGAGCACCGTTATCAGGCCAGCGCGCGTCGCGTTCAGCCCGACATTCTCGATGGTCAGGTCGCTGCCTTCGACAATCAGAGCGGCGACGGCAAAGAACGCTGCAGAGGAGGGGTCGCCCGGCACGATGATTTCCTGCGGTGACAGTTCGGCATCGCCGCGGATGCGGATGATCCGTTCGTCGTCCATCTCTTCAACCGAAAGATCCGCGCCAAACCCCTTGAGCATCCGCTCGGTGTGATCGCGTGTCGGAACCGGTTCGATCACGGCCGTGATGCCCGGCGTATTCAATCCGGCGAGCAGAACCGCGCTTTTCACCTGTGCCGAGGCGACCGGGAGGCGATATTCAATCGGCACGGCTGGTTGGCAGCCGGTCATCATCAGTGGCAGCGTCCCGCCTGGGCTCGCCTCGAAGCTCGCGCCCATCCGGCTAAGCGGCTCGATCACGCGGCCCATCGGGCGGCCCGACAGGCTCGCATCACCGGTGAAGGAGACGGTGATACCATGGCTGGCGATCAGCCCCATCAGCAGCCGCGTCGAGGTGCCGCTATTGCCCATATCGAGTGCCTGTTTGGGCTGCAGCAATCCGCCGACTCCAACACCGTGGATCGACCACTCGCCGTCTCCGCTCCGCTCGATAGTCGCGCCCATTGCGCGCAAGGCTTCCGCTGTCGCGAGGACGTCATGCCCTTCGAGCAAGCCGCTGACCCTGGTTTCGCCGACGGCCAAAGCGCCGAACATCAGCGAGCGGTGGCTGATCGATTTGTCGCCCGGCACACGGATTGTTCCGCGCAGCGGGCCCATCGGCGAAAATCGCTTTGGTGTCGGACTATCAGGCACAGATCGCTTTCGTTTTCTTGGCTCGGTTCTACGCGGGCTTTGACAGCGCACATACCCTATGGCAAGGCGCGCCCGCACTGATTCTGGGCTTGTTTAATGCGAGCTCGGACCCCAATAAGCAGTGAAGAATTTTCGCTCCAGATAGCTAATCTGGACAGCACATAAGGATTTATGATGGTCAAGCCAGAATGGGGCACAAAGCGTACTTGCCCGAAATGCGGCACCCGCTTCTACGATCTGGGCAAGGAAGACCCGGTAACCTGCATCGAATGCGGTGAGGAATGGGAGCCCGAGCCGGTTCTCAAGACGAAGCAGCCGATTCCGTTCGAAGAGGACGAGAAGAAGAAAGGCGGCGAGGCCGATAGCGACCTGGCCGATGATGATGATCTGAGCGATGTCGATGAGGACGAGAACCGTCCCGATTCCGACGTCGATCTCGGCGACGACAGCGACGACCTTGCCGTTTCCAAAGGCAAGGGCGACGATGACGGGAATGATGATAGTTAAAACGTCATTGCGAGGCGACGTAGTCGCCGTGGCAATCCAGAGCTAGCGCTCGCCACACTGGATTGCCGCGCTTCGCTCGCAATGACGGGCAAGAGATGTTACAGAACACACTTGCAAACGGGTGCTGCCCCTCATAAAGGGCCACCTCTCGCTTTCGGGCGAGGCATTAAATGGCACGGGGCCTTAGCTCAGCTGGGAGAGCGCAACACTGGCAGTGTTGAGGTCAGCGGTTCGATCCCGCTAGGCTCCACCATTTCATCGTCTTTTGGCCCAGGGCGGGCTGCAAATGGCGGATTGCTGCGCTTCCCGTGCTCATGGGCTTGATGCCCACTGCGCTCCGGGTCTCGCACTCCACCATTTTCGCTTCCACCCTGAACCAAAATCCGACGAAATGGATTTGATACACAAGTCGGGTTTCCTGAGGGAATTCGCACGCTGGCCGACGAGGTTTCGTCCGCCGGCGTTTTTGGCATTTGGCGTTGTGAACCCCATGTAGGGGCGAGCAACGGAGGAGAAGTGAGCTATGTTCGACAGTTTGTCAGACCGCCTTTCCGGTGTGTTCGATGGCCTGCGCGGTCGTGGCGCGCTGAAGGAACAGGACGTTCGCGATGCAATGCGCGAAGTCCGGATCGCTCTCCTCGAAGCCGATGTCGCGCTGCCCGTCGTGCGCCGCTTTATCGATGCGGTGACCGAAAAGGCGATCGGTTCGGAAGTCCTCAAGTCGGTCACGCCGGGCCAGCAGGTCGTCAAAATCGTTTCGGACGAACTGGTCGAAATGCTCGGCGGCGAGCAGACCGAAGGGCTGAACCTCGAAGCCAAGCCGCCGGTGGTGGTCATGATGGTCGGCCTGCAGGGCTCGGGTAAAACCACTTCGACCGCCAAGCTCGCCAAATATATTCGCGAGAAGCACGGCAAGAAGGCGCTGATGGCCTCGCTCGACGTCAATCGTCCGGCGGCGCAGGAACAGCTCGCGGTGCTCGGCGAGCAGATCGAATGCGCGACCCTGCCGATCGTGCAGGGCCAGCAGCCGGTCGATATTGCGCGCCGCGCGATGGAATCGGCCAAGCTGCAGGCCGCTGATGTGCTGCTGCTCGATACGGCAGGCCGCCTGCATGTCGACGAAGCGCTGATGGCCGAGATGAAGGCTGTCGCTGGCGTTTCCGCGCCGACCGAAGTGTTGCTGGTGGTCGACAGCCTGACCGGCCAGGACGCGGTCAATGTTGCGAAGAGCTTTACTGAGGAAGTGCCGCTTACCGGTGTGATCCTCACCCGGATGGACGGCGATGCGCGCGGCGGTGCGGCGCTGTCGATGCGCCATGTCACTGGCAAGCCGATCAAATTTGCCGGCACTGGCGAGAAACTCGATGCGCTGGAGGCATTCCATCCGAAGCGCGTTGCCGACCGTATTCTGGGTATGGGCGATGTCGTTTCGCTGGTCGAAAAGGCTGCGGCGACGATCAAGGAAGAAGACGCAGAGGCGCTCGCCAAAAGGATGGCGAAGGGCCAGTTCGATTTGAACGACCTGCGAACCCAGCTTCAGCAGATGAACCAGATGGGCGGCCTCGGCATGCTCGCCGGGATGATGCCGGGCATGAAGAAAGCCAAGGCTGCGCTGCAGAACAGCGGCATGGACGACAAGGTGCTGGTCCATATGGACGCGCTGATCGGCTCGATGACGCCGGAGGAACGCTCCAAGCCCGCATTGCTCAACGCCAAGCGCAAGAAGCGCGTCGCGGCAGGGGCAGGCCTGAAGGTTCAGGACGTGAACCGCCTCCTGAAAATGTACCAGGAAATGGCGCGCGCGATGAAGCAGATCAAGAAAATGGGCGGGTTGAAGGGCCTCGCGGCGATGTTCGGCAAAGGCGGGATGGAGGCAGCAATGCCCGGTCTCGGTGGGCCGGGCGGCGCAGGTGGTCTTCCTCCCGGATTACCCGGACTTCCCGGTTCAAAGAAATAAGTTAATTCAGAAGATTACACTCGAAAGGTAAAATACCATGGCAATTGCACTCAGGCTCTCGCGCGGTGGCGCGAAAAAGCGTCCTTACTACCGCATCGTGGCTGCCGACAGCCGCCGTGCGCGTGACGGCAAGTATCTCGAGCAGATCGGCACCTACAACCCGCTGCTCGCCAAGGACGACGAAAAGCGCGTCCAGCTGAACGAAGAGCGGATCAAATATTGGCTCGGCGTCGGCGCACAGCCGTCGGACCGTGTGCTGCGTTTCCTCGACGCTGCCGGTATCATGGAGCGCAAGCCGCGCAACAACCCGCAGAAAGCACAGCCGGGCGAGAAGGCGACCGAGCGCGCTGAAGAAAAGGCTGAAAAGGCCGCGGCCGCCAAGGAAGCCGAAGAGGAAGCGAAGAATGCCGCTGCCGAAGCTCCGGCTGATGATTCCGCTGAGAATGATCCGACCGGTTCGGTGAAGACCGAAGAAACTGCAGAAGCTGTGGCTGACGCGGTTGAAACTTCCGATGGCGACACTGCAGAGGACAAAGCTGCGATCGCTGAAGAAGTTGCCGAAGGCGGTGAGCCCAACGAGCAAGCCGACGATACGGCTGGCGAAGAAAAGGCCGAAGAAGAGAAGAAGGACGAGGGCTAAGCTCTTGTCCCAATTTCCGCTTGTCCTGAGCCTGTCGAAGGACTGCCTTTCTTTCGGCCTGATGTCGAAAGAAAAGGACAACCCTTCGACAAGCTCAGGGTGATCGGATAATTTATGTCTGCCTCTGACAAACCCGTCCCGCCAAAATTAGTCGAACTGGCCGCCGTTTCGGGCGCGCATGGCGTGACGGGCGAAGTCCGCCTGAAGCTGTTTGGCGAGGGGATTGCCGCGCTCAAGCAGCATAAGAGCTTCAACGACGGGGCTCTGACGCTCAAGAAAATCCGCGATGATAACAAAGGCGGCGCCATCGCGCGTTTCGCCGAAGTCACCGACCGCAACGCTGCCGAGGCTCTGCGCAGCACTGTCCTCACCGTGCCGCGTTCTTCGCTGCCCCAATTGGGCGAGGGCGAATATTACCATATCGACCTGATCGACCTCGCGGCGGTCTCCGAGGATGGAGATGCGCTCGGCACCATCGTGGCGGTCGAAAATTTCGGCGCGCAGGATGTGCTGGAGATCGAAAAGCCTGACGGTAAGCGGTTCATGATCCCGATGAACGCGGCAGCGGTTGTCGAGTGGGACGAGGAAAAGCTTGTTGTAAGCGACGACTTCGCAGAGACTTAATCCATGACCGAACTCACCGTTCTGCTCTTCTTTCCGCTGGCCAGCATGGCATTCGCGTTAGCATCGGTTCTGCTCCTGAAATTTTGGGCGGGCGAGCAATCGCAGGGCCGCAGGACGATTGGAGCTATTCTAGGTGGCTGCTTGGGGCCGTGCCTGCTTTTCGTCGCCATTATTCTCTTCGAGGGCGAATTTGGTTCGATTGAAACGCTCGCCGTATTGGCGATTGTGACGTTGCCGCTTGCGCTGATCTGCTGGCCGGTAAGCCATTTCGCGACTCGCAAACTCGACAAGCTGACCGAAAATAGCGCATCGGTGTTCGAATGACCGAAAAGCTCCCCGTTGCAATTGTCCAGGCTGCGCCTGTCCCGCTTGCGATTGGCGATGGGATTGAGAAGGCCGCGACGCTTGCGGGTGAGGCGATCAAGCAGGGCGCGAAGCTGGTCGCGTTCGGCGAGACATTTCTCGGCGGCTACCCGCTGTGGCTCGACGAAGCGCCCGGTGCAGCACTCTGGGACCATCCCGGTACGCGGGCGCTGCACAGGATCATGCTCGACAACGCGATTGTTGCGAATGACGAACGGCTGCTGCCCTTGCAGGAGTTGTGCGACGAGCATGACGCGTGCATTTCCATCGGCGCGCATGAGCGGGTTCGCCAGAGCCTTTACAACAACCAACTGCTGTTCCGGCCCGGGCAGGACCCGCTGCCGCATCGCAAGCTGGTGCCGACGCATGGCGAGCGGCTGATCTGGATGCGCGGCGACGGCTCTACGCTGGGTGTGCATCAAGCGGAGTGGGGCACAGTCGGTAACCTGATCTGCTGGGAACACTGGATGCCGCTCGCCCGCGCGGCGATGCACAATCTGGGCGAGGCGGTCCATGTCGCCGCATGGCCGACCGTGCGTGAGGAATATGCGCTCAATTCGCGGCATTACGCGTTCGAGGGGCGGTGCTTTGTGCTCGCCACGGGATTGGTGCAGCGGAAGGACGATCTGTTCGATGGATTGGAGCGCTCGGGCGGGGATGATACAGCGAAAGAACTGATCGACGCCATCGAAGGCGATATCCTCAACGAGGGTGGCAGCCTGATCGCCGCGCCCGATGCGCGGGTGATCGTGCAGGCGGGCGAGGAAGAGGAAATTCTCTACGCCGACCTCGACCTGTCGGAAATCGGTCAGAACCTGACCTCGCTCGACACCGACGGCCACTATTCGCGGCCCGATGTGTTCGAGCTAAGCGTCGATACGCGGGCGAAGGATGGGGTGAAGTGGGGCCAATGACTGGCGCTTCTCAACTCGTAATTGCTACACAAGCAGCCGACGCATTAGCTAGGTGCGGCTTTGACTGTAGTGCTGAAAAGCAGTGGTGGACGGATGTTCTGGCGTCTGCGCTGTCCGGTCTAGTACATTTACCGCTCGCGTTGGCATTCGTATGGGGTTTCCACAGATTTGGGCTTGACCGCTGGCTTGTAATGACCGCCGCGCTGGCAACAATTTTGTCGGTAATCGTTATGGGTATCTTGGACCTATTTGTCGCCAACATCTACTTTTTTGCCGAGCAGGTTTTGCACGAAATTGGGGTAAATCGGTTTGTTTATATGCTAATCCCCAACCTCCTTGTTTGTCTCGTGGGGGCACTAGGTTTCGGATGGTGGTTAAAGCAGCATCTACACGACGATAAAGCAGAAGCCTCCGAATGACCTTCGCCGCCACCATTCTCACGCTCTATCCGGAGATGTTTCCCGGGCCTTTGGGGCTGTCACTGGCGGGGCGGGCGTTGGAGGAGCAGAAGTGGTCGCTCGACACGGTCCAGATCCGCGATTTTGCGAGCGACAAGCATCGCACGGTTGACGATACGCCTGCCGGGGGCGGGGCGGGGATGGTGCTTAAGGCCGATGTGCTTGGGGCGGCGTTGGATAGTGTGGCAAAAAAAAACACCGATTGGGCTGAGCCTGTCGAAGCCTTGCCTTTTACTCCTGGAGCGGCATCTCAAGAGAAAGACAGCCCTTCGACAAGCTCAGGGCGAACGGATGTAGTCCCAATCCTCGCCATGACACCGCGGGGCAAGCCCATAACCCAGCAGCGTATTCGCGAGATCGCCGCTGGTCCCGGCGTCACCATCCTTTGCGGGCGGTTCGAGGGGTATGACGAGCGTATTTTCGAGGCTCGCCCTGAGATCGAGGAAGTCTCGGTCGGCGACATAGTTCTGTCGGGCGGAGAACCAGCGGCTTTGATGATACTTGATGCTTGCATTCGGCTGCTTCCCGGCGTAATGGGCGCGCCCGACAGCGGAACCGAAGAGTCCTTCGAAGAAGGCTTGCTCGAATATCCGCAATATACCCGGCCTCAGATGTGGGAAGGGCGCACGATCCCCGAAGTGCTGCGATCGGGGGATCATGCGAAAATCGCTGCTTGGCGCAAGGCGAGGAGCGAAGACGATACTCGGTTACGCAGGCCGGACCTTTGGGAGCGTCATGAGGGCGCTCGGGACCGACCTGCCTCTGGCGCGCGGCATGAAAAGAAGGACCAGGGCAAATGAACCTGATTCAGGAACTGGAAGCCGAAGCAATCGGCGCTCTCGGCAAGGACATTCCCGAATTTCGTGCGGGTGACACCCTTCGCGTTGGCGTGAAGGTCAAGGAAGGCAACCGCGAACGTATTCAGAATTTCGAAGGCGTCTGCATCGCGAAGAGCAATCGCGGTATGGGCAGCAACTTCACCGTCCGCAAAATCAGCTTTGGCGAAGGTGTGGAGCGTGTGTTCCCGCTCTACTCGCCGATCGTCGACAGCATCACCGTGGTTCGCCGCGGCATCGTGCGTCGCGCCAAGCTGTACTATCTGCGCGGCCGCACCGGTAAGAGTGCGCGTATCGCCGAACGCCGGGTCAATGCGCCCAAGGCGTAAAACTGGCACCAGCGAATTAGAGGAGGGCGTTTCGGGATACCGGGGCGCCCTTTTTTGTTGTCCCGTCATTGCGAGGAGGCGCAGCCGACGCGGCAATCCAGTGTAAGCGCTTGATACTCTGGATTGCTTCGCTACGCTCGCAATGACGAATAACAGGGGTCTCACTTTGATATGCGCCTATTGCTTGCCGCAGCCGCTTCGCTTGCTTTTGCCTCGCCCTTAGTGGCTCAGACCTTCGCAGAGCCGTCGCCCAGCCTTATTCTTGATTTCCCTGCTGCCGATCAAGACCGACGCACGCTTCCTGATGGAACTGAGTATTTTGCGGCATCAGGCACAATCTCGAACGATGGAGAGGTTCGGCAGATCGTGCCGAATGTCTTGATTGTATTTCGGGACCGGGATGAGAACATTCTATATTCTCGCGAGGTCGAGCCTTCTCAAAGGACATTGGCACCCGGCGAAACTCTTACCGTGTCTGATGAATTTACCGATGTACCAAGTGCTGCCCGCTTTGCCGAAATCGGTTGGCAGGAAACACCCGCAAGCGCACAGCACACAGAAGTAGTTGAGAATGATATCCCCATGCTAACCTTCGAACGCGTATTCGCTTCGCCCTCGCTCGACGGAACGAGTCCGCGCCAGGCGAAGCTGTCGCCCGATGGCCGCTATCTCACGCTGCTGCGCAACCGCGAGGATGACCGTGAGCGCTACGATCTGTGGGGCTACGACCGCGAGAGCGGCAAGTGGACCATGCTGGTGGACAGCGAGAAACTCGGCACGGGCCGCGAACTCAGCGAAGACGAGAAGATGCAGCGCGAACGCGCGCGCGTGGGCAATCTCAAAGGCATAATCTCCTATCAATGGACGTCCGATGGCTCGGGCGTACTCGTGCCGCTTGATGGCGATCTTTATCTCGCGAAGCTCGATGGCGACGTGACGCGGCTGACCGATACCGAGGAAAGCGAACTCAATCCGGTGGTCAGCGATACCGGCAAATACGTGTCTTTCGTCCGTGACCGCCAGTTGTGGGTCGGCGAGGTAGGCGGCGAGGCCAAGCCGATAACTCCCAAGGAAGATGACACAATCCGCTGGGGCGAGGCTGAATTTGTCGCGCAAGAGGAAATGGGCCGGATGACCGGCTATTGGTGGAACCCCGACGATACGCGCATCGCCGTTCAGCGTACTGATGAAAGCCCCGTCGGAATCGTCACCCGCGCCGCGATTGGCGCAACGGGCACACGGGTGTTCGACCAGCGTTATCCGGTTGCCGGTAGCGACAATGCGGTAGTCGAACTGTTCGTGATGGATCCCAATGGTGGGAACAGGGTGAAGGTCGATTTGGGCGAGGATACCGACATCTATGTTGCTCGCGTTGATTGGGCTCCCGATGGATCGCTCTATGTTCAACGTCAAAATCGTGAACAAACAAGGCTCGACGTGTTGAAGGTGGATTCGGCGACGGGAAACTCGCGATACCTCTTTAGTGAGTTAGCTGCCACTCGCGATTACTGGATTAATCTCTCGGACAATTACAAGTTCCTAGACGATGGTCGGTTGCTTTGGTGGTCGGAGAGCGATGGCTACGGACATCTTTATCTGCGAGAGATCCCCCAAGGGCATGTGCGATTGGATGGCAGGGTTGTGCCTTCGGGTATGGATAGCCTTGTCGTTCCGCATCAACTCACCAAAGGTCGATTTGTCGTCACCAAACTCGTCGGCGTCGATCAGGAGAATGGCTTCGTCTACGTCACGGCGACCGGCGAAGAAAATCCGCTCGAACAGCATGTCTATACATTCACGCTTGCCAATCCGAGCGGCAGCTGGTCGCGTATGACCGAGACCGGTTTCACCCATTCGGCGACGATGGACAAGGACGGCAAAACGCTGCTGATCACGCGCTCGAGCCATGACCAGCCTCCGCAGAGCTATCTGACCGATCAGGATGGCAACCGGTTGGCCTGGGTGGAAGAAAACGCGCTCGATGCCGAGCATCCTTATGCGCCCCATCTCGCCAGCCACCGTCCCGCGCAGTTCGGCACAATCAAGGCGGCCGATGGCACCACCGATCTCCATTACAAAATGGTCACACCGGAGATGGAGCCGGGCAAGAAATATCCCGTCTTTTACTACCACTATTCCGGCCCCGGTCCGCAGATCGTCACGCGCGGCTGGGACGGTGCTTTGCAGCAGGCGGTGGTCGATGCGGGCTATATCTGGTTTGAGCTCGACAATCGCGGCAGTGCCAATCGCGGCGTCGCCTTCGAGCAACCGCTCTATCACGCAATGGGCGGGGTTGAGGTCGACGACCAGCGCGAGGGCGCGAAGTTCCTTAAGACGCTCGACTATGTCGATCCGGATAAGATCGCGCTCTATGGCTGGTCCTATGGCGGCTATATGACGCTCAAACAGCTACAAGCCGATCCCGGACTGTATGCGGCGGGTATTTCGGGCGCTCCGGTGACCAAATGGGAGCTTTACGACACGCATTATACCGAGCGCTTTATGGGCGATCCGAACAAAGTGCCCGAGGAATACGCGAAGGCCAGCGCAATCCCCGATGCAACGAAAATCAGCGACCCGCTGCTACTGATCCACGGCATGGCGGACGACAATGTCGTGTTCGAAAATTCGTCAGAGCTGATCGCGACCTTGCAGGAAGCCAACGTCCCGTTCGAAATGATGCTCTATCCCGGCTACACGCACCGCGTGGCAGGTGAGAATATCAGCCCGCATCTGTGGAACACGATGTTCGCGTTCCTGAAACGGCATGGTGTCACGCCGCCGGAGTAATCGCTAACGCGGCCATTCCAGTGCGATAGAAGCCACTTCGCCGGGCGCTTCGACCTGCGGGTAGTGGCCGATATCTGGCAGCAAATATGCCTCGGCATCGGGCAGGAACTCGACCCAGCGATTGAAGGCATGTTCGCCGGAAACCGGGTCTTTTGCGCCGTTGATCAGGCCGATCCGGTCCTGCACCTTCTTCAGCACGCCAACCCAGCGCTCCTCGTGCTCGCGGCGGTCGCCGATATAGTGCAGCAGCTTGTGAAAGATGCGATTGCCGTCCTGCGCAGCGATCAGTGACCAGAATTCATCCAACTCGCGCTTGGTAGGCTTGGTGTCGGGCCCGAATATTGCGGAGAAACTCGTCCCGAATCCCTCGCGGCTGAGCATCTTGCTGACAAGGAATCCGAGCGGAGAAACGCCGAGCCGCTGGATTGGGCGCGGACGGTGCTGGTCGGGGAATATTCCGCCATTGAGGAACACGATCTTGCCGAGGCCCGCCGCGCCCGAACATTCATCCTGCCGGGCGAGGAGCTCCTGCCCGACCGACACACCGTAGTCATGCACCAAAGCGTCGAATCGCTCCACGCCAAGATGTTCGAGCAGAGCGAGCTGCATGTCCGTCTGGCGATGGATCGAATAGCCGTCGCGCGGTTTATCGGACAGGCCGAAGCCGATCATGTCGGCGGCGATCAGCGAGCGCTTCTCGCCCATCCGCTCCCAGACGGGTGCCCAGTCCCACGATGCGGTCGGAAAACCATGCACCATCAGCAGCGGCTTCGCCCCCGAGCCGGCACTGCCGCCGGTCCAGTAGGCGA
This sequence comes from Pontixanthobacter sp., assembly GCA_965223995.1. Classification (GTDB taxonomy): domain Bacteria; phylum Pseudomonadota; class Alphaproteobacteria; order Sphingomonadales; family Sphingomonadaceae; genus Pontixanthobacter. Next base: position 487,785 of record CBDCXY010000017.1, on the reverse strand, counting down.
TGCGGTTGCCCTCAAAGTCGAAATAATCGGCTCGCGCCCGCCAGTCCTCGATGGCGATCGACATATGTTCCCCTGTTGTCGGCGCGACCCAACGGCTCAAGGCATAAACTACGTATGCAAACGAAAGGTTTCTTCCGCATAGCACAATTGCTGCTAGAGCGACACGAAAGAGCTTAATTCAGGAGAACCAAGTTGGGTTACCGGGTGGCAGTCGTCGGCGCGACGGGGAATGTCGGACGCGAAATGATGGCTATTCTGGCCGAACGCGAATTCCCGATCGAGGAAGTCGCGGCGGTCGCATCATCGCGCTCGCAGGGCAGCGAAGTCGAATTCGGCGAAACCGGCAAAATGCTGAAATGCAGGAATATCGAGCATTTCGATTGGTCGGGCTGGGATATCGCCCTGTTCGCGGCTGGCAGCGGCCCGGCGAAGGACTATGCGCCCAAGGCCGCGAAGGCAGGCTGCGTGGTGATCGACAACAGCTCGCTCTACCGCATGGACCCCGACGTGCCGCTGATCGTGCCCGAGGTGAATCCGGACGCCATCGACGGCTATGCCAAGCGCAATATCATCGCCAATCCCAATTGCTCGACCGCGCAATTGGTTGTCGCGCTCAAGCCGCTGCATGATGCCGCCAAGATCAAGCGCGTGGTGGTGTCGACCTACCAGTCTGTTTCGGGCGCGGGCAAAGCCGGGATGGACGAGCTGTTCCAGCAGAGCCGCGCGATTTTCGTCGGCGATCCGCTCGAACCGGAAAAGTTCACCAAGCAGATCGCCTTCAACGTCATCCCGCATATCGACGTGTTCATGGATGACGGCTCGACCAAGGAAGAGTGGAAGATGATGGTCGAGACCAAGAAGATCCTCGACCCCAAGATCAAGCTCAACGCCACCTGCGTTCGCGTGCCGGTTTTTGTCGGCCATTCCGAGGCTGTGAATATCGAATTCGAGAGGGAAATCAGCGCCGAACAAGCACAGGAAATCCTCCGCGAAGCCCCCGGCTGCATGCTGATCGACAAGCGCGAAGACGGCGGATACGTAACGCCCGTAGAAAGCGCCGGAGATGGCGCAACCTATATCAGCCGCGTGCGCGAGGACCCGACCGTCGATAACGGCCTGACGCTATGGTGCGTAAGCGATAACTTGCGCAAGGGTGCGGCGCTAAACGCGGTTCAGATCGCCGAACTACTCGGGAGGAGGCATCTGAAGAAGGGCTAGTATCACCGTCATCCCAGCGAAAGCTGGGATCGTTATCAACCTCGTTCAGTGCTGGAACTGACCCCAGCTTTCGCTGGGGTGACGAGCTGTTATAGAGGGACACATGACACTCCAAGCCCAGCTCTATTTCTCCTTCCGCTCGCCATATAGCTACCTCGCCATCGGGCGGTATCGCGCGCTCGCCGAGATGTTCGATGTCGATATCGAGCTGCGCACCGTCTGGCCGATCGCCATTCGCGATCCGGACATATTATTCACCGGCAGTCCCAATGTGCCGCGCTACATCCTGCTGGATTCGTTCCGGGCGGCGCAGTTTCTTGATATTCCCTTCCGCTGGCCGCGACCCGATCCGGTTGTGCAGGACCTGACCACGCGCGAGATTGCCAAGGAACAACCGCTGATCCACCGCGTCTGCAGATTGGGACAGGCGGCTTCGCGGCGCGGCAGGGGACTCGCCTTCGCCGATGAGGTTTCCAAAATTATCTGGTCGGGCGAAGTCGATAACTGGCATGAGGGCGATCATCTAGCCGAAGCTGCGGAGCGGGCAGGGCTGGACCTTGCCGAACTCGATGCGGAAGCGGTGAGTGATACGAAAGCGCTCGATGCGGAGATTGAGGCTAACCAGCAGGCGCTCGAGGAAGCCGGCCATTGGGGTGTGCCGACATTGGTGCTCGATGGCGAACCCTTCTTCGGACAAGACCGCATCGAAATGGCGCTGTGGCGGATGAACGAAAAGGGATTGAAAGAACGGTGAACAGAAAGGTCAAACAAGTTGCAGACTGTTTAGGACCACTCATGCTAATGATGGCGGCGACTACTCCTGCCGCTGTTGTCGCGCAGGAGGCAGAAGCGATAGATTCGGGTGATCTCAAAGGCTATGGTCACGCTCTTGAAACGGCGTTTCCGAACTACAGCGGAGAGGAAATTCCCACAGCCGACGGCCGAATTATCCAATACCGGCAATCCGATCCGTATGACGAGTATGAGGCAGCTGAAGGCGCGAACGCGACTTTTATCGATATGAAATCCGGCAAAACCCAATTGGTCGTTCCTAAGAATGGCGACCTTATGGTCTTTTATCTTAACGTAATTTACGACGAGCCGGATGGCGACATGGGTGTCGGTTACGTTGCAAGGGTCGGAACCAAAGATGACTATTCAAACGGTAAGACCGACATCGTTGTCGGTCGATTTTCGGATCTTGCACAAAAAACGCTGTTCCGAGACGTTCGCTTTGTAGATAGCCCGACCGGCGTGGGCGGTGATAGCATTTCGATGATTGTCTGGCCGCAAGATACAAAAGCGCAATACAAAGTCGTGGATTTGCGTAGCTTCGACGTGATTGTCTCAACAAATATTGACCTCCCGAAGCCAGTTGAAGTCGTACGTAAACCATGCCGCTGCGATGAAAGCGGCTACGGAGAACGGCTGGAAACCTATTCTCCCCGGGAGGAAAAAGGCGCAGTCGAGTGACGACCGAGCGAATCCGATCCTACGACACAACCGAACTCGCCTTGCATCGTATGGGTGAAGGCCGTCCTGTGCTGCTCCTCCATGGGCTGTTCTCAAACGCACACACCAATTGGATCAAATTCGGCCACGCGCAGAAGCTGGTCGATGCCGGGTTCGAGGCGATTATGCCTGATCTTCGCGCGCATGGCGCGAGCGGCGCTCCGCATGATCCCGCCGCCTATCCCGATGATGTGCTGGCGAAGGATGTGCATGCGCTGATCGAGGCGTTGGAGCTCGACGATTATGACCTCGTAGGTTTTTCGCTCGGCTCGCGGACCTCGGCGCGGGCGGTCATTTCGGGCGCGACACCGCGCAAACTGGTGCTTTCGGGCATGGGGCTGGAGGGGCTTTCCGGTTGGAACAACCGCGCTGCGTTCTTCATCGACGCGATCGACCGTTTCGACGAGGTGAAGCGCGGCGATCCGGCCTTTATGGCTGTGTCCTTTATGAAAACGATGAAGGTTGATCGCGAGGCGGCGAGGCTGCTGTTGCAATCGGTAGCGGATACCGAGCGCGAGGATCTGGCGGCGATAACCATGCCGGCGATGGTCCTGTGCGGAGACAAAGATCAGGATAACGGGTCGGCGCCAGCGCTGGCCGAGGCATTGCCCGACGGGAATTATGTCGAAATCCCGGGCACACATATGAGTTCGGTGACCGAAGCTGCGTTGGGCGATGCGCTGGTTGGTTTTCTGGGAGAAAAATGATGGTGCAGCGCAAGACATTTCTGGCGTGGTGGATTGGCGGGCTTGTCGTGTTCGCCGCCATAATCGTGCTTGGAATGCCCCTGGGTATCGAGGACGTGCCCGGGGGAATACTCGATCATCAGGCGGCCGGTACTGCGGCAAATGTCAATGCGATCCACAATGCGTGGGCGGCTGCCGGGCTGATGGAAACCGCGCGCAATGCGATGATCGGCGATCTGGTGTTCATCGGAATATACGGGATAGGCAGCGTACTTGGCGGTCTCTATTTCCGTTCTGTCGGCAGCGGGTGGTTGAAACATCTGGGCACACTTGTCGCACTATCCGGCGTTGTGTTTCTCTTCACCGATTATGGCGAAACGATAGCCCAGTTGCTGCAGCTGCTTGCCAATGAAGGATCCGATGGCCTTGCCGGGTTCGCCGCAACGCTCAGGCCGATCAAGATCGTCGCATGGGTGGCAACCTTCGTCGGTGTTATCGTGGCTATGGTCTTGCAGAGATTTGCGGGACAGAAGGCCTAAGTCGTTCGTCGAACAGCGGCTTGATAATGCCGCATTTCAAGTCCAGACCGGTATCTATTGAAACCGGTTGAACTTGAGAGGATTTTCGACCCATGAAACTCGCACCCACAGCGCTCAAAGCCGCTGTCTCCGCTCTTGCAATTTCACTCGCTGCGCCCGCTATGGCCGATGACCATGTCGGCGGCGAGGCCATGGCCGAGAAAGCCGAATTCCCGATGACGCCCGAAGGCGCAGCCCAGTTTGTTGCCGCCGCCGAAAAGGATCTGGCCGATTTTTCCAACGATGCTGCGCGGATCCAGTGGATCAACAGCACGTATATCACCGACGATACTAACGCGCTTGCAGCGGCCAACAGCGCGGTCGGGACGGAGAAAACCGTCCGCTATGCTCTCGAGGCGGCGAAATACGCAGATATCGAAGGCTTGGACGCCGATGTGGAGCGCAAACTCAATATCATGCGTACGTCGGTAAATCTGCCAGCACCGACGACCGAAGGCGCGGCGACCCGCGCGGCGGAACTGTCGGTCAGCCTCGGTTCGCAATATGGCGCTGGCCGGGGCACACTGAATGGCGAGGAAATCAACGGCTCGGATATCGAGGCGGAGATGGGCAATCTGGAGCGCACGCCGGAGGAACTCTCCGAAATGTGGACCAGCTGGCACAGCAATGTCGGCGGCCCGATGCGCGACGAGTACCGCGAACTTGTGGCGATTTCTAATGCCGGAGCGCAGGAACTCGGCTTCTCCGATGTCGGCGCAATGTGGCGCTCTGGCTACGACATGACGCCCGAAGAGTTCGCCGCCGAGACCGAACGGATGTGGCAGGAGGTGAAGCCGCTTTATGAGAGCCTGCACACCTATGTCCGCTGGAAACTCAACGAGCATTATGGCGACGAAATCCAGCCGGCCACGGGCCCGATCCGCGCCGATCTGCTCGGCAATATGTGGGCGCAGGAATGGGGCAATATCTACCCGCTGGTTGCGCCCGAAGGTGCCGGTGATATCGGTTATGACCTGACCGACCTGATCGAAAAGAAAGGCCTGAGCGAACGCGACATGGTCAAGGTTGGCGAGGATTTCTTCTCCTCGCTTGGTTTTGAGGAACTGCCGGCAACCTTCTGGGAACGCAGCCAGTTTACCAAGCCCGCCGACCGCGAAGTCGTGTGCCATGCCAGCGCGTGGAACCTCGACAATGTCGATGACCTGCGGATCAAGATGTGCATCAAGAAGAATGCCGACGACTTCATCACCATTCATCACGAGCTGGGGCACAACTATTACCAGCGCGCCTATAACCAGCAGCCGCTGCTCTATCTGAGCGGTGCAAACGATGGCTTCCACGAGGCAATCGGCGATATGATCGCGCTGTCGATCACGCCCGAATATCTCGTGCAGATCGACATGCTGGGCCGCGAGGATGTGCCGAGCGCGGACAAGGATATCGGGCTGCTGCTGCGTCAGGCGATGGACAAGGTTGCCTTCCTGCCCTTCGGCCTGCTGGTCGATCGCTGGCGCTGGGGCGTGTATTCGATGGCTCGATCACGCCCGACCAGTACAACACCGCGTGGCATGGACCAAGCTGACGGCTGAGGAATACCAGGGCATCACGCCGCCGGCCGCACGGCCCTCCGACGCGTTCGATCCCGGGGCGAAATATCACATATCCCGGGCAATGTGTCCTACACGCGCTATTTCCTGGCCCGGCTCCTGCAGTTCCAGTTCTACAAGGCTGCCTGCGACCAGGCCGGCTGGGAAGGGCCGCTGCATCGCTGCTAGCTTCTATGGCAACGAGGAAGTGGGCGGAAAGCTCAACGACATGCTCGAACTGGGCGGATCGCAAGCCCTGGCCCGATGCGCTTGAAGCCTTTACCGGCGAACGCCAGATGAGCGGCAAGGCAATGGTCGAATATTTCGCGCCGCTCAAAGAATGGCTCGACGAGCAGAACGAGGGCAAGCCGACAGGGCTGGTGAGGTCGACGCTTTGCTTCACCGTCGCGGCAGCTCTTGTCTGCTTGCACTCCGACCGGTTGCAGCAAGACGATGGAGCCCGCCGCCTCGACCGACATCACCGGCGCGCTGTTCGTCGCCAATAAGGAGGGCAACAGCCTGTCCAAGGTGTCGCTCGAAAGCGGCGAAGAGGTGAAGCGGGTCGGTAGCTGCGCGAACCCGCATGAACTGGCGACCTCGCCTGACGATGAGTATGTCGCGCTCGCCTGTTATGGCGGAACCAGCCTCGACATTTTCCGCACCGGCGATCTGGAGCGTGTCGCGAGTGTCGAGCTGGGAGACAATGCCCTGCCGCACGGGATTGTGTGGCACGAGAATGGCTCGCTCTACGCGACGGCGGAGGGGCGCCGTTCGATGTTCTGGGTGAAGGATCCGGTCGGCGACAAGCCCGAAGTGTTCGAATATTCGACCAACAAGGCCGGCAGCCATATGCTCGCCGTTTCGCCCGACGCGCGCCATGCGTGGACGATGGATCTTGGTTCGGGGACGGTGACGATGGTTGACCTCATTACCCGCCGCGCACCGCGCTCGGTCGAGGTGGGCGTAGAGCCCGAAGGCATCGACCTGTCACCCGATGGCAAAACCCTGTGGGTCAGCGCGCGCGGATCGGACAAGGCCATCGAGCTCGATCCGATGACGCTGGAGATCAAGCGCGAGGTTGATGTCGGTCGTTTCCCACTGCGTCTCGCGATCCATCCCTCGGGCAAATGGGCGGTGACCTCGGATTATGTCGATGGTGGCCTGAGCGTGATCGATACCGAAAGCGCGACAATGACGCGCTCGATCCCGGTGTCGGGCGGGCAAGCTGCACGGCAGGTGACGATCCTGTTCTCGCCTGACGGTGAGCGGATTTATGTCGCCGAAGTCGGCAACGATAAGGTCGCTGAAGTCGACTTTGTCAGCGGCAAAGTTCTGCGCCGTCTGCCAACCGGTGATGGTGGCGACGGGTTGGCGATTATCGACTGATGACGAAGCGAAGAGAGCTGCCGGTCGTTGGCTGGCGCGAGCTTGCCCATCTGCCCGAACTTGGCCTGAACGGCATTCCGGCGAAGATCGACACAGGCGCGCGCACATCGTCGCTGCATGGCAAGGTGATCGAGGAATTCGAGCGTGATGGCGAGAAATTCGTCCGCTTCGAGGTTGATCTTGCCGATCAGGGCGGCTGTCAGGTCTGTGAGGCGGTGCATGTCGATATTCGCGGGATCACCAGCTCGAATGGCGAGACGCAGCGCCGTTATGTCATCAAGACGCCGCTACGAATCGGCGATGTTGAATTTCGCGCCGAGATCAGCCTTGCCGACCGCAGCGACATGAAGTTTCCGATGCTGATTGGCAGGTCGTCGCTTCGTCGCCGTTTTGTTGTGGACTCGGGCTATTCGTGGCTGCAAACGCCCGAAATGAAATCGAAGAAAGGCCACAAACCGTGAAAATCGCCCGATGAAGATCGCAATGCTGGCGCGCAACCCGAACCTCTATTCGCACAAGCGGCTGGTCGAGGCTGCGGAGGAGCGCGGACACACGCTCGATATCCTTAATACCACGCGCTGCACGGTGAATATCGCCAGCCATCGCCCGACGGTGAGCTACAATGGAGAAACACTGAAAGGCTACGAGGCGGTCATCCCCCGTATCGGTGCGTCGATCACCAATTATGGGCTTGCGATCCTGCGCCAGTTTGAAATGCAGGGCGTGTGGCCGCTCAACGAGAGCATCGCGATTGGCCGCAGCCGCGACAAGCTGCGGAGCATGCAGATCCTCGCCAAGCACGGGCTCGGCCTGCCGCTGACCGCCTATGCCAACGATCCCAAACAGGCGGAGGAGATCATCAAGGCGGTCAACGGCCCGCCGGTGGTGATCAAACTGCTCGAAGGGACGCAGGGTATCGGCGTGGTCCTCGCCGAGACAATGTCGTCGGCCAAGTCGGTGATCGAGGCGTTTCGCGGGGCAAATGTGAACATCCTGGTGCAGGAATTCATCAAGGAAGCCGGCGGTACCGATATCCGTGCGCTGGTGGTCGGCGGCAAGGTCGTCGCGGCGATGAAACGCACCGGCGCAGCAGACGATTTCCGCAGCAACCTCCACCGCGGCGGCAGCGCCGAAGTGATCAAGATTACCCCTGAAGAACGTTCAACCGCCGTGCGCGCAGCCAGGAAAATGGGCCTCAACGTATGCGGCGTCGACATGCTGCGTAGCAATCACGGCCCGGTGATTATGGAAGTGAACTCTTCACCCGGGTTGGAGGGGATCGAGAAAGCGACCGGCAAGGATGTCGCGGGTCAGATCATCGATTTTGTTGCAGCGAATGCGAAGGCTGGACGGACCAAGACGAAGGGGAAGGGGTGAGTTTCTACTTCTCTGGATATTCCATCCTGTACGTCTGCAGAATGTACCCGCTAGCATAACGGGTCTCGTTCTCGAGCGAACATGTCGGTGTATCCTGCACACTATCGAACAACCGAGCACCGCCTCCGAGCAAGATTGGCGCACGCTTGACTGTGAGGATGTCCACCATTTTAAGGTTGAGAATGTGGCCTGCAAACTTACCGCCGCCAACCAAGTAGATCGGTCCGGTGGAATCCTTTTTCAGCGCTATTAGGTACTCGGCGGACACTGATTTCACTATTTCTACATTTGATCCAGCGGGTAGTTCAAGTGTTCGAGATACGACCTTCGCATCCATGCCAGGGTAGGGATTCTCACCCTCTTTCAGCCCGAAGCGATAGCCAAACTCATAGGTCTCACGTCCCATGATTGCAGTTTTGTAGGTTGATAGTCGGCGCATGTAATCATCGACCACGGGGCCGTCATGCGCAAAGGCTGATATGTCGCCGTCGCGACCAGAAATATAGCCGTCCAGCGAGACGGCAACGTCATATATGATAGGTTGCACGGAGGTTCTCCGGTGAGTTGATGCCTGGTATTTCGATTATGGCATTCTTAGATCACCGACCCTGCCTCCTATTGTACTCCGATACTATGGCAGCTCAAACACATCTGCAAGCCTGATGGCCGTCTGTGGAGATTACCAAAACGGTGGCTCGTTAAACGCGCGCGGTTTGCGGCTGTCTAACCTCGTTCCCTCTTCGTGCAGTCTCCGGCACGCCTCCAGACCGATCTGCACGTGGGTGGCGATGGCTTCTTCGTAGAACTTGTTCGCCTGACCGGGCAGCTTGATTTCGCCGTGGAGCAGTTTGTCGCTGACACATATCAGCGTGCCGTAGCCCTCGGCATTCCACGCCATAACCCGTCACCCTGAACTTGTTTCAGGGTCCATCTCTCAACCTGCTCAGTTCCGTATTTGAGGCAACATGGATGCTGAAACGAGTTCAGCATGACGGGGTGGGTAGGTTGGGCGATATGGGTGCTCAAGCGGTTCGGGCCATCAGCCCGCCGCCACCCGGAACGAAAAAGAACTTTCCTACAGCTGGGCGAATGTGCCTTAAGCTGCCGGATGAGCGATACATCCAAGCAGAACGATCCAACTCTCGATGCCGGGGCCGAGAGTGAAGACCAACAGGCCGGAGTCGAAAACCGGGACGCCGAAAACTGCAAAGAGATGACCGAATTCGGCCCCGTCCCCGTGCGCTATCGCCATGATGGCTGGGTGCCCGACCGGCAGCTCGCCTTTATCGAGCGGTTGGCCGATTGCGGCTGCGTGAGCGAAGCGGCGAAGTCGGTCGGGATGAGCCGGGCCGCCGCCTATGCGCTGCGCCGGCGGTCGGATGCGCAGGCCTTCCGCCTCGCATGGGATGCGGCGATGGACACTGCGGTCGCGCGGCTGGGTGATGCGGCACTGTCGCGCGCGATCAATGGGGTGCCGGTGCCGATCTTCCAGCGCGGCGAGCAGGTCGGCGAGCGGCGCCATTTCGACGAGCGGCTGACGATGTTCCTGCTGCGCTACCGCGATCCCTCGCGTTACGGCAAATGGATCGACCGGGCGTGCGGGGAATCGCATCCTGACGGGCCCGCGCTCCAGCTCGCCTACCGGACCGGGCGGATGCTTCGCGCGGGTTGGAAGATGTTCAATGCAGCTTTACGCGGAGAGGCGGCACCCGAGCCCGAGCCGGAGGTGTTCGCGCAAGCACCCGAGGAGGCCGGAAAGCCGGGGAGGGTGTAAACTTTGTCTATTTCCGCCGCGCAGCTCCGGTATGAGTTACCTGAAGGGAGGCTCGTTGAACGCGCGCAGTTTGCGGCTGTGCAGCCGGTTGCCCTCTTCGCGCAGTCTGCGGCAGGCTTCCAGCCCGATCTGCAGGTGGGCGGCGATGGCTTCTTCGTAGAATTTGTTCGCCTGGCCCGGCAGCTTGATTTCGCCGTGGAGCGGCTTGTCGCTGACGCACAGCAGCGTGCCGTAGGGGACTCTGAAACGATACCCTTGGGCGGCGATGGTCGCGCTTTCCATATCGATGCCGACCGCGCGGCTGAGCGAAAGGCGCTTGGCGCTGCTGGTGTAGCGCAGCTCCCAATTTCGGTCGTCGGTGGTGACAACGGTGCCGGTGCGCATCCGGCGTTTCAGATCCGCGCCCTGTTCACCGCTGACATGCTCGGCTGCTCCGGCGAGCGCCTGCTGGACCTCTGCAATAGCGGGCAGCGGGATTTCGGGTGGCAGGACCGGATCGAGCACGTGATCGTCGCGCAGATAGGCGTGGGCGAGCACATAATCGCCGATCTTCTGCGTCGGGCGCAATCCGCCGCAATGGCCGATCATCAGCCATGCTTCGGGCCGCAGCACCGCAAGGTGGTCGCAGATCGTCTTCGCGTTGGACGGGCCGACGCCGATATTGACCAGCGTGATCCCGCCGCGACCTTCTCCGACGAGGTGATAGGCGGGCATCTGGTGCTTGCGCCATGCCGTGTCGGAAAGCTGGCTGGCGGCATTCTTCGTCTCTTTTTCAAGATAGAGACCGCCGGCACCCGCAAGCGCCGTATAGCCGTTCCTGCCCAGCTGCTCGCCCGCCCAGTCGACGAATTCATCGACATAGCGGTGATAGTTGGTGAACAGCACGAAGCGCTGGAAATGCTCTGTCGAGGTACCGGTGTAGTGCGCCAGTCTTGCAAGCGAGAAGTCTGTGCGCAGCCCGTCGAACAGCGACAGCGGAATGGTCTCGCCGCTATCGTCGATCTCGATCCCGTCGGCGAGTTCGTCGCCGATATCGGCCAGTTCGGTCGAGGGAAAATGGCGCGCGATTTCCTGCGGGCTGATCCCAGAAAGTTCCGCCGCGATTTCGCCATCGAGCACATAGGGGAAGGGGATTTCCTGCCGCGAGGGGCGTGCCTCAAGCTCGATATCATAATCGCTGCCGATCAGTTCGAGCTGGTCGCGCAAATAGTCGGCAAACATTGCCGGACGCGTTACCGTGGTCGCGTAGGTTCCCGGCTCATTGAGACGGCCAAAGGCGCGGCTACGATCCTCGGGCTGGTCGCCGCCCATAAAGCGCATGACCAGTTCGGGATAGGCGTAGCTGCCATCCTTGCGGCGTTCTTTCGAGGGGAGGGCGCCCTTGCGCCCGAATTCGGCCACGTCTGCGCGCAGACGCTCGACCGAGGCATTATACAGGCGATCCAACTCGCCGATTATCGTTTCTACTGATTTCATCTAGGGCAGATAGCGCCTTCTTTCCTACAATTCAAAGTCAGCCGCAAAATTTGATGCCGTCAGGTCTTGGCCCACATTCGCTGGAGATTGAACTGCACCGCCCTGATGCGAGTATAATTCTCGTCGCTCATCTTCAGACCCTCGAGCGCCGCAACCTCGCCCAATTCGTACAGAGTTTCGCGCTGGTGCGAATCCTGTATCTGGCTCTGGATGAATGTGAGGCCCACGAGGCGCTTGCCGCTGCTTACCTTCTCGACTTCGTGGAGAGTGTTCGAAGGATAGACGATTGCAGATCCTGCCTTTCCCTTGATCCTGACCGTTTCCGATCCAAGAACGATCCGCAGCGAGCCACCTTCATACTCATCCGGCTCTTCCAGAAAAACGGTGCATGACAGGTCGGTCCGCAATGGTTGCTGGTCGATCGACATGACCGCCACATCGGGGTGCAACCCGTAATGCATATCGGGGTCGTAACGGGCCAAAAGCGGCGGCGCGATCCTCACCGGCATGGCGAAGTTGAGAAAGTCCTCATTGGACAACAGTGCACTGGCTATCATCTGCGCGCTTCTTTCCTGCGCAGCCGGATCGTGGATCTGCAGGTTATTCTTTACCTTGGAATGCGGATTGCTGATCCGGCCGTCGACAAATTTCGCCTGACTGGCGATTGTGCCCAGTTCATTGAGCTGTTGCCGGGTCAGTACGCCTTCGATCATTCTAAACATGTCTATGCCTTTCAGCGCGATCCAGCGCGCTCCCGACTAAGGGGAATTGCTGCCCTACCGTGTCCAACCAGCTCAGCGCAGCGGTGATTGCAGTACCGTGATCACGCACGGCCTGGGCCAGAACGTCCTCGCGTAGCTGCGTACTATAGCCGTGCTCGGGCGCCTTGGAATACTGGTTCATAATCGGCCCGTTCACCAGCGCCTCGATTGCGCGCTGATCCAGCGTAACTTCAAGGTGCTTGGCAATCCGTGCCAGGCTTTCGTCCGGTTGGTTGAGGAAAGTGTCGAAATCTACCCACAAGACCTGATCGCTGGTGGCTGCATCGAGCGCGCTCATTTCGCATACCCAGCACATCGCTGCGCGCTGTGCCTCACTCAATTCCCATAGTCGCAACTCGTCGGGTGCCAACCGCCGGTTGAGGCGCTGCAAGCGGGGGCCGGCGAGCATAGCCAGCTCTTTTCGCGAGTTTTCGCCAGCCAGAATAGTCGGGAGGTATCGTTCGGCACCGACATACAGGAATACGGCTTTGCGCCCTTGCGATGTGAGAATGTCGGACGCCAGATCGCTGGCAAAACTGCTCGCCTTTACGACCGCCTTCTGTTGATCTGCGAAGCTGCGCGATAGCATGCGGATCGCAGTTTCAAGACGAGACAAGTGTTGCCCGCGCGGCCATGGCGAATGTGCCAATCCGTCCGATTGTTTTAGCTCGGCGAACTGCCTGAGGATTTGCGGTTCGCGGACAGAAAGAGCGGTTTTGCTCTCGCCAAGCAATCTTGAAATGAGCGTAGATCCGACATGACCAATGTGAAATATCCATCGTGCATCACCGGGCAGATTTTGAGATGCGTCATCGAGAGTTGACCAATTCTCCCAGCGGGCTTGTCGGTGCTGCGCCATGATCCGGGCATCCAGGAAACTCGCTCTACGGTAGTCATCCTCGGTCAGGCGTACCAGGAGAACCCTGTCGGCAGCGAGATCAATCTCATAGGAGAAAAGCCCGGCGTCATCAGAAAATTGCATAGCTTCTACCCTTTTCCGGCGCAGTTCCATGGCGATCGCCAGTGAGATCTGTGGAAGAGTGGGCTATCAATCCGGGGGCACACCATCAAGAACGAAAAAGGCGCGGGTCCCGAAGGAGCCGCGCCTTCTTTTTGTTGTTAAGCGGTGAGTCCCCGAGAAGGCAGGGATCTCAGGCAGTATTGTGCCAGCTAAGCCGGGATTCCCGGCTTAGCGGGAAATCGGTTAGTCCTCGGACTTCTCTGCTTCAGCTTCTTCAGCCGGTGCTTCTTCAGCCGGAGTTTCCTCGGCAGTTTCGGCTTCGTCAGCTTCCGGAGCAGCGCCTTCTTCGAACAGTTCGGCAGGGATTTCGCCCGGCTCGAGGCTCGGGTCGCGGTTCGGTGCGTTGGCCGCAGCCGCTTCCTCGATTTCCTTTTGCTCGTCTTCGAACATCTGTGCGAGAACGTCGACGCCTTGGCTCTGCAGCTCGGCTTCGTCTTCACTGCGGGCCACGTTGGCTTTCACAGTGACTTCGACTTCGGGGTGCAGGCGAACCATTACGTCGAACATGCCGATGGTCTTGATCGGCGCGCCCAGAATGATGCGCTTCTTGTCAACTTCATGGCCTTTCTCAGCCAAGCCGTTGTGAATGTCGCGCACGGTAACCGAACCGTAGAGCTGGCCGGAGTTCGACGATGCGCGGATCAGAACGATCTCGGTACCATCGACGTCCTTGCCGGATTTCTCGGCTTCGGTACGCTTCTCGGCATTTTCTTTCTCAAGACGCTCGCGATTGGCTTCGAAGACAGCCTTGTTCGCCTCATTGGCGCGCAGGGCTTTCTTGTTCGGCAGCAGGAAGTTGCGTGCATAGCCGTCTTTCACGGTTACGACGTCACCGATCGTGCCGAGCTTTTCGACGCGTTCAAGGAGAATGATATCCATGTGTCTTCTCCCTTACTTAACGAGGTAGGGCAGCAGGCCGATATGGCGTGCGCGCTTGATCGCCTTGGCCAGCTCGCGCTGCTTCTTGGCGGATACGGCGGTGATACGGCTGGGGACGATCTTTCCGCGCTCGGACATGAAGCCCTGCAGCAGACGAACGTCTTTATAGTCGATCTTGGGAGCATTCTCGCCCGAGAACGGGCAGGATTTGCGGCGGCGGAAGAAAGGACGTGCCATTAGCTGCGCTCCTCACGGTCGGACCGCTTCTTCTTGTCGCGGTCGTTTTTGCGCATCATTACCGACGGACCTTCTTCGGGCTCGTCCATACGGATCGTCATGTAACGGATCACGTCTTCGTTGATGCGGGTCTGGCGTTCGAGTTCTGCAACAACGGAGCCGGGGCCCTCGATGTTGAGCATCACGAAGTGTGCCTTGCGGTTACGGTCGATCTTGTAGGCAAGATTCTTCAGGCCCCAAGTTTCGGTCTTGGTGACTTTGCCGTCATTCGCTTCGATAATTTCGGTGGCCGATGCGGCCAGCGCGTCCACCTGAGACTGGCTCAGATCCTGACGCGCGAGAAATACATGCTCGTAATGAGCCATGCTCTCGTTCCTTCACATTGCAATGCCGATCGCTGGCTGATCCGCACGATTGCGGGGCCCCTCCGGCTTTCTTCATACCGCCACATAATGCAGCGGATGCGCGCACATAGCGGGATTGGGGCGGATTGCAAGCGCTGATCGGTCATTTTGGGCGTACCGGCAGAACGCAATGGTTAACTCTTTCGGACCGTCTTGTCCGATCAATACAATAAGTGAATTCCCCGATGGGTCAGGGACAAGCTGTTCACGCTCAAGGAACGACGGGATATCGGGGCATGCCATATAAGATCATTGCGTTTGACGGCGAAGGGGTTGGTGCAATCGCATCTGCCATGCTGCTGGAGAAGCTCGATCCCGACGGTGTGTTGATCAGGGAAGCCGATTTGGTTGCGGGTGGTGGAATGAGCGCGATTACCGCGCTGGCGCTGGCCAACGGGCAAACCAGCGGCGAGATCGTGAACTTTTTCCGCTGCCATATGAATGATCTTTTTGCATTGGATCGCGCTGGATCGGGACTCTATTCGACGGAGCCGCTGCATGACAGGTTGGGAAAACTGTTCGGTGCGGGAAGTTTGAGCGAACTGCCGTTGTCAGGGGTCAAAGTGATGGCTGACGTCGAGAGATTCGACGATGTGGCGAATGAATGGGTACGCCAGTCGATCGGTTGCGCCCGCTGTGACCGTTTTGCTGACATGTTGTTGAGCGAGTTGGCTATCTCGGCTTGCTCGGTTGCCGGGCATTTCTCGCCGCACGATCCCGGACCGGTCAGTTCACCGCATGGCGGTCGCTTCCGTGGTTGTGTGACGCCAGATCGAAGGATCGCGAGATCGGCGAGACAATACGCGCAGCAACATTTCGGCGCTGATGCTG
The DNA here is from genome assembly GCA_965223995.1 of Pontixanthobacter sp. Lineage (GTDB taxonomy): Bacteria > Pseudomonadota > Alphaproteobacteria > Sphingomonadales > Sphingomonadaceae > Pontixanthobacter. The sequence continues at coordinate 472,098 of CBDCXY010000017.1, read as the reverse complement.
ATGACATAACGGTCCTGTCGATGGGTGCAGGTACCACCAACTCCACGAGCTTCGGAGCCGATGCAGAAGAATTGTCGCAGAACCGGCAAAGATGGGCGCGGCCTTTCACGCAAGCAATGCGTTTGCTGTATGAAAAGTTCCGTACCGAGGATGCCGATCACCCGATCCGGTTGGGTCAAAGCTGTTTTCGTGTCCAGATCGACGTCGATGCGGACATGGCCTTCGACGCCGTTACTTCGCTATCGGACCTCGATACGTTGATCGAAGAGAGAACCGCGTCCAGCGGTTGGGCGCGGCTCGTGGAGACCGTTGTGAAGGACTGGGTGCCGTCCTTCGAGGAATTCCACCTGACCTACCGCGGACAGAGTTATGCTGCGCGAGGCTTGACCTAGCGATAGCCACTATGGCCATATCCGACAATTGCAGCTGTTCGGTTTGTGATAGCGTCCGGATGGCATTGACCCGCCGGTGCCGCTCTGCCTAAGGCGCGGGAAACGCAGGAGGACGTGCTGTGCCGGGTGGGTTGGTTGCTTTACTAGACGATGTTTCAATTATCGCCCGGACGGCGGCCGCGTCGGTAGACGATATTGCGGCTGCTGCGGGACGTGCAGGCTCAAAGACCGCTGGCGTCGTGATCGACGATGCTGCGGTTACACCTAGCTACATCACCGGCTTGTCGCCAGCACGCGAATTGCCAATTATCTGGTCGATCACAAAGGGGAGTTTCAAGAATAAACTGCTGATATTGCTACCTGGTGCGATACTGCTCAGCGAATTTTTGCCAAGCGCCATTATTTTCATTCTGATGCTGGGCGGCGCGTATCTAAGTTATGAAGGCGCGGAGAAAGTGCTGGAAAAGCTTGGCGGTGAGAAACATGGCAAGACGGTCGAAGATGTGATCGATGATCCGGCAAGATTCGAGGAGGAGCGCATTTCGGGTGCGATACGTACCGACCTGATCCTCTCGGCGGAAATCATGGCGATTACTTTGAATGAGCTGACCGACCTCACCGAATGGTGGGAACGCGGCATAGCTCTCGCAGTTGTAGCAATCGCGGTAACTGTGGCCGTCTATGGCACGGTCGCGCTGATTGTGAAGATGGACGATGTCGGCTTGTCATTGACCAAACGCCCCAGCGAAATTGCACAAACTTTCGGGCGCGCGCTGGTGGCGGCGATGCCGAAGCTGCTTGTCGCGCTCTCATTTATCGGGACGATTGCCATGTTGTGGGTCGGTGGCGGTATTCTGCTGCACGGGACGCATGAATTGGGCATTCACGGACTATTTGATCTGACCCATGGAATCGAGGCGGCGGTCGAGGGTGCGACCGGTCCGTTCGGCGGCTTCCTGGGTTGGCTGACTTTCGCGGCTCTGTCGGCGCTGGTTGCGCTGGTTGTCGGATGGGTGATCGTGTTCATCGTGCACAAGGTCTTCAAGATGGGCCACGGACCGGGCAACGCCGAGGCGCATTAGGGTAGTTTTTCGAGCAGGTCCTCGGCAAACTTCGTCAGCGTATCGTCACGCGCGCCCATGATCACGATTCTGTCGCCCGGTTTGGCCATGGAGGCGATCAGCTTGCCGCAGTCTTCGCGTTTCGGGACATGGTCGACCAGTCCACCTGCCTCTTCGATCAGCTCGATAATTCGTTCGCTGCCGACGCTGCGGTCGACGGTCCCGCCAAAATAGACCGGGTCGCAAAGGATCGTGATATCGTCCTTGCCGAGTTCGCGCGCGAAGGTTTCGGCGAGTTCGTGGCCCATCTGGCGCAAAGGTCCGAAACCGTGCGGCTGGAAGAAGGCGATCACACGACCGGGATGCGTCTTGAGCGTCCGCAGGGTGGCCGCGCACTTCTCCGGATTGTGACCGAAATCGTCGATCACGGTGATCCCGCTTTCGCTGGTTCCGATAATGTCGAAGCGGCGGGCAAGGCCCTTGAAGCTGGCGAGAGCTTCAACAGCTTTCGCCGTCGGTACGCCCGCTGCGACCGCGCCTGCGATAGCGGCGAGCGCATTTGCGAGGTTGTGGCGTCCCGGTAGGTTCAAAACCAGCGGGTGTTGGCTGCCATCGTGCCGGTCGGTGACCGTGGCAGCCTGACGAACCGGTCCGTCGGCGATGCTGCCCGGGACGATACCAATCTGCGCCTTCTCCTGATCGATCCCGAATGTGATCGCTTTCTGGGCGCGTGGGAGAAGCGCGAGCGCCTCGGCATCGTCGGCATTGATCACCGCAACGCTGCTCCGCGCGAGGAAATCGCCGAAGAGCTGGCGCAATTCCTCCATGCTCTTGTGATCGAGACTGATATTGAGCAGAACGCCGACTGCGGGACGATAGAGCGAAATCGAACCGTCGCTTTCATCGACCTCGCTAACAAACGCACCGGGACCGCCGACGATCGCGCTGGCAAATGGACGATCCTCGCTGACGAAGTTCTTCATCACTGCGCCGTTCATCACGGTAGGATCGCCGCCGGTCGCGTGCATGATCCAGCCGAGCATCCCGGTGACGGTGGATTTGCCGCTCGTACCGCCGATTGCGATGCCCGCGCCGCTGGTGTTGAACAGGATCGAAAGCAGTTCCGCCCGGCTCATGCGCAGACAGCCGAGTTCACTGGCTTTTACGACTTCGGGCACAGTGTCCTCGACTGCCGCCGAAGCCACCAATATCTGATCCGCCGAAATCACCCCGCTCCCGTCTTGCGGAAACAGCGTGAAGCCCTGTTTTTCCAGCGCGGCAAACTTCTCCGGTGTACGGCTCTGATCGTGACTCCTGTCCGAACCTGCCACAGTCGCACCGCGGCCTTTCAGGATCTGAGCCAGCGGCAGCATGCCCGATCCGCCGATCCCGCAGAAGAAGAAGGGGCGCTCCAGCAATTCGTCATATGTGGGGAATTCGCTCATGGCGCGTGCGGTATGCAGTTGTGCGGAGGCTGGCAAGATGGCTAGATGCGCAAATGAAGCGAATTGCGATCTGCGCCCCTGGAAAACGGTTGGAACGCGAACATGCTGACGCGGTTCTCGATCTGGTCGAAGGCGATGATCGCTTCGAGTTGATCTTCCACAAGCAGTGTTTCGAGCGGCACGGTCACTTTGCAGGCGACGACGCGACGCGGCTGGCTGCTTTGCTTGATTGCGCGAATGATCCTGATGTCCACGCGGTTTGGTTTGCGATGGGCGGCTATGGTGCGAACCGTATCGCTGCCGATGCAACTGCCGGGATGGACGATACGGCGAGAGAAAAGCGCTTTCTTGGCTATTCGGACAATGGTTACCTGATGGCCGCGCTCTACAAACATGGCATTGGACGGCCCGTCCACGCGCCGTTGGTAGGCGATATAAGGCGCGATGATGGCGAGGATGCAATCAAGCGCGTTCTCGGTTGGTTGGATGGCGACAAATCGGGCGTCGAACCGACACTCGTCGCACAGCACACCGTCGCCTTCAATCTGACCACGCTCGCAATGCTGGTCGGGACGGATTTGATGCCTGATCTATCCGGTCATGTCGTGATGGTCGAGGAAGTGGCGGAGCATCTCTATGCGGTAGACCGCCTGTTCTTCCATGTGACCCAGCATCTCAAAGGTATCGCCGGGCTCAGGCTTGGGAGGATTTCCGAGGTGCCCGAAAACGACCGCCCCTTCGGTTCGAGCCCCGAAGAGATCGCGCAATATTGGTGCGAAAGGGTGGGTGTCCCCTATCTCGGGTTCGCTGATATCGGGCATGATGCTGCCAACAAGATCGTTCCCTTCGGACTTGCGGCATAGGCAACACCCTAATAGGTCGCGGGCATGAAGGCGGGCGCCTGAGGTGCCGCAAAGGGAGTTTGCAATGAGAGCGTTCGTTTTTCCCGGACAGGGCAGCCAGAAGGTCGGCATGGGGGCGGAACTTGCCGATGCAAGCGCAACCGCACGGGCAGTGTTTGAGGAAGTCGATGACGCCCTCTCGCAGAACTTGTCGACCATCATGCGTGATGGGCCCGAGGAAGAACTGACGCTCACGGAAAATGCGCAGCCTGCGATCATGGCCAACGCGATCGCGACTTTGCGGGTGCTGGAGTCCGATTTCGGTGTGGAGCTGTCCGAGAAGGGCAATTGTGTCGCGGGGCATTCGCTCGGGGAATATACAGCTCTTTGTGTGGTCGGAGCATTCTCGCTGGCTGATACGGCGCGTCTCCTGAAGTTGCGCGGTAAGGCGATGCAGGCAGCTGTTCCCGTGGGTGTAGGCGCAATGTGTGCCTTGCTGGGTGCCGATGTCGAGAAAGCGCAGGCTCTGGCGACAGCAGCTGCCGAGGGCGATGTGTGCGAAGTCGCCAATGACAACGACCCGACACAAGTTGTGCTGTCAGGCCATACGGGTGCAATCGAGCGGGCTGTTGGCTTGGTGAAAGATCACGGAATCAAGCGTGGCATCCCGCTCCCGGTATCAGCTCCGTTCCATTGTTCGCTGATGCAGCCCGCCGCCGATGCGATGGCAGAGGCTTTGGCGGAAACCTCGCCGGAAGCGCTGTCGCTCCCGATCTATGCCAATGTCACCGCGTCCAGCGTCGATGATCCATCGGAAGAGCAACGCTTGCTGGTTGAGCAGGTCACCGGCCGTGTGCGCTGGCGTGAGAGCGTGTTGGCGATGAGCTCGGATGGTGTCGAACACTTTGTTGAAATGGGTGGCAAGGTACTGGGCCCGATGATCGGCCGTATCAACCGCGAGGTGCAGACTACAAGCGTGATCACGATGGAAGATATTGAAGAGCTCGCCAAGACACTCTGATGTCGTCGGCATTCTCAACACGTTGGATCGGGCCGCAGGACACCGCCATACTTGATCGCGTTGCACCGGGCGTGTTCGATCATGCCATCAACCAGGATCGACTTGCGGCATATCTGGCGCGTGACACCAACTGGTTAGGTGTTGCTCTTCACGATGATCTGGTCATCGGAATGTGTATGGCTGTGATCCACCACCACCCGGACAAACCGACCGAGATCTTCCTCGATGAAATCGGCACCGGTGACGATTGGCGTAGACAAGGAGTTGCCGACTTGCTGCTAAAAATGCTCTATGAGCGTGCAGATGAGGCCGGGATCGACGAGATCTGGGTCGCGACCGAAACCGACAACGTGCCAGCGCGCGGGCTTTATGAGAAATCCGGCGCAAAGCCTGAAAAAGCCGTCTATTATTATCTCGAATGGTAAGGAATATCGATGTTCTCACTCGAAGGAAAAACCGCCCTGGTAACCGGCGCAAGCGGAGGGATCGGTTCGGCGATTGCCTATGCTCTGGCCAGGCAGGGTGCGCGGCTGGCGCTTTCGGGCTCAAACGGTGACAAACTGCGCGTTTTCCGCGAGCAGTTGAATGACGAGGTCGGCGGCGATCACGTTGAAATCACTTGCAATCTGTCCGATGCTGATGATGTCGAGAAGCTGGTTCCTGCCACTGTCGATACGCTCGGGAGCATGAATATTCTGGTCAATAATGCCGGCATAACCCGCGACAATCTTGCGATGCGGATGAAGGACGAGGAGTGGGAGCAGGTGATGAAGGTCAACCTTGAGGCCGCCTTTCGCCTGATGCGCGCTTCGGCCCGACCGATGATGAAGGCAAAAGGCGGGCGGATTATCACCATCACCAGCGTTGTTGGCGCGACGGGCAATCCGGGCCAGATGAACTATGCCGCCGCGAAAGCCGGGCTCGTCGGCATGTCGAAGAGCCTGGGTCAGGAGCTCGCCAGCCGTAGCATTACCGTAAACTGCGTTGCTCCGGGTTTTATCCGCACCGCCATGACCGACGAACTGCCCGATGCGCAGAAAGAGGCTCTCAATGCGCGCATTCCTATGGGCCGCATGGGCGAGAGCGAGGATATAGGAGCTGCGGTGGCCTATCTCGCTTCGGATGAGGCTGCGTACATCACTGGTCAGACGCTGCATGTGAATGGTGGCATGGCGATGATGAGCTAAGATCCGTCATCCAAGCGAAGACCGGGATCGCTATCTGTCGTGCGCTCAATCTTCGAACGATCCCAGCTTCCGCTGGGATGACGGAGATTGTTCAGGTTTATCCCCAGCGAATCGGATTTTCCCCCTTAGCGACCTTGCCCCATAGCGCCTCACCGCTAAGGATATTGGTGATTTTACCGGCGCTGGCTGGCGATTCCGGCCACCCGCGCGCAACAAGGGTTTGAGACGCGATGAAGGCCACTATCGAACGCGCTACGCTGCTGCGCTGTTTGTCCCACGTTCAGTCCGTGGTTGAACGCCGCAACACCATTCCGATCCTGTCCAACGTGCTGATCGAGGCTGACGGAGCCGGATCGGTCAAGGTGATGGCGACCGACCTCGATCTGCAGGTGGTCGAGAACATGAGCGCCGCATCGGTTGAAACCGAAGGATCGGTTACCGTTTCTGCGCATCTGCTGTTCGATATCGCCCGCAAGCTGCCCGAGGGTAGCCAGGTCAGCCTCGAAACTGCCGAGAACCGGATGGACATCAAGGCCGGTCGCAGCCGTTTCAAACTGCCGACGTTGCCGCGCGACGACTTCCCGACGATTGTCGAGGGTGATCTGCCGACGAGCTTCGAATTGCCCGCGAAAACGCTGGCCGAGCTGATCGACCGCACACGCTTTGCGATCTCGACCGAGGAAACCCGCTATTACCTCAACGGCATTTTCCTGCATGTCGCGGATGACGACAAGCCGGTGCTGAAAGCTGCCGCTACCGATGGTCACCGCCTCGCTCGCTTCACGCTCGACCAGCCAGAGGGCGCAGAGGGCATGCCCGACGTGATTGTGCCGCGCAAAGCCGTGGCCGAATTGCGCAAGCTGCTCGAAGAAGCGATGGACGGGAACGTCCAGATCGACCTGTCGGCGAGCAAGATACGCTTCACGCTCGGTGGCGAGGGCGGGGTGATCCTAACCTCCAAGCTGATCGATGGCACCTTCCCTGATTACAGCCGTGTGATCCCGACCGGTAACGACAAGCTGCTTAAGATCGACCCGCGTAGCTTCTACGAAGGCGTCGACCGCGTTGCGACGATCGCGACCGAGAAGACCCGCGCGGTCAAGATGGGGCTTGAAAACGACAAGGTTGTCCTCTCGGTCACAAGCCCCGACAACGGCACCGCAACCGAGGAAGTGGCTGCGCAATATGGCTCTGACGGGTTCGAGATCGGCTTCAATGCTAACTATCTCAAAGACATCCTCAGCCAGATCGATAGCGATGATGTTGAACTCCACCTGGCGGATGCCGGTGCGCCGACGCTGATCCGCAAGGACGACAAGAGCCCTGCGCTCTACGTTCTGATGCCGATGCGGGTATAATCCGATATGGAAAACTCCTGGGTGTTCGGAACGTTGTTCGCTCTGGGATTTCTCGTGTTTTTTGCTTGTCTTTGGTGGCTCGTCACCAATTTGCTGGTGCGCATGGCCGGTTGGTCGAAGCTGGAGCAAGCTTTTCCGGATCAGCCACATGATCAGGCGCTGGAGAAGTGGTCTGCCGCCACAGCGGCGTTCGGTCGCTCTCCCGTAGGAGGCGTCAATTTCCGCAACAGCCTGGTGATGGAGGCTTGCCATTCAGGCTTAAGGATCAAGATTTGGCGGATCATGGCGCCGTCCGCCGCGCCGATCTTTATCCCTTGGTCGCAGTTAGGGGCAGAACCCGGGGTTCTTGGAACGACCTTGCTTCCGCTGGGCAGTCCGGAAGTTGGATGCCTGCGCGTTCGCACGAAATTCGCTCAGAGAGTCGCGGCAGCCTCTCGTGGGCAGTTCTCGGTAGCGGAGCGATAGGCTGTCCGCAGTCAGGATCTTAGGGACGGTCATTTCCACCTACACGCGCATCGTCCAGATTACCTGCGAAGAAGCCGGGCTGGCGCACGAAACTATCGCAACCCCTGCGCATTCGCCCGATAACCGCCACCCGTTCGGCAAGGTTCCGGTGGTCGAAGTAGATGGGCTGGAGCTCTATGAGAGCGTCGCGATCGCGCAATATATCGACAATGCGCATAATGGCGGGGCTTTGCAGCCTTCCGACCCGGCCAAGCGCGCTGTGATGGATCGCTGGATTGCGGTCGCAAACAACTATCTGTTTCCGCTGTTCGAACATGGGCTGGTGATGCCGCATATCATGCACAATTACGCCGGGATGCCGCTCGACACGGCTAGGATCGAGAAGCATTTGCCCGATATTGCCAAGACGCTCTCCTTCCTCGATCTCGAAATGCATAAGGATGGCGCGTGGACTGCTTGCGGTTTCACGCTCGCCGATGTGTTTCTGTATTGCATGCTGCGCAGCGTCGAATCGACGGCGCAGGGAGCGGCGGGGATCGCGCGGCTCGAGGTTTTGCCACATTGGTTGATGTCCTGCCGTGCTCGTCCCTCGATTGCCGCTACGGCATGGCCGGGTGAGAGGGAGGGCGGTCACAGCTGACCGAATTCACCCTCGCATGCGGTTACTCCAAACGCTACGTTGGGCCTGAAATCAACTCAGGAGAGCAATCATGAGCCAGGCCGTCCACGTCAATCGCACACAATTGGGTCAAGCCGCGACGGTCGATATTGCGGATGCGGAGCTGCCCGAAGGCGCGGTTCGTTTGAAGATCGACAGCTTCTCTGTCACCGCCAACAACATCACCTACGCTGTGATGGGTGACGGGTTTGGCTATTGGAATTTTTTCCCTGCGGCAGAGGGTAACGGCATCGTGCCGATGTGGGGACACGCGACAGTCGTCGAGAGCAAACATACCGACATTGCCGAAGGCGAGCGCGTCTATGGATACTTGCCGATGGGCACGCATCTGACGGTGATGCCAGGCAAAGTCGGGGCGCATGGTTTTGTCGATACGGCCGACCATCGCCAGCCGATGAGCCCGATCTACAACCAGTACTCGCGTCTCTCTGCCGACCCGGAGCATAATTCTGCAAAAGAGAACGAACGGATGATCTTCGGCCCGCTCTTCAAGACCGGTTTCCTGATCGAGAACTTCATGCGCCGCGAGAACTGGTTTGGGGCGGAGGCAGTGATCCTGACCAGCGCCTCGTCAAAAACCGCGATGGGACTGGCGAGTGTCGCCAAGGATCGTTCCCCCGAAACCAGGCGGATCGGGCTCACTTCGGCAGGCAATGTGGCTTTCGTCGAGGAGACAGGGCTGTATGATCAGGTTGTTGCCTATGACGATGTCGCCAACATCTCGCAGGTTGCAAGCGTGTCGGTCGATTTTGCGGGCAATGCCGGTCTGCTGCGCTCGATCCACGAGCATCTGGGCGACAATCTCAAATATTCGTGCCTGGTCGGCGCTACGCATATCGAGGCGCGTGATGGTGGGGCGGGTCCGATGCCCGGGCCCGAACCCATCCTGTTCTTTGCACCCGATCACGCCGTGGCGCTTTTCAAGGAGCTGGGTCAGGAGGAAGCAGGCAGGCAGCTCGCCCAAAGCTGGCACAAATTCCTCGCTGATGTTGATGGTACGGTCGAGATGGACATCCGCAAAGGCATCGACGCCGCGCGCGAGGCCTATCTGGCGATGCTGAGCGGGCAGGTCGATCCGGCGAAAGGTATTGTGATCGAGCCTTAACCTGCTGGATCGTCAGCTTCTACTCGCCGACCATATTTCGAGAGCACCCGGCGAACCTCGTTCAACGGTATGGCCTCAACGCGGTGAGGTTCGCCGCTGCGCGTGTTAAAGCCGTCGACCGTGGTGGCCATAAACAGCGAGTTGAGGATGGCTTCTTCGGTCGCTTCAATCGCCGCTACGAACAACGGCGAAAGCCGGTTGTTGGGCAATTGTGCGATCATGTACTCGTTGGCCCGCCTGTCTGGCGTACGCCGGACGCTTTCTGCGGTTGAGAAGGCAATTACGTAGTCTCCCGAACCATTGGTCATCGCGGCACCAGTGCGCGCAAGCCCGGCCAGCGCGCGACGGGCGAGCCGATCCAGAGATTTTGGTCCGAGCGGAGCATCGGTTGCGACAATGATCATGATCGAGCCATCTGCAGATGGGCCTTCAACCTGTCGCTTGAGGTAATATTGTCCGAGCTCCTCGCCAACCGGTACTCCGTCGACCATCAGCATTCCGCCATAGTTGGACTGCACCAGCACCCCGATCGTATATCCGCCCAGGCTCGCGGGAAGCTCACGCGAACTCGTACCAATACCCCCTTTCCAGCCGAAGGCGACAGTGCCGGTGCCCGCGCCGACGCTACCCTCGGCCGGAAGTCCACCGCTGGCACGTTCAAGCGCGGCGAATACCTCGGTCTCGCCGACAGCACGCTGGCGAATATCGGATAGCCTTCCATCATTGGTTTCGCCGACCACCGGATTTATGGATGCGACCCGCTCCATGCCGGTCTGCGCCAGGCTCCAACTAATCAGCGCGTCGGCGACGCGGGCCACGTTCAAGGTTCCGGTGAGAAGTATGGGCGTTTCTATCTCGCCCAGCTCCTCGATCTGGGTCGAGCCCATCAGCTTGCCGAAACCGTTGCCGACCACCACCGCAGCGGGCACTTTGTCGAAGAACAGATTGCCCGGATGCGGGCGTATCGCTGTCACGCCGGTGTTGAGCTTGCCACCGTCGCGAACAGTCGCATGACCGACAAGAACACCATCAACATCGGTTATTGCGTTGCTGGGGCCGGGATTGAGAACACCGGGCGCGACGCCCATATCGCGGGCACGCATTCGATCGTTGCCGTCGCTCGCTGCGGTTGTCGTCGCAAGCGCAGCTGCCGCGAGCGCGGCCAGCAGTCTCACTCAGCAGCCTCTGCCAATTCAGCGCATTGCGGGCCGCGGACCAGGCCGCCGGGTGTCGCTCCGGTCCACTTGCCGTCTTCGAATGTGACTTCACCATTCTTGATCGTCGCGACATAGCCATCTGCCTTTTGTAGCAGGCGCTTGCCCCCTGCGGGCAGGTCGAAGGCCAGCCACGGCTTGCCCAGTTTCAGCTTGTCGAAGTCGATAATGTTGATGTCGGCCATGTAGCCGGGCGCGAGAATGCCGCGATCCTCCAACCCGTAGAGTTTGGCCGTATCCCAGCATTGGCGCTTGATTGCATTTTCGAGCGTAATGCGTTCGCCGCGTTTACGATCGCGAACCCAGTGTTCGAGCATGAATGTCGGGCTTGCTGCATCGCAGATCGTGCCGCAATGCGCGCCGCCATCCGACAGCGAATTGACTGTATCGTCGGCATGCTGAAGCGGGTGGAGGAAATCGAGATTACCCTCTGCGTAGTTGAGGATAGGTAGATAGATAAAGCCCTTGCCGTCATCAGCGCAGAGCATGTCATAAGCGTATTCCTGCGGATCGACCCCGTTGGCATTGGCACGCGCATTGACGCTGGCCGTCTCGTCGGGTTCGTAGTCGAAATCGGGGTCCATTTCGTATTGCAGCGCCCAGCCTTGAGTGATGACCATGACCACGCCGAGAATATCCTGCGGCGCTTCGGAGTAGTCGTTGGCTTCTGACAGCAGCTGCTTCTTGAACGCGGGATCGAGCAGTTTGACCTTCTGCTCCTCCCATGGAAGCTCGGCAATGGCTCGCCAGCTTGGTCGATAGACGAACGGGTTCACTGTGCCCTGCCACGCCATGATGATTCCGTTGCCGCGCAGCGCGATCTGCGCGACGATATTGGCGCCATTATCATTCTGGGCGCGCATCGTGGCGATCTGTTCCTTGAGCGGCATTTCCTTGGCAATGGATTCGAGCGCGGCGAAGGTGACCGGCAGGCCTGTTTCGCGGCTCAGATCACCCATCCATCCGAATTCGTTCCAGTCGCGTTGCAGATCGCTGGCCATTTCGAACACGCCATGGCCGACGCGGCCCATTGCGCGGCCCAGCTCAACCAGCTCTTCTGCAGTCGCGGTGGTTCCCGGAACCAGAACTCCATCGACGTCCTTGTGCAGTACGGTGCGCGAAGTGGAAAAGCCGAGAGCGCCCGCACGGACTCCTTCTTCCACGATGTCCGCCATCTGTTTCACGTCTTCGTCGGTCGGAACGGCGCCAGGGCCCTCACGATCTCCCAATACGTAAGCCCGAACCGCCCCATGCGGCACATGCGTTCCCACATCGATTGCGCGCGGCATCTTTTCGAGTTCGTCGAGATATTCGGGGAAGGTCTCCCAATTCCACGTTATCCCTTCGGCGAGAGCAGTGCCGGGGATATCCTCGACACCTTCCATCAGGCCGATCAGCCATTCATGCTTGTCGGGTTTGGCGGGGGCAAAGCCGACACCGCAATTGCCCATAACGACGGTTGTAACACCATGCCAACTCGATGGAGCCATTTCCTGGTCCCACGTCGCCTGACCGTCATAATGCGTATGAATATCGACGAAGCCGGGTGTGACCAGCAGACCGCTCGCGTCGATTTCTTTCTCGGCGTCACCGCGGACTTCACCTACCTGCGCGATCATGCCGTCTTTTAGAGCAACGTCGCCGGTAAAGCGCTCTCCTCCGGTCCCGTCGACTATGGTTCCACCGCGAATGATCAGGTCGAATGCTGGCATCGTGTCTCTCTCCGATTTTGTTTTGCAACTGTTTAGCATAATCGCCCGGTAGTCGCTATACGGTCCGGATGGAACGCAAACCCAGCTGGGAACCCGCGCCGGAAAGCGGCATCGCGATCAAATGGATCGAGGCGAACGGGCTTACTTTTGAAGTTGCCGAGGCGGGGGAGGGTGATAGGCTGGCTCTGTGTCTACATGGCTTTCCCGAGCTGCATTACAGCTGGCGTCACCAGATGCCGTTGTTGGCAGAGATGGGTTACCGGGTGTGGGCTCCCAATATGCGAGGCTATGGCGGCACCACCAGACCGGGCTCTGTCAAAGACTACCGTTTGGATACGCTTGCGGAAGATGTCGGCGCGCTGATCGATGCAAGCGGCGCGAAAGAAGTCACGTTGATCGCGCATGATTGGGGTGCGATTGTAGCCTGGCATTTTGCGATCAAAAGGGTGCGTCCGCTAACCAGGCTGGTCATTTTGAACGTCCCGCATCCCAAATGCAGCGAACGAGAGATCAGGAAATGGCGGCAGCTGCGCAAGAGCTGGTACATCTTCTTCTTCCAGATCCCGTGGTTGCCCGAACGTATGCTGGCTCGCAACGACGCGCAGCCGATTGTCCATGCGTTTCGCGGGTCAGCTATCAACAAGTCGCGTTTTGGCGACGATGAGCTCGCTCCTTACAGGGAGGCGGCACGGAAGCCTGGTGCCATTCGCGCAATGTTGAACTATTACCGGGCGTTGCTGCGGATAGCTGACATTCGCGACATCGGCGATGGAACGGTTGACGTGCCGACGCTCGTGCTCTGGGGCGAGCAGGACATTGCAATCGATATTCACTGCCTCGATGGGATGGGGCAATACGTTCCCGATCTGACGGTGAAGCGCTTCGCCAATGCGTCGCATTGGGTGCAGCAGGATGTGCCCGACCGGGTAAATGCCGCGCTAGGTGAGTGGCTCGGCGCGGTCTAGGGCTGCACCGCCTTGTTTGGCATCCGTACAGTCACCAATACGGCAAGGCCGACCGCGAACAGGGCTCCGATCGAGGCCATGCCGATTCGCTGATCGTTCGACCACAGTGTCACATATTCGACGAGCAATGGCCCCATCCAGACGGTGATCGTACCCGCGATGGCGTAGAGGCCGAAGAACTCTCCGCTCCTGCCAGCGGGGGCTAACGCGACCAGCATCGTTCGGCTCGATGAAATGCTTGCGGTGGCCGTCACTGCGACAACACTGATCAGGCCGAGATATGTCAGGTCTGATAGCGACTGGAACACCATACCGTCCCAGACCTGGAAATTATCGATCATGCCGAAAAACAGGCTGTCTTGCGTCAATGAGAATTGCAGCGACATTGCGGTGACCATCCCGACGATTTCGATGATTAGCGCGCGCTTCACACCGACTCGGCTGTCCAGCCATCCACCAAACAAACCGCCACCAAACGCCCATGCTGAAGCGAAAATCGCGTAGCAGAGCATTTCGAGGAAACCCCAACCAAGGAATAGCGCGACATAGACCGCGCCCAGCGCCAGCAGGGCAGCCATAGCGTCCTGATAGAACATTCGTGCGATCAGGAACTTCATCAGCTCGCGGTATTTGGTAGCCTCTCGCAGCGTGCGAAGAACTCCATGAGCTCCTTCGGTGACGGCTTTCGGCCAACTGCCGCCTTTCTGCCCCGGATCCCTGGCATTGAGGAAAAACGGGATCGAAAATGCGGCCAGCCATACCGCGCAGATCGGGCCCGCTATTCGCATATGTTCGAAACTCGCCAGATCGATCCCGAATTGCGGCTCGGCGAATGGCCAGCCAATCAGGCCGGGCAGTACAAACAGGAATACGAGCCCTGCAAAGATCAGTGTCGCGGCGAGGTTGCCAAGTCCCAGTCCGAGGCCGGATATCATCGACAGGCTTTGCGGTCGGCCTGCAACCGAGAGCATCGCGTTATGCGTTACCTCTGAGTAGGTGTAGCTGACATATGCGATCACTAGCAGCGACATGATCGCCCAGATCGGAAGACCTTGTCCGCCCGGCATCGCGAACCACAGCAGCGCGGAGCAAAGCGTTATCGAGCCGAGGAAAATTGCCAGGATCGGCTTGAGAAGCCCCCCGCGATCCAAAGCCGCACCCAGGAAGGGCGCCGTCAGTGCGGCGATCAGGCCAGCCCATTTTGTAACCGATGCGATGGTTGCTTGTCCCTGCGCGTTTGCCGTTGCGCGGGCGGCTTCGGGTTCCATGCCGTTGAGCGCGCCGCTCGCGAGTAGATCGGCACCGATGATGTCGCGCGCAAAATAGGGCGCGAAGATGTAAATCACGATCAGGATATAATAGGGATTGCGGGCCCACTCGAAGATCGCCCATGCCAAGCCGGTTCGATCAAGCGCCCCCCCGACACCAACGGTGGGACGTTCGGCAACGGATCGAGATTCCGGTGGCGGATCGGCAATAGGTGCGGCCATTCAGTGGTCTCTCCCTTCGGCCGATCAATGCGGTCCAGTTTAGCCTTTTGCCCTGATCATCGCCTCGATATCGACGAACTTCTCGCGCGGAGAGCCGTCGCGGGCTGCTGCACTTTCTGCTTCCTCGATCTTTTTCCAATCCTGGAACGTCACGATATCGAGATCGCGTTCCGTGGCGAGAGCATCGAAGCCCTCGCGGCCTTTGCGTCCGGCGCTCGGGATAGCGCCGCTATCCATATCTTCTGCGATCTTCTCGATCAGACCGTAGCCGTCAGGGCGGTTTGTGCCGATTGTCCCTGATGGCCCGCGTCGTGCCCAGCCGACGCAATAAAGGCCATTGAGAATCCGCCCTTCATCATTGGCGAAACGCCCAGCACGTTCGTCAAACGGCACATCGGGAATTGGCGATGTGCGATAGCCTATGCACGCAACCACAATATCCGCCGGGATGGTGTAGGTCTCCCCGGTTCCAACGGCTCGACCGGTTTCTACGACCGTACGTTCGACCTCCACGCCCGATACAGAGCCATCGCCGGTGATAGCGGTTGGATTGGCGAAGAAGTCGAATTCGACCTCGATCGGCTTTTCGGCATGGATATCTTCGGGGATGGCAGCGAAGCTGCGCAGATGCGTCACCGACTTACGTAGACCGGGTTCCAGCAGTGCATCTTCAGCTTCTTCGGGCAGATCATCCTTCTCGACGCGAGGCGAAGCGCGCTCAAGGCTCCCTAGTTCGCCCAGTTCCTTGGGAGTCATCATAATCTGATGCGGGCCGCGGCGACCGAGAATCGTGATCTTTTCCAGATTCGAAGCCTTGAGAGCGCCGAGGGCGTGCGCGACGATATCGCTTCCTTCGAACTCTTCCTCGGTCTTGGCGAGTATCCGCGCTACATCGAGCGCGACATTGCCCATGCCGATGACGACCGCATGGTTGCCCGAAAGGTCAGGGTCGAGAGCGGCGAATTGCGGGTGGCCGTTATACCATCCGACAAAGCCTGCACTGCCAAAGACGTTGCCCAGATCTTCGCCCGGCAAACCCAACTGGCGGTCGTTGGGGGCGCCCGTCGCAAGAACCACTGCATCGTAAAGCTGCTGCAGCTCGGGGATCGTAACATCGGTCCCGATGGTGATGTTGCCAACGAAGCGAACATTGTCGGTCAATGCCACTTTTTCGTAGCGACGAGATACGCCCTTGATCGATTGATGGTCGGGTGCAACGCCTGTGCGGATCAGCCCGTAAGGAACTGGCAGCATATCGAAAATATCGACGCGGACATCCTCGCCCCACTGCTTCTGCGCGGCTTCGGCTGTGTAGTACCCCGCCGGACCGGAACCGATAATCGCAATGTGGCGCATAGTCTCTCCCTCTACAGGCCAGATTATCCTTGATTTACGCGGCCTCCGGTACCGTCGCTTCTTCTGACGACTCATCGGGCGCGTCGAGGAAGTCCCGAATGGTGGCTACGCTTTCCTCTTTGTGGCTCAGCAAGAAAAGATGCCCGCCGCCTTCGATGATCTTCAACTCGCTGTTCGGGATCAGGCTGGTGAGGAATTTGCCATTTACCACCGGGACGATCTGATCGTCGTCGCCCATCATGACCAGCGTTTGCTTCTTCATAAAAGGCAGCGCGGGTGCGCTGGTCCAGCCTAGCATCGCCAAAAGCTGATACATATAGCCGCGCGGGCTGGGCGGGGTGAGGCGAGAGATATGCTCGTCCTTGCCTTCATCGACTCCCAGCTCATTGCCGAGTGCGCCGCCGTAGAGGGTCTCGAAATGCTTGGCCATGAATTCGGGGTCGATGTAACGGCGCGGATTGGCCATTTTTGTGAGCGCCGCCGGATTGCCTGGTACCATCAGCATGCCAGCGCTGGTTGCTACAAGGACGAGTCTGCGTGTCCGGCCAGGGTGCTGGATGGCGAAATGCTGCGCCATACCGCCGCCCCAGCTGATGCCCATCACATCGACCATATCGAGCCCGAAACGGTCGAGAAGCTGCGTCGCCGTCCACGCCATGGTCACGGTGTTGTAGGGAATCACAGGATCGGGAGATCCGCCCACTCCGGGCATATCGAACATGATAAAGCCGCGATCACTCAACGCTTCGGCAAGCGGCGCGACAGCTTCGATATTCGCACCAATCCCGTTGAAGAACAGGATTGGCGGGTGGTCGCTTTGTTCGTCCAGCCGCCAACGCGCGACACGCAGCACTCGCCCGGCGACGCTTTCCATCGATATTTCGGCCGTGGCCATGGGATCGGTCAAACAGATTTCCTCAGGTTATTCAGTTGATTGCTAGTCGACCTCTTCGGTCACATACGTTCCTGGAGCGGGATCGAGAGGCTTGTACTTTGCGTTGCCAAGTTTCTTTGGTGCAGCTTTGGTCTTGCCAGAGCGCTTGGTCACCCACTCTGCCCAATATGGCCACCAGCTTCCTGCAACCTCTTCCGTTTCGGGCAACCATTCGTCGGCGGTTGCGGGCAGTTTGCCCTTCTTGTTGCGCACGAAATATTTCGCCTTGGGGTTGCCCGGAGGATTAAGGATAGCCTGCATATGTCCCGACTGGCTGAGGACATAGGTGATGTCCTTCGAGCCGAAGAGCTGGGTCGAGCGATAGGTTGCCTTCCACGGGGTGATATGGTCGGTCACACCGCCAAGGATAAACAGATCACTCGTGACCTTCGACAGATCAACCCTGTGATCGACCATCTTGACTTCACCTTTGCGCGTAAACGCAAGCGTTTCAAATGCAGTCAGAAAATCGCCCATCAGACTCGCCGAAAGATTAGTCGCATCGGCGTTCCAGAACAGCACATCGAATGCCGGCGGATCATCACCCAGAAGGTAGTTGTTTATTACATAGTTCCAGATCAGGTCGTTGGGCCTGAGCCAGGCAAATCCGCGCGCGAGATCATCGCCCTTGATCACGCCCTTCTTCTCGGCGCGGCGGCGAGCGAGAGCCATACCGTTTTCGCTAACCAGCGACCCGGCTTCGATATCGTTCTGTTTGGGGTGGAGCACACACACCATGAGCGTCAGAGCGCCCAAGAGATCGTCTCCATCCGACGCCATCTTGCTGGCCAGCATCGCTGCGGTCTGGCCACCCGAGCAGCCTGCTGAAACATTGACCTTCTTGGCACCCGTAATCTTGGACACCGCCTCCATCGCCTCGCGGCATGAGCGCACGTAGTCGGTCATGTTCCAGTGACCTTGTTCCTTTGAAGGATTGCGCCAGGAAATCACGAATGTCTGTATCTTGTTGTCGGTTTGCCATTTGATGACCGACTTTTCGGGCGACAGATCGTTGATATACATCTTGTTGATCTGCGGCGGGATCGTCAGTTGAGGGATTTCGTGCACCTCGTCGGTCGTCGGCGCATAATGGATCAGTTCCATCATCTCGGTGCGCAGAACGACCGAACCCTTTGATGTCGCAACGTTCTCACCCAGCTTGAATGGCCGTTTGTCGACCTGGCTGACCATCCCCTTATTGTGGACCAGGTCGTTATAGGCGTTCTTGAGTCCTTTGATCAGCGACAGACCGCCGCTGTCGACCAGGCGCTTTTGCGCGGTCGGGTTGCCGATAAGCGTGTTGGTGGGGGCAAGCCCGTCAATAATGATGTTGGAGATGAAATTGGCCCGGTCGCGCTCGAGATCGTCCAGTTCCAGATCGTTGAGCCAATTGCTCATGCCTTTCTGCACCGCCAGATAGTATTGTGCGCCTGCGCGGAAGAAGGGATTATACTGCCAAGCGGGATCGCGAAAGCGTTTGTCCTTGGGATCGGGTGCAAGATCGGACTGCCCCGTCATAATCTTGATCATATCCTGACCCATTTCCTGCGCATGTTTCATCGAGCGCATCGGATCTGACGCAGTTTCCCGCAATAACAAAGCGATAGCACCGACGAAGTCTTCTCTCGCAAGGCCGATCATCGGGCCAAGGGCTGTGGTCGATTGCGATGCTTCGTCTTCGAGTTTGGTGCCTTCAGCCATGTCGCTGTTGTTTCTCCGCTTGTAGATTAACGAACTGGGGTTTCTTGCACGGCGCTGCGTCGATTGGCAAGGCGATCCGAGCGCGGCAAACAGCTATGGTAAAAACCTCTTAGGAATTAACGGTTTTTCAAAGCCGGTTTGGCATGGCGGTCAAATGGGCCAAGCACGTGCGCAGAATCTGACCAACACCGAGGGAAAAACGCTTGAAAAGGGCGTTCCCGGCAATGCGCCTGAGGTGCATACGGATCGGGCGAGCCGCAGCGCTACGCCGACTAGGGAAAAACACACAGTTTCGCGCAGGCACGGTGAGCAGCGCAGGCAATCGCCTTCTCGCCGACCGGGCCGCGTCGAAACACAAGAGCACTTCCGCAAATATACAGTGCCCACCTACTGGTGGACCACAGCCGTGTTGGCGACGGTGTCATTGCCGGTTGCAGGTATCGCGGCGCAGACATTTCCGCCATTTTACGCCTGGATTGCAATCCTGTTCTCGGTCGGGGTCGGCTTGCTCTCGAAGAAGATTGCGGAACGGGAGCGCAGGGAGAAAAAATCGCCGCAATGGCTGATCGTGGCCGGTTGGCTTTCCATCGTCGTACCAGCCGCCGGATTCGGTTTCGGAATGGGTCATTGGGCAACGGACGCTGCACTGAGCTGGGCGTGGGTGGTTGCGTCCGTCGTAACGTTCAACTGCCTGTGTTCAACGATGTTGACCGGACGCCCGGTTCAGGCGGTTGCATGTGTTCTCGCGTCATGGGGAGCGGTGACCCTGATCAATGGCTCGGTTGCGGCAATCAGCGCTTTCTGTCTGGCAGCGCTCTTGCTGGTGCTGGTTGGTCGTTATCAGATTGTCGTTAATCGTAACCGCATGGAGCGCGACAACGCTCGCGAGCGAGAGCGTAACCGCGCCGAAGACATTCTTCGCGACTATGAGGAAACCGGACAGGGCTGGTTCTGGGAAACTGATCGCCGCGGACTGGTGACGTATGTTTCTGCCTCGGTCTTCAAAGCTCTTGGTCGCGATGAAACCGATGTCGTTGGCCGGCCATTCACCGAACTATTCGATCTGGGAGACGACAACCGGGAGGGTGAGCGCACGCTGACATTCCACTTGTCGGCAAGGTCGTCTTTCCAGGAATTGGGGGTCAAGGCGGCCACAGTCGGCGAAGAGCGTTTCTGGTCGATCAATGGCCGTCCGGCGTATGACGGGTTCAAGAACTTTGTCGGCTTTCGCGGTTCGGGAACCGACCTGACCGAAAAGCGGCGCAGCGAGGAAAATGTTGCGCGTCTGGCTCAATATGATTCGCTGACTGGCCTCGCGAACCGGTTCCAGATGCAGCAGAGCCTTGAGAAGATACTCAGCGCACGCCAGGAGCAAGATCGCGAATGCAGCGTGTTCCTGCTCGATCTCGACCGGTTCAAACATGTCAACGATACGCTCGGGCATCCTGCGGGTGATGCCCTGCTCAAACAGGTTTCGCAAAGGCTTGGCCGCGCGGTCGGGAAAGAGGGTCAGGTCGGTCGCCTTGGAGGCGATGAGTTTGAAGTGATTCTACCCGGTCGTGTCACGCGCGCTGAACTGACTGAACTCGCACAGCAAATTATCCATTCATTGTCGCAGCCATATTCGATCGAGGGGCAGCGGGTTATCATTGGCGCTTCGATAGGGATCGCGGTAGCACCTGACGATGGAACGAACAGCGAAGCGCTGATCCGTAACTCGGACCTGGCATTGTATGCTGCCAAAGATGGTGGTCGCGGACGGTATCACTTCTATTCCAACGATCTGCATTCGGCCGCTGAAGAACGCAATCTGCTGGAGCAGGATTTGCGCGATGCAATCGCGGAAGGTGCGCTCGAACTACACTATCAACCGGTAGTTGAGGCAAACTCGAACGAAGTATCCGGCTTCGAGGCGCTTCTTCGCTGGAATCACCCAACACGCGGTTGGCTTTCGCCAGCGAAGTTCATTCCGATCGCCGAGGATACGGGGCTCATCAATACAATCGGCGAATGGGCGATCCGTACGGCCTGCAATGATCTGGCCCAATGGCCGCCACATATACGCTGTGCTGTCAACGTATCGACCCTGCAGTTTTCCAATCCGCAGCTTCCGGCGATCATCACAAATGCGTTGGCGCGGTCGGGCATTCATCCTCCCAGGCTTGAACTGGAAATCACTGAGTCGGTCTTTCTCAACGACGACGCCGGGACGGATGCGATGTTTGCGGCGCTTAAGCGTGTCGGGGTTCGAATGGCTCTAGACGATTTCGGGACCGGCTACTCATCGCTCGGGTATTTGAAGAAAGCTCCGTTCGACAAGATCAAGATCGACCAGAGCTTTGTGCGCGGCGCGACAGAGACCGGTAGCCGCAACGGTGCTCTCATCACGTCGATCACAAGCCTCGCCAAGTCGCTCGGGATGGATACCACCGCCGAGGGCGTGGAGACCCTGGACGAGCTCGAGTTGGTGCGTTCGCTCGGCTGCAGTCATGTCCAGGGATATATTTACTCGAAGGCGCTGGACAGCGAGGCAGCCCATGAATTGCTGCTGTCTGGCGGCAAGGTCGAGCCTAAAGGGCCGCGCTCCGCCAGGGCTCCGCGGGTTACCATGCTCCGCAAGGTCATGCTCGATAATGACGGTGAATACTATCGCGGTACGGTTCGCAATATGTCCGTGGGCGGGGCCATGATTGAAGGGCTGTGGAATGTTCCGCCGGGAACAGAGTTCAGGGTTGCACTTTCAAAAACGCTGATCGTGCCTGCGGTTACGATTTGGGCCGAGGATAACCGTATGGGCGTCCAGTTTGCCCGACAAGTCGATCTCGACAATCTTGATCCACCACAATCGGGTGCGACGCCCAGGAGCCCGAAAGCGAAATCAGCATGACGTACGCGTTTACAGCGACAGGTGAAGTAGATGGCCAAGAGTAACTTTTTCTCACGCCTCGGGAACGGCAATGTGCAGCCCGAAGAGGACGAAGAACGCGAGCTCACGCCCATCGTGAAGGGAGATGCGGCCGGTCGGTTGCAGCTGTTCGACAACTTCGAAGAACTTGAGCTGGGCTGGTTCTGGGCCACTGATGTGAATGGCAGGATCATCTATATGTCCGATAGTGCCATCCGTATCCTTGGCTGCTCCGGCGACGATATTCTCGGTGCGAAAATAACGGACCTGTTCGTGGTCGAACGCGATGACGAGCAGGAAGGTGGAGAGCGACCGCTGCCATTTTTGATCAGTGCACGCAATTCGTTTGCCGATTTGACTGTGAAACTGAAACTCAAGACCTCGGACAAGGAAATCTGGTGGTCCATATCCGGCAAACCATATCCGGGATCGGAAGACAGTTTTGCCGGTTATCGCGGCGCGGCAAAAGACGTTACCGCAACTCGGGAAAGGCAGCGTGACGCGTCGCGGTTGGCGAAGTATGATTCGCTTACAGGCCTCGCGAACCGGCACCGGATGGAAACACGCCTCAAGGCAACTCTGACAGCATATAAGGCGGCGAAGCGCAGCTGTGCGCTGATGATGCTCGATCTGGACCGTTTCAAGCAGGTAAATGATACTCTGGGTCATCCTGCGGGCGATGAACTGCTCAAGCAAGTTGCCCAGCGGTTGCAGACGATCATAGGCGAGAAGGGCGAGATTGGCCGCTTAGGCGGTGATGAATTCCAGATCATGCTTGCCGACGTCGATGATCGCGGTGAGCTTGGCGATCTCGCGAACCGGATTATCCAGATGGTTTCGCAGCCCTATTCGATCGACGGAAGTCGAGCGATCATCGGAACTTCGGTCGGGATCGCGGTTGCACCATACGATGGCGTGGAGGCCGACGAGGTTGTCAGCAGCGCCGACCTTGCGCTTTATGCCGCCAAGGGCGGTGGCCGCGGTCAGTACCGTTTCTATTCGAGCGATCTGAAAGATGGCGCGAAGTTGCGCAAGGAAATCGAGGAAGATCTGCGCGATGCTCTGCAACAAGAACAGTTGGAGCTGCACTATCAGCCGCTGATTTCGGCCCAGACGCACAAGGCACGCGCCTTCGAATCGCTCATGCGTTGGAACCATCCCGAAAAAGGCTGGATCAGCCCGGCCCAGTTCATCCCGATTGCCGAGGAAACAAGTATCATCGCGGACCTGGGCGAATGGGCGATGATACGCGCATGCAAAGACGCGTCAAAATGGCCGCATGGAATTCGGGTCGCGGTCAATGTATCCGCCGTTCAGTTTGCCAATGAAGATTTCCCGCGGGTGGTCGAACGGGCGCTTTCGACGTCCGGGTTGGAGCCAGATCGTCTCGAACTGGAGATCACCGAAAGTGTGTTCCTGTCCGATCCGCTGGCGACCAACCGGATGTTCAAGGCGCTCAAGAAAATCGGTGTTCGTCTGGCCCTTGACGATTTCGGGACTGGCTATTCATCGCTGGGTTATTTGCGCGATGCGCCATTCGACAAGATCAAGATTGACCAGAGCTTTGTCAGGGGCTCGACCGAGGAGGGAAATAACAACGCCGCAATCGTGTCGGCGATCACAAGCCTGGCCAAGGCGCTGGGCATGGACACCGTTGCCGAGGGTGTTGAATCGCTCGACGAGCTGGAGCTTGTCACCAAGCGGGGTGCCAAGCTGATCCAGGGGTTTATATTCTCAGGCGCAATCCCGCAGAAAGAAGTCCTTGAACGGTTTGAATCGGGTGAACTGGAGTTCGACGCCCAAGGCCCGGCAAGACATCGCTCCGACCGCCTCACAGTCTATCGTCGCGTAGGCCTGATTCACGAAGACCATCGCTACGAGGTCATGCTCCGCAACATTTCCAAGACCGGCGCGCTGATCGAGGGCTTGCTCGACGTACCCGTTGGAACACCGGTTGTACTCGACTTGGGTGGCGGCCAGTTGGCGGTTGCCGAAGTCGTCAGATCGCAGTCGTCATCGCAAGGGATCGCGTTTGAAACACCACTCGTCAGCGATGGAGCGGACGGGCTGTGCACACGTCATCGCATTTCGCCCTATTCACTCGCTGCTGCCGGCATGCCGCTCGCATCGCTGCCACCGGGCAACTACCCCCTGATTGGCAATGACAACCAGGCACAAGGCTCGCGGCCGCAGTTCATGCAGATCGAAGTCGCGCGTGGTTGAACCAAGTTCGGGATCGGGCGTCGTATCGAGGTTGATTGGAAAAGCGCTGATCCACAGCTAAAAATGCTGACATACTGATTGGGTGCAGCTATTTGCGCTGTCAAATGACCGACCTTTCCAAGATCCGCAACTTCAGCATCATCGCCCATATCGACCATGGCAAGTCGACGCTCGCCGACCGGCTGATCCAGCACACTGGCGGCCTGACCGACCGCGAGATGTCGGAGCAAGTCCTTGATAACATGGACATTGAGAAGGAGCGCGGGATCACCATCAAGGCCCAGACCGTGCGCCTCGACTACACCGCATCGGATGGCGAGACATACCAGCTCAACCTGATGGACACGCCCGGCCATGTCGACTTTGCCTACGAAGTCTCGCGCAGCCTCGCCGCCTGCGAAGGCGCGCTTCTCGTGGTCGACGCAGCGCAAGGCGTCGAAGCGCAAACGCTCGCCAATGTCTACCAGTCGATCGAGCACGACCACGAAATCGTGCCCGTCATCAACAAGATCGACCTCCCCGCTGCCGAGCCGGAACAAGTGCGCGCCGAAATCGAGGAAGTCATCGGCCTCGACGCATCCGAAGCCGTCCTCGCCTCCGCCAAAACCGGCATCGGAATAGAGGACATCCTCGAACAAGTCGTCGCCAAAATCCCGCCGCCCAAAGGCGACCGCGACGCCCCCCTGAAAGCCTCCCTCGTCGACTCCTGGTACGACCCCTATCTCGGCGTGGTCATCCTCGTGCGCGTGATCGACGGCGTCATCAAGAAGGGCCAGCAGGTCAAATTCATGCAGGGGCAGACCGAGCACCTGATCGACCGCGTCGGCTGCATGCGCCCCAAGATCGAGCAATTGCCCGAACTCGGCCCCGGCGAAATCGGCTTTATCACCGCGCAGATCAAGGAAGTCGAACAGGCCCGCGTCGGCGACACCATCACCACGGTGAAGGGCGGGGCGGACACCGCGTTGCCCGGCTACAAGGAGGTGCAGAGCGTCGTCTTCTGCGGCATGTTCCCGGTCGACGCCGCCGATTTCGAGAAGCTGCGCGAAAGCATCGCCAAGCTGCGCCTCAACGATGCCAGCTTCACCTACGAGATGGAATCCTCCGCCGCGCTCGGCTTCGGCTTCCGCTGCGGCTTCCTCGGCCTGCTGCATCTGGAGATCATCCAGGAACGGCTCAGCCGCGAATATGATCTCGACCTGATCACGACCGCGCCCAGCGTGGTCTACCGCCTGCAGCTCAGCGCGTCGAAGACCGAGGAAGCGGGCGAGATGTTCCTCCACAACCCGGCCGACTATCCCGACGTCAACCGGATCGAGATGATCGAGGAACCGTGGATCAAGGCGACGATCTACACCCCCGACGACTATCTCGGCGCGATCCTGAAACTGTGCCAGGACCGCCGCGGTATCCAGCTCGACCTGACCTATGTCGGCGGCCGCGCGCAGGTGACGTATGAGTTGCCGCTGAACGAGGTGGTGTTCGATTTCTACGACCGCCTGAAAAGCATCAGCCGCGGCTATGCCAGCTTCGATTACGAGCAGATCGGATTGCGTGAGGGTGATCTCGTCAAGATGAACATCCTGGTCAATAACGAGCCGGTCGACGCGCTCAGCATGATCGTCCACCGCAGCGTGGCCGAGGCAAGGGGCCGCGGCATGTGCGAACGCCTAAAAGACCTGATCCCGCGCCACCTGTTCAAAATCCCGATCCAGGCCGCCATCGGCGGCAAGATCATCGCCCGCGAGACTATCGGCGCGCTACGCAAGGACGTGACCGCGAAATGCTACGGCGGGGATATTACGCGGAAGAAAAAGCTGCTTGAGAAGCAGAAGAAGGGGAAGGCGCGGATGCGGGAGTATGGTAATGTTTCAATTCCGCAAGAAGCGTTTATAGCTGCTCTTCGTATGGGAGAAGAATAGAGCCCTTCATTTAGAGGATTCAATGGACGCCACAGATATAGCCGAGCAATTTGAGAGTCTCTTAGGTGGAGCAAAGCAAAGCTGGCTATTGGGGGCCGGAGCCAGTTTTTCGGCAAACATTCCTCTGATGTATCCGTTGACGGATCGGGTTTTGAGATAGCTACAGGCGAAGAGTTTGTTGATGACCAAGAGGCACTCGCCATTTTGGCAGCGCTAAAAGCCGAGATTCCTCCGGGTGACCACATAGAGGTTTTTCTCACACATCTGGGCGATTACATTTCACTTTCAGAGAGATCGCGTGGCAATACGACAAATCTAGGAGGTGAAAAAGTTTCCAAGCAAAAGCTCACCAAAATACACCTCGCACTTCTCAGAATTATTTCTAACGTTGTTCGCTGGGGTTACATACCTCCGGGCAAAGATGCCAATGGCGACCCAACTGATGCCGTTTCTGGAAAGCCTGGCGCTTCAATAGTTGAGATAGGCGGACACCAAGACTTCGTTGAAGCTATTTTTAGCTCTAGGCGGGCGGGCTTGGAAAGTGTTCGAGGCCGTGTTGAGTTTTTCACAACCAATTATGACACTTTGATCGAAGATGCGCTGGCGCTTCAACAAATTGAGTATCACGACGGTTTTGACGGTGGTGCAGTCGCGTTTTGGAATCCGAAGAATTGGGATGCAACGGGTAGATGTAGAGCTCACGTTACCAAACTTCATGGCTCGGTTGATTGGTATCGATCTTCCAACGCACCCTCTCCTCTACTTCGTGTGCGTTTTGGAGACGCCTATCCTCCCGACGGCGGTGCAGTAATGATCTACCCTCAAGCGACCAAATATCAGAACTCTCAGGAGAACCCTTTTTCTGAACTATTTGGTCGATTTCGAAATCGGTTGGCGGATGGAAAAGATCACGTTTTAATCACGTGCGGCTATTCGTTTGGCGACGAACATATAAATGCTGATATCGAAATCGCGATGAGTGCTCCACGGAGTCAACTTGTTTTATTAGCTTTTTCACGCGAAGATGAAACAGGCTTGCCGTCCGCGCTAGAACGTTGGCGGAGCCATGCATCCTGGAATGATCGCGTTTATGTCGCCAGCCAGAACGGGCTCTATAGGGGCTCGTCAGACGTATACTTTGAGCCAGAAGACGGCGAGCGCGATTGGTGGACGTTCGAA
Source organism: Pontixanthobacter sp. (assembly GCA_965223995.1). GTDB lineage: Bacteria > Pseudomonadota > Alphaproteobacteria > Sphingomonadales > Sphingomonadaceae > Pontixanthobacter. The sequence continues at coordinate 444,942 of CBDCXY010000017.1, read as the reverse complement.
GGAGTCACCAAGCTGCTCGCTCTTGGGCTCCCATCAGACATTCAAGCGGCCTTGGCATGACGACCTTTTCGTTCGATCCAGACCTCAAAGTAGGAGTGATCTTTGAGGTCGCAGGTAGCTCAGTCAAGATTGCCCTGCATCACGAGGTGCTTGAGCTAACTAAATCTTTTGGGGGCCGAAATTATCCCATCGGGCAGATTGGGAGCATTCTCAAGATACACTTGGGAAGACGCCTCATATTTGCCTCAGTCAGCATGCTGCGTTTGCAAACTGACGAGGAGGCGAGCACTTTGGCGCAGACTGACGAATTTCGTGCTCTTGGTCCTGAGACGCGAATCATTGAAGCGGATCTACTAGGCGAAGGATCGTGGAATAGAGATGAAGAGAAGCTAACATTTCGACGTGGCGTTGTAAGTTACCCGTTACCGCTGCAGCCCGTTCTTTTGATGACGCAAGAAGAAGTTGAAACCCTATTTCGTAGCGCTGAGCACGTAAGCGATTCTGGTTCAAAACGTCATATTCAGATTGGGAAGTACGGTTTTACATCAGGAGTGCTTTGCCGAGCCGATGTTGACAAATTGTTTGGTCAACACTGCGCGATCCTAGGATCGACAGGTTCAGGAAAATCAAGTGCTGTCGCGGCGATCTTGCACGCACTTTTGGATATCCGCTTTTCCGATGATCGTCCGACTAAACCTAGAATTGTCTTGATCGATCCGCACGGGGAATATCGTTCGGCGTTTGATGGCCAGTGCGCCTATTATCGAGCATATAATGTCTTCGGCGAAGACGAAGGTGTAGCTACGGATTTAAATTTGCCATATTGGCTTATGTCGGGCGACGAATTTCGCTCTCTCATCGTCGGCAAGACAGAGTTTGAAGCCACCACCCGAGCAAACATAGTGTATAAGGCGCTGACACATGCTCGGATGGTGGAAGCTGGACTAATTGAAAGCGCGCTCCAAGATATTCCTGCCGAGTTGCCTGAAGGGAATTCTCATTGTGATGAACCAATCCCAGTAGAAGGCGTGAATCCAGAGGATATCGCGTCTTTTGATCGCGACAAACCTCGACCGTTTAAGTTGAGTGAGTTTCGCGCCCATATTGAACAGCGGCAAGCAATGAGGCTGCTCAAAAACGGTTGGGAACGGGTCACCGCCTCTGAATGGGAAAAGAACTTCGCATCGTTGCTTAGCAAGCTTCGTGTTCTCGAATCCGACACGAGAATTAGCTTCTTAATGTCAGAACATAGCGACGAGAGTCCGACACTGAATCAAATACTGAGCCAATTCGTTTCTGTGAATGACGAAGGCACGGATTGCATAAAAATAGTCGACATATCCGGGCTCCCAACTGAAGTTGCGGGGCCTCTCGCTGGCGCTATGGCTCGCCTATTGTTCCAGTATAAGCTATTCGAAAATCGCGCGGAGAGAGAAAGCGATCCGCTGCTTCTGGTCTGTGAAGAAGCGCATCGTTACGTGCCCGATAAAGGAGAAGCGCAGTATAGCGTTGCGCAAAGTGCTGTGAAACGTATTGCACGGGAAGGAAGAAAATATGGTCTTGGTCTAATGCTTGTATCACAACGGCCATCCGATGTTGATGGTACTGTAATTTCACAGTGTAATTCTTGGTTGGTGCTCCGGTTGTCTAATAGTAGTGATCAGTCGCATGTTTCGCGCTTCTTGCCGGACAGCTTGTCCGGAATGACCCGGTCGCTATCATCATTGCCCCGTCAAGAAGCGCTTTTTGTAGGCGAAGCTGCGGCGATTCCAGCTAGAGTTAAGCTAAACACGTTGACGCCGGAGCAGTTACCTGACTCGAACGATATTTCGTTTGCGGACGGATGGAGCCGCGAACCTGATAACATCGCAACGATTGGGAACGTAGTTGACCGAATGACTTCCTAACTCACTAGCAAACAGTGGGATTCACCCCCACCCATCATCCTTCACCGTCCTGATCCGCACGCGCGGCTCTTTTTCCGCCGCAACTTCCTCCTCACGCTCCACCTTGGGCGCGGAGAAGTCGGGGAGGTGTCTCGTTTCCTCCGCTTTCATCCCCGCTGCGGCGAGGTCGCGCGTCTTTAGTTCTTCGGCGCGGTTCATGACGGCGCGGGTTTCTTCGGACAGGCAGGCCCATTCGGCGGCGCGGCGGGCTTCGACCTGTTCGCGCAGGCGCTCGACCTTGCGTTCCATACTGGCGCGGACTTCTTCGCGGGAGACGTGGTTCTGCTCCGCCTCCCATTCTTCCCGCCCCTGAGCCAACCAACGCTTCTTGAGCCGTTCCATCTGCATTTTGCCGACGGCGTCGGGGCCTTTTGCTCTCCCGTCCGCAAAGCGTTCCGGTGCGCGGTTTCTCAGGATGAACATCAGCAGGCGGTCATTGTAGGTGGTGCGGGTGCCGATGAGCTTGCCATATGAATAGACCGGCGCCTCGACCCCGTTGAGCGCGCGGTCCATCGCGACATCCTCGACCCGCTGCACGCCGAGTTCGAGCGCCCTGAGCCATGCCGCGCGAAAGCTCTCTGCGCCCGGCTGGCGCCGCAGCTGGTACGCGCCGGCCTGACTCATATCGACCGCCTTGCAGGCTGCGTGGACACTGCCGGTGTCGGCGAGCGCTTCGATAAAGCCGCGCTGTCGCTCGGGCGTCCAGCCATCGTGGCGCACATATTGGCGCGGGACGGGGGTGAAATCGGGCAACTCGCCTGCCGGAACGGGGAGCCGGGTGGTGCGGGGGTCTTTCTTGCGGGTCATTTGATATTCTGAAGCAGAAAAGGCGCGTGTAGGAAAATGAGTCTTTTTTTAGACCCTCAAACACCGGCGCAGCGTGTCCACGCTGCTTGGCTTCGCCCTACCGGGCGTCGCGCAGTCGCGCTCTGGCTGCCGCGACCAGGATCAGGAGTAAGATCGCTGGCTGGCACCGAGAAACCTGGTCGCGGCAGCCATAGGGCCAAGCGGCCCGCCCGCAGCGGAGCGGCCTTCAGGCCGTGGAGCGAGGATATCGCGCGCCGGAGGGCGTGCGGAAAACAAAGACTCCGGCGCTTGAGGGTCTAAAACAAAAGACTCCCCCACAAGCGCCACCCCTCCTAGTATCACCCTGAGGGGAACCCATGCTCGCACGCTTCTTACAACACCTGCGATCGTTACCCGTGCTGGCCGGGTTGCTGGTGGTTGCCGTCGTCGCGCTGCTGCATTTCGCCAGTGTGCCGATGATCGACCGGCTGGGGCTGCTGCTGTTCGATAGCTACCAGCGGGCGGCGCCGCGTGAGTATCAGGATGCCGGGGTCAAGATTGTCGATATTGACGAGGAGTCGGTGGCGCGGCTGGGGCAGTGGCCGTGGCCGCGGACCGAGATTGCGCGGCTGACCGATCGGCTGGCAGAGGCGGGGGCAGCGGCGATTGCGTTCGATATCGTGTTTTCGGAAGAGGACCGGACTTCGCCCGAGAAATTGGCGGAAGGCAATCCGGCGCTGGCCGATGCTCTTTCGGGAGCACTGGCGGGTTTGCCTGCCAATGACGAGGTGCTTGCGGAGAGTTTTGCGCGCGCGCCCGTGGTCAACGGTTTCTTCCTGATCGGAGAGGAGCGGGGCGGGGCGCTGGAGCTGCCATCGGGCCTTGCGGTGCTCGGCTCGCCGCCGACGCAGGGTGTGCGCGATCATGCGGGGGTGATCGCGCCGCTGCCCGTACTGCGAGAGGCGTCCGCGGGGCTCGGCTCGCTCAGCATCATGCGCGACGATGACGGGATCACGCGCAAGCCGCAATTGCTGTTCTTTCACGACGGGCAGCTGGTTTCCGCGCTGTCGGTGGAGGCTCTTCGCGTCGCGCTGGGGGCGGATGCGACCCTGGTCAAGACGAGCGACGGGACGGGCGAGAATGCCTCTGCGCCGGGCTCGGTCGTATCGCTCAGGATCGGTGATTTCGAGGTTCCGACAACTGCGGCGGGGGAGCTGTGGTCCTATTTTACTGGCCCCGTTCCCGAACGCACGGTTCCCGCATGGCGAGTGCTCGACGATGCTACGCCGCCCGAAGCGCTCGCAGGGCAATTCGAGGGGCGGATCGTTTTTGTCGGGGCCAGTGCCACGGGCCTGCGCGACCTTGTCGCCACTCCGCTGGCCGACCGCGAGGCGGGGGTGATGGTCCATGCGCAAGCGGCGGAGCAGATGATCCTCGGCGAGTTTCTCGAGCGGCCCGACTGGGCGCCGGGTATGGAGCGCTTCCTGCTGATCCTTCTCGGCGTGCTGATGGCACTGCTGCTGCCCAGGCTGGGCGCGACCATCGGTGCGGCGGTCGGATTGCTGGGCGTAGGCGCGGTGGGCGCGGGCAGCTGGCTCGCGTTCGACCGTATGGGATACCTGCTCGATCCGACCTACCCGATTGTCGCGCTCGCGCTTGTTTATGCGGTGCAGACGGTGATCAGCTACTACCGCGAGGAACGCCAGCGCGCCTATATCCACGACGCCTTCGACCGCTATCTCTCGCCCGAAATGGTCCGCCAGATCGCCGCCAGCCCGGACAAGCTCGAGCTAGGCGGAGAGGATCGCGAGATGACCGTGCTGTTCTGTGATATTCGCGGCTTCTCGCGGATCTCGGAGCAGTTCGCGCCGAACGAAGTGATCGACTTCCTCACCGCTTTCCTCACGCCGATGTGCGATATCCTGCTGGCCAACAAGGCGACGGTCGACAAGTTTATCGGCGATGCGATCCTGGCTTTCTGGAACGCGCCGCTCGATGATCCCGACCAGTTTCGGGGTGGCGCGCGCTCGGCCCTGCAGATGGTCGCCGCGCTCGACCGGCTCAATCGCGACATGCCCGCGCGCAAAGGCCAGGTCTGGCCTGACGATGTGCAGATCGGCATCGGCATGAATTCAGGGCTTTGCTGCGTCGGCAATATGGGTTCGCAGCAGCGCCTGTCCTATTCGCTGATCGGCGATACGGTGAACATCGCCTCGCGCTTCGAGGGGCTGACCAAGCAATATGGCGTCAAGATCATCGTCGGCAGCGCGCTTGCGCAGGAACTTGATGGCTTTGCGCTGCTCGAACTGGACCGTGTGAAAGTCGTCGGGCGCGAGGCACCCGATACCATCTTCGCCCTGCTGGGTGATGAGAGCCTTGCGGGTGACGACGGGTTTGCAGCGCTGGTCAAGGCACAGAGCGAGTTTCTCGGTGCCTACCGCGCGCAAAACTGGGATGGGGCCGAAGAGCTTCTGGCGGCCAACGCCCGCAGCTATGAAAGCGCCGGTCTGGGCGGTCTCGTTGCCACATATCGTGCGCATATTGCGGAGCTCAAAAAGGCTGCGCTCCCGCTGGACTGGAACGGGGTGTTCGAGGCAACCAGTAAATAGAGCCGACCTAGCAGTAGTTGTTTGCTCCGGGGGTGCAGGTCGGCGTCGGTGTCGGCGATGGCTGCGCGGTCGGGTTGTTCGGGTTGACCGTTGTGCCGTTCGGGTTGTCATCATCCCCATCGGTCAGGAGCACACCCGCCAGCACACCCGCTGCTACCGCCGGCAGCAATTTGCCAAGCAACCCGCCATCACCCGCATTATGCACCCTCGGTGCCAACCGGTATTGCAGTTGTTGCAGACCCGGTTGCGACAGACGGAACGGACCAATCGGTGGATGGCCGGGACGCGGGATATAGGCCGCCATTGCGGGTGCTTCGAGGTTCACCGTCACACCCGCTGCGGTCACATCGGCAAGGCCCACCTGCAACCCGCCTTGCGTCGCCGCCCCGGGGCCGCGCAGCACAACCAAAGTCGCCGTTTCCTTGTCGCTTTTGACATCGTCGAGGAAGGGACCGAGAAACGGCTCGTCCTTGGCGATTTCGACAGCCTTTTCGCCGACGACTCCATCGAGCACGGTCCCGCGAATGCCGATCGTTCCGATCTTGGAATCCACATTGGCCCGCGAGTTGCCCGTTCGGCGACCCGACATGAAACGGAACGCACCCTTTGTGACAGTCGCGCCGAGCGAGCGGCTTTGCCCGGGATCATAGACAAACCGGTTGATTGTCAGCCGCGCGTTGGAGGTGACCGTCAGGCTCGACCGGTCGAGCAGCAGGATTTGCACCTTGCTGTTTTTCTTGGTGCGCAAAGTGTCGCCCCAGGCGAGGCGCTGCCTGCGCTGGATCTTTCGGGGTTTGGTGATCGTTGCATTGTTAAGGCGAACATCGCCTGTCACCGATGCTGCGATGCCAACCTGCACCGGCGCGGAGGCGGCCGGGGTGAAGCAGAACAGGGCGGCAATAGCGCCGAATATGGCGGGCTTGCGGAGCGATGGAACGAGAACAGCCATGTTATTGCCCTCCCGTGCCGGAACAGATCGCGGTCGCCTGGCTCCACAGCTCGTCGGAGAAATTCTTGCGCTTCAGCTTGTCGAGCTCGGCCACGCCGCCCGGCCGGTCGTCGATCCGGCACAGATAGACCGCATGAAGCAGCCGCGCCGACTGCGATTTGGGATGCAGCGCAAGGACGCGTTCGAGCGTCGCAATCGCCTCAAGAAATTCCCCGCGCTGCGCCTGCTGCTGGGCAAAGCGGATGCCGCTTTCCTCGTTAACCGCAACCTCCGCCATCGCGTCGAGTTCTTCGAGCGTTTCGGCACTGGCGGGTGCCAATGCCAGCGCCGCAGCGGTGACGACCGAAATGCCCAGAGCGTATTTGTGCAGTCGCATTGCAAAAAATCCCTCCAATAATGAGTGCGCTATAGCAGTGACCGCTCCGAATGGACAGTTGGGGGATGTGCGCTGGTCAAATGGCCGGTGCGGTGGGCGGGCGGACCTTCGGCCTTTGCCCGATGCTGGCGCGATTTGCGATCTTCAGATCACGAATCCCATCGATACTCATCAATGTCAGAATCAGGCATAGAAGTTACTGCTGATACTTGATGAAACCAGTCTTGGTCGCAACACGGTCGTAAAGCGCCATTGCTTGATGGTTTGTGTTTTCAGTCAGCCAATACACGCTGGTTATATTTCGCTCACTAGCGGCCGCATAAACAGCTTCGATGAGTGCACGCCCTGCGCCACATCCACGGGCTGTTTCATCCACATAAAGATCTTGCAGATAGATGACATTTTCAGTGCGCCAGCAGTGACGGTGCTGAAGATAGTGCACCAGGCCGATTGGCTCACCATCTTTTGTCGCTAGCAGGGCATCTGGTTCATATGGCGTGTCCGATAACAGACGCTTGAAGGTTGAAGTGTAGACTTTCTGCGCAAGCTCAGTCCTATAAAAAGCGAGATAGCTGCGCCACAACCGGCTCCACTCTTTCCAATCGGCTTCAGAAAGTTCTTTGATCTTGATCAGGGGCGCAACTCCAAAACTCATGCGTTGCACTTCCTGTGTATCGAGTGCTCCGACTACCCATTCCTAGATGATTGCTGTCAGATATGCTTCTTCGTCCTGCTTGGTCCGATCTGATCGCAAGTAGGTCGTCCATGCCAATGTCTCATGGGACACCACTGCCAGCTCCCAAACGCAGAATGTGTCTTTGTGTCGTTCATCTTGCGGGTAGAACTCAAAGTCCTCCGTCTTCCCAACGTCAAAGTAGAACATGGTCTTCCATAGTTCATTGTTGTTTCGCCAGGTGCAGATGCCCAAGAAATAAAAGCCCTGGCCGCATTTATGCAAGAATGCGAAACCCAATTCATGCGCGGATGGCAGGCCTTCGAGTTTGGTCAGTCGCGTCACAAAGTTTAGCGCAAGATCGCGTATCCCTTGTTCGATGGGCTGTTTGCCGCGTGCGATTTCATACCATTTGAGGCGATTGTTTTCAGGCTGGATAACGCCTTTGCCATGAACCGTCTTGTCGTAGTGACGATAACTCGGGTTTACTTGAACGATGTCAGGATTCTTGCTCATTTTGTTGCTGGTCCTTTGGCGCATAAGCCTTGGTGAATTCCATGATCCAGTTTGTTTCCCATGTTGCGCCGCCATCCCATGAAAATGCCTGCTTCCATGTGGGAGCTATGGGATCTGCATGCCACTCAAACTTGCAAACTATGGGCGCTCCTTCGTCCTCATCGTCCCCGTAAAAAACGCCGTGCGTGTCGCAAAATCCGCCCACCACCGGGTTGAGCAATTTCCCAAACCTGGAGTTGATCCAATAGATGGACCATTGGTGTGTATCGAGGTCGAGCGCCCGCATACTCATGCCTTTGAACCCGCGAGCAGGACAGTCAAACTCGTCCACATTTGCAACCCCATCAAGCAAGAGCCAGGCCTTCTGCCTAGCGTCAAACTCGTCCCATTCACTCGACCCGGTATTTCGCTGTTTCAGCCGTCGGTTCTTGATATTCCAATTGCCCTCGAGAAAGTCGAAGTCACGCGGTGTGCCGGTGTAACCCGCTAGTTTCGAGCGCAATTCCTGTGCGTTTCCCATGTCAAAATGATCCTTGTTTTCTCAGGAGCGCGGTTAGCCGAGGCGGCTCCATTCCATCCACCAGTTCCAATCCCAGCTCTTGCCGCCATCGCTCGAGGCCGATTGGTGCCAGCGACAGCTCGTGGCAGTGATCTTGTCCCACACTCCCCGATATCGCCATTGAACGCCGTCCACCTCCTGTTCCGAGATGAACACGCCTTCACCATCAATGAACTCGCCGAGCTGTGGGGCATTGACCACACCGTTTTGAGCGCTGGTCCAGTGGTCCGCCCACTTCTCTTGTTCAGGCAGCCATATTCGAACGCCCATGCCCATGTCGGAGCCATCGGCCCCCCGCAGCTCTTCAATGCTTCCCATGCCATTGAGGACACGGTGAACCGTCGCGCCGCTGTTGAATTCCATCCACTCATCCTGGGTGCCGCTTTTCAGCCGTTTGTGGCGGATGCTCCATTCGCCTGCGAGGAAGTCGAAATCGCCGACACCCTTGCCAGTTGTGATGCCATCCCCTGGAGGTGCGTAATTTGTATCCATCGCTGGTTCTCCCGATGTTGCATTGGGCTTTGTCGCTCTAACTGGCACGTTGCTGACCGATACAGTCGCGAGGAAAGCGGCTGTCCCTTGCAAGACTTGTCTGCGTTTGAGCGTTCCGGCCATCGAACATCCCGTTTTGATCTGAACTCGGATGTGTTCTAGGTGAGGGATGCTGACAGTTTATGTCAGTAGTTTTGGGCTAAGTGAAAAAAATGCGTGCCAGCCGCCTTCTTTCGATCCTCATCCTGCTTCAATTGCGGGGACGATTGACGGCCGAGTATCTCGCAGAAGAGTTCGAAGTTTCCGTTCGGACAATTTATCGAGACATTGACGCACTGAGCGCAGCAGGAATTCCGGTCTACGGCGATGCGGGACCGGGAGGTGGATTCCAGCTACTCGACGGATACCAGACGAAGCTGACCGGACTGGACCCGGAAGAGGCGGAAGCCATGCTGCTAATTGGATTGCCAGGTGCGGCGCAGGCCATGGGGCTCGGCGATGCTGCCAATCGCGCGCGTGACAAGTTGCTTGTTTCCCTGCCTGGTACCGGCAGAGCCGAGGCAGGGCGGATTGCCGGAAGGTTTCATCTCGACACAGCGGACTGGTATCGCGCTGCACGTCCGACGCCTCTCCTTGCTCAGGTCGCTCGCGCTGTGCTTGATCGGCATCTGATAGAAATGACTTACCAAAGTTGGACTGCCAAACGCGATTGGACCGTTGAGCCATATGGCCTCGTGCTCAAGGCTGGTCATTGGTATCTTGTGGCTAAAGGGCGCGGAAAGCTACGAAGTTTCAATGTCGCGGATATTCTTGCTCTCGAAGTGCTGCCGGACCAACATAGCCCGCCTGCCGAGTTTGACCTGGCAGCATGGTGGACGGAATCAGCGCGGTCGTTTGAAAAGCAACTCCGCCCTGGCACTGCAATCTTGTGTGCCTCACCGCTAGGAATGCGGCGGTTGCGATTGCTCGGCAGTTTTGCCGGAGAAGCTGTTGCCAAAGCCAAGCCTGGCGGGAAAGAGGGGTGGCACATCGTCAAACTGCCGCTTGAAACAATCGAGTCTGCCGCACCGGCCTTGTTGGGAATCGGGCCGGAGATCGACGTCATTGAACCAGTTGCACTTCGTGACGAGATTTCAAGGCTTGCTGAACTGGTGCTCCAACGAATGGAGAGCTAACTTTTGCAATGTGAGCGCACGCCGTTCACGAGAAGAAGTGTCTGGAAGCGGGTCGTAAGCGGACATCATGCAATACTGCATCCGACACCACAGCATCAAACCACCCACATATTCCCTGCCTAACTTCACTTGGCGTTCAGCGAGGGGGCGGTTATAGGCTGCTCGCTATGACGACATTTGCACGCCGCGCGCGCCCTCTCGCACTTTCGACCGCCCTTGCGGCAAGCACTCTTTTGATCAGCGGCTGCGCTGCTCTTGGCGGCGGGGGCAACAATCCCACCGACACCGCCTATGTGGCCCGCGATGTGGAAACGCTGTATTCGGAGGCCAAGCGCCGGCTCGATATCGGCAACGCACCCGTTGCCGCCGCGTTGTTCGACGAGGTCGAGCGCCAGCATCCCTATTCGCCCTGGGCGCGCCGTGCGCAGTTGATGAGTTCGTTCAGCTATTACGTTGCGCGTGACTACAACAAGTCGATCCAGGCGGCGCAGCGTTTCCTGTCGATCCATCCGGGTAACAAGGATGCGCCCTATGCCTATTACCTGATTGCGCTCAGCTACTACGAGCAGATCAGCGACGTCACCCGCGACCAGAAGATCACCGATCAGGCGCGCGCCGCGCTGACCGAGGTGAACCGCCGTTTCCCGAACAGCGAATATGCGTCCGACGCGCGGTTGAAGCTGGACCTTGTCAACGATCACCTCGCGGGCAAGGAAATGGAGATCGGACGGTTCTACCAGAAATCGGGCCGCTGGCTTGCCGCGCAGATCCGGTTCCAGAATGTGGTCGAGCAATATCAGACCACCAGCCATGCTCCCGAGGCTCTTTATCGTTTGACCGAGAGCAGCCTTGCGCTGGGTGTACCCCAGGAAGCCATGAAATATGCCTCCGTGCTGGGCGCGAACTACCCGGGCAATGAATGGTACGAAAAGGCCTACGAACTGGTGCAGGACAAGGCGCCGGGCGCTTCTGCCAGCTGAGCCGGAAAGGGATCGTACCATGCTGAGCGCGGACACGGTCTCCTTCCTGAAAGACCTTTCCGCTAACAATGACCGCGAGTGGTTCAAGGCGAACGAGAAGCGCTACAAGCAGGATTTCAAGCTTGCTGGCGAAGTGTTCGGCGAGGGGCTGGCGGCGGAGCTGGGCGAAGCCACCGGCGAGGATCTGACCTACAAGCTGTTCCGCATCCACCGCGATGTGCGCTTTTCCAGGGACAAGACGCCTTACAACACACATCTGCGGATATTCGCTGCGAAGCCGGGCGCCGCGCCCGACCATCCCAAATGGATGGCGGGGCTGGAGCAGGACAGACTGGTTGTGGGCGTCGGCAGTTTCGGGTTCGAAAAGAACACGCTGGAGCGCTTTCGCGAGGCGGTGGACGGGCCGAAGGGTGACGAACTGGCGGATATTCTCGCGGGGCTGGTCGCCAAGGGCGTGCGGCTGGGCGAGCCCGATCTCAAGCGTGTGCCGAAGCCCTATGATGCCGATCACCACCATGCCGACCTGCTGCGCTATAAAGGCCTGACCGTGTGGATCGATCACAAGAGCCACAAAGCGGCCCTGGGTGACAGGGGGCCGGAAAAAGTAGCTGCATCGCTGCTGACGTTGCGCCCGGCTTACGACTGGCTGGCCGCGCTCACCGCATAAGCTGTCAATAGCGCGCAGGGCGCTGATGACGCGGGCAATTGTCTGCGATAAAGTCACGCGATGCTGACGCAGCTTTCCATCCGTAATATCGTGCTGATCGAGGCGCTCGACCTGCATTTTGCGGGCGGGCTGGGTGTGCTGACGGGCGAGACGGGGGCGGGCAAGTCGATCCTGCTCGACGCGCTCGGGCTGGTGTTGGGCAACCGCGCCGATATGGGCCTGATCCGCAGCGGCGAGGAGCAGGCGAGCGTTACCGCAACGTTTGAATTTAATCCGTCATCCCAGCAAAAGCCGGGATCGGCTTCGAATAGCTCCGGCGAGGATGACAGCGATTCCAGCTTTCGCTGGAATGACGGGTGGCCTCAGGCGTTATCCGAAATACTTGACGAAGCCGAGGTCGAGATCGAACCGGGCGAGCCGCTGATCCTGCGTCGCCGATTGAAGGCCGACGGCGGCTCCAAGGCGTTTGTGAACGATCAACCCGTTGGCGTGGCGCTGCTGCGCGCGATGGCGGGTGTGCTGGTCGAACTGCACGGACAACATGACGATCGCGGACTGGTCAATCCGCGCGGACATCGCTCGCTGCTCGATCGTTTCGCGGGCGTGGATGGTGAAGTCGTCGCGGCGGCGTGGCACAAGTGGCAGCAGGCGGCGGGGCGGTTGGAAGAGGCAAAAGCAGGCGTTGAGCAGGCCAAGGCCGATCAGGACCTGCTGCTAGCGCATCTTGCCGAACTGACCGCGCTGGAACCGGTTGCGGGCGAGGAAGCGCGCCTCGCCGAAACGCGCGCCGATATGCAGAAAGGGGAGAAGCTGCAGGGCGATCTCGAGGAACTGCGCCATGTGTGGGAAGGATCGGATTCGCCGCTTGCCTCGCTGCGCAGTGCCGCGCGCAAACTCGACCGGATCGCGGGCGAACACCCGCTGCTGACCGAGGCGCTCGCGGCGCTCGACCGCGCAGTGATCGAAGCGGGCGAGGCGGAGGACAAGCTCGTCTCGGCCAGCGAAACCCTGGTGCATGACCCGGAAGCTTTGGATGCGGCGGAAACGCGCTTGTTCGAACTGCGCGCGTTGGCTCGCAAACATCGCTGCGAAGTCGATGCGCTGCCCGAATTGATGCGCGAAATGCGCGAACAGCTCGACGCGATCGAGGGCGGAGAGGCGCAATTGGATGCGCTCGAGATTGCGGCGAAGGAAGCGGGTGATGCCTATCGCAAAAAGGCCGAGGCGATGCACCGCGCGCGGGTGGGTGCGGCGAAGAAGCTCGACAAAGCGGTCGAAGCGGAGCTGGTTCCGCTCAAACTGGATGCGGCGCGGTTCGAGACGTCGGTCGAGGAACTGCCCGAAGATCGCTGGGGCGCAAGCGGTATGGACGGCGTCGAATTCCTGATTTCGACCAATCCGGGCGCCGATTTCGCACCACTCAACAAGATTGCTTCGGGCGGCGAGCTGTCGCGCTTTATCCTCGCGCTGAAGGTAGCGCTCGCGGAGAAAGGCGGTGCGGCAACGGTGATCTTCGACGAAATCGACCGCGGTGTCGGCGGCGCTGTCGCCAGCGCCATCGGCGAACGCCTTGCAAGGCTGGCCGATGGCGGACAACTCCTCGCCGTTACCCACAGCCCCCAGGTCGCCGCACGCGGCTCGACGCATTATATGATCGCAAAATCTTCCGAGGGGACGGTCACACGCACCTCGGTCGCGCTGCTCGACGAAGACGGGCGCCAGGAAGAAATCGCGCGGATGTTGTCAGGAGCGGAGGTTACCAACGAAGCGAGGGCGCAGGCGGATCGGTTGCTGGAGGGGGTTTGATGGTGGTTTTGCCGGATATTGCCGCCGCTTATGGGGCAGTTTTGGCCACTGCACTCGCCATTTACCAAATACTGGAGAACCGCAGGGCAAAAAGAGCATTCGTAGTCCGCGCAGAGATCAGCTCATCGGGTGAGTTTCCTCAGTTTGACTTCGAAATTACAAATACCGGAGTGCATCCAACTCTAGTGCATTGGGCTGGCGTCGGTGGAGCTAAGCGGACTTGGTTGAAGCCTTGGAGATCGACGATCTTCTTTAGTAGGGCTTTACGAATGAAGTCGGGCGAATATGTGAACTCATTCCGGCAAAAGGAACCGCTTCAGCCTGGGGATCGCCTTGTCGCCTTTATCAATCGCAACGATTTCAAAGAGATTGATGATTTCTGTAAAAATAGAGCTGGATTCGGATTTAATCTGGTTCTTTGGATTGACCATTCTGCTGGTGAAAAGCCATTTGAAGTTCCAGTGAAACTCAAACGATGAACGAAGCCGATGCCGCCAACGAACTGATGCGCCTTGCCAAGCAGATTGCGCGGCATGACGAGCTCTATCACGCGAAAGACGCGCCCGAGATTTCGGATCAGGAATATGACGCGCTGCTGCGGCGTAACCGCGAGTTGGAGGAGGCGTTTCCGCATTTGGTGCGGCCCGACTCCCCCTCGCAGAAGGTTGGGCATGCGGTCGCCGCTTCCCCGCTGAGCAAGGTTCGCCACGAGGTTCGCATGATGAGCCTCGACAACGCGTTTAATGACGAGGAAGTCGGCGAATTTGTCGCGCGGATCAGGCGTTATCTTAACTTGCCCGAGGACGAGCCGGTCGCCTTTACCGCCGAGGACAAGATCGACGGACTGTCCTGCTCGCTGCGCTACGAAAACCGCAAGTTGGTCCGCGCCGCGACGCGCGGAGACGGGCAGGTGGGCGAGGATGTGACGGCGAATGTCGCGCATATTTCCGATATTCCGCAGGAGCTGCCCGCCGCTGCGCCCAACGTGTTCGAGATCCGCGGCGAGGTCTATATGTCGCGCGCCGACTTCGCCGCGCTGAACGAAACGCTGATGGCAGAAGCGAAGGCGGCGGCGGAGGAGAAGGGTGCCGCGTTCGAGCCCGACAAGGTTCGCCAATTCGCCAACCCGCGCAATGCCGCCGCCGGTTCGCTGCGGCAAAAGGATGCCAGCGTCACCGCGAAACGTCCGCTGAAATTCTGGGCGCATGGATGGGGCGATGTGTCCGAAGTGCCCGGCGAGACGCAGGAAGAGGTGGTGCGCACGCTGGAGAGTTGGGGCCTGCCCGTCTCGCCTTTGTTCAAGCGCTGTGAAACGCTGGAGGAAATGCTCGCGCATTACGAGGCGATCAATGCGCGACGGCCGGAGCTGCCCTATGAAATCGACGGCGTGGTCTACAAGGTCGACCGGCTAGACTTGCAGGATCGCTTGGGTTTCCAGACCAAGTTCCCCCGCTGGGCCATCGCGCGCAAATTCCCCGCAGAGCAGGCCGAGACGACGCTGGAGGCCATCGATATCCAGGTCGGGCGTACCGGCAAACTGACGCCGGTCGGGCGGCTTGCTCCGGTTCTGGTGGGCGGGGTGACTGTCACCAATGTCACGCTGCACAACAAGGACGAGATCGAGCGGCTTGGCGTGCGACCCGGCGATAGGATCAAGGTCCAGCGCGCAGGGGATGTTATCCCGCAGGTGGTCGAAAACCTGACGCGTGACGAAAAGCGCGAACCTTACGCGTTTCCCGACCGCTGCCCCGAATGCGGCAGCGAGGCCGTGGCGGCGGAGGGCGAAGTCGATATTCGCTGCGCAGGCGGTCTCATCTGTCCCGCGCAACGTACGGAAAGACTGAAACATTTTGTCAGCCGCGGTGCGCTGGATATCGACGGGCTGGGCGAGAAAACCATCGATCAGTTCTTCGCGCTCGGCTGGCTCGAAAGTCCCGCCGATATCTTCCGCCTGCATCAGCGCAAGGAAGAGATCCTCGCGCTCGAAGGGTGGCAGGACAAGTCTGTGGAAAAGCTGCTCAAATCTGTGGAAGACAAGCGTGAACCGGATGCCGTGCGGCTGCTGTTCGGGCTCGGTATCCGGCATGTCGGGGCGGTGACCGCGCGTGACCTTCTCAAGCATTTTCATACGCTTGAGGCGCTGCGGGAGGTTGCTGAAGTCGCGCGATCCTCCCCAAAATGGGGAGGGGGACCACGAAGTGGTGGAGGGGCACCCACGGATGCTCCTGCCAGCGATGGTTCAGACAACTTTGACGTGCCCCTCCACCATCCTGCGGATGGTCCCCCTCCCCGGTCCGGGGAGGAAGCCTATACCGAACTCACCGACATTGACGGCATTGGCCCTAGTGTGGTCGAGGCGCTCGGCGATTTCTTCCACGAGGAGCACAATGTTGCGGTGTGGGAAGACCTGCTGAGCGAGGTAGATCCGCCTGAATATGTCGTCGAAACGCTCGACAGCCCGGTTGCGGGCAAGACAGTCGTGTTCACCGGCAAGCTCGAAACGATGAGCCGCGACGAAGCCAAGGCGCAGGCGGAGAAGCTGGGCGCCAAGGCTTCCGGCTCGGTCAGCGCGAAGACCGACCTTCTGGTCGCCGGACCCGGTGCAGGAAGCAAGCTCAAGAAAGCCACCGAACTCGGTATCGAAGTCACCGACGAAGCGGGCTGGGCCGAGATCGTGAAAGCCGCCGGATGAAGCCCGGGCCGGGCACGAGGCGCGCGGGCACTGCCATCGCGCTCATCCTGTTTATCGCCGTTCCGCTGGTGGCGCTGATCGGGATCTATACGCAGCGGTTCATCGATGCGCGCAGTTTCCCGCTGACTACGGCTCCGTTTGGCGAGCAGATCGAGGAGGTGGCCGAGGAAGTCGCCGACAACCGGCCAGCGGCCCTGCGCGCGCTCGACGATGCGTTGTTTGCCGCAGGTAGCAGCCTGAATTCACGTCTCGGTATTGCGGTTGTCGATGTGGACAGCGGGACAAGCGCAGACTTCAACGGCGACGAACTGATGCCGCAGCAGAGCGTGAGCAAATTATGGGTTGCGCTGGCCGCGCTCGACCTCGCTGATCGCGGCACGCTCGACTTGGCAGAAACCGCCACGGTGCGGGCGAGCGACCTTACGCTGTTTCACCAGCCGATCCGGAAACGCGTACTGGCCAACGGGAGTGCGACCGAAAGCTATGCGCAGTTTATGCACTTGGCAATGGTGGGCAGCGACAACACCGCCAATGATATGCTTCTGAAACGCGTCGGCGGCGCTGAGGTCGTTCGCTCGATCCTGGCGCAGAAGGGGCTCGACACTATCCGTTTCGGACCCGGCGAGCGGGTGATGCAGGCGCAGATCGCGGCGCTCGAATGGGATCAGCGCTACTCGTTGGGCAAGACCTTTTTCGAAGTGCGCAAGACCGTTCCGCATGCGACGCGGCGCTCTGCTTTCAACGCCTATGTGGACGATCCGGTCGATGGGGCAAGCGCGCTGTCGCTGGCCCGCGCATTGGCGCGATTGGCGAAGGGCGAGCTTTTGTCAGCACCCTCGACCGAGCGGCTGATCGGCCTGATGCGCGATGCGAAAAGCGGTCCGAACCGGCTGAAGGGCGGCATTCCCGAAGGCTGGGCAATCGCGCACAAGACGGGAACCGGGCAGGTGCTCGATATCGTTCCGCCCGGCGTGATCGGCGAGCAGGCGGGCTATAACGATATCGGCATCCTTACCGCGCCCGATGGCAGGCGCTATGCGGTCGCGGTAATGATCGGCAGGACAAAGCGCCCGGTTCCCGAACGGATGGATATGATGCACACGGTTGTCGCGGCAGTGGTGCGGTATCACTCGGCGGTATCGCTGGAGACCGGGTCGGACAGAAATCGCGAAAGTGGCGGTGCAACATGAAACTCGAAGAGCAACTGGACGCCAGGCTGACCGGTTTCTTTGCCAAGCTGAAGCGCGATCTGGAATCGCCGCGTCAGGTGCGCCGTTTCGGTAGCGGATGGCTGTCGGGGTTTTTCGCGCTGCTGCTGGCGATCAGCGGGCTGATCCTGGTGGTTGCGCTGCGTTTCCCCGACTGGTTTGCAACGCCCGAACTGGAGATCGTCAAACAGTGGGGCGGGTTCCGCGCAGTCGTCCATGCAATCCTTCTGGTCAGCTATGCGCTGTCTTTGCTCAGCCTGCTGCTTAGGCCGCGCAAGGCGCTGGGGTTTGCCGCGCTTATAATCGCGCTTACCGCGACGCTGATGGGCGGGGCCAATGTCCAGCCCGAAGAAACGCGCAGCTGGGGCGTCTTTTTCGGGCTCGATTTCTTTATCGTGAACCTGCTTGCAACCGGCTTCATGTTCGCGCCGCTCGAACGTTTTCGTCCGCATCGCCGCGAACAGCGCCTGTTCCGCAATGAATGGCGCGAAGATCTGTTCTACTTCCTGGTCAGCACGATGTTTGTGCAGGTGCTGGCGTTCCTTACGCTCGCGCCCTCGACGATCATCAATGAGAATACGGGGAGCTGGGATGCATTCCGTGCCTTTGTTGCGAGTATGCCGTGGCTGGTGCAGTTCGTGATCGCGGTTTTTATCTCGGATTTGGCGCAATATTGGTATCACCGGCTGTTCCACCAGGTGCCGTTTCTGTGGGGCTTCCACGCAATCCATCACAGCGCGAAAAGCATGGACTGGCTGGCCGGATCGCGGATGCATATTATCGAGGTGATCCTGTTGCGCTCGATCACCTCGCTGCCGCTGTTTACGCTGGGTTTCAGCCCGTCGGTACTGCAGGCCTATATCGGTTTTGTGTATGTCTGGTCGTCGCTGCTCCACGCCAATGTCGGGGGCGATTTCAACCGGCTCGGTCACTGGATCGCAACGCCGCGTTTTCATCACTGGCATCACGGGCTGGAGCGCGAGGCGTTCGATGTGAATTTCGCGATTCACTTCCCGTGGATCGACAAGATGTTCGGAACTTTCCATCTGCCGGAGGATCGTTGGCCGGAAAATTACGGCATCCCCGAAGATGTCCCGCGCGGATATGCCGGGCAATTCCTCTATCCGTGGACGCGAACGGGGAAGAAAACCGACGATGCTGGCTGAGCTTCATCCGCAAGCGGTTCGCATTGCCGGGCTTCTGCGCGATCGCGGCGAGAAAATCGCTGTCGCCGACGGCGCGACGGGCGGGTTGATTGCTGCATCACTGCTGACTGTGCCCGGTGCGCTCGATTTCTTTGTTGGGGGAGGGGTGGTGTACTCGTTCCGCGCGCGTGATGTGCTGTTCGACCGGCCGCGCGAGGCCTATAAGGGTATGCGCGGGGCGAGCGAGGAATACGCGCTGCTCCAGGCTCGCTCGATTCGCGACAACTTCCACGCCGATTGGGGCATTGCCGAGAGCGGTTCGGTTGGCGGGAGTTCGCATCCCACGGGCGCTCCTGCTGGCCGCAGCTGTGTCGCTGTTGCCGGGCCGGGCTGCGAACAGACGCATATCACCGAAACCGGCAGCACCCACCGGATTGCAAATATGGAAGATTTTACCCGCGCCGCCTTGTCGTTTCTGGAGGAAGTGCTCTCGCGCTGAAGCGGGATTTTCCGGGAGGTTGTAGAATCGGGCTTGCTTCACGCGTCTTCCTTGCGGAACCTTGCCACAGTGGTGCGGTCGAAATGGAGGATACATCGTGCAATATCTGCTGCTGATCAACGAGGATGAACGCATCTATGAAGGCGATGAAGGCGCCAAGCTGATGCAAGAAACGCTGGGCAAGCACATGGCGCTTGCCGAGAATTTTTCCAAAGCCGGAGTCGAATTTTCGGGCAACCGTTTGCAGCCCGGATCGACTGCAACAACAATCAAGTGGGACAAGGGCGATCACGTCTTGCATGACGGGCCGTTTGCCGAAACGCATGAGGAACTCGGCGGCTACTACCTGATCGATGTAGCCGATCTTGATGCGGCTCTCGAATGGGCAAAGCAGATTCCGATCCCCGGCAAGGGTGCGATCGAGGTTCGCCCTGTTTGGGAGATGGGATGAATCTGGGCGAAGCTGTTGCAGCGGCGCGGCCGCGCGTCATTGGTGCACTGGCCGCGCAGTTTCGCGATCTCGATCTCGCCGAGGACAGCTTCGCCGCCGCCACCGAGGCACTGCTGGACCAGGCTGAGACAGTCAGCGACGTCGCGGCGTGGCTCTATGTTACGGCGAGGCGCAAGGCGCTCGACATCATGCGTCGGCGTGGCGCGGAACAGCGCGCATTCGACGCGAGCCGGATGGAAGCACCCATAGCCGAAATTATCGAACTCCCCGATCCCATACCCGACGAGCGGTTGCGGCTGATCTTTATCTGCTGCCATCCGGCGCTGTCTCTGGAAGCGCGCGTGGCTCTTACAATGCGCATCGTGTGCGGGGTCGCCGTGAAACACATCGCCGATGCATTTCTGGTTGGTGAGGCGACGATGTATCAGCGAATTACGCGCGCCAAGGAGAAAATCCGTAAGGCCGGTGTGCCGTTCGAAACGCCGGGCCGGCGGCAATGGGAAGAGCGTTTGGAAGCGGTTCTGCTGACGTTCGAACTGGCATTTACCGTGGCCTATCGCGACAGCGCCAGTTCAGGAGGCAATGACGAGGTTTCCGCGCAGGTTGATCGCTTGTCGAAGATGCTGGTGGATTTGGTCCCTGACAATCCCGAGGTGCTCGGATTGCGCGCGCTCGTTCTGCTGACCGCTTCTCGCAAAGATGCACGGCTAGATCCCGACGGCATGATGATACCGCTGAGCGAGCAAGACCCGGAGCGATGGGATTCGGAGCAGATCGAAGCAGCGCGGCAAATGCTCGACCGGGCAGCGGAATTTGAAAGTTCCGGCGCCTATCAGCTGATGACGTCGATCCATCTTGCCCACGCCACCAGAAAATTCACCGGGCGAACCGATTGGGTCGGGATCGTTCGGCTTTATGATGTGCTAGCCGTGCTCAGGCCGACCTCGGTTACGGCGATCAACCGGGCACTTGCGATTGGAAAGGCGAATGGCGCGCAAGCGGGGTTAAAGGCTCTGGACGAGATCGATGAAGGGCGCATGTCGCGCTTCTTACCGTATCATGCGGCAAAGGCCCATTTGCACCGCGATGCAGGACAGTCGGATTTGGCGAAGTTTCACTTCGAGACGGCCTTGGACTTGGAGCCTTCTCAAGCCGAGCGGCTGTATCTCGAAACATGCCTGGAGGCTTGCTCGTGCAACTGACGCCCGTCAGTCCTTCGGAATATCGACCCATTTCATCACCCCGCCGGCAAAGGGTGTCCACCAGCCGGTCTTGATGCCCGCAGCGGCAAGATTGTCGCTGGTCCATTGGTTGCAGGTGTTGCCGATATGGTAGGTTCCCGGAGCGTCGTAGAAGATGTCGTAGTCGGTGTAGCCGGGTAGGGGCGGGCGCTCATCGGGCGGCAGGATCTGTTGTTCGATCCGGTCGACCAGTTTGAGGTATTGCTCTTCGGTGATGATCAGTCGGCGGTGGTGTTCCGATGTGCCGGGGCGGACATAATGCGCGATATGCAGCAATCCGTCACCGCCGGTGGCCGCGCCGAGAATTGTCGGTAGCGAGATATCGGTCCATTCGGGCGTATTGAGGAACACCTCGCGCTCACCCCAGCTGACAGAAATATGTGTGTAGGGACGGTCGGAGGCGGGCAGGTCGCTGGCTGGGAAGTCAGCGCGCCAGTCCTTTTGCCTGGTGACCAGCGGCATGACGATGGCTGTGTGGACGCCGTTGGTCTCGACCATGACTGCGATGCCCTCGGCGGGCTCCTGCCAGTCGCTGTTGCGCGGGATCGAACTGCCGATCCATCCGGTGAGAAAGAACAGGCCGACAAGCAGTGCAAGCCATGCCAGCCCCTTGCGCAGCATGTCGGGCGCGCGGCTCAAAACCGGTTCCTCTTCCGCAACCACAGGATCGACCAGTCGCCATTGACGACACGTTTTGCGAGGCGAAATCCGGCGCGGCGATAGGCGAGGCGCACGGCGCTTTCCTGCGTCGTCAGCAAGCCGGCAAGCACCACATGTCCGCCTTCGGGAACGCTCTCCATAAAGTCGGGCGCAAGCTGTACCAGCGGTCCGGCGAGGATATTGGCGATCAGCAGATCATACGGCCCGCGCGCGTGCAGCAGCGGATCATCCATCCCGTCTGCGATCACCATTTCGAGCTGGCCCCGCCCGTGGCCAAGCGCAACATTGTTTGTCTCTGCATTGTCCGTCACGACACCCGCGCAGACCGGATCGATATCGCTCGCCGTAGCATAAGCACTCGGCCACAAATGCATCGCTGCAAAGGCTAGCAAGCCGGTACCCGTCCCGATATCGCCGATGCTGCGAGCGCTGACCCCGCTGTGCTTCATCAGCGTCAGCATTGCGAGACATCCGGCGGTCGTCTCGTGCTGTCCGGTCCCGAAGGCCTGGCTGGCGGGAATGGCCAGGCTGGTGATACCCGGGTCATCGCTCGGCGGATGGTCGGGCGTGTGAATATGGAACCGGCCCGCGCGGATCGGTTCGACGCCTTGCTGGCTGAGCGTGAGCCAGTCCTGGTCGGGCAGTTTTTCGGCAGTCAGTTTCGGCACTTTCCCCGAAAACAGCGCGGCGATGGCCTCGTGATCGCGCTTGGCCGGTTTGCGCGAAAGCCACGCCTCGAGCTTCCAATCCTCAGGTTTTTGCTCGTCGATCTCGCAGCCCGACAGGACGATTTCCGGATCCCAGTCCCAAGCCTCTTCGTGCGCAAGTAGAGCGCCCTGGATCACGCGTTTGCCGGCATATGCCGTGATTTTCCAGCTATCGCCCATCGGACGGGTTCATATCCTTGTCGAGCCGTTCATCAAGCCGTCTGGCAATTCCCTCGGCGTAGCGAAGGCAGGCAGACGGATCGACGAGTTCTTCACCGCTTGCCAGTCTGCTGACCATATTGCTTGCAGAGGGATGTGGAGTAAGCAGGATTTCGCAATCCACAGATGCAACGCGGCCAAGGGACTGGCGAAACTCGGCAACATAGGCAGCATGGTCGCTAAACCTGTATGTATCGCTGCTGACCGGGCTGAGGCTGTCGGCATAGACGATCGATCTGCAATTCTCACCCTCGCAAGATCGCCATTGCCAGCTTAGCGCACCCGGTGAATGGCCCGGCGTCTCGATAGCTATGAGCTCAAGGTTGCCGAGCGTTACTGTCTCGCCATCGAGCACTAGCGCATTGGTCGCGACCGGTGCCATCGGATCGTGCATCCCGTGCTGCGGATCGCTCTCGTCGACTATGCCGGTTCCTAGCACTCGCGCCGCAGTGACCGACGCGATGATCCGCGCATTTGTTGCCGCCTGCATTTTTGCGAATCCGCCGACGTGATCGAAATGCTCGTGGCTATGGAGCATGATTTTGACGTCTTGAGGATCGAAGCCAAGGTCGCGGATATTCGCCACGATCAGGTCGACCGCATTCTCCGTCCCGGTGTCGATCAGTATGTGACCTTCATCGCCTGTGACAAGGATCGCCGAAATACCGCAGGTGCCGACATAGTATGTGTTGCCGTGAACCTTGAAGGGTGGGCCCGGCTTGTCCCATTCGTCCCAGCGATCACATTGCTTCAGCCATTTGTCCTGATCGGCAGGAACGGCCACGGTGCTTGCCGATGGCGTTTGGGCTGTGGTCCCAACCGGGTTACAGGATACGCCTAGCGTCGCGAGAGCTGCCGTAACAATTCTACCGAACATAACTTGCTCCATTGGCGTCCATCGTCGCGCCGGTCAGGCTTTCGGGCGCGTCGAGAGCGCAATAGACGGCGATATTGGCGATCTCTTCGGGCTCGGCAACGCGGCCGAGCGGGATATCCGCCAGCAATCCCGCCCCGCCGCGGCTCTCCAGATAATCTCCGGCCATTGCCGTGTCGGTGAAGCCGGGTGTGATCGCAAAGCTGCAGATACGGTCTTTGGCGTAGGCGCGCGCGATGGTCTTGTGCATTGCCAGCATCCCGCCTTTGGCGGCGGCGTAGTGCCAATGCGCGGGCGAATCTCCGCGATGACCGGCGCGGCTGGCGATATGGACGATCCGGCCCGGAACATCGCGCTCCAGCCAATGCCGCACCGCGAAGCGCGACAGCTGCGCCGCAGCGGTCAGGTTGATCCGCAGAGTCTCTTCCCATTTGTCGAGCCATTCAATGTCGGAGCTGTCGAGCGGGTTGGCATCGAACAGACCGGCATTGTTGATCAATGCATCCAGTTTGCCGCCCGATCTCTCGAGTGCCTCGTCCCACAGCAATTGCGGGGCAGTCGGCTCGCGCAGGTCGGCGCCGATGGTGTCCGCGTCATGCGCGGTCGAGCCATGACCGATCACTTTCACGTCCCGCGAAACCAATTGCTCGCGGATGGCGTTGCCGATGCCGCGGCTAGATCCGGTGAGGAGGATGTGTGTCATGTAGCAATCATAACCTTGCGACAACCCCGCCGTCACCCTGAACTTGCTTCAGGGTCCATTTCTCCACCTGGAACGGAAGGTGAAGGTTGAAGAATGGATGCTGGAAGCGAAGCTGGCCGTAGGTCAAACAAGTTCAGCATGACGGGAAAGACCAGCGTGCATCTCTTGCCTCGCTTCGCCAGTGCGCTAAGGGAGGGCGCAGCAAACTACCTTTTGGCCAAGCTTTGGGGCAACCGGACAGGCATATGTCGAACAGACCACTCTCACCGCATCTTTCGATCTGGAAATGGGGCCCGCATATGCTGGTCTCGATCCTCCACCGCGTGACCGGCGACGGTATGGCGATTGTCGGGCTGGGTGTGCTGCTGTGGTGGCTTGGCGCGCTGGCCAGTGGGCCGGAAGCCTATGACACCTTCGTGACGCTCGCGACGACACCGCTGGGCTATATCGTTCTGGTCGGCCTGAGCTGGGCGTTCTTCAATCATATGTGCAGCGGATTGCGCCATTTCGTGCTCGATATCGGCGCGGGCTATGAGCTCGACACCAACAAGATGTGGTCGATTGCCAGCCCGATCCTCGCCATCCTGCTGACCGCCGGCTTCTGGGCCGCAATTCTCTACCTGTAAGGAATACAACGATGGGCAATGGAACCTCGATAGGGAAAGTGCGCGGGCTCGGCTCGGCGCATGAGGGCGCGCATCACTGGCTCGTCCAGCGCTTCACCGCCATCGGCAATCTGGTGCTGATGCTGTGGCTGGTTGCCAGCTTTATCCTGCTGCCCGACCTGTCTTACGGCACGGTTAGCGCTTACCTCTCCGATCCGATCCCGGCGACGGCGATGGCGCTGCTGATCATCAGCGTGTTCTGGCACGCGCATCACGGACTGCAGGTGCTGATTGAGGATTATGTCCACACGCCGGGCAACAAGTTTGCCTGTCTCGCTTTGCTTAATCTGGCGACCATCGGCGGAGGCGTATTCGGCCTGTTCTGCGTCGCCCGTCTCGCTCTGTCCGGAGGAGCCGCATAATGGCCGACGCAAAAGACAACGCGCCCGCTTACCAGATTGTCGACCACCTCTACGACGTGGTGGTTGTTGGCGCGGGTGGTTCGGGCCTTCGCGCGACGATGGGCAGCGCCGAAGCTGGACTGAAAACCGCCAATATCTCCAAGGTTTTCCCGACCCGTTCGCATACTGTTGCAGCGCAGGGCGGCATCGCCGCATCGCTGGGTAACAACACGCCCGATCACTGGTCGTGGCATATGTATGACACGGTGAAGGGCGCCGACTGGTTGGGCGATCAGGACGCGATCGAATATCTCGCGCGCGAGGCTCCCGCTGCGGTGTACGAGCTGGAGCATGCAGGCGTTCCGTTTTCGCGCAACGATGACGGCACCATCTATCAGCGCCCGTTTGGCGGGCATATGCAGAATATGGGCGAAGGTCCTCCGGTCCAGCGCACCTGCGCCGCTGCTGATCGTACCGGCCACGCCATGCTGCACGCGCTGTATCAGCAGAGCCTCAAATACGATGCGGATTTCTTCATCGAATATTTCGCGCTCGACCTGATCATGCATGAGGGCAAATGCGTCGGCGTTATGGCGATGTGCCTCGATGATGGCTCGATCCATCGTTTCCGCGCGCAATCGGTTGTTCTCGCAACAGGCGGTTATGGTCGCTGTTATTTCACCGCAACCTCTGCGCATACCTGCACGGGCGATGGTGGCGGGATGGTGCTGCGCGCCGGACTGCCCTTGCAGGATATGGAATTCGTCCAGTTTCACCCGACCGGAATTTACGGTGCGGGTGTGCTGATCACCGAAGGCGCGCGCGGCGAGGGCGGTTATCTGACCAACTCCGAGGGCGAGCGCTTTATGGAGCGCTATGCGCCCTCCGCGAAAGACCTCGCCTCGCGCGATGTCGTCTCACGCTCGATGGCGCTCGAAATGCGCGAGGGGCGCGGTGTCGGCGATGATGGCGATCACATCTACCTCCACCTCGATCATATCGATCCGAAGGTTCTCGCCGAGCGGCTTCCGGGCATCACGGAAAGCGGCAAGATTTTTGCCGGTGTCGACCTGACGCGCGAACCGCTGCCCGTCACGCCGACCGTCCATTACAATATGGGCGGCATCCCCTGTAACTATCACGGCCAGGTCGTGACCATTCGCGACGGCGATCCCGATGCGGTGGTCGAGGGGCTTTATGCCGTGGGCGAAGCGGCCTGTGTCTCGGTCCATGGCGCGAACCGTCTGGGCTCGAATTCGCTGATCGACCTTGTCGTGTTCGGTCGTGCGACCGGTCTGCATCTCAAGGAAAACGTGAAGCCAGGCGCATCGCAGGCGGAACTGCCCAAGGACAGCGCCGATCTCGCGCTTAGCCGTGTCGATCACTTCCGCCACGCCGATGGCGGTTCGCCGACCGCCGAAGTCCGCGCCGAAATGCAAAAGGGCATGCAGAAACACGCCGCCGTGTTCCGCGACAGCAAGCTCCTCGCCGAGGGCGTCGAAGCGCTCAAGAAGGTCAACAAGCGGATGGAGGACATCAAGGTCTCCGACCGCTCACTGATCTGGAACAGCGACCTGATCGAAACGCTCGAACTCGACAATCTGATGGCGCAGGCCAATGTCACCATCGCCAGCGCCGAAAACCGCAAGGAAAGCCGCGGCGCGCATGCGCATGAGGACTATCCCGACCGCGATGACAAAGAGTGGATGAAGCACACCGCCGCCTGGTTCGAAGGCTGGGGCGGCAAAGGCGGAGCGGTGCGGATCGACTACCGCCCCGTGCACGAATACACGCTCACCGACGATGCGGAATATATCAAGCCGAAGAAGCGCGTT
Organism: Pontixanthobacter sp.; assembly: GCA_965223995.1. Lineage (GTDB taxonomy): Bacteria > Pseudomonadota > Alphaproteobacteria > Sphingomonadales > Sphingomonadaceae > Pontixanthobacter. Next base: position 418,168 of record CBDCXY010000017.1, on the reverse strand, counting down.
TATTGATGAGCTTCGACCCCGCTGACGGCATCGAGATACGCGCTTACTCTCTTGAAGAGGTGCGAGTTCGGTTGAAGGCAACTGATGGGTCGGAGTTCATCATGGACGTTACAACAGATGGTCTAAAGTTCTACGGCAGCGAAAGCAGCGCCGGACAGTCGCATGAGAAACCGATTGTCAAATCAGTCGATGACTTATGGAGGTGGATAAAACACGACGGTGATCGCGTTAGCATAAAGGACCGTGCGGAGGTAAAACGCTCGCGAAATCGCTAAGAAAACTGCTTCATAAATTTGGTGTCGGCTTCATTCCAAATCATCCGGCACATCCTCACGTTCGTGGATAATTCTGACCACGATCACATCGGCTTCCGTAAGGCGATAAATCGCGCGATGCGAACCTGATCGGACCTTGCGATATTCCTCGCCATGGCCCGCGACCGGACTCCCGGCTTCAGGAAACTCAAGTGTGCGTTCGATGGCCTGTGCGATTTGGCGCACATAGGTGTCGGCCTGATCAATGCCCCAGTTGTCAGCTGTATGAAGCCAGATATCGGCCAGTTCGCGCTTGGCACGCGGCCGGATAACCAGTTTGGTCATGCAGCGCCTTTGTAATTCGCTCGCATTTCTTTCAGGAAACCATCCCAATCCAGAGGTTCGGCGGGGCCGCTTTCCTCGCCTTCGCGCACAAGCTGGCGCAGCCGCTCGATTTTTCGATCACGTTCCTCTGCACGCCTGAGAGCGTCACGGATCACTTCGCTGGTTGAACCAAATTCGCCGGACTCGACCTTTTTGCGCGTATATTCCAAGAGTTTCTCGCCCAGAGCGACGGAGGTATTTTTTGTAGCCATGATCCGCAATTACCAAATATTGGTAACGACTGCAATGCGAACCGCCTCTATTTCGGGTGTGATGTTGCTGGCCGCATGCGCACCGCCTCCTGTTCCGCTTGAGATCGAACAGCCATTCTATAGCCAATCACTCTCAGTGCGTGGCATCCCGCTGATCGCGTCTGATAAGGTGCAAGACGCCAGCCTGCTGCTCGCTCAAGGCATAATCCAGCAAATGCTCGTCCATCGGCCCGAGTTCGGCGAAGTGCTGGCGCGAGAGGGGTATCGCGTCGCGATTATGGCGGAGAGCGAGGCGATCACGGATCTTCCCGAAAATTCGCATTGGGAATTGCCCGGCCCGAACGATCCGCGTCTCACCCGCTGCGAGCGTAAGCATTACGATACGCGCATCGGTGCCTTCACCGCGCGGCAGTACTGGAATGCCCGGACGCGCGGGATTGGCGGGAAGTTTACCGTCGGGGCGGAGGAGGATGTGCTCGGGAAACGCTCAAGCCGCTATTACGGTGAGACGATCCTGGTCCACGAATTCGCGCACAATATTCTCGACGCAATCCGGCTGGGCGATCCCGATCTCTATGCGGAGGTTGAGGCGGCTTACTCAAAAGCGCTGGAGGAGGGGCTGTGGAAGGACGAATATGCCAGCACCACGATCCAGGAATACTGGGCCGAGGGGACGCAGTTCTGGTTTAACTCGAACAGGCTGGCGGTGTTCGATGGGCGGCGGATCCTGAACCACGCCGACCTGATCGCCTACGACCCGCGCCTCGCAGCAACATTACGGCAAGCCTATGGTGATCGCCACCAGATCGCGGGCGATCCGTTCTACATGCATCCTGCGCGCGTACCTCCGGGACCGATCCCCGAGAATACCGCCGAGGTTTGCTAGGCGAGCTGCTGCTCCAATCTCCGTTCGATGGCGCCGGGGCCCGGTAGCAAATCGGCCAGCGTGTAGCCGTCCATCTCGGCCAGGAATGCCTCCAGCGCCTTCCCAAGAGCAGGTTTGAGCCCGCAAATACCGTCGATCATGCAATCGGCTTCGCCGCCCATACAGGCGACAAAACCCTCAAACTTCTCGAATTCACGCACCAGCTGGCCAACATTGATTGCGCTGGCCGGCAGGGCAAGCGTCATGCCTCCGCCGCGACCGCGCACCGTTTGGACATAGCCCATCGCCTGAAGCTGTTGCGCGATCTTGGCAAGATGATTGCGTGAAATTTCATACCGCTGCGCAATCCAGTCGACCGAACGTACTTCGTCGGTCGATGCGAGGGTCATCAGCGTGCGCAAGGCGTAGTCGGTTTTCAGGGTTAGCTGCATAAAACAGGTATATTGGATATTGCTTTTTTCGACAAGACTCGTAAATCAGTATTTTATATACCTATTAACGAGTCGCAGATGTTGGATCCCGGGCAAAATCAAGAACGCCATGCAAGCGAAAGCTCCGATCACGCTATTAAGGCGCGCGCCGAGAAGCGTGCAGCCGCAGTGGCGATTGGCGTGGATTCGGCGTATATTTCCGAGCTGGTCGAGACTTTCTACGCGAGCATTCGAGAAGATGATCTGCTCGCACCGATTTTTGCCGAACGGATCGCGGACTGGCCCCGCCATCTCGACCGAATGAAGCAGTTCTGGCGCTCCGTGTTGCATAATAGCGGCGAGTTTTCCGGCAACCCGATGCTCAAGCACATGGTTATCCCGGGGCTTGAACAGCGCCATTTCGTGCGCTGGCTAGAGCTGTTTTATGCCACGCTTGGCGAGCTCGACAGCAGCGCCGCCGCCAGCGAACTGGTGGGCGGACGAGCACGCAACATTGCCGACAGTCTGCTGACCGGAATCGCCGTTCGGCGCGACGGAATTGATCGCGCAAAGGAAGGAAGGAACCTACCCCATGTCCCAACTGCCAAAAGCTGAAACCTTCATCGACAAAACTGCTGAAATGGAGTTGCAGCAGTTTGATACCTTGCTGCCAGGTATCGCACCGGCACCCATTGTGGATCGTCCCGCAGGTTTCGAATTCCCGACTCGCCTCTGGGGGGCAATGCTTGCCTGTTATGCCATGTTCTTCGGGGCCATTCTCGCCGCAACCGGCGGCAGTGGCAGCGCGCGTTTCGCAATTGTCATTTCGGTGCTCTACACTGCGGTCTATTTCGGTGTTGGCCGGATCATCGCGAAGCAGGCACCCGACCCTAAGCCATCACCGCTCGACCGCGGTAAACCCTTGGCGACGTGGACCGGGCCGATGGACGGCAAAGCCGTGTTCGGGCAAGTGCTGATCGTGCCAATCGCTGTCGCGTTGTTCGGATGCGCTATCCTCCTCATCCGGTTCGCAATCTGACTATGGATGATCCGACGATGAGCACCCTGACTGCTCCCGCTGAAGCGCCCGCGGGATTGGCTGTCTATCGGTCGGTCGGCCCCTTTGATGAAAACACATTGCCCAAGGGGCTGCTTTCGACTCACAGGCTGAAACGCGACAGCTGGGGCAGGATAATCGTCCATGGCGGATCGGTCAGAATGGTGTGGGAGAGCGGCCCCAAGAAATCGGAGTTGTTGATCGCGGGCAGCGCGACCCTGATCCCTCCGGATAGACCACATCACCTCGATCTGATGGGGCCAGTATCGTTGGCAATCGACTTCCTCCGCTGAAAAAGGACAGTGGGTCCGGCGCCAGACAACCGGACCAGTGCCAAATGTCGTTCGACTGGCAACATCAGCCATTCATCCGTGCTTCATGTTTACAGACGTAATCGCTGTGCTTACGGATGTAGTCGAAGAGCCGGGGAGGGCTGGATGGCCGACTCAGATAGCGAAAAACCCGAACGTATCAGCGAGGCCGAGCATGCGGTGATGGAGGCGCTGTGGACGCGCAGTCCGATGACTGCCGCCGAGGTGTGCGACGAAGTCTGCGAGCAGCGTGACTGGAGCCTTGCCACGGTCAAGACATTGCTCTCGCGACTGGTCACGAAACAGGCGATTGCCACCGAGCCCGATGGCCGCCGCTTTCTCTACTCTCCGCTGATCAAACGAACAGACTACACCGGTGCAGAATCGCGCCGTTTGGTTGACCGTCTGTTCGGCGGGCGCGCGGCCCCTTTATTCGCGCAACTGGCCGAGGCCGAAGCGCTGAGCGAGGATGATATCGCCGAGATGGAAGCTCTTCTGAAGGAGCTTCGCAAATGACCCCCGAAATCCAGACATACCTGTTCGACACGCTCGTCTGGACCGCTGCACTGATCGGCCTGGTCCTGCTCATTCGCCGTCCCGTTTCGCGGCTTTTCGGAGCGAAGGCAGCTTATGCCCTGTGGCTGCTCCCCTTCATTCGCCTGCTCATGCCGCCATTGTTGCTCCCGGCCTGGCTTGCACCCAAGGGCAACATGACCATCACCGAGTTTACTGTGTCCGAAGCCGCCGGTGTTGATGCAGCAGCAGTGTTGCCGGCCTATCAGGCGGCCAACCCGATCAACTGGAGCGCGATCGCGGTCGCTTTGTGGTTGATCGGTGCAGCGGTCTTTCTGGTGGTTCGCTTCCGCTACTATTTCGCGATGCGCCGCGAATTGCTCGACCGGGCGCGACCTGTCGGTGAGGTAGGCGAGATCCGTCTCGTCGAGACTCCCGCGACCAAATCGCCCATCGCATTCGGCGTGTTGGACAAGGTCGTCGCGCTGCCCATCGGCTTTATGGCGCTGACCGACAAAACCGAACGTGATCTCGCGATCGAACATGAGCTCTCGCATCACCGCGCGCGCGATCTGCTCGCCAACTTTGCCGTGCAGCCGTTATTTGCGCTGCACTGGTTCAATCCGCTCGGCTGGTACGGCTGGCGCGCGATGCGCCGCGACCAGGAAGCGGCCTGCGATGCGCGGGTCATGGCCGCTCGCGGAGGAGAAGATCGCGCTGCCTACGCGGCAATAATAGCCAATTTCGCTGCCGGACCCGATGTTGCGCTCGCAGCACCCATGGCCTGTCCGGTGATCGGCGAGAAATCCATAATCCACCGCTTGAGGAGCCTGACAATGTCCGATATTTCACCCCGCCGCCGTACAGCTGGCCGCCTGATGATGGGGGTAGCACTGCTCGCGCTGCCGCTGACAGCATCGATCAGCTACGCCGAAAGCCTGACAGCACCCGCTGCGCCTACTCCTCCGACAGCACCGGCAGTAGCGCCAGCTCCGCCTGCCCCTCCGGCACCTCCGGTCGCGTTGTCGCTACAGGCTGCTCCCGAAGCGCCCGGGGCCGTCGAGGACGAGAAACACGTGGTTGTCATCCGTGAAGTCGAAAGCGACGAGGACGGCAAGGAGCGCAAGGTGATCCGCCACGAATACAAAATGCATGCCGACCACGATCACAAGATGTCCAAAGATGAGCGCGAAGCGATGCTCAAGGAGCTGCGCGAAAAGCTCGACAATATGGACGCCGAAATCGACGACGCGATGGAAAATGTCCGGGTGGCCATGATCGAAATGGATCGCAATGGCCACAAAACCAGCGTTCGCATGGAGTGCAAGGGCGACAAGGAAACGACCGAATGGACCGATGAGAATGGCAAGAAGGTCGTCAGCATCTGCAAGAGCCGTATCATGGCGCATGCGCTGACCGGCTTGAAAGAAGCGCGCGCTGCTATCGCCGAAGATTCCGAGATGGCCGCCGATATGCGCAAGGAAGTGCTGGCGGCGCTCGATAAGAAGATTGCCGACTGGAAAGAATGATCGAACCGAAATTCATGGCCCAGTCCCCTTGATAACTGGCCATTGAGCTGGGCGGGGCCGAGAAATCGGCTCCGCCCATTTTTGCTGGATCAACGCATCCGAACGGGTCGGCTTCTCATTCAGAACACATTCAGTTCATCGCTCACAGTGCACGGTTCACCGCAGTCACTAGGAGGATGAAATGATACGAAACCGCAGTCCAGGCGTTAAACTCTTCTTCGCAGCATTGATCGGCACGGTGCTGCTGATCCCGCTATTTATGGTCTATGCATTGGTCAATGATCGGCAGATGCAGTCTGAAACCGCGCAACAGTCGATTACATCGGGATGGGGCGGTGAACAGATCATAGCGGGTCCGGTGCTCGTCATCCCCTACAATGACGAAGCGGTCGAAACCGAAACCGTGAACGGGCAGAGCCGGACACGCACCGTGCAGGTCCGCCGCGAGCTGTTTGTCTCACCCACCAAACAGTCGATCACCACCGCGCTGGAACCGAGCGTCAAAAGCTATTCTATCTATCGTTCGGTGATCTACACGGCCGATGCGACGGGCAACGCCACATTCGAACTGCCCGAGGACTTTGAGCGCATTGGCGTCGAGCGCGATCAGCTCATTCTCGATCAGGCCGAGCTGCGTTTCGGTGTTACCGATCCGCGCGGATTGACCGATGGGACCGAAGTGACCGCCGATGGCGAGAAATTGACGCTCCACCCCGGCAACGGCCCCGCGAGCACGCGCGGTTCGGGCTTCTCTACCGCAGTCGAATGGAGCGCAACCGAACCACTCGCCGTTTCATGGCAATACGGGCTTCGTGGCAGCCGTTCTTTGGCGCTGGTCCCGCGCGGCGGCGAGACGGAATGGACGATTACGTCGCCCTGGCAGCACCCCAGTTTCATCGGGAGTTTCCGCCCCGACGAAAGCAATATTTCGGGCGCAGGATTCACGGCGAAATACGAGGGAATAACCAACCTCGCTTTGGGTGAATCGCTGGTCAATCTGAACGATGCCAGCCCGCCTGTTATCCAGGCACCGGGCGATGATCGCTACATGCCGGTCGAAGTCGAAAGCTCCGGCCAGCAAGCCAAGGCTGCTTCGGTTCGCCTGATTGAACCGGTCGATCTCTACAGCCAGGTTGATCGCTCGGTGAAATACGGCTTCCTGTTTATCGGTTTTACCTTCATCGCGTTCTTCATGTTCGATGTGGTCGCTGGCGCGCGCGTTGCGGCGGCGGAATATCTGCTGACCGGCGTGGGACTGGTGCTGTTCTTCGTCCTGCTGCTGGCCTTTGCCGAGGTGATCGGCTTCACCTGGGCCTATCTGGTGGCAAGCGCTGCGATAATCGGGCTCCTGACCGCCTATAGCGCCGCGGTACTGGGTGGCTGGCGCAGGGCCGGAATGATCGGCGGAATGCTGGTCGGGCTTTATGCCACGCTTTACGTGCTGCTCAGCCTCGAGGCCTGGTCGCTGATGATCGGATCGGTGCTGCTGTTCATTGCGCTGGCCGCAGTGATGTATGCGACGCGGAACATCGAATGGTCGGGCATTGGCCAGACCGATGAGGATAGCGAGAAGGAGCTATCCTAAGACGAAGAGTGGCGGGGGGCTTTGCAGCCTCCCGCTATTCGCTTTCGCCCTGTACGACCGGTTTCGAGACGAACGTTACCGTGCCTTGCTTGAGCTTCGCTTCCTGCCATTGGGTGATCAATTCGCCATCGACGACTGGCTGACCAGCCATACTGATCCGGGTAGTGGCCGGCCTTGAGGGGTAGGGGCATCCGCGCTCCATTCCCAGTCCTTTCAGAAACCCACGCCGGATCGCTCCAGCCAGGATCGCTTCTTCGAAATCGCGCTGGTGATCGGCGGCTCCGGTCACTTCGCGGATCACTCCGCGAAAGGGAATGAGCGAGCCGACCGCGCTCTTTGCGACCTTGCCCACGGTGATATCCTTGCGTTCCTTGGTGTCGATATCGAGATCGTGCCCCAACACCGCGTCGAGCCGCAGCACTTCGCGCCTTATATCTTCGCACGTGGCGAGCCGTTCGCTGGCATAGGGCGCGATCACGGAATCGGTCAGCGCTTCGGGAATTTTGTCCTTGGTCAGGTTGAGATCCTGGATCGGCGTGGCCGCAACGTCCATCGCGTTCGGATTGCGATCCGTGACCACTTCGGCACCTTCATCCTGTCCAAGCGCAGAGGTCGAAATGCCCAAAGCGAAGGCGGCAAGAGGCAGCCTAGCGAAGCTCGACGATACGATCACACTGCGTGTCATCACCACTATCCATTCCAAGTTTGAGCGCGCGCATACGCTGGTCGCTGGTGCCGTGCGTGAAGCTCTCGGGGTTCACCCGCTGCCCGGCATTGCGCTGCAGAGTGTCGTCACCGATCGCGCTGGCTGCGCGCAGACCTTCCTGCATATCGCCGGGTTCAATCAGGTTGCGGTTTTTGCCTGCCCAGACGCCCGCATAGCAATCCGCCTGGAGCTCCATCAGCACCTGCAGCTGGTTCGACTGGCGTGGATTGCGCTGTTGCAGGCTGCGCATTTGAGCGGCGACACCCGTCAGCTTCTGGATATGATGGCCATATTCATGCGCAACGACATAGTATCGCGCAAAGTCACCGCCCGCACCCATCTCGCGCTCCATCTGCCGGTAGAAGCCGATATCGATATACATCGTCTCATCGGCCGGGCAGTAGAACGGCCCCATGCCAACACCTCCGGCGCCGCAGCCTGTATTGAAGCGGCGCTCGGTCGGGAACAGCAGCCCCGGATCGCGGAACTCTATATTGGCCGCGCGGAACACCGGTCGCCACGTATTGTTCAGCGAATTGAGCGCGTTGCAGGTTTCGAGCGCGTATTGGTTCGAGGAACAAAGCCGTTCTTCATCAACCTGATTGCCTGCTGGTTGTTCGACCCCTCCCTGCTGCGGACTGTCCAGCGAGCCGATCATCTGTGCCGGATCGACCCCGAACACCAGCGCGGCGATGATCGCGATGATAATCGTGCCGCAGCCGATCTTTCCGCCGCCGCCTCCGGGGAAGCCTCTGCGCCCGCCGGTCGTGCCAACGCGTATGTTGTTCGGGTCGAAACGGTTGAGCCGCATTGAATTCCTCTCGCGCCCGCGCCTGCGAGCGATTATATCTCTGGACAGCGCCCATGTTGGACGCAAAAACCGCATTTCGCAAAGTCTGCTTTCTCAAATGCTTGGAGTATCCTGAATGTTCCTGTCTGGAAAACGCGCCCTGATCACCGGTTCGACTTCGGGCATCGGTCTCGCGGTGGCGCGCGCAATGGCGGCGGAAGGGGCCGACGTGGTGCTCAACGGTTTCGGTGACGAGGCTGAGATCGCCAAGCTGTGCGAGGAATTGAACGCCAGACATGTCGGCGCTGACCTTCTGACCGAGGCAGGTTGCGCCGAGCTTATGGAGACGGCTGGCCCGGTCGATATTCTGGTCAACAATGCCGGAATGCAATTTGTTTCTCCGGTTGACGAGTTTCCAACCGACAAGTGGAACGCGATCATCGCGCTGAATCTGACCGCAGCATTTCACACAACGCGCCTCGCAGTCCCGCATATGAAGGAGCAGGGCTGGGGACGGATCATCAACACCGCCAGCGCGCATTCAAAGACGGCATCGCCCTTCAAGAGTGCTTACAACGCCTCCAAGCACGGGATTGACGGCTTCACCAAAACGATCGGGCTGGAACTGGCGCAGACGGGCGTAACCGCCAATTGCATCAGTCCAGGTTATGTCTGGACACCGCTGGTCGAAAACCAGATTCCGGACACGATGAAGGCGCGCAACATGACCCGCGATGAGGTCATCAACGACGTTCTGCTCGCGAAAACGCCGACCAAGAAATTCGTTCAGCCTGACGAAATCGGAGCGCTGGCAGTGTTCCTGTGCCGCGAAGAGGCTGGCAACGTTACCGGTGCAAATTGGAGCATCGATGGCGGGTGGACGGCTGAATAGACGCGGCAAACAGGGACTGAACGGGGCGCAATGAGCAGGGCGATCAGGGCTGTATTCGTGGCGGGAATGCTGGCGATCATCGCTGGCTGCGCCACAACGCGCGACGGGCGCGCCCTGCAGGACAGTCCTGAATATATCGAGAACGCGCTGCGCCAGCACGTGGATATCCTTGCGAGCGCGGGATTCGGCGGGCGCAGGCCGGGGACCGAAGGTGAGCGCAAGACCCTACGCTATCTTGCCGACGCGTGGGAAGCGGCTGGTTTGCAATCGGGCACCAACGATCCGTCTAACCCGTGGCTCGCCCCCGTCGAGTTGGCGGTGCGCAAGCCGATCGACGGAACAATCAGCTTCAAACGCGATCGGGCCCGCATCACGATGCCCGGCGACGAAGCGCGGATTTTCACATCGGGTCGGCGCGCTTTGATGGCCGATGCACCGTTGATTTTTGTGGGTAGGGAGGCGGAGAGTATCGACCGTCCCGCGCTGTCTGGCCGGGTGGCGCTGATGATGTGGGACCACCCCGACCGGCATGAGCAGCGCCAGAGCCTGTTCGAACGTGGTGCCGCTGCGGTTATCGCGATCGTGCTCGAGCCAGCCGAATTTGCCCAACTGGTCAGGATCCGTGAGGCAGGGGCCTATCGTCTTGCGGTGGATGAAGCAGAAACGACCGTCGAGGGATTTTTGAGCCAGCGCGGTGCGCGCCAACTGCTCGGAGCCGACGGCTTGCTGGATTTGTTGCGGGAAGCAGAAGAGCACGACTTCTCGCCGGTCGATCTCGACCTGACGGCGAATATCGAAGCCAGCAGCAGCGGGGAGGCTCTTCGCACGCACAATCTGATCGCCAAACTACCGGGTTCCAAACCCGATGGAGGTGCGGTCATGCTGGTGGCGCATTGGGACCATTTCGGACTCTGCGGCGATCCGGAAAGCGGGAGTGCGCTGTGCGGCGGCGCGGTGGACAATGCGAGCGGGCTTGCGGTTATCACCGAAACCGCCAAACGCCTCGCGCGCGATGGCGAACTCGACCGCGACGTATATTTTGTTGCAACCACGGCGGAAGAATGGGGGCTGCTCGGCGCGCAAGCCCTCGCTCGCGACCCGCCTGTCCCGCTCGACAGTATCGTCGCGGCGTTCAATCTCGACTCGGTCGGGATCGCGGATCGGGGTGGCAAAGTCGCGGTAGTTGGCGAGGGACTCACCGGCCTTGATCCCGAAATCGACGCGATTCTGGTGGATGCCCGACGAGAGCGTGTGAAGCCCGATCACTTGCAAGGCCTGGTCCGCCGGCAGGATGGTTGGGCCTTGCTGCAACGTGACGTTCCTGCGCTGATGATTTCAAGCGCCTTTGGCGACCGAGAGCTTTTCGCCCGTTATGTGCGCGAACGCTATCACAGCCCGGCGGACAGGCCCGATCTGGTGAAATTGGGCGGAGCAAGCGAAGATTTGCTGCTCCACCTTGCGCTGGTCAGGCATTTCGCTTCGGTCGATCGGCATCCCGGACGCCGGGCCGGTTTATAGCGAATATTTCCGTCCTGACCCCTAGCGACTGTCACAATCCGTCGTTACATGGGCCGCCACGATTCTCCTTACCGGATGCGCGATGCTACTCTGCGCATTCCAGATGAAAGCGGCACTATGGACATACCTCTCGGCCTGACATTCGACGACGTTCTATTGCGTCCGGCGGAGAGCGATATCCTGCCGAGCATGGCGGATACGCGAACGCAGCTTACACGCGGGATCGGGCTCAACATCCCGGTGCTTTCCGCCGCTATGGATACGGTAACCGAAGCCGACATGGCGATTGTCATGGCGCAGCTGGGCGGGATCGGTGTGCTTCACCGCAATCTGGATATCGAACAGCAATGTGCCGCAGTTCGCGCGGTAAAACGCTTCGAAAGCGGAATGGTGGTCAACCCGATTACGATAACGCCCGAGGCGACACTTGGTGATGCACAGGCGATAATGCAGCAGAACAATATCTCCGGTATTCCCGTGGCAGACAAGGATGGCAAACTGGTGGGCATCCTGACCAACCGCGACGTACGCTTCGCCGAAAATCCCAAGCAGCCCGTGCGCGAACTGATGACGACCGAGAATCTGGCGACCGTGCCGCTCGGCACCAATCAGGAAGACGCGCAGCGTTTGCTCCACCAGCGCCGGATCGAAAAGCTGATCGTGGTCGATGATGACTATCATTGCATTGGCCTGATCACGGTCAAGGATATCGAAAAAGCGGTCAATTATCCCGATGCGACCAAGGACGCGGGCGGGCGGCTGCGCGTGGCTGCTGCGACCACGGTTGGTGACAAGGGCTTCGAACGGACCGAAGCGCTGATCGATGCCGAATGCGATGTCGTGATTATCGACACCGCGCACGGCCACAACAAGGATGTTGCACGCGCTGTCGACCGGGCGAAGAAGCTGTCCAATTCGGTGCAGGTTATCGCGGGCAATGTCGCGACTGCCGAAGCAACGCGCGCGTTGATCGATGCGGGCGCAGATGCGGTCAAGGTCGGTATCGGGCCGGGCTCGATCTGCACCACGCGGATCGTTGCCGGAGTCGGCGTACCGCAACTCACCGCGATTATGGACAGCGCCGCCGAGGCTGCAAAATCGGGTGTTCCGGTGATTGCCGATGGCGGTCTGCGTACCTCGGGTGACGCGGCCAAGGCGATTGCGGCTGGTGCCTCGACCGTGATGATCGGATCGATGCTGGCCGGCACAGCCGAAGCTCCGGGCGAGACGTTCCTCTATCAAGGGCGGAGCTACAAAAGCTATCGCGGCATGGGCAGCGTCGGCGCGATGGCGCGTGGCAGTGCCGACCGCTATTTCCAGGCCGATGTTTCGGCGCTCAAGCTGGTGCCCGAAGGGATCGAGGGGCAGGTGCCGTATAAAGGCCCGGCAAAGGACATCGTCCACCAGCTCGTCGGCGGGATCAAGGCGGCAATGGGTTACACCGGGGCCGCTACTATCGAAGCGCTGCGCGAGCGTGCGAAATTTGTCCGTATTACCGGTGCGGGTCTTAGCGAGAGCCACGTCCACGACGTTGCGATAACGCGCGAAGCGCCGAATTATCCAACGAGATGACCCCGGCAGCGCGGGTCCAGTCCGCGATAGAAATACTCGATCGGATCATCGATGCCGCACAGTCGAGTGGTGCACCGGCAGACCGGATCATTGCCGAATGGGCGCGTAGCCACCGTTTTGCCGGTTCCAAGGATCGCCGCGCCATTCGCGAGCTGGTCTACGGCGCGATAAGAGCATGCGGCCCGGTTCCTCAGTCAGGGCGAGCCGCAATGCTGCGACTGGCGGAAGAGCAGCCCGAAATATCCGCGCTGTTCGATGGGTCGAATTACGGCCCTCTCAAGATCGGTGACAATGAGACACCCGCTTTGGGCGGTGTTGCCGTACCATGGGTGGTCAAACACCTCTCCAAATCATGGATTTCGGGCCAGGAGGCGGAGGCATTGCTCGGTCGCGCGCCTCTCGACCTGCGGGTCAACACGCTCAAGTCCAATCGTGAGAACATCGAGCTCCCCGAACAAGGAGAACGATTGAGCGCTCCCAATGCGTTGCGCTTCGAGCCCGGAACATATGTCGAGCAATGGTCCGCCTATCGCGACGGTATGGTCGAAGTGCAGGATCACGGCAGCCAATGGGCTTGTGCCGCCGTGAATGCGCGGCCGGGCGAAACGATCATCGATCTGTGCGCGGGAGCGGGCGGAAAAACACTGGCTTTGGCAGCCGCAATGGAAAATCGCGGTGTTCTGATCGCAAGTGACACCGACAAGCGCCGCCTCGGCAACCTCCCTCCGCGCGCAGAACGTGCCGGCGCAGGAATGATCGAAACGCTGCTTCTCGATCCGGGTAAGGAAATGGAAGCGCTTGCCGGCCATGCGGGTAAGGCCGATGCGGTTCTCGTCGATGCTCCCTGTTCAGGCTCTGGCACCTGGCGGCGCAATCCCGAGGCGCGGTGGCGCTTGGGCAAGAAAGAGCTGCTGCGCTTTGCCGAGATCCAGTCACGGCTGCTTGAAATCGCCGCGCAGCTGGTCAGACCGGGCGGACGGATAACCTATGTTGTCTGTTCGCTGCTCGATGAAGAGGGAAGGGACCAGATCGACGCGTTCCTCGCTGCAAACAAAGGATGGAACGCGGAAATCCTCGATTGGCCCGTCGGTCGACAACACGGCCAAGGAACACGCCTCACACCGTTCCATGACGGCACGGACGGATTTTTCGTCGCACGCATCGCTTCCCCCTCGTAGGTTTGGGTGTTAACCAGTGTGATTATGGCTGAGAGCGAATCCGAGCCGAAACCGACCTTTACGGAGTTAATCATGCGTTTTGCCCCCGCTGCTGCTGCACTTTCCCTTGTTCTGGCGGTGAGCGCGAGCGTTGGTATGGCCAAGGATCGCGATCCCAGCCCGCGCGCCGCGATGCTGATTGCGGAGGGTAAAGCCGCTCTCGAGGCAGGGCAGCCACAAAAGGCGATCGACTATTTCGAGGCTGCATTGGTGGTCGACCCTGCACATACCCCGCTGTTCATCAATCTGGGCGAGGCCGCGCGCCGCGAAGGACTGCAGGGCAAGGCTATCCGCTATTACCGCGAGGCTCTGTCGCGCGATCCCGAAAATCTCGCTGCCATTTCGGGCGAGGGTGAAGCGCTGGTCGAGAAGGGTGCTATCGAAAAGGCACGGGCCAATCTCGCGCAGCTCGACAGGCTGTGCGGCGACAATTGCGCCGAGAAACAGCAATTGGCGACTGCAATAGCACGCGGCCCGCAGCCGCAGGTGCTTCGCGCAGAAGCGGTGATGCCGGACGCACAGGTTTCGCAGAACTAAGCTAGATCAGCTCCCGAAACTCTTCTAAAACAGCGCGATAGACGTCCTTCTTGAAGGGTACGATCACGCTCGGCAGCTTGTCCGGATCGAGCCATTTCCAGTTACAGAATTCGGGCGGATCATGCGCTTCGAGGTCGATATCGCTATCGCCGCCTTTGAATCGGGCGAAGAACCAGACCTGCTCCTGCCCGCGATATTTTCCGCCCCATAGCTTGCCGATCAGTTCGTCGGGCAGGTCATAGCGGATAGGTTCCGAGGTTTTTTCGGCGAGATCGATGATATCAGCCGTCACGCCGGTCTCTTCGGCCAGCTCGCGTAATGCCGCTTCCTTCAGGTCTTCGCCTTCATCGACGCCGCCTTGCGGCATTTGCCAGTAACCCGTCGACAGTTCGCCTTCGCCCACACGGTTATCGATCCGTTCGGCGACGAAGACCTTCCCATCGTCATTCGCCAGCATCACGCCGACGCAGGGACGGTATCCGGGTTCGCTCATAGCGCGGCCTTGGCGAGCATGGCCGTCATCGCTTCGAATACGCGATCAAGATCGGACTGGGCGCTGGGGACAGCCTGGCGGATGTTGGAAAAGCTGTGCGTCATGCCTTCCATTTCAAGATGAATGTGCTCGATTCCGGCTTCACCGAGGGCAGAGGCGTAGTCGCGCCCGGAATCGCGGATCGGATCGAGACTGGCGGTGACGACCACGGCGGGAGCGCTGTCGGCATGGTCTGAGAGAATTGGAAAGGCGCGCGGATTGCCCCGGGTCGGGTTGTAGGTCCTGTCGAAGAACTCGACCGCAACCTTCGTCAGGATGAACCCCTCGGCGAACTCGTCCATACTGGCCGATCCCATGGCGTCGCTGGCAAGCGGGAATAGCGGGACTTGCAGGATTACAGGGCAATCGGCTGGCTCGTCGCGCAAGGCCTGCATGGTGACGATGGTTGCATTGCCGCCAGCGCTGTCGCCCATCAGGATCAGACCGGTCGCCTCGCGGTCCAGAGCTTCGGGATTGGAGGCAACCCAGCGTGCCGCTGCTTCGCAATCATCGACGGCGGCGGGGAAGGGCGCTTCGGGAGCGCGGCGATAATCGACCGCCACCACCGGCATGTCCATCTTCTCAGCAATTTCGGTGCAGAGATTGTGATGCGTGTCGAGATCGCCGATTACGAAACCGCCACCATGGAAAAACACGATGACAGGCCCGGCATCGCGGTTCTCCTGCGCATCGTAAAACCGCAGCGGAATATCACCTGAGGGGCCGGGGCAGGAAAGGTCGCGGATCACAGCAAGATCGCGAGCCGGTGCATCGGTCATATCGTGCAGCGCTTGATAGGCGGCCCGGGCTTCGTCCAGCGTAACCTCGTTGATTGGCGGGCCGCCCGCCTGTTCGAGCAAGCCGAGCAGTACCTTTACATCCTCCCTTACAAAGGGCGTTCCATTGGCCATTCGCACATCCTCTCAAGTGGTTTCCGATCCGGTCTAGCGGGACAGCGCAACATTTCCACTCGACTTTTTGCCCATAAAGGAGAAAAACTTCATTGCGGGAGAGAGTCACGCGGCATAGGTGGCTTGTCCCAACAGGATTGCGCGGCGCAAAGTCGCGCGCGAAAAGGAATTTTGATGGCTACCCAGGCCAAGGATACTCCCCAGGAAACCCCCGAAGCAGTTGTCGTTCGTTTTGCCGGAGATTCGGGTGACGGGATGCAGCTGACCGGCGGCCAGTTCACGCTGTCGACCGCATTGGCGGGCAATGACCTTGCAACATTCCCTGATTTTCCGGCGGAGATCCGCGCACCGCAGGGCACTTTGTTTGGCGTGTCGGCGTTCCAGATCAATTTCGGCAGCCGCGAGATCAACACCGCTGGCGATGCGCCCGATGTGCTGGTCGCGATGAACCCGGCAGCGCTCAAGGTAAACCTTGCTGCGCTTAAACCCGGCGGGCTTATCATCATCGACACTGGCGAGTTCACCAAGCGCAATCTCGACAAGGCGAAATACGATGTTTCCCCGCTGGAGGATGACAGCCTCGCGAAATGGGACGTGCTGGCCTTCGACATTTCGGCGCTGACAATCGAGGCGGTCAAGCCCTTTGGTCTCGGCAACAAGGACGCGCTGCGTTCCAAGAACATGTGGACGCTAGGCCTGGCGCTGTGGATGTTCGACCGCGAGCGGAAGCCCATCGAAGACTGGCTCAAGCAGAAATTCAGATCGAAGCCCGAGATTGCCGATGCCAATATCGCGGCGCTCAGTGCGGGGCATGCCTATGGCGAGACGGCGGAGATTTCAGGGCCGCTGAAGCAGGTGCATGTCGATCGCGTCGAAAGCGAGCCCGGGCTATATCGCACAATCACCGGTGCCGAGGCGATTTCGCTGGGGCTCGTTGCGGGAGCGCAGCTCGCCGATCTGCCGATGTTTTTCGGCGGCTATCCCATCACCCCGGCGAGTGCGATCCTGCACCACCTCGCGCGGTTGAAAGAGTTCGGAGTTACGACTTTCCAGGCCGAGGACGAGATCGCAGCGATCTGTGCGTCGATTGGCGCGTCCTATGCCGGACAGCTGGGCGTTACCTCTTCGTCGGGACCAGGCATTGCGCTCAAGACCGAGGCGATGGGTCTGGCGATTATGACCGAGCTGCCGCTGGTGATCGTCAACAGCCAGCGCGGCGGCCCCTCGACCGGCCTGCCGACCAAGACCGAACAGAGCGATCTCTATCAGGCGATTTACGGTCGCAATGGCGATGCGCCGCTGCCGGTGATTGCCGCATGCAGCCCCGGCGACGCCTTTGAATGCGCTATCGAGGCATGCCGGATCGCCACGCAATATATGACGCCGGTCATGCTGCTGACCGACGGCTATATCGCGAATGCGGCCGAGCCGTGGAAAGTGCCCGACCCGGATGCGTTCGAGCCGTTTCCCGCGCAGTTCTTGCAGGAAAAGAACGGCGAAGGCGAAGAGGGGGAACTGCTCCCCTACAAGCGCGACGAAAAGGGTGCGCGCCCGTGGATCAGGCCCGGTACGCCCGACCTGATGCACCGCATTGGCGGGATCGAGAAGGCGGTCGATACCGGCCATATCGATTACGCGCCCGACAACCATCAGGCGATGACCGACGCGCGCGTTGCAAAGGTTCTGGGTGTCGAAGTGCCCGATCAGAAGATCGCTTTGGGCGAAGCGGGCGGCAAGCTGGCGGTGGTCGGCTGGGGTTCGACCTACGGCCCGATCCACCAGGCGGTGAGCCGCGCACGGCGCAAGGGGCTCGACGTCAGCCAGATCCATGTCCGCCATATCTGGCCGATGCCGGGTAATCTGGGCGAGCTGCTCAAGAGCTATGACCATGTGCTCGTGCCCGAAATGAACACCGGCCAGTTCAAAACCGTGCTGCGTGACCAGTTCCTCGTCGATGCGACCCCGTTGACCAAAACCAGCGGCCAGCCTTTCGCGATTGCCGAACTGGAAGAGGCCATCGGCAAATATTTCGACAACATTCCAGACAATGAAGGCGGGCAGGTTCCGGTCAATGACGACCAACTGCCGAGTCCGGAGCAGTGAATCGCGCATTTGCCATACGAACGCTGCTGAATGTGGTGTTCCTACTTGCGATGATGTGGCTGGCGGCTCAATTCGACTCGCTCGCCCCTGCAATTCTCGGCGGTTTGCTTATCGGCGCTGCACAAGTCTTTTTGCCGACCAAAAGCGAATACTCGGCTGAACCAACGAGTAGAACTAACCAGTTGCTACTAGGTGTGAGTCTCGCGGTTATAATATTTCCTGCGCTGGCGCTCCTCCAGCCCCCAAACAACTTTCTCATCATCATATTTGGCACAATGATTCTCACGATGCTCGTCGGATTCTGTGTGCAAGCGTATCGCGAAGGTGAACCGGAATGAACGCACCAGTTAAAATCGAAACCACCCTCAAGGATTGGGAAACCGATCAGGAAGTCCGCTGGTGTCCCGGTTGCGGGGATTACGCGATCCTCAAGGCGGTGCAACGTACCTTGCCGCAGCTGGGCGCGGACCCGTCGAACACTTGCTTCATTAGCGGCATCGGCTGCTCAAGCCGGTTCCCGTATTACATGGAAACATACGGCTTCCACACGATCCACGGGCGCGCGCCGGCGATTGCCACGGGCGTGAAGCTGGCCAATCCCGATCTCGATATCTGGCTGGTGACCGGCGATGGCGACGGGCTTTCCATCGGCGGTAATCACATGATGCATGTGCTGCGCCGCAACGTGAACATGCAGATCATGCTGTTCAACAACGAGATTTACGGCCTGACCAAGGGGCAGGCGAGCCCGACCAGCCGTGAGGGGACCAAGAGCCCTTCAACGCCGATCGGCTCCTACGACCGCCCGGCCAATCCATGCTCCTTCGCGCTGGGTAGTGGTGCGCGCTTTATCGGGCGCGGCTTCGACGTGTCGAAAAACCTGCCCGATGTGCTGAAAGCCGCGCATGCGCATGAGGGTGCGGCCTTCATCGAAATTTTCCAGAACTGTATCGTCTACAACAAGGACGTGTTCAACGACTTCGCTGCGCCGAAAGGTGCGGGTGACCGCCAGCTATGGCTGACGCATGGCGAGCCGATGCTGTTCGGCGATCCCAAGACAGGCATGGACAAAGGCCTGACGCTCGACCGCGACGCAATGAAGCTCAAGGTTGTCGATGCGACGGAAGAGAACTGGCAAGAGGCAGGTGTGCTGGTCCACGATGCAACCAATCGCAGCGTCGCGCATATGCTGATCGAAATGCCCTTCGGCCCATTCCCGATGGCGCTGGGCGT
Source organism: Pontixanthobacter sp. (assembly GCA_965223995.1). Taxonomy (GTDB): domain Bacteria; phylum Pseudomonadota; class Alphaproteobacteria; order Sphingomonadales; family Sphingomonadaceae; genus Pontixanthobacter. The sequence goes on along the minus strand of CBDCXY010000017.1, from coordinate 399,016 downwards.
AATCTACGACGATCCGCGCCCGACCTTCGAAGCTGCCGTCATCAAGGAGCGCGCGAAATCCGCGGCCGGCAAGGAAGCCAATCTGGCGAAACTGCTCGGCAAGGGGCAGACATGGACTGTCGATCCGAATGAAGGACATCCGACGGATTGAAGGCCGGGTAAGTGGACAATCTAACCCACTCTCTCGTTGGCGCATTGCTGGGGCAGGCGGGGCTCAAGAAGAAGACGGGGCTGGCCATGTCGGCGCTGATCATCGGCGCAAACCTGCCCGATGTCGATGCGGCGTGTTTCTTCTGGCTGGAGGGTGCGGAGCATCTCGGTTTCCGCCGCGGAATTACGCACGGGCCGCCGGCGATGGTGATCCTGCCGCTGATACTGGCAGGTCTGCTTTATGGCTATGACCGATGGCAGGCGAAGCGCGGGAAACGGCCCGAGGGCAGGTTGCCGGTCAATTTCAAATGGCTGTTCCTGCTGAGCTTTATCGGCTGCCTGACGCACCCCGCGCTCGACTGGCTGAATGTCTACGGCATCCGCCTGCTCGAGCCGTTCTCTAGCGAGTGGTTCTACGGCGATACGCTGTTCATTATCGACGTGTGGCTATGGGCGCTGATGGGTATGGCGGTTTTCTGGTCCCTGCGAAGGGAAGGGCGCGATGATCCGAAATGGAGACGGCCTGCACTGGCCGCAATTCCTCTGGGTTTGGCCTATATTCTCGTGAACTCGGCGATCTCTTCGTGGGCCGTGAGTGCAGGAACAGACCGCATAGCGTTGCAATTCGGAACGCCGGAAAAGGTTATTGCCAGCCCGACACCATTCAACCCGTTCAAGCGTGAACTGATATGGGAGAAAGAAGAGCACGTCGGATTTGCCGACTTTGTCGTGCACACTTACCGGCCCGTTGAGCTGCGTGAGGGTGTGCTGAAGGCGTTACCGGAAACGCCCGAATATGCGCTCGATATTGGCTGGTCGAACGATCAGTTCAACGCGTTCCAGTTCTGGTCCAGGGTGCCCTTCTACCGATATGAAGAGAAAGGCGATCTGCTGCATGTCGTGATTGGTGACGCGCGCTTCACCGACCCGCTCGCGGGAGACCGGTTTACAGTGTCCGTCCCGATCAGATCGAAGTACCGAGACCTGTCGCAGCTGGCAGAGCGTGTGCCTGGCTTGTTCGCCGAGTGCGAGAAGAGCTGGGACTGGCAGGAAGATCATTTGCAGAAGCCCGGATATGACTGCGTCAATGAGACCCACCAGCGCATCCAGGCGCTGCTGCCGGAATTCCATCGCCAGAATGGTGGTTATTTTCTCTCCACGGATTGGGCGATAACGCTCGGTGAGCAGACACTTGCGGAGCGGGACAGTGCGGTCGCCGCGACACTGGAAACGGGCACGGAAGGGACCGGTTTTCTCGAGGGTTTCCGAAAGCAATCCAACACTTACTGCAAGGTGTTGGACCAGCTTGATAGCAGCCGTGGGTTGGCAGACTGTCGCATCAGAATGCTTGACCAAGCACTGGAAAACCAAATCGAACTTTCCAAGGCTGCCCGGCTCTTCGGGCTGCGCGAAGGAACCGACGAACGATAGCTCCGTTGCCCCATCGAAGGGGGATTCATGGCCAAACCACATATCGTCTGGCTGCGGCGCGATCTTCGGATGGCGGACAATCCTGCGCTGTATCATGCAGCACAGGAAGGCCCGGTTGTTGCAGTTTATGTTCTCGATGATGAAGCGGCGGGCGATCACGCCTATGGCGGGGCTTCCCGCTGGTGGCTGCATTACTCGCTCGAAAGCCTTTCCAAGAGTTTCGGGAGGCGCAACTCGCGCATCGTGCTTCGGCGCGGCGATGCGGTGGACGAGCTTGCCAAGCTCGCTGAAGAAATCGGTGCGGAAACCGTGCATGCGAACCGCCATTACGAACCATGGTGGCGCAAGGCGCAAGGGCAACTGGCCAAGAAAGCTGACCTGCAGCTCTACGATGCGAATTACCTGCTGCCGCCGGGAGCTGTAACGACCGGATCGGGCGACCCTTACAAGATCTACACGCCGTTTTCGAAGGCTACCCTGAACCAATTGCCACCACGCGATAAGTTGCCCGAACCAGAAACGCTGCAATCGCCCGATAGCTGGTCTGCGAGCGATGAACTTGGCGACTGGAATCTGCTGCCGACCAGACCCGATTGGGCGGGCGGGATGCGCGGGTTCTGGGAGGTTGGCGAAGCGGCGGCGCATGAACGGCTCGACTGGTGGCTCGACCATGTCGATGACTATGACGACAAGCGAAACCTGCCCTCGGTCGACAAGACCTCGCAAATGTCCCCGCATTTGCATTTCGGCGAAATCGGTCCGGTGCAAATCTGGCACCGCTTCAAGGACAAACGGAGCAAAGGCTGGAAAACGTTTGAGAAGGAACTCATCTGGCGCGACTATGCGCAGAATGTGATCTGCCAATTTCCGGCCTATCCAAAGGAAAGCTACCGCGATGGCTATGGTGAGGAACTATGGCGCAACCCCAACCGTGGGCACCTGATCGAGGGTGACCTGAAAGCGTGGCAGCGCGGACAGACGGGCTATCCCATCGTCGATGCGGGAATGCGGCAGCTATGGCAGACCGGTTGGATGCACAATCGCGTGCGAATGATTGCGGCCAGTTTCCTTGTCAAACATCTGCTGATCGACTGGCGGCACGGCGAGCAGTGGTTTTGGGATACGTTGGTCGATGCCGATTACGGATCGAACGGCGTGAACTGGCAGTGGGTCAGCGGCACGGGTGTCGACAGCAATATGTTCGTGCGGATCATGGCTCCGCTCAGCCAGTCGGAGAAATTCGATGCGGCGGGCTATATCCGCGAATATGTTCCTGAACTGGCGCATCTCGACGAGCCATACATCCACGATCCTGAAGAGCACGGCTGCAAGCCGGACGACTATCCGGCGAAGATCATCGGCCACCGCGAAGGCCGCGAGCGTGCGCTCGAAGCCTATCGCGAAACCAGGGTTTAGCCCATCACGGCTTGGGTAGCGGGATCATCCGCCCGGCAAGTAGCAACGCCGCTATTGGCAGCAATAGTGCCCCGGCAACCATCCAGATCGGGTGCGGAAACAGCGTGGTCGTGTAGACGCTTGCTGCAATCATCAAAGCCGTGACCAGCCATGATGGCCAGCTGGTTGCGCCAATTTTTCTGGCTGCAAAAATGCCAGCGAAAGAACCGATGAACCATGCGACCATAACCGCGACCTTTGCGCCGGTCGGGATCACCTCCATCAGTCGCGCTTGATCTTCGGGATTGGTGATATCGAGCCCCTCGGGCGGCGGAAAGATCGTATGTCCGGCCATCTCGACCAGGCCGACGACGACCACGGCCACGATGATCCCGAGGATTGCACCAATGATGTTCTTTACGGTTGGATTATCCATTCCAGGCCCTCCCAATGCCAATGGTGTGAGCCGATAGCAGATTGGGCCATGAATGCTCAAATCATCGCGCCTTGCCCGTTGCGCGGTGGCGCGGCATATGGGCGGCATGACGGCAGAGGGCAATTCGATCAAGACAGAGCGAGGACGGGCGCTGCTCGATGGTGCTTCGCGTTTTGAGCGGCGGTCGGGTGCTATGAGCCGCTTGATTGCGCCAGGATTTCATCGCGTTCTCGACCGCATCGATACGGGTCTGGCGACCGGATCGATCCTGACGCATCTGCCCGACGGAACCGCGCGCCTGCTCGGGGGGAGGGCCGACGGTTTCGATGCCGAGATCACCTTGCACGACTGGCGCGCGTTAATGCGGCTTGCGACCAATGGGTCGATTGGATGGTATCAGGCCTGGGAAGCGGGCGAGTGGGAAAGCCCCGATCCGGTGCTGATCTTCGCCAATTTCAATCGCAATGCCGAGGCGCTGGGCCAGACAGCGCGCGCCAAGGGGCCGTTCCGCTGGGCAGCGGCCTTCGCGCATTGGCTCAATCGCAACACCAGGTCGGGCGCTGCAAAGAATATCCACGCGCATTACGATCTCGGCAATGATTTCTACGCGCAATGGCTCGATCCGACGATGAGCTACTCCTCGGCGATTTTTGCTGACGGCGATGATCTGCTGGCTGCGCAGCAACGCAAATGGGATGACCTTGCCGCGCGATTGGGCGATCCCGCGACGTTGCTGGAGATCGGTTGCGGTTGGGGTGCGCTCGCCAACTATTTCGCATCGCGCGGCGCGAAAGTGTCAGCGATCAGCCTGTCCGACGAGCAACTGGCCTGGGCGCGCGAACGGCACGATCCGCAGATCGATTTTCGCAAGCAGGACTATCGCGACACTGACGAGCAATTCGATGCTATCGTCAGCGTCGAAATGGTCGAGGCGGTCGGGCGCGAATATTGGCCGAGCTATTTCGACTGCATCGCGCGCAACCTGAAACCGGGTGGCCGTGCGGCGATCCAGTTTATCAGCATGAAGGACGAGTTGTTCGATGCCTATGCGGCCAGCGCCGATTTCATCCAGGCGTATATTTTCCCGGGGGGACTGCTGATCCGGGAGAGCGACTTCCAGAGGCTGGCCGCAGAACGCGGCCTTGGCTGGGAGGGCCAGCGTGATTTCGCGCTCGATTATGCCGAAACGCTCCAGCTGTGGCGCGAGAATTTCGATGTTGCAGTCGAGGAGGGCAGGCTGCCCGATGGTTTTGACCAGCGCTTTATTCGTCTGTGGCGTTATTATCTGATGTATTGCGAAGGTGGTTTCCGTGGCGGCGGGATTGACGTGAGTCAGGTCACGCTTGTCAGGAACACCTGAATTTGCCCTTTGGAGGGGATGATATGAAGAAGTTTCTTGTTGGATTGCTGCTTGTGTTGCTGGTCGCGGGCGGGGTTACTTACGCGATGATGGACAAGGACCAGCGTGCCTTGCTCGCGAATCTCCCGACCGACCGCAATGTCCTGTTCTGGACGACCGAGCAGCGCGATGCGGCATTCCGTCAACTCGATGCAATCCCGATCCTTGCAGAGGCGCGGGTGATCGAGGCGGGTGAAACCGTTCGCCCGTTGCCAGCAGGAGAACTCGATCTGAGCTCGGTCGATATCGACAGATTCATGGCCGAACAGCGCAGCGCGGCGATGGTAATTCTGCACGACGGCAAGCTCGTTTACGAGAAATACGGCCTCGATTTCAGCGCCGAAGGCAAATGGACCAGCTTCTCGGTCGCGAAGAGCCTGACATCGACCATGGTCGGCGCTGCGGTGAAGGACGGCGCGATCAAAAGCCTCGATGACAAAGTTACCGACTACATCGAGGGACTCAAGGGGTCTGCCTATGATGACGTTGCCGTTTGGCAACTGCTTACCATGACTTCGGGTGTGCGCTGGAACGAGGATTATGAAGATCCCAACTCGGATGTTGCACTGTTCAACGAGCATCAAGCGGGCGAGGGCGAGGACGTCACGGTCAGCTATATGAAAACGCTCCCGCGTGAAGCGCCTCCGGGTGAGAAGTGGGTGTACAAGACCGGCGAGACCAACCTGATCGGCGTGTTGGTCAGCGAAGCAACCGGTAAACCGCTGGCGGATTATCTGTCGGAGAAGGTCTGGCGGCCCTACGGGATGGAACAGGATGCGACCTGGCTGCTCGGTTCGACCGGGCACGAAATCAGCGGCTGCTGCATCCAGGCGGCGACGCGAGACTATGCGCGGTTCGGTCAGTTCATCCTCGAGGGTGCAATGGCGGGTGGCGAGCGGGTTGTGCCCGATGACTGGTTGGAAATGGCAACGGTCAAACAAGCTCCGATTGGCGTCGATGGCCGCGGCTATGGCTTCCAGTGGTGGACCAATGATGACGGTTCATTCGCTGCACAGGGTATATTCGGGCAGGGCATTTTCATCGACCCGGCGCGCAATCTGGTGATCGCGTCCAACAGCAACTGGCCGGTTGCAACGGGACAGGGAGAGTATGGCGCGCAGCGCGAGGTGTTCTACAAGCAGGTGCAAGCAGCTGTGGATGCCGCTGGATCAGGCGAGGACGCTGCGGAGTAATGGCTTGCCCAGGACGAGGCGAGCCGTTTCATCGACTCGCCTCTGGGGGCCTGGATAAGCCGGGTTAAACCGGGTTGCGATAGACAGAACTGGGGCTGTATCGCTCTAGAATATTGTCATGGACGATCGGGCTTAGAAGCTCGGCAAAGGCGCAGCCGACGATGGAATTGTCCCACCAGACAACCTCCGCCTGAAGCGATTCGAGGCTGGGCAGCGTGATCCAGCAAAGCTGGCCAACATGCATCCGGCTGATCGCCGAGGCCGAGAAACCCGAAATCGACAGGTCGTGAACCACTGTTTGGAAGGCGCGGCCACCCGATGCGCGCAATTGCGCCGGAATTGTGAGCTTTGTACGCGGAGAGCAGCGATCTTCCTGCGCCGCCAACTCGTAGCTGTCATGTGTATCGATCAGCATTATCGGATCCCATCGAACAAGCCTAACTCAAGCCTTTCGGACAGCTTTCCCGACAGGCTTTGTGTAAAATGACGAAGGCTGCTTTCCGAAGTGTTGGAAAAGCTGGTTAAGCGGGATTAACGACCCGTTCGCGGTGTCCGGTCGTGAAATCGCTTTCAAGCAACCCGGTGATGGTTGCGGCAACTATTTCGGGTGGCTTGACGGTTGCCGGGTCTTCTCCGGGATAGGCTTTTGCACGCATATCGGTGCGCGTTGCGCCCGGATCGACGATGGCCACACGCACTTCGCCGATTTTCTCGACTTCCTGCGCGTAGCTGTCGAGCAGCGATTCAAAGGCCGCCTTGGTCGAGCCATAGGCCGCCCAGTACGCGCGGGCATCGGCACCGACGCTGCTCGTCAGGCCAATCACGCGTCCGGCATCGGCGCGCTTGAGCATCGGGTCGAAAGCCGCGAGCAACGCCTGTGTAGCCAACAGGTTTACGGTCAATGCCTGGCTGTACTGCTTCTGGTCGATCTGCGTGACCGGTGTGAGCGTCGGCAAATAGGCAGCTGATATTACGAGGATATCCAGCTTGTCCCATCGTCCGGCGATTGCGGCGGCCAAGCGGCTGATTGCGTCGGTTTCGGTCAGATCAAGCGGAGCAATCGTCGCTTGTCCGTCGGCCTCGTGGATATCATCCTCCACCGCCTCCAGCGCCTTCACATCGCGCCCGGTCAGCACGACATGCGCACCCGCCTCAGCCAGCGCTTTCGCGGTTGCTGCGCCTATGCCCTTACTCGAACCGGTAATCAGCGCGAGCTTGCCCTCATGCGGCTTGTTGTCGCTCATCCGTCGACCCGCTCGAAGGAAAGCTGTGCGTCTTTGGCTTTCTTGCTGGTGAAGTCGGTCAGCGTGGTCGGATAGTCGCCGGTAAAGCAGGCGTCGCAATATTGCGGGCATGCCTTTTCGCGCTTCTCGAGCCCCACCGCACGATACAAGCCGTCGATCGAGACGAAGGCAAGGCTGTCCGCGCCAATATATTCGCGCATCGGTTCCAGATCCATTCGCGCCGCGAGCAGCTTTTCGCGCTTGGGCGTGTCGACACCATAGAAACAGCTGTGGGCGAAAGGCGGGCTGGCGACGCGGAAGTGGACCTCTGTCGCACCCGCATCGCGCATCATCTGGACGATCTTGATGCTGGTTGTTCCGCGCACAAGCGAATCGTCTATCAGCACGATGCGTTTGCCTTCGACAAGCGCGCTGTTGGCGTTGTGTTTCAGCGATACGCTGGAGGTGCGCGCGCCTTGCGTCGGTTGGATAAAGGTCCGTCCGACATAATGTGATCGGATAATACCCAGCTCGAACGGGATACCGGCCTGCTGCGCATATCCTATGGCCGCCGGCACGCCGCTATCGGGGACAGGGACGACCAGATCGACGTCCGCCGGATTTTCGATAGCAAGCTGCGCACCAATCGACTTACGCGAGGAATAGACCGATTGGCCGACGAATACCGAGTCGGGCCTGCTGAAATAGACATGCTCGAAAATACATGGGCGCGGGTTGATGTTACCGAATGGGCGGAGCGATTCCGTCTTGCCGTCGAAGGCAACACGGATCAATTCTCCCGGCTCGACCTCGCGGACAAACTCGGCCCCGATCACATCGAATGCCACGCTCTCGCTGGCGAATACGGTTGTGTCCCCGATCCGGCCCATCACCAGCGGACGAATTCCGTACGGGTCGCGGCATGCGATCATGCCTTCGGGTGTCATCACGATCAGCGAATAGGCACCTTCGACCATTCGCAAAGCATCGACCAGCCGGTCGATCATCGTCGGGTAGCGGCTTGTCGCAACAAGGTGGATGATGACTTCGGTGTCGGAGGTCGACTGGAAGATCGATCCCCGGCTTACTAAATCATCGCGCAGCGTCCGGGCGTTTGAAATATTGCCATTATGGGCAACCGCGAATCCGCCACTGGCGAGATCGGCAAAGAGCGGCTGGACGTTCCTGAGACCCGAACCACCTGTGGTCGAATAGCGGACATGACCGGCCGCCATATGGCCAGGCAATTCGGCGAGCGCCTCTTCGGTAGAGAAGTTGTCGGCAACATGACCAGTCCCGCGCACCGAGTAGAACCTGTCGCCATCGTAGCAGGTGATCCCGGCGGCCTCCTGCCCGCGATGCTGGAGCGCGTGCAGGCCGAGCGCGGTAACTGCCGAAGCGTCCTGCGCATTGATCGCGCCGAAGATGCCACATTCTTCGCGCAGCTTGTCGCCACTGTCGTCGATAAAGGGGTGTGTCACGTTCATCAGAATACCACCGCCCGTTGGTGTCCGAGTTGGGCGCTCATTGGCTGTGTTACGGAACAATTACAAGGGCTGTCACCGAGCGCCCACCGATCAATCGTCCGATTTCCCCAAACCCCGCACTGCATTTCATTGCAGCGACAGGTTTCCGCGCTTAAACAGCCGCCAAACCCTCCCGCCACCGGGCGTTACGAAAAGCGAATCTCTTTGTTCCTCTCACCCTTCGAATGGATGGTCACCAAGCGTTACATGCTCCCCGGCAAGGGCGAGCGGTTTATCGCGCTTGTTGCCGGGATCAGCGTCGGCGTGGTGATGCTGAGCGTTGCGCTGCTGATCGTCGTGATGAGCGTGATGAACGGTTTTCGCGGCGAATTGCTTGACCGTTTCGTCAATCTCAACGGACATGCGATCATTCAGGGCTTTGGCGGACGGCTGGAAAACTGGGAAGAGCTGCTCGAAGAAACGCGCGAGACGCCGCGCGTGGTCGATGCCTCCCCGCTGATCGAACAGCCTCTGTTGATGACCTTCAACGGTCGCGCCGAGGCGATCCAGCTGCGCGGGAACACGCAAAAGGACATCACCAAACTCGCCGAGAATTTGATTCAGGGCAACCTGAGCACGATCGAACCGCTTTCCGGACAGGTGGCGATCGGCAGCAGGCTTGCGATGAAGCTCGGCGCACGGGTTGGCGATACGGTCACCATTATCAATCCGCAGGGGCGCTCGACACCGTTCGGAACCGTGCCGCGGCAGGTCGGCTACCAGGTTGCGGCCCTGATCGAGACCGGAATTTATGATTTCGACCAGGTGTTCGTGATCATGCCGATCAAAGACGCGCAGACGCTGCTCCTTACCGGTGATACAATCGGATTGATCGAGGTAACCACCGAAGATGCCGAGGAGGTCGGTGAAATTCTCGCGCCGCTATCGCAAAAATTGCAGGGCAGGGCGCAGATCAACGATTGGCGGGTCATCAATTCGAGTATTTTTGAAGCCTTGGAGGTGGAACGCGCGGCAATGTTCTTTGCATTGTCGCTGATCGTGCTGGTAGCCGCGTTCAACATCCTCTCCTCGCTGGTCATGCTGGTGCGTGCGAAAACGCGCGATATCGCGATCATGCGAACAATGGGCGCTACGCGCCGCAATGTGCTCAAGATTTTTGTCACGACGGGCACCGTGATTGGCGCGGTCGGGACAGTCAGCGGGCTGGTTCTCGGTTTTGTCATCCTCTATTTCCGCCAGGGCATTGTCGGCTTCTTCGAGGCGGTAACGGGGCAGGCGCTGTGGGATCCCTCGGTCCGGTTCCTGACCGAGTTGCCGGCGCGCGTCGATCCGTCCGAAGTCATCGGTATCTGCCTGTTGGCCATGGTGCTCAGCTTCCTCGCCACGCTATATCCGGCCTACAAGGCCGCGAACACCGATCCGGTACAGGTGCTGCGCTATGAGTAGTCCGGTCGTCCAGCTTTCGGGCCTGACCCGATCCTTTACGCAGGGGCATGTAACGATCGACGTCCTGCGCGGGGTCGATTTGACGATCCAGCCCGGAGAGATTGTCGCGCTGCTTGGGCCTTCGGGCTCGGGCAAATCGACATTGCTGCAGGCCGTGGGGCTGCTCGAGGGCGGTTTTGGCGGCCGTATTGCAATCAACGGAACCGATGCCAGCGACCTGCCATCGGATCGGCGGACCGAGTTGCGGCGCAACAATCTTGGTTTCGTCTACCAGTTCCATCACCTGCTGCCCGATTTCAACGCGACCGAAAATGTGGTTCTGCCGCAGCTGGTTGTCGGCACGCCGCATGGGGAAGCCAGTCAGCGGGCTGAGGAGCTGCTTGGCGCGCTCGGGTTGTCCGCACGGCTCGATCACAGACCAAGCCAGCTTTCTGGAGGTGAGCAGCAGCGTGTGGCGGTTGCGCGTGCGCTGGCCAATCGTCCGGCATTGGTGCTCGCCGATGAACCCACAGGCAATCTCGATGAAGCCACTGCTGACCGGGTTTTGGAAGAGTTTCTTGCGCTGGTTCGGGGTGAGGGTAGCGCGGCTCTTGTCGCGACGCACAATGAGAGACTCGCCACGCGAATGGACCGTGTGGTAAGGCTGCATGAAGGCACGCTCGACTAGTTTCCGGTTTCGGGAGCTGCTTTCGGAAAGTCTCTGTGATGATCACCTTTTTTGCGCCTCTTTTGCTACTGCAGCAAGCAACGCCGGCTACACCCGCGAGCCCGCCGCGGTGCGACACACCCGAGTACAGCCAGTTCGATTTCTGGGTTGGAGAATGGGACGTTTATCCCAGCGGCAGCGAGAATAAGGTCGCCGACAGCAAGATCGAAAAACTCTATTATGGCTGCGCAATCCGTGAGAACTGGATGCCGCTCAACAAGATCAACGGTGGCAGCCTGAACACATACGATCCGCAGACCGAGCGATGGCATCAGCTATGGATCGGATCCTCGCCCGGACGCGTGCAGTTTGAGGGTGGGTTGGTTGACGGTTCGATGGTGCTGACGGGCTATTGGGGCAAGGACCCTCAGGGCAACGTATCCATGACACGCATGACCTACACGTTGCAGGAAGATGGCTCGGTCCGCCAGTTCGGCCAATCGAGCAGCGACCACGGCGTTACCTGGAGCACCAGCTTCGATTTTATTTACCGGCCCAAAGCGGCCCGCGAAGAGAAAGACACAGCAGAATGACCACCATTGCCGATTTTACAGTCAAGAAGCCCGATGGATCAGACCTCGACCTGTCCGACAAGCAGGGAAAGGTGCTGCTGGTCGTCAACACGGCCAGCAAATGCGGGTTCACCCCGCAATATGACGGACTCGAGGCGCTGCATCAGAAATTCGGCGATCAGGGCTTTGAGGTGCTTGCATTTCCGTGCAACCAGTTTGGCGGGCAGGAACCCGGCGACGCGGACGAGATCGAGCAGTTTTGCAAGGTCAATTTTGGCCTGACAATCCCGCTGATGCAAAAGGTTGATGTAAATGGCGACGATGCCAGCCCGCTGTTCGACTGGATGAAAGCGGAAGCACCCGGCCTGATGGGTAGCAAGTCGGTCAAATGGAACTTCACCAAGTTCCTCATCGACCGCGACGGCAAGGTCGTGAAACGCTACGCTCCGCAAGACGCGCCGGCAGCGATCGAAAAGGATATCGCCAAACTGCTGTAACTTCGCGGGATGGCGGGCCGAAACACTGGTCAACGAAATGGAGGGCACAATGCTCGAATCTATCAACCAGTGGTTTTTGTCGCTCGGCGCGGAATACGGCGTAAATCCGTATATTTTCGGCGGCATTTACGTCGGCGCAATCCCGTTTTTCCTGCTCTCGATCGGCTGGCTGGTGCGCAACGCCAAGGCAGGAAAATCGACGGTTCTACCGACGATGTCGGCCGGCTTCTTCTTCGTATCGGCCTATATCTATCTTGCGATTGCCGGGCGGAATATCCCGCTCTGGGTATGGATTTTCCTCGGCGTGCTGATCGTCTACGGCGCTTGGTCAAGCATCCGCGACACCCGCCGCAAAATCGCCGACGCGCGCGAGGAAAACCAGCGATAATCGGCTAGCCGGCTATTCTTCAGATTCGTTGACGGTGACCGTCATTTCCTCGCCGGTCTCGGGATCCCTGAATTTCATCTCGGCCACTGCGCCGTCTTTGCCGGTTTCTATCCTGCCATATTCGCCAAGATCGATCGTCGCACGGTCATTCTGCGCATCGGCGGCGGCCAGGCCACCGCCTGCCAGCGCGCCCAAACCCGCAATCGAGGCAGTGACCGCCCCTACGACAATGTAGAGCACCACCGCCGAAACGACCGTGACTGCGGTATAGCCGACCGCTTTGTCTTGCGGGACGCCCATCACCGGCGTCGCGCCCTTGTAATAGAGGTAGAAGCTGTAAAGGCCAGCCAGTCCGAGTATTCCGAGCGCGGGAATAAGGCCGATGATGCCGACCACCCAGGCTGCAGTCATCGAATAGGCAACCAGCCGGAAGGCAGCGGGAAAATCGTCCTTACCGCCAAATTTGGGGCTGAGGAAATTTGCGATCCAGGCCAGCACCCACACGCCGATCAGGCCGAGTATATAGGAGATGATCGCGGTGCTCAGCCCGCCCATCAGGCTTGGGCGATAGCTGAAGCCGAACCCGCCATAGCCGAACAGCTGACCGCCGATAAAGGAGGCAATCGGCCCGATGGCAACCAATGGAACGACATAGCTGGTGAACACCGACATCGGTGGGTCGGATTCGGTTGCAATTTTCGGGAAGGTTTCGGCGGGTTTGAGAATGACCGACTGCGCTCGCGCAACCAGCCCCTGTGTGCGTTTCTCGACAGGATTGTTGTCCATGATTTCCTCCTCCACTTGACGCGAATCGGCTTCTCCAGCGGCCGTTTGGTCCTCAATAGCAGTTTTTCCCCAAATGCAGGAATGCGGTGCTTGGCATGGAGAGGCGTGCGCCGCATAGTGAAGCGATGGCCTTCGCTCCCTTCGTCCCTTTGCGCGTGCTTTCGTCCTATTCGATGCTCGAAGCGGCGATCGATCCGAAGCAGCATCCTGCACGGGATCGCCGCAGCGAGCGAGCTCGATATAGAGCCGGTCGGGGAAGAACCCTTGCAAGCGGTCAAGAAACGCCTCGCCATGCTCGTGCTGCCCCTCGCCGAGCAATCGCGACAAAGTGCCCTCACCCGCACCGGTCAACGCAATCAGCCCGTCGGTATGCCCTTCGAGATGCCGCATTCGCACATGCGGTTCAAATTCGAGCGGACGGACTCTATGGCGCTGTCATGTTTGCCAAGGCGTGTATGGATGAGGGCGTACAGCCGATCATCGGCACTCTGCTTGGCATAGCGCGCGATGCCGAGGGAAAGCAGGTCGACTATCTGCCGCTCTATGCGCAGGATGAGACCGGCTATGACAATCTCTGTCACCTTGTCAGCATGGCGCATCTCGACCGTCCGCTCGAATTTGAACCGCATGTGCGAATGCGGCATCTCGAAGGGCATACCGACGGGCTGATTGCGTTGACCGGTGCGGGTGAGGGCACTTTGTCGCGATTGCTCGGCGAGGGGCAGCACGAGCATGGCGAGGCGTTTCTTGACCGCTTGCAAGGGTTCTTCCCCGACCGGCTCTATATCGAGCTCGCTCGCTGCGGCGATCCCGTGCAGGATGCAGCCGAGGATGCACTGATCGATCTCGCTTATGCGCGCGGCCTGCCGCTCGTAGCGACCAATCCCGCATTCTTCGCCGAGCCGCATATGTACAACGCGCATGACGCGATGCTGTGCATTGCCAATTCGTCGCATATCGAGGCCGATGATCGTCCGCGCTCGAACCGCGAAGCCTTTGTCAAATCCGCGCCGATGATGGAGGAGCTGTTCGACGATTTGCCCGACGCGACTGCGAACACGCTGACCATTGCCCGGCGCTGTGCTTATGCGCCGCCCTATCGCGACCCGATCCTGCCTAGTTTGGCGGGTGATCTCGAAGGCGAGGCCAAGGCTTTGGCAGAGGATGCGCGCAAAGGCCTGGAGAAGCGTCTCGAACCCTATGGCGAAATGCCGGAGGAAGAGCGCAAGGAATATTTCGACCGGCTCGATTTTGAAGTCGATGTGATTGTCGGCATGGGCTTTCCTGGCTACTTCCTGATCGTTGCCGACTTTATAAAGTGGGCCAAGGAGCAAGGCATTCCGGTGGGGCCGGGCCGTGGCTCTGGCGCAGGCTCGGTGGTCGCATGGGCGCTGACGATCACCGATCTCGATCCGATCAAGCTCGGCCTGTTATTCGAGCGTTTCCTGAACCCCGAACGCGTATCGATGCCCGACTTTGATATCGACTTCTGCGAAACGCGCCGCGGCGAAGTCATTCGCTATGTGCAGCAGAAATACGGGGCTGATCACGTCGCGCAGATCATTACCTTCGGTAAGCTGAAAGCGCGTGCGGTGCTGCGCGATTGCGGGCGGATTTTGCAGATGAGCTACGGCCATGTCGACCGGCTGTGCAAGATGGTTCCGAACCACCCGACCGATCCGTGGACCTTGCCGCGCGCGCTCAATGGCGCGTCCGATTTTAAGCGCGAATATCAGAATGACAACGAGGTCAAGCAGCTGATCGACCTAGCGATGCAGCTTGAAGGTTTCCCGCGCAACTCTTCCACCCACGCTGCGGGCGTGGTGATCGGCGACAGGCCGCTCGCGAAACTTGTGCCGCTCTACCGCGATCCGCGCTCGGACATGCCGGTCACGCAGTTCGATATGAAACATGTCGAGAGCAGCGGGCTGGTCAAGTTTGACTTCCTGGGGCTGAAAACGCTGTCGGTGCTGCGCAAGGCGACCGATCTACTCGAGAAACGCGGGATTGCGGTCGATCTCGGTCAGCTTGCATGGGACGATCAGGCGGTTTTCGAACTGATGAAATCGGGCAATACGGTCGGGGTGTTCCAGTTGGAATCCGAGGGCATGCGCCGTACGCTGACTGCGGTGAAGCCGAGCAAATTCGAGGATATCATCGCACTCGTCTCGCTTTACCGGCCGGGTCCGATGGACAACATACCGCTGTTCGGCAAGCGCAAGAGCGGCGAAGTGCCAATCGAATATCCGCATCCCAAGCTCGAGAGTATTCTCGCCGAGACCTATGGAATCTTCGTCTATCAGGAACAGGTGATGCAGGCCGCGCAGATCCTCGCGGGCTACTCGCTCGGCGATGCCGACTTGCTGCGCCGCGCGATGGGCAAGAAGGTCCAGGCCGAGATGGATGCGCAACGCCAGCGCTTTGTCGACGGGTGCAGGGACGTATCGGATATCGACGCGGCTAAGGCGAACGAGTTGTTCGATTTGATCGACAAGTTTGCTGGCTACGGCTTCAACAAGTCGCATGCAGCCGCCTACGCCTTGCTCGCCTACCAGACGGCGTGGCTGAAGGCGCATTATCCCGAGGAATTCTACGCCGCCTCAATGTGCTTCGATATGCATCAATCGGAGAAGCTGGCGCAATTTGTCGATGATGCGCGGCGGCATGATATCGAGATCGCCCCGCCAAGCCTCAATCGCTCTGTTGCCGAGTTTTCGGTAGAGCGAACCGATGATGGTTATGCGGTGCGTTACGCTCTTGCGGGTATTCGCAATGTCGGCGAGAAGGCGATGGACGCTATCGTGCGCGAACGCGAAGAGAGTGGCTGGTTCGAAAGCCTGAAAGACCTGTTTGAACGCCTGCCGCCGGGTTCGATGAACCGACGTCAGCTTGAGGGCCTGGTCTGCGCGGGTGCCCTCGACGAATTTGAGCCCAACCGCGGAATGCTATTCGAGAATATCGACCTGCTGCTGGCCACCGCAGATGCAGCAACGCGCGAGCGTGAAAGCGGCCAGACCGCGTTGTTTGCGGGCGATGAGAGCGGCAATGCCGACTTGCGTCTCAAGGAAATCGACGATTGGTCGCGGCCCGAGCGGATGGCCAAGGAACGCGAAAATTTCGGCTTCTACTTCTCCGCGCATCCGGTGCAGCAATATTGGACCATCGCTTCGGCCAACGGAGCGCGAACCTATCAGAGCCTGATGGAGGCCGGTGCGCCGTCAGGCGGCCGTCAGGCTGCTGTGATGGCAGCGATGGTCGAGAGCGTGAACAAGGGCAAGACCCGGCGAGGGAAAGACTTCGTCCGTGCCGACTTTCTCCGATTCAACCGGTCAGTTCAGCGCTGCGTGCTTTCGAGGAAACTCTGGTTGAGAAGTTCCAGCAATGGGCGGCGGAAAGCACTTGCGTCCTGCTGAACGTCGAACTGGATTCACCCAGCCCTGATGAGCCGCCGCGTGTGACTGTTCGAGGAGCGGGCGCCCGCTTGAGGAGATCAAGGGCGGCTCGCGTATGCTGCTTGACCCTTGAGCTGAACGATGCGGCTGCGCTACATGATCTCAAACTGGAGCTACTACCCGGAACACCCGGTCACGGCGAGGTGCTCGTTACGCTCAAGACTGGCACCGAGAATGGAACCGATGATGCGGCTTGGCCGGGACTATGCACTCGATGGCGAACTGGCCGAGCGGGTTGCGCTGATTGAGGGTATAGACAAGGTGTCGCTTACCACGCGGCGTGGCGGTTCACACCTCCGGCTTGTCGCGTAGCTCGTCGACATCAGCGGGCGCAGTTTCGGGTTTCTCGAACATTTTTGTCATGCGCGCGGCGAGCAAACAGCAATAACCGGCGCGAGCATCGTATTGACCATGATATCGTGAATATTGTTGGTGATGTTAATCCAGATCAACGCCGTCTTCTGCAGATAGCTGTCCGGCATATCGACATATTCACCCGCCAGGCGTTGCAGCTGCCAAAACCACCAGCAAGACGCGCCATTGCCATGCGCGGGCCAACCAGCGAAACAGCACGCATGATCGGCGAGAATAGGTGAGCAAGCGCCACGTAAATGTGCAGCGCATCTTGCGACAAGTTTGCGAGATCGCGGAAAGCGGCTTTCGACCATCCTGCCAGTCAAGCAGCTGCCAGTGCAGATTTGATCCATTCCCATCCGGTCCTGTCGGTGAGCACTGCAGGTGATTGCCATGGCAGGCAAGCGAAGGCATGATGGGTTCGACAAGAAAACTGAAAAATGGAGAGTTTGCCGATGCCGGGAGCGAGTTTGGGAGCCATGCAGGACTGGACCATGCGCGTGACGCATGTGATCGATCACGCCGCGCGCGAGGCAGGCCAGATCGTGAGATTGTCACGTCGCTGGGCCGATGGCAGCGAAACTCGAACCAGATTGGGCTGGCATTCGCGCCGACGCGTTGAAAATGGCGCAGGCATCTGCAGGCGCTGGGTATCAAGAAGGGCGACCGGGTTGCCAGCATGGCGATGAACCACTCGCGGCACCTGGTCAGCTGGTATGGCGTCGCAGGGATGGGCGGGGTGCTCCATACAGTCAATCCGCGCCTGTTCGACGACCAGCTCGAATATATCGTCAATCACGCCGAAGACAGGGTCATGCTCTACGATGCAGCATTCCAGCCTATCATCGACCGCATGAAAGAGCGCTGGACGACGGTCGAACACTATATCTGTTACGATGCCGGCGAAGGCTCGGCGGCTTTCGAAGACTGGATCGGAGAGCAGAACGGCGACTTCGAATGGGTTGAGGGCAGCGAGACCGATCCATGCATGATCTGTTACACCAGCGGGCACGACGGGCAATCCCAAGGGTGTCCAGTACGAACATCGCTCGACAGTGATGCACGCACTTGCGGGACTCCAGCCAGCGGCGTTCAACTTCAGTTCGGCTTCGGTGATGCTGCCGGTTGTGCCGATGTTCCATGCGGCGAGCTGGGGGCTCCCCTATGCAGGCGCGATGGCGGGAATCAAATTCGTGTTCTCGGCGGTCAACGATCCGGCGGTTCTGCACGAGCTGATGATTCGCGAGAAGGTGACCGACAGCGCTGGTGTGCCGACCGTGTGGCTGGCGCATTTTCAATATTGCGACAAAGAAAGCATCGATCTGCCTCCGCTCAAGGCCGCGACCATTGGCGGTTCGGCTTGTCCGCGTTTTATGATCGAGCGCCTGATGAAGAACGGCACGCGTGTCCAGCATGCCTGGGGCATGACCGAAACTTCGCCCATCGGCACCGTCGGCGGGCCAACCTGGGACTGGGATGAACTCAGCTTCGAAGAGAAAGTCGACAAGACCGCGATGCAGGGGCGCCCGATCTTTGGCGTCGAACTGCGCACGGTGGATCTCGACGACATGATCACCGAACTGCCGCGCGATGGCGAGGCGAGCGGCGCGCTGCAAATTCGCGGTCCGTGGATCATTCGCCGCTACTTCAAGGCAGAAGAGGATGCAGTCGGGAACGATGGCTGGTTTGACACAGGCGATGTCGGCATCATCCATCCCGATGGCACACTGCAGCTGACCGATCGTACCAAGGATGTGATCAAATCGGGCGGCGAATGGATCAGCTCGGTCGAGCTTGAAAATGCTGCGGTTGGCCACGATGGCGTCGCCGAGGCGGCGTGCGTCGGCATGTTCCATCCGAAATGGGATGAACGCCCGGTATTGTTTGTGGTGAAGAACGAGGGGTCGGACGTTTCGGCAGACGATATCCTTGACCATCTGAGGCCACTGATCGCCAAATGGTGGATGCCCGATGCCGTCGAATTCGTCGATGACATCCCGCACACTGCGACCGGCAAGATCAGCAAGAAGGATCTGCGTGACCGGTTTAAGGACTATAAGTTACCCGACGCGTGAGCCGGTTGATCCTGCTCAACAAGCCGTTCGGTGTGCTGTCGCAATTCCGCGGTGGCAAGGAAGGCGTGGACGATACGCTGGCGCATCTGGTCGATGTGCCGGGGGTTTATCCTGCGGGCAGGCTCGACAAAGATAGCGAGGGTTTGCTTCTGCTGACCGATGACGGGCGGCTGCAATCGCGTATCGCCGAACCGCGGCACAAGATACCCAAGACCTATCTCGCGCAGGTCGAGGGTGTGCCGGGTGACGATGCGATTGAGCAGCTGCGGCGCGGAGTGCGGTTGAAAGATGGCATGACCCGGCCTGCTGACGTCAAGCAGGTCGATCCGCCCGAACTATGGGATCGCGATCCACCGATCCGCTACCGCAAAAATGTGCCCGATAGCTGGATCGCGCTGAGGATCACTGAAGGAAAGAACCGCCAGGTCCGCCGGATGACAGCGGCGGTTGGATTGCCTACCCTGCGGTTGATCCGCTGGATGATCGGTGAGTGGTCTGTGCAAGGCTTGGCTCCCAGCGAGTGGCGCGAGATTGAAGTCTAGCGTCATTGCGAGGAGCCGTAAGGCGACGCGGCAATCCAGTGAAAGCGCTTGAGACTCTGGATTGCTTCGCTACGCTCGCAATGACGAGCAGGAGGAGTGCGAATTGACCAACTACATAGACCCGACCGCCGATGGCTTCGCCGCGTTCAAGGCGCTCCCGCGCGACGAGCCTATCCACATGCTCAACCTGCTGCTGTTCAAGGATGATGCCGAATATCCCGAGGGTCACGAGCATCACGGTAATGGCTGGAGTGGACGGCGCGCTTACGAGGAGTATGGCAAGACCAGCGGGCCGATCTTCCGCCGTGTTGGCGGCAGCATCGTGTGGCGCGGCGGCTTCCAGGCAATGGTGACCGGCCCCGAAACGCGCGAATGGCATGATGGCTTCGTTGCGCAATACCCGAACAGCGGAGCATTCTTCGAGATGATCAAGGATCCCGACTACCAGAAAGCGGTCGTCAACCGCACAGCAGCGCTGGTGGATAGCCGACTGGTGCGGTTTAGGCCCGGTGAAGCTGGCGCCGGGTTCTAGGCCGCGTCGGCTCGGGCGGTCTCGCCACGTTCGACTTCGCGTTTGCTGACGACATAGGCATAGACGAGACCGACGAGCAGGACCAACCCGCTCCCGCCTGCGACGAATGTCGAGTTAAACAGCGTTGCGATCACAATCAGCGTCACTGCTGCGATCAAAGTACCTTGGATTGTTTTCGACATAGATGTGCCCCGGTTTGAATGCTGCGTCGGCGGTTGCTCGCTCTCTTGTACTGCCGAACATCCATGCTGGAGGCCAAATCGTTAACAGCGAGTGCCGCAGAACGGTTGACGCGCGGCAACCATCTTTTCTGCTGTCACAACAACAGCATCTGCCCATCGAGCGCCGGCTTCCTGAAGCGCGAGCAATCCAGTTCCAGCTTGCGATTGCCAATCCCTGCGCGCTTGCAGGCTATGCGGAAGCGGGTGCGGAACAGGTCGGCCCAGACGCCGCTGGGTTTCATGCGGGTGAAAAAGTCGGGATCGTTGTCGCGTGGGCAATTTTTGGCGCTTCTGATCGAGCGGACGATGCTCATTACCTTGCCCGCGCGGTCGGGGTAATGAACCGCCAGCCATTCGCGAAACAGCGGCGCAACTTCGTGCGGCAGGCGCAGCGGTATCCAGCCCGCCGACCATGCGCCGAGCTCGCCCGCCTTGGCGATGATATCTTCCATAAACTCGTCGGTGATCGCGGGGATAATCGGCGAAACTGAGCAATGCGTGGGTACGCCCGCTGCGACCAGTTTTCCAATCGCTGCCAGTCGTTTGTGCGGTGAAGCTGCGCGCGGTTCGAGCAGCCCTGACAGCTTCGTATCAAGGCTGGTGACCGAAATCGAAACCGCCACCAGCCCCAGCTCCGCCATCTCCTCCAGGATATCGAGATCGCGCACGACCCGGTCGGATTTGGTCGTGATTGTCACCGGATGCCGCGTGTCGAGGCACAGCTCGAGAATTTCGCGTGTGATCCGGTATCGCGCCTCGATCGGTTGATATGGATCGGTATTGGTCCCCATCGCGATCCATTGCGGTTTGTATTTCGGTTTCGCTAGCGTTTTGCGCAGCAGTTTCGCGGCATCGGGTTTGGCGAACAGCTTGGTCTCGAAATCGAGGCCAGGGGAGAGATCGTGATACGCGTGGGTAGGGCGGGCGAAGCAATATACGCAGCCATGCTCGCAGCCGCGATAGGCGTTGATCGAACGGTCGAATGGTATGTCGGGTGACTGGTTGAAGCTGATGATCGTCTTGGGAAACTCCTCGGTGACTGTAGTGCGGAGCTTTACGGGAGGGCCGTCCAGAGCTTCCATCGCATCGCGCCAGTCTCCGTCAACCTCGCGTTCGGCAAGGCCAAAGCGTTGCGGCACCTGCGCCGATTGTGCGCCGCGTCCCGATATCTTTTCGGCTGCTCGCTTCCCTGCATGTTCCACATTCGGAACATAACAAGAACACGATCAAATTGAAAGCGTGTGAAAGTTGGGGCTAGTTGGCAGTTGCCACACCGGCGGACTGCTCCACCCGTGAGTTCCGGAAATGCAGGCCACTGACCCTGCGCAAGCGCGCTGCGGCTCGGTGAATTGCTACCCGCCTGCCGTTCATACATCCAGTAATTGCGCATCACGATCGCGACATAGCCACGTGTCTCCCAATAGGGGATGCTCTCCATATAGAGCAGCGCGTCGTTCTGGTCGCGAATCTCGTGATTCCAGCGGGTTACCGGCGACAGCCCGGCGTTGTAGGCCGCCATGATCTTGGGCAGCTTGCCTTGTGTGGCGTTGCTGTTGCGGAGCATATTGAGATGCTCTTGCCCGAAAGCGAGGTTGATTTCGGGTTTGGAAAGGTCGCGCGCATTGCCGCGAATGCCCAGCTTGCCGCGATGATCGATCGCTGCGGCGGGCATGATCTGCATAAGACCGCGCGCACCGGCAGGGCTGACGACTTTCGCGCGGAAATTCGATTCCTGGAGCGTGTGTGCATAAGCGAGGGCCGGATCGACCTTCCACCCGTTAACCGGCGTCCAGCGCGGGGCCGGATAGCGCAATGCAGGTTCTGATCGCGCACCGCGCGGCGCATTATGCGCCATCCAAAGTTGGGTCGAAGGTACGCCCAACTCTCGGGCCAGCTTTCGACAGCGCTTCATATTGCGAGGCATCGCCGATTGTTGCCTGATGGCGCAAAACTTCGTCGGCGAGATTGCTTTCACCAATTTCTGAAAGGGCGACTGCGACGCGGACATTGTCGACATTGCGGATGACCTGCCAATCCTGCAGGTCGAAATCGACCGTTGAATGCGTTTGCGGCAAGGCTTGGCCCAGCTGTTCGCGCGCAAGCATTCCGTAGAGCGTCTCGTCGAGATCGGCGGCGGCGCGCAGCTGTTCCGTAACGCGTTCGGGTGCGCGGCAGCGGACATAGGCGCGGCTTGCCCAGTAACGCGCGGCAGCGGTCAGCTCGTTGTTGGTGGAACCACGCGCGGCCTGTTCAAAATAGACTGCTGCGCTTCCGCAATCACCCATGCGCCAGGAGGCCAGTCCGGCGACCCAATTGCCCTCAGCCACCCAGGCACCCGAGCCTTCATTGACCGTGCGCGCCATGGCGAAGGCTGCGGCATCGTCGTTCTCGATGTAGTAACTCCAGGCGACACGCTGGCGCCATTCGGCGCGCGCAGCAGAGCTGAGGCTGGCATCGATCCCGTCGAGAAGTTGGCGGGCACCGTCGGGATCGTCGTTTTTGATCCGGTCGAGGATAGCGCTTTTGACCGAACCAGGCATTGTCCTGTCATTGATCGCACGTGGGCGGATGCGCTTTGATGCGTAAGGCTGCCGGACCAGCGACGGCGCGCTCGGGATCGAATAGCTGGCGCTTAGTCCACGGCGTTCACCGAGGCGGGCCATCTGTTCGGCCTGCGGCAGATAGCGGCCCGACGAAAGCCAGCTTGCGATCTTGTCTGCCTCGACACGCGGGCTGTTCGCATGGAGATAATATTCGGCCCTGGCAACGTCGTGAAGCGGGCCGTCACCGCGTTCTGTAAGCAGGCTTTCCACCTTGTCCCAACGCTGGTCGTCAATCGCCGCAAAAACTTCGCGATAGTAGCTGCGATCACGGTCGCTGAGCAGGGCAGGGACGTTGGTCGAATTGGCGCGTGCGGTGAAATATTCGGCGGCGCTGCTGTTGGCGGAAGCGGGTGTGGCAAGTGTGCAGGCTGCAACGCCTGTCGCCAAAACAAGCGATCTCAGCAATCCGTTCGGTTTAACCACGTCAACTTCCCGTCCATTCGAGCCAGCGTTGCCAGAATCTCTGCCGTCGCGGTGCTGAGCGCATCAGCTCGGCGAGGGATCCGACACCCAATACGGGGATGCTTCGTCCTTCATGGTTAATATTGTGTAAAATGGCAGCGCCTTGCGCCGTATCGTTCCCGAGTAGCGGCGGAATGTTGCGTCCAAACGCAAGAATCCGCTTTGGATTCACCAACCCGACGTAATGCGTGAGTAAATCGCCCAGACCTGCGGCTTGCAAAGCGGTCCAGTCGGGCATCGGTGTGTGACGCCTGAGGACCGAGGCAATGAACACCTTCTCCTCAGCCAAGTCAGCGGCGCGCAGTATGCCACCCAGCAAGCACCCTTGCGTATTGGACAGCAGTGTATCGCTGTCGGTCTCTTCCGGTTCGGGCACCAGGATCAGCAATTCGGGATTGGCCGAGCCACGCGGAGCGATCACCGGAGATGCCCCGCCATCGTCGATTGCATCGCTCTCGAGCCACCACTTTGTGAATGCTGCCAGCTCGCCGGGCCAGCCTTCGGCGTCTCCGCCGATTTTTTTCGGAGGCGGTGGCGGCGCTTCGGTGGGTTTGGTTTTCGGTTTGGTCGGTGCGGTCGGATCACGCGTTGCTTCGGTCGCAGGCGCTTCCAGCCAGTCCGTAGCGTCATCGGCGAAATCGCTGTCGACGCCGGCTTCCTTCCACCACTCGAGCGCGGCCGAGAACTCGTCCGCTAATGTGGCACCGGATGGCTCTTTGGTGGGCGTTGTCATGGCTGAGGCGGGTCTTGACCTGCTGCGCTGCACTATTCAAGGGTTTCTGCAAGCTACAGACGCCTAAAACATGAGGGAACAACCGGGATGAGCGACGAAAAGATTGAGCGCGAGTCAATGCCATGCGACGTGGTGATTGTCGGGGGAGGGCCAGCGGGCCTCTCAGCCGCGATCCGTCTCAAGCAGATCAACGAAGAGCTTGAAGTCGTCGTCCTCGAAAAAGGTTCCGAGATCGGCGCACATATCCTTTCCGGTGCAGTGGTCGATCCGAAGGCGCTCGACGAGTTGCTACCCGAATGGCGCGAAATGGATTGCCCGATGGCCGAAACGCCCGTGACCGACAATTGGCACTGGGTGCTGACCAAAGGCGGCCAATATTCAATGCCGCATCTGATGATGCCGCCTTTTTTGTCGAACGCAGGCAACTACACCGGTTCTCTTGGCGCTTTGACGCGCTGGCTGGGCGAGCAGGCCGAGGGTCTGGGTGTGATGGTATTCCCGGGCTTTCCCGCTGCCGAAGTCATGTTCGACGAGAGCGGCGCGGTGAAGGGCGTTATCACGCAGGATATGGGCATTGCCGAGGATGGATCGCACAAGGGCGACTTCCAGCCCGGTATGGAGATCGAGGCGAAATACACCTTCTTCGCCGAGGGTGTGCGCGGCAATCTGACCAAGCAGATGAAGGCCAAATTCGACCTTGAGGCCGATTGCCAGCCGCAGGTCTACGGCCTCGGTATCAAGGAATTGTGGGATATCGATCCCGACAAGCATGAGCCCGGCCGTGTGATTCACACGCAGGGCTGGCCGCTGACCGAGAGCAACAGTTGGGGCGGTGGTTTCCTCTACCATCAGGCCAATGGTCAGGTCGCACTCGGTTTCGTGACCGCGCTCGATTACGAGAACCCCTACGTCTCGCCCTATCAGGAATTCCAGCGTTGGAAGACACACCCGGCGATCCGCGAATATCTCGAAGGCGGCAAGCGTGTTGCCTACGGCGCGCGTGCGATCAATGAGGGTGGCTGGCAATCTGTGCCAAAGCTTGCTTTCCCGGGCGGTGCGCTGATTGGTTGCTCGGCCGGTTTCGTGAATGTGCCGCGCATCAAGGGCAGCCACACGGCGATGAAGAGCGGGATGCTTGCGGCTGAGGCTGCTGCCGCCGCGATTGCGGGCGGGGCAGAGAAGACCGAGCTCGCAGATTACGACGCGAATTTGCGCGACAGCTGGATCGCAACCGAACTCAAGAAAGTGCAGAATGCGCAGCCTGCGGTCGCGAAATTCGGCGGTGACCTCGGTACGGTGATCGCCGGAATCGACATGTGGATGCGCACGCTCAAGATCGGCTTGCCTATCGCGATGAAGCACGAGCCCGATTACACACATACGGGCCGCGCAGACCTCTACCAGCCGATCGACTATCCCAAGCCCGATGGCGAGATTACCTTCGACCGCCTGACCAATGTCGCTTACAGCTACACCAACCATGCCGAGGATCAGCCGGTTCACCTGAAGGTGAAAGACTGGGACCTCCAGAAGGCAAGCGAGCTGGGTGTCTATGCCGGCCCCTCGACGCGCTATTGTCCGGCAGGGGTCTATGAATGGCTGGAGGATGAAGACAGCGGCGAGATGAAATTCCAGATCAACTCGCAGAACTGCGTCCACTGCAAGACCTGCGACATCAAGGACCCCAACCAGAACATCAACTGGACCACGCCCGAAGGCGGCGGCGGGCCGAATTATCCGAATATGTGAGCTTCCTCCCCGAACAGGGGAGGGGGACCACGAAGTGGTGGAGGGGCACAGGCATGATTACCGGACCCCGTGATACCGTCAAACGTGCGCGTAAGTTGCGGAGTCAAATGACACTTCCCGAGGGTAAGCTTTGGCGCGAACTCCGCAAGCGTCCGGGCGGCTTCAAGTTTCGCCGTCAGCATCCTGCCGGTGAGTATGTCCTTGATTTCTATTGCGCTTCCGTTCGATTGGCAATCGAGGTGGATGGCTCGGTTCACGACAGCCCGTCAGCGGTTCAACGAGATCGCCGACGCTCAAAATGGCTGCGCTCGCAGAAGGTCGCTACGACACGGATCCCGGCTCGGACGATTCTGCAGGATATCGAGGCTGTAGTTCAGCGTCTTGCAGAGATTTGTTCAGAGCGCGACTATCAGGATCGGTCTAGCGAGGACCTGCCCCTCCACCATCCTGCGGATGGTCCCCCTCCCCCGCTGGGGGAGAAATAGATGCGCGAAACCGCCTATGCCAAGATCAATCTCGCGCTGCATGTTCGCGGGCGGCGGGACGATGGGTATCATCAGTTGGAGACGCTGTTCGCGTTTGTCGATCAGGGCGATATTCTGACAGCCACGCCTGCCGAACAGGATGAGGTGATAACCTCCGGAGAGTTTGGTTCGGCGCTGACCGATCCGTTCGACAATATCGTCGCCAAGGCGCTCGGAAATTGCCGCGATCCAATGGCTTGCGAGTCGCGCTTGAGAAAGATTTGCCGGTAGCTGCGGGGCTCGGGGGAGGCTCTGCCGATGCCGGGGCGATCTTTCGGATCGTGCGCGAGATGTACGGCCTGCCGGACGATTGGCAGGCGAGGGCTGCTGCGCTCGGCGCAGACGTTCCTGCCTGCGTCGAAAGCGTGACCTGTATCGGGCGCGGCACAGGAACCGAATTGCAAGCTATAGAGAGCGATCTGACGGGCACGCCGGTGCTGCTCATCAATCCGCGCGTTCCTTTGGCTACGGGTCCGGTTTTCAAGGCTTGGGACGGCGAAGACTGCGGACCGCTGCCCGATGGTCCTGTGTCCGTGATCGCGAGCGAGGGCCGGAACGACCTCGAAGCACCCGCCATCGGCCTGTGCCCACAAATCGCCGATGTTCTCGCGGCGCTAAACGGAACAGATGCGTTTCTCAGCCGTATGTCTGGTTCGGGGGCGACATGTTTTGCGCTCTACAGAAGTCATGACGTCATGCGCGAGGCGGCAGAAATGCTGGCTTCCAGCCATCCCGAGTGGTGGCAGATGCAGGGCGCGCTGAGATAGGAAACAATAAGGCCGTAAACTCAGACACCCCGCCGCCGAGGTTTGAGCAAAAATGGTCTAGTGCAAGAAGGAAAGGCGAAGGAATATGTCAATATTGCAAGGCTTTCCGACGCAGCAATGGGCCATTTTTGCCAAATCGCTGCGCGACGATCAAATGGCTTCCATCTCGAACCGAAACTCGCTTGCAAAGGCAACCAGCCTTCGCGACGCGAATTTAGGCCCGATCTGTTTGCCATTTGAACGCCTCGGTGGCGGGGTGTCTGAGTTTACGGCCTAACATGATGGTCGACGATCTTCCTTATCGCCGGGTCGGTGAACCGCGCCGCGGAGGAATTGTCTGTGTGGCCGATCATGCCTCCAACTTCGTGCCCGAAGACATCAATCTCGGCATCCCCCGCGATTTTCTCCAAAAACACATCGCCTACGATATCGGGACCGACGGGATTGCCGACCGGATGGGGCGCAGACATGACGTTGCAGCGCACATCGCAACCGTAAGTCGTTTGGTGTGCGATCTTCACCGCACCGAGGACGCCGCTGCGGTCGTTCCTACCGAGAGCGACGGGCATCTGATCGCGGGTAATATCGGCGCAAATATCGAAGACCGCCTGAAGCGCTTCCACCGCCCTTATCACGATGCTCTGAGTGATTGGCTGGATGATGTTGAGCCCGAACTAATCGTGGCTTTGCATAGTTTTACACCCAAACTTGAATCCAAAATCGAGGATCGCCCCTGGGAAGTGGCGCTGCTCTACAACCAGGATGACAGCGCCGCGCGCCATGCAATCCGTCTGTTCGGCGAAGAGGGGCTGACGGTCGGCGATAATGAGCCATATTCGGGCAAGCAGCTCAACGCGACAATGGACCGCCACGCCGAAGCGAAGGGACGTCCGTATCTTACGGTCGAAATTCGGCAGGATCTGATCGGCACCAAGGCCGAGCAGGCGCGTTGGGCTGCGCTGGTGACCGATGTAGCCAACCGTGTCGCACTCGCGTTAAAGGCCGAAAGCTAGCCTTCTCCAAGGCGGCTTCGGGGGCAGTGAAGATTTTCTGCTTCGACTGACGGCTGTGCTAAGGTAGCGTCGCGTCGGAGGAGCAATCCACCGCCAGCCAGCCCGGAGTATTCAATGCCAGCCTATCGTTCCCGTACCACCACGCATGGCCGCAACATGGCCGGCGCACGCGGATTATGGCGCGCCACGGGCATGAAAGATGACGATTTCGGCAAGCCGATCATTGCGATTGTGAACAGCTTTACACAGTTTGTCCCCGGACATGTCCACCTGAAGGATCTGGGGCAGCTGGTCGCGCGCCAGGTGGAAGCGGCGGGCGGTGTCGCCAAGGAATTCAATACAATAGCGGTCGATGATGGCATTGCGATGGGGCATGACGGCATGCTCTATTCGCTGCCCAGCCGCGATATCATCTCGGACAGCGTCGAATATATGGTCAATGCCCACTGCGCCGATGCGATGGTGTGCATTTCCAACTGCGACAAGATCACACCGGGCATGCTCAATGCGGCGATGCGGCTGAATATTCCGGCGGTATTCGTGTCGGGTGGTCCGATGGAAGCGGGCAAGGTTGTGCTCGAGGGCAAGGAAAAGGCGCTCGACCTGGTCGATGCGATGGTTGCTGCTGCCGATGACAGCTACACCGACGAACAGGTGACCGAGATCGAGCGCTCAGCCTGTCCTACATGCGGTTCGTGTTCGGGTATGTTCACCGCCAATTCGATGAATTGCCTGACCGAGGCACTTGGCCTCTCACTACCTGGTAACGGTTCGACGCTGGCAACGCATGCCGACCGCAAAGGTCTGTTCCTTCGCGCAGGGCGCCTGATCGTGACATTGGCCAAGCGCTATTACGAGGAGGATGACGAAAGCGTTCTGCCGCGCAGTATCGCCAGTTATTCGGCCTTCGAAAACGCCATGTCGCTCGATATTGCGATGGGCGGATCAACCAACACAGTGCTGCATCTGCTCGCAGCCGCGCATGAGGCGGGCGTCGATTTCACGATGGAGGACATAGACCGGCTCAGCCGCCGTGTCCCGTGTCTCTCGAAGGTCGCTCCGGCGAAGGATGACGTCCATATGGAAGACGTGCACCGCGCTGGTGGGATCATGTCGATCCTGGGCGAATTGGAGAAAGCCGGTCTGCTCAACACCGCGCTACCGACAGTGCATAGCCCCACGATGGCCGACGCCCTTGACGATTGGGACATTGGCCGGACGCAGAACAACAAGGTGCGCGAATTCTACTCCGCTGCGCCCGGCGGTGTGCCGACACAGACAGCCTTCAGTCAGTCGCGCCGGTGGGAAGAGCTCGATCTCGACCGCGAAAATGGGGTCATCCGGAGCGCCGAGCATGCGTTCAGCCAGGATGGCGGGCTTGCGGTTCTGTCCGGGAATATCGCGCTGGACGGGTGTATCGTGAAGACCGCCGGTGTTGATGAGAGCATTCTCAAATTCACCGGCCCTGCCAAGGTCTATGAGAGCCAGGATGACGCCGTCACCGCGATCCTGACCGGGCAGGTGGTCGAGGGTGACGTGGTGGTTATCCGGTATGAGGGCCCCAAAGGCGGTCCGGGCATGCAGGAGATGCTCTATCCCACCAGCTATTTGAAATCCAAGGGGCTGGGCGCTGCTTGCGCATTGTTGACCGATGGACGGTTCTCGGGCGGCACATCCGGGCTGTCGATCGGCCATGTCTCGCCCGAAGCCGCCGAGGGTGGAGCGATCGCTCTGGTAGAGGATGGCGATATGATCGAAATCGACATCCCCAACCGGACGATCAAGCTGGCGGTTTCCGACGATGAACTCGCGGCACGGCGTTCTGCAATGGACGCCAACGGTGACGCGCCATGGCGACCGGCCAAACCACGCGAACGCAAGGTTTCGCAGGCCTTGCAGGCCTATGCTGCGATGACTACGAGCGCATCACGCGGTGCTGTCCGCGACCTTTCGCAATTGAAGAGGGCCTGACTTGATCGATCTCTGGAAGTTCGCGGGTGCATTCGCCCTTGCCGGGGCACTGATTGCGTGCTCGGAGCAAGTCGACCAGCCTCAGGCCGAAGAAGGCGCTCCCACGATAGAATGCGCTCTGGGCGAAGGTAGCGATTTCGCGTCCGAATGCATGGTCGAACGCGAAGAGATCGACGGGCAGATGGTCCTGACCGTCCGTCATCCCGATGGCGGATTTCGTCGTTTTGTCCAACTCGATGACGGGCGTGGTCTGGTCGAGATGGACGGGGCGGATGAGGTGAACCGCTCACTCGACGACAACACGCTGGAAATCGCGGTCGGGGCTGACCGTTATCGCTTCACGGCGCAAGTCCGCGGAGACAATGCCGCAACCGAGTAACCAGATCCTCACCGTCGCGCAGATGCAGACGGCGGAGCAGGCGTTGATCGATGCCAGGACCAGCGTCGAAACCTTGATGCAGATTGCGGGCGAGGGTGCCGCGGACTGGATCTGGCGTATTGCCGCCGGGCGCCCGGTCACGGTGCTGTGCGGGCCGGGCAACAATGGCGGTGATGGCTATGTGATTGCAGAGACGCTGCGGGCTCGAGGGCTTTCGGTGACGGTGGTTGCGCCGACTGCGCCGAGCACTCCAGCTGCGAAAAACGCGCGCAGACAGCTGAAATCGGCGGTTGCTTCGACCGGCCGGGATGTCAGCGGTGCGATCCTGGTCGATTGCCTGTTTGGCTCGGGCCTTTCCCGTCCCTTGTCTGCGGAGCACTTGCTGCTGCTGCGCGATCTGGTTTCGCGGCATGGCTATAAAGTAGCGGTCGATCTGCCCTCGGGAATTTCGAGCGATGAGGGCAAGCCGCTGAACGAGCAATTGCCACGCTATGATCTGACGCTTGCTCTGGGAGCGTGGAAATTTGCCCATTGGCTGATGCCGGCTTGCGCCGCGATGGGTCACCGGAGGCTCGTCCCGATTGGCGTGACAGCGGTCGAGGGAGCGGCGGAACTTGTTGAACAGCCGATGCTCACCCCGCCCGATACCACCGCCCACAAATATTCGCGGGGGCTTTGCGCTATCGTGGCTAGTCGAATGCCGGGTGCGTCGCTGCTTGCGTCTATGGCGGCGATGAACGGCGGTGCTGGCTATGTGAAGCTTGTCTCCGATGACATGCCGGGGGCGGCTCCGGCCGACCTGGTGGTCGATCCGAACGGATTGGAAGATGCCCGGATATCGACTCTCCTCGTCGGTCCGGGCCTGGGCCGGAGCGACGATGCAAGCGAACGACTGCGGAAAGCGCTCGACCAGCAAAAACCTACCGTCCTCGATGCGGACGCGCTGATGTTGCTCACGCCAGATATGCTGCATGACGATGTGCCCTATGTAGCGACTCCGCACGAAGGCGAGCTCGAACAGCTCTGCAAGACCTTTGCAGTTGTCGCATCGACAAAGGTGGATCGGGCGCGTGCCTTGGCGAAGGCCAGCAATATGGTCGTCGTTGCCAAGGGACCAGATACGGTAATCGCGACGCCCGATGGCAATATCGCATTGGCTGAACCGGCTAGCAGCTGGCTCTCCGTTGCCGGAACCGGCGATGTACTCGCGGGGATCATCGCCAGCAGGCTCGCGACCGGAGAAGGACCGTTCACGGCTGCCATGCAGGCTGTTTGGTTGCATGGTGAGGCCGCGAGGTTGGCTGGCGGACCGTTCACTGCATCCAAGCTTGCCGGGAAGGTAGCAGAGGCCTACGCGGCCTGTCTGTGAACGAAGCTACTGAAATCATCCGAATTGCGGCGAAGGGCGATGGCGTCACCGCCGATGGACGCCATGTAGCATTAACCGCGCCCGGCGATCATGTTGCGGTCGACGGTGCGATCCGGCGCGGACCGCATCACGTTGAGCCGCCTTGCAGACACTTCGGGAAATGCGGCGGCTGCGCGCTCCAGCATCTCGACGAGGCATCGCTTAGCGACTTTGTGACGTCGCGCGTCGTGAACGCGGCTGAAGGGCAAGGAATCGCAATCGGCGAACTGCTGCCTACCCACTTGTCGCCGCCCAAGAGCAGGCGACGTGCGACGCTGCATGCGGTGAATGGTGGCGGAAAGCCCTTGATCGGGTTTCGCGCAGGCGGTTCGCACAAGATAGTCGGGCTGTCCGAATGTCATATCCTTGCTCCGGATTTGTTCGAGACCCTCGAAGCGTTTCGGACGCTCGTGGCCCGGCGCAAAGGTCGTTATGCCGTGGATATCGAGCTTACGCTGGTCGATCAGGGCGTCGACTGCTCGCTCAGAAACCTGACCGTTGAAGGATTGGAAGAAACCGAGGAAGTTCTCGATTTTGCGCGCGACAATGC
Organism: Pontixanthobacter sp.; assembly: GCA_965223995.1. Taxonomy (GTDB): domain Bacteria; phylum Pseudomonadota; class Alphaproteobacteria; order Sphingomonadales; family Sphingomonadaceae; genus Pontixanthobacter. Next base: position 366,632 of record CBDCXY010000017.1, on the reverse strand, counting down.
TCTGGCGAGGTTGTCGCTGGATCAGGGGTACGGGGCCGAGGTTGTGTGGGAGCCGGAACCGGTCACCGTCACGCTATCGGGTGTTCCCATCGGATTTCCGAGCGGCAGTTTTATGCAGGCCACGAGCGATGGTGAGGGCGTGCTCGTTGGCGATGCTGTCGACTGGCTGACGGGGATACCAGTCGTTGCGGACCTGTTTTCTGGGCTGGGGACTTTCGCGTTCGCGTTGGCTGCGCAGAGTAAGGTGCTTGCCGCCGAAGCAGCGCGCGACGCACACCTTGCGTGCAAAACGGCTGCGGGACTTGCGCGCAAGCCCGTCCATGCGATCCATCGCGACCTGTTTCGCAACCCGCTGCAAGTGGACGAACTCAACAAATTTGGCGCTGTCCTGCTTGATCCGCCGCGGGCTGGCGCGCGCGATCAAGCCGATCTGCTCGCACAGAGCTCGGTCGAACGGGTGGTCTATGTCAGCTGTAACCCATCGAGCTGGGCGCGTGACGCGAAGCGGTTGGTAGAAGGTGGATACCGGCTTGAGAAATTGCGCCCCGTCGGACAGTTCCGCTGGTCCACCCATGTTGAATTGGCGAGCCTGTTCACGCGCTAGCTGCGCAACGCCTCAAGGATCTGCTGCTCCAGCCAATCGCGTGCATGGGGTTCGACATATGCGTGGCTTGCGTCACTGCAGCGCCGGATGTCCTGTCCCTCGATATTCCAATGGCTTTCGAACACTTGAGCAGTACGGTCATTCCCCGCGAGCAGTATCATCGATGGGCGCGCGAACATACGCAGTCCCTCTGCCATTTCTTGCGCAAGTGATGTTGGTTTTGATTTTGGCGTAAGGGCCTGCTTCAACCCGCTGACCAGCTTGGAGAAGCTTACCTTGCCTGTGAGCAGACGACGAAGCTCTCCCGGGTTTTTCAGCTTCTCCGCATAACGGCTCCTTGCCGCTTCGGGCGTCGTTCCGCCGTCATCGTCTTCGATGGTCCACGGGTTAGACAGCACCAGGCTATCGAAACCCTCGCCACCCGAGAGCATCAGAGCGCTGGCCGCATCACAATTGCCGAACGCGACGACACGCTGCATTTGCGGACACATGGCTCTGAACGCATCGATTGCCGCAGCGATATCCCTACGCTGACAGCGAAAGCCACGATTCTCACCATCGCTATCGCCGACGCCGCGCCGGTCGAAGCGGAAGACAGGAAAGCCCGCATCGGCGATCTTGGTTGCAAGCCCCGATTGCCCCGAAAATGCGCCTGAACGGATTTCATTCCCCCCAGCGACGATCAGGAGGCCGGATTTGCCAGGTGCGGTGTCGAGGGTTCCGGCGAGCTGGAATCCTTGGCATTCAAAGGTCAGGGCGAGGCGCGTCATGGCTGGTCGAGCCCCACCGCTATCAGAGCGGCAATTGCATCCGCCTGCTCAGGACTCTCGTCCGGTTCGGCGCGAAGCCACAGGCCCGCACCGCCTATGACAGATTGCTCGATATCTGCGAGTTTACCGGAAACCGGAACCGCCGCCCCGATCAGATCGGTGAACAAGCCGGAGCCTAGCGCCCAACCGGCTAACTCAACGCCCTGCGCGTGTCCCGTTGCCTCGATATCGGCGATGCTCTCCTCGCTACCAGCTTCTTTTGCCACAATACTACGTGCGCGCATCATCGAGCGCATCAGCTGTTTTCCGGCTGCCGGAGCATAACGCCACCCAGGCAAATCATCGCCAACGAGCAGTGCGCCATGCCGGATGGTCAGCAAATGCGTCGCCTGAAAATGTGCCTCTGCGATTCTGACCGCGTCTGCCCAGTTTTCGAACGTCTGCTGTTCGATTGGTTGCAGACTGTCGTTACAACCCGGCAGATCGGGCAGGAAACTGTCGATGCCTGACAGGTCGAGCCGGTGCATCACTTCCACCGTCAATCGGCGCATCTTGTTGGCTTCATCGAACAGCGCGGGCACGACCAGCAAGCGGTGGTCTCGGCCCTGCTCGAATGTCAGCGCGGTTTCGTCGCAGGTTCCTCCATCGGGCAGCGGAGCGGGCCAGGTGGAGAAGCTGCGCATGGTCAGCCTTCGATTGCTTTGGCCTCGGCGAAGGCGAGCAGCCCGCCATAGGTCTCGAGCATCTCGCCATCGACATCATCGTCCTCGATCAGGATGTCGAGCCGGTCTTCCATTTCGGTGAGCAGCCCGGCGACCGCCATCGAGTCAAGCTCGGGGAGGTGTCCGAAAAGGCCGGTGTCACTATCGAAAGCCTCAACGTCATCGGTATTTAGGCCAAGCACATCGCACAGGATCGAACGTAGTTTGGTGTCGATTTCATGGCGACTGGGCGGCAGGCCGGGCTTGGCCGTATCTGCCATGTCGTCAGATCCGTCTTTCACAGGCTCGCGATCCATTGGCGTGCATTCCCCCTGCAAGTGCGGCGCTGCCCTTAGCTTTGCCGCGCGGAGGGCGCAAGCCGCCGGATCAGGCGTTTAGCGAGCGCAGGCCATGCTTTGGGCTGCTTCGGGTCGAGGCAGTCGATCCGGTAGCGCGGACGGACATGCTCCATCCAATGGGCCTTGTAAGGATCATTTCCTGTACCGAAATCGACGACGTCGACCTTGTCGACGTCGATCACATGCTCGAACAAAGCCGCTGATAGCGTTGTACCGGCAGAGAGCTTCTTGTGCTCTTCCAAGTGAGCCAGCTTGTGAATGTAGGCAACGCCGCTTTCGACGGTCCAGAACTGCGCAGCGACCACTTTGTCCTCGTGCCGCGCTATTGCCAGCCGAATACGTCCGGCGACGCCCTCTTGCTGTGCAAATGTCCGGAGCAGGTCAGGATCGCCTTCCTCGGGCTTCCAACTGCTTTGATAGACCGTTTCGTAGTCCGCCCATGCGGCGGAATCGAAGCTCGTGAGTATCTCGACATCGACCTTCTTCGCCTTGCGCTTGAGCGTGGTACGCATCTGCCCCGGGCGACCTGCCCAATAATCCGCGAAGCTGCGGCCTTTGACTTCGAGCACGTGGTTGTGATCGCACTGCTCGCGCAGCACACGCCATCCCGCATCGGCGAATGCCGTCTCTAGCGCAGTCGCTTCGCCTGTTTCATCTGCGACCGGCCACATGGTGATGCGGTGGGTCCGGTTTTTCAGGTCTGCGGCCAATGCGCTCAGGACGTCAGGAGCGCTCGATCCGATCGGATGCCAGGTGAAGTTGTACCAGTTGGTCAGCGATTCGAGTCGTCCGTTACGGAACGAGAGCGGTAGAGCGGCGGTGCTTGTATTCGCTTTGCCAAACGCAATCAGTGGTTTGGAATCGCCTCCAGCCACCAATTCGAGCCATTCCAGACGTGCGAACGGCACATCGGCACCCGCAATCATCTCTTGCAAGATTTTAACCGTGTCGTGATAGCTGACGCTGACCAACGATTGCACTTCCCTGTTGCGGAGCTTCAATGTCCGAATTGCCTCAGCCAGAGCCCAAGCCGCTCGATCATCTCGCCGAAATCGGCGATGATGATAGCCCGGCGCTGGTCCTGCGCAACCATACGCTTAGTCACAAGGACTTAAGGGATCGTGTTGCCAAGTTGGCGGGATGGCTGAAGGCGCGCGTACCCAAGGCTGGCGAACGGGTTGCGAGCTGGGCGGCAAAAAATGAACTGACCTGCCTGATGCCGCTCGCTGCTGCGCGGGCGGGGTTGGTCCATGTGCCGATCAATCCGCTGCTCAAACATGCGCAGGCGGCGCATATCCTGGACGATAGCGGGGCGAAATTGCTGGTCGGGACCAAGGCACGCCTGGCATCTTTTGAGGATAGCGATCTGCCCCCCGGTTGCGGGGCGGTTGAGGAAAACGAGGTTCTCGGCGAGCTGGATGACGTCGCGAAGCCGCTGGAGCCCTCGGTTGCCAACCTCAATGATTTGTGCGCGATTCTTTACACCAGCGGTTCAACCGGTCGTCCCAAAGGTGTGATGCTCAGCCACGCGAATCTGTGGCTCGGTGCAGTAAGCGTGGCGCATTATCTTTGTATGGAAAGCGATGACGTCACGCTTGGTGTTCTACCGCTGTCCTTCGACTACGGGCAGAATCAGCTTCTCAGCACGTGGTATGTGGGTGGCTCGGTCGTCCCGCTCGATTACCTGTTTCCCCGTGATGTAGCGCGAGCATGCGAGAAATACGGCGTCACGACGCTGGCTGCGGTTCCGCCGCTTTGGGTGCAACTCACCGAGGTCGAATGGCCCAAAGCAGCCTCCAAGCCGCTGCGCCGATTGACCAATAGCGGCGGTGCGCTGACGACCGAGCTGGTCGAGGATTTGCGTGGCATATTCCCAGATGCGCGACTCTTTCCGATGTACGGCCTGACCGAGGCGTTTCGCTCGACATTTCTCGATCCCGAACTGGTGGAGAGCCATCCTACATCGATGGGGAGAGCCATACCCTTCGCCGAGATCATGGTGATTAACGATGCCGGTGATGTCGCGGGACCGGATGAGGAAGGTGAGTTAGTCCATTGCGGTCCGCTCGTTGCTCAAGGCTATTGGCAAGATGCGGAGCGCACTGCCGAACGCTTCAAACCCGCACCCAAGCAATCAGAATATGGTGGAACCGCCGTTTGGTCCGGCGATCGGGTCAAGCGCGATGAGGACGGCTTGCTCTACTTCATCGGGCGGCGTGACGCGATGATCAAAAGCGCGGGCAATCGTATCAGCCCAGCCGAAATCGAAGATGCGGCCCGGGCAACCGATTTGGTCGCCGAAGCTGTCGCACTTGGAGTTGCAGATGAAAGGCTGGGCCATGCAATCCATCTGGTTGTCCGCGCGGCGCCTGATGTGCAAGATGCAGATACGGCCCTTCCCAAAGCGCTCGCAAAGGAGCTTCCCAACTTCATGCAACCGCATGTGATCCACTGGAAAGAGACCATGCCGCTCAATCCGAACGGAAAGCTCGACCGCTCCGCGCTCAAGCGGGAGATCGGCGCATGAAGCCGCTGGGACCGATACCTACGGGATATGACGCTATCGACGGGCAACTCGCCATCGGTGGCAAGACTGCGCGCGAGCTTGTTGATTTAGCGGGCAGGACGCCAGCATTCGTCTATTCAACAGAGCACTTGACCAGGCGTGTAGCCGATCTGCGGGTCGCAATGCCCGACAGACTCGGTATCAACTATGCAATCAAGGCCAATCCCTTTGCTCCGCTGCTGAAGCACATGGCTGGTTTGGTAGACGGGTTCGACATTGCATCTGGCGGCGAACTAGCGATGGCTCAGGCGGCTGGCCTTGATGCCGCGAAGATCAGTTTTGCCGGTCCAGGCAAGCGCGATGTCGAATTGAAGGCCGCTATCGAAGCGGGTGTGACGCTGAATGTGGAATCCGAGAACGAAGCGCGGCGCGCTTTGACAGCTGCCGAGACCATCGGCGCAACGCCAAGAATGGCCGTGCGGGTCAACCCCAGTTTCGAACTGCGTGGATCGGGTATGAAGATGGGCGGCGGTGCCAAACCGTTCGGAATCGATCAGGACCGGGTACCTGCGCTGGCGCGCGACATTATCGAAGCGGGGGCCGAATGGCGCGGCTTCCACATCTTCACCGGCAGCCAGGCGCTTGGTGCGGAAGCGATTATCGAAGCACAGGCGAATGTACTCGAACTCGCCGCCCAGTTGTCCGAAGAGATCGGCCAGCCGCTACCCAAGCTCAATATGGGCGGTGGTTTTGGGATTCCGTATTTCCACGGTGACGAGACTTTGGACATTGTTGCCATTGGTTCGGCCATGGAAGAGCGTTTCACAGATTTGCCCGGCAACCTTGCCGATACCGAATTCTGCATCGAACTCGGCCGCTATCTCGTCGGCGAGGCAGGTGTTTACCTGACCGAAGTGGTCGATCGGAAGGAAAGTCACGGCTCCATTTTCCTCGTGACCGATGGCGGGCTGCACCACCAATTGGCCGCATCGGGCAATTTCGGCACGGTGGTCAGACGCAATTATCCCGCTGCAATTGCGACCAAATTTGCAGAAGAGCCCAGCGAAGAAGCGAGCATTGTCGGTTGCCTGTGCACACCGCTTGATCGCTTGGCCGACAAGGCGCATTTGCCGAGCGCAGATGCGGGCGATATCGTCGTCATATTCTGCGCTGGGGCCTATGGCGCAACCGCATCTCCGGCAGCCTTTCTGGGCCAGGGTCCAGCCGCCGAAATACTGGTTTAACCAATTGGCAACAGCTGTCCCGATCTGGGACTGCATCATACTAAACGCCCGTAAACGCAAAAAGGCTAACGGTATGTTCACCCTTTTTGGCGAGGAAGCATCCCTGAACCCGCGGGTGCGGAAGGCCAGGTAGCTCCTGCCTTGCGCTTCACTGCCCGCACAGAAGGCAAGGATGCGCATCGATGCCCAGAACGCGAACACGTAATAAATTTGCAAAGCTGCTCGCCAGCAGCGCCGTTGCAGCACTTGCTCTTTCGGGCTGCGCTTCGGGCGGTGGCAACCAACTCCCGCCGGCAACCTTTGTCGCGATGCAGGAGGGACCAGGCGACGAATATATCATCGGTCCATCTGACGAACTTACTATTCACGTATGGCGCAACCCGGAACTGGGCGCAGAGAAAATCCGCGTCCGTCCTGATGGAAGGATCACCACGCCGCTGGTGACCGACATGCCCGCTGTTGGCAAAACGCCCGCAATGCTGGCGCAAGACATTCGCCTGCAGCTCTCGCAATATATCGAAGACCCTCTGGTGTCGGTCATCATCAACGACGCACAGAGCACCTTTCAGCAGCAGGTCCGCATTATCGGCGCGACCGAACAGCCTGCCTCGATTTCATACCGCGCGAACATGACGGTCCTCGACGCGATGATCGCTGTCGGCGGCCTCTCGGAATTTGCCTCGGGCAACCGTGCCAAGCTGATCCGTTTCAACAAGGCGACCGGCAAGCAGGAAGAATATGCGCTGCGGCTCAATGACCTTCTCAAGAAGGGCGATACGCGCGCCAACGTGCTGCTCAAGGGCGGCGACGTAATCATCATTCCGGAAAGTATGTTCTGAGGGATCGGCCTAGATAATGAATCAAGTCTTCGAAGATCTCCGCACTGCGGTCTATTCGATCTGGCAACGCCGCTGGCTCGCGCTGGCGGTGGCCTGGGCCGTGTGCCTGATTGGTTGGCTGGTCGTCGCGATCATCCCCAATGCCTACGAGTCGGAAGCGCGCATCTATGTACAGCGGGATGATGTCCTGACCGACCAGCTCGAGATCAAGGGCGGGCCGGAACGCGAGATCGAGCGCATCCGCCAGACGCTGGCCAGCTCGGTCAATCTGCAAAAAGTCATCCGCTCGACCCGCCTGGGCGAGGGCGTAACCACGCAGCGCGATATGGAAACTGCCATTGCCGATCTGACCGAGAACGTCTCCGTCCTGAGCGAAGAAGACAATCTGTTCGAGCTGAAGGCGGAAATCGGAATTGGCGATCTGTCCGATGCCGAGAATGCCAAGCTTGCCCAGAGCGTCGTCCAGAAGTTGATCGATATCTTCCGCGAGGAGAACCTGGCGAGCAATCGTGGCGATGTGGCCGAAACCATCGTGTTCCTCGACCAGCAACTCGAAGAACGGAAGCGCGAGCTGGAAGAGGCCGAGCAACGCCGCCTGGCCTTCGAAGCCGAGCATCCCGATCTGGTCGGCGGCACTGGTGCGATTGCCTCCAAACGAGCGCTCTTGCGTTCCGACCTCCGCGACGTTGAAGCCGATCTGGCAGCTGCCCAAAGCGCGCTTGCAGCTATCCAGGGGCAATTGGCCGGGACACCGCGCACGATAGCCGGTGGTGCGGCTTCGGGCACGGCGCAGGGCGCGTTGGCGCAGGCTCGTGGCCAACTTGCGTCGATGAAGGCGCGCGGTCTTACCGACAGTCACCCTGACGTACTTGCCATCAACAAGCAGATCGCCGATCTGGCGCGCCGCGCGGCAGCCGAAGGGCCGAATGCGGGCACGATCAATCCGGCCTATTCTTCGCTCGTTTCGATCAAGGCGGAGCGTCAGGCCAACGTGCAGGCGCTGTCCGCGCGTCAGGCTGCATTGCAGTCCGAACTGGCGGCATTGACCGCGAGCCAGGCGAACGAGCCTGCAGTTGCAGCCGAAGCGACCCGCATCAGCCGCGACTATGAAGTGCTCAAGGACAAGTATGACGAGCTGCTTCAGGACCGCGAAGACATGCGTTTGCGCGGACAGGTCGAAAGCGAGCGCAGCTCGTTCAAGTTTGAAGTGATCGATCCGCCGACGACGCCGCAGACACCCTCGGCTCCGAACCGTCCTTTGCTCCTTATCGGGGTTCTGTTTGCCGGAATTGCGGCGGGCATTGGTGCGGCGTTCGCGGTTGGCCAGCTTCGCTCGACCTTCGCAACCACGGCTAAGCTCGAACATGCGCTCGACCTGCCGGTTCTTGGCGCGGTTTCGCACACTCTGACCGATGCAGCGCGCGAGGTTCAGGCGAAACGCATGAAGTATTTTTACGGCGCAACCGCCTCTTTGGCGGGCCTGTGCGTGATCCTGCTCGGGGTGGAATTCATTCAACGCGGCATGGTGGCGTGAGGAGAGGGATATGACCGAACACAAGAATATCCCGCTGCCCAATAACGGCGAAGACGAGAAGGAAAGCTCGCTGCTCGAACGCGCCAGCGGTGCCTTCGGCTTCGATCCGTTCAAGGCGGCTCCGATCAAGGGTAAGTTGCCCGAGCGCGAGATGAAGCGTGCGAAGGTCGTCGAAAAGAAGAGGCGTTCCAAGGAGGTCGATGAGAAACCCGAAACGCCGGTTCAGACTTCCGTGCCCGCGGTGCCGACCGAGTATGTCCCGGAGCCGGTGCCGGAAGCCAATTTGCCCGTCCCTGCATCCAACCGTGAAATCGTCGTAGAAGACGAATTTGCCGCCGTTGCGCTGCAGGGCCCGAAGTACGAAATCGATCGAGAGTCCCTGCGAGAGCAAGGCCTGATCGTCCCCGAAGGTACGGTTAGCGCGCTGCTCGAAGAGTTCCGGATAATCAAGCGCAAGCTGCTCCGCGCAGCAAAGGACCGCGGTACGGCCAAATCGCGCCGCATTCTCGTGTGTTCGCCGCATCCGGGCGAGGGCAAGACCTTTTGCGCTTCCAATCTGGCGATAGCGCTGGGTGCAGAGCGGGACAGCGAAGTGCTGCTGATCGATGGCGACTTTGCCAAACCGTCGATCCTGTCGACGTTTGGCCTGCCGCGCGGGCCCGGCTTCATGGATTGCCTTGCTGATCCTTCGCTTAAACCCGAGGAAATGGTGATCGGCACCGACATTCCCGGATTGTGGGTGCTGCCCTCGGGTAATCAGACCAATTCTGACAGCGAGTTTCTCGCGAGCGAACGCACCGGAGAGGTGCTTGATCGCCTCACGATGGGATCGCCCAATCGTATCGTCATTTTCGATACACCACCCGCTCTATCGGCATCGCCGGCGGCAGAGCTGGCCAAACATGTCGGCCAGGCTCTGCTGATCGCTCGTGCCGACACGACCGGACAAAGCGCTCTGGAGGATGCTTGCCAACTCCTTTCCGCCTGTCCGGATATCAAACTGTTGCTCAACGCAGTGCAGTTCAGCCCAAGTGGTCGGAATTTCGGCTCTTATTATGGATATGGGGAGTAATCCCGTGAAACTACGCAGCCTAACCAGTTCGCTCGCGGTCGCAGCCGCTTTTGTCGCAGCCAGCCCTGTGCTCGCACAAGACGCGCAGCCGATTGAGGAGGGCGAAAGCGATCAGGTCCGGTCGGGCAAGGTCGATGTCGACCCGTACATTGCGGTGTCGCAAATCGCGATTGCCGAGCTGTCACCTGGCGATGATGTGGTCACCTACACACAGCTGACCGCTGGTGTGGATGCCTCGATCCAGGGGCGCAACAACGGTGGTTCAATCTCACTGCAGGTTAGCCAGAACATCGGCTACGGCGACGACACGCGCGACTCCACAACTGTGAGCGGCGTTGCCCGTGGCTATGCAACGATTGTCCCGCGCGCACTTACCGTCGAGGCCGGCGGCCTCGCTGCCCGTACGCGAGTTGACGGGACTGGTGCCTCAACGCTCAACCCGCTGATCGATGAAGAGTCCGAAAGCACCATTTATTCGGCTTACGCCGGACCAAACTTGCACACCAATGTCGGCGATGTCGAAGTCAATGCGAATTACCGTATCGGCTACACGCGCGTCGAAACACCCGATGCGCTGGCGATTGCGCCGGGTGCCGAGCCGGTCGACGTGTTCGATGAAAGTGTCTCGCAAAGCGCCGCTGTGCATCTTGGCACGCGTCCGGGCGAGCCGCTGCCTATCGGTGTTGGCGTCGGTGCCGGATGGAACCGCGAAGATGTATCCAATCTCGATCAGCGCGTCGATGACCGTTATGTGCGTGGTGACGTACAGATCCCGATCTCGCCCAACGTGATGCTGGTGGGAGGCGTCGGCTATGAAGACGTCGAGGTGTCAAGCCGCGATGCCGTCCGCGATGCCAATGGAGATCCCGTTATCGGGCCCGATGGCCGCTTCGTCACGGATCAAAGCCAACCGCGCCAGCTCGCTTATGATGTTTCCGGATTGATCTGGGATGCAGGAATAATCTGGCGTCCTAGCTCGCGCACCTCGCTCGAAGCGCATGTCGGTCGTCGCTATGATTCGACCAGCTATTACGGCAGCTTTGCCTGGGCCAAGAGCTCGCGCGAATCGGTCAATATTTCGGTCTACGATTCGGTTTCGGGCTTCGGCAACCAGCTGAACACTGCGCTGGCCAACTTGCCGACCGATTTCACCGCGTCGCGCAATGCTCTGACGGGTGACCTCGGAGGCTGTGTGGCGGGTCAGGATGGCGCGAACTGCTTGTCGGGTGTGCTCGGCTCGGTTCGTTCCTCGATCTTCCGGTCGCGCGGGATCGCAGCGAGTTACACCGCCAACATCGGTCGCCTGACCGCTGGCGTGGGTGCCGGATATGATCGGCGCCGCTTTATCGCAGCACAGGGAACTGTGCTGGGGGCAGCCGACGGTGTGACCGACGAAAGCTACTACGTCGCGGCATTCGTATCGGGTGAACTCGACGAGCGTTCGTCTTTCACGACCAACGTGTACGCCAATCGTTTCGAAAGCGGATTTGATCTGGCCGAGCCCGTCACGGGATACGGCGGTTCGGCTGCATACAGCCGCAGCCTCACCTCGCGCCTGTCGGCTCGGGCCGCGATTGCCATCGATTCGATCGACAGCGACGTTTCGGACGAAGACTTCACCGCGGCATCGGCCCTTGTCGGCCTGCGCCTCGGTTTCTGATTTGGGGGACAGTTTGATGTTTGATGATTTTTACGGACTGACTGGGCGACCGTTCCAGCTTACCCCGGATCCGAACTTCTACTTTGAAAGTGCAACGCATCGCAAGGCGTTGTCCTATCTTGGCTATGGAATGGCGCAGAGCGAGGGCTTCATCGTCATTACGGGTGAGGTGGGCGCGGGTAAGTCGACCTTGGTCGCTCACCTGATGCAGAAGATCGACCGCGAGCAGATGACCGTCGGACAGGTTGTAACGAGCAACCTCGACGGCGAAGAGCTGGTCCATGTCGTTGCCCAGTCTTTCGGTCTTGAAGTTGAAGGCAAGGACAAGGCTTCGGCTCTTGGTGCAATCGAGAACTTCCTCCACGAGGAAGCTCGCGATGGCCGCCGGACCTTGCTGGTTGTCGATGAGGCGCAAAACCTCTCTGTCGAGGCGCTTGAAGAGCTGCGGATGATGTCGAACTTCCAGCTTGGCTCGCATCCGTTGCTTCAGCAGCTTCTGCTCGGCCAGCCCGAATTCAAGCAGGTACTTGCCGAGCACAGCGAGCTTGAACAGCTTCGCCAACGTGTCATCGCCGCGCATCACCTTTCAGCGATGGAGCCGGGCGAGATCGAGCCCTATATCAAGCACCGCCTCGAATGCGTAGGCTGGGAAGGGAATCCCGATTTCGATCAACGCGTCTTTGCCGAGCTTTATGAAGCGACCGGAGGCATTCCGCGCCGGGTCAACCAGGTTGTCACACGTCTGTTGCTGCTCGGCGCGGTCGAACAGCGCACACGGATCGACAATGCGATGCTGACCGCTGTTATGAAGGAAATGAAGGGCGACAACACATTCCCTGAGGCCGCTCCGAAACCGATGGAGAAGCTGGCTCCGGCACCGGCTCCCGGACCGATCAAACATGCCGTCGCAGAACCCGCACCGGTACGTCAGCCGGTCGCTGAAGCGGTGGCTGATGAACGGGCCGACGAAATTCGCGAGCTGCAACAGGCAGTTGTCGAACTGTCCGAAGGAATGGGCAGCGGTGCAGTATCGGGCGAGGATGTGGAAGAATTGCGCTCCAAAGTTGATGCCCTTGCGTCCAAGCTCGATGAGCAGGAACGCACCGTTCGCCATATCCTGACCATGCTGATCGAATGGATCGAAAGCGGTCAACCGCCGCGGGTGGCTGCCTGAGCGGGGTTCGCGGACGGCTTTAGGAGACGTCGCTCATGGAACATACCCCCATCAAACCGGCACCTATCGTCAACGGCCTTTCGGTCGATGTCGAAGACTGGTTTCAGGTCGGCGCGTTTGAGAATGTAATCGACCGCGACGAATGGGACAGTCTTGCGCTGCGTGTGGAGGATAACGTCCTGCGCATTCTCGATCTGTTTGACCAGGCCAATGTGAAGGCAACATTCTTCACGCTGGGCTGGGTGGCGGAACGCAATGGTCCGCTGATGCGCCGGATTGTCGAGCGAGGACACGAGCTTGCCAGCCATGGCTATGACCATGCGCGGGTGTTTACGTTCAAACCGGAGGAGTTTGCCGAGGATATTCGCAAGGCGCGGGAGATCCTCGAAGATGGATCGGGTGCGAAGGTCACCGGCTATCGTGCGCCGAGCTTCTCCATCGATCATCGCACGCCATGGGCATATCTCGAGTTGGCCGAGCAGGGATACGCCTATTCGAGCAGCGTCGCGCCCGTTGTCCACGACCACTATGGTTGGCGCGAGGCGCCGCGCTTCGCTTTCAAGCCGTTGCCGACATCCGAGCTGATCGAAATTCCCGTTACAACTGCAATGCTAGGCGGTCGCCGCGTTGCCGCCGGGGGTGGGGGGTTCTTTCGCGTCCTGCCTTACGCATTTTCGCGCTGGGCCATTCGCCAGGTCAACCGTGATGAGCGACGTCCGGCAGTATTCTATTTCCATCCGTGGGAGATTGATCCCAGCCAGCCACGCGTGCCCAATGCGCCGATGAAATCGAAGCTGCGCCACTATATCAATCTGCACAGAATGGCCGCCAAGTTGGGCGAACTTGTGCATGAATTCGAGTGGGGGCGGATGGATGAGGTCGCGCGCACCGAAGCGGCTCGTACGGTGGATTTTGCAACGGCAGAGCCGGCTTGAACGCGCCGTTCGCCCTTTCCAGCGAGAGCATCTCGCTCGTCGATCTACGCGATCCATCCGAGATGTCGCGGATCGAAGGCTTCGTTGCGGATATCAAGGGCAACATCTTCCAGCGACCTGTATGGCTGCGTGCCGTGGAACAGGGTACCGGCCAGTTGGCCACCGGCCTGGTTGCCGAGAAAAATGGCGTTGTGACCGGGTGGCTGCCCTTGAGCGATGTCCATTCGCCGATCTTTGGACGGGCGCTCGTATCCAGCGGGTTCGCCGTCGGCGGTGGTCCGCTCGCAGAGGATCATAAGACGATTGATCGCCTTTGCCGGGCGGCCGAGGAACTGGCCCAGCGCCGGTCGGCGACCGGTATCGAGCTGCGCAGCGGCTATGCGCCCGACGATTGGCAAATCGTAAGCGACAGCCATTGTGGTTTTGTCAGCGATCTTGCCGATGATGACGAGGCGCAGCTGCTAGCGGTTCCGCGCAAGCAGCGTGCCGAAATCCGCAAAAGCCTCAAGCTGGATCTGGATGTTTCCATCGGTCGCTCGCAGCACGACCGCGACATGCATTTTGCAGTCTATGCGGAGAGCGTGCGCAACCTTGGCACACCCGTGTTTCCGAGAAGCCTTTTCGATGCGATGCTCGATATTTTCGAGAGTGCCGATATCCTGACGGTCAGCCATCAGGGTCAGCCAGTATCGAGTGTGTTGTCGTTCTATAATGATGACGCTGTCATGCCCTATTGGGGTGGCGGGCTGTTTGCGGCGCGCAACCTGCGTGCCAATGAGCGCATGTATTTCGAATTGATGCTGCATGCGCGCGAGCGTGGTATGGCCCGGTTTGATTTCGGACGCTCCAAAACAGACAGCGGTCCCTACAACTACAAGAAGAACTGGGGCTTTGAGCCGCAGCCTTTGAAATACGCAAACTGGACAGCCCCCGGTCATGCAGCGCGCGATATCAATCCGAACTCGACGGCCTATTCGGCCAAGATCGAACTCTGGAAAAAGCTGCCGCTGTCGGTCGCCAACCGAATAGGACCGTTCCTTGCCAAAGGATTGGCGTGATGGGCGAGATTTTGTTCCTCGCGCACAGGATGCCGTTCCCGCCGGATCGCGGTGACAAGATCCGCTCGCACCATTTGCTGCGCGCGCTGGGCCAGCTGGCGCCGGTCCATGTGGGCTGTTTTGGTGACACCGATGCCGATTTCGAGCAGGAACCTGTTCTTGCGCAGCATGCGGCAAGCCATTGTCTCGTTCGCCGCAGCAAGTCGATGGCTGTGGCGGGGATCGAAGCTCTTGTGAAAGGCACACCCGTCAGCCTGACCGCCTTCGAGCATAGCGGGCTGCACAAATGGGTCACGCGGCTCGTGCGCGAGCGCGACATTCGGACAATCTTCGTGTTTTCGGGTCAGATGGCGCAACATGTGCCCGACGATTTTGATGGTCAGGTCATTGTCGATCTGTGCGACGTGGATTCGGCCAAATTCGAGGCGTATGCGCGCGACGGCCGCCTGCCGCGCCGCTGGATCGATGCGCGCGAAGGTCGATTGCTTTCGATTGAAGAAGAACGCGTTTCGAAGCGTGCCGCTGCAACGCTGCTGGTGACCGAGGCCGAGAAAGAACTGTTCCGGTCGCGGCTTGCCAATCCCTCCGGGCACCATCTGCGGGCTGTGCGCAACGGTATCGATGCAGCATTCTTCGATCCCAACACCGCCGAACCGCTTCCCGATCTTGCCGCGTGTGAAGGGCGCAATCTCGTGTTTACCGGGCAGATGGATTACGCGCCCAACGTCGCAGCGGCGCACCGGGTGATAGACCGATTGCTTCCGGCCATACGCGCAGCGCACCCCAACACCACATTCCATCTCGTCGGCCGGGCGCCAGTCGCTTCTTTGACCCGGCGCGATGGCCTGGACGGCGTTCGTGTCTGGGGAGAGGTGTCTGACATACGTCCGTTTCTTGCGGTAGCGGATGTTGTGGTGGCCCCGCTTGAAATTGCACGCGGTGTCCAAAACAAGGTGCTCGAAGCAATGGCAATGGCCCGACCGGTGGTCTTGTCGGATGAAGCCGCCACGGGGATCGATGCTGTCGATGGGCGGGATTTTTCGGTTGGCGCTGACGACAATGCGCTGGTCGCCAACGTGCTCGCTCTGCTCGGCGATGGTCCGGCTGCCCTGAACATGGCCGCCTCGGCACGTCGTTACGTCATCGAGAACCAAAGTTGGGAGGCGATGCTGGCATCGTTGCCCGGTATTTGCGGCTTCGGAAATGATGAAGAGGTCCATCGCGATGTCGCATGAGCTCTCAGTCGAAACTAGCGCTCCAGGCTTGCTTGCGCGCATTCCGGCTCGTTGGCGCACGCCTTTGCTCCACCTTGTCATCAGCTGGTCTGCGATAGTCGGGCTGACGATAGGCGACTGGCTGACGATGTTCGACCGATGGTGGAACATATCGACCTATAACCATGTGCTATTTGTCCCGCTGATCGTTGGTTGGCTCGTATGGGCAAGGCGGAGGGCGTTGGCTGAACTTGTGCCCTCTACCTGGTGGCCCGGGCTATTCGCACTTTTCGGGTCATTGATGTTGTGGTTGGTCGGCGATCTGGCCGGAGTAAACACCGCCAGTCAGCTGGGCGCGGTCCTGGCGCTTCAGGCCTGCGTTCTGGTCGTTCTCGGCCCGCGTGTCGCGCTGGCGAGCGCATTTCCGCTTGCTTACATGCTGTTTCTTGTGCCGTTCGGTGACGAACTGGTCCCCACATTGCAGATGATCACCGCTGATCTTGTCATTTGGCTCACTCATGCAAGTGGCATTCCGGCAATCGTCGATGGCGTGTTTATCGACACCCCGGCCGGCCTGTTCGAGGTTGCCGAGGAATGTTCCGGGGTGAAATTCCTGATTGCAATGATCGCGCTTGGAACGCTGATCGCGTATACCTGCTTTGAAAGCTGGAAGCGCCGCATCCCGTTCATGGGCGCTGCCTTGGCATTGCCGATTCTGGCCAATGGCGTGCGTGCGTGGGGCACAATCTACATCGCCCAGTCACAAGGGATCGAGTTCGCAGAAGGTTTCGATCACATCTTTTATGGCTGGGTGTTTTTCGCACTGGTCCTGGGCGGTCTGTTGGCAGCGTCATGGCGGTGGTTTGATCGCGATCCCGAAAATCTCGGGATCGATTTTCCCGCACAGCAGGGCAAAGCTTGGCTGAGGCGGTTGAACGGTTTGAGCTTCAAGCCGAACGCCGGTCTCGCAACCGTTCTGGTGCTCACTGTGTCCTTTGGCCTCTGGAATTCGTTTGCAGCGCGCGTTGAAGCCAGCGTGCCTTCCTCAATTGGATTCCCTCTTATCGATGGCTGGCAGCAGGTTGACTATGACCCGGCGTTCGATTGGAATCCAAAAGTAGCCGGAGCAGATCATAAGCTCCTGGGCCGTTTTCGCGCGACAGAAGGTCACGAAGTCGACGTGGTGATTGCTCTTTACGCGGCGCAGGAAGAAGGACGGGAAGCGAGCGCCTTTGGTCAGGGCGCTTTCGATCCGAACTCGCATTGGCGCTGGCTCGAGCCTGGCCCGGTTGTCGAGAACGCCGAGAGTCAGTTTTTGCTTGTCAACGGATCGCACAAACGTCTGGTACAGACTACCTACCGCGTCGGAGACCTTACGACAGGCAGCATTCCTCGACTGAAACTCGCCAATATGCGCGACCGCTTGCTTCTCCGCGAGCAACCCACAGCGCTGCTGATCCTTTCAAGCGAGCTGCAGGATGGTGACAAGGCCATGCTTGCGATCGAGGCCTTTCGTCTGTCTATTGGCGACGAGGGAGAATGGTTGGACGATATAGTCGGGCTGCGATAGGGGCCGGCTATGTGCGGGATCGCCGGAATATTTCACTGCGGAACACCCAAGCCGGTTGATCCCGTCCGGGTTGCCCGGATGAGCGACGCGCTCGCCCATCGCGGTCCCGACGGCTCGGGCGTCTGGACTGAGGCGGGAGTCGGGCTGGGCCACCGCCGTTTGTCTGTGATCGATCTCGAAGGCTCGCCCCAACCGATGCTTTCCTCGGATGGTCGGGCGGTTGTCGCGTTCAACGGTGAAATCTACAATTTTCGCGAATTGCGCGCCGAGCTGGAAGGTCACGGCGCGAAGTTTCGCACCGACGGCGATACCGAGGTTATCCTTGCGGCCTGGCAGCGTTGGGGAGTCGATTGCCTTCAGCATTTGCACGGTATGTTCGTCATCGCGCTTTATGACCTTAACCGCAAGGAGTTGCTGCTTGCGCGTGATCGTCTGGGTGTAAAGCCACTGTTTACCGCCAAACTGAGCGATGGCAGCTTGGCGTTTGCCTCGGAATTGAAAGGTATTCTCGCGCATCCGCTGCTGCGTCGTCAGGCCGATCCATTGGCGGTCGAGGACTACATGGCTTGGGGCTATGTGCCCGATCAGCGTTCAATCCTGAAGGGTGTTGAGAAACTGCCAGCAGGCCATTTTCGCTTACTGAAGCATGGCCAGTCCGCTGCACCGGCGCGGCAGTGGTGGGATGTCAGTTTTGAAGATCGAAAAAAGGGATCGAGCGCTGATCGTTCGGCGGAACTGCTCCACCATCTTCGCGAGGGGGTAACCTCGCGTATGACCGCCGATGTTCCGCTCGGCGCATTTCTGTCGGGTGGTGTCGATTCCTCAAGTGTTGTCGCGTTGATGTCCGAAGCAAGCCGCGATCCGGTGAAGACATGCTCCATCGGCTTTGATGTCGCTTCGCTAGATGAGACCTCTTACGCGCAGCGCGTGGCCGAACGATTTGCGACCGAACACCACGCAAGAACGGTCGGCTCGGACGATTTCCAACATATCGACCGCCTTGTCGGAATGTTCGACGAACCTTTCGCAGACGCCTCGGCGCTTCCAACCTGGCGCGTTTGTCAATTGGCGCGCGAGAATGTGACAGTGGCTCTTTCTGGGGACGGCGCGGATGAGGCGTTCGCCGGGTATCGTCGACAACTTTTCCATGCGCGCGAGGAGCAGGCGAGGGCAGTGCTACCTCAATTCCTGCGCGGGCCGGTGTTCGGAGCGCTCGGCAGAGTCTGGCCGAAAGCTGATTGGGCTCCGCAGTATCTGCGCGCCAAATCGACTTTTCAGTCTCTCGCGCAGGATGGCGCAAGCGGATATGCGCGGGCATTGTCGGTGGTTCCGCCCGAACTGCGCGATGCCCTGTTCACCGACCGAATGGCGAGCGAACTGGGCGGTTATCGGGCCGAAGTGCCGCTGATTGAGTTAATGCGTGACGCGCCAGCTCGATCGGGCCTTGATCGGGCGCAATATGCCGATCTGAAATTCTGGTTGCCGGGCGATATCCTGACCAAAGTAGATCGAACCAGCATGGATGTCAGCCTGGAAGCGCGTGAACCGCTGCTCGACCATCGGTTGATCGAGTTCGCCGCCACGCTCCCACAGCGTGATCGGATTCGCGGCAAGCAAGGAAAATGGCTGCTCAAGAAGACCATGGAGCGATTTCTTCCCAGCGACATCCTCTATCGACCCAAGCAGGGCTTCGTTACGCCGATATCCGATTGGTTTCGTGGAGCTCTGGCAGGCGAGGCGCGGGCCATAGCCAGCAGTGCGGGTTTGGCTGATACCGGATGGTTCAATCCGGCCACGCTCGGACGGCTCGCAGAGGATCATATCTCGGGCAGCGCGGATCACGGCCGGATATTGTGGCAATTATTGATGCTTGAGAAGTCAATAAGGCGTCTCGGCATTGCCGCGTAAATGCCCGAAATAGAGTCAGTTTTACTTGTCTACTGCCTAAATTCGGGACATCTCGAAATTCCCACTAGAAAATATTCGTTTGCCAAGCGAGTTCGGTGTCCTTAGCTTCCAAGGTGAAACGATGCCAAATATGCCCAGAGAGGGGTCGCAAATGGATCGGATGGGAACGGGACTCGAAAGGGAGATCGCCGACTCGGATGACGTCGGTAATTCGGCTTTGCCCCTTGGGTCTGGAGACGGGCATTCGCTCGATGAAGGCTCTACAATCGCGAAAATTCCGGATGACCTGCTGAACCTGCGGCAACTGGACGTCATGTATCAGGCGGAAACACAGGCGCTGTGGACCTATATGCGTCCCAAAGGTCGCCCAAGTTTTACACCGGACATGCTCGGCGATTTCGAGAGTTGGCAGAAGCTGATTTCCCTAGGCTTCGGGCCTGACAAGGTTCCTCTCAAATACCTCGTGCTTGGCAGCCGTTCTCCGGGTGTTTTCTGTTTCGGAGGCGATCTGGAGTTGTTCCAGCAGTTGATCCGCGAGAGAGACCGCAAGGGTCTCGAACTGTACGGGCATCGCTGCTGCAAGATCCTGCACCGCAATATGAACACGCTCAACCTGCCGATGCTGACGATTGGCCTGGTAGAGGGCGCAGCGCTGGGCGGCGGTTTCGAAGCGCTGCTGTCATTCGACTATATCGTAGCCGAACGAAGCGCCACGTTCGGACTGCCGGAAATCATGTTCGGACTGTTCCCGGGAATGGGCGCGCATGCTTTTCTTTCGCGGAAATTGGGCAGCGCTGCGGCGGATCGATTGATCGTTTCGAACGAGACATACACGGCCGAGCAGATGTTCGACATGGGGCTGGTTCACCATTTGGCAGAAGATGGCGAAGGTCAGCATGCGTGCAGGGAATTCATCAGAAAGAGCGACCGCCGACATGCTGGGCTGGTCAATGCGCGTAAGGCAATGAAGGTGTCGTGGAACCTTGAATTGTCCGAGCTCACGCGTATTACCGAGCTCTGGGCTGATGCCGCGTTGCAATTGAGCGACCGTGACCTCAAGGTCATGTATCGACTCGCGTCGGCGCAGCAAAGGCTTGCCGACGCGGCTTAGTTCACGATCCGGCTTGGCAGTCGGCATGCGTCGACGAATACCGTCTTTGTGTCGATATCCACATCACAGTGCGGAGAAGCGGAAAGCCTAAGCGGAACAGTGTCGCGTGAAACGGCTCAACCGCTGCTGCCGTGTCCCAGAGCCAAGTAGTCGGCGCTTTGCATTTCCTTCAGGCGGCTGACGGTTCGTTCGAATTCAAAGCTGCCATCGCCGGTCTGGTACAGATATTCCGGCTCTGCCGCTGCGGTCGCGAACAGCTTGACCCGATGCTCATAAAATGCGTCGATCAGTGTGACGAAACGGGCCGCCTCATTGCGGTTTTCCGGCCCCATGGCCCGGATGCCGACTAGAATGACCGTGTGATAGGTTCTGGCAATCGCGAGATAGTCACTCGCGCCTCGGGCTTCTTCGCAAAGCCGTTTGAAGCTGAACACGGCCACGCCCTTGAGCGATTTCGGGACATGCAGCGTCCTGCCACCGCCAAGATCGAGTTCTGCCGATGGCACGTTCTCCGCGTCCTCGGGCTTATAGTCGGTCAAGCGGAAGAAGGCCTCCCGCACCTGGGCTGTCGCGTCATCGCCCAGCGGCGTGTGCCAACTCTCGAGACCACCGATCCGGTCAAGCCGGTAATCGGTCGGGCCGTTGAGCGGTATGACATCGAGCTTGTCCTTGATCAGTTCGATGAAGGGCAGGAAATGCTCCCGGTTGAGGCCGTCTTTATAGAGATCGCGGGGAGGGCGGTTGGAGGTTGTCACCACAGTCACGCCTTCATCGACGATAAGCGCGCTGAACAGGCGGCTCATAATCATGGCATCGGCGCTGTTGTTGACGACCATTTCGTCAAAGCACAGGCAGCGTACATCCTGCGCCAGATCGCGCGCGACATTGGGGATCGGATCGCCCGGATCGGCTTCGCGCCACGCGCGCATCATCTGGTGAACTTCCTGCATGAACGCGTGGAAGTGAACGCGGCGTTTTTGCTCGATCCCCAGCGCATCGTGAAACAGGTCCATCAGCATCGACTTACCGCGCCCGACGCCGCCCCACATGTAGATGCCGCGCGGTGGCGGTGGAGCCTTGCCGAACAGCTGAGCTAGAAAGCCAGTCGGTGACTGCGCCGACAGTTCTCGCCGCAATTTCGCCAGTCGCCGCGCAGCTGCTTTCTGCTCCGGGTCAGGCTTGAGCTCCCCCGCCGCCACCAGCTCCTCGTAGCGAGAGGCGGGCGTCTCGCTCATTTCCTCGGCGTGGCCTTGCGCACCAGGCCGGAAAACGCAGCCACGAGGTGATCGCCTTGTATCACTTCACCGCGCATGAACATCAGGCGACCTGTCTCGCGCATAACCTCGACCACCGCGTCGAGTGGCTCGTCGCGCTTGCCCGCGCCGATGAACTGCGTTGACAGCTCGAGCGTTACCGCCATGCCGGCCTCGCTCTCTCGCAGCACATGCATCGCAGAGAACAGTGAGATGTCGATCAGCGACAGCGTCACCGCGCCGTGGATCATGTCCTGCAGGTTGGTGTGTTTGTGCTCGGGCATCATGCGCAGGCGGCATCTATCGCCTTCCTGCCGCACCATCATTGGCCCCATCACCTGCGTATTGAAACGCGTGTTGTCGGCCATGTCCCATGTGTACCAGCCGGGCTGGTCGGGAACGGGCTGATAAGTGAAGAAGTCGGGCGGAGCGCGCATATCGCTTTACCGCAAGTGCCTAAATGGTCCGTTCGGCCATCATCTTCTTGGTTTCGGCGATTGCCTTTGCCGGACTGAGACCCTTGGGGCAGACATTCGCGCAATTCATGATCGTGTGGCAGCGATAGAGACGGAAAGGGTCTTCCAGCTGATCGAGCCGCTCGCCGGTCATCTCGTCGCGGCTGTCGGCCAGCCAGCGATAGGCCTGGAGCAGGATCGCCGGGCCGAGGAACTTGTCGCTGTTCCACCAATAGGACGGGCAACTGGTCGAGCAGCATGCGCACAGGATGCACTCGTAAAGTCCGTCGAGCTTCTCGCGCTGTTCGGGCGATTGCAACCGCTCCTTGCCGCTCGGCGTGGGCGTTACCGCCTGCAGCCATGGGCGGATCGACGCATATTGCGCGTAGAAATGGGTGAAATCGGGCACCAGATCCTTGACCACTTCCATATGCGGTAGCGGAGTGATGCGGATTTCGCCCTTCATATCCTCGATTGCCGAAGTGCAGGCGAGGCCGTTCTTACCGTTCATATTCATCGAGCAGGAACCGCAAATCCCTTCACGGCACGAGCGGCGGAAGGTCAAGGTCGGATCGATCTCGTTCTTGATCTTGAACAGCGCATCGAGAACCATCGGGCCACACTGGTCGAGATCGACCTCGAATGTGTCGTAGCGCGGGTTTTCACCCGTATCAGGATCGTAGCGATAGATCTTGAACTTTTTCACCCGACCACCCTCGGCCTTATACGTGCGGCCTTTGCCGTTGATCTTCGAATTCTTGGGAAGGGTGAAGGTCGCCATGGGGTGATTATCCTGATTTCGCTTGCCCGATCTCTTACCGGATATGGCCGCCAAGACAAGCGGTGGAACGACGGATTGTGTGCAACTCACATTGCACCGGAAGGGGAGACATGGACCACATGGACCACTGTCCTGGGGAAGAAAGGTCGGACCGCGAAAACGGGCGTGTTTCTCGCGGAGGGAAGGGGAACTTCAGAGGCATTCCACCTGTCTATCCGGCGCGAGCCATGTAGGACAGCAGAAACCCGGCCTGCGGCGCATGACAGCGGCTACAACGCAATCAGCGCATTCCTGCGCCAGCTTTCTGCAAGCAGCGTCTCGAGCAAGTCCGCATGGCTGAACCCGGCATAGCTCGCCGCTTTCGCCATCACCTTTTCCGACCACAAATTGCAGTTCAGATTGATCTCGATGAAGTTGATCTCGCCCGTGTCGAGATCGAGGCGGAATTCGATCCGCCCGTAATCGAAGGGCTGCAACTCGCGGGCAAATTTGCGCGCCATATCTTCAATCTTCGGCGCAAGTTCGGCATCGTCGAAGCGTTTGAGAGCTGCTTTCTCTGTGTTTTGAACCAGGTCGCGCTTTTCGTAATATGTCCACAGGCGCTGGGTATCCTCGCGCTCATACCACAGCATCGGCAGCGCAATCGGTTCATCATTGATGGTGATGAAGGCGCATTGGATATCGTAACCGTTGAGATATGGCTCGACGATGGCATCGTGACCCTGTCCGTGGATATTGGCGACCGCATTGGTCACGCCGAACCAGTCGCGTGCATCGCTGATACCCCAGCTGGCGGAGGACGCATTGGGTTTGATCACCCAGCGACCATCGGGGGCGGGGGGCAGATCAGCCTCCAGCACCGGAGCGCCGCGGCGATAACAGAACCAGTCTGCGGTCGGCACGCCCGCGTGGCGCGAAACAAGCTTGGATACGGCCTTGTCGTCGCCCAATCCGCGCAGGAACGGCATTGCGCCGAGATAGGGAATGCGGTGCATATTGCACAGGATCGGGATCAGCATTTCCGAATTCACGAAGCCACCGCGATTGAGTAGCGGGAAAACGAAATCGACCGGCGGGCGGTTGAACAGGATCTCGTATGTATCGGCAAGATGCAGATTCAGACCGAGGCTTTCCAGCGTCGTGCGCACCTCATGGTGATAGATTGCGTGATTGCCGTCTTCCGGGTGCATCCCGCCGCCAAACTTGGCGTGCTTGGCCATGTAAAGCAGGCGTACGCGCTCTTTCGCTTCATCAGGAATGCGCAACGGTTCGATGGTCTGGCTCATGGAATATCCCGCAATTGTTATCGCATCCGGCAATAGGCGCAACTAGCCTCTGCGGAAAGCGAAAAGCTGACTGATGGCGCTAAACTCCGGCTTGTTTCGCGGTGTCGAGAATCGCGCCAACGAAGCCCTCGGGATCATCTTCCTGAATGAAATGGCCGCCTGATAGTGTGCGATGCAGATCGTGTTTGGCCCCCGGAACGCGCTCCTGAAATTGCGCATAGCCACCACGGGTGATCGGATCCTTGTCGCTGAAACAACAGGTGAAGGGCTTGTCGAACTGCTCGAGTACTTTCCATGCTTCGAGCTGATCGGCGACTGCCTCATTGTCTCCGAGCGGAACCAGTGCAGGGAACATGCGCGCTGCAGCCTTGCTCGTACGCGTATCATAGGGTGCGTTGTAAGCTGCGACTTCCGCGTTGCTCAGCTCTGTTGTGGTTGCTCGCTGGATGATTCCACCAATCGGGAAGATCGGACTGAACTTTGCGAAATTGCGCCATTTCGCGAAAGCAGGCGGGGGTGTCTGCCCCGCAGGGAGGCCGCCGTTCGAAAGCACGACGCCGGCAAACCTGTCGGGCATGGCCGCCACAAGCCGCAATCCGATCAGCGATCCCCAGTCCTGGCAGGCGAGGATCACGTTTTTCAGCCCCATCGCCTCGAACCATTCGCGCATCCACGCGACATGTGTGGCATAGGTGAACACGCCCTTCGAGGTCGGCTTGTCCGATTTACCAAAGCCGATCAGGTCGGGTGCGAGTACGCGGTATCCGGCATTGATCGTGGGTCCGATCATTTTTCGATACAGGAAGCTCCAGCTCGGCTCGCCATGCATCATCAGAACGGGCGTCGCATCGGGCGGCCCTTCGTCGAGATAGTGGAGCCTCAGGCCGTTTTCGAGCAGGTGGTAACGCGGGTCGAACGGATAGTCGGGAATATCCGCAAATCTTCCATCCGGCGTACGATGCACCTTACCCAAATCGGCCATACTGTTCCCCATCCGCAATAAAGAGTATCATGGCGAAGAGGATTGCGGATGGGAAGAGGGAATATGGGGCTGCAAAACTGGTGGGATAGACATGGTGTGCCGAGGCTGATCAAGCTCGCTTGCGGAACCAAACCGATCCTGAAACTGCGTTCGGAGGTTGTTCCGCTGGCGAACGGCAGGGTGTTCGAGATCGGTTGTGGGGGAGGGATCAACCAGCAATTCTATAACGCCGCCGCCATTGACAGCTATGCCGGGATTGATCCGGGCGGGAAGCTGCTCGAATATGCGCGAGCGGAGGCCACGAAGAAGGGCTGGAAAGCCGATATTCGTGACGGGATCGGTGAGGATATTCCGTTCGAAAGCGAAAGTTTCGATACGGTGGTCTGCACTTACACGATGTGCTCGGTGCAGGATCAGGCGCAGGTGGTGCGCGAGATGCGACGTATATTGAAGCCGGGCGGGAGGCTGCTGTTTCTCGAGCATGGCCGCTCGCCGGATGCGAGTGTTGCCAAGTGGCAGGACCGGATCGAGCCGTACTGGAAACCGATTGCCGGTGGTTGCCACCTGACGCGGCCCATCACATCTGCCGTGCGCGATGGAGGTTTCGCGGTCGAACCGCTCGGCGAACGCTATGCGCCAGGCACGCCGCGCCCGGTTGGCTGGATGGAATGGGGTGTCGGGGTAAAAGCGGGGGCTTAGCGCCGATTTCACAAACCCGGCCCTCATCTCCGTCTACGCTGGAATGACGGGCCGGGTTAGACTCGGATTTTACTCCCCAAAGGTGCGCTGCCACCAGCCACCGCGTTTCTTGGCAGGCTGGCCGTCATTTGAAGCCGGAACCTCTGCTTCGGGCTTCTCCTTCACAGCAACATCATCTTTCGATTTGGCTGCCGTTTTGGGAGCGGCCTTCTTGCGCGGCGCGCGTTTGGCCTTGGGCTTCTCGTCGGCTTTCTCGTCCGGAGAAGCGGACTCGTCAGCTTTGGGTTCGGCCTTCTTGCGGGGCTTACGCTTCGGCTTGGGCTTTTCCTCGCCTTCAGCCTTGTCCTCGGCAGAGGCCTTTTTGGCCTTGGGTTCGGCCTTCTTGCGCGGTTTGCGCTTGGGCTTTTCCTCGGCTTTGGCTTCAGCGGGTGCCTCTGAAGTTCGGGCTTCGCCATCGGGCCTGGCAACCACCGCCATGTCCTCTTTGACCTGTTCGGAAACCTCTCCGGGCTTCTCGGCGTCTTCGGACGTTACTTCGCCGTTTTCTCCGTTGGCATTGCGGTTCTTGCCGCCTCGACGGCCCCGACCTCCGCGCCGACGGCGCTTCTTCTTGGGCTTATCGCCCTCGTCATCATCGGATTCGGCTTCGTTGTCGTTCGAGCTTTCCGAATTGTCGTTCGCCTCACCGTCGCCGCGCTTCTTGCGGCCGCGGCCACCACGGCGCCGACGTTTCTTCTTCGGCTTGTCGTCCTCGTCGTCGTGTTCATCGTCGGGGATGTCGTATTCTTCATCCTCGTCGATGATCGGTTCGAATTTGGGTGCGGAGCTGGGCTTGGGGCCCGAGCTCTTCACATCCATTTTTGCGCCTTCGTCCTCGCCTTCGGGGACGACTTCGACGGTGACGTTGTAGCGGTCCTCGATCTCCGCAAGGTCGGCGCGCTTGCTGTTGAGCAGGTATACCGCCGCTTCGGTGCTGGCCGAGAGCGAAATGGTCGTGCCTTTGCCTTTGGCTGCCTCGTCTTCGATCAGACGCAGTGCGGAAAGACCTGCCGACGATGCGGTGCGGACAAGTCCGGTGCCATCGCAATGCGGACATTCGCGGGTGGTCGCTTCGAGAACGCCTGTTCGCAGCCGCTGGCGGCTCATTTCCATCAGCCCAAAGCCCGAAATGCGGCCCACCTGGATGCGCGCACGATCGTTCTTGAGTGCATCCTTCATCGCGCGCTCGACTTTGCGGGTGTTGGAATTGTATTCCATGTCGATGAAGTCGATCACGACCAGGCCGGCCATATCGCGCAGACGCAGCTGGCGGGCGATTTCGCGCGCAGCCTCGATATTGGTAGCTGTCGCGGTCTGCTCTATCCCGTGTTCTTTGGTCGAACGGCCCGAGTTGATGTCGATCGACACCAGCGCCTCGGTCGGGTTGATGACCAGATAGCCACCCGATTTAAGCTGCACGACCGGATCATACATCGCGCGCAGCTGGTCCTCGGCTCCATAGCGCTGGAACAGCGGGACGGGGTCGGAATAGGCCTTCACCCGGCGCGCATGGCTGGGCATCAGCATCTTCATGAAGGCTTTGGCGGATTTGTAACCGTCTTCGCCTTCGACAATCACTTCCTGGATTTCGCGGTTGTAGATGTCGCGGATCGCGCGTTTGATCAGGTCGCTATCCGAGTGGATCAGCGAAGGCGCGCTGGAGCCGAGAGTGTTGTTGCGAATCTCGTCCCATAGCCGCGCCAGGTAGTCGAAATCGCGCTTGATCTCGGTCTTGGTGCGGCTCAATCCGGCGGTGCGGACTATCAGGCCCATTGTCTTGGGCAGATTGAGATCACCAACGATCTGTTTGAGCCGTTTGCGGTCCTGTGCGCTAGAAATCTTGCGCGAAATTCCGCCGCCGTGGCTGCTGTTGGGCATCAGCACCGTATAACGACCGGCAAGGCTGAGATAGGTGGTGAGGGCGGCACCCTTGTTACCGCGTTCTTCCTTTACGACCTGGACGAGCAGCACCTGGCGCCGCTGGATGACGTCCTGGATCTTGTAGCGGCGACGCAGCGCCATCCGCCTGGCGCGAACCTCGTCGACTTCTTTCGCGCGGCTGCGGCTCTTGCCACCGCCCTGGCGACGACCCTTGCCACGACGTCCACCGCGGCCCCGGCCACGCCGACCCTTCGGCTTGTCGGATTTTTCTTCATCCTCGCTGCCATCGGCGTCATCATCCGAATCGTCGCCGCCTTCTTCGTCATCGTCGCTGTCATCATCCGAATCATCGTCACCATCGACATGACCTTCTTCGATGGTTGCGACCTTGTCTTTCTCGGACGTATCGATCTCTTCCATGCCGTCCTCGGCGAGATCTTCCGCGAGAGCCTCGGCGGATTCGTCCTCGGCGTCATATTCTTCGCCGGGGACGTTGCCTTCCTCTTCCTCTTCGGCGCGGAGGCGCGCTTCTTCAGCTGCTGCTTCGGCTTCTTCGGCAAGCAGCGCTTCGCGATCCTCTTTCGGGATCTGGTAGTAGTCAGGGTGAATTTCGTTGAAGGCGAGGAAGCCGTGACGATTGCCGCCGAAATCGACGAATGCCGCCTGCAGCGAGGGCTCTACCCTCGTTACCTTTGCCAGATAAATATTGCCTTTGATCTGCTTGTGTTCGGCAGATTCAAAGTCGAACTCCTCAATCCGGTTGCCTTTTAGAACCGCCACCCGGGTCTCTTCCGAGTGGCGCGCATCGATTAACATGCGCGTTGCCATTGAATTTTCTCCATGCGCGCCCGGGCGGACTTGAGCCGAGGCCGAGGCCAGCCAGAGGGGAGCGCAAATATGTGTGGAAGCCGCCAGCCTTCACTCGCTGTGCGGCAATGTCGGACCGGTCAGAACGCGCTTTCGCTTTGAACTCTGCGTCATGCCGGAGTGATGTGTCTGCCGAAATGAATTTGCGCTTCCTATGCGCAGCCCGGTCCGCCCACGTCACGGCGCGGCCTTGTGGCTGCGTCGTCTGGGTCGGGGAGAGGCTACTCATTTCTGCATCAACCTGTTGAATTACCGGGAAGAATATCCCGATAGATGTTGAAAGGTCTCTCGCTCAAGCCGCTGAAATTACGCTTTGCAGCAGCAAAAACCGGTCCAAGCGAGGGTCGCCGTTCCAATCCGGTGATTGCTAGCACCGTGGGTTTCTGTTCGCAACCATATTGCACAAGTTAGTCGCAACACCCTAACAAAGATGCGCAATGTCGCTTCGCATGCAAATATGGCTGGTTTTTCTGGCTCCGGTCCTGCTGCTGGCGGGGTTGTATGCCTTTGGCCTGACGCTGCCTGTGCCGCATCTGGGCCGCGATTACGTGATCCGTCTTGTGATGCCTACGACAGACGAACCGGTCGATTTGCCCCAGATTCTCGGGCCAGAAGACCGGACCAGACCGCTGGTGGTGATCGATGCGGGGCATGGGGGTAAGGATCCTGGCGCAAGTGGTGGTGGCCTGCGCGAAAAGGACCTGGTTTTGGGCTTGGCGAAGGCGCTGCGCGACCAGCTTGTCGACGAGGGCGGCATTCGGGTGGCCCTGACGCGGTCCGACGATACGTTTCTGATCCTGCAGGATCGCCCGGAGATCGCTCGCAGGATGGATGCAGACCTGTTCATTTCGATCCATGCTGATTCTTCCGGCGAAGTAAGCGGCGTTTCGGGAGCCAGCATCTATACGCTCTCGGCCGAGGCATCGAGCGAGGCAGCAGCCAAATTTGCCGAGCGAGAAAACAACGCCGATAGCCTCAACGGGGTGACCATTGACGGGCAGAGCCAGGAAGTCAGCGATATTCTGGTCGAATTGTCGCAACGGCGCGTACAGGAAAATTCGGCAGAATTCGCCGATCTGATCGTGCGCGAGGGCCGCAGTAATATCCGCTTCCATCCACAAGCGAAGCGTTCCGCTGCCCTGGCGGTGCTGCGGGCACCCGACGTGCCGGCTGTGCTCTATGAATCGGGCTATATCTCCAATCCGTCCGATGCGCGAAGGCTGGCATCGACAGAAGGGCAAAGAGAGTTCGCAGAAGTCATGGCGCGGGCAATCCGGATATATTTCGCCCGACAGGCGGATAGTTGACCGTTCGAATGCGGCAAAGAAACATCACTTCCATCAGGATGTTGATGCCTTGCCAATCATTCTGGTGCGCTACAGAATTCGCGTGCTAAAGGTCTGGTGAATTATGGCCGAGACAACAAAACTCGAAGAGATCAGCTATCGCATTCGCCGCGACGCAAGCGGGGTGATCGCGTGGTTCAAAACCAATTGGCATGACCGGCGGTGGTTCCGCTGGAGTGCGATTGCAGTCGGCCTGCTGCTCGCGCTGTGGCTTGTGGTGTGGGTTACGCTCTCGCGCAACCTACCGGATGCAGAATCGCTGCTCGAATATGAACCGCCGCTGCCGACGGTCGTGCGCGGTATGGATGGCGAGATTGTCCATTCTTACGCGCGCGAGCGGCGCGTCCAGCTACAATATTCGGACTTTCCGGAAACACTGGTTGAATCCTATCTCGCGGCGGAAGACAAAACCTTCTTCAGTCATGGCGGCATTGATGCCGGGGGACTGCTTGGCGCGGTCGTCGATTATGTCAGCAAGCTCGGCTCGGGCGAGCGGGCGGTAGGTGGCTCGACCATAACACAGCAGGTGGCCAAGAACATCCTGCTGACCAATGAATATTCGATCACGCGCAAACTCAGAGAGATGTTGCTCGCACGGCGTATCGAAGGTGTGCTGACCAAAGAGCAGATTCTTGAACTGTATCTCAACGAAATTCCGCTGGGACGGCGTAGCTATGGTGTGCAGGCTGCATCGCGCGCATATTTCGACAAAGACGTCGGCGAACTGGAGCTGCACGAAACGGCGTTTCTGGCCATCCTGCCGAAAGCTCCGGAACGGTATGGTCGTAGCGGGCAGGAGGACGCGGCGCTGGCCCGCCGCAACTTCGTGCTCGATCAAATGGTCGACAACGATTTCATCACTTCAGCAGAAGCCACTGCCGCAAAGGCTATGCCACTCGGTCTGGCGACCCAGCGCAGTTCGACCCGCTACGTTGATGCGGGCTACTTCCTCGAAGAGGTCCGCCGCCAGTTGATCGACAGGTTCGGTGAAACCGCAGATGACGGCAAAAACAGCGTCTATGCAGGCGGCCTTTGGGTTCGCACGTCGCTTGATCCCGAAATGCAGGAGGCTGCGCGCAATGCCCTGCGCCGGGGCCTGGTTCGCTATCACGGAAGCCGCGGATGGGCCGGCCCGATTGCGACAATCGATTTCGATGATGGACCGTGGGCCAGCCAGCTTGCCAGTTCCAATCTTGGCATCAACTATGAAGGGTGGCGCGTCGGCGTGGTGACTGCCCGCGAAGGCGGTTCGGCGACTATCGGTTTCTCTGACGGTGAAGAAGCGCCGCTTTCCAACCTGCCCAACGCTCTCAAGGCGGGCGATGTGATCGCGGCGCAAAGGTCGGGCAATCGCTATCTTGTGCGTACCATACCCGGGGCTTCAGGTGGCTTCGTTGCGCAGAACCCGCATACCGGCCGCGTCCTCGCCATTCAGGGGGGCTTTGACAGTCGTCTTGGCGCGTTCAACCGCGCAACGCAGGCAGAGCGCCAGCCCGGATCGACGATCAAGCCATTCGTTTACGCGACTGGATTGGACAACGGGATGACGCCTTCGACGCAGATCGATAACTCCCGCTACTGCTACTATCAGGGCGCTCGCCTGGGCGAAAAGTGCATTCGCGGTGGTCGTGCGGGCGAGTTTCCGCTGCGCTATGGCCTTGAGCAATCGCAGAATATTATGACCGTTCAGATCGGTATGCAGGCGGGCATGGAGAATGTCGTCGATACTATCGAAAAAATGGGGATTGGCGAGGCTGACCCCTATGCCGCGACCGCACTGGGTTCCGAAGAAACAACAGTGCTCAGAATGGTCAATGCCTATTCCGCACTGGCCAATCACGGGCGGCTCAACGAACCCACCGTGATCGACTATGTCCAGGATCGCAGCGGCAAGGTGATTTACCGTGCCGACAAGCGCGCTTGTACCGGCTGCAACATGGCCGAATGGGATGGACAGCCGATGCCACGCATCGCGCTGGGCGGCACCCAGGCCATGGATGCGCGCACTGCGTTCCAGACGGTGCACATGCTCGAGGGCGTGGTCCAACGCGGCACCGGCACCGTTCTGAACAGCCTTGGAGTCCCGCTATTCGGAAAGACCGGGACCACTACAGGCCCCAAGGATGTGTGGTTTGTCGGTGGTACGCCAGATGTAATCGCCGGGGCTTATGTCGGTTACGATACACCGCGCAATCTGGGTGGCTACGCGCAGGGCGGAACCGTAGCCGCGCCGATCATCAAACAGTTTCTCACCGAAACCAAGGAGCGTCTGAGCGGCGACCCGTTTGTGGCGCCTCCGGGTATTCGTATGGTTCGCGTCGACCGCCTTTCCGGCAAACGTGTTTTCGATGCCTGGCCGAGCGGAGATCCGAAGGCATCGGTAATCTGGGAAGCGTTCAAGCCCGACACCGAACCGCCGCGCATTACCCGGCGCGACGAGATCGAGAGCAAGCGGAAGGAAATCCTCGCGCTGATCCGGCAGGGATCGCAGGCTCAGGATACGCAGGCCAATGCGGGCGACCGCGAGGAACCGCCGGCCGATTTCGTACAGGACCAGGGCGGAATATACTGACCCTGGACCAGGGCAGCACCGACTGCCTTCAGGTTTACATTCCCCGCCCGTCCGCTAAGCGGTCGGCAAATTTTCTAAAAGGACAATGCCATGCGTGCCGAGGGGCAGGCCCATATCGACCGGATCGAAGCCGCCTTGCAACTGGTGCGCCAGTCGCTTGACTGGGAACGCGCCCTGCGCCGTCTCGATGAACTCAATGCGCGTGTGCAGGATCCCGATCTGTGGAACGATCCGAAAGAGGCGCAAGCGGTCAGCCGCGAGCAGAAACAGCTCGAAACTTCGGTCAACACGGTCAACGAAATCTCGGCTGAGATGGCGGATGCGGTTGAATTCATAGAAATGGGCGAGGCTGAAGGCGACGAGGACGTTGTTAATGACGGGCTGGCATCACTCGAAAAGCTCGCCGAACGCGCCGATGCCGACAAGGTCCAGGCGCTGCTCGCGGGTGAGGCGGATGCCAACGATACCTATGTCGAGATCCATGCGGGTGCCGGCGGGACCGAAAGCCAGGATTGGGCCGAAATGCTCCAGCGGATGTACACCCGCTGGGCCGAGCGCAAGGGCTACAAGGTCGAGCTGGTCGATTATCATGCGGGCGAGCAGGCAGGTATCAAATCGGCGACGCTGTTGGTCAAGGGCGAGAATGCCTATGGCTATGGCAAGACCGAAAGCGGGGTGCACCGGCTTGTGCGCATCAGCCCCTATGACAGCTCGGCGCGTCGCCACACTAGCTTCAGCTCGGTCTGGGTTTATCCGGTGATCGACGATGATTTCGAGGTCGATATCAACGAGAGCGACCTCAAGATCGATACCTATCGCGCTTCGGGTGCGGGGGGGCAGCACGTCAACACGACCGACTCTGCGGTGCGAATAACGCACCAACCGACGGGGATTGTCGTGGCCAGTCAGAATGACCGGAGCCAGCACAAGAACCGCGCGACCGCGATGAACATGCTCAAGGCCCGGCTGTTCGAGCGCGAGATGGCGGAACGCGAAGCGGCGGCGGGCAGCGAGTATGAATCGAAAACCGAGATCGGGTGGGGGCACCAAATCCGCTCATACGTCCTCCAGCCCTATCAGATGGTCAAAGACCTGCGCACCGGAGTGACCTCGACCGCACCCGACAATGTGCTCGATGGCGATCTCGACCAGTTCATCTCCGCCGCATTGGCGCAGCGGGTGACCGGTGAGACGGTCGATGTGGAGGATGTCGAATGAAGAAGCTGGCGTTGATCGGAGGTTCGCTTGTTGCCGCGCTTGCAGTTGCAACGCCGGCGCAGGCAGAGATCGTTATCGGGCCGCGGGTTTCCTATTATTTCGACAATTCAAACCTGCGGACGTCCGACCTGGAGGGGCTGCAGGACGCCCGGACATTCATTGATCAGCAGCTGACGCAAAGGCTGCGCGATTCCGATCCCCTTCTCGATGACTTGACGGTTACCGTGCAGGATAACGGCTCGGCGTCGAACTCCGATCAGGTTGGCTTTCCGATGATTGGCGGAATGATCAACTTCGGCGATGATCGTGACCGCTTCACGCTTATAGGGATGGTCGGCAAGGGCAGCACCGTGACCGAGCTGGTCTCTTCGCGGACTGTAGAGATCCAGGTAGCTGACGTTGGTATCCGCGAAATCTCCGTGATCCAGACGATAAGCGATGAAGACATTGATCGCCTGGATATCGAGGCAACCTGGCAGCGCAGGCTGAACGAGAACTTCGCGATTTCCGCCGGTGTGAGATATGAGCGACTGGATGTCACGGGCAGCGGTTTGATAACAGTGCAAGAGACCGACGAGGTCAGGCTGTTCATCGCAGACGCGTTGGGAGAAGAACCGCCCAGCCGCAATCTCGATGGTGCGCGCCGACCCGCACGAACACTCACCGACAACACGCTCGAAACCTATAGCGCACGGGCGGGTGTTACGGCTTTCGTGCCGTTCAATGACAAAGCAGTCGCCTTCTTTAGCGGTATGATACAGGGCGGGTATCAGCCAGACAGCGAGTTCAACACGCAGTTTTTCGGGGTAAACGGCGAAATTGTCCGAACCGAAAATCGCACCGATAGGGGTGAATTCAGCGTTGGCCCCGACTTCGCGGTTGGGGCGCAGTTTACGATCATCGAAAATCTGGCGCTGGACATACGCTACCGCGCGATCCTGTTCTTCCCGCTTTCGGGCGATTTCGATTTTGGGGATTCGCGCGTTAATCACGGGGTCAATGTCGGACTTTCACTGAGACTGTAACGATGCTGAAAGCGCTGCTCGCCCCGATTGCGGCATTCCTGCTGCTGCTTTTTTCGACACCGGCTATGGCCGAAACGAAGGCGCTGCTAATCGGTTCGAACTACATTCCCGCTGCCGACAAGAACCTGCGCCTCGCCAATCCGATAGCCGACATACGTATGGTCGGTGCGGCGATGCGGCGCACGACGATCGATGAAGTCACTCTGGTCGAGGAACCGGATGAGCGCGAGTGGCGTGCGGCGATGAACGAGTTTGTCGCTTCGCTCGGCGAGGATGACATAGCTGTGCTCTATGTGGCTGCGCATGGCTTTCAGGTCGACGGGATCAATTATTTCCTGTCATCGGATGGTGCGGCGCTGATTGCGCTTGATCCATTGCTTCAGCAGATGACCGCAAAAGCCAAAGGGGCGGTTGTGATCGTCGATGCGTGCCGGAACAATCCGATTGCCATGTTTGACGAGGATGAAGAGTTTTCGGTCGTCGAGATCACCGATGCCACGCGTAGCGTGCAGCCGATTTCGCTGTTCGATCTCGCCAATGCCAGCGAGGGATTGTCGCAGGTCGGTAATCTGCGCGGCTTGTCGGCCGTCGTGTTCTTCTCGACCGAGCCGGGCAACGTTGCCGAGGATGGCGCAACCCCGGGCGAAGGCAGCCCGTTTGCCAAGGTCTTCGCCCGCGAAATAAAGCGACGCCAATCGCTTGACGAGGCATTTCGCAGGACAGCAGTCGCAGTGAACGAGCGTACCAATGGCCGCCAATCACCCTGGCGCCAGGGTGATCTGCCGTTCAACGTGTTCATCGCCGGAATGCGAACGCTTCCCATACCCTGACACCCAAAATTTTGGAGCAGGGGTTTGCAGCAACTGCCTGCACAACTATGGCAGAACCAATGCGGGCATTTCTGACATCCCTTGTTTTACCTGTTGGCGCGCTGTTTGCGCTCGCAGGCTGCGATGCGGTCGATTCATCGCGCCCTGAATCCTCGCTCGAATTCCCTCGGCCTGATCGACCGGTGTCTGAGCTTGGCTCCAACCAGTTCTCGACCGAAACCGAACGCGATAGCCGCGGCGAGGCCAAGGCAGTGATGGACCTCGCTGAAATCGAGCCGGGCATGACCGTTGCCGATATTGGTGCGGGTAACGGTTATTACACCGTCCGCCTGGCCGAACGTGTAGGCGAAGACGGGCGGGTGTTGGCACAGGATATCGACGAAGAAGCGATCGAACGGCTCGGCAACCGGGTCGAGAAAGAGCGCCTCGATAATGTGTCGATCAAGCTCGGTGCGACGGACGACCCGCGTCTGCCGGAGCGGAGCTTCGACCGGATTTTCATGGTTCACATGTACCATGAGGTAAGCGAACCTTATGCGCTGCTGTGGCGTATGTGGCCCGCACTCAGCGAAGACGGGCAGGTTATCGTTGTCGATGTCGACCGCCCGACCGATCAGCACGGGATCGACCCGCTTCTCCTTTCCTGTGAAATGGAGCGGGTTGGCTTTGAACTGGTCGCGTTCAAGGATGCGCCAGAGCTTGCGGGGTACTATGCACAGTTCAAGGCAGCGGCTACGAGGCCGGGGCCGGAAGAGATAAAACCATGTCGCGGCAATGGCGGTGGCGGGGGCAACGCGTCGAAATAGACGCAGTTCAAGGACAGTTATTACAATGGCATTCAAGGGGCTGAACCCGATTAATTATGGCGGACGCGAAGTCTGGCCGCTGATCGAAGGCGGTAAGGGCGTCTCGGCGACCAACCACGCCAGCTCGGGTGCATGGGCCGCTGCGGGCGGGATCGGTACGGTCAGCGCGGTAAATGCCGATAGCACCGATGAGAACGGCAATGTTATCGAGCAGGTCTACCCACAGGCGACCCGCAAGGAACGCCATGATCAGCTGATCCGTTACGCCATCGATGGAGGGACCGAGCAGGTCAAAAAGGCCTACGAGATGTCCAATGGCGAGGGCGCGATCAATATCAACGTGCTGTGGGAAATGGGCGGTGCGCAGGCGGTGCTCGAAGGGGTGCTGGAAAACACAAAAGGTCTGGTGACCGGCGTCACTTGCGGCGCAGGCATGCCCTACAAACTCGCGGAGATCGCGGCGCGCTACAATGTGCACTACCTGCCAATTATCAGCTCCGCGCGGGCCTTCCGTGCGCTGTGGAAGCGCAGCTATTCCAAGGTTCCAGAGTTGCTGGCGGCTGTGGTCTATGAAGACCCATGGCTTGCCGGCGGTCACAATGGCCTGTCCAACGCAGAGGATCCGAACGAACCGCAGGATCCGTACCCCCGCGTGAAGGATCTGCGCGACACGATGCGCAGGGAAGGCGTGTCGGAAGATGTCGCGATCGTGATGGCGGGCGGCGTGTGGTTCCTGCGCGAGTGGGAAAACTGGATCGACAATCCCGAGTTGGGGAAGGTTGCATTCCAGTTCGGAACGAGACCGCTATTGACGCAGGAAAGCCCGATTCCGCAGATCTGGAAGGATATGCTGCGCACGGTCGATCCGGGCGATGTGCTGCTGCACAAATTTTCGCCAACAGGCTTTTATTCGTCGGCAGTAAAGACGCCGTTCCTTTACGATCTGATGCACCGCAGCGAGCGCCAGATCGCCTTCAGCAAGACCGAGGCGGGCGACCATACAGCGCAGCTCGATTTCGGCGTGAAAGGCAAGAATATCTGGGTAACGCCGCATGATTGGGGCGTGGCCAGGGTATGGCATGGAGAGGGTTATACCGAGGCGCTGAAGACGCCCGACAACACACTCGTATTCGTGACGCCCGAGACGCGCGATACGATCCGCAAGGATCAGGCCGATTGCATGGGCTGCCTGTCGCATTGCCAGTTTTCGTCATGGAAAGACCATGACAATTACTCGACCGGTCGCTTGGCCGACCCCCGCAGCTTCTGTATTCAGAAAACGCTGCAGGACATCGCCCATGGCGGCGACCCGGACGACAATCTCGCCTTCGCCGGACATTCGGCCTACCGCTTCAAGCAAGACCCGTTCTATTCAAACAATTTCACCCCGACCGTGAAGCAGCTGGTCGACCGGATTTTGACGGGGGATTAACCGCGAGCTCTGGCAGCGCTTCAATCAACCAAAGCATCCAGTACCTGATCGGGCGGCCTATGTCCGTCGACCCAGAAGCGGATGTTGGCGATGACCTTCTCGCCTGATGCTTCGCGGCCTTCGGCGGTCGCGCTGCCGATATGGGGCAGGGTCATCACATTGGGGTGATCAAGCAGGCGCTGGTCGACAGCGGGTTCGTCGGGATAGACGTCGAGGCCAGCTCCGGCGAGCTTGCCGCCTTGCAAGGCCGCGATCAGTGCTTCCTGATCGACCAGATCGCCGCGCGCGGTGTTGATCAGGCAGGAACCGTCCTTCATCAGTGCAAAGCGGTCTTCATCGTAGAAACCGATGGTTTTCTCGGTCGCCGGGCAATGCAGCGAAACAATGTCCGATGCTGCAATCAGCTCGTCCTCATGCTCGTAAAACTCCGCACCAAGCATCGTCTCAACGGCAAGCGGGAGGCGGTGGCGATTGTGATAGGCGATCTTGAGCCCGAAAGCGCGGGCGCGGTGTGCAACCGCCTGACCGATCCGGCCCATACCGATAATGCCCAGCGTTTTCCCGCCCAACTGACGGCCTAGCATACCCGAGGGCGCCCAGCCGGTCCATTTGCCCTTGCGGACCAGCGACACGCCTTCGCGTACGCGGCGCGGAACGCCGATAACCATCGACATGGTCAGGTCGGCGGTATCGTCGGTGAAAACACCGGGGGTGTTGGTAACGATAATTCCACGGTCTCTGGCCGCTTTCAGATCGATATGATCGGTTCCCGCGCCGAAGCTGGCGATCAGGCCGAGCCGGTCGTCGGCCTTCTCGATGACTTCGGCGTCTATGCTGTCGGTAACGGTCGGAACCAACACGTCGCAGTCATTCACGGCTTCGATCAATTGCTCTTTGGTGAGCGGCTCGTCGCCGGTGTTGAGTATTGCGTCATACAGCTCCGCCATCCGAGCCTCTACCGAAGGCATCAGGTGCCGGGTCACGACCACCCGTGGTTTGCCTTCGACCCGCCGTCCGCTTGAAGTATCTGCCATGCGACAGGCGCTAGGACGGGCGGGGGCACAGCGTCAAGCAGCTTCGAAAATCAATCGAGATACGCTCTTGAATATGGGGCAAGGGGCAACCTAAAAGAAGCCGATGATCTTCCGGATTCTTTCGTTCTTTTTGTTGCTTGCGTCGCTTGTCACGGTACCCGCCTCTGCGCAGCAACGCGAGGTGCCCTTTTGGGCGTCGATAAAGACCGATGAACTTAACATGCGTGTCGGCCCAAGCCGCGAGTACAAGATCGACTGGGTGTTCAAACGCAGGAATCTTCCGGTCAAGGTGACGCGTATTGCCGAGGGCTGGTGGCTGATCAGGGATTCCGAGGGCACGCAGGGCTGGGTTTCGGCCAATCTGATGAGCGTGCGTCGCAGCGTGCTGATTGTAGGGGACGGGGCGACCGAGATTCGCGAGGCACCCGCCGACAACGCAAAGCTCAAATGGAATGTCGAACCCGGTGTCGTTGGTTATCTGGGGGATTGCCAGGCGGGATGGTGCGAGATCGAGATTCGCGGCCATGAGGGCTGGATCAAGCAGAGCCGCTTGTGGGGAACCGGCGCTCCTTAGGCTTCGATAGTTCTGATACGAAAAAGGGCGGCTCGATGGCCGCCCTTTCCCTTTATGCTGAGATGCGGTCGCTTATTCAGCGGCAGCTTCCTCTTCGCGTTTTTTGACCGTGACGGTTTCACCGTCGTCGGAGGTTGCTACCCAGCTGCCATCTTCTGCCGGCTCACCGTCAGTCCAGCACTCGGGCGCTGAACCCTCTTCCGACGAGTTGAAGCAGGTCTGACCGTTCGTCACTGCAACAGTGCCGCTGGCGACTTGCTCGTCACCCGCAGTGACGGTGTAGTTGCCGTCTGCGTCGATGGTGGTTGCAGTAACTGTGCCGTCTGCTGCGGTTACGTCATAGGTTCCGGCCATGCTTTCTTCTTCGGCAGGTGCTTCTGCCGCCGCCGCATTTGCATCTTCTTCAGCGGGCGCCTCGCCCTGTGAACATGCTGCGAGTGCGGCAGCTCCGGCAATTGCAATCAGTTTCTTCATCTTTCCCTCTCCATATTTGGAAGCGCGCGGCTTAACACTCTTTGCCGGTGAAGCCGAGTCCGAATCCGGATTGCCTCCGATCAGGTCAGTTCGACGGCAATGGCAGTTGCCTCGCCACCGCCGATGCACAGCGATGCTACGCCGCGTTTCTTGCCCTGTTGCCTCAGAGCGTTGAGCAGGGTGACGATGATACGCGTGCCGCTGGCCCCAATCGGGTGGCCCAGTGCAGTGCCGCCGCCATTCACGTTGATCTTCTCATGCGCAATTCCGATGTCGCGCATCGCGAACATGGCTACGCACGCGAAGGCTTCGTTGACTTCCCACAGATCGACGTCGTCCACCGACCAGCCCGCCTTTTCGAGCACCGAGCTGATTGCGCCAATCGGGGCGATGGTGAATTCGGATGGTTCCTGGGCGTGTGCGGCGGTTGCAACGATGGTCGCGACCGCATCCTTGCCTTCCGCCTCGGCTACACTCTTGCGCGACAGGACGACAGCTGCTGCGCCATCGGAGATCGAGCTGGAGGTCGCTGCCGTAATCGTGCCATCCTTCGCGAATGCCGGACGAAGGGAGGGAATTTTGTCCGGCTTGCCGCGACCCGGCGCTTCATCCGTATCGACAACAGTCTCGCCCCGGCGCGAGGCGATCGTTACGGGGACGACTTCATCCGCAAATGCACCGCTTTCGATAGCTGCGTTTGCCCGCCGCAGCGATTCGATGGAATAGTTGTCCATCTCCTCACGGGTCAGCTGATATTCGTTGGCGGTATCCTGCGCGAAAGTACCCATCGCCCGGCCTTCTTCATAGGCATCTTCGAGCCCGTCGAGGAACATGTGATCATAGGCCGTATCGTGGCCGATCCGCGCTCCCGAGCGATGCTTCTTGAGCAGATACGGCGCGTTGGTCATGCTCTCCATACCGCCCGCGATCACCGTGTCGACGGTGTTCGAGGCTAACGCTTCCGCACCCATGATTACTGTTTGCATTCCGCTACCGCACACTTTGTTGACGGTGGTTGCCTGAACCGATTTCGGAAGGCCCGCTTTCAGCGCGGCCTGGCGTGCAGGAGCCTGGCCCAGACCGGCGGGAAGTACGCAGCCCATATAGATGCGATCAACCTTATCCCCTTCCACTCCGGCCCGTTCGACAGCGGCTTTCACAGCCGTAGCGCCAAGATCGGTTGCAGCGGCACCGGACAACGCCCCCTGCATCGAGCCCATCGGTGTGCGGGCGTATGAGAGGATGACAATCGGATCGTTAGCGGAGAACTGGGCCATGGGGAGTTGCCTTTCGCGGGTTTGAAATTCGTGCGTGAGACCTAGTGCTGCGTCGCAGCAAAATCAATCGAGATACCTATGCACGTGCCGCATATCGGCACCGGCCGAGCAATTGCCCTTGTCATTCCCGCCGGTCTCGTGAACAATCGGTGGCAAATAGATACCAAATATGGAGAGGGACAAAATGGCCGGTGATCGCAAGGACGAGATGGAAGCCACGTTGAAGAAGCAGCGCGATGCATTCACTGCCGCACGGCCAGAGGGTCTTGATGTGCGGCGCGACCGGATCAAGCGGGCAATTTCACTGCTGGTCGATCATAGCGAAGAGCTGTGCCAGGCAATGAACGAGGATTTCGGTAATCGCAGCCGCGACCAGTCGATGATGACCGACATCGTCGGGACGATCAACTTTGGCAAATATTGCCTCAAACATATGGACAAGTGGGCCAAGCCGGAGAAGCGCAAGGTGCAGTTCCCCCTGGGTCTGCTCGGCGCGAAGGCTGAACTGCGTTACGAACCCAAGGGTGTCGTCGGCGTTCTCAGTCCGTGGAATTTCCCGGTGAACCTGTCTTTCGGTCCGCTGATGCAAATTTTGTCGGCAGGTAATCGCTCGATGATCAAGCCTTCGGAGTTTACCGAGAAAACATCGGAGCTGACGGCTGAGTTGGTTGCCAAATATTTTGACGAAGAGGAGGTTGCCGTTTTCACTGGCAGCCCCGAAGTGGCGCAGGCATTTTCCTCGCTCCAGTTCGACCATCTGCTTTTCACCGGCTCGACCGCAACCGGTCGCCGCGTCATGGAAGCGGCGGGTCGCAATCTCGTTCCTGTAACGCTTGAGCTGGGCGGGAAGTCACCCGTCGTGCTCGGGCGCAGCGCCGATCTCGAAAAGGCTGGCGAGCGGATCGCGATGGGCAAGATGATGAATGCCGGGCAAATCTGCCTTGCGCCCGATTACATGGTCGTGCCCGAGGAGAATGAAGAAGCAGCCGTGGCCGCTGTCGAACTGGGTG
Organism: Pontixanthobacter sp.; assembly: GCA_965223995.1. Taxonomy (GTDB): domain Bacteria; phylum Pseudomonadota; class Alphaproteobacteria; order Sphingomonadales; family Sphingomonadaceae; genus Pontixanthobacter. Next base: position 324,532 of record CBDCXY010000017.1, on the reverse strand, counting down.
TGCACAACCAGTATCCGACGCTTCTCGACAATGATGACTACGCTTCGGTTGTGACCGACCGCCACTTTGACCGCCTTCAGGGCATGGTTGCTGACGCGAAAGAGAAGGGCGCAGATGTGGTCGAGGTGAACCCGGCCAACGAAGACTTCTCCAACACCAACAGCCGCAAGATGCCGCTGACGATTCTGCGCAACGTAACCGATGACATGCAGGCAATGCAGGAAGAGATTTTTGGTCCGGTGTTGCCGGTGAAAACCTACAAAGATGTCGGTGAGGCGGTCGACTACATCAACGAGAATGATCGTCCGTTGGGTCTGTATTACTTTGGTGATGATGCGGGCGAGCGCGAAACTGTGCTCAAGAAGACGATTTCGGGCGGTGTTACGGTCAACGATGTGATCTTCCACATATCTATGGAAGACCTACCGTTTGGCGGTGTCGGACCTTCGGGCATCGGGTCATATCATGGTCCCGAAGGCTTTAAGGAGTTCAGCCACGCGCGGTCGGTCTATTCACAGCCCAAGATCGATATTGCGGGTATTGCCGGTTTCAAACCACCCTATGGGAAGAAAACCCAGAAGGCGATTGCATCGCAGCTCAAGAAGTGAGGATACTTGCTCTCGGCCTCGCGCTAGCGGTCGCGGGGTGTAACTACATCCCGCCAGATGCGCGCCCGGCAGGTTCGGTTGCTGCTCCGCAGGAGGCCGCGCCTTGGCGCCCGGTCGATGCCGAGACAGGCAAAATACGCGATGTTGCCGAGTTGCAGGTTCTGGCTACGGATTTCCCCGACAGCGGTTCGGTTCACTTGCGCTTGCTTCAGGCCTATTTTGCCGAGGAGGACACGGTCGGTGTTGTCCGCGAAGCTCTTTGGCTGGCGGAGCGCGGCTATTCCTTCAGCGAAGGCGCCCGCAAACAGATTGTTGGCATGGCTGGTGAGACCGCAGTTGCGGACAAGCTGTCGACGTTGTTCGAGCGAAATGTGCGACGGATCGAAAACAGTACGGTGGTGGACGCCGTCCCTGCAGAGGCAAGGCTGGTCGAAAGTGTGACGCGGTACGGCGACATTTGGCTTGCCAGTTCGATTGTCTCGCGCGACATATTTGTCGGCGAGGCGGGCAGCTGGAAGCCGCTCGATTTGCCGGGTGCCGGTAGCCTGACCGGGCTGGCGGTTGATGAAGACCGCAGTGTCGTGTGGATTGCATCGGGCCGGTACGACCCTACGCCTGACAGCGGCTCTGCCTATACCGGTTTGATCGGGTACAGGCCTTTGGACGGTGAGTATGTGTTCAAAGGCGAAACCCCGCGCAGCGCGACTCCGTCCGATATGCACCTGGCTGATGACGGGACGTTGTATACGAGTGCGCCAATTTCGGGCGAAGTGTTCTTCCTTGGGCCGGAGAGAGACGGTCTTGATGAGCTTGTTCCGGCGGGCACATTCCGTTCGCCGCAGGGGCTGGCAACCAGCGCAGACGGAAAGCGTCTCTATGTCAGTGACTATCGCTACGGAATTGCGGTGATCGATCTGGCAATGAAGAAAGTCCGGCGGCTGCGAGCGCTCAAGCCGATGATGCTTGACGGAATTGATGGGCTTTGGCGCCATGGTGACAAACTTATCGGCGTCCAGAACGGGCAAAGTCCGATGCGGATTGTCGAGATCACGCTTTCAGCAGACGGCTATTCAGCCACCGATTTGCGCGTCCTGGAACAGGCGCATTCGGGCTGGACCGAGCCGCTTGGTGGCAGCATCCATAATGGCGCGCTCTACTATGTCGCGACGGGGCAGTGGGACCGCTTCGCAGAGGGCGGAGCGGTGAAGGAAGGCAAGGAACCTGGTCCGACAGAAATCAGGCGTCTGCCGCTTGATTGATCGACCTCGCGCAGAATGCACGGCTTTTCGCCAATTTTGCACCTTTCCGCCCCTTGCACGTCGGCCCCGACGGGACTAGGGCGCGGCTAGTCATTTAGAAGCTAATCGAGTCAGTCCCTTGGTCGATCTGAGCCAGTACCTTCCGATCCTGATTTTCCTGTTCATCGCGTTAGGATTGTCGACTCTATTTGTATTCCTGCCGATGGGCGTCTCGCGGTTGACCGGTGCGCACAATCCCGATGCTGAAAAACTGAGCGAATATGAGTGCGGTTTTCCCGCTTTCGAAGATCCGCGCAGCCCGTTCGATGTCCGTTTCTATCTCGTCGCGATCTCGTTCATTATTTTCGACCTTGAGGCGGCATTCCTGTTTCCCTGGGCGGTGAGCCTCGAGCAGACGCAATGGGGTGGCTGGATCGGAATGATGGTGTTCCTCGGCATCCTGGCAGTCGGGCTGGCCTATGAATGGAAGATGGGGGCTTTGGATTGGGAATGAACACTCTGATAACCCCCGACGGACAGCCGCTCTCATCCGCGCCCACCGCGAAGCCCGGTGAAGTGCGCCAGCCCGACGCGGATTACTTCAATGCACTTCAGACCGAAGTGAATGACAAGGGTTTCCTTGTTACGAGCACCGAAGAACTGTTCCAATGGGCGCGCACGGGTTCGCTGTGGTGGATGACGTTCGGCCTTGCCTGCTGCGCGGTCGAGATGATCCACGTCAACATGCCGCGCTACGATATGGAGCGTTTTGGTGTCGCTCCGCGTGCCTCGCCTCGCCAGTCGGACGTGATGATTGTCGCGGGCACGCTGTGCAACAAGATGGCTCCGGCGCTGCGCAAGGTTTACGACCAGATGTCCGATCCGAAATATGTCATTTCGATGGGCAGCTGTGCCAATGGCGGCGGCTATTATCACTACAGCTACAGCGTCGTGCGCGGCTGCGACCGGATTGTGCCGGTCGATATCTACATCCCGGGTTGTCCTCCAACTGCCGAGGCGCTGCTTTACGGCGTGATGCAGCTTCAGCGGAAAATCCGCCGCAGCGGGACGATTGAGCGATGAATTCTCAGAACGGTCAAATCGGCTCGACGGCAGCTTGCTTGCTGGTTCGTGATGTTCGCGAGGCCGCAGGTTATTACGCGGACAAGCTCGGCTTCGTCGCCCCTGAATTTTGGGGCGAGCCCGCGACCTTTGCGATTCCGCAACGCGACGGGCAGTCGCTGATGTTGGCCCGCGCAAATGAAGGCAAGCCGGTGCATGCCAACTCGACAGATTTTGGCATGTTTAGCGCTTATTTCTGGGTCCGCGACGTCGATGCCTTGCACGCAGAGTTTAGCGCGAATGGCGCGGATATCACCGAAGAACCCACCGACCGGGAATACGGAATTCGCGAAATCCATGTGCGCGACATCGATGGTCACCTGATCTGTTTCGGCAGCGATATCGATGAGGTCCAGCACTGATGGCTGTTCTTCACTCCGCCCCCAAATATGCCTCGAACGAAGGCCTCGAAAAGACGCTTGGCGCGGCCATGGGCGATGCCCTGTTGGCTTCTGAAGAGCAGCATGGCGAGCTGATCTTTACCGTCAAACGCGACAGCATCGAGACTGTTCTACGCACTCTGCGCGACAAGCATGATTATCAGCAGCTAATGGAAATCGCCGGGGTCGACTATATCGGCCGCGAGGAGCGGTTCGAGGTGGTCTATATGCTGCTCTCGGTGACAAAGAACCATCGGGTAACGGTCAAGCTCACCGCGAACGAGGATACGCCGGTTCCGACCGTTACGACCGTCTGGCCCAATGCCGGTTGGCTCGAGCGCGAGGTGTTCGATCTCTACGGTGTGCTGTTTGACGGCAACACCGACCTGCGCCGTATCCTGACCGATTACGGGTTCGAGGGGCATCCTTTCCGTAAGGACTTCCCGCTCACCGGTTACACCGAAGTGCGCTATTCCGAAGATGAAAAGCGCGTTGTCTATGAGCCGGTCGAGCTTGCGCAGGATCTGCGGCAGTTCGATTTTATGAGCCCGTGGGAAGGTGCAGAATATGTCCTCCCGGGCGACGAAAAGGCCGAAGACAAAGAGGGAGAGGCGAAATGAGCATGCAGCTCGAAGAATCACCCACCGAAGGCGAGGTCGTCTCCAACTATACGATCAATTTCGGTCCGCAGCATCCGGCGGCGCATGGCGTGTTACGGATGGTGATGGAGCTGGATGGCGAGATCATCGAACGGATCGATCCGCATGTCGGTCTGCTTCACCGCGGCACCGAGAAACTGATCGAGCACAAGACATACCTGCAGGCGCTGCCCTATTTCGACCGGCTCGATTATTGCTCTCCGCTGGCGCAGGAGCACAGCTACGTCCTTGCGATCGAAAAGCTGCTTAATGTCGAAGTGCCAGAGCGGGCGCAGTACCTCCGCGTGCTGTTCGCCGAGCTGACCCGCATCTGCAATCACATGCTCAATCTCGGCGCGCATGTCCTCGACGTCGGCGCGTTTACGCCGAATCTGTGGATGTTCGAACTGCGCGAGGATTGCCTCAACTTCTTCGAGCGTGCGTCGGGCGCGCGGATGCACAGCGCCTGGTTCCGCCCCGGCGGCGTGCATCAGGATGTGCCGCTCAAGCTGCTGACCGATATTGGCGACTGGGTCGATGGCCGTCTGCCCGAACTGTTCGGCGATGCGATGAGCCTGGTGCTCGACAACCGCATCTTCAAACAGCGCAATGTCGATATCGCGCTGGTGAGCAAGGAGGATGCGCTGGCCTGGGGCTTTTCCGGCCCGATGATCCGCGCTGCGGGTATTCCATGGGACCTGCGCAAGTCGCAGCCCTATGATGTCTATGACCGGATGGATTTCGAAATCCCGGTCGGCACCAATTCGGATTGCTACGACCGTTTCATGGTCCGCGTGCAGGAGGTTTACCAGTCGGCCAAGATCATCAAGCAGTGCCTAGCCGAAATGCCCGAAGGCCCAATCTGCTCGGATGATCGCAAGGTTTCACCGCCCAAACGCGGCGAGATGAAGCAGTCGATGGAAGCGCTGATCCATCACTTCAAGCTCTACACCGAAGGCTTCCATGTCCCGGCGGGCGAAGTCTATGTCGCAACCGAAAGCCCCAAGGGCGAATTCGGCGTGTACTTGGTCAGCGACGGATCTAACAAACCCTATCGCTGCAAGATCCGGCCGACCGCCTTCAGCCATCTTCAAGCAATGGATATGATGAGCAAAGGCCATATGCTGCCCGACGCAACCGCAATTCTCGGCGCAATCGATGTGGTGTTCGGGGAGTGTGACCGGTGAATTTGTATCTAAAAGCTCGAAACTGGGTTGATGGTCTATGGAAACAGACCAGTATGAATATCAAAGGCACACTTGCTCCCCCTGCAGTCCTTGTTCTTTTAGCAGCTGTTTTGAACTCCCGCACGGTGTGGATGTTCGTTGCAGTCGTTTCGATTTCTTGGATTGGTTTCGTCATTTGGAGAGGATGGCGATATTTGAAAGTCGAGGCCATTAAAGGCGATCGTCGATTTGACCGCTCTGGGAAGTATAAGTTGTCCGGAGATTATCATTCATCTAAAAGTGCGACAGCGGCGAAGAGAGGTCGCAATGGCTGATCGTCATATCGCACCCGATACGCCGGAACTGCGCGAGCGTTGGGGCTCGTTCGAATTTACGAGCGAGTATAAGGCGAAGGCCGACACGGCCATTGCGCGCTATCCGGAGGGACGCCAAAAATCGGCGGTAATGCCGCTGCTCGATTTGGCGCAACGTCAGGTGGGCGAGGAAACCGAAACGCAGGGCTGGTTGCCTTTGCCGGTGATCGAATATGTCGCGGGCTATCTCGACATGCCGGTGATCCGCGTGCTCGAAGTCGCGACCTTCTATTTCATGTATAACCTTGTTCCGGTTGGGAAATATCACGTCCAGGTATGCGGCACTACGCCCTGTATGCTGCGCGGATCGGACGATATTATCGCCGCGTGCAAAAAACGCGGGATGGCAAAGGGCAAGGTCTCCGAAGACGGGCTTTGGACCCTCACCGAAGTTGAATGCATGGGCAATTGCGCTACCGCGCCGATGGTCCAGATCAATGATGACAACTACGAAGACCTGACGCCCGAGCGGCTCGACGCCGTGCTCGACGCGCTGGCCAAGGGCGAAACGCCCAAAGCCGGAACGCAGGAGCCGGGGCGGCACACCTCCGAGCCGAGCGGCGGCCCGACTACATTGAAAGAGATGGTCGACGCCAACCACGATTACCGGGGGGATTGGTGATGGTGACCAAGCTTGGGTTTGTTGCAATCGCATTGTCCGGTCTATCGGCCGTGTTTGACTGGGGATTTGCGCTTCATGCAGTCTATATCGGGCTGAGCCTACTGGCGCTGGGTCGTGTTTGGGATATTCAGATCTAATGGAAATCGGCACAATCATCGTCGCTCTGATCCTGATCTTCATCGCTTGGAAGGTGCTCGTCGGGCTGGTTAAATTCGGCGCGATTGCGCTGATCGTAGTCGGCGCAGGCTACTTCTTCCTGCAGGGAGGGCTGCCGGTATGACGCAAATCCTCACTCGTCTCCCTGAACTTGTTTCAGGGTCCATCCATCCTAAATCGGCTTCGGTTCGGGCTGAAGAATGGATGCTGAAACAAGTTCAGCATGACGAAGGAGGTCCATTGTGAGCCTCCAGGACAAAGATCGCATCTTCACCAATCTCTACGGGTTCCAGCCGTGGAACCTCGATGCTGCGCAGAAGCGCGGCGATTGGGACAACACCAAGGCACTGATCGAAAAGGGTCAGGACGCGATTATCGAAGAGATCAAGGCGTCGGGCCTGCGCGGGCGCGGCGGAGCTGGTTTCCCGACTGGCCTCAAATGGTCGTTCATGCCCAAGGAATCGAAAGACGGTCGTCCAAGCTTCCTGGTCATCAATGCCGATGAATCTGAGCCCGGCAGTTGCAAGGATCGCGAGATCATCCGCCACGATCCGCACAAGCTGATCGAAGGCGCACTGGTTGCCGGTTTCGCTATGCGTGCGCGCGCCGCCTACATCTATATTCGCGGCGAATTCATCCGCGAAGCCGAGACGCTGCAGGCGGCGATCGACGAGGCTTACGATGCCGGACTGATCGGCAAGAATGCCAGTGGCAGCGGTTACGACTTCGATGTATTCATGCACCGCGGCGCGGGCGCTTACATTTGCGGCGAAGAAACCGCGATGATCGAGAGCCTTGAGGGCAAAAAGGGCCAACCGCGTCTCAAACCGCCATTCCCGGCCGGTGCAGGGCTGTATGGTTGCCCGACAACGGTCAACAATGTCGAGAGCATTGCGGTTGTCCCCACGATACTGCGGCGGGGCGCGTCATGGTTTGCCGGCTTCGGGCGCGAGAACAACCACGGCACCAAGCTGTTTCAGATCAGCGGCCATGTGAACAATCCCTGCGTCGTGGAAGAAGCGATGAGTATCTCGTTCGAGGAACTGATCGAGAAGCATTGCGGCGGTATTCGCGGCGGGTGGGACAATCTGCTCGCGGTGATTCCCGGCGGGTCGTCGGTTCCGTTGGTCCCGGCTGAAGATATCCGCAATGCACCGATGGATTTTGACGGACTCAAAGAGCTTGGCTCGGGTCTCGGAACGGCAGGCGTGATTGTGATGGACAAATCGACCGACATCGTCCGCGCGATCAGCCGCATCAGCTATTTCTACAAGCATGAATCCTGCGGCCAATGCACTCCCTGCCGTGAAGGCACGGGCTGGATGTGGCGCATGATGGAACGCCTGCGTACCGGCGACGCCGCTATCGAGGAAATCGATATGCTGCATCAGGTGACCAAGCAGGTTGAAGGTCATACGATCTGTGCGCTCGGCGACGCCGCTGCGTGGCCGATCCAGGGTCTTATCCGCCATTTCCGTCCCGAGCTCGAACGCCGGATCGAAGAGCACAATGCTCAGTTTGCGCCTGAGATTCGGGAGGCGGCGGAATGAAGTTTGTCTGCGCCTTCACCTCCGCGCTCCTTCTGACGTCGGCACCCGTATTGGCATGTGCTGATGCGGTCGAAGCTGAAGACGAGTTTGTCGCCTGTCTTGCCGCGAAAGAACCTGCTCTGATAGCCAAAATCCGCGACGCCGATAGCGAGAAGGCCTTTGTAACCGCACTCAAGGAAGGCGTTGCGGTTTGTCCCGCTGAAGTCGACGGCATGAGTATGGGTAAGCTGTTCAAGGCATTGAACGCATACAAGCAAGGAAAGTCCGATGCCTAAAGTCACCGTAGACGGACAGGAAATCGACGCACCTGACGGTGCAACCGTGCTGCAGGCGTGCGAGCTGGCGGGTAAGGAAATCCCGCGTTTCTGCTATCACGAGCGTCTGAGCATTGCGGGCAATTGCCGCATGTGCCTGGTCGAGGTGAAGCCTGGACCACCCAAGCCGCAGGCGTCGTGTGCGCTGCCCGCGACCGAGGGGCAGGAAATCCGCACCGATAGCGAGATGGTCAAGACCGCGCGCGAAGGCGTGATGGAATTCCTACTGATCAATCACCCGCTCGATTGCCCGATTTGCGATCAGGGCGGCGAATGCGATCTGCAGGACCAGTCGATGGCCTATGGCCGCGGCGCGACGCGCTATGATGCAAACAAGCGCGCGGTGACCGAGAAATATATGGGGCCGCTGATCAAGACGGTTATGACCCGCTGCATCCATTGCACCCGCTGTGTGCGCTTCTCCGAAGAGATCGCGGGCGTGGATGAGATCGGCGCGATTTATCGCGGCGAGGATATGCAGATCACTACCTATCTGGAGCAGGCCGCACAGCACGAGCTCAGTGCAAATGTGATCGATCTGTGCCCAGTCGGTGCGCTTACATCGCGTCCCTATGCGTTTGAAGCGCGTCCGTGGGAATTGAAGAAAACGCTCAGCATCGACGTGTCCGACGCGGTTGGCGCGAATATCCGTCTCGATAGCCGTGGCCGCGAAGTTATGCGCGCTCTGCCTCGCATCAACGACGATGTGAACGAGGAGTGGTTGTCGGACAAAGGCCGCTACATGGTCGATGGCCTGACCAAACGCCGCCTCGATAAAGTGTTCATGCGCAAGCGGGGCAAGCTCACCGAAGCGAGCTGGGAAGAGGCGTTCAAAGCCATCGCCAAGGCAAAGCCGGGCAAGTCGATTGCGGCGGTCGCGGGCGATATGATCGATTGCGAGACCATGTTTGCAGCTAAGGCGCTGCTCGGCGCGATGGGTAGCGATCTGCTCGAAGGGCGCCAGACGGGCATGGATTACGATTGCTCCAACCTTGCGGCGGTCAATTTCAACTCGACCTTTGCGGGTATCGAAGAAGCCGATGCGATCCTGATTGTCGGCAGCCATGTCCGCTGGGAAGCGGCGCTGGTCAATGTCCGCATCCGTAAGGCGGTCAAGCGCGGGGCGAAGGTGTTCGTGGTCGGGCCCGAATGGGACACCACCTATCCAGCTACCTTCCTTGGTAATAATCTGGGTGTTCTCAACGATTTACCGTCCGAAGTTACCGAAACGTTCGACAAGGCCGAACGCGGCGCGGTGATTGTCGGCGGTGCTGCGCTCAAAGGCGCGCATGGCAAGGCTCTGGCGCTGGCGAGCGAATGGGGTGCAGAATTCAATGTGATGCACTTCTCGGCTGCGCGGATGGGCGGGCTGATGCTCGGCTATGCGCAGAAGGGTGGTATTGCCGATATCGTGAAGGCGAAGCCCAAAGTGGTTCTGTCGCTCGGTGCGGATGAGATGGATTTCGAGCCGTTTGCCGACAGTCTCAAGGTCTATATCGGCCATCACGGCGACAAGGGCGCGCATGCAGCGGATATTGTCCTGCCGGCGGCGTCCTATGCCGAGAAGGACGGGACCTACGTCAACACAGAAGGCAGGGTACAATTCGCCGAGAAGGCCGTGTTCGCGCCCGGGGATGCCCGTGAAGACTGGACGATCGTGCGCGCGCTGGCCGACGCTCTAGGTGTCGAGGTAGGATTCGACAGCTTCGAGCAGCTCCAAAGCGCCATGATTGAGGAAGTTCCGGCTCTGGGCGAGGAAGGCCTGGGGGACTACGGCAAGTTGCCCAAGTTGGATGCCAAGGCGAAGGCTGAGGGTGTGATCGAAGCCTATCCGATCAAGGATTTCTACATGACCAACCCCATCGCCCGCGCCAGCGCGACGATGCAGCGCTGCTCGCAGGAATTGCTGCACGGCGATGAAATGCGGGAGGCTGCGGAGTGACCATCCTGTTGATATTCGGTGCGATTGTGGCAGCGGTTTGTTTGATCGGCGTGATCATCGCGGTATCCATGCGGCTCACCGATAGCAAAAGTAACGAGGAACTTGCGCAACGCATGCCTGACGCATCGACTGTCAATCACGACAGCAGCAATGGGATGTGGGACGGCGGAGGCGGCGACTGATGACCACCTTCTTCCAATCCCTCGGTATGAATTACGAATGGGCGTGGTTTGCCGCGACCGTCTCGGGCATTCTGCTGATCGCACTGCCGCTGATGCTGGCGGTGGCGATGGTGATCTATGTCGACCGCAAGGTGCTCGGCGCGGTGATGATGCGGCGCGGCCCCAATGTGGTCGGTCCGTTCGGGCTGCTGCAGAGCTTTGCCGACGGCCTCAAGGTGTTCCTGCAGGAAACGATCATCCCGACTGCGTCGAACAAGGTGCTGTTCCTGCTCGCACCGATCATCACCTTTACCGTGGCGCTGGCCGCATGGGCGGTGATCCCGTTCAATTCGGGCGCGGTGTTGGCCGATATCAATGTCGGGCTGCTCTATGTCCTCGCGATCAGTTCGCTGGGCGTTTACGGCGTGGTGATCGCGGGCTGGGCGTCGAATTCCAAATATCCGTTCTTCTCCGCGATGCGCGCAGCGGCGCAGATGATTTCGTACGAAGTCTCGATCGGCTTTATCCTCGTCTGCGTGGTGCTGTGGGCGAACTCGTTCAATATGAACGACATTATCGAGGCGCAGCGCGGGCACGGCTTCGGCGTGGTCAATGCCTTCGCCTTCAACCCGCTGCTGTTCCCGCTCTTCGTGATGTTCCTGATCTCGGCCATGGCAGAGACTGCGCGCGCTCCGTTCGACCTGACCGAAGCGGAATCGGAGCTCGTTGCCGGATACCAGACCGAATACAGCTCGATGTCTTTCGCGCTGTTCTGGTTGGGTGAATATGCCAACATCCTGCTGATGTGTGCGCTGATGGCGGTGCTGTTCTGTGGCGGATGGCTGCCGCCCTTCGAATGGGAGCCGCTCTATGTAGTTCCGGGCTGGATCTGGTTCCTAGGCAAGACGTTCGTGTTCTTCCTGATCTTCAGCTGGACCTGGGCGACCGTGCCGCGATACCGCTACGACCAGTTGATGCGTCTGGGCTGGAAGGTCTTCCTGCCGCTGAGCCTGCTGTTTGTGTTCCTGGTGAGCGGATATCTTATGCTGACGAGGTATGGGGTATGAGGATATTGCTTCTTGCCGCCGCGTTTCTGGCTCCAGGATGTGAGGCCAAGCAACAGGGATCTGATCAGCGAAACATTCTAAAACCTGCGGTTTTCGATGCTGGTCTCGCCGTCGCTCGCGCAACCGCGAGCCCAAATCGGCACTGCACACTCGTAGGTGCAGATGGCAACCCATTTGATCTGATGATTAGCGGCGATGCGGCCTATCGCGAGACAGATCCCGCGGGCAGGTGGCAAATTATTGAGCCCGAGAACTGGTCGGCAAAAAATGTGTCGAGCCAATTTGATATGGGGCTGGGCGGAGTGAGCACTCACAGTTGGAAAATAAGCGAAGGCATAATGTCAGCTCGTTTAGAGTGGTGCGATGATTGTCCGCTTGATGGCACCGATAGCACAATAACAGTGCATGATTACGCCGGACGAGCCTTTGCGGGTGTGTGTCGTGACCTCAAAGAAAAGATATCGGATAGCTGATTGTGTCCAGTTTAACTCACCTCATCAAATCGTTCACCCTGTGGGAAATCGTCAAGGCGCATATGCTGACCTTGAAGTATTTCTTCCGACCCAAGGCGACGATCAACTATCCGTATGAGAAGAACCCGCTGAGCCCGCGTTTTCGCGGCGAGCATGCCTTGCGCCGCTATCCCAACGGGGAAGAGCGCTGCATCGCCTGTAAGCTGTGCGAGGCGGTCTGCCCGGCGCAGGCGATCACCATCGAGTCCGAACCGCGCGAAGACGGTAGTCGCCGCACGACGCGTTACGACATCGATATGACCAAATGCATCTATTGCGGCTTCTGCCAGGAGGCATGCCCGGTCGATGCGGTGGTCGAGGGTCCAAACTTCGAATACGCAACCGAAACGCGCGAGGAGCTGCTCTACGACAAGGCGAAACTATTGGCGAACGGGGACAAGTGGGAGCGGGCGATTGCCGCGAACCTTGAAGCCGATGCGCCGTATCGCTAGGGGCCGCGACGTGAACGGGGCACTCATCAATTCGGTCACAACCGTCATCCCGGCGAAGGCCAGGATCCAGACAAGTTTCGTGGCGGATATCAACGCTAGCTGGACCCCGGCCTTCGCCGGGGTGGCGAGGGAAGGTTAGAGAAACGTGATTCAAACACTCGCCTTCTACCTTTTCGCGGTGCTCGTGGTCGCCAGCGGCACCATGACGATCATGGCGCGCAACCCGGTGCATTCGGTGCTGTGGCTGATCCTGGCCTTCTTCAACGGTGCGGGACTGATGGTGCTGGTTGGCGCAGAATTCGTCGCGATGCTGCTGGTGATTGTCTATGTCGGCGCGGTCGCGGTGCTGTTCCTGTTCGTGGTGATGATGCTCGACATCGATTTCGCCGAGATGCGCGCCGGGTTCATCAACAATTTCCCGCTGGGTATCGCGATTGCGCTGGTGCTGCTCGCGGAACTGGTGCTGGGCATCGGTGCCTATCAGGCTGGCGCTCTGGAACTAGGCGTGGCAAGCGAGGCGACGGCACCGCTCGCTGGCGAGAGCAACACCACCAGCCTCGGCGCATTGCTCTATTCCAAGTATATCTTCCTGTTCGAAGCGGCGGGGATCATCCTGTTGGTGGCAATGATTGGCGCGATCACGCTTACGCATCGCAAACGTCCAGACGGTGCGCGCGGACATCAGGATATCGGCAAGCAGAACCGCCGCCGTCCCGAAGAGGCGACCGAACTCAAGAAGCCGACCGTCGGCCAGGGGGTCGAGCTATGATTGGTATCGAACATTACATCGTCGTCAGCGCGATCTTGTTCGTGCTCGGCGTGCTGGGCATCTTCATCAATCGCAAGAATATCATCGTCATCCTTATGTCGGTCGAGCTGATGCTGCTTGCGGTGAACATCCAGCTCGTCGCTTTCAGCGCGTTCCTGAACGATATGGTCGGACAGGTGTTCGCGATGTTCGTTCTGACCGTTGCTGCGGCGGAGGCGGCTATCGGGCTTGCGATCCTGGTGATCTATTTCCGTGGCCGCGGCACCATCGCCGTCGACGACGTCAACCGGATGAAGGGATAACGCAGTGCCTCATCCGATACTCCTCATAGTATTCCTGCCGTTGCTCGCTGCCATTGTGGGCGGACTGGGCAATCGCGCGCTGGGTAATACGGTTGTGAAAACACTCACGACCGGCGCGCTGTTTGTCTCGTGCTTCCTGAGCTGGCCGATCTTCCTTGGCTATATCAGCGGAACCGCAACGGTTGAGGTCGTTCCGGTGCTGCAATGGGTCCAGTCGGGCGATCTGACCTTCGACTGGGAACTGCGCGTCGATACGCTTACGGCGGTGATGCTGGTGGTGATCACCACCGTCTCTGCGCTCGTCCATCTCTATAGCTGGGGCTATATGGAGGAGGACCCGGATCAGCCGCGCTTCTTCGCCTATCTCAGCCTGTTCACCTTCGCGATGCTGATGCTCGTGACCGCCGACAACTTGGTGCAGATGTTCTTCGGTTGGGAAGGGGTGGGCCTTGCAAGCTACCTGCTTATCGGGTTCTGGTTCAAAAAGCCGAGTGCCAACGCCGCCGCAATCAAGGCCTTTGTGGTCAACCGCGTCGGCGACCTTGGTTTTATGCTGGGTATCTTCGGCACCTTTCTGGTGTTCGGTACGACCTCGATCCCCGAAATCCTCGAAGCAGCTCCTGCAATGAGCGGATCGTCGATCACCTTCCTCGGCTATCGCCTGATGACGATGGATATATTGTGTATCCTGCTGTTCATCGGTGCGATGGGTAAGTCGGCGCAGCTTGGCCTGCACACATGGCTGCCTGATGCGATGGAGGGCCCAACACCCGTTTCAGCACTGATCCACGCTGCGACGATGGTGACAGCAGGTGTATTCATGGTCTGCCGCCTCTCACCGATGTTCGAGACCGCGCCGGTCGCGCTGGGGCTGGTGACCTTCATCGGCGCTGCAACCTGTATCTTCGCTGCGACCATCGGCACGACGCAGTGGGACATCAAGCGGGTGATCGCTTATTCAACCTGCTCGCAGCTCGGATATATGTTCTTTGCCGCCGGTGTCGGTGCTTACGGTGTTGCGATGTTCCACCTGTTTACGCACGCCTTCTTCAAGGCGCTGCTGTTCCTTGGTGCCGGCTCGGTGATCCACGCGATGCATCACGAGCAGGACATGCGCTATTACGGCGCGCTGCGTAAGGAAATCCCGCTGACCTTCTGGGCGATGATGTTCGGTACGCTCGCGATTACGGGTGTCGGTGTTTACCACCTCGGTGCAGGCTTTGCCGGCTTCTGGTCGAAAGACGCGATCCTCGAAGTCGCCTTTGCGCGCGGCACGGGCGTCGGAACATTCGCCTTCTGGATGGGCGTGTTCGCCGCGCTGCTGACCAGCTTCTACAGCTGGCGCCTGATGTTCCTTACCTTCTGGGGCAAGCCGCGCTGGATCGAGAGCGAGCATATCCAGCACAGCGTTCACAAGACACCCGAAGAGGCGGGCAACGATACGACCGGCGGCTATCATCCGCATGAGAGCCCTATGTCGATGCTGATCCCGCTTGGTGTGTTGTCGCTTGGCGCGATCTTCGCAGGCCAGTTCTTTGCTCCGAGTTTCCTCGACGATGCGGGCTTCTGGAACGGATCGGTATTCTACAACGAGAACCTGATCCATGCGATGCACGCCGTGCCTTACTGGGTGAAGTACTCGGCATTTGTCGTCATGCTGCTTGGCCTTGTCACTGCATGGTTTGCTTACATCAAGGACGCGTCGATCCCGGGTAAGTTCGTCGACCAGTTCCGCTATGTGCACCGCTTCGTCTACAACAAGTGGTATTTCGACGAGCTGTACAACTACCTGTTCGTCCGCCCGGCCTTCTGGCTCGGTCGTAAATTCTGGATCATCGGCGACCAAGGCATCATCGACCGTTTCGGCCCCGATGGCGCAGCATGGGCAGTGTCAAAGGGCTCGACCGTCGCGAAGAAGGTGCAGTCCGGATATCTCTATAGCTACGCGCTGATCATGCTTCTCGGGCTGGTTGCCGCTGTCACATGGATCCTGATGTAATGGACGGCTTTCCGATCCTTTCCGTGATGCTTGCGGTTCCGCTGGTTGCGGCGATTGCGTGCCTGTTCCTAGAGGCGAACGCTGCCCGCTGGACGGCGCTGGTCGCAACGCTGGCCAATCTCGCGCTCGGCATTTTGCTATGGTTGAACTACGATATTGGCGGCGCGCAATGGCAATTCACCGAGCGTGCGGAGCTTTTCGCAGGCTTCAGCTATGCGTTGGGCATAGATGGCATCGCGCTGATGCTGATCGTGCTGTCGGTGTTCCTGATGCCGATCTGCATCCTTGCCAGCTGGGAAGCGATTCAGAAGCGCGTCGGCGAATACATGGCGGCGTTCCTGCTGATGGAACTGCTGATGATCGGTGTGTTCGCCGCGCAGGACCTGTTCCTGTTCTACATCTTCTTCGAGGCCGGCCTGATCCCGATGTATCTGATCATCGGCATCTGGGGCGGCGATAACCGGATCTACGCGAGCTACAAATTCTTCCTCTACACACTGCTCGGATCGGTCCTGATGCTGATCGCGATGCTGTGGATGGTGAATGTTGCGGGCACGACCGACATTCCGACGCTGATGAATTACGACTTTGATGCGGGCGCGCAGACCTGGCTGTGGCTGGCCTTCTTTGCCAGTTTCGCGGTGAAGATGCCGATGTGGCCAGTGCATACATGGCTGCCGGATGCTCACGTTCAGGCACCCACGGCGGGCTCGGTCATTCTGGCGGGCGTTCTTCTGAAAATGGGCGGCTACGGCTTTATCCGCTTCAGCCTGCCGATGTTCCCCGAAGCTTCGGCGCAGTTCATCTGGCTGATTTTTGGCCTGTCGATGATCGCGGTGGTGATCACTAGCCTGATTGCGCTGGTCCAGCACGATATGAAGAAGCTGATCGCCTACAGCTCGGTCGCGCATATGGCGATTGTGACGGCGGGCCTGTTTGCTTTCAATGTGCAGGGCCTCGAAGGTGCGATGATTATGATGCTGAGCCACGGGCTTGTGTCGGGCGCGCTCTTCCTGTGCGTCGGCATTATCTACGACCAACTGCATACGCGCGAGATCGACCGTTATGGCGGGCTTTCGATCAACATGCCCAAATATGCGATGTTCTTTATGCTGTTCACCATGGCGAGCATCGGTTTACCCGGCACCAGCGGCTTTGTCGCCGAATTCCTCAGCCTCGCGGGCGTCTACAAAGTGTCGAGCCTTGTCACCTTCGTCTTGACCACCGGCATCATCCTCGGTGCTGGCTACATGCTTTATCTCTATCGCCGTGTTGCATTCGGAGAGCAGAAGAATGCCGACGCAGCGGCGATGAAGGATCTGTCGATGCGTGAATGGCTGATGCTTGGACCGATCGCGGCGGCAGTCCTGTGGATGGGTGTCTATCCCGAGAGCTTCCTCGCTCCGATGCGTCAGGATATTGCAGCGCTGGATGCCCGCATCTCGCGGGCTGCGCCCGATGGAGACGCCAAGCTGGAAGCGGGTGAACCGCGAGCAGAAGCAGCCAATGCCGTGGTGCATGATGCGGAGGGAGCGCACTGATGGACTACGCAAGCTCCTTCTATTTCGCTGCGCCCGAGATCGGCTTGAGCCTTGTCGGCTTGTCCTTGCTCTTGGTGGCGGCTTTTGTTGGCCAGCACACCGGGCGGATAGTTACCATACTCGCTGTCGCGGGACTTACCGGAGCATCTCTCTGGACCGGCCATCTCCTGCTCAACCCAGCTTTCGAGCTGGGCGGTGATGCATGGAGCGGCCTCTACCGAGCGGATGCCTTCGGCAGCTTCACCAAGTTGCTAGTCTATCTCGCGACCATCGGATGTCTGATCGTCACACCGAAGTTCTTTGACGCGACCGGCGAATACCGCCCTGAATATCCGATCCTGATGATTTTCAGCGCGGTCGGTATGGGTATGATGGTGTCTGCCGTCGACTTGATGACGCTCTATATCGGCCTCGAACTGATGAGTCTCGCATCCTACGTTCTCGCGAGCTTTACCCGCAGCGATGATCGTTCGGCGGAGGCCGGCCTCAAATACTTCGTCCTTGGCGCCCTGGCTAGCGGTATCCTGCTCTACGGTATGAGCCTCGTTTACGGCTTCACCGGGACGACCAGCTATCTCGGTATCCGGGCCGCGCTCGACAGTGGAATTGGCAGCGGTGCGATCTTCGGCATCGTCTTTGTTCTGGCAGGACTGGCATTCAAGATCGCTGCTGTGCCGTTCCATATGTGGACGCCCGACGTATACGAGGGCTCTCCGACACCCGTCACTGCATTCTTCGCAACCGCGCCCAAGGTTGCGGCTGTAGCGATCCTGATGCGCATGGCACTGGATCCGTTCGGCGAACAAACCGAGACTTGGCAACAGATTGTAATCTTCGCTGCGCTCGCTTCGATTGTGGTCGGCGCGTTAGGCGCAATTGGACAGGAAAATCTCAAACGACTGCTCGCCTATAGCTCTATCAACAATGTCGGCTTTATCCTGATCGGCCTTGCAGCAGCTACCGAAGCAGGTGCGGCAGCGATGCTGGTCTATTTGACGATTTATGTCGCGATGTCGCTCGGCAGCTTTGTGGCTCTGCTGATGCTGCGCGATGCAGACGGCAAACAGCGCGAGACATTCGCTGACATTGCGGGGCTTTCGGTTACGCGACCGCAGCTTGCATGGTGTCTGCTCGCACTGATGTTCAGCCTCGCCGGTATTCCGCCTTTATTCGGTTTCTGGGGCAAGTTTGTAGTTTTCCAGGCGGCGGTTCAGGCCGACATGATCCTGCTTGCGGCTATCGGTATTGCAGCCAGTGTGATCGGTGCTTTCTACTACATCAAATTCGTCAAAGTGATGTTCTTTGACGAGCCCGCCGATGTGATTGCTGCTGAGCCAAGCAAAGCTCGCTGGGCCGTGTTGTTGCTTGCGGCGTTTTTTGTCTCACCCCTTGGTTATCTTGCAAATATCGCTCTCGGTGATCTGGCGCAAAAGGCCGCGTCGGCGCTGTTCTTCGCAGTTTGATCCGCTACGTCGCAGAGACTGGCTCGACCAACTCCGATCTGGCCGAGAGGCTGCGTGCCGGCGAGCGCGTTGCCGAAGGCGAGTGGCTTGTCGCCGACCGGCAGGTTTCGGGCAGAGGGAGGCAGGGCCGCGATTGGTTTGACGGCACCGGAAACTTCATGGGCTCGACCGTCGTGACGCTTTCGGCGAGAGATCCTCCCGCTCAGACGCTGGCTCTCCTGACCGGGCTCGCGCTTTATGAAGCCAGCGTTCCGCTACTACCCGATCCGTCAGCGCTGTCGCTGAAGTGGCCCAACGACCTGCTTATCGGGCGGGCGAAGGCCGCAGGGATACTGCTTGAGGGGCATGCTGATGCGGTCGTTGTCGGTGTCGGTGTCAATCTGGCCGTAGCGCCCGAAGTAGAAGGACGTGAAACGACGTCATTCGCGAAATTTGGCCCGACGCCCGAACGAAACGCCTTCGCGCCGGGCCTTGCCCATCAATTCGCCCTCGAGCTGGATCGTTGGCGGACATACGGGCTTGCGCCGCTACTGCGCCGGTGGCTGGGCGCCGCGCACGCAAAGGGCGACGCCTTGAAGGTCCATGACAGCGACGGCTCGACTATCGAAGGTGCGTTCGATGGTCTCGCCGATGACGGTTCCATGATACTTCGCTTGGCGGATGGCTCGACCCGTGCCATCCATGCTGGTGATGTAACGCTCGCCTGAAGGAAGAGAATATGCTGCTCGCAGCCGATGTCGGAAACACCAATGTGGTTTTCGCCCTGTTCGATCAGGGAGAGATCAAGGCGCGTTGGCGGATCGCAACCGATCCGCGTCGGACCGGCGATGAATATGCGGTGTGGCTGCTCCAGCTGATCGAGATAGCAGGTTACAAGCGCGAGGACGTCACGCAGATCATCTTCGCCTCGGTCGTTCCACGCGCCGATCACAACCTGACGGTACTGTCGCAGAAGTACTTTGGCCTGACACCGCTGATTGCGGGGAAAGGCGATGTGCCTTGGGGTTTTGAAATCGACGTCGATCATCCGGAATCGCTCGGAGCAGACCGCGCGCTTAACTGTGTTGCCGCGCACGAGAAGTATGAGGGTGATCTGATCGTGGTCGATTTCGGTACCGCGACCAAGTTTGAGGCGCTCGATTTCAATGGCACGTACAAGGGCGGTATTATCGCGCCGGGCATCAACCTGTCGCTCGATGCGCTGGTGGGTAAAACCGCCAAGCTGCCCCGCATTGCCATTCGAGCACCGGAGACTCGCAGCGTGATCGGCCGCAACACCGAGGATCAGATGCTCATCGGCGTATTCTGGGGCTATGTTGCCATGATGGAAGGGCTGATCGAACGAATGCGCGAACAGATTGGCCGTCCGGCAAAGGTTGTTGCCACCGGTGGGCTTGCCATTCTCTTTGATGATACAACCGAGATATTCGATGTGGTCGACAATGATCTGACGATTCAAGGTCTCGAAATCCTTGCGCGCCGTGCCAACGCGAAGGCCAGTGCGTGAAGAAGAACTTCAAGCCCGAAGACGAACTGCTATTCCTCGCCTTGGGTGGGTCGGGCGAGATTGGCATGAATGTCAATCTCTATGGCTGCGATGGCAAGTGGCTGATGGTCGATCTGGGCATGACCTTTTCAGGCAACGAATATCCGGGAGTCGATCTCGTTTTCGCCGACCTCGACTTTATCGAGGAACGCAACCGCGATCTGGTCGGGATTGTGCTGACGCATGCGCACGAAGATCATATCGGCGCGGTTCCCTATTTCGCTGCCGACCTTGGCGTCCCGCTTTTTGCGACACCGTTTACCGCAGAACTGGTTCGGCGAAAGCTTGAAGAGGCTGGCCTGCGCGGCGAGGTAGAGCTCAATGTCATCCAAGGCTCCGACAGTTTCGCGCTGGGGCCGTTCGATGTCTCCTATCTCCCGCTCGCCCATTCGATTGCCGAGGGACACGCTCTGCTGATCGACACCCCGCATGGCCGGGTGTTTCACACCGGCGACTGGAAGCTCGATGAAGATCCGATCATTGGCGAGCCGACGACCGAGGAGGAACTGACTGCCATTGGCGATGACGGCGTGCTTGCGCTGGTGTGCGATTCAACCAATGTATTCAATCCCAATCCGAGTGGGTCGGAAGGTGCAGTTTTTCGCGGCCTGCTCGACGAAGTTGCCAAACACGATGGAAAACGCGTGCTGGTCACTACCTTCGCCTCGAATGTCGCAAGGCTGCATACGCTGGGCGAAGTTGCGAGAGAGAATGGCAGGCAGGTCTGCATCGCCGGCCGGTCACTCGAACGTATCCTCGATGTTTCGCGTGAGAACGGCTACTTGCTCGACTTTCCGGAACCGGTTGATTTCGACACAGCGATGGGCCTTCCGCGCGGCGAGGTGATGATTGTCGCAACGGGCGGGCAGGGCGAGCCTCGCGCGGCGTTGTGGCGGATTGCCGAGGAGAATCACCCGCTGGAACTGGTGCGCGGCGATGTGGTTTTGTTCTCCAGTCGCCAGATACCCGGCAACGAAATCTCGATCGGCAAGATCCAGAACCGGCTTGCCGAGCACGGGATCGTGATGGTCACCGACCGGCAGAGCCACATTCATGTGTCGGGTCATCCCGGAAGGCCTGAGCTTGAGGCAATGTATGAGTGGTTGCGCCCCGATGTCCTCGTTCCGGTACATGGCGAAATCCGCCATATGAGGGAGCAGGCCCGGCTTGGAAGAGCATCGGGTATCCCTGAGGCCGTCTTCCAGCAGAATGGCGATATCATCCGCCTGGCACCAGGTCGGCCCGAAAGGCTGGCACAGGTCAGGGCAGGGCGTCTTGTGCTCGACGGTGACCTGATCGTACCTGCTGATGGCGATTCGATCGTCATGCGTCGGCGCGTCGCGTATAACGGACTGGTATCGGTTGCATTGGCTCCCAATGGCGATGCGGTGATCGATGCCATTGGTCTGCCACTCGATGAAGATCACGAGGCTTTCGTCACCGAGGCAAAGGCAGACATAAAGGATGCGCTTAAGCGCATGAAGGGGGCCGCGCGCGCTGATCCGAATGCTGTGGCCGAAGCCGCGCGACTGGCAACCCGTCGCGCCGCAACCCGCTGGAGCGGAAAAAAGCCGCAAGTAAGAGTCCTGCTCTCACCGGGGGTATAATGTCATGCAGATAACCTCTATCATCGCAATATATGTCCTGTTCTGGGTGATCACAGCGTTCGTCATGTTGCCGTTTGGAATAAAAACGCATGACGAGGCCGGTATACCCAAGATTCCCGGTCAGGCAGATAGCGCGCCAGCCAATTTCCGGCCTGGCAAAGTGGTGCTACGCGCGACCATCATCTCGGCCCTGCTGACGGCGCTATTCGTGCTGAACTATATCTACGGATGGATAGGTGTCGACGCGATCGATCTATTCCAACGCATTAGGAACGATCCCAGCTAGTCGAATTACTCGCGCAGCCGCTCGATTGCCTGTGCCAGCGCGACGTAGAGCTTGCCCATATCCGAGCTTAACAGCGTCACGCTCAAAGCGTTGCCATCGCGCGTCGAAAGCATGCTGCGAAGCATGGCCTCGAAATCATGGATATAACGGCTGACATTCTCGCGGAAGTCGGGATCGTTATCGTATATCTCGGCAATATCGCGCGCTTCGGTGCTGTCGAGCAAGCTCACAGCCCGGCGGGTGAAGATGCCGCGATCACCCTTCAGATAGGATGCCCAGGCCGTATCGGTGACATCACTCGACATGGCCTTGGCAATATCGATGGAATTGGAATTGAGACTCTCCGTGATCAGCGCCATTCGGCGGGCAAAGTCGTTGTTGACCTGTTCTTCAGCCTGTTCGCGTGCGCGCGCAACACGGCTTTCCAGGCTGCCGGTGAGCTCGTTCACCTTGGCGAGTTGATCGCGCAGCTGGCGGGTTGTTGCACGGCCAAGGCTGTTGGCTTCAGAGATCGTATGTTCGAAGCGTTCAATGGATTCGGATGAGGCATCTTGCAGAACACGGTCCAGAATCTCGGACGTGTCCTTGCCAAGCTTGGCAGCCAGCCCTTCGACGCTGGTCTTGATCTCGGTCTCGATAGAGGCCGGGGCATCTCTGGCCGAGTCGCGTAGGGCCGTGATCGCGTCGCGCAATTGCTCCTGCGCTTTGGCGGACAGCAGATCGCTTTCTTCGTTGAGCCCTGACAGGTTCTCGCGCAGCATAACCATCATTTCATGGGTGGATGCGTTTGACGCCGCTATCCGATCCCGCAGCGCGTCAATGTCGGCGATACCTGCGCGACCATTCTCTTGCGCTTCGAGAACATAGTTCGAAAGGCTTTCGGTCTTGCCAACTGCCTGTCCGACAATTCCATCAAGACCGATTGCTTCCGCCTTCACTTCCGTCAGACGTTGCTCGGCGGCGGATAGAGCCTCGGGCAGTTCGACCGTGCTGTGTTGGGCGCTGGCTTGAATCAGCTCAAGCAGGCGAACACATGCATCGGTCAGATCCTGCACCATCTGATCGGTACCCTCGAGCGTTTCGCGGCTTTGCGACAGCGCATTGGCGACCTGATCAGCATTCTCGCTGACCGATGTTCGCGTCTCATCGGCGATACGCGATACATCTGCCAACACTGTCTGGAGTGATGAAATACGCTCGACTATCGCGTCGCTGCGTTCGGCCAGCCTATCTGCCTCGTTCAACTGCACTTCTTGGCGCGATGCCAACTCGGCATCCAGGTGAATAAGCCGGGCATTAAGAGCGTTGAGTGCCTGCTCCTCGTTTTCGGCGAGCGACTTGCGCCGTTGCGCAAGTTGCTCGATCAGATGGGCGTCGCGCTGGGCGATGTTCGCGTCAATTGTCTCGGCCTCTTGCCGCAAGGCATCGAGTTTCGAATTGGCCGAAGCGAGCGCTTGCTCGTCGATGGACTGGATTTCGTCGATAGCCTCCAGCAGGCGCCCCTTCAGCTCCGTGACGCGTTCTCCCCATAGGCCAAGCGCTTTCGTTTCGCTTTCCTGAACCGAGCTGCTGACGGTTCCGGCTTCCTCGCGGATGGTGGTCAGGCGGGCCCTGAGTGACTTGAGTGCTTCTTCTTCTTCCTGCTCCAGCGCGTCGCGGGTGCGCGTAAATTCGTCTTCGAGCGCTTCTGCGCGCCGACGCATCGCGGCCAGTGCCTCGACCTCTCGCCCATCAAGATCTGCCCGGAAATCCTCGCTTTTTTCATGCAATGCGCCGAAACGCTTCTCGGCCATCTCTTCCATTTCTGCAGTCCGCGCTTCGAAACTGGTGAGCGCGACTTCGATCTTTGACTGGATTGAATCAACCTGTGTTTCGCTTGCCTGGCCGAACTCGTTCAGCCGCTCGAAACCGGCCACTAGTTCCGAGATTTGTGAATTTGCGGTACGGCCCGCCGTGCCGATCTGGTTCGAGACATCTTTAGCCGAATTGGCAATAACTGGCAGGTCGTCACGTAATTTTCCCATATTTTCCAAAGCAGTGTTGCTGACACCTGCAATTGACTCGACCTGATCGCCATTGGACTGGATCAGAGACTGCAGTGTAGCTGCATGTTCTGACAGGCGTTCTGTTGCAATCCTGCCCAACGCGTCGAGTTCGCGCGACTGCGAGGCAAGGAACTCGCGCGCCAGACTGAGTTCGCGATTGACGGTGGTCAGACGCTCTTCGAGCAGCGCAGATTCGGCGGACAATGTGCTCGCGATCTCGCCAAAGCGCTGGGCCTCCCGGGTGCTATTGCGCGTGGCCAGAATCCACACCGAAACAACCAGCAAAACGGGCAGCGACCATGCGCTGATCCAGCTCACCCACTGGTTTGTCGTTCCGCCGGCGAGCAATTCGGCCTGGTTTGCCCACCCAAAAAAAACCGTCCACGCGGCTATTGCGGTGAGCGCCAGGGTAGGGAGTATCCAGCCACGGCGTGACGTGGCCCTTTCCTCATATTCCCATTCTTCTTCAAAGGCTTCGTCGAGCGTCAACTCGCCGTCAACCTCCGTCGAAGCGGTTTCACCTTGCGCATTACGCGCATCTTCGGGCCCGATAGCCCGGATGTTCGATCCCCCGGTCATGGGGAGGAATCTACACCTTTTGGCTCGCGGATAAACACAAAGTTAACCCTACGGCCGGTATTTCCTGACGCCATGTTGTATGAAAACGGCAGTCTCGACGCCACTCTGGCAGCGGCAGCTGGCGAAGATCCCGCTTTGCTGGCGGAGCTTCGTAGCGCTTTTGCGGAGAGCGTTGAAAGGCAGATTGACCTGCTGAAACGCGCCAGGTGTGACGGCAACTGGACCATTGCTGCGCAACGTCTCAAGGGCGTGGCGGCCAGTTTTCACGCGGATACGCTGATCGAGCTTGCTGACGAGGCGGCGGCATCAGCTCCGGGTGAACCGACCATCATTCGCCGGATCGAGGCCTACTACAACGATTTCGTCGCCACTGTGCAGTGATCCGTAGAACGGGTGCTTGGCACTCGACATTCCAGCCTCTAAGCCGGACCCCTTGGGTCTTCGGAGTGATCGCGTGCGCGTCGCAATTCTGTCTGCAATCGAGCCACTTGCGGGCGACATACTTGTCTCGCGCGGATTTGTCCGGATTGGCGGTCGGAGCATTTTGCAACTGCAGCTCGACCTCGCTCTTGCGCTGGATTGCGAACGTATTGTCTGCCTTTCAAACGACTTACCCTCCGAACTTATTCAATTGCAGCATGATTCCGAGAATGCTGGGGCACAGTTCCAGTGCATTCGCAACGCCAGGCTGCTTTCAAAAATGGTTGGCGCGTCGGACGAGGTCTTGTTGCTCGGTGATGGCGTTGTGGTCGAACCGGACATCGCGTTTGAAGCGCTTTCGAACGGTAGGGCGGTGCTGACTTTTCCTGCCAGGGAAGGTGTTGCCGCCGGCTTTGAGCGGATTGATCGTGACATGACGTGGGCGGGCGCTTTGCTGGTCGCCGGGACGCTGATTGAGCGGCTTGCGGAACTCCCCTCTGATATCGACGTGCAATCGAGCCTTTTGCGGCTGTCGCTACAAGCCGGGACGCCATCAATTTCTCTCGATAAATCGCTGATTTCAGAAGACGAATGGGTGATTGTTGAGGATGAATCTGACAGTCAAGCGCTGGCTAGTCGCTGGCTACGGAATTCGACCAGCGTGGTCAGCCCGTTCGCGCCGGTGTCAGCCTTGGCAAACCTGACTGGAATAGCCGTGCTCAAAAGGCATTCGGAGCCGAAGCGTGCTTCGATTGCAGGGCGGGTTCTGTCGGGCGCGCTGATTGGAATTTCGGGTGTTTGCGCATATTTTGGTCAGCCGCTTGCCGGTCTTGCTACTGTTTTGGCAGCCTCATTTGCCGAGGCATTCGGTGAAACCATCGCACATGCCATCGCCCGCAGGGGGACCACGTCGCGTGCCTCGGTTCTATGGAGCAGGTTTCATCCTGTTCTGATTGATATTGCAGTAATTGTGCTTGTCGCCGCGAGTGTGCCGCAAACCCGCCTAACTGACGGCCTTTTCGCCATTTTCGTAACGATCGGACTGCTCAGGGTGATCGACGGCAGCAGCGAAACAAATCCGCCCATATCGACTGTTGCGCTCGTCACGGATCGTGGCACCTTGGCGGTTGTGTGCATGGCCGCACTGCTTGCAAGCAAGATGATACAGGGAATTCAGCTATTTGCGCTGATTCTGCTGTCCGTTACCCTGTGGCAGACTTATCGAAGTAAGCTAACGCCAACTTAACCATGTCGCGCTAGGGGCAAAGTATGAGCGAGGCGTCCAAGAACAAATCGGGTGAAGTTCCGGTCGAAGCGGTCTTGCGCGAAGAGCTCGCGCATGGCGATGCGGTGCTTGGCACAATCGCGCCAATCCTCGGTCACTTGGTTGTTTCTTCGGAGAACTCGCTTTTTAGCGATGAGGTTGTCGCGCACATTCGCGGACTGGCCGGTAGTATCGCGGGTCAACTGCTCGCAGAGCAAGCTGCGGCCTCGAAAGAAGAGGCCCGATCTGCGGTATTCAAGCGGAAAGATGATCTTACAGCCGAATTGCTCGCAAGCCGTGCCTTCCTGACCCATTGTCACGCACTGGCTGTTGAACGGTCGCTGATAGAGCTTCTCCACCGGCGTAGCGCCATCGACATTGTGCTCTCGCCGATGTTGCAGGCATTGGTGTCGTCGGACGATGCAGATGTGTCGAGCCGGGCCATGGCGCTATTGACTGCGCAGGCACGCTTCGCCGAGCATATGAAGAGAATGGAGCTACCGGTCACCGAACTTCCGGGTGATCTGTTCCATGAGACCATCCAGATTTGGCGCATGCAGGCCGAGCCGGGGCTTGAAGAAGTCACAGCGCTTGCGGAAATGCAATTCCGAGCAAGATATGATGAGTCGCAGAGCCGCGTGGGTCTCCTCACCCGGCTCGTTACCGGCATGGGGCAGGGTGCCCGCGCCGGGCTTTCGATCAGTCATGCGGGTGTGGCTATCTTCCTCAGCGCCTTGGCACTCCTGTCGAAACAGTCTCGCGAGACAGCGGTTCTTTCGACCAATGAGCGACAACTGGGGCGGCTTGCTCTCGGTCTGCGGGCTGGGGGGCTGAAACCGAGCGAAGTTGAAGAGCAGTTCCTGCTTATCCACCCCGATGTCGCCTTGCCCGAAGGGTTCGAGTTGCTGCGCAGTGACCGTGCTGCGGCAATGTTGGCCGAAACCGGCATAGAGACAGGCTAGCGGTATGAGCAGCCTCTCCGGATCCTTTGTCGCCCGCGCACGCACCGATGCAACCAACCAGCTGATCGAGGCGCAGGAGCCCCTGGCGACGCTGCAAGCGCGCTGCGGAGGCGAATTGCCGGGTATCATCGCTATTCCGGAGCTGCGCGAGCTGGTCGCCAAAGTAAATGCGTCGGGCCTCAAGCTCGCGCGGACAATTGCCGCATTTGACGGTGAGGAAGAGATCATGGCCTGGGTAGAAGTCACCCCGGGTCGAAAGGACGATGGCGGTTGTTTTATTGGCGTGGCAAATTGGCAGACGCGCGAACCACCTACACCTGACGAAATGGCGGAGATCCAGCGTCAGCGCGTGATAGATCAGGCCGCTGCCGAACTGACAGGGAGGCTCGACGCCCGGCAGAAGATTCTGACCGTCGAAAGCGAAGCGCGGGATCTCGCTGATTTGACCGCCCGAATGCGGCAGTCGCGCGGGCGGCCATGGACTGATTTTGTCGAATTTCCCGGCAACTCTCACGAGCAGCCAATGCACTGGCGCCTGCTTGATGGCGCCGAGTGCCGGATCGAGGGCTCTGAACGGAATTGGCGGGTGTCGTTGATTCCGCTCGGAGAACCGCAGCCGGGTAGCTCCGGGTTCGACTTGCTGCTGATTGCAGATCAGCCGCTTGAGGTTGAGCAGGAAAGCAAACCCGAAGTGCCTCCCTCGACAATGCACTCGATTGGTCGTGACCTCTCTCCGGTTCTGCGTCAGCCAATTGCGCGCATTATTGCGAACGCGGAAACCATCCGATCAAAAATGGCCGGACCGCTGGCTGAGGAATACAGCAATTACGCCGCTGATATCGCGTCTGCAGGGCAGCATCTGATGTCGTTGATCGAAGACCTGTCCGATCTTGAAGTGGTCGAATCGGACAGTTTTTCGACCGCACCCGATCAGGTCGATGCCGCCGACATCGCGCGCCGTGCAGCGGGAATTCTCGGCGTCCGCGCCAAAGAGAACAGCATTGAAATTGTCGCGCCTCCCGATGATGTCAACGCTCCGGCAACCGCCGAGTTTCGGCGCGTGCTGCAGGTGCTCCTCAATCTCGTGACCAATGCGATCCGCTATGCACCAGAGGACTCGACAGTTACCATTGATGCTGAACTCACCGCCGACGGCGCTCGCCTGACGGTTACCGACGAGGGCAAAGGACTGACCGAAGATCAGCAGAAAGTCGTGTTTGAGAAGTTCGAGCGCCTCGGTCGAAGCGGCGATGGAGGTTCGGGCCTTGGCCTCTACATTTCGCGGCGCATTGCACGTGCAATGGGCGGCGACCTGACGGTAAAAAGCGCGCCCGGTGAAGGTGCGCGCTTCATGCTCGATCTACCCGCCGCGATTGTGGCCGACTAGATCGTTTAGCGTTTGTCGACCGGCACGTAGTCGCGCTGTGTTGGCCCGGTATAAAGCTGGCGCGGACGACCGATGACCTGGCCAGGGTCGGAGATCATCTCGTTCCACTGAGCCACCCAGCCAACCGTGCGTGCGAGCGCGAACAGCGCCGTAAACATGCTTGACGGGAATCCGATAGCCGACAGGATCACGCCCGAGTAGAAGTCGACATTGGGGAACAGTTTCTTCTCTTTGAAATAGTCGTCGTTGAGCGCCATTTCTTCGAGCTGCAATGCAGTTTCAAAGACCGGGTCGTTGACGTTCAAAGCTTCGAAAACTTCGCGCACCGTCTTCTGCATGACCGTGGCGCGCGGGTCGTAATTCTTGTAGACTCGGTGCCCGAAGCCCATCAGGCGGAACGGATCGTTCTTGTCCTTCGCACGCTCGATATAGTGCGGAATGCGATCCGGCGAGCCGATCTCGCGCAACATGTTGAGCGCTGCTTCGTTCGCTCCGCCATGCGCCGGACCCCACAGGCATGCGATGCCGGCAGCGATACAGGCAAACGGGTTTGCACCGGAAGAACCGGCGAGGCGAACGGTAGACGTGGATGCGTTCTGTTCGTGGTCGGCATGGAGGATGAAAATCCGGTCCATCGCGCGTTCAACCGCCGGGACAACTTCATATTCCTCGGCCGGAACGCCGAACGTCATACGCAGGAAATTGCCGGTGTAGCTGAGCGAATTATCGGGCTGCAGGAACGGTTGCCCGATCGCATATTTGTAAGCCATCGCCGCAATCGTCGGCATTTTGGCAATCAGGCGGTGGCTTGCGATCTTGCGCTGCTCTGGATCGGAAATGTCGGTGCTGTCGTGATAGAATGCTGACAGCGCGCCAACCACACCGCACATGATCGCCATTGGGTGCGCGTCGCGACGAAAGCCCTGATAGAACTGACGCAGCTGGTCGTGCAACATGGTGTGTCGCGTAATCGTGTCGTCGAATTCGGCCAGCTCCTCGCCAGACGGCAGCTCGCCGTTCAGCAGCAAATAGGCGACTTCCATGAAGCTCGAATGCTCTGCCAGTTGGCCGATAGGATAGCCGCGGTGGAGGAGAACGCCTTCTTTGCCGTCGATATAAGTCAGCGCACTTTCGCAGCTTGCTGTCGATTTGTAGCCTGGATCGAAGGTGAACGCACCGGTTTGTCCATAGAGCTTGCGGATATCGACCACATCGGGGCCGACACTGCCTTGAAGGACCGGAAACTCGAAAGAATCTCCGCCGATTTCCATCTTCGCCTGATCATTCGCCAACATTATTCTCCTTGATCCGGAATTCCGCGCTCTCAGGAAGCTGCTTGCGCATCGAGCCGCGCAAGAGCCTCTTCTCGGCCCAACAGGGCCAGAACATCGAAAATCCCGGGTGACGTTGTCGTTCCGGTAAGCGCGGCTCGCATGGGCTGCGCCAATTTGCCGAGACCCAGTTCGAGTTCGTCGGCAAGTGCCTTCGTAGTGGCTTCGAGAGCCTCGATTGTCCAGCTATTTTCCGTCTTGAGCCGCTCCGAAACCAGTGCGAGTCGCTCGCGGCCTTCATCGGTGAGCAGTTTTGCGGCCTTCTCGGTCATCTCCAGCGGGCGAGAAGCGAACAGGAAGGTCGCACCCTCGGCCAACTCGTTGATGTTCTTGGCGCGCGTCTTCAGCACCGGCATTGCTTTTTTGAGCAGATCGGTGTCCACGTTCGGGCCGATTTGTCTGGCAACGATACCCGCAAGCCGCGTATCGTCCGCCTCCCGAATGTAGTGACCGTTGAGGTTTTCGAGCTTCTTGATGTCGAAGCGCGAAGGGCTTTTGCCGACGCCATCGATATCGAACAATTCGATGGCCTCATCACGGGTAATTTCCTCGCGATCGCCATGGCCCCATCCAAGGCGGAGCAGGTAATTGAACAGCGCTTCTGGAAGGATGCCCATTTCGTCGCGATATGCTTCGACCCCCAAAGCACCATGGCGTTTCGACAGTTTCGCGCCGTCATTCCCGTGAATTAGCGGGACATGTGCATAGGTGGGCTCAACCCAACCGCCTTCTATCTCCTGCATTGCCCGATAGATCGGCAATTGGCGGAACGCGTTGTTGAGATGATCGTCTCCGCGAATAATATGTGTACAGCCCATGTCGTGGTCATCGACCACCACGGCGAGCATATAGGTCGGTGTGCCATCGGCCCGCAGGATGACATAATCGTCGACTTCCTCGTTGCGGACAGAGACTTCGCCCTGAACGAGATCCCGGATGGTTGTTTCGCCATCAATTGGTGTTTTCAGACGGACAGCGAAAGGCGCGCCCTCTGGCGCTTCGGAAGGGTCGCGATCACGCCAACGCCCGTCATAGCGCATCGGCTGCTTCGCCGCGCGTTGGGCCGCGCGCATTTCTTCTAGCTCTTCGGAGGTGGTGTAACAGCGATAAGCATGCCCTGCCTCAAGCAGCTTGTTTGCCACTTCGGCATGGCGGTCGGCCCGTTCTGACTGGAAGGTCGGCTCTTCGTCATAGTCCAGGCCAAGCCAGTCTAGACCGTCGAGGATTGCATCAATCGCGTCCTGGGTTGAACGCTTATGGTCGGTATCTTCGATCCTGAGCAGCGTATTTCCGCCGTGATGGCGCGCAAAAAGCCAATTGAACAACGCGGTTCTGGCGCCGCCAATATGGAGGAACCCGGTTGGGGAAGGCGCGAAACGCGTAACAATCTTGCTGCTATCGCTTGCCATAACCGATTGTATCCTTTCCAAGTGTGTCGATGGCGACCGACCATGTCCATGTGCCCATTGGTGACGGGCAAGACGATGCCGGCAGTTCTGTCGATGTTGCAGTGCAGCACCATTGGCGCAGGCGACTTCGCTTGTCCAGCATTGGCGACACTGCGGAACGCATTTTGGGGCGTTCGGGCTTCGACAAGGGGCCGTGGCTGGTGGTTGCGTTAGCTGCAGGCATTGCCGCGTGGTTTATGTTCGACAACCCGTGGCAATGGGCGGCTGTCATCGGAACTTGCTGTTTGCTCTCTTTGGCTGCCGCGCAGGTATGGCAAGACAAGGACGGCAGAGTTGTACTGCGCAATGGCGTAATCGCCGTCGCTGTCATGGTCGCGCTGGGCGTGGCCACGATCTGGACGCGATCGGAATTTGTGGGGGCAGAAGCGATCGAGCGCCCCGTAGTCGGAATATTCGATGCCCGGGTTCTTGAGCGCGAAGAACAGCCCGCTGAGGATCGCGTGCGTTTGGTGATCGCGGCGCGCGATGCCGAGAGCGGAACGGCGCGCAAGTTCAGGGTCAATATTCCGATGGAAAGAGCGTCGGATGACATTCGCGAAGGCACGCGGATTCGCCTGCGAGCGAGGTTGATGCCACCCGCACCGGCGATGTTGCCGGGGGCCTACGACTTCTCTCGTTCAGCCTGGTTTATGGGCTACGCCGCAACCGGATCGGCGCTGGGCGAAATCGAGATTGTCGAACAATCAACCGAGGCAGACGCGCTGGCAGAGACCCAACGTTCACTCTCTTCGCATGTGCGCGGTCAGCTAGGCGGTTCGGCGGGATCGATTGCCGCTGCGCTCGCAAGCGGCGACCGGGGCGGGATCGCCGAAGCCGACGAAGAAGCGATGCGCGATGCGGGTCTGACGCATCTGCTTTCAATCAGCGGTCTGCATGTAAGCGCGGTGATTGCGGCGGCTTATCTGATCGCGATCAAGCTGCTGGCACTGTGGCAATGGTTGGCATTGCGTGTGCGATTACCGATCATCGCGGCTGCAGTCGCCGCATCTGCCGGGATTGGCTACACGCTACTAACCGGCGCTGAGGTTCCCACCGTGAGAAGCTGTGTCGGGGCCATTCTCGTGTTGTTGGCATTGGCATTGGGGCGCGAGGCGCTGTCAATGCGGATGGTGGCAACGGCGGCGTTCTTCGTCCTGCTGCTGTGGCCGGAATCGCTGGTCGGACCCAGCTTCCAGATGAGCTTTGCGGCGGTTCTGGCGATCGTCGCGTTGCATAACTCGGCACCGGTTCGTGCATTTCTCGCTCCGCGCGAAGAGAGTTGGTTGGCGCGGCTTTCCCGGCGGACCTTCATGCTTCTGGTCACCGGCTTTGTAATCGAACTGGCCCTGATGCCGATTGTGCTCTTCCACTTCCATCGGGCGGGTGTCTACGGAGCCTTTGCCAACGTTATCGGCATTCCGTTGACGACATTCCTGTGCATGCCCCTCATCGCTCTTGCCCTGCTTCTGGATACAGTCGGACTGGGCGGGCCGGTCTGGTATCTGGCGGGCAAGTCGCTCGACCTGCTGATCGGGATTGCCCATTTTACAGCCGGTCAACCAGGGGCGGTCAAGCTGATGCCGGAGATGGGTGGAGCTACCTTCGCGGTGTTTGTAGCGGGCGGACTGTGGCTGGCGCTCTGGCGCGGCAGGCTGAGGTTATGGGGACTTGGCGCATCGGCAATCGCGACCGTGATACTGTTGACCAAGCCCGTTCCCGACATCTTCGTTTCGAGCGACGGGCGGCATGTCGGTATTGCGGGTGAAGGGGATCGGCTGCTCATCTTGCGCGAGAGCCGGAGCAGCTATGCCAGTGACAACCTGCTCGAACTTGCGGGTATGGATGGCGAGCCGGTTCCGTTGACCGAGTGGCCGGGAGCCGACTGTACGCGTGACGTCTGCGTGTTGAAGCTTGAGCGTAGCGGGCGGGACTGGTTCGTGCTGATGGCGAGGAGCCGTGACCGGATCGAGGAGCGCGCCCTGGCGGCTGCTTGCGAACGATCCGACATCGTTATTGCCGACCGATGGTTGCCGCGCTCATGTCGTCCGAAGTGGCTAAAGGCGGACCGGAACCTGCTCGACAGGACGGGCGGATTGGCGATCAACCTCAATGATCAGGAGTTCACGACTGTCGCCGATTCCCAAGGCGAACATGGATGGTGGCGCGGGAAGGGTGACTAGCAACCCCCACGCGGCACCTGATCAGTGATAGCGGCGCAGCAGACCTGCCAGCTTGCCCTGCACCTGAACCTGGCCGGGATGATAGACCTGCGGTGAATGCGAGGCATTGGCAGGATCGAGCCGGATGCTCGGCCCGTCACGATGGAGGTATTTCAGCGTCGCTTCCTCGTTATCGACCAGTGCCACGACGATCTCGCCATCGCGCGCGGTATCGGTGCGCTTCACCAGCGCGAAGTCACCATCGAAGATGCCCGCTTCGATCATCGAATCGCCCGAAACTTCGAGCGCATAGTGATCGCCCGGGCCGAGCAGCGCGGCGGGGACGGGCAGGCTGCTTTGACCTTCGATTGCCTCGATTGGTGCACCCGCAGCGATGCGGCCATGCAGCGGGATTTCGATCACATCATTGGCCGGTTCGGGCTGAGCGGCAGGGGCCGAAATCGTTCGATCCACTGCGGCATTACCCGCTTCATTGGCGGGCTGTCGCGAACTGCCGGGCAAGACATCCTCGGGATTCTTCAGCACTTCCAGCGCCCTCGCGCGGTTGGGCAGACGGCGAATGAAGCCGCGCTCTTCAAGGGCCGAAATCAGGCGGTGGACGCCCGATTTGCTCTTCAGGTCAAGCGCATCCTTCATTTCCTCGAAAGAGGGAGAAATGCCGGTCTCTTCGAGACGCTTCTGGATGAACTGTATCAACTCGTGCTGCTTGGCAGTCAGCATGGCGAAATACTCCTCGGCCGCCTTCACATTTTGATCGCACTAATGGCGAACGAATACGGAACAAGTAGGCAACTTCGGTGCGAAGGTCAAGTTCTGCTCACCCGGCGCTCCAGTCTCCGGATTTCCCGCCCGTTTTGCGCAGCAGCCGTATTTCCTCGATAACCATGCCTTTATCGAGGGCTTTCGCCATGTCGTAGATGGCGAGCAGAGCAATGCTGGCTGCGGTCAGAGCTTCCATCTCGACGCCGGTCTTTCCAACGAGCGACGCCGTCGCCGTGACCCGAATCGCGGCGTCTTCATAGTCAAACTCGACCTGTATCGAATCGAGGCCGAGCGGGTGGCATAGCGGGATCAGCTCGCCGGTTCGCTTCGCTGCCATGATCGCCGCAATGCGCGCGGTACCAAGGACGTCGCCCTTTGGCGCATCGCCACTGCGAATGGCCTGCAGGGCAGCCTCTGACATGCGTATTCGCCCGCTCGCGGTCGCCGAACGCGCGGTTTCGGCCTTGCCTCCGACATCGACCATATGCGCCGCGCCCGATTCGTCGAGATGTGTCAGCTTGTTCATACCTCTTGCTCCAACCCTGAACGGATGGACCACATGGACCACTGTCCTGAAGCAAAAAAAGCAGCTTGCGTGCAGTCCGGTGCCAATTGGGCAGGAGCAAGGAGGTTCGCAGGTCTCATAGCTCGCTTATGCCCAATCACGCGCAAGTAGGACAGCCTATCCTTGCAGCAAGGTGCGAGTCGCCGATTCAACGTCAGCCTGACGCATCAGGCTCTCGCCCACCAGAAAGCTGCGCACGCGCGAATTGGCCAAACGCAAACAATCGTCATGCGTTGATATCCCGCTCTCGCTGACCAGCAATGCACCTTCTGGCGCCAGTGATACCAACCGTTCGGTGACAGAAAGATCGGTCACAAAGCGCTTGAGATCGCGATTGTTGACCCCGATCAGGCGCGATTGCAGTTGATGCGCGCGCTCCATTTCGGCTTCGTTATGCACTTCTACCAGCACGTCCATCCCGCGCTCGATGGCAGCACCTTCGATTTCGCCCATCAGGCCATCATCGAGAGCTGCCACGATAATCAGGATCGCGTCGGCTCCGATGGCGCGGGCTTCGGCGACCTGCCACGGATCGACCATGAAGTCCTTACGCAGCACGGGCAGATCACAAGCCGCGCGGGCATCGATCAAATAGTCTTCGTGCCCCTGGAAATAGGGCGCATCGGTCAGAACGGACAGACACGCCGCACCGCCACTTTCATACGCGGCGGCGTGTTCCGACGGGTGGAAATCTTTGCGGATCAATCCTTTTGAAGGCGACGCTTTCTTGATTTCAGCAATCAGCCCGAACCCAGTTCGGGACTTGGCCTCCAGCGCCGCATGAAACCCGCGAGCCGCTGTTTGCCGGTTTGCCCGGCTGTCGAGATCGCCAAGGGTTGCACCGGCCTTGCGAGCAGCGACTTCCTCACGCTTGTTGGCGCATATTTCATCGAGCTTGTTCATTCTAACCGCCTGCGCGGGGATGACGAATAGAGGCTGAAGGAGGGGTCACCGCGCCATCTCGATCCAGCGTGCCAGCAGTTGCTCGGCCCGGCCCGAATCCAGCGCTTCCCGAGCGAGTTCCGCACCTTGATCCCATTCCGTAGCCTTGCCCGCCACAAGAAAAGCCGCCGCAGAATTGAACACGACCGCGTCGCGATACGGTCCGGGATTGCCGGCAAGCAGCGCCTTCAGCGCGGCCGCATTGTGAGCGGCATCATCACCCCGGATTGCTTCGACTGGGGAGGGCGGCAGTCCGATCATGCTCGCTTCGACGCGCTTCATTTCAAAATCATTGCCGCGTACATCCGCAACTTCGTTTCCGCCCGCCAGGCTGAGTTCGTCGAGGCCTTCATCGCCCGAAACGATCATCGTACGCTTGGTGCCCAGCGCTGCCTTGGCCGAGGCATAGATGGGCACGTAGGCCGGACGCGCAATTCCGATTAGCTGCGATTTCACACCAGCCGGGTTCGATAGCGGCCCCATCAAGTTGAAGATTGTCCGCTTGCCCAGTTTCTGTCGGATGGGTTGTATCCGGCCCATGGCTGGATGATGGTTCTTGGCGAAGAGGAAGCAGATGCCGATTTCGGCAAGCGTTTTTTCAGCCGTACGCCCTGCGGCTTCCATATCGAGGCCCAGCGCTTCCAAAGTATCCGCCGCGCCCGATTTTGAGCTGGCCGCGCGGTTACCGTGCTTGGCCACTGGCACCCCCGCTGCTGCAACGACCAGCGAAACCGCCGTCGAAACATTCAGCGTGTGGTGCCCATCGCCGCCCGTGCCGCAGACGTCAATCGAGTCTGCTGGTGCCTCAATCGGGATCAGCCGAGCGCGCAACGCGCGCGCAGCCCCGGCGATTTCATCCGCCGTCTCGCTGCGCTCGGTCATCGCCAGCAGGAAGCGCCCGATTTCCCCTTCGCTGGCATCGCCGTCGAGAATCCATCCGAAGACCTCTTCGGCTTCGTCCTGGCTCATATGCGGCACTTCAAGAGGCAGCGTCTTCACGAAATTTCCTTAGGTTCGATCCCGCAAATCCGCAGGAAATTGGCGAGCAGCGCATGGCCGTGCTCGGTTGCAATGCTCTCGGGATGAAACTGAACACCGTGGATGGGCAACGTTGAATGGCGAAAGCCCATTACTACGGTTCCATCGAGCCCCGGAGTTTCACTGGTCGCGTTGATTTCCAGCTCGTCGGGAATGCCGTCAACGATCAACGAGTGATACCGTGTCGCCTCGTAAGGCGAGGGGAGCCCGGCAAAAACGCCCGTTCCATCATGGCTGACCGACGACGTCTTGCCGTGCATCAAGCCGCCGCGCGACACCGTCCCGCCAAAATGCTGTCCAATCGCCTGATGGCCCAAACAAACGCCTAGCAGTGGTTTTTCCGCCTTCGCACAGGCCGCGACCAGATCGAGACTGATCCCGGCCTCGTTGGGCGTGCAGGGGCCGGGTGAGATCAGGTAGCCCTTCGCATCCATCACAAGCGCTTCATCAGCCGAGATCGCATCATTACGCTCGACACGAACCTCCGCCCCCAGTTCCATCAGATAGTGAACCAGGTTGAAGGTGAAACTGTCGTAATTGTCGATGACGAGGATCATGGGGTTGCTTTTGCGGTTTGCGGACGGGCGATCAAGAGGGAACGTATCGGGCGGTTGCAGCATTCTCTTTCCCGTTCGCCCTGAGCCTGTCGAAGGGCCGCTCTTCACTTCTGCCAGATCGTCAAAAGAAAGAGCGATGCTTCGACAAGCTCAGCATGAACGGATTTAGTCTTAGGAATTCCCCGCCAATTCATCGGTTGCACCGACAAGTCCGTCGATAATTCCCGGTTCTCCTGCGCTGTGCCCCGCATCGTGGACGATGCGCAGATCGACTTCGGGCCATGCCTTCTTCAGTTCCCAGGCCGAGGTTGGCGGGGTGCAGATATCATGGCGGCCCTGGACGATAATGCCCGGAATGCCCTTCAACTTGTGCGCGTCGCGTAGAAGCTGCGAGTCTTCTAGGAAGAAGTCCTCAAGGAAAAAGCGCGCACAGATCCGGGCGAACGGGACGGCCTTCGATGGATCGGCGAACTCGTCCAGCAGGCCTTCATCGGGCATCAGCGTTGCGACATTACCCTCCCACAGCGACCATTCTTTTGCCGCAGCAAGGCGGGTTGCCTCGTCGTCGCTGGTCAGGCGCTTGTGATAGGCTTTGACCAGATCATCGCGCTCCTCTTCGGGTATCAGGCCGGTGAAATCGTCCCATTGTTCGGCCATGATCTCGCTTGCGCCGTAGGAATAGAGCCAGTTCTTTTCCTTCTGCCGAGCGAGGAACACGCCGCGCAGGATTAGTTCGGTGGTGCGCTCGGGATATTTCTGCGCGTAGGCGAGGGCGAGCGTTGCGCCCCAACTGCCGCCGAAGACCTGCCATGCTTCGTGCCCGCACATGGTGCGCAGCCGCTCGATATCCTCGACAATGCGCCAGGTGTCGTTGTTCTCTATCTCGGCGAAGGGGGTCGATTTGCCGCAGCCGCGCTGGTCGAACAGAAGCACGTCATATAGCTCGGGATTCCACTGGCGGCGGTGTGAGGGCGACATGCCGCCGCCCGGTCCGCCATGCAGGAACACCGCCGGTTTTGCACCTTTCGTACCGACGCGCTCATAATGGAGCGAATGGCCTTCGCCGACATCGAGCGTGCCGCACTCGTAAGGTTCGATCTCGGGATAGAGTGTGCGTTCGTAACTCAGCGGCATGATGCTATTCCTTCATCTCGACGACGATAATCGGCCCGATGGCGGCGCCCAGATCGAGGCGGTCGCTGGCCGGATCCCACAGCGCAGACACGTTCCCGTCAAGGAACAGCGCGTTGGCGACCTTTAGCTCGTCTTTGTAGTAGCGGGCCAGTTGCCCGAAGGACAAAGGCTGGTCGGATATCACGAAGTGGGCCTTGCCCGACGCATCAATGCCAACGCCGTTGCGGATCGCTTTCGAGGGACCGTTTTCGGCTATCTCAGGGTGTAGCTCGCCATCGATCACCAGCATCGGTCCGGATTGCGTGCCGAATTGCGGACGGTCGCCGACATTGCTGTAGAAATCATCGCTGGTGCGCACTTCCCATTTGCCGCCGGTGCCGAAGAAAACACCATTGGGCTTGAGGTGGAAATTGCCGGGGCCATCGGAGCGGCTCAGTTCCTGTTGGCGGTTCTTGTTCTCGACATAATAGCCGATGGGCTTGCCTTCGCCGTCGAACATTCCGCCATTGACCGCAAAAGCGACAAGATTGCCGTCGGTCCCGCGCCCAGCGGCGAGATTGGCAAGGCTGCGATAGGGTGCGCCATCCTCGGGGCCGAGATCCATCGCGATTCGGTGCTTTGCCGGGTCGGCGGTGCAGTGCGTGAGCGCGATGTTTTCGAAGGTGACTTTGCGGCATGCGGAATGGCGCGTTGGCGTGGTCGCGGTTTCTTCGGCCACGCCGCTGCCGATTTCGGTGCGCAGGACCGGCTCGCCTTCGGGCTCGGAGCCGCAGGCGGTGAGGGCAGCCGTTGCCAGGAAAGAAAGCGCAAATCTCATTGACCGAATCCCGGTTCTGCGGCGACACGCACGGCCTCTTTCGCGGCGGCGACCAGCGCCCCCGCCTTGGCTTCGCATTCGCGCAGTTCATAAGCGGGATCGCTGTCCGCCACGATCCCCGCACCGGCCTGCACATGCAGTATGCTGTCCTTGACCACACCAGTGCGCAGAACGATGCAGCTATCGACCGATCCATCGGGCGCGAAATAGCCGACACCCCCGGCATAGGCCCCGCGCGTTTCGGGTTCGAGTTCGGCGATGATCTCGCACGCCCGGATCTTGGGCGCTCCGCTAACCGTGCCTGCTGGGAACCCCGCAAACAACGCGTCGAGCGCATCGTGATCGGGCGAGAGCAGTCCGACCACATTACTGACGATGTGCATGACGTGGCTGTAGCGTTCGACGGTGAAGCTGTCGGTAACTTCGACGGTGCCTTCGCTGGTGACGCGCCCGACATCGTTCCGGCCGAGATCGAGCAGCATCAGATGCTCGGCGCGCTCCTTGGGGTCGGCGAGCAGGCTCACCTCGGCGGCCCTGTCGGATCTGGTGTTCTCGCCGCGAGGCCGGGTGCCGGCAATCGGACGGATCGTGACCTCGCCATCGCGGACCCTGACGAGGATTTCCGGACTCGATCCGACAATCGCAAATCCGGGCATGTCCAGGAAATAGAGAAACGGTGACGGATTGATGCGTCGCAGCGAGCGGTAGAGCGCCAGCGGCGGCAGGTCGAAAGGCGTCGTGAAGCGCTGGGCGAGCACAACCTGAAAGATATCGCCCGCCTCGATATAATCCTTCGCCTTGATCACCATTTCCGCATAGTCGGCAGGATCGACCGTGCTGTTCAGCGCGATTTTCGTGTTTGCGGCTGGCTTGTGTTCTGGCGCGAAACCGCGGGCAAGCTGCCGCAGCGTTTCGTCTATCCGGTCTCCCGCGACGGCAATTGCGTTCTCGACATTGCCACCATCCGTCCAGATCGGGGCAATAGCAAACAGATCCTCGGTCAGCCCGTCGAACACCAGGATGATCGTCGGACGAACAAACAGCATATCGGGTAGCTCAAGCGGGCTCTGCGCCGCTCGCGGCAGCTTCTCGACCAGTCCGATAGTCTCATAGCCGAAATAACCGACCAGGCAGGCGAGGGCGGGAGGCAAGCCTGCAGGCACGTCGATCCGGCATTCGGAAACCAATGCGCGTAAGGCCAGGATTGTATCCTGGTCGCAGCCGGCAAAGCTCTCCCGATCATGTTGCCAATGCCGGTTGATCGAGGCGCTGCTGCCAGCCGCCTTGAAAACCAGATCAGGATCGAGTCCGAGCAGACTGTAGCGTCCGCGAACCTCGCCGCCTTCAACCGATTCCAGCAGGAAGTCCCCGCGTCCTTCGACGATCAGCTTGGCTGCTGCGCCGACGGGTGTTTCGGTGTCGGCGACGATCTTGCGCCACACAAGCGTGGGGCGACCTGCGGCCAGTTGATCGCGGGCGTTCCGGGAGTTTTCGAGCGTTGTGCCGCCAGGCTGCGTCATCGGATCGGGTTGTTGCAGGTCATGCCGACGTCAGTTGCCGCCGGTTAGCTGGCGCCGCACTGCATCGATCGCCGTATCATTGCGCTCGACACCGATTTCGGCCTGGATCGCCTTGCGCAGCTGATCGGAATATTCGCGGCTCATCAGCTGGTTCAGCTCCTGCTGGACCTGCGCAAATTGTGGATCGTCCCGGGAAATTGTTCCTGCCTCGATATCGTCGAGCTGCACCAGAAACCACCCTGCATCCTGCGGAGCTTCGAGACGCTTGATCGTACCCTGTGCCATGCTGAACATCAGCGCGAGCGGCGCTGTAACCTGCTGGCCCTGACCAAGTTCTTCGCGCGACCGGTTGATGCTCTGAACCGGCGGCATGGTTTTCTCTTCAGCCCGAACGGCGGCGGCAAGAGTGGAGCCTTCTGCCACACGCTTCATAATCCGTTCCGACGCTTCCTTGGCCAGCTTCAGACCTTCGGACAGACGCCAACCGACGACCACCCGCTCGCGAATTTCTGCCAAAGGAGCGGAAGCGGAAGGCGTGATTTCGGTCACTTCGTAAACCAGGAAGGTTCGGCCCGGCTCGAGTATCGCAAGTTGCGGCTCGCCTTCTTCCATCTGGAACGCCGTTTGCAGGGCGGGAGCGAGGAGCGGATCAGTGCGTTGCTGTGTCCCATAGATGACGCCTGCGCCCGTTATCGGGCGGGTTGATTTGGGTTCCGCGTCGATCTCCCCGGCTATCTCGGGCAGTGAAACACCCGTTTCTGCCTGTTCTTCGATTGTCTCGGCGAGATCAGCGAGAGCGTTTCGGCGTTTCTCTTCCGTCAGAGTAGCCACAATCTCACCGCGCACTTGATCAAGACTGCGTCCGGCCTTGCGTTCCACCGCGTCGATACGCGCGACATGGAAACCTAGGCCGCTTCGAGCCGGGGTTGCAATCGCGCCTCGATCCGCCTCGAACACAGCCTGCGCGACGGCAGCCGAGGTCTGCCCGGTCAGCTCGCTGAGGTCGATGGGGCCCAAAGTGACTGTCTGGAGTCCCGCCTCGCGAGCAGCAACTTCAAGCGAACCACCGCCTTGCACGCGATCCCGGATCGCATTCGCAGCCTGCTGCGTGGGAACGATAAGCTGGGTAACCCGGCGGCTCTCGCTGGGCGCGTACTCCGCGCTGTTCTCCTCGTAACGCGCCGCGACCTCCTGATCGGTTGGCGGGGAGAGACTACCGAGCGCATCATCACCGAACGTGAAGTAGCGGATCACGCGCCGTTCGGGGCGGATGTAATCGCCACGAGTTTCCTCGTAGAAAGCGCTCAGTTGTGCCTCGGTTGGATCATCGGTCGGCGCAAACACCAATGACGGGACAACCCCAATCGAGCCGCGGCGACGCTCTTTTACCAATGAAGCGTAACGTATTGCGAATTTGTCGGGTACTTTCCCGCCGAATGCCCCTGGTACCAGCAGTTGACGGGCCAGCAGCCCGCTTCGCAGATCATCGCGGACCATGGCGTCGCTCAATCCCTGCTGCTGGAGCGTTTGCCGGTATGCCGTATCGTCAAAATTACCGTCGGCGCCGCGAAAGGCCGGAATGTTGATGATCTCGCTGTTCACAAGATTGGTCCCCGCGCGCAGCCCGTATCTTTCGGCGAATTCGCTGATAGAGGTTTGCTCGATCAATTGGGCGAGGACGTCTTCCAACCCACCCTGCTCGACAAAGGCGGGCATCGAAATAGTCGGGTTTTGTCTCCGTGCATTGGCAGCGGCGGTATTGGCTGCGCTCGCCAGATCGGACGTGCTGATCTTTTCGTCACCCACAACCGCAACCCGATCGCCACCCGAAACGCCGCCAAATGTGCCGGTATTGGCCACATCGCTGCTGGCAAAGGCAAATGCGATCAACCCAAGGAAGGCAAGCGTGATGGCAATGCCGAACTTGGACTGGAAGAACCTGCGGAAAAAGGTGATCATGGTGGAAAGTTGTCCAGATTTTGTGGGATTCTGCGGATAGCCTTTATCGGTCCTGCGACCTCCCCGCAACAGGTCACGAAGTCTTTTGACGTTCTCGTAATCAGAGGCTAGCGCAGCGCACAAAGCCGCCCCATATGGCGGCGAACGGATTCTTCACATCCGGCCGATTTTTACTGATTCAGGAAGTGCACCATGGCCGAGCGGCCCTATATTGTTGGCAACTGGAAAATGAACGGGACTCGCGCGATGCTTTCGGAAGCACGTGCAATCGACCGTTCTTCACAGCGTCTTATGAAAGTCGAGGTGGCACTCGCGCCGCCATTTACCTTGATTCATGCCGTCCACCGTGAGGTCGAGCAGATCGGCGTTGGCGCGCAAGATTGCCATCCTGGCGAAGACGGGGCGTTCACCGGCGATATCTCGGCGACGATGGCGCTGGATGCGGGTGCGAAATTTGTCATCCTGGGCCATAGCGAACGCCGTCAGGGGCATGGCGAAACAAACGCATTGGTTCGCGAGAAAGCGGAAGCGGCAATTGATGCCGGGCTTCGCGTCATCCTGTGTTGCGGCGAAACAGAAGAGACGCGCGACGAGGGCAAGGCCGAGAGCTTTATTGCCCGTCAGTTGAAGGGTTCGCTTCCCGAAAATGTCGAATCGGTCGAGGATAGCCTGACCATTGCTTACGAACCCATTTGGGCGATTGGGACAGGGCGCACACCCACTGTGGATGACATCGGCGCGATGCATCGTTCGATCCGCGCATTGCTGGTCGATCTCTATGGTGAAAAGGACGCCGCGACCGTGCGCATTCTCTATGGCGGCTCGGTGAAGCCGGACAATGCCGGGGAACTGCTTGCTGCTGATGAAGTGGGCGGGGCCCTGATCGGCGGTGCCAGCCTGACCGCAGAGAGCTTCCTCGGTATCGTAGCGGCTGCCGCCGAGTTGCAGGACCAGTAACGCCGCAAAGAGCAGGCATCTTGCCCTGGGCCGAACACATCCCTAAATGCGCGTCAGCGCAAATTTCGAGTATTCATCATGTCTCTCTTCATCTTCCTCACCGTCGTTCAGGCTCTCGTCGCTGCAGCGATGATCGTTACGATCCTTATGCAGCGCTCCGAAGGCGGTGGCCTGGGCATTGGCGGCAGCCCGAACGGCATGATGAGCGCGCGCGGTGCGGCCGATTTCCTC
The DNA here is from genome assembly GCA_965223995.1 of Pontixanthobacter sp. Taxonomy (GTDB): domain Bacteria; phylum Pseudomonadota; class Alphaproteobacteria; order Sphingomonadales; family Sphingomonadaceae; genus Pontixanthobacter. Next base: position 280,619 of record CBDCXY010000017.1, on the reverse strand, counting down.
TCGCGCTCGACGAAATGGCTCGCGGTAGCCTTTGTGGTTCTTTCGATTGCTCTTGCCGCAGTAGCCGTGAACACAACTGGCGAAAACACGATTACCTCGACGGTTGATCGTTCTGTTGGCGGTGACGCCAGCCAAACTGCACCGGCAGCCCCGGCGGAAACGGCGCCTGCCGAAGAAGCTCCGGCAGAAGATCCGCTTGCGGACGTCGCGGGTTAACCAGCAGCCACTGACCTGATTTCCGAAGAATTGTGGATTGCGGCATGACGCCCGTACCATTCCGCTTGCGCCGACTCCGTTTTCAGTCTTAAGGCCCAACTCCCATGGCGCGGTACATTTTCATCACCGGCGGCGTGGTCTCCTCGCTCGGCAAGGGTCTCATGGCGGCAAGTCTGGCAGCGTTGCTGCAGGCGCGCGGTTACAAGGTCCGAATTCGCAAATTCGACCCCTATCTTAACGTCGATCCGGGGACGATGAGCCCCTATCAACACGGTGAAGTCTATGTGACCGACGACGGGGCCGAGACCGATCTCGACCTTGGGCATTACGAACGCTTCACAGGTGTGTCTGCGCGCCAGAGCGACAATGTCACCAGTGGCCGCGTCTATCAGGACATTATCGCGCGCGAACGGCGAGGGGACTATCTCGGCGCGACCGTGCAGGTGATCCCGCACGTCACCGACGAGATCAAAGCATTTGCGCTGGACGATACCGATGATCTTGATTTCGTGTTGTGTGAGATCGGCGGGACTGTCGGGGACATTGAATCACTTCCCTTTATGGAAGCAATCCGCCAGCTAAGGAACGAGCTGGAACCGTTCCAGACACTGAGCGTGCATGTCACGCTAGTCCCTTACATTGCCGCAGCGGGCGAGTTGAAAACCAAGCCGACGCAGCACTCGGTTCGAGAGCTCGCTGCGCTGGGAATCAAACCCGATGTTCTGCTTTGCCGCAGCGAGCACGAGATACCCGATGGCGAGCGCAAGAAGATCGCACAGTTCTGCAATGTGCGTCCGGAATCGGTCATTCCCGCGCTCGATGCGCCGTCGATCTACTCGGTTCCGCTGCAATATCACGAGCAGGGTCTCGATACCGAAGTCTTGCGTGGTTTCGGCATTACCGATGCACCCGAGCCCGATTTGTCGCGCTGGGAAGATGTCACCGACCGCTATTTCAACCCCGAAGGTGAGGTGACAATCGGTGTGGTCGGCAAATATGTAGGGCTGCAAGACGCCTACAAATCGCTCAACGAGGCGTTGGTTCATGGCGGTCTCGCCAACCGGGTGAAGGTCAACATCCAGTGGATCGACGCGGAGGTATTCGAGCAGGACGAGGCCGATATCGCTGCGCAGCTCGAGCCGCTTCATGGTATTCTGGTTCCCGGTGGTTTCGGCGAGCGCGGTTCGGAAGGCAAGATTGCCAGCGTGCGCTTTGCACGCGAGCGCAATGTTCCGTTCTTCGGGATATGTCTCGGGATGCAGATGGCATGCGTGGAGGCCGCGCGTCTTTCCGGCCATGAGCAGGCATCTTCGACCGAATTCGGCGAGACGAGCGAGCCGGTGGTCGGTATCATCACCGAATGGATGGGCGAGGAAGGGCTCGAAAAGCGCGAGGCGGGCGGTGATTTGGGAGGAACCATGCGCCTGGGCGCTTATGAGGCAAAGCTCTCGCCCAACAGCCACGTCAGCACCGTTTACGGTGGCGCAACGACGATTTCGGAGCGTCACCGGCACCGGTATGAGGTCAACTCGGCCTATATGACAGCGCTCGAAAGCACCGGGCTGGTGTTCTCCGGAATGTCGCCCGATGGATTGCTACCCGAGATCGTTGAACGCCCCGATCACACATGGTTTGTCGGCGTGCAGTTTCACCCCGAACTGAAATCGCGACCCTTTGAACCGCATCCGCTGTTTGATGGCTTTATCGCTGCTGCACTGCAAAAATCGCGACTGGTCTGACCCTTTGCGTTTGGTCAAAAAATTCAATAGTTTGAGCACAGTATTGTTCTCCTGAGGTGAATTTTACGCAACAAGTAGCAAGCGCACCATGGCTCAAATTGAAATATTTCGAATTGCGCCCTTTATTTTTCGTTGAAGTTCAAGCAAGAGAAGGCGTGATCGACGCTTGAGGTGGGTTCGCCGGTCTTGATAGGAATTTTCGAGCTTCAGGGCTTGATCCGGATTTTATCGTCTTCTGCGACCCGGACGGTCAGATTCGGACATGGCGGCGTTCTGCGCCGCGGGGGTGGGTCTTCGGATCTGCCCCCTTTTGCTGTGTGTCAGCAAAAAGCCCGCCTCGCACGAAGCAAGGCGGACTTTTTAACCGAACTGTGGACCGTTACGCAGCGTCGACGTCTTTCTCATCGTCGGACGGGACGACCTCCAGTTTCGTCTGCGCGCCGTTCACAGCGATTTTCTTCGGCTTCATCGCTTCTGGAACTTCGCGAACCAGATCGATAACCAGCAGGCCGTCTTCAAGATCGGCGTTGTCTACACGGACATAGTCAGCGAGTTCGAAGCGGCGCTCGAAGCCGCGATTGGCGATGCCGACATGCAGCATATCGCTGTCGTTGCTGACATCGTCGCGCTTCTTGCCTTGCACGGTCAGTAGGTTCTGCTGCGCGGTAATGTCGAGATCGGCGGGTTTGAAGCCGGCCACTGCGAGCGTGATCCGGTAATTGTCTTCGCCCTGGCGCTCGATATTGAAGGGGGGGTAATTTTCACCGCCGTTGTTGCGTGCCTGGTTCTCGAGAATGTCGAACAGGCGGTCGAATCCGACGGTGCTGCGGCGATAGGGGGTAAAATCAAAACGTGACATTGTGCAAATCCTCTACTTTGAGCAATCTGTTTCGAGTAAGGTCTGCGCTCAGCAGCACCTTATCAACATGATCCCGGCCCATTGTGGCGCCGGGAACAATATCCATTTAGTAAGCGTAATACCGCTTTCAAGGGCGCCTCCGACCGCTTGACGCCCGCGCTTTGAGGACAATGAAATGGCCGTTCCGACCATCGATATCTATACCAAATTCACTTGCGGTTTTTGCCACCGGGCCAAGCAGCTGCTCGACAGCAAGGGCGTAGAATATAACGAGTATGACATCTCTATGGGCGGGCCCGATCGCGACAAGATGCTCGCGCGGGCACCAAATGCCCGCACTGTACCGCAGATTTTTATTGGTGACCTGCATGTCGGTGGTTCGGATGATCTTGCTGCCCTCGAGCGTGAGGGTGAGCTCGATGCGCTGTTGACCGGATAGCTACAGACATGCCGCGCATCGCCGTCTTTCAGATGAATTCGGGCATCGACCCCAAGGTAAATACTGCGGCGATTATCGACGCGCTGCAGCAGGCGAAGCAGGGTGGGGCGGCGATGCTGTTCACGCCTGAAATGTGCACTTTGCTGGACCAGAAGCGATCACGTGCTGCGCCCAAAATTGAGGGCGGTGAAACGCAAGTTTCGCTGCAGAAGATCCAGTCTGCCTGCGCCAAACAAGCGGTCGGATGTGTGCTCGGCTCGATTGCTTTGCCGCACCCGAGCGGGAAGTTCGTCAACAGATCAATTGTTGTGGATGATCAAGGTGCTATCGCGGCCACCTATGACAAAATCCATATGTTTGATGTTGACCTGGAAAGCGGTGAAAGCTGGCGTGAGTCGAACGCATATGAGCCCGGGGAAACAGCAGTTTCCGTCGAAACGGCAATCGGGCGTCTGGGTCTTTGCATATGTTACGACATTCGTTTTCCAGCACTATTTCAAGCATTTGGAGTTCATAATTGCGACCTGTTATCAATTCCTGCAGCGTTTACCGTACCAACGGGGCAGGACCATTGGCACATCATGCAGCGCGCACGTGCGATAGAGGCTAGCGCATATGTTGTGGCCGCTGCGCAGGCCGGCACACACGAAGATGGTCGATCAACATACGGTCATAGCCTGGTTCTCGATCCGTGGGGCGAGGTTCTGCTGGATATGGAAAAACAGGTCGGCGTTGGCTTCGCCGAAATTGACCAGGAGCGCATTACCGAAGTTCGTCGCCAGCTGCCAAGCCTTGCCAATCGGCGCGAGATCCCTAATTCGACTGTCCGATGATTGTGTTCGATCTTTCTTGCGCCTCGGGTCACAGATTTGAAGGCTGGTTCGGCTCATCGGCCGATTTTACGGATCAATCGGAGCGCGGTCTCCTGACCTGTCCGGAGTGTGGCTCGGCACAGATCATAAAAGCCCCCATGGCTCCCGCAGTACCGGCCAAGTCGAACGCGCAATCCGATGCTACGGTCACTTCAGAAAGCACGAAGCCCGCAAACTCGACACCTGTTGCATCAGACAAGCTCCCGCCCGAAGTAGAAAAAGCCATGAAAACACTGGCAAAAGCGCAGAAAGAGGCGCTGAAGGACAGCAAATGGGTGGGCAAGGATTTCGCCGAGAAGTCGCGCGCGATGCATTATGGCGAGAATGATCAGGAAAGCATTCACGGCGAGGCGACTCTCGAAGAAGCCAAAGATCTGCTCGACGAAGGGATTTCAGTGGCGCCGCTTCCTTTTCCCGTCGCGCCTCCCGAAGATCTGAACTGATTGCCTCACACGCGCGCGCGGACTATCAGGCGCTCGCAATTGATACTGAGTGTGCGCCCGTAGCTCAGTCGGATAGAGCACCAGATTCCTAATCTGGGGGCCACAGGTTCGAATCCTGTCGGGCGCACCAGCCAAATCAAACTTGGAAGCCAAAATACAGCGGATTCGGTCAAACCCGTCCGATTGGTGAGTTCCAGCTAGCTGCCGAGGCGTCAATTTTCGTTGAAAACAGGCGGGTTATTGTCCGCAGGCACCAAAAAGGCCGCCAAATTCCGCTATTGCCGAGCGATTTTCGCGTCTCCCGCTTGGCGTTCAAATGCAAAACCCGGGCCCAAGATGACGCTACGGCAACCGTATGGTTAATGCCTTTCGGGCTAGCTGAACACCAGATTAACTGAAAAAAATCCAACGTTTTCTAGGCGAAATCGGTGCGTCACCTAACTGTTCAGTAACCATTTTCTGCGACAAAGTTCGCATGAAAAACGTATCGAACCTGTATCTATCGCTTCCGGCAGCCCTTTTCGCAGGGGCCTTTGCCACTCCCGCACTCGCTGGCGGAGTGCCCGCCGGCACGCTGATCGAGAACACCGCGCAAGCGACCTACGACACGGGTGGTGGCACGGAGACGATTGACTCGAACACTGTCGAGTTGCGCGTCGACGAGTTGCTTGATGTCGCAGTCGCGTCGCTCAATTCGGGCCCGGTGGGCTCGGACGGCAGCAATGCCGTGCTGACCTTTTCGGTCACCAACACCGGCAACGGGCCCGAAGCTTACAATCTCACGGTAAATCCGGCTGTTGCCGGGAACGATTTCGATCCCACAGTCGATGGAATCGCGGTCGATACCAACGGTAACGGCGTCTACGACCCTGGCGTCGACGATATTCTGACCGCGCCGGAAGCTACCGAGCTGCTCGATCCGGACGAGGTCTTGACTGTTTTCGTCCTGCTTTCGATTCCGGCAGGTGTCGCTGACGGCGATGAAGCCGATGTCGACCTGCTCGCCGAGGCTGTAACCGGTACCGGCACGCCCGGAACCGTATTCGACGGTGCGGGCGAGGGAGGTAGCGATGCGGTTGTTGGCCCGAATGGTGCCGATGACAACGCCATTGGTTCGATTCTGATCGGAATTACCACGGTCGATCTCGTGAAATCGGCGGTTGTGGCCGATCCGTTTGGCGGAACCACCGTCGTTCCCGGTTCGGTCATCACTTACACCATTACCGCGAACGTCTCGGGCAGCGGCTCGGCTGCCGATCTGATCGTTACCGACCCGATTCCAGATGACACGACTTACGTGGCCTCGTCGCTGACGCTCGATAGCGCCGGTCTTACCGATGCTTCCGACGCCGACGCGGGTGAAGCGTCAGACGCTGCGGGCATTGCGGTCGATCTCGGCACAGTTGCTGGCGGGACCACCCACTCCATCACATTCAACGTCACTGTCGACGAATAGGATAAGACAATGAAAAACAGTCATTTTGTAGCGTTCTTTGCGGCAATTTTCGCCTTGGTTGCGACACCTGCTGCTGCACAACAGAACGCAATTGAGCTCTCTGGTGACGTGATGGTCGTCAAGACGGTTACTGAAGAAGGCAGCGAACCGAGAACCGAGCTTGTTGAGCCAAGCACGGTTGTTCCGGGTGACCGCCTACGTTTTCGTACAGGCTACAAGAACGTCAGCAGCGAACCGGTCGAGAATTTTGTCATTACCAAGCCGATCAACTCGGCGCTTCGACTGATCGCGGGTGAATATGAAGGCGCGCAGGCCTCGGTCGACGGCGGCGCAGTCTTTGGCGACCTGTCGACGCTCACCGTTTCAGCTGAGGACGGCACGATCCGCCCGGCCAGGGAATCAGACATCACGCATCTGCGTTGGACGCTTCCGCGCATCGCGGCGGGCGCCTCTGGAGACGTCATTTATCACGCAATCGTTCGCTGAGAGGCGAATGGTAACCGCCATGTCCTGCTGGCGGTCGGGGAAGTGCAGGGCACCATAGAAGGACCAAAAAAATGAAACGTACACAACAACTTATGGGGGCAGTGAGCGCGGTCGCTCTTGTTGCCTTCACGAGTGCTCCGGCATACGCCGCGGGTACGACTGCTGGCACGTATATCACCAACGAAGTACAGGTGGACTACGAAGTCGGCGGATTCGCACAGACACAGCTGGAAGCTGAAGACACGATCACGGTTGACCGTGTTATCGATCTGACCGTTGCTGAAACCGGCTTCATTGGCCGCACGGCTGTCTCGCCAAACGAGACCCAGGCGATCATCCAGTTCGAAGTCACCAACGATTCGAACGACGTGGCGGACTTTGCCCTGTCGACGACGTTGGCGACGGGCAACGACTTCACGCTGACGAACGTTACGATTTACAGTGATGCCAACTGTAACGGCACCATCGACGGTGCCGATGCGGTCATCACGTTCCTTGACGATATGGCTGAAGATGAATCGCGTTGCGTTATCGTAACTGCTGACGTTCCTGTCGGAGCAACCGCCGGTCAAACAGCAGATGTCGTTCTGACGGCAACCGCTCACGTTGGTGGAAGTGCCGGTCTCGGCGCGATCTATGACGCAAGCAACACCTCGGACAATACCGAAGCGAATACCGATGACGGCACGGAAAACGCAGCCAACGTGGACACTGTCCTCGCTGATGCAGACACCGATGTTGGCGGTGTTTCGGACGACGAATTCAACGGCCAATACTCGGCCATTGACGGTTATGTCGTTGAAGATGCCGCGCTTAGCGTCGTCAAGCAGAGCCGGATCGTTAGCGACCCGGTAAATGGCACGACCAATCCGAAGCCGATCCCTGGCGCGATTGTGGAATATTGCATTCTCGTCGCCAACGGAACCGGCGGTGCCAACGCAGACGCCGAGAATGTCGACGTAACCGACATTCTGCCCGCCGATCTCGAACTTGAGGACAACACTCTGTTCGTCAATGGCTCGGTATCGTCGCCGACCTTCTCTGGTCAGACGCTTACCGGCGGTACTTGCAACGCAGACGGCACTGCATTCGCTGCTGGCGAAACGCAGAACGTCTTCCCGACGCAAGACGAAGTCTCGGGCACACTGGGAACAGCTGGAACGATAGCTTCGGGTGAGATCTTCACCCTCTATTTCCAGGCTGAGATCCGTTAATCTGACGGATTAGAAACCAGTGCGTTTCATGCCTTCTATGCGCGAAAGTGCAGCAGTGCTCTTGGTGGCACTGCTGCATTTCGTCGTGCTTGGAGGAATGGCGCACGCCCAGGCTATCACGAATACTGCGCGTGCCGAATGGACCGATCCAAGCGGCGGGCGTTCTACTGTCTCGAATACGGTCGATTTGGAGGTAGTCCCACTGCCTCCGACGATTGCGACCTTTATACCGACCCCCGGGTCGGGTTCCTCAGTCACATTCCAGTCGCCCATGTGCGGCGGGCAGGTGATCGGCGGGCCAGGTGGCGATCCGTCCACGACCACGGCGGCGATTTCGCCGACGAATGAAATCCGCGTCGGCCAGGATCTATTTTTCCAGACCAATGTGGCTGCCGCAAATGTCGATCCTGCAGCGATTGACAGCCTGGAAGCGACGATCACGACCAGCTCGGGCGATGAGGAAGTCATCACCATTTACGAGACGGGTGTCGATACCGGCGTCTTCATGGGCAGAATTCCAACCCGGAGTATGCCACCAGCACCGGTTCAAGGTGACTGCCAGCTCAGCCTGGTTGATGGCAATTCGATCGATATCGCTATCACTCGCCCGGGACAGAACGACATCGTCATCACGGCCGAGGTCGATGTCCTTGCTGACCCGTTCGGGATCGTTTTTGACAGCGAGACGGGCGATCCGGTTACAGGTGCGCGTGTTACACTCGTTGACGCGGTTACCGGTCAGCCAGCGACCGTCTTTGCCGAGGATGGTGTAACACCTTGGCCTTCAACGGTTATTTCAGGTCAGCCGATAACCGATGCAGCCGGGAATGTTTACCCGATGGAGCCAGGAGAATACTGGTTCCCGCTGGCTCCGCTCGGTCGATACCGGCTTGTCGTTGAACCGCCGTCACCATACACCGCGCCATCTGATGCAACACCAGCACAGATATCGGTCCTGCCGAGGCCCGGCGGCGGCTCTTTCATCATCGTTGACGGCTCATATGGCGGGGAGTTTTCGTTAAACGACACCACACCGGTGCAGATCGACATTCCGCTCGACAGACCCAGCATTGCTGTGGGCCTGACCAAAACAGCCTCTCGTGCGACCGCACAGCCCGGCGATGTCGTGTTTTACACGGTGACAGCGCGCAATGCCGATCCCGACCGTGTCAAACGCGATGTTACGCTGGTCGATACACCATCGCCCTGGCTGCGTTTGCGACCCGATTCGATCCGGTTGAATGGCGCAGAAGCGCCCAACGCCGTCGATATTACTCCGGACGGGCGTCAATTGACCGTTCGACTGGGTGATCTCGCCGGGGGAGCGCAGGCTCGCGTGACCTATGCAATGGTGGTTAGGGCAGATGCTCCGCCAGGACAGGCGTTGAACCGCGTTGTAGCCACAGATTTTCGCGGAAACTCGACGACGGCCGAGGCTAACGTCGATATCGAGCGCGAGTCCATTGCCGGACGTATGACGATCATCGGTCGGATCACTGCCGGAACATGCGATGTTCGCGATCCGCGTGTCGGCATTCCCGGTGTCCGCGTGATGATGGAAGATGGCAGCTTTGCCATCACCGACATTGATGGTCGCTATCACTTCGAGGGTGTTGTTCCCGGTACGCATGTCGTCCAGGCGGCGCGCATGACGCTGCCGCAGGGCGGTGAGTTTATTGATTGCTATCGCTCGACCCGCAGCGCGGGCAGCGCAACCTCGCGCTTCATTACCGGGCAGGGCGGTTCACTCGTTGTGGCCGATTTTCATGCAATTGTGCCTGAAGAGGCGCTCGCGGTGACAGTCGAAGAGAACACGATTGTATCGGTCGAGGACGAAATCGCAGCCGGCGCGGAAGATCGCGGCGACATCGATTGGATCGCTATGGGCGAGGGCGAAGATGGCTGGTTGTTCCCGACCGTGGATCACAACCCGCGTGCGCCTGCCACCCGTGTCGCAATTGGTCATCGCCAGGGCCAGAAGGTCGAACTGTTCGTTGATGGCGAGCCGGTTAATGCTGTGGCTTTCGAAGGCACAAAGAAAGCGCCGGAAGGTTCCTACGCCGTTAGTCTGTGGCGCGGTATCCCGCTGAAGGATGAGAAGACCACGCTGACAGCGAACATCCTCAACTCGTTCGGAGGCGTTTCGAAAACGCTTGAGCGTGACGTCTATTTTACGTCCGTAGCCGACCGGATCGAACTGATTGAAAGCGAATCCAATCTCGTCGCCGATGGTGTGACCAAGCCGGTGATTGCGATCCGCGTGCTTGATCGAAACAATCGTCCGGTACGTGGCGGTGTTTCGGGCAATTTCACGATCAACGCGCCTTATCAGAGCGCTTCGCAGATCGCGCAGGCTCAGCTGCTCCAGCTTTCCGGCGGCGGCAGCAGCAATGCCAGCTGGATCGTCGAAGGCTCGGACGGCATCGCGCGCATCGAGCTCGCGCCGACCATGGTCAGCGGCTCTGTGCGCCTTGACTTCAACCTGACCGACGGTGAGATCACGCGCCAGCAGGAACTCGAAGCATGGATCGAGCCGGGCGACATCGAGTGGACAGTCGTCGGCCTTGCAGAAGGCTCGATCGGCGCACGCACTGTCGCTGACAATATGGAACGCAGCGGCCGCTTCGACAGCGATCTGGGCGACAAGGCACGCGTTGCGCTTTATGCGAAGGGCCGCGTACTCGGTAAATACCTTGTCACGCTGGCTTACGACAGCGCCAAGCAGCGCGATGACCAGCGTGTTCTCGGCACGCTCGATCCGGATGCGTACTACACCGTATTCGCCGACGGTTCGAGCCGCCGCTTCGATGCCGCATCGCGCGAGAAGCTCTATGTCCGCATCGAGACATCGACGTTTTACGCGCTTTATGGTGATTTCGAGACCGGCTTCGACCAGACGCAGCTCGCACGCTACAACCGCACGGCAACGGGCGGGAAGGCAGAGGCGCGTATCGGCTCTGTCCAGGCGCAGGCTTTCGTTGCCGAAATCGGCACGCGCTTCCGCAAGGACGAGATTCAGGGGCAGGGCATTTCCGGCCCTTACCGCCTGAGCAGCCGTGCAATCATTCCGAACAGCGAGAAAGTCGCTATAGAAGTCCGTGATCGCTTCCGCAGCGAGCTGATTGTTGAACGCCGTGAGTTGACGCGCTTCATCGATTACGATCTCGATCTGCTCTCGGGCACAATCACCTTTGCAGAGCCGATCCTGAGCCGCGATTTCGATCTCAACCCGCAATTCATCGTTGTCGATTACGAAGTCGACTCCGCTGCGGGCGGTGAGTGGAACGCCGGTGTGCGGGCTGCATGGACCGACAAGAGCGGCAAGATCCGCGTTGGCGCCACAGCGATCACCGACAAGGGCGATGATGCGCGCACCAATATCGGCGCTGTCGATATCCGCGCCCGCCTCGCCGAAACCACCGAGGTTCGCGCTGAGCTCGCATTCAGCCGCAGCGAAGGCGAAACCGCCAATGGCTGGCTGGTTGAAGTCGAGCACCGCAGCGGTCCGGTCGACCTGCTCGCTTATGTCCGTTCGCTCGATGCCGACTATGGCGTCGGCCAGGAAAGCGGCGCGGAGCGTGGTCGCCGCAAGATCGGCCTCGATGCCCGCTACGCCATTGATGAGAACGCTTCGATTGTCGCCAGCTTTTGGCGTGACGACAGCCTGCTCGATGATACGCGCCGTAACGCTGCGCAGGTGCAGGGCGTCTACCGCTCCGACAGCACCGACCTGCAACTAGGTATTTCGTATTTCAACGATCGTCTGCCCGACGGCACGAATAACAAATCAACCGTCCTCGAAGGCGGCATCACGCAGCGCGTGTTCGATGACAAGCTCGAACTGAGCGCCAGCACGGCGATTGCTCTAGACCAAGCCGAATCAGCAGACCTCCCGGCGCGCCACCGTTTTGCCGCCCGCTATGCTATCACGCCCGACGTCAAGCTGGTTGGCCTCTACGAAATCGCCAAGGGCGAAAACATCGACGCGCGCACCGTTCGCGGCGGCATCGAGGTTTCGCCGTGGCAGGGTGGCCGCATCACCACGACGCTTGGTCAGCAGAAGATCGACGAAAATGGCAATCGCAGCTTCGCAGCCTTCGGCCTCGCGCAGACGCTGCAGGTCAATAGCGAACTCTCTATAGACGCAACGCTCGATGGCAGCCGTACACTTGGCGGCAATGGCCCGGTAATCGACGTGGTCAACACCGCACAGCCAGTCGCCAGTGGCGGCCAGTTGGGTCAGGACGGACAACTGTTCGAAGACTTCACCGCTGTTACTCTCGGTGCGGCATGGCGCAAGGATGAGTGGAGCGCGACCGCGCGTGGTGAATATCGCGATGGCGAGTTTGCCAACCGCAAGGGCTTTACCTTCGGTGCGATCCGTCAGCTCGGCAATGGCAGTGTCCTTGGTTCGGGCCTCACCTGGACCAAAGCAGACGGCAACAACGGGTCGGCAACTGAAATTTTCGATGGCGCGATGGCATTCGCACACCGTCCTGACGCTTCGGAATTCGCCTTCCTCGGCAAGCTTGAGTATCGCAGCGACGTCGTAACCGGAGCAGTTGCCGGCGAAACCGGCCCAGCTGGGCGCACCGCGCTGACCGTAACCGGCGATGCCAGGTCGCGCCGGTTGATCGGTAGCCTGTCGACCAACTGGTCGCCGCGTGGCTACGAAGATCTCGACAATATCGAGGGGATCGAACACCAATATCGCCGCGACGAATTCGGCCTGTTCCTCGGCGCTCGCTATAATTTCGACCGTTTCGAAGGCTTTGATCTGTCGGGCTTTACTGCGCTGGCCGGCCTCGATGCACGTATCGGCTTGGGTGAGAAACTCGAAATCGGCGCGAGCGCAACGGTTCGTGCGAACCTGACCGATGATGTTACAAGCTTCTCCATCGGGCCGAATGTCGGCTTCGTGCCGGCAGACGGCATGCTGCTGACGGTCGGATACAACATCACCGGTTTCCGTGACGAGGATTTCTCGGCTGCGCGCAACACGGACAAGGGTGTTTATGCGGCGATCAAGATCAAGTTCGACGCTGATACGTTCGGTTTCCTCGGGCTCGGCCGATGAGCTCAAATCCGCAGAAATCGCACGCGCTCCTTAGCGCGGTGTTAACCACGTTCGGCTATTTGCAACAAATGCGTCTTTTACCAGCAACTGACAGAATTCTTATCAGGATATCAGTGACTTTTCGACTGATTTTATCCCTGTTTGCCATGGGTCTTGCGCATTCGGCATACGCACAGACCGTTACCACATATGTCAACGGCACGGATGGGACGATCAATGGTTCGACAACGTGCGCCGCGCCGCTCGTGCGCAACTTTGTCGTGGGCGGCCCCAGCTTTACGGTCTCGGATGTCGACCTCGGATTTTTTGCAACGCATACCTGGCGCGGGGACATCCGGCTTACGCTGCAATCACCGGATGGAACCCGCGTTCAGTTGGTCAACGGAGATCCCAACAACACCAGCGGCGACAACCTGAACGTGCTGCTCAACGATTCTCACGCGCAGACGGTAAACACGGACAGCCCGACCGGCAATCACTCCACCGCAGCGCCTCCGCCTTTTGCGAACAATTTTAGTCCGAATGCAGGATTGAGTGCATTTAACGGCGTCGCCAGCGCGGGTACCTGGCGCCTTGAAATATGCGATGTTTTTACGGGATCCGATGACGGCATATTTCGTCATGCTGAACTCTATCTGACTTCGGCGCCAACTAACTATGCCGATCTCTCGCTGACAAAGACGGTGAGCAATGCGACACCCGCTAACGGCACTGCTGTCAGTTATACGCTGACTGTCAGCAATGCGGTATCTTCCCCGCTAGCCGCGACCGGTGTGCAGGTGAGCGATGTGCTTCCGGCAGGATTCACGTTTATCAGCGCAGCGGGAACCGGGACGTACAACAGTGGAACCGGTGTCTGGGTGGTTGGAAGCGTTCCGATAGGGGCAAGCAGGTCGATCACAATCAATGGTACAGTCAACGCCACTTCAGGTGCGGTTGTCACCAACAACGCTGAAATTATCGCCAGCGGGCAACCTGATCTTGATTCGACGGTGAACAACGGGGTTACGTCAGAAGATGACTATGCCAGCGCGAGTTTCACCGTTTCGGGGACGCGCGTCGCCGGAACGCCGCCAACATTGGTATGTCCGGCAGGCAGCACGCTGTTCGACTGGGACACAAGGACATGGGCTGCGACGAGCCTGGACAATACCTACGCGATAACCGGGATCGGTGACACGAACTTTAACATCACCACCGATACGCCGTTCGTCAACAGCACGCCACAGCTGAACAGCAGCAACACTGGTGGCATCTCGCCCGCGCAAAATTCGCTGTATTTGTACATGAACAATGATCTCCAATCGGACGAATCGACGATCGTTATCACCTTGCCGACGGCAGTACCCGGTGCGCAATTCCAGGTTTTTGATGTGGACTTCAACAACAACCAGTTCGCGGACAAGATGGTCTTCTCCGGAACCTACAACGGAGCGAGTGTCACACCGGTCGTCACCAATGGGATTGCGAATTACGTTGCAGGCAACACAGTGATCGGGGATGCCGGTTCAGGCGGTACGCAACCAAACGGCAACGCCACGGTGACCTTCACAACGCCTGTCGACACGATCACCATCAGATACGGTAACCACACGACCGCTCCGGCAAATCCTGGCAATCAGGCTGCATCGCTTCACGACATCACCTTCTGCAATCCGCAGGCTGACCTCATGGTGCTCAAGAGCAGCACGCTGATTTCCGATCCGGTCAACGGAACGACCAACCCGAAAGCGTTGCCAGGTGCGCGCGTGCGCTATTGCATCCTGATTACCAATTCGGGGATCTCGTCGGCCGAAAACATTGATGCATCGGATGTGCTACCCGCCGATGTTACGTTTGAACCTGGCACAATCCGCTCAGGCGCGACCTGCGCTGCGGCTGCAACTGTCGAGGATGACAATGCCACGGGAGCAGATGAAGTTGACCCTGCCGGAGCGAATTTTAACGCCGGCACGATCACCTATACAATTCCAACAATCCTAGGCGGTGGCGCGAGCGCGGCATTTACCTTCGAGGCAACAATCAACTAATCCGCGCGGGCCCGGTATCTACGATATTCGAGCCAGGACAAACCAACCAGTCCCGTTGAAAGGGTCAAGGCGAGGGCGGCATTGCCCGCCCATCCGGCATATTCGTAAGCAGCCGTTCCGGCCCAGCTTGCGAGACCACCGCCGATGAACATCAGCATGATATAGCCCGTTAGTAGGCGTGTGCGAATTTCCGGGGCAAGCGACAGGGTTGTCATCCGGCCCGCTACATCGATACCGGGACCAACCGTGTTCATTATGATGATGGGAATGAGCAGTAGCAGCAGACTATGCCCGAATGGATAGAGAAGGGTCACTCCGGCCAACTGCACAAGCGAAGTCAGGAACCGTGCGCGCTGCGCTCCGACTTTATCGGCCCATGCTCCCAGACGGGGCGTCACGAACATCGCCACGATTGCAAAGCCCGCGAGGTAGCCAACGGTATCGACGCCATACCCTATTTCTGCGCTCGTCAGATGTAGCGCCAGGCCGAGCCAGATCGACAGGAATATCCCGAAGTTCAGAGCCTGTATAACGCCCGAAACCAAAACGTGGGGGTATCGCCTCAACAGCGCGAACAACGAACCGACAAGCGCGAAATAGGGCTGACGCTCTTCGATCCCGCTCCGCTTCTGTCGACCTTCCATAACCAGCGGCAGCATGGCCGAAGTGATGACCATCAAAATGGCGGCGATAACATACACCCAATGCCAATCGACGTAGCGTGCGATCAAGCCGGCACCTATTCGCGCAACCAATATCCCGAATATCGTACCGGCGGTCAGTATGGCCGTTACCGCCCCAAGCCGGGCCGGGGCGACCCGCTTCGACACATAGGCCGGGAGCAGATACGGCGCGATTGTAAAGAAGCCCAGCACGGTCGACCCGATCAGAAAGGGGATGAAGCTGGTCGAAAACACCATCAGCAACAATGCCGCTGTCTGCCCGGTCGCAAACAGAATCGCGAGGTCGCGATTGCTGAAGCGATCACCGAGCGGCAGCAACAGAAATATTCCAAGAGCCAAAGCGATCTGGTTCAACGCGGGTACCAAGCCGATGGTTGCCGCATTCACGCCGAAATCAGCAGCCACCTCCGCGATGATGGGATGAATGTAATAGGCATTCGCGACCGTGATTCCGCCAACCGCAGCAAGCAGGAATTCGCGCGGCCTTGTCAGATAATGGCCGGTGTCGCTTTGTTCACTCATCACCGGCCTCGGTCAGGATTGGCGATCAGCTTTCCAGCTTGTCGCCCAAGGGAACCGATTCCTTAAAGGTGTGCGTGACATATGGGAACGGAATTTCGATCCCTGCATCATCAAGGGACTTCTTGATTGCCCGGATCACCGCATCGCGGCTCTCGTGGCCATCGCGCGGTTTCGATCCGGCCCACCAGCGCACCTTGAAATCGACCGAACTGGAGTTGAACTCGACTGCAAAGACATCGATGCCTTTGCCGGTATCGACGACATCCACACTTTCGACCGCTTCACGAATGACCTTTGCTGCGTGATCGAGATCGGTATCGTATGACACACCTGCCAGTGTCTCATGCCGGCGCTGAACCTCATCGGTCAGAATCTCGACCGGATTCTTGAACAGGATCGAGTTCGGTACGAGCGTAACCTCGCCCGACAATTTGCGAACGTAGGTCTCGCGCAGGGTGATATGCTCGACCTTACCCGTTATGTCGTCGCATTCGATCACATCGCCGATGCGCATTTTCTCGCGCAGCATAATCAGGACGCCGGCGAGGAAGTTCTCGAAGATATCCTGGAAGGCAAAACCGATCGCCACCGCGCCAATACCGAGGCCGGCGACAATGCTCGCGGGTGTAAGCCCCGGCATCATCACGGTGAGCGCAGCCATCAACCCGATCAACCAGATCGCCAGCTTGACCATCGTATCGACCAGATTGCGCAGGCTAGGCCGCATCTCGGTCTTACCAATCAGGCGGTCGGCGATCCTGACCGCAAATCTGGCGATGATCCACGTGATGATGAGCACAACGAGGCCGATTGCCAGGTTCGGCAATGCATCGATGAACCCTTCGGCCATCTCTACCAGACGGTTCTGCAATGTTCCCAGAGTATTTACGGTAGTGTCGAAACTTTCGCCTGCCGGCGCAGCTTGTTCGCTTTGCATGAATTCCCCTTTATGCGATCTAACGCAGAAGAGGGGGCCGAGTTCCGAGTTTGATACCCGGCAATCAGTCCATACCGTGTTCTTTTCGGGCTATTTCGTGGAGCCAGTCTGCATGACGCGGCGCCTTCTTCGTTTCGCTCCACTCATCGAGCATCGGCATCGCGACTTTCTTCAGTTCAGCATATTGCTCGTCGGTCCCGATATCGGCGGCGAGTTCGACCCGGTGACCGTTCGGATCAAAGAAGTAGATTGATTTGAAGATACCGTGATGGGTGGGGCCAAGCACATCGATGCCCTGGGCCTCGATATGGTCTTTTGCGCCCAGCAACTCTTCTTCCGATGCGACCCGAAAGGCCAGGTGCTGAACCCAGGCGGGGGTATTTTCGTCGCGCCCCATGTCCTTCTGGTTGGGCAGTTCGAAGAAGGCGAGGACATTGTTGTTCCCGGCATCTAGGAACACATGCATGTACGGGTCGTATTCGCCGGTTGAGGGAACATGATCCTCGGAAAAGGCCGAGGTGTATTCCATGCCGAGAACACGTTCATACCACTCGACGGTCTCTTTCGCGTCCTTGCAGCGATAGGCGGCGTGATGAACGCCGCCCAGTTTGACCGGATGCGCCGCTTCGTTCATTCGGCCGGCTCCATATCGTCGACCTTGAGCGCGCCGCGATTGATCTGGTCGCGCTCCATGCTTTCAAACAGCGCCTTGAAGTTGCCTTCGCCAAAACCGTCATCACCCTTGCGCTGGATGAACTCGAAGAACACGGGACCAACCTGCGCTTCTGCAAAAATCTGCAGCAGCAAGCGCGGCTGACCACCTTCGGTTGTTCCGTCGAGCAGGATACCGCGCATCTTGAGCGCGTCGACATCTTCGCCGTGATCCGGAAGGCGCTCGTCGAGCATCTCGTAATAGGTTGCGGGCGGGGCGGTCATAAAGGGTACGCCGAATTCCTTGAGACGGTCCCAGCAAGCCACCAGATCGTCGCAGATCAACGCGATATGCTGGATGCCTTCGCCGTTGAATTCGCGCAGGAACTCCTCGATCTGGCCTTTGCCGCCTTCGCCTTCTTCGTTGAGAGGAATGCGGATCTTGCCGTCGGGCGCTGTCAGTGCCTTTGAGGTGAGGCCGGTATATTCGCCCTTGATGTCGAAGAAGCGGATCTCCTTGAAATTGAACAGCCGCTCGTAATAGTCGGCCCAGTAGGCCATCCGGCCATTATAAACATTGTGCGTCAGGTGATCGATGATGTCGAAGCCAGCGCCTTCAGGGTGCTTCTCGACACCCGGCAGATATTCAAAATCGATGTCGTAGATCGACAGGCCATTGCCTTCTTCGTTGGCATAACGATCAACGAGATAGAGAATTGCACCACCGATGCCGCGGATGGCCGGGATACGTAGTTCCATCGGGCCGGGTTCGTTGGCGACCGGTTCTGCTCCCTGCTCGATCAGGTGGTCGTAAGCTTTGCGTGCATCTTTAACGCGGAATGCCATGCCGCATGCGCTGGGACCGTGCTCGCGGGCAAAGAACCATGCCGCCGAGCGCGGCTCATAGTTTGCAATCAGGTTGATGCCGCCCTGCCGCCACAGATCGACGTCCTTGGTGCGATGCTTCGCGACAAGAGTGAAGCCCATTGCCTCGAAGACCGGCTCCAGCTGGCCTTTTTCGGGCGCGCAGAATTCGACAAATTCGAAGCCATCGAGGCCGGCGGGGTTTTCAAACAGATCGGGCATGGCAGGTTCCTGTTGGTTTAAACTGGTTTCAAAAGAAACTATATTGCATTTGACGGCTGTTGTCAAAGCGCAAAACACAGCATTGCCAGTTCAACGCGCGAACGGCATTGACGTTGCAAAACCGCAATTCCCGAAGGCCGCTGATGACCGAATCCGAAGATCTGACCGAAATCCGCCGCGCTGTGCGTGCCCTCTGCGCGGAGTATCCCGGCGAGTATTGGCGCGTGAAAGACCGTGACCGGGCTTATCCGTCGGAGTTCGTGGACGCACTGACGAAAGCCGGGTTTCTCGCGGCCCTCATACCCGAAGGGTTCGGCGGAAGCGGTCTTACGCTCAATGACGCAGCAGTCATCATGGAGGAAATTCAGGCATCGGGGTGCAATGGCGCGGCTGCGCATGCACAAATGTATGTGATGAACACGCTGCTGCGCTACGGCAGCGACGAGCAGAAGATGGCTTGTTTGCCGGGTATCGCTAAAGGCGAGCTACGGCTTCAGGCATTCGGGGTTTCTGAACCGACCAGCGGGACCGATACGCTCAGCCTGCGAACTTTCGCCGAGCGCGATGGCGATGACTACGTCATCAACGGGCAGAAGATCTGGACGAGCCGCGCCGAGCATTCCGACCTTATGATGCTGCTCGCACGCACGACACCGCGCGACCAGGTAGCGAAGAAAACAGAAGGATTGTCACTGTTCCTTGTCGATATGGGTAAGGCTGTGGGCAACGGCATGACGATCAAGCCAATCCGCACGATGATGAACCACTCGACGACAGAGATATTCTTCGACGATCTGCGAATCCCGGCTTCGGCCTTGATCGGTGAAGTGGGGAAAGGCTTTCGGTACATCCTTTCAGGGATGAACGCAGAACGCATCCTGATCGCCGCAGAATGTATCGGCGATGCAAAGTGGTTTATCGAGAAGGCGAGTGGCTACGCGAAAGAGCGTCAGGTCTTTGGTGGGCCGATCGGCAAGAACCAGGGCGTGCAGTTCCCGATCGCGCGTTGCTACGCCCAGATGCGCGCGGCCGAGCTAATGGTACACGAAGCGGCGCGCGAATATGACAAGGGCGGGAACGCCGGTGCCGAGGCTAATATGGCGAAGATGCTGGCATCCGAAGCAAGCTGGGCCGCTGCCGATATGTGCGTGCAGACGCATGGCGGATTCGGTTTTGCCGAAGAATACGATGTCGAGCGCAAATTCCGCGAGGCGCGGCTTTATACTGTCGCTCCGATTTCAACCAATCTGATCCTGAGTTACCTGGCCGAACACGTACTCGGTCTGCCGCGTTCTTACTGACAATTTGCATTTTTCGCTTGAACCGATGAATCAACTGTGATTCTAAGGGATTTGTGACGGTTCAGGGACACAAGATTGCACTGCCAAAAGAGCAGATGACGCAGGGGCTGGCGCTCGTTGCTTTGCTGATCCTGATGGGCTTGGCCATTGCGGGGCCGAGCGGACTCCTGGCATGGAACGAAAATGCGCAAGTGCTTGAACAGCGGCATATGCAGATTGCGGCGCTTGTCGAAGAACGCGATGCTCTGAAAAATCGCGTAGAGCTGCTCGATCCCGACAATGCCGATCCGGACCTCGTTGGGGAGCTGCTCCGAAGCAACCAGAATGTGGTTCACCCGGACGAGGTGGTGATGATGCTTCCGGGCGCCGAAGGCTAGACCACAAGAACAGTCAGATTTCGCCAAGGATTTCGTATGCAGGCATTTGCTGAGCGTTGCGTATGCGACCGCGTTGCGACTATAGGCTGAGCGTAGATATCTACAGGCGCACCGCCTCCCCAGGTGCTTAGCAATCGAGGATTGTCCCTTTGGCAAAATCGGCGAAGACTCCCAAAAAGGCGCCTGCAAAGAAGGCTCCGGCAAAGAAGAAAGCTCCGACCAAGAAGAAAGCTGCAGCGAAGTCCGACGATGACTTCGTGCTTCACAGTCTGCAGGAAACGCATGAGAAGTCACCACGCTTTGATGCCAGTGTCGATCAGATGCTCGAATTCTACGAGCAGATGCTGCTCATTCGGCGATTCGAAGAGAAGGCAGGTCAACTCTATGGCCTCGGCCTGATCGGGGGATTCTGCCACCTCTATATCGGCCAGGAAGCGGTTGCGATTGGTCTTCAGAGTGCGCTCGATAGTGACAGGGACAGCGTGATCACTGGCTACCGCGATCACGGCCATATGCTCGCTTATGGCATTGATCCCAATGTCATTATGGCCGAGCTGACCGGACGCGCTGCGGGCATCTCCAAAGGCAAGGGCGGGTCGATGCATATGTTCTCGACCGAGCATAAGTTTTACGGCGGCCACGGTATCGTTGGCGCGCAGGTTTCGCTCGGCGGCGGGCTCGCGCTTGCGCACAAATACAACGAAGACGGCGGGCTATGCCTTGCCTATTTCGGCGACGGCGCAGCGAACCAGGGACAGGTTTACGAGACGTTCAATATGGCGCAGCTGTGGAACCTGCCTATCGTATTCGTGATCGAGAATAACGGTTACGCGATGGGGACCGCTGTAAAACGCAGCTCTGCCGAAACCGAATTCCACCGCCGCGGCACCGCCTTCCGTATTCCGGGTATGGATGTGAACGGTATGGACGTACTCGAGGTTCGCAATGCGGCGGAGATAGCCTTCAAGCATGTGCGCGACGGTAAGGGGCCGGTCCTGATGGAGCTCAACACCTATCGCTATCGCGGCCATTCGATGTCCGACCCTGCCAAATATCGTACTCGCGAGGAGGTGCAGGACGTGCGCGATCACAAGGATCCCATCGAGGCAATCAAAAAAGCGCTGATCGAGAAGGGCAAGTCGGAAGAAGATTTGAAGGCGATCGACAAGGCAATTCGCGCTCGTGTGGCAGAGTCGGCGGATTTCGCGGAGAACTCGCCCGAACCGGAGCCAAGCGAACTCTACACCGAAGTTCTGGTGAGGGAGTATTGATCGATGGCTATCGAACTCAAGATGCCCGCGCTTTCGCCGACTATGGAAGAAGGAACGCTGGCCAAGTGGCTGGTCAAGGAAGGCGACGAAATCGCTCCGGGCGATATCATTGCCGAGATCGAGACCGACAAGGCGACGATGGAATTCGAAGCTATCGATGATGGCGTAGTCGGTAAGATCCTCGTCGAAGAGGGCACAGAGAATGTGGCCGTCGGAACAGTTATCGCGATGCTTGAAGGCGAGGGGGACGATGCGGCGCCGACCCCTGCTCCGGAACCTGCCAAGGATGTCGAGGGTGAGGGCAAGGACGTCGGCCGCGAACCCAGCGAAGCCGCCGTTACCAAACCCGGCCAAGCTGAACCGGCGCAAGATCCGGAGATTCCTGCGGGCACAAATATGGCAACTGTGACTGTCCGCGAGGCTCTGCGCGACGGAATGGCCGAAGAAATGCGCCGCGATGAACGCGTTTTCGTGATGGGCGAAGAGGTCGCCGAATATCAGGGCGCATACAAGGTCACGCAGGGGCTGCTCGACGAATTCGGCCCCAAGCGCGTTATCGACACTCCAATCACCGAATACGGTTTTGCCGGGATCGGAACCGGCGCCGCGATGGGTGGCCTGCGTCCGATAGTGGAGTTTATGACCTTCAACTTCGCGATGCAGGCGATTGATCACATTATCAATTCTGCCGCCAAGACAAATTATATGTCGGGCGGGCAGATGCGCTGCCCGGTTGTGTTCCGTGGTCCCAACGGGGCCGCAAGCCGCGTCGGTGCGCAGCATAGCCAGAACTATGGTCCGTGGTACGCCAATGTCCCCGGGCTGATCGTGATTGCACCTTACGATTCATCCGATGCCAAAGGCTTGATGAAAGCGGCGATCCGTAGTGACGACCCGGTCGTGTTCCTCGAAAACGAGCTGGTTTACGGTCGGAGCTTTGAACTGCCCGAGCTGGACGATCATGTCTTGCCCATCGGCAAAGCCCGCGTTGTTCGCAAAGGGTCAGACGTTACCATCGTCAGCTATTCCATCGGTGTCGGGCTTGCTCTCGATGCAGCTGAAGAACTGGCGGGCGAGGGGATCGATGCAGAAGTCATCGACCTGCGAACGCTCCGCCCTCTCGACAAGCGGACAATTCTCGACAGCTTGGCCAAAACCAACCGCCTGATTGTCGCCGAAGAAGGTTGGCCGGTGTGCTCGATCGCTTCGGAAGTCGCGACGATTTGCATGGAAGAGGGCTTCGATCATCTCGACGCACCCGTCCTGCGGGTCTGCAACGAGGATGTGCCGCTGCCCTACGCTGCCAACCTCGAAAAGCTGGCGCTGATCGATACGCCGCGCATTGTCGCGGCGGCCAAGAAGGTCTGCTACGTCGATTAGGCTGGGCCGGAGCTAGAACTCCCAATCCCAGCCACCTTCGCCCGCCTTGTCTGCTGCGCTGTCGCGGAAGCGCCCATACTTGTCGCATGTCGCGGCTTCGACCGGGTTCAGCGGGTTCTTCTGGTATATCTGCGACAGATCGCGGGGGTTTCTCACGGTGAATGAAGAGAACACCTTGATCTCGCGATCCCCAACGAAGGCATCCGTAATAATCGGCTGGTACTCATAAGATATCTCGACGAACATTACCGCACTGTCGGGCAATGCCATAACTTCGAGGTCTTTTGGGCCCATGCCTTTGAAACCCGGATCTCCTTTGCCAGTGCCCGCCGGGCCGAAATCGGAATCGAACATCCGCTTGCCCATGCAGCGCTGCCAATGGATGTATTGCTGCTCCTCATCCGGGTCATCCGGATCGACCTCCTGACTGCTGACAATAACCCGGCCATGTTCAAAAATGTCGAGCGAACCACCAGCCTGAATGTCCGATCCCAGCAACAGGTCGTTGATCTGGTACTCGTAAATCTTGCGTTCCTTCAGCGATGATACCTCGCCGATGCGCGATGCGTCGTCGGCTATCCGCATGGCAGCCTGGCTGATCTTCATATGCGTGATAGCCAGGTTCGACATTTCAAGACCGACCAGTCCCAATGTCAACATGACAGGGGTCGCAAAAGCAAACTCGGTCAGAGCGAGTCCGCTTTCGTCCTTCAGCAGTCTATGTATCGTCTTCAACGGGTTCACTGGTCGATCCTGTCTTTCATCGGTCTGCTAACCTTCCAGGCAATGGCGATGGTTCCGGTGAAACTCGCTGTTGCAGGGATTGCCGTTCTGCGAATTTCCCTCGCCCTGACCGATACCCAGAATGCTTGCGAGCCATGCCCAGAAGCCACCGCCGCCTGTTTCGGGCGCGCCGCCGGCCTCGCCCGTTGGCGGGCCACCACCTAGAGCACCGCCCAGTCCTCCGCCAAGAGCACCACCGAGCCCGCCGCCCAAACCACCACCGAGACCGCCACCGAGCCCACCGCCGCTTGGAGTGGTGCAGTTGCGAATTTCAGGGGTCGTATCGACCGCGTTGTAAGGTTGGTTTCGCAGAACTGTTGCGGTCGTTATCTCGGTCCATTCCGACCACCCCGAAAGCGATGGCATAGGAAAGAAACGTTCATATTCGACTGCAGCCGTCAGCAGCACGGCATCTCGACCATTGCCGATTCCGTCCTTGCCTTTGTAGTCGCGAATGTCGTTTGCGTTGGTGTCCTCAAATGGTTCACCGTCGTTGCATATTCCATCACCGTTCAGATCCGAAAACTCCTCTAGTTGACCGACTTCGGCGTAGCTCTGGAAGTGGCGCCATTCGAGATACACTTCCGCGCCCGGCGCCACATCGCCCATGCGGTCTTTGATAATGCCCTCGATCTGCCCCCTATCGGCGGTCTCCAGGGTCGTTGCGCGCCCTGCCTCTTCAACGCTTCCGTCTAGGATGGAGCGAACATACATGCCATGACCGAGTTCGGAGATGCCCATGATCATGAGAACCAAAGTGGGGGCAACCAATGCAAACTCGACGATGGTCGCACCTGAAGTGCTGGAGCGCAGCGCGTGAAGAAATTTGCCTGTCATCCTGTAATCCTCAAATCGCCGAGCGAGTTCGCAATTTTGGCGAAAGCATCGCTTAGCTGCTGGGCGTTATCCGCCTCGAAATAGCGCCCCTCTCCGGCGCACCTGGTCATCGAATCATTCACGTCCGTGCCAAAGGCGATGATCCAAACGGTTACGTTCTTCTTGCGGATTTCGCGGCATGCGATCTCGAAACGCTCCTCCACAGTTTCAACGAGTGTTTGCGCACCACCTTCTTCCCAACGGCGGCGGTCGAGAGCCTCGACACCGTAGGCGCCATAGGCAATGTCAAAAGCCTCGGTCTCGCCATCAGTCAGGAATATGATGTTGCGGTTTGTCGGAACGCTGTCGGCAACATCGGCGTTCTGGCTTGCAAACAGGCCTGTGGGAGAGATCATCCGTCCTGCCCAGATCATCCCGATGTCGTGGTAGGTTGCCCCTTCAGGAGACAAGCCGGAAAGATAGGTTTCCAGCGTTCCGGTATCGAGCTCGGCCAGCGCCATCGCAGGGGCCGGGCAACCTGAAAACCACCATGTGCCCGTCTGCGCGAACGTACTCGACGAAGTGACCTCTTCGGGGGTCACCGTGCCGGAGCCCGTACTGTATAGCGACCGCACGAAGATGTTGTCGGGATACATCGGGCGCCACTGCGTTGCCGGATTGCTGTTATCCGGGACCAGATCGATATTGAGGTCGAGCGCAGTGTCGAAGTCGACGTTGTTTGGATCAGTGATTTTGTAGGTGTTGCGCTCCTCGATGCAGCCAACAGTTTCTGTGCGCCAGTTGGAAACGTCGAAAGAGAGCGGCTTGTAGAGCCAGTTCGAGGTTGCGTACTGCGCGGGGTGGGTAATACGATCATATGTCTGAACCAAGTTGTCATAGTCGCGGCGCTGAACGGTGCAGACGGAGTCATTTCGGATCGTCTGGTAAATAGTGCCATCCTCGGTCAGCTCGCGATGCTCGGTCGTCTTCGTACCCGCCGGAGGCCCGGCATATGGTTCGGTGTCGGTCGAGAGCAATTGATCGTCCGCCGTCAGCGTATTCGAGGGCTGCGTTCCGTTGCATGTGTAATAGCCTGCCGTGCCACCCGATCCGCCTTCATCGCCGGTTCCGCCGCTGCCTGGCGTGGGCGGAACCCATGTCGCGTCGTAGGTGCTGACATCAGTCCATTCCGAAGCAGAGCCCGAAACCCACGACCAGTTTTCGGTGTATGAACTTGTGTATTCAACAGTCGAACCGCCTGAAGCCTCGCGCGATTGGTATGTCCATTCGGTGGTAACCCAGTCGTCCAGCAACAAGTGCCCGACATTTACATTCGTGGCATAAGGCAGGAAACCATAGCGGACCCGCGTATCGGGAGCTTTGTTCGCTTCCATCTCCGCATGAAAGTCGCGGATGACCTGCTTCATGGTCTCCATCCGCGAATTGGTGTCGTCCGGGTTGGTGTGGCGCATTGAGCCGGTGACATCGAGCGCCATCAGGATGTCGGCATTGCTGAAGCTCATATTGGCTTCGCAAGTCACGTCGACGGCGATTTCCTGATATCCGAATACCGACATCAGCGTGGTGGGAACATCGACACTTGCCTCGCCCGTGATCGCGAAGTCGTCCTCGAGATACATCGTAAATTCGCGGGCCTTCGTATCGTAAATCCCGTCTTGATAGTTGACGTCGAAAAAGCGCTGGCCGATGGCCGCGACGCCGTCGGGGACGTCGCCCGTTACAATTGCGCCTGACCCCAACTTCTTTCGAGCCGCCAGGACGCCGGCATCGCATGCTTGCTGGAGCCGTGAGTCCGCGAGGTAGGCGCGGCTCATATCGACTCCGCCGCCGATCAACCCGACAATTGGAAGGATCGCAGCGGCAACCAGTGCAAGCGTATTTGCGGAGCGGTCGCGCGCAAGCCGACGGAGGAAAACCGCCGACCGTCTGATATCGAGTTTTGCGCGCTTCTCGACCATGCGAAAGCTATCTCACCTGTTCTAAATCTGCTGTCTGATAGCTGGGGTGCAAGAAGGTTTCGCAAACAGGCGTGGTTAAGAAACCGTTCGTATTTGCACATTGAAAGCGCGTCCGAATGCTCGTGCCGAGCGCAGACAAAGCCGGATCGCAGTCGGTACTCTGTTAATCTATACGTCCGAAAGCGCGAGTTGACAGAACCACGGCATCGGGCATGAGCGAGCGATGGACGCGCTTGACGATGATATCTTGCCGCTGGAGCAAAGGCTGGCTTTGGCGCATGCGTTCGATCCGTTCAAATCCCGGCTGAGGTCGTTCCTGCATCTCGACCATCGGCTCGGTCAGTTCGTCAGCCGTGCGAGCGAGCCTATGGTCACGCAGCTGCGGCTCGCATGGTGGCGAGAACAGCTGAAAAAGCCACCGCCGGAACGACCCGCTGGCGATCCGGTACTCGATAGTTTGTCAGCGCTCTGGATCGAGGACAGCGAAGCTCTTGGCGCGTTGGTTGATGCTTGGGAAGGACTGTTGGCAGAACCTCCTTTGCCCGACGATGCAGCTCTCGAGCTTTGCACCGCGCGGGGCGCCTGCTTTGCTTCGCTGGCCGATCACGCAAATGCTACGCATTTCGGTGAGGCCTGGTCGCTCGCTGATCTCGCAGCCCGGACGAACGATCAGGATGAAAGGGCGCATCTCGTTTCGCTCTCGATGCAACTGGATTCCGGCGATGGGAAACTGCCGTTTCGGCACCGGTCGCTGACTATCCTTGGTTCGCTCGGCCGGCGTAGTTTGGACAGGAATGGCGGCCAGTTACTCGAAAACCGGCGCGATTTTTTGCATGTGGCAAGGGTTGGCTTGCTCGGCAGGTAGTATAGGCTGGCTCAATGTAGATCCGGAGAATGTCCGATGAACCGAACGTTGCTTGGAGGTCTGGTAGCAATAGTGCTGGTCGGGATAGGACTGTTCTGGTGGCAGGGGAGGGCACAGGTTGAAGAGGCTGCGCCGCCGCCCGAACCGGCCCCCACTAGTAGCGTTGATGCTGAGGATGACCTGCCGAATGTCGATCCTGGTGACCTGACCGGACCGGAGCCTCCCGAGGCTACCGAACTTACCCGCGAAGAACGCCGGTTCTTCCGCTATGATCGCAATCGCGATCGCAAGATTTCGCGCAACGAGATGCTGTCGACCCGTTCAGACGCCTTTCGCAAGCTCGACAAGGACGGCAACAACTTGCTCACATTCGAGGAATGGGCGGTCACGACAGTCAACCGTTTCGAAGGGGCCGATGCGAATGGCGACGACGAGCTTACGCAGCAAGAATTCGCCACGACCCGCCCCAAGCGACGCACTCGCAGGTCACGCTGTAACTGCTAGGTCGACGGCCGCTCAGGCCGGCACCGGTTTCATTTCGGTTAGCCACGCAGCGAAGTCCTGCTTTGCACGATTGGTGTATGCTTCCTTGCGCTGCTTCTTTTTGACGTCATGCAATGGTGGAAAGAGACCGAAATTTACGTTCATCGGTTGGTAGGTCTCGGCCTCGGCATCGCCCGTGATATGCGAAAGTAGGGCACCCATGGCCGAAGTCGCCGGCGGTGCTCGCCAATCTCGGTCGGCGAGTTCGGTGGCGACCATCAAACCGGTTAGTAATCCCACCGTGGCGCTTTCGACATAACCCTCGCACCCGGTGATCTGTCCGGCAAAGCGGATGTTGGGCGCATTTTTCAGTCGCATCTGGCGATCCAGCACCAATGGCGAGTTAAGGAATGTGTTGCGGTGCAAGCCGCCGAGACGGGCGAATTCGGCGTTCTGGAGGCCCGGGATCGTGCGAAACAGTTCGATCTGTGCACCGTATTTGAGCTTCGTCTGGAACCCGACCATGTTCCACAGGGTGCCCAACTTGTTGTCCTGACGCAGCTGCACAACGGCATAGGGCCAGCGTCCCTGCGGGAATTCTTTGGTCGCATCGCGCGGATTGTCGAGCCCCACCGGCTTCATCGGCCCAAAGCGCAATGTGTCGACACCGCGCGCTGCCATCACCTCTATCGGCATGCAGCCTTCGAAATAGGGCGTGTTCTCTTCCCACTCCCTGAACTCGGTCTTTTCGCCGTCGAGGAGTCCTTGATGGAAGGCAAGATACTCGTCCTTCGTCATCGGACAGTTGATGTAGTCTTTGCCGTCACCCTTGTTCCAGCGCGACTGGAACCAGCAGATATCCATGTCGATGCTGTCGCGATGCACGATCGGCGCAATCGCATCAAAAAATGCGAGGCGATCCTGACCAGTCGCTTTAACGATACCCTCGGCAAGGCTGGCTGCGGTGAGCGGTCCAGTTGCGACGATGACCGGGCCGGTATCGGGCAGGCAGTCGATGCGTTCACGAACAACCGAGATGTTCGGATGCTCCATCAACCGGCGCTCAACCTCTCCCGAGAACACGTCGCGATCCACTGCCATCGCCGATCCGGCCGGAACCTGCGCCACCGCGCCAGCCGACATGATGATCGAATCCAGACCGCGCATTTCGTGATGCAGCAGACCTACGGCATTCTTCTCATGATCGTCCGAACGGAAGCTGTTCGAGCAAACCAGTTCCGCCAGTCCGTCGGTTTGGTGCGCTGGGGTTGTCTCACCAGACCCGCGCATCTCGGACAGGCGCACTTTGATCCCGCGCTGGGCAAGTTGCCATGCCGCTTCGCTCCCGGCGAGACCGCCGCCGATAATGTGCACTTGATGGTTCATAGCGCGCCCCTAATGCTTGCCTGCCCCTTGCATCAAGTCCAAGAGTGCGCGTGGAGGAATTATGCCCAAACGCGCACTTATCGAACACAGGCCATGGCTGGTCGCAGCAATCGCTGGGGCAGTCGCCTATTTCTTCCTGCGCAGCGCGCATATGGATGAGACGCCGATTATCTTGCTGAAAGGGTGCGGCGTTGCGTTTCTCGCAGTCTATGCATGGCAGCGATCACATGTAGCGACGGCAAAGCTCCTCGCGCTCGTTATGGCACTCTCGGCGCTCGGAGACATGGCAATCGAGTACGACTTCATATGGGGAGGGGCGGCTTTTTTTGCCTCACATCTCGCTGCGATGTCGCTCTATCTGAAGAATTTGCGGCACGCAGCGACGAGCAGCCAAAAGGCTCTGGCTGTTTGTCTTTTGCTTGGAACACCGCTGATATCATGGCTTCTTGCGAAGGACGTTGGCGTAGCCGCCTACAGCGTCGCGTTGGGCGGGATGGCAGCATGCGCGTGGATGAGCCGGTTCTCGCGCTATCGGGTCGGGCTGGGCGCGGTGTTATTCGTGATTTCGGACTGGCTGATTTTTCTCAATATCGGTAATACCGAGCCTGAAAATTTCACCTCGCTGCTGATCTGGCCGCTCTATTTCAGCGGGCAATTCCTGATCGCTACCGGAGTGGTCCAGACACTGCGCCGGGAGCTACCCAGCGCGGCCTAGAGCTCAGGCTGCCGCAATGGTCGTGCGGTGAAGTTCGCGGCGATGCCCTTCATATCCACCGGTTGCCCGGTGTAGCACCGCGTTGTTGTCCCATATTACGAGCATGTTTGGTTCCCACTCATGCCGATAGACAAACTCCTCACGCGTCTGCCAGTCGAGCAGATCGGCAACAAATGACAAGGCTTCCATCTCCTCCATCCCTTCGATCCCGACAACGTAGCTCAGACTGCTGAAAATCACCTCTTCACCGGTTTCAGGGTGCGGTTTGATCAAGGGATGCGCTTGGGTAGTGAGAGCTTCATTGCCGGGCCGGATTGCCATAGAACGACCCTTGTCGCTGTCGCCATAGAGGCCGTCTGGCGCATAGCCTCGTTTCGCCGAATGGATCGCGGTCAGTTCCCGCAGATGTTCTTTTCGATTGTCGGGCAAGGCAGCAAAGGCCGCGGCCTGATTGGCGAACAAAGTATCGCCTCCCAATGGCGGAATATCGATAGCCATCAGGCATGTGCCGGCGGGAGGTTGCGGAAGAAAGCTCCAGTCGCTGTGCCAGTTTTCGGCGAATATCGGCGCAGTTTCATCGGCTTCGCGCAAAATTGCAGCGATGTTCTTGCGGCCTTCGATAGGTGCGAAGAACGGATCTTCACCAAACCCGCCCATAGCGAGGGTGAAGCGCTCCAACGCGTCGTCATCCATTTTCTGGTCGGCGAATGCCAATACCCGGTGTTTCAACCAGGCAGCACGAATTTCAGCCACAGTATCTCTGTCGAGCTCACCAGCCAGATCGATGCCCGTGACGCGGGCACCGCACGACTGACCTGATGGCTCGATCTTCATGTTATTCAGGCGGATCCTTGCCGACATTGTCATCGGAATGGAGCGTTGTGTGGGGTGTCGTCTTCTCGCTGTCTTTTCCTACTATTTCCTCGACGATCGCCTCTTCGGCTTCGTTTTCCGGCGTTTCGTCCTCATCGATCAGCGCGACGCCGACAATTTTCTCGCCGTCGGCAACATCAAACAGCGAGACACCGGAGGACGAACGACCAATGATCGCCATTCCGAGATTTTTCTTGAACCCGTGTTCCAAAAGATGTCGGAATTCGATCGTCAGGCGGATGAGCTTCGCCTGATCGGTCACGAGCATAATCTGA
Source organism: Pontixanthobacter sp. (assembly GCA_965223995.1). Classification (GTDB taxonomy): domain Bacteria; phylum Pseudomonadota; class Alphaproteobacteria; order Sphingomonadales; family Sphingomonadaceae; genus Pontixanthobacter. Next base: position 249,405 of record CBDCXY010000017.1, on the reverse strand, counting down.
TCACCATGCGTCACTGGGAAGCTGGCAACCACAGGACCATTGCGGCTCGGGTCGGATGCAGGCTCGGTGATATTGATCAGACCTTTGCCGCCTCTGCCGATTGTGCGGTACTCGTAAGCCGACGAAATTTTGCCATAGCCATTGGCGCAGATCGTCAGCACAAACTCCTCGCGTTCGGCCATTTCGGCCATCCGTTCTTCGGATAGTTCGGGCTCGGCATCGTTGTTCTTCCAAGGCGCAGCGCGAAGATATGCCTCGCGCTCCTCAGCAGTCGTCCCGGTGGTGTTGAGCACAGCGAGTGAGACAACTTTGATATCCCCCTTCGGCCCCATGCCCTGCACGCCGATTCCCGTCCGGCTCTTGGTTTCACGCGCATCGGTCGCTGCGAAGCGAATGGCCTTGCCGGCGCTGCTGGCGAGGAACACTTCCTGATCTTCGGTCAGCAGGTTGACGCCGATCAGCTTGTCGCCGCTGCCTTCGACAAAGCCCATCGCATATTTGCCGTTCGACGGGACATTGGTGAAGGCATCCATCGAGTTACGCCGGACCATTCCGTTCTGTGTTGCAAAGATGATGTTGAGCGCCGCCCATTCGTCCTCATCCTCGGGGAGGGGGAGGACATTGGTCACCAACTCACCTTCGCCGAGTGGCAACAAGTTGACCATCGGACGTCCCTTGGTCTGCGGAGCACCCTCCGGCAGCTTCCACACCTTCAAGCGATAGACCCGCCCCGTATTGGTGAAGAACAGCACCGGCGTATGTGTACTGGTGACGAACAGCTCGACAATGGCATCCTCGTCCTTGGTCGCCATGCCCGCGCGGCCCTTGCCCCCGCGGTTCTGCGCACGGAATGTCGCAAGCGATGTGCGCTTTATGTAACCACCATGCGTCACGGTCACGACCATCTCGTCGCGCTCGATCAGGTCTTCGTCTTCCAAGCCGTCCCAGGCGGGGGCAATCTCGGACACGCGCGGCGTTGCGTAGTTCTCGCGGATCTCGATCAACTCGTCGCGGAGGACACCGTAGAGTTTTGCCCGATCCGACAGGATTTCGAGATATTCCTCGATCTGGATTGCGAGTTCTTTGAGTTCGTCACCGATCTCGTCGCGGCCCAATGCCGTCAGGCGATGCAGGCGCAGATCGAGGATTGCCTTAACTTGCCTCTCGGACAAGCGGTATGTGCCGCCTTCCTGATCGGCAGTCGGCTCAATCGCTTCGACGAGCTTGATATATTGCGCGATCTCGCCAATCGGCCAATCTTTGGTCAACAGCTTTTCTCGCGCGATCGCCGGATTGGACGAACCACGGATCATCGCCACGACTTCGTCCAGATTCGAAACCGCGACCACCAGGCCGAGCAAGATGTGCGCGCGCTCGCGAACCTTGTTGAGCTCGAACTTGGTGCGCCGGGTAATGACCTCTTCACGGAAACCGATGAAGGCCTGCACGATATCGTGCAGGTTCAGGACTTCGGGCCGACCACCCTTGATCGCCAGCATATTCGCCGGGAAGCTCGCCTGAGCGGGCGTGTAACGCCATATCTGGTTGAGTACGACCTCGGGTGACGCATCGCGCTTGAGGTCGATCACGACACGCACACCTTCGCGCGAAGATTCGTCGCGAATATCGGAGATGCCCTCGATCCGTTTTTCTTTTGCGGCATCGGCGATCTTCTCAACCAGGCCAGCCTTGCCGACCTGATAGGGGATCGAAGTAAAGACAATCGCCTCTTTGCCCCCACGACCCGTTTCGATTTCGTGCCTCGCCCGCATCAGGATCGAGCCGCGCCCGGTTGTATAGGCCGAACGCACCCCGGATTGGCCCAGAATGAGCGGAGCGGTCGGGAAGTCCGGGCCCGGAATATGCTCCATCAACTCTTCGCTGGTGATCGCCGGGTTCTCGATAAAGGCGAGGCACCCATCGATCACTTCACCGAGATTGTGCGGCGGAACATTGGTGGCCATGCCCACCGCGATGCCGCCTGCTCCATTGACGAGCAGGTTGGGGAAGCGGGCAGGCAGGACGGACGGTTCCTGAATACGACCATCATAGTTGTCGACGAAATCGACTGTATCCTTGTCGAGATCGTCGAGCAGAGTGTTCGCGACCTTGGCCAGACGCGCCTCGGTGTAACGCATCGAGGCAGGGGGATCGGGGTCCATCGAACCGAAATTGCCCTGACCATCGACCAGCGGCACGCGTAGCGACCAATCCTGTGTCATACGAGCCAGTGCATCATAAATCGCGCTGTCGCCATGCGGGTGATAATCACCCATCACGTCACCAACGATTTTTGCGCTTTTCACGTAAGCACGACCGGCGACGAAATTTCCTTGCTTGCTGGCGAACAAAATGCGGCGGTGAACCGGCTTCAGGCCATCGCGCACATCGGGCAGGGCGCGGCTAACGATCACGCTCATCGCATAATCGAGATAGCTTGTTTTCATCTCATCGACGATGTCGATGCGCGTATATTCATCCGAAGGAGAAGCGGGCTCGAGAGTGTCGATATCGTCGCTCAAAATGTCTCTTTTCTGCTCGTCTGGAGCAATGGAATTTCGTGCATTCTAGATAGGTGAAAGTAGCCAATCTTGCCACTGAATCGCCGTATGAGAGCCGCAGAAAACCGCGTTTTTCCACATATTGCTTGTCCATATGCCGATGCTGGGTGAACTTGGTGAGAACCAGCGTGTTCAAAGCCCGTTCAGCCGCTTTTTGATACAAGTGTTTGCAATACGGGACACATAACGGCACTAGCGCGTTTGTGAGACGTAACCTCAGCCAAAACGGCTTCAGATTCACCAATGGGAGATGACCCAATGTTCACACTCGACCGCGGCAAAGGCCGCATCCGGCCCGGTTCGAATATCGCCCTTTCACTCGCGCTGCTTTGCGGAACGGCTCTGACCGCTGCCACTATTGCGGAACCCGTCCAGGCGCAACGAAAGAAGGATGACGATGCGCCTAAGCCCGACTACACCAAGGAATTCATCGAAGCCTATTCGGCTGCCGATGCGATGCTGAAAGCCGACATTCCGAACGTTGACGGCGCCAAGGCCGCGCTTCCCGGAGTGTTGGCTCAGGTGAAGACCGGCGATGACAAGCTTGCCGCCGGCGGGCTTGTTTTCAATGTCGGGCAGTCAACCGATGATCTGGCGTTGCAACGCCAGGGATTCGATCTGATGCTCGAAAGCGGAAAGCTGTCACAAGAGAACCTTGGCACGTATCTGGTCAATGCTGGAAGTCTTGCGCAGCAAGCGGGTGATATGCCTGCCGCACGCCAACGCTTCCTGGAAGCGCATGCGGCTGGTTACACGAAAGATGATCTCCCTGCGATTATTGCGCGAACGTATTTTGACGAGGACCGTTATTCTGACGGAATCAACTACTTGCGTGGCCTCATCGATGAGCAGATTGCTTCCGGACAAACACCCAGCAGCACTTGGATAGATGTTGCCTTTGGCGCTGCCTACAACAACGATATGGGCCGAGAAGCAATTGATCTCGCCATACTTGCAGTCAAATATGAGCCAAGCGACAAGAACTGGCGCAACGCGATTGCTGTCCAGCGTAACCTGATCGATATGAAGGCCGACGTTCAACTCGATCTCATGCGACTTGCTCACCGCACCGGGACCATGAGCGACGGGCGCGACTACGCTGACTATATCGAAGCGGCCAACCCGGTGCGATTGCCCGCAGAAGTTAAACTCATCCTCGATGAGGCGGTCGCGACCAACATGCTTGAGGCCAGCGATCCGTTCGTCCTGGATGCTCGCGAACAGGTCAACGCCAATCTGGCCGCCGACCGAGCAGAGTTACCCAATCACAGACGTGATGCGACGGCATCGAGTGCTTCGGCTGTCATCGCCACGGCGGCTGGCAACGTGTTTCTCGGACATGGTGAGGCGGCAACGGCAGAAGAGATGTACGCGATCGCGGCGGCGAAACCAGGGGCCAATCTGAACCTGATAAATACGCGAATGGGCATCGCTCAGCTCGACCAACGCAAATTTGCAGAAGCACGTGACACCTTTGCCAAAGTCGGCGGGTCTTTCAGCGCGGTAGCCGATCTTTGGGAAGCTTACGCGTCCACGATGGCGGCGGGCGTTACTGCACCTGACCCGGCAGTGGATTCAGAAGCGGCAGTAGAATCCGCCACCTGAGTTCATCAAAATGGAACAGAGGGAAGGGCGCGCAATTGCCGCGCCCTTTCTTTTGCCCGCAGTCAACGCAGGCGTTTGACCCAGACCTGGCCGTTGCCCCGGCGGTCAATTGCGAAGTTTGGAATGACTTCGATCAAGTCGATCAACCGCGAATAGCCGTAATTGCGCGTATCGAAGCTCGAGCGGTTTCCCGCGCGCTGACCAACTTCGGATAGCTTGGCGAAGCCTTCTTCGTCGCGTTTGCTGGCGTTGTAGGCGTCGAACAGCAGATTGAGCAGATCCTCATCCAAGCCTTCGCTAATCTCCGCCTTTTGCTCTTCTTTCTCCGCTTTGATCAGGGCGTTGACGTCGATAAAGCGCGAACAGGCCTGCCGGAAGGCCTCGGGCGTTTTTGCACCGCCGAAACCATAGACGGGATAGCCATCCTGTCTTATCCGCATTGCGAGGGGCATGAAGTCGCTGTCCGAGCTCATAATGCCAAAACCTTCGACGCGGCCATGATAGAGCAGGTCCATCGCATCGATGGTCATCTTCATATCGGTCGCGTTCTTGCCCTTGGTGATATCAAACTGCTGTGATGGCTCGATCCCGTAGCGGTGCATTCGGTCGACCCATCCCTTGAGCGAGGTTTTCCGCCAATTGCCGTAGGCGCGCCGGACATTGACCTGCCCAAGCTCAGCAAGAACTGTCAAAACCGGGTCGATTCCAGCTGGACTCGCATTGTCGGCGTCTATCAACAGAGCAATATTGAGATTGTGTTCGTCAGCCATCGAGGTTCCTGAATGTTGGCTCAATCCTGGACGATAAACTCGCCGCTCTTCTCGTCCAGAATGTGCAGCAGTCCGTCGGAAATCGCAAAATATGCTCCCCGTACCTTGAGGGCACCGGTCGCTTCCTTATCCTGGACAAACGGGAAGGTGCGCAGGTTTGCAATGCTCTGTCTGACGGCTGCCAGTTCCATGGCTTTTTCCGCATCACGGCCCGAAGTACCCATCTCTTCGGCGACGGGATTGCGCACTTCGTCGAGCAATCCGATCCAATCAGCCACAAACCCGCCTTCACCGCGCTCTGTACCATGCAGACTTTGGGTCAATGCCGCCTGGCAGCCACCGCACATGCCGTGCCCCATGACCATGACCTCGCGCACTTTCAGGAACTGAACTGCAAATTCGAGTGCCGCAGAAACACCATGATAGCCGGTTGAGGTCTCGAATGGCGGGGCCATAGCCGCCACATTCCTGACGACGAAAATCTCTCCCGGAGCTACGTCAAATATCTGTGCCGGGTCCACTCTGCTGTCCGAGCACGCAATCACCATGGCTTGCGGCGATTGCCCCTCTTTCAACGCCGACCAGCGGTCATGGTTGGGGCTCCAGCCCTTTTTGCGAAAACGTCGATAGCCTTCGAGCAGGCTGCCTAAGGTGTCGCTGTTCGTATCGTTCATAGCTATGCAAATGGCCTGCGGGATTGCCTCTGGCAAGACCGGCCACTAAATGGCCCACATGAACGATCTCTCCAATACTCCTGCTTCCAAGGAAGAACGCGCGCCGCGCCAGCGCAAACCCGACTGGATTCGCGTGAAAGCGCCAGTCAGCAAAGGCTATCACGAAACGCGCAGGCTGATGCGCGAACTCAACTTGAACACGGTGTGCGAAGAGGCAGCGTGTCCGAATATCGGCGAATGCTGGACCAAGAAGCACGCCACTGTGATGATTCTTGGCGATGTCTGCACACGTGCTTGCGCATTCTGTAACGTCAAAACCGGTATGCCGCGCATCGTCGATCCGATGGAACCGGAAAACACGGCTGTCGCTGCCGCCAAGATGGGGCTCGAGCATATCGTGATCACCTCGGTTGATCGCGATGATCTCCCAGATGGCGGGGCAGGGCAGTTCGTGAAAGTGATCAAGGCGCTCCGGCGCGAGACACCCGATACAACCATCGAAATCCTCACGCCCGATTTCCGCGGCAAGATGCGCGAGGCGGTTGAGGTAATTTGTGAAGCAGGACCAGATGTTTACAATCACAATCTCGAAACCGTGCCGCGCCTGTATCCGACCATCCGGCCGGGTGCACGCTATTACGCGTCAATCCGCCTGCTAGAGGAAGTGAAGCGGCATGATCCGATGATATTCACCAAGTCGGGTATTATGCTTGGCCTAGGTGAACAGCGGCTCGAAGTGCATCAGGTGATGGACGATATGCGCAGTGCGGACATCGACTTCATGACGATGGGCCAATATCTCCAGCCAACGCCCAAACATGCGAAGGTGGAAGATTTTGTTACGCCCAAGGCTTTCGATGCTTTTGGAGCAATTGCCCGCGCCAAAGGCTTTTTGCAGGTCGCCTCAAGCCCGCTGACGCGCTCAAGCTATCACGCGGGCGATGATTTTGCCGAGATGCGCGTGGCACGCGAAGCCAAGCTGGCAAAACAGAAGGTCTGATGCCCGGCATCCGCGAAAAACGGGTGCTTCCCTATAGTTGCGAACAGATGTTCGACCTCGTCGCCGATGTCGGGCGTTACAAGGAATTCCTCCCCTGGGTCATCGCAACGCGGGTGAGGGCGGATAGCGAGACTGAGATGACCGCAGATATGGTGGTCGGCTTCAACGCGCTCCGCGAGAGTTTTACGTCGCGTGTGCATAAAAGTCGCCCTGACTTCATCGAGGTTCACTATATAGACGGGCCGTTGCGCGATCTCGACAATCGCTGGAATTTCACGCCAACCGATAATGGCGGCTGCGAAGTCGACTTCTGTGTCGAATTCACCTTCAAAAGCCGGATTTTCGAACAGTTGGCGGGACAGTATTTCGACCGCGCCTTTCGCAAGATGGTTGCCGCGTTCGAGGGGAGAGCGGAAGCCCTTTACGGCAGCAGCAACTCCAGCGCGCAAAGTGTGGCCTGACGGCGCACCTCACCGCGCCCCACATCGCCGTAACTCTTGAGCTCGCCCTCGGGTTCTCCTTCGTCGCCCCGCACGACTTTGGCGAAAACAACTGTGCCGACCGGCTTCAATTCTGTGCCGCCGCCGGGACCAGCCACTCCGCTGATCGCAACAGCCACATCTGCATTGCTGTTTTCCAGGGCACCCTTTGCCATCGCCCAGACGCATGCGATCGAGACAGCGCCAAATGTCTCGATAATATCGCTCGCAACATCGAGCGCCTCCATCTTGGCTTCGTTCGAGTAGGTCACGAATCCGCGATCAAGCACCGATGACGAACCGGGAATTTCGGTAATGGCTGCGGCGACTAGGCCTCCGGTGCAGCTCTCCGCAACAGCGATCTTGCGACCGGCGGTTTCGTTTTCCTCAACCACCCGCCGTGCGAGGTCGTCGATGTCGGCAGGGAGCAGCGTGTCGGTCATTATGACGCGGGTGCGCAGACTTTTGGCTCATTGATTTCGGGGATCATGCCGACTGTTCGGGCAATAAGGGTGCCAAGGTTTTCCGGAGGGAGCGGTGCCATCGGCTCGAGCAGCCGCTCCACCTTGGTGCAGTTGTCCAGCTTGATCTCCTTGGCAATCTCGGCATGGACAATCGCGTCGACAAACGGGCGGATGACATCGGGTGGCATGCTATCGAACATGTCCATCATTTCGTCAGGCTGCCCGGCTTTACTGTCTCCCTTGCCCTTGGCTGCGAAGGCTTTGAACACTCGGTATGTACCGTCCCAAGCTTCATCCTGCCGATCGGTGTACGGAGCTATAAAAGCATCGCCGCGCGTATGCACAAAGCCCTCTTGTGAAAGAGCGGACGAGCATTTGTTGGTAAAGGCCGAAAAGGCAACGGGCATGAAATAGACAACAGCATCTGCCAGATCGTCCTCTTCAATACATTGCTGTGCCGCCGCTATCTGCGGAGTGAACAACGCACATGATGCCAGAGCTGTCGCTGCGTATCTAAAACGGTTCTTCATCATTCAACTCATCCTTGCCTCGAAACGGTAACGATGGCCTGAGCGGCGATTCCTTCTTTACGACCGGCAAAACCGAGCCGTTCGGTGGTCGTTGCTTTGACGCTGACGCGGCCGATGTCAACGTCCAGAAGCCCGGCAATCCGCTCTCGCATCGCTGGTCGATGCGGGCCGATCTTGGGGGCTTCGCAGATGATCGTCAGATCAATGTTGCCGACTTCATATCCTGCATTTTTGACCAGCGTTACGGCATGCTCGACAAATCGGTCGGAGGACGCCCCTTTCCATTTGCCGTCGCCGGGCGGGAAATGTTCGCCTATGTCGCCCGCGCCTATCGCCCCTAGCAATGCATCAACGATCGCATGAAGAGCTACATCTGCATCGCTATGCCCTGCCAGACCGCGATCATGCTCGATCCTGATTCCACCGAGCCATAGTTCCTCACCATGGGCCAGGCGGTGCACATCATACCCCATACCGGTTCGGACAGCGGGGTGTTCGCCCATAAAATCCTCCGCGAAAGTCAACTTCTTCAGGCGCTCGTCCCCTTCGACATGGGCTACCGTGCCGCCGCTGGATAGCAGCACTTGCGCATCATCCCCGGCGTTCGTTTCATCCGAAATCGACCGGTGAGCCGCGAGGATGTCAGCGAAACGGAAAGCCTGTGGTGTCTGAACGCGGCGCAAGCGATCGCGATCCGCGCTGTCCACCATCCGCCCATCGTCATCGATGGAAATGCTATCCACAACGGGCAAGACCGGGATTGCACCCGGATTGTCGTCGAGCGCTGGCAGAAGCCTTTCCACTACAGCCCGGGGAAGATCCGGCCTTGCCGCATCGTGGATCAAGACAGCGTCCGGTTGCTCAATCACTGCAAGATGCTCAAGTGCGGCTGCGACGGAAAGTTGCCGGGTCTCCCCGCCGGACACGAACTCGACGTTCTCGAGGTCGGCGAGCGCGGCTCTGGCCAGATCCTGATCGCCATTCGGGATGACCACCACCAATCGCTCAAAGCCCGCGCGAACAAAGGACTCAACCGAGTGCCGCAAAACAGGTTTGCCACGGTAGATTGCAAACTGCTTGGGAACTCTCTGTCCGGCGCGAACCCCCTTTCCGGCGGCGACAACGACAGCAGCGACGCGGGGGAGGTGAGAGTGACCGGCCATGCACTTGCGCTAGCTTCTTGCGCCGCATGCTGCAATGCACTATGCGCTGCCTAAATTTTAGGCACCTAATGAAGACGCTTCCAAATCCTCCAGACCTCAAGCCGATCCAGATCGGCGATGTGATCATCGACTGTCCGGTCGTGCTCGCACCGATGACCGGTGTGACCGACCGCCCGTTCCGCACGCTGGTTCGGCGGTACGGCTCGGGGCTCAATGTGACCGAGATGATTGCAAGCCAAGCGGCCATCAGGGAGACGCGCCAATCGATTCAGAAAGCGGCGTGGGACAAAATCGAGGAACCGGTTTCGATGCAACTGGTCGGGTGCGATCCCGAGAGCATGGCAGAAGCTGCGAAGCTGCAGGAAGGCAATGGCGCAGCAATCATCGATATCAATTTTGGCTGCCCGGTAAGGAAAGTTACCAACGGATTCGCGGGGTCGGCACTGATGCGCGAAGTGCCGCTCGCGACCAAGCTGATGGAAGCGACCGTTGCTGCCGTGGATGTTCCGGTAACTGTGAAAATGCGCATGGGCTGGGACCATGCCAGCCTAAACGCGCCCGAACTTGCTCATATCGCCGAAGATCTGGGTGTGAAGATGATCACCGTACACGGCCGCACGCGCAATCAGATGTATAAGGGCGAGGCCGATTGGGCGTTCATCCGAAAAGTGAAGGATGCGGTTGATATCCCGGTAATCGTCAACGGTGACATATGCGGGATTGCCGATGCTGCTAAAGCTATGGAGCAATCGGGTGCCGATGGTGTGATGATCGGACGGGGCGCTTACGGAAAGCCCTGGTTGCTGGGACAGGTCATGCACTGGCTGCGTACAGGTGAGAGCCTTGAAAGCCCCTCATTTGCTGAGCAATACGCCGTGCTGGTCGAACATTACGAGCGGATGCTCGATCACTACGGCCGCGATGTCGGCAGTAAGGTCGCACGCAAGCATCTGGGTTGGTACACCAAGGGGATGCACGGCTCGGCAGAGTTCCGCAATCATGTGAACTTTATCGATGACCCGGATCAGGTGTTAGGCGAGCTGGAGCGTTTCTACGATCCGTTTATCAATCGCCGCGCGGCGTGAATGATACTCTGCAACCCGATGCCGCCGCGCAAATATCGGGGCTGCTTTTCGCGGTCCTGCTCGTCGATGCAAATAGCGTGATTGCCGAGGCCAACCATGCTGCCGAAGACGTTCTGGGAAAAAGCGCCAAGCGGATGATAGGGCGTCCCTTGTCCGATGTCCTTGAGCTGCCCGACGAGGTCATGGCTCGCATAAGCGTATCTGAGGACAAACTGATCGCGAGAGGGCTGAAGCTTGGCGGCCTGGAACTCAACCACGAAATCAACCTGACAGTTTCGCCGCTGGCGAGCCATCGGGGCTGGCGAGTGCTGACATTTTCCGATGCGGGCCAGGACGATATGCGGCGGCCGGGCGATGATAGCATGACGCTCAAGGCTCCGGCGATTCTGGCTCACGAGATCAAGAACCCGCTTGCCGCGATCAAAGGCGCAAGCCAGCTTCTGGCGCGCAAGGTGGACGAAAGCGACAGCAAGCTCACCGGCATGATCGCTGACGAAGTTGACCGTATTGCACGCTTGATCGACCGCATGCAGGAACTCGGCAGCAATACCGTCGAAAGGCCTGAAGCGATCAACGTTCATCAAACGGTTCGCAAGGCAATGACCAGCGTCGCATCAGCCAATCGTAGCGCCACCAAATTTGTCGAACAGTTTGATCCGTCCTTGCCAGCTGTTTCGGCGGTGCCGGATGCGCTTGAACAGGTACTGGTAAATTTGCTCTCGAACGCGGTAGATGCAGTTTCGCAAGCACAAGACGAGCCAGAGGTCACCGTTAGAACGCGTTTCGTCAGCGGGCTCGTTGCAAGCGGTGATGGAGCAGGTAAATCGCGCCAGCTGCCTGTGGAGATCGCCGTTTGCGATAACGGACCGGGGTTGGCACCAGAAATAGCCGACAGCGCATACGAGCCTTTCGTAACGTCAAAAGCCAGCGGGCAGGGGCTCGGTCTCGCTCTGGTCAAGAAACTGGTGCGCGACATGGGCGGTCGGGTCAGCCACATCAGGAACCAGGCAAAGGGTGAGACTGAATTTCGAGTTCACCTGGCCGTCGCGGAGTAGGATCGAGATATGCGTTCTGTCCTGTTGGTTGAAGATGATGGCGCAATTGCCACGGTTGTTAGTTCGGCTCTTGAGGACGAGGGTTACTCCGTCACCGTCTGCGACAGCATTGAAGCACGCGATACAGCGCTATGCACGCAGGATTACAGCGTCATGTTGACCGATGTGATGCTGTCCGATGGCGACGGGATCGAAAGCCTCCCGCGAGTCCGCGAGGAAAAGCCCGATCTGCCGATCATTGTTCTGTCGGCGCAGAACACGCTCGATACGGCTGTCAGGGCGACCGATACTGGCGCGTTTGAGTACTTCCCCAAACCATTCGATCTTGACGAGCTGATCCGCACAGTGAAGCAGGCAGCGGCATCGCGCCGCGACGAGGCAATTGCGGCCGACGAGCCCGGCGATGGGCTTCCGCTCGTAGGGCGCAGTATGGCTATGCAGGGCGTCTATCGCATGATCACGCGCGTTTTGCGCAACGATTTGACGGTCTTGATACTGGGAGAATCTGGGACCGGCAAGGAACTGGTCGCCGAGGCGATTCATCAGTTGGGACATCGCAAGACGGGTCCGTTCGTTGCCGTCAATGCCGCGGCAATTCCGGCAGAGCTTATCGAGAGCGAGCTCTTCGGGCATGAAAAAGGCGCCTTCACGGGGGCGGTCAGCCAGGCCATTGGCAAGTTCGAGCAGGCCAATGGCGGAACGCTGTTCCTCGATGAGATTGGTGACATGCCGATTGAAGCCCAGACGCGGCTGCTAAGAGCGCTCCAATCGGGCCGTATCCGCCGTGTTGGCGGGCGGCAGGACATTGCAATCGATGTCCGCATTGTGGCCGCCACCAACCGTGATTTGCAGCCCATGATAGCAAGTGGCTCCTTTCGCGAAGATTTGTTTTACCGGCTGAATGTCGTGCCCGTGGAACTGCCTCCACTGCGCGACCGGCGCGAGGATATCGATGCCCTGGCGGCGCATTTCCTCCAGGCCGCGACCAGGGAAGGATTGCCGCTGCGCAAGATCGACGACGCCTCGCTCGATCTTCTCAAGCAGCACGACTGGCCGGGAAATGTGCGCGAGTTGCGAAATACGATTTTCAGATTGGTTCTGCTTGCTCGCGACGACAACATCGATCAGGCCACGGTGTCCGAAGTCATAGACGCCTCGCCGACTGCCATGACCGGCAACGATAGCGATAGCATTCGAAGCGCCTTGGGCGATTGGCTTGCGGCCCAGTCGCCAAAAATGGGCACGGTGTATCACGCGGCTCAGGCTGCATTTGAAAAACCGTTGTTTGAATGGGCGCTCGAACAGACGGCAGGAAACCAGCTGCGCGCTGCCAAACTGCTGGGAATCAACCGCAACACTTTACGAAAGCGTATCGGCGATTTGGACATTTCGCCCGAAAGTTTCGCGGCCGACCGGATCGGCTGATCTACTCTGGCAACCGTCCCGCCGAAAAATTGCTTGCATAATTGCAACACCAGCGTTGTAAGCGTGCAACTATGGCCACGATTGCTCCGAGTACCAGTCGCAGTAGCCCACGCTGGTGGCGGCAGTTCCTCGTCTTTTCGCGGCGGGCCAACTTCTTTGCACTTCTCGAAATAGCTTCAGCGACCGCGGTCGTGGCAATGATTGTCACAACCTATTTCGCGTTCAGCAACGCACCGCCAGACGGTCGTCTGTTGCCGGCTGCGCAGGTGGCTACCCTGCTGATCGCCACGCTCGTGCCGTCGATGGCGTTGCTGGTTCTATTCGGCAGACGCATGGCGATCAAACGCGCGGCAGGTAGCACCGCCAGACTGCACACGAAGCTCGTGTTCTTTTTCTCGATGGTGGCCGCCGTTCCGACATTGCTCGTCGCCGCCTTCGCGGCGTTCCTCTTCCAGTCGGGTGTGGATTTCTGGTTCTCTGACAACTCCCGTGGCTTGATGCAGAATGCCAACGAACTTGCGCAAGGATATTACGAGCAGAACCAGGTGCAGGTGCGCAACGAAACCATCACCATGGCTAATGATTTGAGGCCGTATCTTCTCGCGACGAACATAGCAGATGATGCGTTCATCGATTGGTACAATTTGCAGATGCAGGGGAGGGAGATCACCGAGTCTGCCATTCTGCAACGCGTCGACGATGGCAGCTTTCGCACGGCCATCACGCTCAATCTGGGCGGAGACAATGTTCCTGCCGAATATGCCAAGAAAGCGGTCGGCGAGCTAGACAGTGGAGAAGCAGTCGTTGTCGAAGCGAACGAAGCGCGCATTGAATCGCTTGCCCCCATAGACCGCGAGAGCGGCATATTCCTTTACAACGCGCGCAACTCCGAATCTGGCCCGTTCAGCCAGTGGGAGCGGGCAAAATCCATATCCGAGGCGTATGAGGTTCTCACAACACGGGCGAGGGCGCTTCAACTGCGTTTCAACCTCGCGTTGTTTTTCGTGTCGCTGGGACTGGTCGGCGCGGCTGTCTGGTTCGCGCTTCGCTTTGCTGATCGGCAGGTCGAGCCCTTGACCGAACTGGTTGCTGCGGCAGGCAAGGTTGGAGCGGGCAATTTTGCGCTGCGCGTTGAGGGCCGCACCGGGTCAGACGAGATCGGGCAACTCAACCGCGCATTCAACCGCATGACCGCACAGATCGAGAAGCAGACGACCGATTTGGTTGGCGCAAACGAGCAGCTGGATCGGCGGCGGGTGTTTATGGAAACACTGCTCGAATCCACGTCGGCAGGTATTGTCTCGGTCGATCCTGATGGTGAAATCAGATTGATGAACAGCACCGCTAAAAGCCTGCTGCTGGGTGAGAACACCGGAGACTTGTCAGGGGCCAAACTCGACCGATTTGCGCCGCAGATTGCTGCGATGGTTGATGCAAAGCTGGCCAGCGGGATCGTCAATCATACCAAGGATGGCGACTTGTTGACGCTGGCAGTAAAGATTGCGGCCACGAACCATGGCCGTGTTGTCACCTTCGAAGACATTACGCGGCAATTGCTTGATCAACGGCAGGCCGCGTGGTCGGATGTTGCGCGACGGATAGCCCATGAGATCAAGAATCCGCTGACCCCGATCCAACTGGCCACCGAGCGCTTGAAGCGCCGCTATCGACGCCAGATCGAGAGCGATGGTGAACTGTTCGACGACTTGACCAACACGATCGTTCGCCAGGTTGGTGATCTGCGCAAGATGGTCGATGAGTTCTCGTCCTTTGCGCGGCTCCCCAAGCCTGTGTTTCGAAGCGAAGACGCAATCGACCTCGTCCGGCAGGCGCTGTTTTTGCAAGAGATCGCTCATCCCGAGATCAATTTCGGGTTCTCGACTGAGCTGGAATCGCCCTCAATGATGGCATGCGACCGACATCAGGTCGGGCAAGCTCTGACCAACGTCGTCAAAAATGCGGTCGAAGCGGTTGAAACCAAAGCCAAGGATGCAGAGCCCGACTATCGCGGTCAAATAGCCGTGAGCCTCGAAGGCGATGAAGAGATGATCGTCGTGGTCGTCCAGGATAACGGCGTGGGACTTCCCGAAGAGCGCGAGCGCATCGTCGAACCCTATGTGACGACACGCGATAAGGGCACCGGACTGGGTCTCGCGATCGTCAACAAGATCGTCGAAGAGCATGGCGGCGAGATGGTGTTCTCGAGTTCGGATGGCGGCGGCACCAGGGTGACTCTGAGCTTTGCACGCGACCCGTTCACATCCGAAGAGATTGGCAAGCAATGATCCCCTTACCGAAACAAGAATCCGACAAAGGAGCAGCGCAATGGCGCTAGATATCCTCGTAGTTGATGATGAACGCGACATTCGCGAGCTGGTCTCCGGCGTATTGAGCGACGAAGGTTATGAATGCCGCACCGCCGGTGACAGCAGCTCGGCGCTGGCGGCCATCGACGAACGCCGCCCAAGCCTGGTTCTGCTAGATGTATGGCTGCACGGTAGCCAGATGGACGGCCTTGAAGTGCTTGACGAGATCAAGCAGCGCGAACCGCAACTGCCCGTCATCATCTTTTCGGGTCATGGAAATATCGACACCGCGGTTTCTGCGGTCAGCCGCGGCGCGGTCGATTTTATCGAGAAGCCGTTCGAGGCGGAGCGGTTGCTGCATCTCGTTTCACGCGCTACCGAAACCGAGCGGCTGCAGCGCGAAAATGCACGCTTGAGGAGGCAGGGCTTTTCCAAAGGGGAAGAGTTCAACGGCAACTCGATGGCGATCAACCAGGTGCGGGCGACACTCAAACGCGTTGCATCAACCGGAAGCCGGGTATTGATCACTGGACCGGCAGGCGCAGGCAAGGAAGTGGCGGCGCGTCTGCTGCATAGCTGGAGCGCGCGCGCGGATGCTGCGTTCGTCATTGTAAATTCGGCGCGGATCACGCCTGAACGCTTTGAACAAGAGCTGTTCGGTGAAGAATCGAACGGCAAGCTCGTTCGTCCCGGTCTGCTTGAACTTGCGGATGGCGGGACGCTTTACCTAGACGAAGTCGCGGACATGCCGCTTTCGACACAGGCGCGTATTCTGCGTGTGCTGACCGAGCAGAGTTTTGTGAGGGTCGGAGGCACACGCCAGATCGGCGTTGACGTGAGGGTCGTTTCATCGAGCGCCAAGGACCTGAACCTTGAAATGGAGGAAAAACGGTTCCGCGAGGATCTGTTCTATCGGTTGAATGTGGTTCCGGTTGAAGTTCCTTCATTGGCCGATCGCCGCGATGATATTCCTGCACTGGCAGAGCACTTTTTCACGCGCCACGCGGCAGAGCAGGGTATTCCGCCGCCCAAGATCTCCGAAGAAGCAATGGCGGCGCTTCAATCCTACGACTGGCCCGGCAACGTCCGCCAACTTCGCAATGTGATCGAACGGACCATCATTCTCACTCCCCGAGAGGAGATCGAGACTGTCGAATCGTCGATGCTTCCCAGCGAGGTGACGGGCGGGAAACTCGGCGGGGGCGGGGGTATAGCCGCACTTATGGGCGCACCGCTGCGGGAAGCCCGCGAGACCTTCGAGCGCGAGTATCTCAGCATCCAGATCCGGCGGTTCTCCGGAAACATTTCAAGGACCGCCAGCTTCATCGGGATGGAGCGTTCCGCACTCCACCGAAAGCTGAAGCTGCTGGGTATGGGAGACCGTAAGAAGGAGAGTCAGGACTAGGCATGCTTTGCTTCTTTCTGATTGAAAATGGCGGCCTAGCGCCATAAATGTGATGCGATACCGGTCTTTCAGAGTGCTCTGAAGCGCCAGATTGCGGCTTTCCGAAGTCCGCCAATAACGGAGAATACAATGTCCGAGGGACGCACCCTGTCGGCGCGGCCGATCAACAAAAGTGCTGAGCCAGCCAAAGCCGGAAAACAGGCAAGTCTTCAAGACGCTTTCCTGAACTTGCTCCGCAAGAACAAGACCCCTGTGACCATGTTTCTGGTTAAGGGAGTGAAGTTGCAGGGCATCGTGACATGGTTCGACAACTTCTCGATCCTTCTGCGTCGCGATGGGCAGACGCAGCTGGTCTACAAGCACGCCGTTTCGACGATTATGCCGAGCCAACCCATGGATGCGAACCAGTTCGCGAGCCAGGACAGCAATCGCAAGCAACGCTTGTTGCAGGACGTATTCCTCGGCAATGTGCGCGAGGCTGGCGTTCCCGTGACGATGTTCTTGGTGAACGGCGTTATGCTCCAGGGGGCTATCGCCGCCTATGACCTGTTCTGTATGCTGCTCGAGCGCGACGGTTTCGTGCAGCTCGCCTACAAGCATGCGGTTTCGACCATTCAGCCTGACAGCCATGTGGATCTGTCGAGCGACTGGGAAAGCGACGAAGGCTGAGTTTCGATGACGATCTGATGGGCGAGGTCTCGCGCGGAGCGCGGGCTGTTGTCGTGTGCCCGGATATCGCGCGACAGGCGTATGACATTGACGCCGAGGCCCGGTCGGAAGAAGCCTGTGGCCTCGCTCTGGCCATTGGTATTGTCGTAGCAAAGGGGATGATCATTCCCGTCCGCGCGGTGAAACCCAACACGCTGTTCGGTTCCGGCCAAGTCGAAAACATCGCTGCGACCTGCAATCTTGAACAAGCCGAACTGGTGATCGTCGACGGTGCGCTGTCTCCGATCCAGCAGCGTAATCTGGAAGAGAAGCTCAAGCGCAAAGTTATCGACCGCACAGGGCTGATCCTGGAGATTTTTGGCGAACGCGCGGCAACGGCGGAAGGCCGCCTGCAAGTCGAACTGGCCCATCTCGACTATCAGCAGAGCCGCCTGGTGCGTAGCTGGACACACCTCGAGCGACAACGCGGTGGCTTTGGCTTCCTTGGCGGTCCCGGCGAAACGCAGATTGAGGCCGACCGCCGGATGATCCGCCTACGCATGGCTCGTTTGCGCAAAGAGCTGGAACAGGTCCGTAAAACGCGCGCGCTGCATCGGGAGAGGAGGGGAAGGGCGCCCTTGGCCGGTCATCGCGCTTGTGGGCTACACCAACGCGGGCAAGTCGACGCTGTTCAATCGCGTGACCGGGGCGGAAGTGATGGCCGAAGACCTGCTCTTCGCCACGCTTGATCCAACAATGCGCGCGGTGCGGCTACCGGGCGTTGAAAAAGCGATTTTGTCCGATACGGTTGGTTTTATCTCGGACCTTCCGACGCAGTTGATCGCGGCTTTCCGGGCCACGCTTGAAGAAGTCACCGCAGCAGATGTTATCGTGCATGTCCGCGATGTGTCGAATGAGGCGGCTTCAGCGCAAAAGAACCAGGTGCTTGGCGTACTGCGCGATCTGGGCGTGATCGATAGCGATGATGGTGAGACGAATATCCCGATCATCGAGGCGTGGAACAAGTTTGATCTTTTGTCCGCAGCCCACCGTGCCGAAATGGCCGAAGCCGCATCGGATGACCCGGATGTGATCGGCCTGTCGGCTACTACCGGCGACGGTGTCGAGCAACTCGTTGGCAGGCTGGATGAACTACTTACACAGGGCGCACGCGAGCATCGGATCCTCGTGCCGGCATCCCAAGGACAAAAGATTGCCTGGTTGCATGCCCATGGTCATGTCCTCAACGAGCAAGATGCCGGAGCAGGGGAGGAGGGGCCGCTTCGCGCAATTGATGTCCGACTGACCGACAAGGAACTGGGGCGGTTCGGGAGCCTTTAGGCTACTCCTCTTTTTTGACCTTGCTCCAAAGTTCCTCTTTTTCATCGAGAGACAGATTTGCAAATTTGCCGTCGGCCAATTGCTCCATAGCGCGAAATCGGCGTTCGAACTTTGCATTCGAGGCGCGCAGGGCATCTTCTGGTGCAATGCCAAAACGACGGACAATGTTGACCGCCACAAAAAGCAGGTCTCCGGCTTCCATCAGTCGATCACTTTCAGTCTCGGCCATCTGCAGTTCCTCGAGCTCTTCCTGAAATTTCGCAATCGGGCCCTCGGCATCGGGCCAGTCGAAGCCAACCCGCGCCGCGCGCTTTTGCAGTTTCTCTGACCTCAGCAGCGCCGGCAATGCAATCGCGACGCCGTCCATGGCGCTCTGTGCACCCTTCGCGGCGCGTTCTCGCTCCTTCAGTTCTTCCCAGCGCTTTTCCTGCATGGTGCCGCCTTCATCGCTGAAGATATGCGGGTGTCGTGCTTCCATTTTGTCCGAGATCGCCTTGGTAACGTCGGAGAAATCGAAATGTGCGGCTTCCTCAGCCATTCGGGCGTGAAAGACGACCTGAAACAACAGATCGCCAAGCTCATCCTTGAGTTCGACCATGTCGTCGCGTTCGATTGCATCAGCAACTTCGTAGGCCTCTTCAATCGTATAGGGCGCGATGGTCGAGAAATTCTGCGCACGGTCCCATTCGCAGCCATCCGTGGGATCGCGAAGCGTCTCCATAATCAAAAGGAGGCGGGCGATTTCGGACATAGCTGCGTACCTGAATTAGAATGATAATATATATTATGTTAAATTATGGATTGAATGGAGTTGAGGGCGGCCCCATCCTCACACATTTACGGCGTTGATAAACAGAGTGACGATTGTGAAGATCGCCGCCCACGCCAAAGCGTAAACCATCCCTTTTTTCCAACTCATGCGATAGCCGTACAAAGCGCCGCCGGCCAACGCCAAGGCACCCGCTGCCCAGATGATGTAGAAGAAATCGTTCATGCGGTTACCTCCATGCCGTCAAATCCAACCAGCACGTTGGCCGGTACTTCCGTCGACAATGTCTGATAGTCCATCGTCTTGTCGAGGTGGCTCAGAACGGTCTTTTTGGCGCGCGTTCTTGCGCCGAGCTCAAGCGCCATTTGGAGATTGGCGTGCGTTGGATGCTTCTTGCGCTTCAAGCAATCTGATACGAGAATATCGGTGCCCGACATCATCTCAACCATTTCATCGGTAATGGTACTAAAGTCAGTCGCATAAACAATTGATTTTCCGTCTGCCTCAAAGCGAAACGCAGTGCTCTCAGTCGGCCCATGCGGCATCTGACACCAATCGACGCTGAAGCCCGCGCATAAACGTACGCGATCAAGTGTATCGATGCTGCAAATCGTCGGATAACCGTGTTGGCCGGCGAAGATATAGTCGAACCGCAAACGCAAACGCCGCACGGTTTCTTCGGAACCATATCCAGGGATTGGCGCTTTCCGGTCGAATCGCAATACACGCAGATCGTCGATCCCGTGGCAGTGATCGGCATGATCGTGGGTCCAGAACACGCCGTCTATTTGATCTATGCCGTTATCGAGGAACTGCTGCCTGAGATCGGTCGAAGTATCGACCAGAAGTCGCTTTCCTTCGTTACTCTCGACGATGATGGAAACGCGAGAACGCCGGTTCCTGGGTTCGTTCGGATCGCAATCGCCCCAGTCATGGCCAATTCGGGGAACTCCGGTTGACGTTCCCGAACCGAGCATGATCAACTTCACGCAGCCGCCTTCGCAAACAGCCGGAAGAAATTGTCGGTTGTCGTTTTACCCAGTTCCTCGACGGTTGTCCCGCGCAGATCCGCCACGAACTCGGCGGTATTGGCGACATAGGCCGGCTCGCATGATTTGCCGCGATGCGGCACAGGAGCGAGAAACGGACTATCGGTTTCGACCAGAATGCGATCAGATGGCAATTCCGCTGCTATTTCCTGAAGTTCCTTGGCATTCTTGAACGTCACAATCCCGGAAAGCGAGATCGTCAGCCCCAGATCGAGCACCTTTCGCCCGAACGCGGCCGATGCGGTGAAACAATGGATGAGGGCGGGGAAGCCACCCTTCCCCAGCTCTTCCTCAAGGATCGTCGCAGTATCGTCCTCCGCGTCGCGCGTGTGGATGATCACCGGAAGCTGTGTCTCACGGGCTACCCCTATGTGCCGACGGAACAAGTCCTGTTGAACCCGCCGATCAGACTTGTCGTAGTAATAGTCGAGCCCGGTCTCACCGATTGCAACAACTTTAGGGTGATCAACAGCTTGGCGAAGCGTCATGACGTCAAGATCGGCATGTTCGTCAGCGTGATGCGGATGAATCCCGACGCTGGCCCAGACATCACTTTCGCGCGCCGCAGTCGCAACGACCTGGTCCCATTCGGCCTGCTTGGTCGATATATTGAGAAAGCCTCGGACGCCAACACTGCGCGCGCGATCCAGCACTCCGTCCTGATCTTCGATCAGCCCCTCATACTCAAGGTGGCAATGGCTATCGATCAGCATGTCAAGTCGCCTCTGGTACTTCAAGGCGTGGAAAAACGCCGGTGGGTTTCTCGAGGCTGAAGCCCGATTGCGCAAGACTGTCAAACCAATCGGCATCCGATAGCGCCGCGTAATCGCGCTCGTCCGCAGGAACACCCATCTGGTCGAGCAACGCGTCCACCGCAGTCGGCACAACGGGACGAACAGCAATGGCCAGACTGCGAACCTGCCTAAACAGCGTCAGCAAAACTGCCTTCATGCGTTGCTCGTCAGTTTTTCTAAGAGCCCATGGTGCCTGCTCATCGACATATTGATTGCAGGCGAACACGGCTTTCATCCATGCTTCAAGTCCGTCGCTAAATGCGAGCGCATCAAATTTCAGCTGGAGCGTCTCGCACGCGGAAGAGACCTGCTCCGCCAAGTGCGTGTCGGCCGCATCAACTTCAATAGAAGCAGAAAGATCGCCGCCCATATTTTTGAAAATCATGGATAATGTGCGCTGAGCCAGATTGCCAAAGCTGTTCGCCAGCTCGGCATTGCAGCGTGTAACAATCGCCTCGGGAGAGTAGCTGCCATCTTGCCCGAATGCGACCTCGCGCATCAGGAAATAGCGCAGTGGGTCGACCCCGAAAGTATCGGCCAGGTCGAGTGGATCGGTAACGTTTCCAAGCGTTTTCGACTCCTTCACTCCGCGATTGAGCAGAAAGCCATGCCCGAAAACCTGCTTCGGGAGCGGAATATCCGCGCTCATCAGAAATGCCGGCCAATAGACGCTGTGGAACCGGACGATGTCTTTCCCGATCAGATGCAAATCTACCGGCCAGAATTTCTCCATACTCTCTGTCTGATCCGGATATCCCAGCCCGGTGAGATAGTTGGTCAGCGCATCGACCCACACATACATCACATGGTTGTCGCTACCCGGCACCTTCACGCCCCAATCGAAGCTGGTGCGGCTGACCGATAGATCCTTCAAACCACCCGAAACAAATGCGATCATCTCGTTGCGGCGGCTATCCGGCTGAAGAAATTCGGGGGTTTCCTTGTAGAGCTTTAGCAGCGCGTCCTGATATTTCGATAGCCGGAAGAACCAGCTTTCCTCGACGGTCCATTCGACAGGCGTACCCTGCGGCGAAAGCTTCTCCCCCTCTTCGCCGTCGACCAGTTCCTTCTCGTCGTAATAGGCTTCGTCGCGAACCGAGTACCAACCTTCATAGCGGTCGAGATAGAGATCACCCATGGCCTCCATCGCCTGCCAGATCGCCTGGCTGGCGCGGTGATGATCGTCCTCAACGGTGCGAATGAAACGGTCATACTTGACGTTCAACGTATCGCACATGTCCCGGAAATATCCCGACATTTCATCGGCCAACTCGCGGGCTGTCTTCCCCTGTTCTTCAGCCTTGCGCGCCATTTTCAGGCCGTGTTCGTCGGTTCCGGTCTGAAAACGCACCTCCCTGCCGCGCGCTCTCTGGAAACGCGCGATGACATCGGCGGCGATCGCTTCATAGGCGTGGCCTATATGCGGGCGACCGTTGGGATAGCTGATGGCCGTTGTTATATAGTAAGGTTCAGACATTGGCCTGCTCCCTAGGTGCGGCGGTCGAAGCAAGCAAGCTTCCGATTTCAGCGACAAGAAGCCCGGCATCGAAATTGAAAGTAGGAGCCTGGCCGGTGAGTCGCACCAGCTCGGCATGTGCTTCCACGATTTGCGGATATTGCGATGGGTTTGCGTTCTCGACAGCCTCGGCCAGAACAGCACGCGCAAGATCCAGAGTGGCTTGAATACGTTCACGATTTGGCCGCGCACCGATAGCTTCCGCTAACCGTCCACGAAGCTCGAAATCGGGGTCCCCATCGCGCATAACCGACTGCATCAGAGAGAAAAGCTCACCGAGATCACGTTCCACGAATTCGAGCGCTGCTCCCGGGGATCCGCTGGCGGCAATGATCGCAGCCTGCCGCGTCGCGCTGTCGGCATCGGGCGCTTCGCGTGATAAAAACTGCGATAGTTCCTGATCGGTCAGGGTCGGGAAGCGCAGGATGCGGCAACGAGAGCGGATCGTCGGCAGCAATCGTGCCGCGCGATGCACGATCAGGATGAAATATGTGCCGACCGGTGGCTCTTCCAGGCTCTTGAGCAGCGCATTGGATGCACTTTTTTCGAGATCATCGGCGGGATTGATAATAACGGCGCGGCGGCTGCTCAGTGTTGGTCTGGTGGTCAACTTCTGCTGCATTTCGCGGATTTGAGCGACCGAGATGTTCCGCTTGCGCTCGAACGGCTTGCCGTCGTCGCGCTTTTTCGCCTCTTTGTCGTCCTTGGGCTGACGATCGAGCACCAGAATATCGGGGTGACCGGCTTCGGGTTGTGGAATGTCCCGCTCGCTGACCAGCTCGTGTGCGGCTTGCAACGCGAATTCCGCTTTGCCCAAGCCCTGACGCCCGGCAAGCATCCATGCGTGATGCATCCGCTCGCCGGAAAGTGCGTTGCGCCAGACGTCCCAGGCTTCGTCATGGCCGATATTCGTCATAGCGTCGCTCCGCTTTTCTTGGCCACCGCTTCACGCACACGGTTCTGGACCTCGTCTACAGTGCCCGATCCATCAACTACAACGAAACGGTCCGGATCTTCTTCAGCCAATCTGGCAAAACTGCGAGCAACCGCCTGATGATAGTCGGCCCCGCGACCACCGATAGCATCGCTGATATCCCCATCGCGTTCGGCGAGACGTTCGGCGATTTGAGCCGCGGGGACATCGATCAGGACTGTGACATCAGGATAGAGATCACGGCTGCCGACCGCATGCAGGGCTGTGATGTGTGCGTCGCCAAGTCCCCCTGCCCCGCCCTGATAGGCGCGACTGGAATCGACGAAACGGTCGCATATTACCCACTGGCCAGCCTCCAATGCGGGCCGGATCAACCGCTCGACATGATCGGAGCGGGCAGCAGCGAACAGCAGCGCTTCTGCACGGCTGTTCCAGCCATCTCCCGGAGGATCGAGTAACAGAGCGCGAATTGCCTCTCCACCGGCTGTGCCACCGGGTTCGCGCGTAAGAACTGCATCCCGGCCGCATGACTTGAGGTATTCGACTAAGAGCTTCGCCTGAGTGGACTTGCCCGTCCCCTCGCCCCCTTCAAATGCGATAAACTTGCCCCAGGCCATTAGAACCACGCTCCAAATGCGTTGCCAATCCGCTGGAAGAAGCGGGCTTCGGCAACATCCTCTGCGGCGATAAGAGGCGAGCTCGCGGTCAGCTCTCCATTCATCCGTATTTGCAAACTTCCAACGCGTTGTCCCGCCCTGACTGGTGCTTCAACGGGCCCGGCATAGCTGACCGAAAATTCGGGTTGAACGGGCTGCTCGCGCGATATGGCCACGCGGATATCGTTCGGTGCGAGCAGCGCAACCGAGCCGCGCGCACCGTTTTGCACGCGCACGCGGGCGACCTGCTCGCCCTTACCGAAAACCCGGGTCCGGTCGAAGGCTTCGAACCCCCATTCGATCAATTCGCGGCTGACAGCCTCCCGCTGTTGCTCGTAGTCGATACCCGCAACGACCATGAGCAAGCGAGTGCCGTCTCTCTGCGCGCTTCCGAGAAACCCGTGCCCTGCCTGGTTTGTGTATCCGGTCTTCAGCCCGTCAGCACCCTCAATATGACCTGAAATAGGGTCATGGTTGGCCTGCGCGAAACCATTGTGCCTCAGTCCCTCTTGGCCGAAATACTTCGCATAGTTCTCAGGATAGCGCGCGATCAATATGCGGCCGAGAAGCGCCAGATCATAAGCGGTTGTGAAGGTCTTGCCATCATCCGGCCAGCCATTGGGTGTGCCGAAATGACTGTCCTGCATACCGATCCGGCGCGCGGCCATGTTCATCTTGTCGACCCAGGCCTCCATCGAGCCGGCAGCGCCCACCGCCAGCACTGCGCTTGCATCGTTGGCCGAAACCGACGTGATGCCGCGCAACAGCTGCTCGACAGTAACTTCTTCGCCGGGATTCAGGAACATGGTCGAGCCGGTACGATACCAGTCCTCCGCCAGCGCCTCGCTCATGCTGAGTTTCTGGTCCGGGTTGAGCTGGCCGTTTTCGATCATTTCGAATGCAACAAAGGCGCTCATAACCTTGGTGATCGAGGCGGGCACGAAACGGCGATCCGCGTCCTGCTCTTGCAGGATCTGGCCCGAATTTGCATCGATGAGCAAAATAATCGGCGAAAGCTGTGCCCACTTTTCTGTGGGTGCCTGTTCTCTGGCCGGTTGTGATGGTTCCACGGCGGATGATGCGACACTCAGCGTCGCAACACATCCAGCCAATACTGCGAAAATCCGGTTCACTGATGCTCCCGACACCGGGAGCGAGCCGGCGTGTTATCCTGCGGTAAAGACGCGCGCGTCTCTATAGCCCGCAGCGCGGACCTTTGCGAGAGCCGCTTCGGCCTGTCCACGATTGACGAACGGCCCTGTACGGACGCGGTAGAACTTACCCGAACGCTGGACGAAGCCACCGATCGAGTTGGCTGCCCGTTCGGCGTTTGCCTTGCTCGAGAACGCAGCGGCCTGGATCACGTAATTACCGCGCTGTGCACTGGGCGTCGGTGCTGCTTGGCGCTGGACTGGAGTCGGCGTTGCGGAAATCCGGTTTGCAGGTTCCGGAGCCTTGTCCACAACGACCGGCGCAGGGGCAGCGGTGGCTACGCGGCGAGCAGGTGCAGCGCTGCGGGCTCCATTGAGCGGCGCGAGTGGATATGCTGTCACGGCTTTGCGTTCTTGTGCGAAAGCGTTGTCAAAGGACTGGCGTGTCGCTGGCGCAGCGGCCACCGGTGCCGGGCGCTCTACCACTCTCGTTGGTGTGGGCGTGGGCGTAACCGTGTTCGCCGCCCGCCGAACCGGTGGAAGCTCGTTTCCTGTGGATGGGGCAGCGTTTGATTTCGGCGCCGGCGCCGACGGTTTTGCCGCCGCCAGGCTGACGGCGCCATCATTCGACAGCTTGCGCTTCAGCACGGTCAAAAGCGATTTGGGCGTTTTCATCCGCAGGGGAGCAACCTCGCCCATACGCAGCTTGGCACGGTCAGCCTCGATCGGATTTACCCTGCGAACGCGAATCGGCGCACCTTCAGCGACTTCAAGCTGGGCCTGCGCTCCAGCAGAGAGCGCCACTGCACCATTGCCCGTCATCGGGCCACGACGCTCTACCCGTGCCAAAATAGTCTTGCCTGTATCGAGCGCCGTGATCTCGATATAGCTCGGCATCGGCAGGGTGCGGTGCGCGACGGTAACGCCTGCCCCGCCCTGCGGATCGGCCACTGCATAGCCGACTTCGTCGAAATTCATCGTGTCGCGCGGCGTATGGAGTTTCCCGGCTATTTCATAGGGCTCGCCGACCACGACCGGATAGTCTGCCGCCGGCCCGGTTCTGGCGTCTGCAACCGCAGCATCGGCCGATGCCACCTGCATTCCGTCACCGCCGCGGAATACACTGCAACCCGCCAGCAAAGCCGTCAAGCCAAGGGCGAGAAACCTCGTACGAACATCAGTTGGCAATCTCATCTGCAAGCAATCCCACACTCATTGCGTAGTAATTCGAGCAGTTATATTCGAGGATAACCCTATAATTTGAGGTTAAGAGCCAGGCCGGTTTTCCAGGCCCATCGGGCTGGAAGAACGACGCCATGACGTCATCGGCGAGGAATTTTTGCGGCTGAACGCCCAGATTCCGCCATTCCCGGACGGTTCTCCATTGGCTGTGACGTTCGTGGACACGCGGGCAAACAGGCGCAACAACTTTGCTCTTGATCGCTTCGCGGTCGAGGTTGTTGGGCACTCGAACGCGAACGCCCCACGGTTGACCGCTGCGCCAACCGGCATCGACGAAATAACGCGCTATCGAGGCCAGCGTATCGGCACGGTTGTTGAAGATATCGGCACGCCCGTCGCCGTCACCGTCGGTTGCGAGCCTTAGATAGACACTCGGCAGGAATTGCGGATTGCCGAACGCACCGGCCCAACTGCCGACGAGCTGCGAGCGCGAGTAGCCCTTGTCGGCAACCTTCATCAGCGCGATCCATTCGCCTTCAAACAATTCGCGTCGACGCCCCTCCCAGGCGAGCGTGGCAAGCGAGCGCGAAAGGTCGAAATTGCCTTTGTAGCCGCCATAGTTGGTCTCGTGTCCCCAGATCGCCATCAACACCTCGGACGGAACGCCATATTCGCGTTCGACGCGCTGGCGGATCGATGTCGTGGCGCGGTACATGTCGCGACCCCGGCGGATGCGCGTCGGGTTCACATGGGTGTTGATGTAGGGTGCCATTGCCGGATAGCCGGTGCGCGTGGGTGTGCCCGGTTGTCCGCGATCGAGCTGGATGACCCGCTGGTTGGGCGTCAGCCCCGCTGTCATGCGGCGCAGGGTGTTTTCGCTCACACCCTCTGCCCGCGCCTTCGCGATCAATAGCTGGACGTAGGCATCGAAGGACATGTCCTGCGATTGCGCTGTGGTTGCGGGTCCGATAGCCAGCAGCGCGGCCAAGGCGAGAGATAACGGCGTCTTTTTCATTTTGCTGTGGTGTCACATCCAACATGAACCGCAAGTGGAAATCGTCACAACGCTGGTGACAAATCGACAGGACGTGGCTAGCGAACGAGTCGCTGCGGACAGGTGGCAGAGTGGTTGAATGCAGCGGTCTTGAAAACCGCCGTGCGTGCAAGCGTACCGTGGGTTCGAATCCCACCCTGTCCGCCAATTCCTACAAAGCGTCGTTAAGCAAAGCCTCGTAGTCATCGCGGCAAGCGTCGGCTGTGGCGGCATAATCACCACCAAGCTCAGGCAATGGTCCCGGACGTGATCCGAACCCTGTTGAGGCGTTGACCTTCTCATACCAATGCTCGCCCCATATGCCGTCGTCGGGATGAGGGCCCTTCGCCCATTCAAGCATGTCTGCTGTCCATACGATGCCCAGTGCCGCGCAGAGCTTTTCCAGCATCGCAGCAGGATCAGCCATAAACCGATCTGCATCGATGATAGGCGGTACCCGCCCGCTGCGCTTGGTCTCAAACGCGACGTATCGCCGGATATCGGCAAACCCTAGCACTTCGGGTCGTCGCAACTCGTTCTTGGCTTTGTAACTCGCCACAACCCGCTCGGGCGCGCGGATGAGGAATGCGTGGCGATGCTCAGGCATATGCTCGATCCCTACGGGACCGACCATATGATGCGGCATGTGTTTCTGGTACCATATCGGCGCACCGCCCTTTGCATCACCGGCTAATGTCTCGCGGATCGAGTGCCATTCGCAATCCATCGATTCAATCGTTTCACGCGCCATCGGGTGCGGTTCGCCGCTTTCCTTGAGAAATGCGCCGTAATAGGGCTCATCGCTGACCGCGCAGTCACCTCGCGCACCAAAGCTACGCATCATCGCGGTCGAGATGTTGCGCGGCCCGGACCACATCGCAATGCGGATGGTCATGCCGCTGTGTCCTTGTGCAGGCGCTCAAGATACAGCTGTTGCAGCCGCTCGACCATCGGACCACGATCCGTCCCGATTACCCTGCCATCAACCGTCCCGACCGGCGCCAACCCGGCGAAGGTTCCGGTGGTAAATGCTTCTTCCGCTCCATAGACGTCAATCAGCGAGAAATTACGCTCGAATACCGGGATGCCGGCGTCCCGTGCGATTTCGATCACCATCCCCCGTGTTATGCCATCGAGGCAGTAGTCACCCGAAGAAGTCCATACTTCTCCGTCTTTTACGATAAAGAAGTGAGTCGAGTTGCAGGTTGCGACAAAACCGTGCGGATCGAGCATGAGAGCTTCATCAGCCCCGGCCTGCGTCGCCTGAATACAAGCGGTTATACAATTGAGTTTCGAATGACTGTTGAGCTTGGGATCCTGCACATCGGGATAACCGCGCCGCACGTGGACCGTGAACAGTTTCAGCATGTTGGTCGCGGTTTCGGGGACCGGGTCTTTCCATTCGGGAATAATCACGATCGTCGCGGGCGATATCACGACTTGTGGATCCTGATACGGGGTCGAACGGATACCGCGCGTCACCATCAGGCGGATATGAACACCATCACCGTCCATCCCGTTGGCCGCGAGCACATTGTAAAGGCGCGCGGTCAATCGATCCGGCGTGATTCCGATATCCATCGCGATAGCTTTCGCCCCGCGATACAATCGCTTCAGATGCTGATCGAGAAAGGCAATCCGGCCATTGTGGATGCGCAGCCCTTCCCACACGCCATCACCGAGCATGAAGCCGCTGTCGAAAACCGAAACCACGGCCTCGTCGCGCGGAAAATGCTCGCCATTGACGTCGATGATGATCGTTTCGTTTCGCGTGTCGGCGACGTAGCTATGCGTGCCTTTGCCCATATGATCAGCCTCGTTTGAGGATTTCGTCCATTTGCTCGCGCAGGATTGGATCCCATTCCGCGCGTAGCTCCCTGACCTTGGCGATCAAGGGCTCGTTCTCGTCGAAGGGAATACCCATGTCGTAGAGATCGGCAACTTCGCGCATGGCGCGGCGGTCGACTTCCTCAAATGCGTCCTTTGCCGCTTCAGCCTGTTGGCGGTCCATACCGAGTGCTTCATAGGCAGAGCGGCCCATACGGAGTGTGCTGTCATAGGTCTCGCGGACAATGTCGCGGCAACCATGAGCCCACAGCTCATACACGTGATTGCGATCAACCGCACGCGCCGTGATATGGAGGTTGGGGCAATGAGCGACGGCGTATTTGACGAGCTTATCGATCTGCTCTTTCTCGTCGAGCGCTACGATCAGCAGTTTCGCCCTATCAATCCCGGCCGCGTGTAACAGGTCGGGCCTGGTTGCATCACCAAAATAGGTACGAAACCCGAACTTTCGCCCAAGCTCAAGCTGGCGCGAACTGTAGTCGATGACCGTGGTGCTGAAGCCTGCAGCTTGAAGCATCCGGTTGATCACGCCTCCGACCCGGCCACTGCCAGCGATGATGATCGGGTTTTCCTCTTCGATTGCGTCGGCTTCCGGTTCATCACCCCTGCAGTATGCGCGGGCAATTGCCTTGTCGTAGAGGATGAACAAGAGCGGTGTTATCAGCATCGTCAGAGCGACGATCAGCAAGAGAAGGTCCGCGAGCGCGGTATCGAAGACGGCGTTCGCGACCGCGAAGGAAATCAGGACAAAGGCAAACTCGCCGGCTTGCGGCAGGCTGAGGCAGAACAACCACAACGCCTGTCTGCGCAGACCATAGAACCATCCGACGATCAGCAAGACAGCGAACTTCGCCGCGATCGTCACCGCAGCCCAGAACAGCACATCGCGCCACAATTCTGCCGCGAGCGCAAAGTCGATCCCCGCCCCCACGGTAATAAAAAACAGACCCAGCAAGAGCCCCTTGAACGGGTTGATGTCGCTTTCAAGCTCGTGGCGATATTCGCTGGTCGCAAGAACGACACCTGCGACAAATGCACCAAGCGCCGGCGAGAGGCCGACAAGCGACATTAGCACGGCTATACCAATCACGACTGCGAGCGCTGCAGCGGTGAACAGCTCGCGCAAATTTGCTGCGGCGATGTAGCGGAACAATGGGCGAATAGCGTAGATGCCAATCGCAATAACCGCTGCGACTGCCCCGATCCGCACCAGAGCGGCAAGCCAGACCGGCATCGACGCCGTCAGGTCGATCCCGCCATGCGCACCGCCCTCTCCGTGTGCATCTACCGATCCATAGAGCTCGGGCATCGCCAGCAGAGGCAACAGCGCGAGGATCGGGATCACGGCGATATCCTGCACCAACAGAACAGAGAAGTTCGCCTCACCGCCTTCCGATTTCATCAGCTTCTTCTCGGTCAACGTCTGGACGATGATCGCGGTCGAAGACAGTGCCAGCACCATGCCGATCGCCAGCGCGGTCTGCCATGGATTACCGTAAAACAATCCAATGCCGGTTATTGCCAGCGTTGTAAGGAGAACCTGTCCACCACCAAGACCGATGAGCTTGCCGCGCATGTCCCACAGGCGTTTCGGCTCAAGTTCCAGACCGACGATAAACAGCATCATCACGACGCCGAACTCGGCAAATATCTGCAGCGCCTCGACATCGACACCAAGGGTCGCAAGCAGCGGGCTGATCACCATTCCGGCGAGTAGATATCCCAGAACCGAGCCAAGCCCGAACCGGCTTGCAAGGGGGACAGCGACGATCCCGGCTACGAGGATCAGAAGAGACAGGATAAGAAATGATGTCATCGCATCATCCCTGCCCTATTGTTTCAAATGTGCAAGGCCCTGTCATAAGCGGCAAGCACGCTTTCGTGCATCATTTCGCTGAGAGTGGGGTGCGGGAATACCGTCTGCATCAGCTCTGCTTCGGTCGTTTCGAGTTGTTTGCCGACGGTATAGCCCTGGATCAGCTCGGTCACTTCCGCGCCGATCATATGGGCGCCGAGCAGTTCACCGGTCTTCTCGTCGAACACAGTTTTGATGAAGCCTTCCGCCTCACCCAGCGCAATCGCCTTGCCATTGCCTATGAAAGGGAAATTGCCGACTTTGACCTTGAAGCCAGCCTCTTTCGCTTTCGCTTCGGTCATGCCGACGCTGGCGATCTGCGGGTGGCAATAGGTGCAGCCCGGAATGTTGTTGCGGTCAAGCGCGTGCGGATGGACGTCCTTATTGCCCAGCTCCTGCGCGATGGCTTCCGCCGCTGTAACGCCCTCATGCGATGCCTTATGCGCCAGCCAGGGGCCGGGCGTGCAGTCACCGATGGCCCAAAGCCCCTTCGACTTGGTCCGGCCATAGGGATCGATCTGGATAACGCCGCGATCCATCTCGGCTAGCTTTTCGAGGCCGATATTCTCGGTGTTGGGCTGGATACCGATGGCGACGATCACATGGCTGAATTCGGTCTCGGTGACCTTGCCGTCCTTCGCCTTGATCTTGGCTTTCACGCCTTTCGCGCCGACCTGCAGATCCTCGACCCCGGCACCGGTCAGAATCGACATACCCTGCTTCTTGAGCGATTTTTCAAGAAACGCAGAGACCTCCTCGTCCTCGACCGGAACAACCCGATCAAGCATTTCGACCACGGTAACATCGCTGCCCATATCGTTGTAAAAGCTGGCAAACTCGATGCCGATTGCGCCAGAACCGATCACTAGTAGCTTACTCGGCATTTCGGGCGGAGTCATCGCGGTACGGTAAGTCCAAACGCGCTTGCCGTCTGCCGGAGCGAACGGAAGATCGCGTGCCCGAGCACCTGTTGCGACGATAATGTGTTTGGCGGAGAGCTTCTCTTCGCCCTTGTCGCCTTTCACCGTCATAGATGTTGGGCCGGTCAGCGCGCCCTCGCCCATATGCACTGTG
This sequence comes from Pontixanthobacter sp., assembly GCA_965223995.1. Taxonomy (GTDB): domain Bacteria; phylum Pseudomonadota; class Alphaproteobacteria; order Sphingomonadales; family Sphingomonadaceae; genus Pontixanthobacter. The sequence continues at coordinate 217,033 of CBDCXY010000017.1, read as the reverse complement.
ATCTTGTTCTTTTTCATCAGATGCGTGACGCCCTGATTGAGCTGCTTGGCGACACCGCGACTGCGCTTGACCACAGCCTCAAGGTCGGCCTCGATCTGCTTCGCCGCAAGCCCGTAATCCTTGGCGTTCTGCATATAGTGGAAGATCTCAGCCGACCGGAGCAGTGCCTTGGTCGGGATACAGCCCCAATTGAGGCAGATGCCACCGAGGTTTTCGCGCTCTACAATCGCAGTTTTCAAACCCAACTGCGCGCAGCGGATCGCCGCGACATAGCCGCCGGGACCGGACCCAAGAACAATTACGTCATATGAGGAAGCCATCTGAGCCACTCCAATTGTCAATTTAGCGAATCAACCTGCTGTTAATTCGATATATTTTGCTTCGACCCAACCATATCGGCACGGACCGCTATAGGGTTCGGGCTCGGATTTCGGACTGCTGACCCGGCAATCGCCGAGTTCCTCAAACCGGCCGGAGGGATAAACGATCCCCTGCCAGCCTTCATCCGCCTCGCAGAGCCAAACCAGCGTTGAAAGATCGATCTTGTCCTTCACCGACGCACCCTCGCCCGCATCGGTATAGATCCGCATGAAATCGCCCTTCTTCGGCTCGAACAATGCGATCCGGCCAATACCGGGGCAAGCGTCGGTTTCCGGTCCTTGCAGGCCGACCATGGGGATACGGCCTATGTCATACTCATCTTCGACAGGCGGAGTGTGAGCCATGGCGATGGCCGCCAGAGCGGTTGCGACAGACTTCATGGATCAGGCCACCAGACCCAGCGGGTTTTCGACCAGCGTCTTGAAAGCGTCCATCAGCTTGGCACCATCGACACCATCAATCGCTCGGTGATCGAAGCTGCCCGTGGCGCTCATCATGGTGGCGACGGATAGTGCCCCGTCGATCACATGCGGGCGCTGTTCGCCTGCACCGACTGCCAGGATCATCGCCTGCGGAGGATTGATCACCGCGTCGAACTGCTTTGTGCCGAACATACCGAGATTGGAGAGGCTGGCCGTTCCGCCCTGATATTCATGCGGCTGCAGTTTCCCGTCGCGCGCCTTGCCCGCTAGCTCCTTCATCTCGGTCGATATCTGCGAGATGCTCTTCGCTCCGGCATCTGTGATGATCGGTGTAATCAACCCGCTCGGTGCAGCGACAGCAACCGACACGTCCTGCCGATGATATTGGCGCAGCACGTCGCCGCCGAAACTGACATTGCATTGCGGGACACGTTGGAGCGCTTTGGCCAACGCTTTGATCAGCAGATCGTTGACCGAAAGCTTGATTTCTTCAGCCTCGAGTGCGGCATTCAGCTGCTTGCGCAGGTCCAGCAGCGCATCGAGCCGCACATCGACCGTGAGATAGATATGCGGGATCGTCTGCTTGGCTTCGGTAAGGCGGCGCGCGATAACTTTGCGGACATTGTTGAGTTTTTCGTCTTCGTACGGAATGCCAAAGTCGGGAATGTCGCTGGAGGTGTCCGCTGCGGTTGTTGGAGTAGCACTTGCTGCAGGCGCCGCACCGGGTTTTGCGTTTTCGACATCGGCCTTGACGATGCGGCCATTGGGCCCGCTACCGCTGACGCCCGACAGGTCGATACCTTTCTGCTCGGCAATACGCTTCGCCAGCGGAGAGGCTATGATCCGGTCGCCCGAAGGCGAAGGCGCAGGAGCCAGTGCGGAACTTGGGGGTGGCACTGGCGCTGGTGCGGGAGCCGGTTCGACGGGCTTCTCTTCGGTCTTGGCCGGTTCAGGCGCAGTATCGCCCGATGGTGTAGCGGACTTGGCCGCTTCCACATCCTCCCCCTCTTCGGCGAGCATGGCGATGACCGTGCCGACCTGCACATTCTCTGTGCCTTCTTCGACCAGAATCGAGGCCACCACGCCCTCATCTACGGCTTCGAATTCCATCGTTGCCTTGTCGGTCTCGATCTCGGCCATGACATCACCGGCGGAAACTTCGTCACCCTCTTTGATCAGCCATTTGGCAAGTGTGCCTTCCTCCATGGTCGGGGAGAGCGCGGGCATCTTGATCTCGGTTGGCATAGGTGTCCGGTTGTCCTGTTGCGGTGTGCAAGCCTCTCTGGCCAATTTGCGCGTTTCGGGCAAGGTTTTTGGCCCGAACTTGCGCCGAATACGATTTCATCGGATACCGCGACACGCGGCGCCCGCTTGGCGCGATGCGGAGGGAACTGAATGCGCACCTATCTCGTCATAATGGATGACACCGACGAGGCACGAAAAGCGCTGCGCTTTGCATCGCGCCGGGCAATGTCGACTGGAGGGAGTGTGCATATCCTTGCGCTCGTCGCCAAGCAGAACTTCAACGCATTTGGCGCTGTGCAGGCGACGATCGAGCAGGAGGCGCGCGACCGGGCCGAGGTTATGGCGAGCAGTGCGGCCGGGAACCTGTTTTCCGAAAGCGGAAAGATGCCCACAATTTCGGTGCGAATTGGCGAAGGCCAGGCGGTGATCAAGGAGTATCTCGCCGATCACCCCGAAGTTGCGGCTCTCGTACTTGGCGCAGCGGCAGAAGGGCCTCCGGGGCCGCTTATTGCACATTTCTCATCGCATTCGGGCAGTCTCCCCTGTCCGCTCTATATCGTGCCGGGCAACTTCCCTAATGACGAGATCGACCGGCTGGCGAGCTAGCGTTTCTTTTTGCCCTGGTGCCGAACATTCTTGGGCCGACCACGCTGGCCCTGTTTGTGTTTTGGTTTCCCGCGTGACTTCTTCTTGTAAGGCTCCGGACGTCGACCCCGCGTTTCGATTGGATTACCATCGCTGTCGAGGGGCACGAATTTCAACGCACCGGTGAGTGCGTTCGCTTCCCCAAGCTGCAATTCGAGCCGGTCACCGGCTGTATAACTCTGACCTGTTTTTTCCCCGACCAGCGATTGGGCGGCCTCGTCGTAGCGAAAATAGTCCGAGCCGAGTGTTGAAACCGGCACCAGACCGTCGCCGCCCAGCCCCTCAATGGTCGCGAAAAAACCGAATGACTGAACACCGGTAATGCGCGTCTTGAAGGTCTCACCCACACGGCCCGACAGCCATGCCGCAACATAGCGGTCAATCGTATCCCGCTCGGCTTCCATCGCGCGCCGCTCTGTCTGGCTGATGGCGTCGGCGATTTTACCGAGATCTTCACGGTCCCTGTCCGAAAGCCCTGATGTTGGCGGTATTTTTCCCTTCGGTTTGGGTTGCTCGAGCCCATAGGCATCGACCAGCGCCCGGTGGACCAGAAGGTCCGCATAGCGGCGGATCGGTGATGTGAAATGGGCGTATGACGACAGCGCGAGGCCGAAATGTCCCGCATTGGCTGGCCCGTAATAGGCCTGCGTCTGCGTGCGCAGCACTGCCTCCATCACTTGCGCCTTCTCGCTCTCGTCAGTCACATCCTTGAGCATGCGATTGAACAGGCCAGGCGTGATGACCTGACCGAGCGCGAGATTCATATCGAGCGTCTCAAGATATTCGCGCAAGGCGACAAGCTTTTCGCGGCTGGGTGGCTCGTGGACGCGGTAGACCACGGGCGAGGTTTTCTTCTCCAGCGCCTGCGCCGCAGCGACATTGGCCGCGATCATAAAGTCCTCTACCACGCGGTGCGCATCGAGCCTCTCGCGCACGGCGATTTCCTCGATCTTGCCTTCGTCGTTCAGCACAACGCGGCGCTCGGGCAGATCGAGTTCCAACGGATCTCGCGCATCCCGCGCCGCTGCCAGCTTCTTCCAGCAATCCCACAGATTGGCGACATTTTCCGAGGCTTCGCCTGCGTCTATCCGGCGTTGGGCCTCTTCATAGGCGATAACTTCATCGATGCGCACAATAGCACGTGTGAAACGCGAAGACCTGACCTTACCTTCTGCCGACACATGGATGTGGCACACCATCGCAGCCCGGTCCTCACCGTGCCTCAGCGAGCAGACATCGGCGCTGAGCACTTCAGGCAGCATCGGAACTACCCGGTCAGGAAAATAGACCGAGTTGCCCCGTTTGCGCGCTTCGCGGTCGAGAGCTCCGCCCGGACGGACATAGAAGCTGACATCGGCAATCGCGATCAAAGCGTTGAAGCCGCCCTGCCCGTCGGATTCCGCCCAGATTGCATCGTCGTGGTCGCGTGCATCGGCGGGATCGATTGCGACAATTGGCAGATGCCTGAGATCCTCGCGTTTCTCCTCACTCAGCACTAGCTCAGCCGCCCGCTCAGCTTCGGCCAGCGCTTCCTCGGGAAAAACATTGGGAATGCCATGCTTGGAAATAGCGATCAGGCTAAAACTCTTCGGTGCCAGCGGATCGCCCAGCACTTCGACCACCTTAACGCCGGCGCGCGGACTGCGACCGGCAGGCTCCGCCAATACGAGTTGCCCGCCCTCGGCTCCCCCCAGATCGGCGATAGGTGAAGAATTGCGTACACGCTTATCCGTCGGTGCGAGCCAGGCTTTGCCGCTGCCATCGATTTCGACTACGCCCATCAAGCCTTCGGTTTTGGCGGGCAGCTTTTTCATCACATGCGCGCGCCGGCCATTGCCAGCTTCTTCGGTCCGCGCGAGCACCCGGTCACCGACCTTCAGAGCTGCGTGGCGAGACTTGCCTTTCTTGCTTTCGATGATTCGCAACTTCGGCGGCGGAGCGCCATAATCGGGTTGCCAATTGTCGGGAATCGCGACGGGCTCACCATCCTCGATATCGACCACCCTAAGAACCGTGACTTTCGGCACACCGCCCATCCGGTGATAGGCCGTGCGCTTGCCATCGATCAGACCCTCTTCGGCCATATCTTTCAGCAGCTTTTTCAGCGCGATCTTCTCCTGCCCCTTCAGCCCGAATGCCTTGGCAATCTCGCGCTTGCCGACGATTGTGTCGGAAGTCTGAAGAAATTCGAGCACCTGCTCGCGCGAAGGTAAGCCGGGCGGCGGTTTCTTTTGGGGTCGGTTGGGCATGCGCCGCCTATGAACGGCGAGCCGTTTGCTGTCACCCTCTACCTGCCAACAAAGCCGTAGGGTTGGCCCTATAGCTTGACCGGACCATCGCCATAGCGATTGGTTCCGGTCTGGCTTCTCGCAAAACCAATCAGGACCACCACCAATACGACGATCCAGCCCAGCATGTCCTGCGCGATCATCCCGGCCTTGACCGATGCAACTTCACCGGCTTCACGTATCGCAGCCGCCGATTGGAGTGTGTCTCTGATGCCCCCCAATTGGGTATAGGCAAAATACATCCAGATCAGCTGGATCGCGAGAGGAACGCCAACGACAATGCCCGGTAGTCCTGAATCGTGAGCTCGTCTGGTGAGCGCGCCGACCAGCAGGACGATGTTCAACACACCGAGCCCGATGCTGACCTGTACCAGTGTTTGCGCCAGACCGGTCTCGGCCATTTCCCTGATTATCCGCGCTTCAAGCGAGTTGGCCGGAACATTTCCGGCATTCGCGGACACTTCGCCTACAATCGCTACCAGGGGCGGCAGCGCAGCCAGTGCAAGGATCACGACATTGAGCAGAACAACAAACATCAAATAGCGCAGAAACGTCCCGCGACCGTCACGGCCACGCGAGACAAACACGTTCCGCAGATTGTATCGTACAGCCTTGAGCATCGCAGCGACTAATAGGCCCGCGCCACGTAGATGCGCTCGACCGCATCTTCGCCGCAGAAAATGCAGGCGCCTGTCACCGGAGCGCTATTGATGGGCACATTGCGGATCGTCAATTTCAATTCCTTCAACCGTTCGACAACCTTTTCCAGCGCCGCACCGGAAGGTTTCGACCACTGGACCTCGACCCAGCCAGGATACTTGCCATCGCCGGAGAAATGCGCAGCAAGCGCATCCATCGTGTCGATGCCGCGCTCGATATTATCGTCGCGCCGCCGCTCTGCTTCCTCGAACAGGTTCCGCTGGATTGTTTCGAGCAGATTCGGCATGTCCTCGGTGGCTTGATCTACGGTCGGCGATTGGAAATCCGGCTTACCATTGTCAGCCCAGAGCGCATCGCGGCGAAGCAGGCTGACAACCCCTTCATCCATGTCCCGCCCGCCGACCTCGATGATTACGGGCGCGCCCTTGCGGACATAGTCCCAACGTTTTGCCGCAGCCTTGCCAGGCCTGGTGTCGAGCAGAACACGGAGTTTCTCGCCGAAAGCGGTTCGCGTGTTAAGTTTGTCCCGCAGACCCTCGCAATAGGTGACTAGCGCAGCGTCTTCATCCTTGCCTCGCAGCATCGGCAAAATAACGACCTGCCGCGGCGCAATCGTCGGCGGTACCCGCAGTCCGTCATCATCGCCGTGGGTCATAATTACGCCGCCGATCAAACGCGTGGAAACGCCCCAGCTTGTCGTATGGCACAGCTCCTGCTCGCCGTCGCGATTCTGAAAGCGGATGCTGGCGGCCTGCGCAAAATTGGTTCCGAGATAATGCGACGTGCCCGCCTGCAACGCCTTGCCATCCTGCATCATCGCCTCGATTGACCAGGTCTCGACCGCACCGGGGAAGCGCTCGTTTTCGGGCTTCTCACCGGCGATCACCGGCATCGCCAGATCTTCTTCGGCACAAGCGCGATAGACCTCGAGCATGCGCAGGGTGTGTTCCTTCGCCTCTGCCTCACCCTCATGCGCTGTGTGGCCTTCCTGCCAAAGGAACTCACTGGTGCGCAGGAACATACGGGTACGCATTTCCCAACGCACCACGTTCGCCCACTGGTTGGTCAACAGGGGTAAATCGCGCCAGCTCTGGACCCAGCGGGCCATCGCATCGCCGATAATCGTTTCCGATGTGGGGCGCACAACGAGAGGTTCTTCCAGCTTCGCATCGGGATCGGGAACCAGGCTGCCCTCCCCGTCGGCAATCAGACGATGATGCGTAACCACCGCCATTTCCTTGGCGAAGCCATCGACATGCTCGGCCTCGCGCTCGAAGTTGGAAAGCGGGATAAAGATCGGGAAGTAGCAATTTTCGTGCCCGGTTTCCTTGATCCGGTCGTCGAGCAAGCGCTGGATGCGCTCCCAGATACCATAGCCCCAGGGCTTGATAACCATGCAGCCGCGCACGCCCGACTCTTCAGCGAGATCTGCGGCAGATATAACTTCCTGATACCATTTGGCGAAATCGTCGGAACGCTTGACCGAAAGTGCGTGACGGATGTTGGACACGGATTTTCCTGTTTTGTGATTCTCGAACCGCGACGGGCAAGAGACCTATTTGCTCAATTCGTCCAGCTTCTTTTGCATCTCGGCCATCTGTTTGCGGAGCGCGTCGATCTCTTCGCCATCGGACGACGAGGGATCCGCGCTTTCCTCTGGCTCTGCCTTGCCCCTGCTTCCCGGCAGGATCGCTTCTCCGAAAGCGCGCATGACGGCCATGTTCGTTTCGTGAATCTTGCCGATTGGCGTCTTGCCCAGTCCTTCGCGAAATGCTTCCTGGATCTTCGCCTGGTTTGTGCGGAAGTTCGACATCGTGGCTTCGAGATATTGCGGCATCATCGATTGCATCGAATTGCCATACATCGAAATCAGATCACGCAGGAAACTAACCGGCAACATCTGCTCGCCGCTGGCTTCTTCATCCATGATGATCTGGGTCAGGATCGAATGCGTGATGTCATCGCCCGACTTCGCATCGACAACCTCGAACTCGACGCCCTCGCGAGTCATCTCGGCAAGATCATCAAGCGTGATGTAGCTGGAGGAGCTGGTGTTGTAGAGCCGACGGTTGGCGTATTTTTTTATCGTGACTTTATCGCCATCCTTGGCGTCGCGCTTGGCCATGCATGCTCCCGAAATGCTGCAGCTCATGCTGCGATTTTTGCTGCACTAGCACTCGCAGCATGTGCAGTGCAACATAATGCAAAGAAGCTGCCCGGAACGGGACAGAATGGCTAGTCCGACCAGCGACGATCATGCCGCGTACCGAGGCTTGTGAGAACTTCATATTGCGAGAGTCCGGATTGCGAGGACAGTTTCGGCAAATCGAGTGGGAGGCTGACCCAATCGCCTTCGCTCAGACCAGGCTTCGAGGTCACGTCCAGTGCAACAAGGTCCATTGACACGCGCCCCAGAACCGGCGACTCTGTGCCCTCGCAAAAGAAGCTGCCGGTCCCTGAAAAACCGCACAAATACCCGTCGGCGTAACCGATCGATATGATCGCAATCTTCATTGGGTGCTTGGCAGTATAGGTAGCGTTGTAACCAACCCTGTCGCCCGCATCGAGTTCGCGCAGCTGTAATATCTGGCATTCGATTTTGCCGACCGGAGTGATCGCGTCAGCCAACTCTGCTCGTGGAATGCCTCCATAGATCGACAGCCCCGGACGGGTGAGATCGAATTGGAAGTCTTCCCCAAGTGCAATGCCTGCACTGTTGGCGAGACTTGTGCGGCGGTGCGGCACGGCATCAATCACCGATCGAAACGCTGCAAGTTGCTCGTCGTTCTGACCGCTGTCTTCATCGGCCGACGCAAGATGGCTGGCCAGTGTATCTACTTCGAGGCCGTTCCAATCGATGGCAACAGCGTCTGCGGTTGACATTCCAAGCCGGTTCATGCCGGTGTCGATCATAACGTCGCATGGTAATCCGGTGCTTCGCCAAAGTTCGACTTGCCGGGTCGAATTCAACATCGGTTTGCAACGGCTCTTGGTCGCGAACTTCATGTCTTCTTCGAGCACACCGTTGAGAACCGTTAGCGAGCCGGTTTCCATCAGATCCTGAACCCCGGCGGCCTCGACCCAGGCTGCCACGAAGAAATCGCGGCAACCCGCGTTCAGCAACTTCGAAACGACATCCCGGGCACCCAGACCGTATCCGTCGGCCTTTACCGCAGCCCCGCAGTTGGCCGCGCCGCTCAGTCGGTCGAGCGCATGCCAATTTTCGGTCAGAGCATGTTGATCAAGCTGCAACCGCAGCGGCAGCTGTGGCAAGTCCGTCATACGCAGGTCATGGTAGTACAGGTGACGCCGGTGGTGCGTCGTGCGAGTCCTTGAAATCGGTCGGCGGACCGTCAGGCAGCCCCCACCACGCGACGACCACACCAAATGCCACCACGATCCAGGTGTACCAAAGGCCTGAGTAGATATTGCCCGTGCTCGCAACGATTACTCCGGCAATCAGCGGCAGGAACCCGCCGAGGTAGCCCGCGCCAATGTGATACGGAATCGACATCGAGGAATAGCGGATTTTGGGCGGGAACATCTCGCTAAGCAGCGCAGCAACCGACCCGTAGGTCAACGCCGAGAGCATGCCGAGCCCGAGCAGGATCGCGACGATGCCCAGTATCCTGGCGAATCCGGGCTGCTGCTTGCTGAAATCGAATCCCTGCTCGGTTAGCGCGCTGCGGATTCCGTCTCGGCGAGCGGTGCCGTCATCGAACCAGGCGTCGTCGATAGCAACTGCACTGCCGCCGACCGCCAAACCGAGCGTGTTGCTCTCGTCGACGATGTAAGGCACGCCGGCTGCGGTGAGCACTTCGAGAACCTTGCCGCAATTGGTTTGCTCGCGGTCGAACAGATCGGCAAAGGGGTCGGTCGTGCATTGCTGGCCGGTCACAGTGACCGGGTTACGCTCTGCCGCCTCTGCGACCCCGGGATTGGCAAGACTACCCATCGCCCAGAAGGCCGGGAACAGCAACAGCAATGTCAGGACTGCACCGATGATAATCGGCTTCTTGCGCCCAACCCGGTCGGACCATTTGCCCACTACGACGTAGAAACTCATCGCAACCAGGCCGGAGAAGAACAGGATTAGCTCGACCGTCAGGTCATCGACGTGCATCGGCCCGCGCAGGAAACTCATTCCGCTGAAGAACGCAGTATACCAGATCGTCGTCAGGATGCCTGTGACACCGAACAGCGCCACGAATATGCGCTTCTTGTTTCCTGGATAGGTGAAGCTCTCGACAAACGGATTTTGCGCTGTCTCGCCTGCCTCTTTCATGGCTCGAAAGACCGGGCTCTCGGACAGCTTGAGACGCATCCATAGCGAGATCCCGAGCAGGATGATCGAGAGCAGGAACGGCACACGCCATCCCCAGGATACAAAATCGTCCTCGGGGATCAGAAAGCGGCAGGCCAATACAACCGCGATGGACAACACAAAGCCACCCGCAACGCTCGCCTGGATGTAACTGGTATAGTGCCCCCGCTTCTCGGGTGGTGCATGCTCAGCAACGTAGATCGCAGCACCACCATACTCGCCGCCCAGTGCCAGTCCCTGCAGGACGCGCAGCAGGATAACGATAATGGGTGCGGCCATGCCTATGCTGTCGACCGTGGGAATAAAGCCCACGCCGGCGGTGGCGATACCCATCAGGGTAACGGTCACGAGAAAAGTGTATTTCCTTCCCAGCCTGTCGCCGAGGAACCCAAATAGTATCGCCCCGATAGGCCGAAACGCAAAACCGACTGCGAAAGTCGACCACACGAGCAGCAAGCCCAGCGTTTCGTTGTCGGTGGCGTAGAACGCATCCTTGAGGATATAAGCAAGCGTGCCGTAGATGAAGAAATCGTACCATTCGAATATGGTGCCGGCCGAACTTGCGCCAATAACCAGGCGCACTTCCTTGTCGCTTGGCTGGTGTTCTCCGCCGATGACTGCGTCGCTCATACCCATCCCCCAACAATCGAGCGTCTGTTTGAACGTCTGCCCCTAGCGCTGCACGCCTGTCTTGGAAAGCGCCTGAAGGGCTGCTCTCCACGGCAAGAGGACAGCATCATGGCGAGCCGGGTAGGCGCGTGCTGTGTCGAGCAATTCTATCCCGGCCCATTGCGGCTGGGGGCCGCCACGGTTGAGCCAGCTGAGCAACGCCTCGGCCTGACGCTGCAGATCGTCCCGTGTGCGCCCTTTGACATCCCGGGCGAATATTGCCGCCGCCGCCTGACCGACAGCGCAAGCCAGAACGCGCATTCCAACCGTTTCGACCCCACCATCCCCGTTGACCTCTATCGATAGCGACAGAGTGCTGCCGCACGATCTTGATCTAACATCCGACTGCACCGCTGCAGTTCCATCGAAGGGATATTGCGCCACTTCGACGGCAAGAGACAGAATATCGGAAGTGTAGAGCTTTTCCGGATTGGCTGCGGTCATTCGCTCTCGGTTTCTTCGCCGCGCAAACGGGCGCGTCGCGCGTCAATCATCTGCACCAGTTCGCCTGCGCCCGCATTGATCGCGGGATAGGTTCTCGCGGTCGTTATCCAGCTTGGTCGTCCGGCAACACCCCATATGCTGTCATAGCCGAGCACCAGCAGCGAGAATGCAACTACAACGATCAACGCGCCCTTCATGGCTCCAAAGCCGAAACCGAGCACTCGGTCGATTGGCCCAAGTATCGAGTTGCGCGAGGCTTCACCGACATTGCCCGCGATCAGCTTCATCGCAGCGTAAGGAATTAATAGTAGCAGCGCGAAAGCCAGAATTGCGACGGGTGTCCCTGGCTGGATCCAATCGGAAAGCGCCTGATAAAGCGGTGTATGCAGATAGTGGATCGCAAAAATGGCCAGGATCCATGCCGCGAGCGACAACACTTCCTGCACCAGCCCGCGCAAAAAACCTCCGACCGCGGCTACACCGACGATAATCAGGACTATGATGTCGAACCAACCCATTGCGGAGCCAATTTATTGCGATGCCATCACTTGGTCAACGAGGTTGGAGAGCTGCGTGAGCCCGCGATAGTTAAGACCAGGTGAACGCTCGACATCATTCGGACCACAGCCAGCGGAAAATCCGAGCTTTGCCGCCTCGCGCAAACGGATTCCCGCATGAGCCACCGGGCGTATCTCTCCGGCAAGCGATACTTCACCAAACCAGACGCTGTGGGTCGGCAGGGGCTTGTCGGCCAGCGCTGAAACGAGTGCAGCAGCAACTGCGAGATCAGCCGCTGGGTCGGACAGTCGGTAACCGCCCGCGACATTGAGATAGACTTCCGCAGAACTGAAATTCAGCCCGCAGCGCGATTCGAGCACTGCAAGCAGCATTGCCAGTCGCCCGTTGTCCCACCCGACCACGGCGCGCCGTGGCGTTGCGCCGCTCTGCAGACGAACGATCAGCGCCTGAACTTCAATTAAGACCGGCCGTGTGCCTTCCAGCGCGGGAAACACCGCGCTGCCGGCCAAGGGTGCCTCGCGACCTGAAAGGAACAGCATCGAGGGATTCGATACCTCTTCCAGACCCTTCTCTGCCATTGCGAAAACGCCGATTTCGTCGACCGCGCCGAAGCGGTTTTTCAGTGCGCGCAGGATCCGGTATTGGTGACTCCGCTCACCTTCAAAGCTCATCACAACGTCAACCATATGTTCGAGCACACGCGGACCGGCAATGTTGCCGTCTTTGGTCACATGGCCAACCAGCACCAGCGCCACGCCGTTCTGCTTGGCGTAGCGGATCAGCTCGAATGCACAGCCGCGAACCTGACTGACCGTGCCGGGCGCACCTTCGATGGTATCCGAATGCATTGTCTGGATAGAATCGATCACCAGCAGTTTCGGCGGCTCCATCGTGCCCAGAGTCGTCAAAAGGTCACGAACCGAGGTCGCAGCAGCGAGCTTGATCGGTGCATCCGCCAAACCAAGGCGCGATGCCCGCATCCTGACCTGCGCTGCGGCTTCTTCGCCGCTGACATAGACGGTCGACCGGCCATCCTTGGCAATCTTTGCTGCCGCTTGAAGCAACAAAGTCGATTTTCCGATCCCGGGATCGCCACCCATCAGGATCGCGGAACCCGGCACAAGCCCACCGCCAAGCGCTCGGTCGAACTCTTCGAGTCCTGTCGGCTGCCGTTTCAGCGGTCCACCCGGTGCATCCAAGTCGACGAACTCCACCGCGCGACCGCCACTCGACAAGTCATGCTTCTGCGAGAACACCGTCGCCGGGGCATCTTCGCTCAGGGTATTCCATTCGGCGCAATCTGGGCATTGCCCTTGCCAGCGATGGGATACGGAGCCGCAAGCAGCACAAACATATCGCTTTTTGGGTTTCGCCATGCCGCCCCTCTATCGAGAACAAATATGGAACGCAAGCGGCTTTCATTGTTGGTTCATCGCAGCGGGTGATATTTGCACGATGGCCAACGTAGCTGCTTTCGGACGCCGCACTTTTCTGCGCGGGATGGTGGTGAGCACAGTGGCACTCTCGGCATGCTCCCGGGCCAATCAGGCCGTCCGGCAAGAGCCAGGTGAAACATCCTCCTTCGAAGCGGGCGATCCGGCTTCCAAGCTGGTCACGGCGGCTCGCGAACAAATCGGCGTTACAGTCGCTTACGACCCGGCCTATACCGGCATCGACTATCCAGGCGGTGATGTGCCGCGATCGCGCGGCGTTTGTACCGATGTAGTGATCCGTGCCTATCGAGACGCGCTGGACATTGATCTGCAGCAGCTCGTCCATGAGGATATGAAAGCCAACTTTGCCGCCTACCCGAACAACTGGCAGCTTTCTGCAACAGATCGCAATATCGACCATCGGCGTGTTCCCAACCTGCAGACCTTCTTCAAACGGCAAGGCGCAGCTCTTCCGATATCGACCGATCCCGCCGACTGGCAGGTGGGGGACATCTTCACCAGCAAGGTCGACGGGCGTCTCCCGCATATTGGCATCGTCTCCAAGCGCACCGAAAGCGGCACACTTCTGGCGGTGCACAATATCGGTCGCGGCTCGCGCGAAGAAGCCGTCGTGTTCGCGCATCCGTTGGACGGGCGTTACCGCTGGCGCGTCTAGATTGTCCGGCAAGGGCGTGGCTTTGCCCTTGCCCGTATCTGGCGGATTTGCCACGCTAATCACATGAGGCAGAAGGAACTCCGCATCGCGCTGATTTGCTACGGTGGCGTAAGCCTTGCTGTCTATATGCATGGAGTGACCAAGGAAATCTGGAAGCTCGCGCGGGCGAGCCGAGCCTTTCACTCCGACGAACCCCGTAGCGAAGGTGTGCAAGGCGTTTATCGCGACCTGCTCAGCACCATCGAGCAGGAGCAGGGCCTGAAGCTGCGGGTGCTGCCCGATATCCTGACCGGTGCCAGCGCAGGCGGAATCAACGCTGTTTTCCTGGCGCAGGCGATTCACTCGGGCCAGTCGCTTGAGCCGCTTACCGAACTGTGGCTCGAATGCGCTGATGTTGATCGCCTGGTCGATCCCGATGCCCGCCCGATGTGGAAGTTCGCCAAGTTCTGGGCGCAGCCTATTGCCAACTGGTTGCTCAAGCGCCCCGGCAATGCCGTTTCCGAGAGCGTCGCGCCCGAAACCCGCGCAGAGGTTCGCCGGAAGGTGTCGCATCTGGTGCGCGGCCGCTGGTTCGAACCGCCCTTTTCCGGCATTGGCTTCTCCAAACTGCTGAGCGATGCGATGGATGCCATGGCAGCCGCGCCAAAGGAAAACCCGCTTCTTCCGCCCGGGCATCCCATCGACCTGTCGGTTACCGCCACCGATTTTCGCGGGCATCTCGAGCTTCTGCAGCTCAACAGTCCACCGATTGTCGAGGAAACCGAGCATCGCATGCCAATCGGCTTTCAGGCGCGCGTGAGTATGGAAGACAAGACGCTAGCCGACCCGCTCGAACTGACCTTTGCCGCGCGGGCGACAGCCAGTTTTCCCGGCGCATTTCCACCGCTTAAAGTCGAAGAGATCGATCAACTGGCCGAGCGAAAATCCGCCGCATGGCCTGATCGCAACGACTTCCTGATGCGGATCATGCCTGCGCATATGCGCAATGAAGAGGTCGAGCGCGTGTCGCTGGTCGACGGATCGGTGCTGGTGAATGCCCCGTTTGGTGCGGCGATGGACGCTCTCGAAGGCAGGCCTGCGCAGCGCGAGGTGGACCGCCGGTTCGTCTATATTGATCCGCGCCCTGACCGTTTCGGCGCGAAGACAGAAAAAGACACCAAACCCGTCGGGTTCTTTGCGGCAATTTTCGGGTCAATCTCGACAATCCCGCGCGAGCAGCCGATCCGTGACAATCTGGAACAGCTGGAAGAGCAATCCCGTGAAGCAGAGGCAATCCAGCGCATGGTCGCCAGCCTGCGTCCCGAAGTCGAGACGGTGGTAGAAAAGCTGTTCGGACGGACGCTGTTTCTCGACAAGCCAACCTCAAAAAGGCTGGTCGCATGGCGAAACAAGGCGCAGCAAGCTGCCGCCGAGCGTTCGGGCTTTGCCTTCAATTCCTACGCCCAGGCCAAGTTCACGGGGATCGTGCAGAAGCTCGCCCAGGTGACGTTCGATGCCGCACCTGAAGCTGGGCTTCCCGACCCCGGACCGATAGCTGCTGCGTTCTACGGTGAGCTTGAGCGGCAGGGATTGGGGAGCTTGTCCGATCCTGCCGGGGGAGCGAGCGATAGAGCCATCGCATTTTTCCGTGCACATGATCTGGGCTTCCGCATCAGGCGTCTTCGGCTTCTGGCCCGGCGGCTTTCGCGGGACTGGGATGCCGATCCGGATATACCGGACGACGCGCTCGAAGAAGCGCGAGAGTCGATTTACGGCATCCTGTCGCTCTATTTCGAGCATGAAAGTAGCGATGCCCTGGGGGAGCAATTCACAATCCTGGCGCACGATGCTTTGCAACAACCCGGTCCGGTCTTGCGTATGCTCGCGGAGAAACGTGTCTTGCCCGAGATCGACGACCAGGCAGAGGCTATGCTGGCCGAAGCGATGGCCAGGATGCCGCCAAACCTGCGCCGCCGGATGCTGCTGACCTATCTCGGCTTTCCCTTCTACGATGTCGCCACGCTTACGTTGATGCGCAATGAAGGCCTGACCGAGTTCAACCCGGTCAAAGTCGACCGGATATCGCCTGACGACGCCCGTTCGATCCGCGAGGGCGGAACCAGCGACACGTTGCGCGGAACCGAGTTTTTCAACTTTGGTGCGTTCTTCAGCCGCACTTATCGAGAGAACGACTATCTCTGGGGCCGGCTGCATGGTGCGGAGCGGATGATCGACCTGGTCTGTTCGACCGCAGACCATTTGCTCGACGACAACGAATGCGCGCGTTTTAAGAGACAGGC
The DNA here is from genome assembly GCA_965223995.1 of Pontixanthobacter sp. Lineage (GTDB taxonomy): Bacteria > Pseudomonadota > Alphaproteobacteria > Sphingomonadales > Sphingomonadaceae > Pontixanthobacter. The sequence continues at coordinate 201,048 of CBDCXY010000017.1, read as the reverse complement.
GTTTCTGGCCATTTTGGACGAGGAAGAGGATCGACTGACCAGCGATCCGAAACTTATCGAAACAATACGGTCGGAGGTGCTGGAGCGGCTTGGCTAAGCTGTCTTGACGTTTCCATGCAATTCTCTCGGCGAACCAAGTTGCTACCTGCCGTGAAAGAGAGGAGCGAATTCATGGGTCGAAATTTCATTTACGCGGCGGTGGCTGCAGCGTTGCTGTGTTCATCCGGTGCTTCGAGTGTGATGGCTCAATCGAGCGGCAAATCGCGTTTCGATATGACCGACAACGAGAAGGTCGAGGAATTTCTCGCCGAACCTGACGTCGCGCCGATCTACGCCAAGGCGCAGGCTGGCGATGCTGCGGCGATGACCGAACTGGCATCGCTGACCAATCGTATCCTGCGGCTGCGCATGACCAACAAGGCGTCTGTTACTGAAATGAGCATGAAGATGCTTGCGGGTGCAATGGCTCAGGACCACGGGCCGGCTTTTTACGAAGTCGGTAGGATGATCCGCGGCGGCGAGACACCCGAAGGAACGATGATCGATGCCTTCGGCTTTTTCATCAAAGGTGCTAAGTTGGGCGACGAGGATTCTCTGGTTGCAGCAACACATATCGCGTTGAATCCGAATATTTGCTCGATTTGCCGAAAGCCGACCAACGGGAGGCTGAACCTCGCCGGGAAAGAAGGTTCCGGTCTGGTAATCGACGAGAAAGAACGAAACGCGATGGGGCAGGCCTATGTGACGGAAAAGCGCGACATGATCGCGCAAGTACGGCCTCTGTTAGTCGGCGCCTTTGATCGAACGCACCGCAGGGGAAGCGAGAGTCTGGTTACGCTGTATCTCGAAGGCCTGCAGGCCAATGACCCGATGGATGTTTACGGACTGAACTATGATTGGATCGTCAAGCCCGACAGCGCGAAAGCCGAGGCAATGCTCAAGGAAGTCACCACGCATGACAAGGGCAGCGCTTGGGCTCCAATGCTGCTCGGACTGACATATATCAATCCGAAGCGTTCCGGCTTGAAGAAAGATGCTGATGCGTCGATCCGATATCTGGAGATCGCCGCGAGCCGGAGCGATCAAAATGCAGTGAAAGCGGCGCAATTTCTCGGCCACGAGCTGGTGACAGGCAAACTCTATCCAAAGAACATGCCCAAGGCAGTTACACTACTGAAATCAGCCGCTGATCGTGGAAACACCGAGGCGATGTACGACCTCGGCCTAATCAATATGCTGGGCATGGCAGGTGCCAAGAATCCCCATCAGGCGGCGGCACACTTCCGCAAGGCGATTGGGTTAGGTCATGCAAACTCGGCGACCGCACTCGCGCAAATGTACAGAGATGGTGACTTCGGAAAGAAGGACCAGACGATGGCCAATCACTATTTCAACAAGGCCCGAGAACTGAAACGGTAACCTGTATCGAAACCCTCAGAACACGTCTTTCAGCTTGTCGAAGAAGCTGCGACTTTCGGGGCACTCTTCGCCGGTTTCGGTTTCCTGAAACTGTTTGAGCAGTTCCTTCTGGTCTTTGCTGAGCCTGGTCGGTGTTTCGACGACGATCTCGGCGACCAGATCACCGCGCCCGCGTCCTTGAAGGACGGGCATACCCGCACCGCGCACACGCAGCTGCTTGCCCGACTGGATGCCCGACGGGATATCGATGGTGTTGGTGTCGCCATCGAGGTCTGGAATCTCGACCGCGCCGCCAAGAGCCGCCGTCGTGAAGCTGATCGGGACGCGCGTGATGAGCGTCGTGCCTTCGCGGTGGAATACCGGATGCTCTCGAATGTGGATGAAGATGTAGAGGTCACCGGCAGGCGCACCTCTTGGCCCGGCTTCGCCCTTGCCTGACAGACGAATACGCGTGCCGGTGTCGACACCTGCGGGCACTTCGACTTCAAGCTTTTGCGGCAGATCTACCCTGCCCTCGCCTTGACAAGAGCCACACGGTGTCTCGATGACTTCACCGCGTCCATGGCAGGTTGGGCATGGGCGTTCGACGACAAAGAACCCTTGCTTCGCGCGAACTTTGCCGTGCCCATTGCACAGATTGCAGCCGCGCGTGCTGGTGCCAGGTTCGGAGCCGGTGCCGTTGCACGTGTCACAGCTTTGCGAAACCTCGATCTCGATATCGGTGGTCTTGCCGTGAAACGCCTCTTCGAGGCTCACTTCCATATCGTAGCGCAGATCGGCTCCGCGCCGGGGTTGCTGCCGACCGCCGCCACCTCCAAACGCGCTGCCGAAGATCGTCTCGAAAATGTCGCCGATATCGCCAAAGTCGCCCTGCGGACCGCGCCCGGCTCCGCCACCCATGCCTTGCTGGAAAGCTTCATGGCCAAAGCGATCATATGCGGCGCGTTTCTGCGGATCTTTCAGGCATTCGTATGCTGCACCGACAGCCTTGAACCTCGCCTCCGCCTCTGCGTCGCCCGGATTGCGATCCGGGTGATACTTCATCGCCAGCTTGCGATAAGCGGACTTGATCATCCGCTCATCGGCGTCACGAGAGACTTCGAGAAGTTCGTAAAAGTCGATTTCGGTCGAAGACACTAAAAAGCCCTCTTTCCTTCAGAGGAGAGGGTTGGGAGAGGCGACTGAACTAGAAACGTTGTCACCTCAACCCCCACTCCCCAGCCCTCTCCCCTGAAAGGGAGAGGGAGTGGTTTTAGCCCTTGTTTTCGTCTTCGTTTTCAGAGTCGGCGTCTTCGCCGACTTCGGAGAATTCGGCGTCGACAACTTCTTCGTCGGCCGCATCATCACTCGACGCGTCGCCAGCATCTCCACCTTCAGGCGCGGCATTGGCCTGCTCCTGCTGGTAGATTTCCTGACCCATTTTCATCGCGACATCGGTGAGAGCCTGCGATTTCGCGTTGATCGCGTCGAGATCGTCGCCTTCGAGGGCCGTCTTGGTCTCGGCCAGCGCGCTTTCGACATCCGACTTGAGATCGGCGCTGATCTTGTCGCCATGCTCTTCGAGCTGTTTCTCGGTCGCGTGAACAAGGCTGTCGGCCTGGTTGCGGGCTTCAGCCTGCTCGCGGCGCTTCTTGTCTTCCTCGGCGAACTTCTCGGCATCCTGGACCATTTGGTCGATATCGTCGTCCGAGAGACCACCCGATGCCTGGATGCGAATCTGCTGCTCCTTGCCGGTGCCCTTATCCTTCGCCGAGACATTCACGATGCCGTTGGCGTCGATATCGAAGGTCACTTCGATCTGCGGAACGCCGCGCGGAGCAGCAGGAATGCCTACGAGGTCGAACTGGCCAAGCAGCTTGTTGTCGGCCGCCATTTCGCGCTCGCCCTGGAATACGCGGATCGTCACCGCCTGCTGGTTGTCCTCGGCAGTCGAGTATGTCTGCGACTTCTTCGACGGGATGGTCGTGTTTCGGTCGATCATGCGGGTAAAGACACCGCCCAGCGTCTCGATACCCAGCGACAGCGGAGTAACGTCGAGCAGCAAGACGTCCTTAACGTCGCCCTGAAGAACACCAGCCTGAATGGCGGCGCCCATCGCAACGACTTCGTCCGGGTTCACACCGGTATGCGGCTTCTTGCCGAAGAATTCTTCCACGACCGAGCGAACCTTGGGCATGCGGGTCATGCCGCCAACCAGGATCACTTCATCGATACCGCCCTTGTCGACACCTGCATCGGCGAGCGCCTTCTTGCAGGGTTCGAGAGTGCGCTTGATCAAATCGCCGACCATCTTTTCGAGATCCGAACGGCTGATCGTCTCGACCAGGTGCAACGGAGTGGACGAACCACCTTCCATACGTGCGGTAATGAAAGGCAGGTTCACTTCGGTGGTCTGCGAACTCGACAATTCGATCTTCGCCTTCTCGGCCGCTTCCTTCAGGCGCTGCAGTGCGAGTTTGTCGCTCCGCAGATCCATATTTTCCTTCTTGTTGAAGGCATCGGCGAGATATTCGACGATCTCGTTATCGAAATCTTCACCGCCAAGGAAGGTGTCGCCATTGGTCGACTTCACTTCGAATACGCCGTCGCCGATCTCGAGGATCGAGACGTCGAAGGTGCCGCCACCAAGGTCATAAACCGCGATGGTCTTACCATCGTCCTTGTCCATACCATAAGCGAGCGCAGCCGCAGTCGGCTCGTTGATGATGCGCAGGACTTCGAGGCCGGCAATCTGGCCTGCGTCCTTCGTCGCCTGACGCTGGGCGTCGTTAAAGTAAGCCGGAACGGTGATAACCGCCTGCTGGACGTCTTCACCGAGATAGCTCTCGGCGGTTTCCTTCATCTTCTGCAGGATGAACGCCGATATCTGGCTAGGCGAGTATTCTTCACCGCCCGCTTCGACCCAGGCATCGCCATTTTTTCCCTTGACGATGTCATAGGGGACGAGATCCATGTCCTTCTTGGTCATCGGATCATCGAACCGGCGGCCGATCAGGCGCTTGATTGCGAACAGGGTGTTGTCCGGGTTGGTCACCGCCTGGCGCTTCGCAGGCTGACCGATCAGCCGCTCTTCATCTTTCGTGAAGGCGACAATCGAGGGCGTCGTACGCGCACCTTCCGAATTTTCGATAACTTTCGGCTTGCCGCCGTCCATAACCGCAACACAGGAGTTGGTCGTGCCGAGGTCGATACCGATTACTTTAGCCATGGATTCCCCACTTGATACTTAATGTTGGACGCTGCGCTCTTTGTCCTCCTTAAATTGGCAGAACAGATCGGCAGCTCGAATTGTGGGTGCGATATAGGTGCGGTTTTGGTTGGCACAAGGGATTGGCGCGGCTAGATTTGCAACAAATCGATTCAGGAGAAAAACACGTGTCGCTTCGGTATTTTGCAGCCGCCGCTTTGGGCCTGTCTGTCGTTTCGCTATCTGCTTGTGGCCAGCCGGAGCAGGAGGTTCCTGCCGATCCGGAAGGTGTAGCCGGGCTGACCATTGAAAACGCACGACTGGTTCTTCCCGCCGTGTCGGGCAATCCCGCCGCTGTCTATTTCGACCTGTCTTATGAGGGCGATGCCAATCCCACGCTCGCCGCTGTTGCGGTGGAGGGATCTGAAATGGCTATGATGCACGAATATGGCGAAAAAGACCTTCAGGTGCAGATGATCGAAATGGAGCCACTGGCACTGACCAAAGGCACAAGAGTGGCGTTTGAGCCGGGCGGACGTCACGTTATGGCGATGGGCGTGTCAGACGAGCTGGCCGCAGGCGGCAAGACCGAAGTGACATTCATCATGGATTCGGGCGACAAGACCACAATTGTCGCGGATATTGTCGGCGCCGGGGAAGAGCGCTGAGCGAAAGCTTGATCAGCGATAGCGAATTCTGCCCGGTCGGCGGGGAGAGATTGCTTACCGCTGGTGAAATCGAACTTGCCCGTTCGGTATTCGGCGATGCGATCGATTATTCGGTGGTCAAACTGCGCCGGAAGAAGTGGTTTCCCTTTCAACCGCGCACAGTGACCATGGCTCCGCGCGGCCATATCCACTTTCACCCCAAGGGCGCTGCCTATTGCGACGATTTTTCAAAGCAAAGCGTCTTTCGCAAGGGCTTCTTTATTCACGAAATGGCGCATGTCTGGCAGGCTCAGAAAAAGGGCAGTTGGTGGCTTGTCTTCAACCGCATGCCATGGGCGCGCTATCACTATAGTCTGAAACCCGGGTGGCCGCTTGAGCGCTACGGGATCGAGCAGCAGGCGGAGATCATCCGCCATGCGTTTCTGCTACGAAATGGGGTAAAGATTGCAGGCGCAGAAAGCGCAGCGTCATACGAATTGCTAGTGAACTTCCCCGGTGCGGCGGGTTGAACCTAAAGGTTGGCCAAGTCCGGCAGATCGTTCTGGTCCAGAGACTGCGAGCTATCCACCATCGGGTATTTCAGGCCCGTTGCACAGTTGAATAGAACCGCCCGATCATCTCGATCAATCAGCCCCTCATCAACCGCTTTGCGCCACGCCGCGAGTGTTGCACCACCTTCCGGACACATCAGCAGGCCACCCTGCTTCGCGCAGTCATTGGTAGCGCGGGCGATATCGGCCTCGCTGACCGCCAGCGCCCTGCCCTCGCTTTCGCGAACCGCACGCAGGATGAGGAAATCACCGACAGCCTTGGGTACTCGAATACCAGCTGCAACGGTGCGCGCATCTTCCCAGCGATCAGCGTGCTCTTCCCCGGCTTCGAATGCCTTTACGATAGGAGCACATCCTTCCGCTTGGACGGCAAACATCTTTGGTCGTTTCGAATCAATCCAGCCGAGCTGTTCCAACTCGTCAAACGCCTTCCACATACCGATCAGGCCAGTGCCGCCGCCCGTCGGATAGAAAATCGCGTCGGGAACCTCCCAGCCAAGCTGCAGCGCCAGCTCAAGTCCCATCGTTTTCTTACCTTCGATACGGTAAGGTTCCTTGAGGGTCGAAAAATCGAACCAATGCCCGTCGGCCGCCCCCTGCCCCACAATCGCGCCGCATTCGTCGATCAAGCCATTTACGCGGTAAACGCGCGCGCCCAGCATCGCGATCTCGCGGACATTGATTTCGGGTGTGTCAGAGGGGCAGAAAACCACCGTTTCGATCCCGCATCGCGTTGCATAAGCGGCAAGCGCGGCGCCGGCGTTGCCATTGGTCGGCATTGCGATGCGTTTTACGCCCAGTGCTTTGGCCATGGTAACGGCCATCACCAATCCGCGTGCCTTGAATGATCCGGTGGGCAGGCGCCCTTCATCCTTCACCAGCACATTAGGACCAGCGCACTGCGGGACGGGGATAAGTGGGGTTTCGATCTCGCCAAGGCTGACAACATCGGACGAGCGTTCATACGGCAGCAGCTCGCGCCAGCGCCACATATCGGCGGATCGAGATGCGATCTCATCGCGCGAGACGGATTTACTCACCGCATCTAGATCATACCGGACCAGCAGCGGTTTCCCCGCCTCGGACAGATTGTGCAATTCGCCAGCGGCGTAGTGCTCGCGAGTATAGGAGCATTCAAGCCGCGTGACGAAATTGCCCATTCGTCAGTCCGGCTTTTTGGCCACACCGACCATCGCCGGGCGTAGCAGACGATCCTTGATCATGTAGCCCGACTGCATTTCCTGGACGATGGTGCCAGGCTCTTCCTCATCCGTCGGGACTTCCATCATCGCCTGGTGCTGGTTTGGATCGAGCGGAAGCCCCATCGAGGCGATGCGAGTGATGCCGTGCTGACCAAAGACCTTTTCGAGCTCGCGCTGGGTCGCTTCGATACCGGCGACAAGTCCTTTGAACTTGTCATCCTCGCGCAGTGCTTCGGGTACGGAATCGATGGCGCGCGAGAGATTGTCAGCGACCGATAGAATGTCGCGGGCAAAACCGGTCGCGGCATAAGTCCGCGCGTCGGAGATATCCTTCTCCATCCGGCGGCGGACATTTTGCGTTTCGGCCTTGGCGTAGAGCGTTTCCTGCTTGGCTGCTTCCAAGTCGTTGCGAAGCTCTGCCAGCGCCTCTTCCACGCTGGTTTCTTCCCCGTCGCCTTCGTCGCTATCCTCAAGGAACTCTTCAGGCACACCCTTCAGTTCTTCCTCGACAGCCTCGTCTTTTGTGTCGGAACCCTGCGGTTCCGGCTTGTCATTATCCATCATTCAAACTGTTCCATCTCTCGATGCTTATCCGATCAACTTCCCCAGCGATCGGGCTGTGAAATCAACCATGGGGACGACACGCGCGTAATTCAACCGCGTCGGGCCGATCACACCCAGAACTCCCACGACTTTTCCCTCTCGGTCGCGATAGGGCGAAGCGATGACCGAGGAGCCCGAAAGCGCGAACAGGCGGTTCTCGGAGCCAATAAAGATACGTGTGGCCTCCGCTTCGCGGGCATCCTCCAGCAAACTCGCCACCGATTGCTTGTTCTCCAGTTCGTCGAGCAGCGAGCGGACGCGTTCAAGATCGTCCATCGCGGTTTCGTCGAGCAAATTTGCCTGGCCCCGAACGATCAGTACCGGACGTTCCGATTGGTCTTCCGACCAAACTGCAAGTCCGCGCTTCACAAGGTCTTTGCTCGCCTTGTCGAGCGCCGATTTACCCGATGCAATATCGTTCCTGATCGTCGAAACCGCGTCGGTCAGAGTGCGTCCCGCAAGCCGGGCGGTGATATAATTTGATGCCTGCTCGAGAGAGGATGGATCGGCCTGGCCGGAAAGCTCGACAACACGGTTCTCCACAGTACCATCCTCGCCGACAATCACAGCGAGTGCCCGGTCGGGCGAAAGGGACACAAGACTGAGCTGCCTGAGCCGTGCCTCGCGCTGCGGGACCATCACCATGCCCGCAGCACCGGATATATCGGACAGCAGCGAGCTCGTTTCTTCTAGCGCCTGTTCGATCGGTCCTGGCTCCTTCAAACGCTGCTCAATCGCCGCGCGCTCCTCGCGTGTCGGTTCCGCGACCTGCATCATCCCGTCGACAAACAGGCGAAGGCCGCTTTCGGTCGGCATCCGGCCCGCACTAGTGTGAGGCGCGGCAAGCAGGCCGAGGCTTTCGAGATCGGCCAGCACCGAGCGGATTGATGCAGGTGACAGATTGATACCCGAATCGCCGGACAGGGCCTTCGATCCCACCGGTTGCCCATCGGCAAGATAGCCCTCCACCACGAGACGGAATATCTCCCGTGCGCGGTCGGTAAGCTCGGATACGGGCGAATTGGTCATCGGTCGGGCAAATCTCCGGTGCGCAATCTAATCACTCCCCTTGCAGCCTCAAGCCCCAACCGCGTAACGCGGCCACAAGAAAGAAACAAAGGAATGACCATGAGACCATCCGGCCGCGCGCCCGACGAAATGCGCCCCATCACAATTGAAACCGGCTTCACCAAGCACGCGGAGGGCTCGTGCCTGATAAGCTGCGGTGATACGCGCGTACTGTGCACCGCCAGCGTCGAAGAACGGATTCCGCCGTGGCTGCGCGGCAAAGGCGAAGGGTGGGTGACGGGCGAATATTCGATGCTGCCCCGCGCGACACATACACGCGGCAGCCGCGAGGCGGCACGCGGCAAGCAAAGTGGGCGCACACAGGAAATTCAGCGGCTTATTGGCCGTAGTTTGCGCGCCGTTGTCGATCTGAAGAAGCTTGGTGAACGCCAGATCACGCTCGATTGCGATGTTATTCAGGCTGATGGTGGTACGCGAACGGCTTCGATCTCGGGCGCATGGGTTGCGCTGCGTCTTGCGGTCAACTCACTGATGGAATCGGGCGCAATCACCGACGATCCGATAACGGCGCAGGTCGCGGCGATCAGCTGCGGTATCTACCAGGGCACTCCCGTTCTCGATCTCGATTATGCCGAGGACAGCAATGCCGACGCGGATGCCAATTTCGTGCTGATCGAAGGCGGCCAGATAGCCGAGGTCCAGGCTACCGCAGAAGGTGCGACCTATGACGAGGAGGGCCTCCTACGCCTGCTCCGCCTCGCCAATATCGGCTGCAATGGCATCTTTGCTGCACAGCTGGACGCGGTGAAATGACAACAAGACGCCTCGGCTCCGGCTCGCTCGTTATTGCGACGCATAATGCGGGCAAGCTGAAAGAGATTTCGGCACTGCTGGAGCCGCATGGCGTTGACTGCCTTTCTGCGGGCTCGCTGGGGCTACCCGAACCGGCGGAGACCGGAAAAACCTTCATCGAAAATGCGCTGATCAAGGCGCGGGCGGCCGCCGAAGCATCGGGCATCGTGTCTCTCGCAGATGACAGCGGCCTGTCTGTAGCCGCGCTCGGCGAACGTCCCGGTGTCTACACCGCCGATTGGGCCGAGCGGCAATGGTTCGAAGGCGACGCCGGGCGCGACTGGTATATGGCGATGGGCAAGGTCGAAGGAATGCTGGCAGAAAAGGGCCCCGATGCGTCGCGTTCGGCATGGTTTTCCTGCGTGCTCGCAATCGCCTGGCCCGATGGCGAGCACGCTGTCTATGAGGGCCGTATCGATGGGTCGCTGACATGGCCGCCGCGCGGCACAATGGGCTTCGGTTATGACCCGGTCTTTGTGCCTGTGGGGCGCGAGCAAACCTTTGCCGAGCTGGAACCCGACGAAAAACACGCGATGAGCCACCGCGCGGATGCCTTCGGCAAGCTGGTCGCGGAGCAATTCGGCGGCTAGGATGGCGCCATGGCCCGCGCGCTCTACATCCACTGGCCGTTCTGTCTCAAAAAGTGCCCCTATTGCGACTTCAATAGCCATGTTCGTGACGGGGTCGATCACGAGCTGTGGCAGCGCTCGCTCATTGCCGACATTGAACACGAGGCCGGGTTGGCGGGCGGCGAAACGCTGACGTCGATTTTCTTTGGCGGCGGTACGCCATCGCTGATGTCCCCTTCCCTCGTTGCCGCACTGATCGAGAAAGCCGAGCAGCTCTGGGGTTTCGCTCCAAATGTCGAAATCACGCTGGAGGCCAATCCGTCATCAGTCGAGGCATCGAAATTCGCCGATTTGGCAAGAGCTGGCGTCAATCGCGTGTCGCTCGGACTGCAATCGCTCGAGAACGAACAGCTCGACTTCCTGGGACGCCTTCACTCTGTCGAGGAAAGCCTGGAAGCGCTCGATACCGCACAATCCGCTTTCGCTCGCGTCAGCTTTGATCTGATCTATGCCAGACCCGGTCAGACCGAAGCTCAATGGCGCGCCGAGCTCGCCCGCGCATTGTCATTCGGCACCGATCATTTGTCGCTCTACCAGCTCACCATCGAGCCCAATACGCGCTTTGCAACCGACGTCCGGCGCGGTGTGTTTACACCTCTCGACGATGATCCATCCGCTGACCTGTTCGAAGTGACGCGCGAACTGACTAAGGCAGCTGGTTTGCCCGCCTACGAGGTCAGCAATCACGCGAAGCCGGGACAGGAGAGTCGTCACAACCTGACCTATTGGCGGTATCAGGACTACGCCGGGATTGGTCCTGGCGCGCATGGCCGTCGCGGCGGCAAAGCAACGTTCCGGCACAAGAAGCCGGAGAACTGGATCAATGAAGTCACGTCCACCGGCAATGGGATCAAGGAAGAGCACACCCTCACCCGTTCCGAGCAAGCATCCGAGGCTTTGCTGGTGGGCCTGCGCCTTGTGGAGGGGATCGCTCCCGAAGAATTGAGCGAGCGGTTCAGGATATCAGTCGACCATATGATCGACACCGAACGGCTCGCGCTAATGCAGAGCCTCAATCTCGTTTGGGAGAGCAAGGGCAGGATCGGCGTGACACCGCAGGGCATGCCCGTGCTCGACGGCCTTCTCGGCGAGCTGGTCAAGGCTGAGCTTGTCGGCGCATGAGTAAGGCTGACATTCTCGACCAATGGCGTGACCATCTCGAGCAAGGGCGCAGGCGCTCACCCAACACCGTGCGCGCCTATCTGGCAGCGGCCAGCCTTTTGATCGATCGCCGCGATCTATCCGACTGGCAAGCAATCGCGGCGTTCGAAGGAGGGCCGCTACGCGCGCACCTTGCCGACCGACGCGCCGATGGCCTGGGCAACGCATCGACTGCGCGCGAGCTTTCGGCGATCAAGGCTTTCGTCAAATTTGCGCGCGAAAAGACCGGAACGACGGATGCTACAGCCCCAAGGTTACGCGGCCCGCGCATCAAGAAGGGTCTGCCCCGCCCCGTCACGCCCGACGAAGCGACCAATCTCGCCGATACAGTTGACGCAATGGCTGCCGATGATTGGGTCGGTGCCAGAGATCGCGCGGTTCTGCTGCTGCTCTATGGCGCAGGAATGCGGATTGCCGAGGCGCTATCGCTTAATGGCGAGAGCCTGCCGCTGGGTGATACGCTGACCGTGACCGGCAAGGGCAACAAGCAGCGCGTTGTTCCGTTGATGCCGCTCGTTCGCGAAGCGGTCGATGAATATGTCCGGCTGTGCCCTTGGCCCATCGAGCAAGACCAGGCTCTGTTTCGCGGCGTTCGTGGCGGGCCGCTCAATCAGGGCATGGTGCAGAAGGCAACGGCCAAGGCACGGATTGCGCTCGGCCTGCCCGCAACCGCCACTCCGCACGCACTGCGTCACAGCTTTGCGACGCATTTGCTCGGTGCGGGAGCCGATCTCAGGAGTTTGCAGGAGCTGCTCGGCCACGCCAGTCTTGGCAGCACACAGATCTACACCAAAGTCGATGCCGCGACCCTGCTCGACACCTATCGCGATGCTCATCCGCGCGAGAAAGATTGATTTTCACTCTCTCCTCGCGCCATAACTGGAGCAGGAGAAGGAGACATTTCGTGAAAGGCATTGCAACGGGCAGCATCGCGGCTGCCATCGCCGTTTTCATTTGGGGGTTCTTGTTCTGGGGAACGGCAATCGCCGATCCGTTCGATCACGTCACGCCCGAGCAGGAAACAACAATAGCGGCCAATCTGAGCACCGGGTTTTCCGAGCCGGGAGTCTATTCGATTCCAGATCAGGCCAACGGTACGGAAGAAGAATGGATCGCACGGCACGAAGCGGGCCCCGTTGCTATCGTGAGAGTCCGCCCTGAAGGCGTTAATCCGATGGCCCCGGCAAAGATGGCGGGCGGTTTCGTACATATGCTGGTTTCGATTGCATTTATGGCAGCGGCTCTGCGGCTGACGAACCTGCAATCATACGGGCAACGTCTGCAGCTCGTGCTGGTAACAGCGTTGGCAGGAACCACCTTTGCGACACTGACCGATCCGATCTGGTTTCACGCGACGTGGGGGTATTTCGTCTGGTTGATGATCTACTACATGATCTCATGGTTGATCGCGGGCGCGATACTTGCGCGCTTTATCAAGCCGGAAGCCGGAGCGTCGAACTCAGCCTAGTCTGGCCTCGATCGCGTCCCAAATCTTGCCCGCCGTATCGGTGCCGTTGAACTTGTCGATGGCGACGATACCGGTGGGTGAGGTCACATTGATTTCGGTCAACCATTTGCCGCCAATTACGTCAATGCCGACAAAAACCAGCCCACGCTTCTTGAGCTCGTGGCCCATCGCGGCACAAATCTCTTCCTCGATCGGCGTTAGGCCCGCAGCTTCGGCGTAGCCACCCTGGGCCAGGTTGGAGCGGAACTCGCCCTTCCCAGGCTTACGATTGATTGCACCCGCGAACTCACCATCGACCAGGACGATGCGCTTGTCGCCCTCGGACACTTCGGGAAGGAAGGGCTGCACCATATGCGGTTCGGGCCAGGTCTGGTTGAAAACCTCGAACAAAGCCGAGGTATTGGTGCGATCCTCACCCAGTTTGAAGATCGCCTTGCCACCATTCCCGTGCAGTGGTTTTACGACAACACTGCCATGCTTTTCCTGAAAGCGCCGCACATCATCCAACTCGCGGGCAATCAGTGTCGGCGGCATAAAGCGCGCATAGTCGAGGACAAACATCTTCTCGGGCGCGTTTATGACCTCGCGTGGGTCGTTGATGACCAGCGTTTGACCCTTCAACCGGTCAAGCAGCAGAGCCGCGCTGATGTAACCAAGATCGAACGGTGGATCCTGCCGCATCAGAATGACATCGACATCCTCGGCAAGATCGATCCGGCGGCGCTCGCCCATGCTGAAATGATCGCCGTCGACCCGTTGCACGGTAACGGGCGCCGCATGGGCGGTAAGAGAGCCGCCGGGTCCGCCATTTGTTTCATAGGCCAGCGTCGCAACGTCGTAATGCCACACTTCCATCCCGCGATCCTGCGCACTCAACATTAGCGCAAAGCTCGAATCGCCGGCGATATTGATGCTTTCCATCGGGTCCATCTGGACGGCTACGCGGATGGTCATGGTCGGTTTCCTGTCCCTTAGGGCTGCCAAGCATTGACGATGTGGCGAGGGAAACTGCCGGGTGCAAGCAGGATTACGTCGATCCGGATGTCTTCGCCCTTCGCTGCATATTCATGCGCGACACATTCCACAGCGGCGGCCACACGCTGCAGGCGGTATTCATCGATGGCGTGATCGAGATCTTCTTTCCGCTTGCGCCACTTCACTTCGATGAAGGCGATCACTCCGCCGCGCTCGGCTATCAGGTCGATCTCGCCGCTCGGTGTCTTGACCCGCTCACCGATGATCGACCAGCCCTTGAGCCGCAACCACATTGCCGCGCGCTTCTCGCCATCGCGACCGCTTTGCTCGGCGATCTGGCGCTTCATTTGCCGCGCAGTTCCATGGCGCGAGCGTAGAGCGTCTTGCGATCCTGACCTGTGGCCTTGGCGACGATACCGGCGGCTTGCGAAGCCTTGTGGTCAGACAAAGCTGCTAGCAGCATCGCATCCACATCCGCTTTGCTCGCACTTGGCTCATGCGGCGGCTCCACCATCAGCACGATCTCACCCTTGGGAGGATGATCAGCATACTGAGCAGACATGTCCTCAGCCGTCCCGCTCCGGCATTCTTCATGGAGCTTGGTAAGTTCGCGCGCGACCGAGACATGTCGGCCCGGCATAGCTCTGGCAATGGCATCAAGTGATCTGACCAAGCGCGGGCCGGTTTCGTAAAAAATGAGCGTCGCTGCGAAATCTGCATGATCTTTCAGGAACGCCGCCCGCGCCTGCTCCTTGTTGGGAACAAATCCCCCAAAGACAAACCGGTCGTTGGGCAATCCCGACAATGTCAGCGCAGTCACCGCCGCACACGCGCCGGGTAGGCTGGTGACTGCAATCCCTTGCGCGCGCGCGTCTCGCACCAAACGATACCCTGGATCGGAGATCAGCGGCGTCCCTGCATCGCTAACCAGTGCAATCGCCTGATCGCGCATCGCTAAGATCAAACGCTCGCGCTCCTCCGGATCGCTATGATCGTTGTAGCGCAGAAGCTTGCTCGAAATGCCCAGATGTTTGAGCAGTTTTCCCGTCACACGCGTATCCTCGCATGCAATCGCATCGCACCGCGTCAACACATCGACCGCGCGGACCGTTATATCGCCAAGATTGCCAATCGGCGTAGCCACGATATAGAGGCCGGGAGTAAGGGGTTTCTGGAGGGGTTCGCGGGTCACTGCGCCAATCCATGACCAACGATTACGGGGTTCGCAAGGATGAAGCGCATGAAATTGGCAGGTTTGGGTTTGAATCGTCGGACATTTACGATGGTCGGGGCGGCGCTGCTGCTCGCAGGCTGTAAGATCATTCCGACTGCGCCAACTACCACGACCCAGCCCACGACGCCAACCGCAACACCCACACCGTCGGCAACCGCGCTACCGACCGATCAGACGCGTCACAGGATAGCTCTGCTGGTGCCCATGTCGGGGGATAACGGCGCGGTAGGTAATTCCATCGCCAATGCCACCACCATGGCCCTGCTCGACACCAATGCGAGCAACCTGCGCATCACGACATATGACACAGCACAGGGCGCGCGCGCTGCAGCGCGAAAGGCTGTGGCTGACGGCAACAAGCTCATCCTCGGCCCCTTGATGGCCAACAACGTGCCTTCGGTACTCGCAGAAGCCCGTCCGGCCGATATCCCGCTGATCTCCTATTCGAACGATATCAGCGTCGCCGGCCCCGATGTGTTCGTGATGGGGCATATCCCCAGCCAGTCTATCGAACGAACGGTCGAGTTTGCGCGCGGCAGAGGCGCCAACAACTTCGCCGTCATCGCACCCGAAGGAAGCTATGGCGATACGGCGAGTACAGCCATTTCCGGTGCTGTCCGCAAATTCGGGGGCACCGTCGTCGCAACGGAAACCTATGCTCGTGGCAACACGTCGATTGTCAGCGCGGCGCAGCGGCTGAAGCAACGCGGCGGTTTCGATACCGTACTGATCGCCGATGGCGCGCGTCTGGCCGCGCTGGCAGCTGCGGAACTGCGACCGGCGGGCAATGGCACTACTCAGCTGGTCGGCACCGAATTGCTCAGCGGCGAAGCGGGTGTAACGCGAACCAGCGCCATGCGGGGCCTGCTGTTTTCGGCGGTATCGGATGGCCGGTTCAAGCGCTTTTCGGATAGCTACAAGGAGCGTTTCGGCGGCCAGCCCTACCGCATTTCCACGCTTGGCTATGACAGCGTGCTGCTGACGCTACGTGTAGCGCGCGACTGGCAGATCGGCAGCACCTTCCCGATCCGCCAATTGCGCAGCGATGACGGCTTCCTCGGGCTCGACGGAGCGTTTCGTTTCAATCGCCGCGGACTGATCGAACGGGCGATGGAAGTGCGCGAGATTCAGGATGGCCGCGTTGTGATCGTATCACAGGCACCCGCCAAATTCGGCGACTGAAGATAACGCGAACGGCCCGCTTGTAAGCCCGAGAAAGCGAGGCTTATAGCAACCTTATGTCAGACGATCTTTTCGACGGTACGCCCGCATCGAGCGGCGATTACGATTCCTCCTCCATCGAGGTTCTAGAGGGCCTTGAGCCCGTCCGCCGCCGTCCCGGCATGTATATTGGCGGGACCGATGATCGCGCTTTGCACCACCTCGCTGCCGAGGTGCTCGACAATGCGATGGACGAGGCTGTCGCAGGTCATGCCTCACGGATCGAAGTCAGTCTGGAAGAAGGCAACAGGCTAACGATTGCCGATAATGGCCGCGGCATTCCCGTCGACGAGCATCCCAAGTTTCCCGGCAAGTCGACGCTCGAAGTGATCCTTTCGACGCTGCATTCGGGCGGTAAGTTTTCGGGCAAGGCCTATGCGACATCGGGCGGCCTCCACGGAGTTGGCGTTAGCGTCGTCAACGCGTTGAGCAGCGATACGCGAGTCGAGGTTGCGCGCGACAAGAAACTCTATGCGCAGTCTTTCTCCAAGGGCGAAACAGTCGGCAAGCTGGAAGAGCTCGGCTCAACACCCAACCGGCGCGGAACCACGGTCAGTTTTACGCCCGACACCGAGATTTTCGGCGACCGTCAGTTCAAACCGCACCGATTGTTCAAGCTCGCACGCTCGAAAGCCTATTTGTTCGCTGGCGTCGAGATCCGCTGGAAATGCACCGAGAGCCTTTCCAGCGAGGATGTGCCGACCGAGGCGGCGTTCAAATTCCCAGGCGGCCTCGCCGATCACCTCGCCGAACAAATCGGCCAGCGCGAATGCGTGACCGCAGAGCCTTTCACGGGCAACCAGGATTTTCCTGATGACGAGTCGGGCCAGTCTTTGGGCCGCGTTGAGTGGGCGATGGCCTGGCCGCTCTATTCGGATGGTTCGACCAGCTGGTACTGCAACACTGTCCCCACTCCCGATGGCGGAACACATGAGCAGGGCATGCGTGCGGCGCTGACCAAGGGGCTTCGGGCTTTCGGTGAACTCACCAGCACCAAGAAAGCCAAGGATATCACAGCCGATGATGTGATGACCGGCGGCGAAGTGATGCTCAGCGTCTTCATCCGCGATCCGCAATTTCAAAGCCAGACCAAGGACCGGCTGACCTCGCCCGAAGCGGCGCGTCTGGTTGAAAATGCGGTTCGTGACCACTTCGATCACTTCCTGACCGACAATATGGATCGGGGTAAGGCATTGCTTGGTCAGGTGATGGAGCGGATGGAAGAGCGCCTGCGCCGCAAGCAGGAACGCGAGATCAAGCGTAAAACCGCGACCAGCGCCAAAAAACTGCGTCTGCCCGGCAAACTCACCGATTGCAGCGGTGAAGGCGATGGCGAGACCGAGCTGTTTATTGTCGAAGGCGATTCGGCGGGCGGCAGTGCCAAACAGGCTCGCGACCGCAAAACGCAGGCGATCCTGCCGATCCGCGGCAAGATTCTCAACGTCGCATCGGCAACTGCCGAGAAAATACGCGCCAATCAGGAAATCGCCGACCTTATGCTCGCCATGGGCTGCGGCAGCCGCAAAGATTGCGATCCGGAAAACCTGCGCTACGACCGCATCATCATTATGACCGATGCCGATGTCGACGGGGCGCATATCGCGACGCTACTGATGACGTTCTTCTTCCAGGAGATGGCCGAGGTGGTGCGCAAGGGCCACCTCTTCCTCGCCCAGCCCCCGCTTTACAAGCTGACGGCGGGCAAGGAGAGCCGCTACGCCCGCGACGACGCGCACCGCGCCGAGCTGGAGGAGACGGTTTTCAAGGGTAAAAAGGTCGAGGTTGGCCGTTTCAAGGGCCTTGGCGAGATGAACCCTGCCCAACTCCGCGAAACCACCATGAATCCCGACACGCGCAGCCTGATCCGCATCACTCTGCCGCAGGAGTTTGAACAGCGCGCCGTGGTCAAGGAACTGGTCGACCAACTAATGGGTCGCAACCCCGAACACCGCTTCAACTTCATCCAGAACAACGCGGGCGATATGGATCGCGAGATGATCGATGCTTGAGCGTCTTTCCGCCCCGCACTAGCAGGGTGGGGCATTGAAGGAGACGACCATGCGTACAAGAGTTTGCGCCGCCGCCCTACTGTTCGCTGCCTGCCCGGTACTTGCACAGGAAGCAATGCCGACAAGCGCTGCGGCCGAACAGTCGGTCCTTGAGACACGCACAAACGAGGCGGTCGAGGTGTTTCATGGTAAACTTGCGGCAGACCAGGTGTTTGCTCCGGTTTTCCTGACCGCCGTTTCCGAGGCGCAATTGCAGGCGATGACGCAGCAGATGGCCGGGCTTTATGGCGCGCTTATCGGCGTCGATGCGATTGAACCGCGTGATGCCTATTCGGCTGCTGTGAAGTTTCGCTTCGAGAAGGCAATCGGCAATGGCGAGGTCGTGCTAGACCCTGCCGAGCCGAACAAGATCGTCGGGCTTCGTATCATGTCCTTCGATGCGCTTGACGATGATGTGGCGAAAATACGCGCCGATCTCGAGGCACTCCCCGGCGATGTAGGCGTACTCTACACCACGCTTGGCGAGGATGACGAACCGGTCCTGGCGATGAATGCCGATCAGCAATTTGCCATCGGCTCTACCTTCAAGCTGTATGTGCTCTCAGCCCTCGCCCGCTCGATCGAGAACGGCGAACGTCAGTGGTCGGACGTGATCGCACTGGACCGCAAGAGTTTCCCCAGCGGGCGATTGCAGGACTGGCCCGACGATGCTCCGCTGACATTGCATACGCTGGCGACCCTGATGATTTCGATCAGTGACAACACCGCAACCGATCTGCTGATGCGCGAGCTGGGCCGCGATATGGTGGAAGCCGAACTGCACTCTATCGGGCATTCCGATCCAGATCGAACGCTGCCATTCCTTACGACATTCGAAATGTTCGCGCTCAAGGGCAGCCCGGGCAATATGGCGAAGTATATAGCCGCAGATGTGGCTACCAAACGCTTCATCCTCGCCGATCTGGAGGACGATGTTGGTGGCGATCGCGACAAGATCACGCCTCCACGCTTTATTGAGCCCACATCAATCGACACGGTTGAGTGGTTTGCCAGCGGTGAAGATCTGGCGAATGTCGCGCGGCGCCTCGCTGAAATCGAGGATCCTGTCGCGCGCTCGATCATGGCGGTTCAGCCTTCGCTGCCACAGAGCACCGTCGATGGATGGCAATATGTCGGGTATAAGGGTGGCTCCGAACCGGGCGTGCTCAACCTCACCTGGTTGCTGCAGGACAAAGGCGGGGAATGGCATCTTCTGACAATGAGCTGGAACAATCCCGAGGCAAATCTGGATCACCAGGCGCTGGAGGCGTTGGCGCTGCGTCTGCTGCCCTTTGCCAACTGACGCAAAGCTACCCTTGACCTTCCTGCACCTCGCCGCTTAACGCGCACGTAAAGTTAAGTTGCACAGGAAAACCGATGACAGACCAGTCTCCCAAGCGTTTCGACGGCACCGACAATTACATCGCGACCGACGATCTCAAAGTCGCGGTCGATGCCGCCGTCACCCTGCGCCGCCCGTTGCTGGTCAAGGGCGAGCCGGGCACGGGCAAGACCGTGCTGGCACACGAGATCGCCGATGCAATCGGTGCACCGCTGATCGAATGGAACGTCAAGTCGACGACCAAGGCGCAGCAAGGGCTCTACGAATATGACGCGGTAGCGCGGCTGCGCGACGGCCAGCTTGGGGAAGAGCGCGTCCACGACATTCGCAACTACATCAAGAGAGGGAAGTTGTGGGAGGCCTTCACCTCCGAAGAGCTGCCCGTGTTGCTGATCGACGAGATCGACAAGGCCGATATCGAATTCCCGAACGATCTGCTTCAGGAACTCGACCGGATGAGCTTCGACGTTTACGAAACGCAGGAGCGGATTACGGCGAAAGAACGCCCGATTGTTGTCATCACCTCGAACAATGAAAAGGAACTGCCCGACGCCTTCCTGCGCCGCTGCTTCTTCCATTACATCAAGTTCCCCGACCGCGACACGATGCGCTCGATCATCGAGGTGCACTATCCGGGCATCCAGAAGAACCTCGTCACCAAGGCGATGGATGTATTCTACGAGATCCGCGAAGTTCCGGGCCTCAAGAAGAAACCCTCAACCAGCGAATTGCTCGACTGGCTCAAGCT
This sequence comes from Pontixanthobacter sp., assembly GCA_965223995.1. Classification (GTDB taxonomy): domain Bacteria; phylum Pseudomonadota; class Alphaproteobacteria; order Sphingomonadales; family Sphingomonadaceae; genus Pontixanthobacter. Next base: position 180,711 of record CBDCXY010000017.1, on the reverse strand, counting down.
GCTTCTGAACGAGGACATGCCGCTCGAGGTGCTGCAGGATCAGGACCCGTCGAAGGCGATACCACCGCTCCATGGCGCTCTGCTCAAGAACGAGCAGGATGTGATGCTGTTCGAACGGCTCGCCTTTATGTCGCGGCGTCAACCCTGACGCGCCTCAATCGAAGCTGTAAGCCATTTCGAAATCACCCCAGCGGCGACCGTTGATGATCAGCGGCACGTAGACGTTGCGTACGACGCGGTACTGCTTGCCGTCGCCCTCCTGCCGATAGACCGCCATCATATAGGCATCGGTGCTGCGCTTCGCCTTCTGATCGAGCGCTTCGAACAGGATACGGCCATTGCGGCAGTGCTTGGTATCATGCGCCAGATCACCGGTCGGCTTGCGCGAGCAATCGGTTACATGTGTCGGCAGGAAGCCTTTCATATCGGCCTGCGAGCACATGATCACCGGCTCGCCCTCGCCCGCAACGCGGTCGATGATCGGACGCCAGTTCTCGTCAGCCCAATCGCTTAGGCGCGTCCGGAACAAAGGTGGGTTTGACCCTTCCACCGGCTGGTAATCTTGATCGAACAGAGCATCGACCGATAGCGAACCGTCGGCGACAGCCTTCTCGGCGGCCTCGACCACTTCCTTGCAATATTCCTGCGCTCTTTCGACGACAGAGCTGTCCTCGGGCGAAAGGCCGGCTTTCACAATCGCGTCGAACATCTCGCTCGCGGTGATTTCCAGCTGCTGGATACGGCCATAGGCGGATTCCAGCTTGTTCTCATTCGCGATGGTCGCGGCATCAAAGCTCGAAAGGACATCCTGCACACGGTGAACATGGTCCGAAATTGTGCTCGTCGAACGCGCGATCTGGTCGTTCTGGCGGTCAACCTCCTCGACAAGTTCAGCAACGCCGCCGATGGTTTCTTCGATTTGCGCGACCGAGGCCTTGGCGCTTTTGCTTGCCTCGGCACCGCTTTCGATCTGCTCGATCACGGTTTCTGCTTCCTCGCCGAGCGACTCGATGGTCCGGCCGATCTCTTCGGTTGCACGCCTTGTATCGCCTGCGAGGCTCTTCACCTCGTTGGCCACTACGGCAAATGTCCGTCCGGCATCGCCCGCGCGCATGGCCTCGATGGTCGCGTTCAGCGCGAGGATGTTGGTGGTTTCGGCAATCTGGTCAATATCCTGCGAGCAGCGGCGAACCTGCTCCATTGCGGCGGCAAAGCCGGTGACATGCTGGGTCAGCGTTTCGACCAGCTCGAGCAGTCCTGAAATCTGGCCGAGCGAAGACTGGATCAGGTTTGTGCCTTGCCCGAGCCGCTCGATAGCACGCTCTGAAAGAAGCCGCGCTTCATCGCTCGCTTCCGAAACCTTCTGTTGGTCGGCTTCAAGCTCGGTAACGGTATCCTGCAGCGCGTCATGTTCGGCGCGCAATGTCTCCGATGAGTCGATCACGGCCTGGACAATGCCGCCTACGTCAGCGCAGCCAACGGTGACATCGCCGCAGCTCTCCGGAATGCGATCGATTGACCGACGATCAACTTCATCAAATACCGTGTGCTTCATCTGGCCCGCGCCCCCAAATCCGTTTGTTGGACGCGTATGACCGGATATGGTTACTTTTGCCTTAAGGGCTTGCCCGTCTGTCGAGGTAAACGGTGCTTCCAATCGGGCGGCTATGCCTGCTAGGGTGTTGTTCTGTTTCCATCGGTCGAGGCGAGCTTCCCAAATGTTTTTCGATTTTGTCGACGAGTTGCGCGCGGCGGGCATCCCGGCCTCGTTCAAAGAACACCTGACCCTGCTTGAAGCGCTCGACCGCGACGTGATCGAACAATCGCCCGAAGCGTTCTACTATCTGAGCCGCGCCACATTCGTGAAGGATGAAGGCCTGCTCGACAGATTCGATCAGGTTTTCAACAAGGTATTCAAGGGAATTCTCACCGATTACGGCCAAGACGCGGTCGATATTCCCGAAGATTGGCTGAAAGCCGTGGCCGAGAAGTTCCTCTCGCCCGAGGAAATGGCCGAGATCGAAAAGCTCGGCGACTGGGACGAGATCATGGAGACGCTCAAGGAGAGGCTTGCCGAGCAGGAAAAGCGCCATGAGGGCGGAAGCAAATGGATCGGCACCGGGGGCACCTCGCCCTTCGGCAATTCGGGCTACAACCCCGAAGGTGTGCGCATTGGCGGCGAGAGCAAGCACAAACGCGCGGTCAAGGTGTGGGAGAAGCGCGAATTCAAGAATTTGGACAGCACACGCGAACTGGGCACGCGCAATATCAAGATGGCGCTACGCCGCCTGAGGCGCTTTGCCCGCGAGGGATCGGCGGACGAGCTCGACCTCGATGCGACCATCGACGGCACCGCGAAACAGGGCTGGCTCGACATCCATATGCGGCCCGAGCGACACAATGCGGTCAAATTGCTGCTCTTCCTCGATGTCGGCGGGTCGATGGACCCCTTTATCAAGCTGGTCGAAGAATTGTTCAGTGCGGCGACCAGCGAGTTCAAAAACCTGGAGTTTTTCTATTTCCACAACTGCCTGTACGAAGGTGTGTGGAAGGACAATCGCCGCCGCTGGCAAGAGCGGACCAAAACCTGGGATATCCTCCACAAATACGGCCACGACTACAAAGTGATCTTCGTCGGCGACGCGGCGATGAGCCCTTACGAGATCACCCATCAGGGCGGCAGCGTCGAGCATATGAACGAGGAGGCCGGCGCAGTGTGGATGCAGCGCGTCGCCAACACCTATCCGGCGACGGTTTGGATAAACCCCGTGCCAGAGAAGCAATGGAACTACTCGCAGTCGACCAAGCTGCTGAAACAGCTCGTCAACGACCGGATGTACCCGCTGACACTCGACGGGTTGGACGATGCGATGCGCGAGTTGAGCCGCAAGGCAGGGCATTGATAACCAAGCCGATTCCAATGACGTCATGACGCCCGAAACCAGTCATAGTCGGTTTCGCGAGCTGCGGCTGCGGCTCGAAAATTTCGATCCGGGCACGGGCTGGCGGCTTTGGCTCTATGAGTTCCTGCTGTTCGGTTTCAAACAGGCGTGGGCGTGCCTGTTCGGCGGACTGTTGCTGTTCCTGCTGCTGGCGACGCATCTGTTCTATCCTGAAGATGCGCCGTTACACCGCTATGATTTCCTGACAATCGCCGCGATCGCGATCCAGATCACGCTACTGCTGTTCAAGCTGGAGACGCTGCGCGAGGCGGCGGTGATCCTGATCTTCCATATCGTCGGCACGGTGATGGAGCTGTTCAAGACCGCGGCGGGTTCATGGGTCTATCCCGAAGAAAGCCTGCTCCATATCGGTGCCGTCCCGTTGTTTTCGGGCTTCATGTACGCCGCCGTGGGCAGCTATATCGCCCGCGTCTGGCGGATATTCGACTTCCGCTTTACCGACTATCCCAAGCGCTGGATGACATGGCTGCTAGCGGCAGCGATCTACATCAACTTTTTCGCGCATCACTGGACAGTCGATATCCGCTACGCGCTGTTCGCACTCGCCGCGCTGCTGTTCTGGAAAACCCGCGTCTATTTCCGCAACTGGCAAGCCCACCGCTGGATGCCGCTGCTGGTCGGCTTTGGCCTGGTCGCGGTGTTCATCTGGTTTGCCGAAAACATCGCCACCTTCGCCAACGCGTGGAACTATCCCGGACAGGAAGATGGCTGGGAAATGGTCGATCTGGCCAAGCTGGGCAGCTGGTACCTGCTGATGTTGATATCGTTTGTTCTGGTCGAATTGGTGCAGCCAGTGCGCAAACCGGAGTTTCGCTAATTGCCGTTGAGGCCTTTCGGCCACCGTGTCTGCAGTCGGTCCTTCCAGCTGTTTTCCAATGCCAAGACCTCATCCCGGGGCGCGTCAGGCGAGATTCTTTCCAGAATGGAAAACCTGAATTTTTCCGGTGATCGTTGACGCAGCCTCTTGTTTCCACCGTGTCCAGTTTTCGCATAGTCCGTCCAACGTTGCAGGAGGTTTTCTTCACCTGCAGCCGAACCGACGTATTGCAGCCCATCGGTCGCATCGGTTATCAGATAGATGCCGCGCCAATGGCGAAGGGCATCCTGCCATTTCCTAGGCAATACCCGAAGCTCGGCCCAATTGGGACACATTTGCTGCCAAGGCGGAGGTCGCGTTTCCAAAACTGGAGCTTCAGCAAGCGCTTCAATTTCAACTTTCGTGCGACCTACCCATTGATACCAAGCTCGATCCGCCCCCGGCCATCTAACGATCAGTCGTTGCTGCCAGTCTTTCGCCCAGTCAGTCTTTTGTAGGGAGAATTCTGCGACTTGTGTCGACCGACGAGTTGCGAAATCGCCGCTCATTCCCATAGCCACGAGTTCTTGATGGAGTGGCCGGGCTTCAATTTCGTTAGCCAATCGCACTTCAAAGCCGCCGACCTCAAACAGACCAATGAAAAGCGCTGTGCCTGGTTCATGCCGAATGAAGGATGCGAGATATCGCGCCCTTTTCAAGGCCGCCTCGGTGCGTGGACCATGCGTTGATTGGTAGCAATTGAACAACGCAGGATGTTCTGCCGCAATGCTGTCGAACGTCAGATTTAGCGAATCTTCCCACGGGCGATGACGCATCGCCAAGACCAAATTCGGATCAATGCCAGTCTCCTCCAGCAACAAGTTCAGGCTCGGGATTTGCGGCTGATCCATACTCAATAAAGCAGATGCCTGCGGACAAGGTCCGACCAGATTTTCTCATCCGCAGCGGCAATGGTATCAAGGTCACCCGGCATCGCCCCCGCATCATCGACCCATTCGCGTAGCCCAGGGCCGCCATTGATCACGTCGATGGCCAGCACATCCTCGGTATACTCATACTTGAAGTCTGTCCCGCGCCAGATCTGGTAGTCGGGATGAAGATTGCGGATCGCCTTAAATGCGAGCGCCTGCAAACGCCACGGACGGAACTTTACATGGTCGTAGTGCTGACCCTCGGCATGGACCATCAGCGCGCTGCACAGCTTGCTCTGATGTTTGTGGAAGGTCGGTTCAAACCAGCATTCGCGTAAGACGCAGCCTTCCAGCCATTCGGGCGCGATGCGGCGCATTTCGACGTGAACAACACCAGCATCGATGTCGGGGGCTCCAAACAAGACCTCTAACGGGCGCGTCGTCCCCCTCCCCTCGGACAAAGTCGCGCCTTCGATCATCACCGTTCCGGCATAGGCGCGCGCCATATTGAGGCTCGCGGCGTTGGGCGAAGGATTGATCCAGATGCGATCCTGGGGCCAGCCATAGCCCGGCCCCGCCTCGGGAAGCCAGTGATGCATATCGATCACGCGGTAGGCGACGTCGAGCCCGAAATGCTCGATAAACCAGTGGCCCATCTCGCCCATCGTCAGGCCGTGGCGCATCGGCAGCGGGCCAGCCCCGACAAAGCTCTCGCTGCCCGGTACCAGCAGCGTCCCCTCCACCGGACGTCCCGCAGGATTCGGGCGGTCGAGAACCCACACTTCCTTGCCATCTTTCGCCGCTGCTTCAAGCAGGTAGAGCAGGGTCGTGACAAAGGTGTAGATGCGACAGCCCAGATCCTGCAGATCGAACAGGAACACATCTGCCGTGGACATCATCTGTCCGGTCGGTCGGCGGACTTTGCCATAGAGGCTGAACACCGGAATGCCATAGGTCGGATCGGTCTCATCATCCGTCTCGACCATATTGTCCTGCTTGTCGCCCTTCAGCCCGTGTTGCGGCCCGAAAGCAGATGTCACATTTACCCCGGCCGCGATCAGTGCGTCGAGCGAATGGGTAAGATCGGCAGTAACCGAGGCCGGATGCGCGACCAGTGCAACACGCTTGCCTTTCAGCGCATCGAGCAATTCAGGCTCGGACAACAGGCGGTCGATACCGAATTTCACGCTCATAATTTCCCTGCCAGATGAACCACGCGACACTTCTCGCTGTGAAACTCCGCCTTGCCGTCCGGAAAAGCCAGCGCCCAGAACTGTACATAGCCGTTCTTATCCTCGACAATAGCGTTCAGCGCGACATCGGCAGGTACAGGCAAATCGGAAGTAATGTCGGCTTCGAGCTCGAGCGAAGTGTCATCATGCGAACAGGCAATCGCGATTGCCTTTACTGGTGCATCGCGCATCCCCTCGCGAAAAGAATCGAAGTCGTAGCAGGCCCAGCGGCTCGAGGGTGAGAGGTTGAATTCCCGATAGTGAGAGCCACCGCGCGGTTGCCAGAAAATCTCCAGACAAGTCGTCTGCCACAGATTGTCGGTGCGCTTGCTGTTCGCGGGTTCGGGTATCTTAATGGCGCCGATGTCGCCATCGAAACGGAATTTTGCGCGGCACCCGCCATCGGTCGGCACGATTTCCGCCCCGACCGAGTGGATCGGCCCGGCCTCGCAATCGGGGTGGAGCGTCAGGCTTTTCATATCCGCCCTATCGCGCATGGCAAAAGCCGCCGCAACCCACTTACCCAAAGCCACTTACGGAGGGCAATATTCATTGCTAGAGGCGCGCCTATGACCGAGTACAAATCCGAGCTGCTGCGCGTTCTCGACGAGCGTGGATACATCCATCAGATGACCGATGCGGAAGGGCTGGATGCTCTTGCCGCGAAGCAGGTGGTGCCCGGCTATATCGGTTTCGACGCAACTGCACCTTCGCTGCATATCGGCAGCCTTGTGCAGATCATGATGCTGCGCCGTTTGCAGCAGGCTGGTCATAAACCAATTGTTCTGATGGGCGGTGGTACCACGCGGATTGGCGATCCGACCGGTCGCGACGAGAGCCGCAAGATGCTCGATGACGCCACCATCGATGCCAATATCGTCTCGATCAAAACCGTGTTCGAGAAGCTGCTTACATTTGGCGACGGTCCGACCGATGCGGTTATGGTCAACAACCAGGACTGGCTCGGGCGGCTTGGCTATATCGAGCTGCTGCAGGAGGTCGGACGGCATTTCACCGTCAACCGGATGCTGACGTTCGATTCGGTCAAGCTGCGGCTCGACCGCGAGCAGCCGATGACCTTTCTCGAATTCAATTACATGATCCTGCAGGGCTACGACTTCCGTCACCTCGCCAACGCGATGGGCGCACGGCTGCAGATGGGCGGAAGCGACCAGTGGGGCAATATCGTCAACGGGCTGGAACTGGGGCGGCGGATGGATGGCCACGAGCTTTACGGCCTGACGACACCACTACTGACGACTGCAGATGGCGGCAAAATGGGCAAAACGGCAGCCGGGGCTGTGTGGCTCAATGAGGAGCAACTGCCCGCTTATGATTTCTGGCAGTACTGGCGCAACACCGATGACCGTGATGTCGGCAGGTTCCTGCGTCTGTTCACCGACCTGCCGCTCGACGAGATCGCGCGCCTCGAATCGCTTGAAGGCAGCGAGATCAACAGCGCTAAGATCGTGCTTGCCAATGAAGTAACGAGGCTGGTGCGCGGTGACGAGGCGGCCAAGTCTGCCGAAGCGACCGCGGCACAGACTTTTGCCGACGGTGGTGCGGGTGAGGACTTGCCAAAGCTTTCGGTCGGTGCCGAAGGAATGCGTATCGGGGCGGTGCTGACCGAGCTCGGCTTCACATCATCCAACAAGGAAGCCAAACGCAAAATTGCCGAAGGCGCAGTCAAGCTGGATGGTAATGCGATCACCGATCCTGGTTTCCTCGTCGAAGCGCAAGATGGTGCAGAGCTAAAGTTAAGCCTCGGTAAGAAGAAACACGGCGTTATTGCTCGATAAGCCGCAGAAAACCGGGCTTCTGTCCCGATCTGGCACAAATTTTTTTACCGAATGTCAGGCTTTCCGCGTCATTAAGGCTCTTCCACAAAACACGGGAAGGTCATGCGCAAATGAGTGTCGGAGCACAGCTTTCAGTAACCGATATGCGCCGCGCTGCGCGACATCCGGTCGACTATCCGGTTATCGCCGAGCACCATGACCGCGGTGATATGCGCTTGCATATCAGCAATATCAGCGCGCACGGTTTTCTGGTCGATGATGCTCAGGATCTGGGCCGGGGTGACCGGGTGATCGTACGCCTGCCGATTGTCGGGCGCATCGAAGCGTATGTTATCTGGACTCGTGATACGCGCGCAGGCTTCCAGTTCGAACGCATCATCCGCGTCGATGATTTCAACGAACTCGTGGACACGCTCCAGCCCAATCCGCGTCTGCGCAAGAACAAGGGCTGATTACCCCTTCAACATCGCGTTGAGCGCTTGCAAGCAGCTCTAGCTTCACAATACCGCCCGCGCCTGTCATGGCGCATCGCGTGAGCGAGCCTACCTCCCCTTTCCAGATCGCCAACTTCCGCGCCTATTGGGTGTCGCGTCTGTCGATGACGCTCGCGCAATATGCGATGCTGCTGATCATCGGGTGGCAGACATATAACATCGCGCGTGCGGGCGGGATGGATGTCGAACCTGCCGCTGCGCAGCTTGCGTTGATCGGCCTGCTCCAGTTTCTCCCGCAGTTTTTCCTCACGCCCTTTGTCGGGCTTGCAGCAGACCGCCTGAACCGGCGCAACGTTGCGCGGGCGTCGATTGCGATGCAACTGGCTTGTGCGGCACTTCTCGCGTGGCTGACATGGCAGGGATCCATCTCGCTACCCTGGCTGTTCGCTATTGCCGTTGCGCTTGGTGTGGCGCGCGCCTTTGCGGGGCCAGCTCTGTCCGCGCTCGCCCCCAATCTTGTTCCGAAAGAGATACTTCCCAACGCCATCGCTCTCAGCTCGATCGCGTGGCAGAGCGGGATGATCGTCGGGCCCGCAATCGGCGGCTATCTCTACGCTTTCGCCCCCGCCCTCCCTTATGCCATCGCAACGCTGCTCTTTGCCATAAGTGTGGTTGCGCTGGGCATGATCGGTTCGGTGCCACGGACACCCATCGCCGGAGCAGCCAGGCCTGTCGGGCAGATCATCGACGGGCTGCGCTATGTCGGCCAGAACAAGATGGTCCTCGGCGCGATAACGCTGGACCTGTTTGCGGTATTCCTTGCCGGAGCGACCGCGCTTTTCCCGGTCTATGCCCGCGACATATTGCAGGTTGGCGAAACAGGTCTCGCACAGCTTGCGATGGCGCCCGCAGTGGGTGCCGCTTTGACCGCTCTCTGGTTCAGTTTCCGGCCATTGAAAACGCAGGTCGGCCCTAAAATGCTGCTCGCGGTAGCCGTGTTTGGTTTCGCCACCATCGGTTTCGGCCTTTCAACCTCGATGCCGCTCAGCCTCGCCATGCTGTTTATTGTCGGTGCGGCGGACATGTTCTCGGTCTATATCCGCCAGTCGCTGATCCAGTTGCACACGCCCGATGACAAACGCGGGCGCGTTTCGTCGGTGTCGCTGCTGACCATCGGTGCCTCGAATGAAGGGGGCGATTTCTTTTCAGGATCGCTGGCCTATCTCGTCGGTCCGGTCGCAGCCGTGGTCCTTGGCGGAGTGGGAGCCATCGCGACCGTCGCAATATGGGTGGGCCTTTTTCCCGTCCTGCGCACAACACGGACCTTTGACCCGCCCGAAGAGTTACTAGATACAGTTGCCGACAAAGATCCCAAGGGAGCCCCGTAATGAAAGCCGATTCCGTCCTCGCCACCATTGGCAATACGCCGCATATTCGCTTGTCGAAGCTGTTCCCCGATCACGAAGTCTGGGTGAAGTCGGAGCGGACCAATCCGGGGGGGTCGATCAAGGACCGCATCGCGCTCTCGATGGTCGAAGCGGCCGAGGCATCCGGCGAGCTGAAACCCGGCGGCACGATCGTCGAGCCGACCAGCGGTAACACCGGCATCGGCCTTGCGATGGTTGCTGCGGTCAAAGGCTACAAGCTGGTGCTGGTCATGCCCGAATCGATGTCGCTCGAGCGCCGCCGGTTGATGCTGGCCTACGGCGCGACTTTCGATCTGACCGACAAGGCCAAGGGCATGAAAGGCGCCATCGAGCGCGCCACCGAGCTGGTCGAGCAAACCGAGGGCGCGTGGATGCCCTCGCAATTCGACAACCAGGCCAATGTCGATGTGCATATCCGCACGACCTCGCAGGAGATCCTCGCCGATTTCGCCGATGACCCGGTTGATGTCCTGATAACCGGCGTCGGCACCGGCGGCCACCTGACCGGCTGCGCGGAGGAGCTGAAGAAGCACTGGGCGGACATGAAGGCCTATGCGGTCGAGCCCGAGCTCTCACCAGTCATCGGCGGTGGCCAGCCCGGCCCTCACCCGATCCAGGGCATCGGCGCGGGCTTCATCCCCGGCAACCTCCACACGCAGGCAATTGACGGCGCGATTCAGGTCGATGCCGAGGAGGCCAAGGAATGGGCGCGCAACTGCGCCGCAACCGAAGGGTTGCTGGTCGGTATTTCCAGCGGCGCGACGCTCGCGGCCATCGCGAAAAAGCTGCCAGAGCTCGACTCTGGAGCCCGCGTGATGGGCTTCAACTACGACACCGGTGAGCGGTACCTGTCGGTGCCGGACTTTTTGCCGGAGGGGTAGGTTCACGACGGCTAATCCGCCCTTCGAGCATGTAATCTCCCTAGTCCCCAGGGCAGCCTCACAACGAGAATCTGGTTGCGCTGCCTGGCGTGGACGGATTGCTGCATCTCGACACGCGCGCATCGAGCGCGTTAGGTTGCTAACAAACGGGCTCTCCAAAGAGCCATTGTTGGGGGATATGGGAGGAACATATGTGGCGGCTTCAATCGAGCCTGATCCTTGCGCTCGGCGGAATGACCTTGGCGGCGTGCGGCGCCGTGGCGGAGGAGAATTCGGCAGATACGGGCAGTTCATCGCAAACTACGACCGTTGCGAACGCTGGTTCCCAACCCGAGATCATCCTTGATCCCGAAGGTGAGCCAATCGACTTTCTCACCTATGGCGCGGGCGCTTTCCCCGTCCGTTATGATGCCGACACCCAAAGCAACGCCGCCGCAGCCGTGCTCGACGGGCGACTGGGCTATGCCTCGCTGTCGCGCAGCCCTACTGGCCCGGAAGAGCCACTCAGCGTTACAATCGAGCTACCTGCTGAAACCACCTTTGCGCAGTTTGGCATCCCGCCAATGTCGAGTTTCGGATGCTGCAAGGGCGCCCATATTGGCACCGTTACCGTCGAAGGTTCGGCGACCTCGCCCGATGAGGGTTATGTCCAGCTCGCCAGGTTCGATATCGCGGCAGAGGAGTATGACGACAAGCAGCTGTTCCCCGTTAACCGGAAAACCCCTGTCCGCTGGGTTCGCGTTACGCTGGAGGGGCGCCAAGTCCCGGACCCCGACGACTATCGCGGAACGGCCTTCACAGAACTCTTTGGCTACGGCACGCAGGCACCGGTCAAGGTGGCCGAAGATCGGTTCACCGGTCGCTGGTTGACCGGTGGTGGCGGGCGCGGCGAGAACGGGAACCGGATCGAGCTGATCCAGGATGGGGCGCTGGTCACCGGCTGCGGGATCGCCGGCGGTGCCGCTTACACCGTCTCCGGCGGGATAGAGAACGGCTTGCTCAAATATGTCGTCGGCAGCGACACGGTGCCCAATGTCGCGGTGATTAACTCCGAGAACCAGTTGTCCGGCGCGCTAATCGGGCGCTCTTTCACGAGGCTCATTGGCGAGCCAGGTGGCGCGCCGACAAGCTGTACGCCCGGACAAGAACCGCCTCCCAACCCTGTTGGCGACGCGCTCGACCAGTGCCGCGCCGCAATCGTCTACGGTATCAATTTCGACGTCGACAAAGCCGCTATCCGGCCCGATGCGGTCCCTGCCTTGAATCAGATTCTCGGCGCGCTGACCGAGCGCCCGGATCTGAAAGTTGTGATCGAGGGGCACACCGATTCTGACGCGTCCGACGAGTATAACCTCGACCTGTCAGGACGCCGCGCGGAAGCCGTCGTGAGCTGGCTCGTCGATAAGGGCGCGAAGGCTGCCAATCTCACCGCTTCCGGCAAGGGCGAAGCCGAACCCATCGCCGACAACGAAACATCGGCAGGGAAGGCTTCCAACCGCCGGGTGGAGGTCGAACCGGCTTGCTGATTTAGGCCGTGAACCCATAAGCAGCGCTCCAGAGGTTTGAGTCAAAATGGCTCAGCGCAAGGAGGAAAGGCGCAGGAATATGTCAATATTTCACGACTTTCCGACGCTGTGATGGGCCATTTGGGCCAAATCCCGTGAGGGACAGCGGAATGGCTTCGATAGCGCTGTTTATGGGTTCACGGCCTAGTTGCCTGCCGGGCGAGCATTTTCCTACACGCAGAAAATCTGCTTCAAGCTGGCAGATGCGTAAATCAGTCGATTCTCACTCGCGGCCATTCTCCGGCTCGGAGCAGACGTCCGCTATCGGGCGGGGGCCCTTCCCCCATTAGCTATCGCATTGCCATTTCGTGTGACCTACTGATTACACGACATTTTTTCAGGATGGACAAAGGCGACAGGGTGTCGCCTTTGTCAACCAATTGTCACCCTGGAACAGGCAGCCGGCGATCAAGCCGCCGTCTGGAACGCCTCTTCACCGAGCGCCATCATGCTCTCGCTGCCCGCCTCGATCTTGCGGCGCAGTGCACCGGCATCGGGCAAGAAACGGTCGGCATAATAGCGGGCGGTGGCGAGCTTGGTTTCGTAGAATGCCTTGTCTTCCGAACCATCGGCCAGTTTGGCCTGGGCCACGGTCGCCATACGCAGCCACATCAGCCCCAGCGAGACGATGCCCATGATGTGCATGTAGTGATGCGCACCCGCACCGAGATCGTCGGGGTTCTGCATTGCGTTCTGCATGAACCACATGGTCGCTGCCTTTTGCTGACCAAGCGCCTTGTCGAGCTGTTCAGCGAATGGAGCTACAGCTTCGATATTCTTGGCTTCGGCGATCTCGTCATCGACTGTCTTGAAAAAGGTCTGGATCGCGGCGCCGCCGTTCTGGGCCAGCTTGCGACCGCACAGATCCATGGCCTGCACGCCGTTCGCGCCTTCATAGATCATCGCAATACGGCTATCGCGGACGAACTGGCTCATGCCGTGTTCCTCGATATAGCCGTGGCCACCGAAGACCTGCTGCATGTTGATCGCAACGTCAAAGCCCTTGTCGGTGCCGTAGCCCTTGATGACCGGGGTCAGCAGGCTGATGATCTGGTCAGCCTTCGCCTTGTCTTCGTCCGTTGCGCCCTTGTGCGTCAGGTCAACCTGCAACGCACCCCACAGCGCCAGAGCGCGCATACCTTCGGTGTAGGCTTTTGCATCCATCAGCATCCGGCGGACATCGGCATGGACGAAGATCGGATCGGCTTTTTCCTCCGGGTCTTTCGGTCCGGTCAAAGCGCGGCCCTGACGCCGGTCGAGCGCGTAGGCAACAGCGTTCTGATAAGCGACCTCGGCCTGCGCGTAGCCCTGAATACCGACGCCAAGGCGTGCGGCATTCATCATAATGAACATCGCGGCGAGCCCCTTGTTTTCCTCGCCGACCATCCAGCCCTTCGCACCATCATAGTTCATAACGCAGGTCGAGTTGCCATGGATGCCCATCTTCTCTTCGATCGAACCACATTCGAGCGTGTTGCGATCACCCAGCGAACCGTCCTCGTTCACAAGGAATTTGGGCACCACGAACAGCGAAATGCCTTTCGAGCTGTCAGGCGCGCCCGGCGTTTTTGCCAACACAAGGTGGATGATATTCTCGGAAAGGTCATGTTCGCCCGCCGAGATGAAAATCTTGGTGCCGGTGATCGCGTAAGAGCCATCGGCTTGCGGTTCAGCCTTGGTCCGGATCATGCCGAGGTCGGTGCCGCAATGCGGCTCGGTCAGGTTCATGGTGCCGGTCCACTCATTGGCGATCATCTTGTGGACGTATTTCTGCTTGAGCTCTTCCGAACCCTTGGCGAGCAGCGCAGCAATCGCGCCGCCGGTAAGGCCGGGATACATCGCGAAAGCCTGATTGGCGGTGCCGACGAATTCCTCGATCAGCATGCCGAGGACGTGCGGCATGCCCTGCCCGCCAAATTCCTCGGGCTGCGAAATCGTGCCCCAGCCCGACTCGCGATACTGCTCGAATGCTTCCTTGAAACCGGTTGGAGTGGTCACGCTGCCGTCATCATGCCGGGTGCAGCCCTCTTCGTCACCCACGCGGTTGAGCGGCGCGAGAACTTCGGCGCAAAACTTGCCCGCCTCGTTGATGACCGTGTCGATCATATCGGGCGTTGCGCTCTCGAAACCGGGCAGGTTGTTGTAGCTCGCCAGATCGAGAACTTCATTGACGATAAAGCGCGCATCGCGCGTCGGGGCGGTATAAGTCGGCATTTGGGTATCCTTGTTGCTGGATCAGCTCTTAGAGCTGTCGAGATCGAGTGCTTCGACCTGTTTGATAAATTCGGAGAGTTCCTTGATCGACGAATCGATATCGGCGCGTTGACGACGGAGTTTCGCGACATGCGCCTTGCATTTTTCAATTGTCACGCGGCGCTGTTCGACCCGGCCATCATCAAGGTCATAGAGATCGATCATTTCGCGAATTTCGGTCAGGCTGAACCCGACATTCTTGGCCCGCATGATCCAGGCCAGGCGCGCGCGATCGCGTTTGGAGTAGATACGGGTAAGCCCCTCGCGGCGTGGAGCGACAAGTCCCTCGTCTTCGTAGAAACGCAGCGCGCGTGCCGTACAGTCGAACTCGGTTGTAAGGTCAGAAATCGTGTACTGTTCGCGCGAAAGTTTGTCAGGGCGTTCAAGATGCGCGCGGTTGCCGGATTCAGACGAGTTGCTGCTTGTCGATTGCGTAGCCATGCGACGGTTTGTAACTGCCCTTTACGTAAACGTCAAGTCAATCACTGCGGCGGAGTTCGCCGTTTTCGAGCACGCGATAGAAGCACGTCCGCACGCCTGTATGACAGGTCGGTCCGGCTGGCACGCAATTCAGAACCAGAGCGTCCTGGTCGCAATCGACCGCGATCGATCCGACCCGCAGCACGTGACCCGATGTTTCGCCCTTGCACCAAAGCTTGCCGCGAGAACGCGAACGAAAATGAACCAGCCCCGTTTCAAGCGTTTTGTCGAGCGCTTCCCGATCCATGAACCCGACCATCAATATGGTGCCGTCGTTCAAATCCTGCACCACGGCCGTCAGCAGCCCCTTGTCATCGAATTTGGGCAGGAAGCGCGAACCGCTCTCGCGTTCGCTCGGGGTAACATCCGAAGTGCTCATAGTGTGATCGATATCCCGATTGACATTTGTTGCACGATAACAACATTGGCGATGCAAAATCCACGAAATAGACGGATGATGCTTCCCTGCACGGCAGATGAATGGAAAGTAGCTGCTTCAGCTCGCAAGGGTTGAACGCCGGAATGACGGCGCTTCGCCGCGCCAAGTTCAGGGGGAACGGGACGCAGCCGGCCACAAAGCCAGGCGCTCCTGTTAACGATGAGGGATCGGATCCCGGTGACCATCAAGGGGGAGGTTGCCAACGCCGTCAGGCGGATCCACTGATATTCGTCACGTGGCGCCCGAGGTTTCTGACCTCGGGCGTTTCGCGTTTCATAGCCTGGAATCATGATGTCACTGCTTCGCTGACGACGCGCGAATAGCAGCTGATCAAAACCCTGTTCGCGCCGGCTTTCTTCAATGCGCGAACACACGCATCGCTGGTCGCGCCGCTTGTAAGCACATCGTCGACCAGAATAATGTCGTTACCCTCAATAACGCCTGATCGCCGCCGGTCGACGGAGATCGCCCCCGACAAAGTCCGCTCGCGCGCCTTACGCCCCAATCCGCCCAGCGCTTTGGTGCGCTTTGTCCGGACCAGCCCGTCCACGACCAGGCACTGGTCGAGCAGCTTGGACATCTCCCGGGCAAGCAAGGCAGACTGATTGAAACCGCGATACCATAAACGGGTTCGATGCAGCGGCACCGGCACAACCAGCCAATCACCCTCCAGCGCGGGTAGCCGCGCCGCCATCTGGGTTGCGAGCATCCTGGCCAAAGCGATCCGGCGTCCATGCTTGAACGCAAGAATCAGCTTGCGCGATGCATCATTGTAGAGCGTCGCCGCCGCAATCCCGTCATGCCTCGGCGGATTAACCATGCAGGGCGCACATCGAATGCCGTCCGCCGCCGCATCGTTGCGCATGGGGCGCTGGCAGGTAGCGCATGATGGTTCGGAGGGAATGACCAGTTCCGCCCAACATGCTGCGCAAACACCCTTTTGCTCTGCAATAGCATCGCCACACAGCGGACAGCGCGGTGGATAAACCAGATCAACGGCCGGTTTGAGCACCTCTCCAATGTTCCGCGACCAACTCATATTCTCACGATGACCGACTTGTGTATCCACAGCAAGCGCGGCACGGGGGTTTGATGGACCAGAAAGCTCCACCCAAGATCTTCAGCAAGCTTCGCCGAGCGGCAAAATGGGCACGGGTTCTTGCGCGGCAATCGAAGGCCGATGCCGCGAACTACCTGCTACAGGATGCGATTGACGACGTCGTCGAGCGAATGGACTTCATGCGGATCGAGCCGCAATCCGCCCTTGTGGTCGGTGATTGGTCCGGCCTGCTAAGCAACACATTGGAAGCCCGTGGAACCAGGGTCGATGCTCGCGGGATTGGTGCACTCGACGAAGAGCTACCGCTGCAATCGGGTGGATATGATCTGGTTGTGCATCTGCTTGGGCTCGCGACCGTCAACGATCTTCCTGGAGCTCTGATTCATTTCCGGAATGCGCTGGCGGATGGCGGAGTGATGGTGGCCTCGTTTCCCGGAGCGGGTAGCTTGCCTAAACTCCGTCAGGTTATGCTCGCCGCCGATGATGATCGACCCGCACCGCGCATTCACCCGATGGTTGATGATCAGGCATCCACTGCTTTACTCCAGAGAGCGGGCTTCAACCGTCAGGTGGTCGATAGGCACACCCTGTCAGTCCGCTTCTCCTCGCTCGAACGTCTTGTCAGCGACCTGCGTGATCACGGTCTCAACAGCGCGCTCTACAATGTTGCTCCGCATATCTGCCGCGAGGGCTGGCAACGGGCGAACGAGGCTTTTGATCGGCTTGCCGAAGAGGACGGCAAGGTCACCGAGGCCTTCGAGATTGTGACTTTAACCGGCTGGAAAAGCTAGCGAAGCGCCGCCTGCGCTGCCGCCAGTCGTGCGATCGGGACGCGGTAAGGCGAGGCGCTGACATAGTCGAGCCCGACTTTCTCGCAAAAGCCGATACTCGCCGGATCACCGCCATGTTCGCCGCAAATGCCGAGTTTGATGTCCTCGCGCGTTTTCCGGCCACGCTGTGCGGCGAGTTCGACCAACTGCCCTACCCCATCGACATCCAGGCTGACGAAGGGATCGCGGGCGAAGATGCCCTGATCCACATAGGGCGCAAGGAAACGCGCTGAATCGTCACGCGAAACACCCAGAGTTGTCTGCGTCAAGTCGTTGGTTCCAAACGAGAAGAAGCGCGCTTCCTCAGCGATTTCACCAGCCATCAGAGCCGCACGTGGCAGCTCGATCATCGTACCGACCAGATAGTCGATTTCGCGGCCTTGCTCGGCAAACACGTCCTGCGCAACCTTGTCGACCAGCGCGCGGAGCAACTCGAGCTCACGCTTCGTCGCGACCAGAGGAATCATCACCTCGGGCACAGGTGCTTCGCCCGTCTCCTTGGCAACTTCGCAAGCCGCCTCGAAGATGGCCCGCGCCTGCATCTCGTAGATCTCGGGATAGGTGATCCCCAAGCGGCAACCACGGTGGCCCAGCATAGGGTTAAACTCGTGCAGCTCGCTCGCGCGGCGTTTCAGGTGATCGACACCGAATCCGGTTACCTCGGCCAGAGCGTCGAACTCCGCATCACCGTGCGGCAGGAACTCGTGCAAGGGTGGATCGAGCAGGCGGATCGTGCATGGCAGCCCGACCATAACCTCGAATATCTGACGGAAGTCCGCGCGCTGTTCGGGCAGCAGCTTGTCGAGCGCGGCGCGGCGCCCCGCTTCGCTTTCAGCGAGGATCATCTCGCGCACCGCAGTGATGCGGTTGGCATCGAAGAACATGTGCTCGGTGCGGCACAGACCAATACCCTCGGCCCCGAACTGGCGCGCCATACGGCAATCATCGGGCGTTTCGGCATTGGTGCGCACGCCCATCCGGCGGTGCTTGTCGGCCCACTCCATCAACACGCCGAAATCGCCAGCCAGCTCGGGCTCGATAGTCGCGACTTCGCCCGCCATCACTTGCCCGTTCGCCCCGTCGAGCGTCAGCGTATCGCCCTCTTTCAACTCATGCTGACCGATCCGTAGCGTGCGTGCCTTCATATCGATCGACACAGCCGATGCGCCCGACACGCAGGGCCGCCCCATACCGCGCGCCACGACGGCCGCATGTGACGTCATGCCGCCACGCGCCGTCAGGATCCCCTGCGCAGCGTGCATGCCGTGGATGTCCTCGGGGCTGGTCTCAACCCGCACCAGGATCACCTTGTCGCCGCGATTGGCGGCTTGTTCAGCTTGGTCAGCATCGAGCACGATCACGCCGCTAGCCGCCCCCGGAGACGCCGGGAGGCCGGTTGTGAGCACATTGCGCTTTGCTTCGGGATCGAGCGTAGGGTGAAGCAGCTGGTCGAGCGCCATGGGATCGACGCGCAGGATCGCGGTCTTCTCGTCGATCAGCCCCTCATCGACCATATCAACCGCCATTTTCAGCGCAGCCTTGGCTGTACGCTTGCCCGAACGCGTCTGCAACATCCACAGCTTACCATCCTGCACGGTGAATTCGATATCCTGCATGTCGCGATAGTGCTTCTCGAGCAGCTCGAACACGCCCGCCAGCTCGCCATAGGCATCGGGCATCGCCTCTTCCATGCTCAGCGGCTTGGCATTAGCCGCCTCGCGCGCCGCCTTGGTCAAATATTGCGGGGTGCGGATGCCCGCCACCACGTCCTCGCCCTGCGCGTTGATCAGGTACTCGCCGTAATAGGCCTTCTCGCCCGTCGCCGGGTCACGGGTGAAGGCAACCCCGGTCGCGCTGGTATCGCCCATATTGCCGAACACCATCGCCTGCACATTGACGGCGGTGCCCCACCCCGCCGGGATGTCGTTCAGCCGCCGATAGACTTTCGCCCGGTCGCTGTCCCAGCTATCGAATACGGCGGCGATCGCTCCCCAGAGCTGCTCGGTCACATCCTGCGGGAAGTCCTTGCCGAGTTCCTGCTTCACGATGCCCTTGTACTCATCGACCAGCGCGCGCCAGTCTTCCGATTCCATCTCGGTATCGTTGTATAGACCCTTGTCTTCCTTGGCGATTTCGAGCGCTTCCTCGAACAGACCATGATCGACACCGAGCACCACGTCGGAGTACATCTGGATGAAGCGGCGGTAGCTGTCCCATGCAAAGCGCTCATCGCCCGAGGCCGATGCCAGTCCCTCGACCGTCTCGTCATTCAGACCCAGGTTGAGGACCGTGTCCATCATCCCCGGCATCGACACGCGCGCGCCCGAGCGAACCGAGACCAGCAGCGGGTCTGCCTTATCTCCCAATGACTTACCGACAGTAGTTTCGATATGACTGAGCGCCGCAGTGACGTCATGACGCAATGCATCTGTGAAGCCGGTATCACCTGCAAGGTACTTTACGCATTCCTCGGTAGTGATTGTAAAGCCAGGAGGAACCGGCAGGCCGATCTCGGCCATTTCGGCGAGGTTCGCGCCCTTGCCGCCGGTGACTGTCTTGTCCTTCTGCCGCGCGTCGGAGTAGTCCGCCGCTCCGCCGAATGTGTAGACTGTCTTCACTTCGCTAAGCTCCTGTTTTCTGGAGACATGGACCACATGGACCACGGTCCAGAGAGAAATTTATCACCCCTCGATTTTCGAGAAATCGGCGACCTGATGGACGGCGTTGCGGAACCGCAAAAGCAGGTCGAGCCGGGCCGCGCGCTTGTCCTTGTCCTCGTCATTCACCGTCACCTCGTCAAAAAATGCATCGATTGGCGCGCGTAAGCTGGCCAGAGCCGCCATCGCCGCACCGAAATCCTCGGCTTCGATGGCTGCCGAGGCCTTTGGCTCAGCATCATCCAATGCATCGATCAGCGCCTTTTCGGCCTTTTCGGGCGTGTAGGACAGCGAATTTTCCCCTCCCCCGTCATTCCGGCGAAGGCCGGAATCCAGATTGGCTGGGTCGTTCGATCCATCCTGGACCCCGGCCTGCGCCGGCGTGACGAGGTGGTTTTCCTTTTTCAGGATATTGGCTGCGCGTTTGTAGCCCGCGAGCAGGTTGGTGCCGTCTTCGGTGTCCATGAAAGACTGCAGCGCCTTCACGCGGGCGAGGAGGCGGACAAGGTCATCCTCGCCACCGAGTGTGAATACGGCGTCGATCAGGTCGTGACGAACGCCTGCTTCGCGTTGTTGGACCTTGAGGCGGTCGGCAAGAAAGGTGTCCAACTTCTTCGCATTAGCCAGACCGGCTTCAATCAATTCTCGCTGCTTGGAATCTTTTGCCGCAAGCGCAGCAGCAGTGAGATCAGGGCGAATCCGCTCAGCGAACTCGCGCGACTGAATTGCCCAGAAGTCCTCTTCGAAGGGTATCGCCTGTTGCCAAGCAACATTTTGGATTTGGATAGCCATCGCAACTTGAAAAGGCTTCGAAATGCCGAATCTCATATCGTTTTCTAAAACGATACGAAGAACCCCCAACATCGCACGTCGAAGAGCGAATGGGTCCTTGGATCCGGTCGGATGCTCATCAATGATGAAAAACCCTACCAATGTATCCAACTTATCCGCCAAACTCACTGCCACCGTCACCGGCGCAGTCGGTACATCATCACCCTGCCCGACCGGCTTGTAGTGATCGCGGATCGCGTCGGCGACGGCATCGTCCAGCTCCTCGGCGCGGGCGTAATAGCCGCCCATAAGCCCCTGGAGTTCGGGGAATTCTCCGACCATTTCGGTGACGAGATCGGCTTTGCAGAGGCGGGCGGCGAGTTCGGCTTGGTTGGCCAACTCCTCAACCTCTTCGTCATTCCGGCGAAGGCCGGAATCCAGCTGGCCGGGTCGTTCTTCGCCGCTCTGGACCCCGGCCTTCGCCGGGGTGACGGGTGATGGTCTGACAATCCCTTCCTCAACCAACCACCGCGCCAGCTTTGCGACACGCTCGACCTTATCCGCAACCGTCCCCAGCTTCTCATGGAAGGTAATCCGCTTGAGGCCCTTCGCATGCTCTTCCAGCGTCTTCTTCCGGTCCACATCCCAGAAGAACTTCGCATCGGACAGGCGCGCGGCGAGGACCTTGCGGTTGCCCTCGACCACCACCGCCGGATCGGCGGCCTCGATATTGGCGGTGCAGATGAAGGCATTGGCGAGCTTGCCGTCCTTCTCGCACACAAAATATTTCTGGTTCACCCGCGCGGTGAGCTGGATCGTTTCGGGTGGGACTTCGAGGAAATCGTCCTCGAAACGGCCAAGCAGCGGGACGGGCAATTCGGTCAGGCCGGCATTCTCGACCACCAGACCCTCGTCTTCGACCAGATCGAGACCTGCATCGGCCGCGGCTTTGCTTGGCGCCTTCGCGAATGATGTCCTGTCGCTCTTCGTGATCGACGATCACATGCGCCGCGCGCAGCTTGACCGCATAATCATCGGCATTGTCGATGGTGATATCGCCCGAATGATGGAAACGGTGACCCAGCGTCACCGCGCCCGAGGTCACGCCATGCACCTCGCAGTCGACCACATCGTCGCCAAACAGGGCCACGATACCCGATAGCGGACGCACCCAGCGCAGGCTTTCGGTGCTGATCGAGGCTGCGCCCCAGCGCTGCGACTTGGGCCAGCTGAAGTCGCGGATAATCGCGGATATCGCCTCGGCAAGAACGTCTTTGACCGCCCTGCCCGGCGTATCGATCACCGCGAAGTAAGTGGGTCGGCCTTTGACATCGCGCACCTCAAGCTGGTCGCGCGTCACGCCATTCTTGCGGCAGAAACCATCGACCGCCTGGTCGGGAGCACCTTCGGGTGGTCCCTTGGCTTCTTCGCTGACGGCTTCGGTCTCAGCCGGAAGATCGCGTGCGATCAGAGCGAGACGGCGCGGTGTGGACCAGATGATCAGTTCGCCCAGAGCAACGCCCGCTGCATCCATTTCGCGCCGGAACAGCTTTTCCAGCTCGGCGCGCGCACCCTTTTGCATCCGTGCAGGGATTTCTTCGCTGCGGAGTTCGAGGAGAAAATCAGGCATTTCTCATCTCCCCGTCATTGCGAGGAGCCAAAGGCGACGCGGCAATCCAGTGTAGCTCGACGTGACTCTGGATTGCTTCGCTACGCTCGCAATGACGAACTATGGGAGGAGCACCCATCATTTCGACCACTCCGGATATTTCTCCGCCCAGCCCGCAGCTTCCTTCTCCATATGCGCTTCGCATGATCCGCGCGCGAGATCGCGCACGCGGGCCATATAGCTGGCGCGTTCCTGCACGCTGATCACGCCGCGGGCCTGCAGCAGGTTGAAGATGTGGCTCGCCTCGACCGCTTGCTCGTAAGCAGCGATGGGAACCTCATTGGCGAGCGCATTTTTGCACTCAGCCTCGGCCTTGTTGAACAGATCGAACAAAGCATCGGTATCGGCGACTTCGAAATTCCACTTCGACATCTGCTTCTCGTTTTCGAGAAACACCTCGCCGTAGGAGACACCTTGGCCGTTGAAGTCGAGGTCATAGACGTTGTCGACACCCTGGATATACATGGCGAGCCGTTCCAGCCCGTAGGTCAACTCACCAGCGACCGGTTTGCAGTCGAAGCCGCCCATCTGCTGGAAATAGGTGAACTGGGTGACTTCCATCCCGTCGCACCAGACTTCCCAGCCCAGCCCCCAAGCGCCAAGCGTCGGGCTTTCCCAGTCATCCTCGACAAAGCGGATATCGTGCTTGAGCGGATCGATACCGATGACTTCGAGGCTCTTGAGATAAAGGTCCTGGATATCGGGCGGGCTCGGTTTCAGGATCACCTGATACTGGTAATAATGCTGCAGCCGGTTCGGGTTTTCGCCATAGCGGCCATCGGTCGGGCGGCGGCAAGGCTGGACGAATGCGGCATTCCACGGCTCCGGCCCCAGCGCGCGCAGTGTGGTCGCTGTATGGAACGTCCCTGCCCCCATCCGCATATCGTAGGGCTGGAGGATCAGGCAGCCCTGCGCGCTCCAGAAATCGTGCAGTGCGAGGATCATGTCCTGGAACGATTTCGCCGGTTGGCGAGCGGGCATATCGGCGGCGTGTGAGACCATGCGCGGGGCTTTGGCGGATGGCCCCAAACGCGTCAATGCCGCGCTGCACAATATGGGCACAAATTGGGCTGAGCGCGGCAAATTCTCACCGAAAAACCGCAATAGCCTTGACTTGGAGCGCAGTTTGACGCGCAATGCGCTCCACATGATACGCTCAAAGCAATCGATCCGCACCGGCACTGCCATGCTTGCACTCGCAGCTGCCGCGCTCCTCCTTCCCGCCAACCCGCTTCAGGCACAAAAGGATTGCGGTGAGATCGAATGCAGCGGAGATACCGCTGCGGACCATAAGGCCAAGCGCAAGGGCGGCTGGCGCGAGGGTCGCACCCCTGAAGACAATCGGCAACGCGCTCTGGAGGCCAAGGCAGCAGCGGAGGTGGCCGAGGCGGCGCTCTATCCCCCGGTCATTCAGGATTATGAACCCAGCCCAGCTATCTGGAAGCTCGCCGATGACGACACCACGATCTACATGTTCGGCACGTTTCACATCCTGCCTAAGGATTTCCGCTGGCGCAGCGCTGCGTTCAACCAGATCGTGCTCGATGCCGAGCAGCTGATCGTCGAAACCAGTAATGAGGATGACAGTTCAGGCGATGATGTTTTCATCGGCGCAATGATTGCCAACATTCTTGACCCGACCCGCGAGACTATCTCCGAGAGGTTGACCGAGGCAAATCGTCCCAAATGGCGCAAGGCCGTCGAAATGTCGGGTGCATCGCTCGCCGCAGTCGACCGGATGCCGCTGTTCCTCTCGATGATGGGTATCGGCCTTGGCTACTCGCAACAAATGGGCTCGAAACGAGAATATGGTGTCGAAACAGTGCTCGAGGCGGAGTTCAAGAAGGCCGGCAAGCCAATTGGCTCGATCGAAGACGGCAACGAGGTTATGAAAAATCTCATCTCCATCGACGAAAACCTGCTGATCGCCGATCTGGAAGAGAGCCTGACCAAGTGGGACGGCGAAACCATGGAAAGTTTCATGGCCAGCACCGAGCCCGGCAGCGACAATCCGGGCGAGGAAATCGGGCCGTTCGATAGCGAGCACAGCTGGGCACAAGGCAAGCTCGACGATATCGATGAAAGCTCGTTTGGCGATTCCGAAGGCGGCAAGCAGGTTTACCGGGTTCTTCTGATCGATCGCAACCGTGCCTGGGCCGAGTGGCTCGACAAGCGCCTCGATGAACCAGGCACAATTCTTGTGGCTGTTGGTGCTGCCCATTTCGAGGGCGCCGATTCGGTCCAGGTAATGCTCAATGAGCGTGATCTGACCGCAGAACGCATCCACTGATCAAAAAATTCGAAACCGATAGAAAGACAATGATGAACAAACGCCCGCTCTCACGTGGTCTCACAAGCCTGCTTGTTGGGCTCTCCTTGACGGTCCCGGCCTGCGCGCAGCAGCAAAAGCCAACGCCCGTCGCCTCAACACAGGTTCCGGCAGAGGATGTGGAGCTTGGCGGACCGGCGCTGTGGAAGGTCGCGGATGAAGACACCACGATCTACCTGTTCGGCACTGTTCATGCGCTGCCGAAGGATATTCAATGGTACAAGGGTCCAATTGCCGATGCACTCCAATCGTCAGACAGGCTCGTCACCGAAATATTTCTGGCACCGGGCAGTGAAGCGCAGGTGCAAGCGGCCTTTATGTCAAAGGGCATGCTTCCCGAGGGCGAGAACCTACGCGATATGCTGAACGCGGAGGACAAGGCGGCCTACGAGGCGGCCATGGCCAAGCTTGGTCTTCCAGTTGCGAGCTTTGATCGCTTCGAGCCCTGGATGGCGGGGATCAATCTCGGCATTTTTGTGATGCTCAAGGCGGGCTATTCGCCCGATAGCGGTGTGGAGAAGGTGCTGGAAAGCAAAGCTCCTGATACGCCGCGCGATCAACTTGAGACAATCGAGTTCCAGGTCGGTGTGTTCGATACATTGCCGATGGAGTCGCAACTGAAGTTCCTGATGGAAGGCGTCCGCAACATCGACAATACGATTCCGATGCTGAACAGCATGGTCGACGAGTGGATCGAGGGCGATTCTGACGGCTTGGCGACATTGATGAATCAGGGACTTACCGACCCCGCTCTCGCCGAAGCCTTGCTCTATGCCCGTAACAGGACATGGGCCGAATGGATCGATATGCGGCTCGATACGCCCGGGACGGTGTTTGTTGCCGTCGGCGCGGGCCACCTTGCCGGCGAGCAAAGCGTGCAGGATGCACTACAGGCGCGAGACATCGTAACAACGCGAATACAGTGACTTCCAAGAACTTTACTCTGGAGCCCTCGCGGTGGCTGGCCGCCATCGCGGTTCCCTGCCTGCTGCTGATGACGGCATGCGAACGCCCGCCCAGCCTCCCGCCCTCTTCCCCTGCCCTGTGGCAGATCGAGAATTCGCGGGGCGAGTTGGAGGGCTGGTTGTTCGGGACGATTCATGCGCTTCCCGACGATATCGAATGGCGTACCGATACTCTCGAAGATGCGCTGCAGCGGTCGCAATTACTCGTCGTCGAAGTGGCTAACCTTGGCGATAGCGAGGCCTTGGCAGCAATTTTTCATGAACTTGCTTCAACACCCGATCTCGCGACACTCGATCAGCGGGTCGCACCCGAATTGGTTGGCGACCTGGCCGCTTTGATGGCCAAGGGTGGGTTCGACAAGGGCGATTTCACCGAGACCGAGACCTGGGCTGCTGCGCTTACGCTTGCGCAAATAGACACCGTAGGCGACCCCGAACACGGTGTGGATCGCACCTTGCTCAAACGCGATATTCCGGCAATCGAACTGGAAGGCGCTCGAGTGCAACTGAGCATTTTCGACAATCTGGCCGAGAGGGATCAGCGCGACCTGCTCGAAGCAATCATTGCTGCGAGCGCCGATCCGGACCGCGATCCAGCATATCTCGCGCAAAAATGGCGTCTCGGGGATATGGCCGCGATAGAAGCGGAAACGACCAGCGGCATGATGGCCGATCCTGAATTGCGCGCAGCTCTGCTCGACGAGCGGAACATCGACTGGGTCAAGAAGCTAAAACCTCTGATGGCGGATAACGGAGCGTTGATGGTTGCCGTTGGAACCGGCCATCTGGTTGGCGACGGCAGCTTGCCCCACCTCCTCACCGAAGAGGGCTTCACAGTCACCCGGATCCAATAGCGCTTTTGCTTGCCAACCGCGTGGTCTGCGCATATATGCGCGCGCTTCCGGCCATGGTCATCCCTGGAGGCGTGGTGCGGAAAACAAACATAATGCATTTCGAAAGGCACTATTATGAGCGACGCTCTGACCCTGCCGGCCGAGACGCGCGAACGGGCTGGCAAGGGAGCCTCCCGTGCACTGCGTCGCGAAGGCCGTGTCCCCGCCGTGATCTATGGCGGCAAGGAAGAACCCACACCGATTCACGTCGAAGCCAAGGAGCTGGTCAAACAGCTGATGACCGGCCACTTCATGAACTCGATCGTTATGATCGATGTTGGTGGCAATGCGGTCCGCACGATCCCGAAGGACGTTGCGTTTCACCCGGTTTCGGACCGTCCGATGCACGCCGACTTCCTCCGCCTCGCAAAGGGCGCGAAGATCGAAGTCGCAATTCCGGTCGTGTTTGTGAACGAAGACGATTCACCAGGCCTCAAGAAGGGCGGCGTTCTCAACGTGGTTCGTCACGAACTCGATCTTGTTTGCGAAGCAGACAAGATTCCTGCCGAAATCGAGCTCGACGTCACCGGCCTCGAAGTCGGCGATTCGCTCCACATCAGCTCGGTCGAGCTGCCTGAAGGTTCGGAAAGCGCGATTACCGATCGCGACTACACCATCGCAACCGTGGTCGCCCCGTCGGCTCTGAAGAAAGCCGAAGAAGAAGGCGAAGATGAAGAGCTCGAAGAAGGTGCAGAAGGCGAAGAAGCCGAAGGTGCCGAGGGCGAAGGCGATGCCGAAGGTGGAGAAGAGAACAGCGAGGGCTGATCTTTCCGTTCACACCACCAATCAGAGCGCCGGCCCGCGAAAGTGTGGTCGGCGTTTTGCTTTTTCTGGGTGCTTGGCTAGAGGGCCATCATGCAGATTTGGGCAGGCCTTGGAAATCCCGGACCGGGATACACGATGCATCGGCACAACGTCGGCTTCATGGCCGTCGATGTGATCGCCGAGATGCACGGCTTTGGCCCCGTGCAGAAGAAGTTTCAGGGATGGGTCCAGGAAGGTCGCATAGGTGCCGAGAAAATCCTGCTGCTCAAACCCGCCACTTATATGAACGAGAGTGGTCGTTCGGTCGGCGAGGCGATGCGGTTCTACAAGCTCGATTTGGACGCTTTAACCGTATTTCACGACGAGCTTGATCTAGAGCCCTTCAAGGTGAAAGTGAAACAGGGCGGCGGACATGCGGGGCACAACGGCTTGCGCTCCATCGACAAACATCTCGGCAGTGATTTTCGCCGCGTGCGGATCGGTATCGGTCATCCCGGTCACAAAGACCGCGTACATGGCCACGTGCTGGGCAATTACGCGAAGGCCGAACAGCCCGCCCTGATCGAAATGCTCGGCGCGATCGGCGCAGAGGCTGAGTGGCTAGCCAAAGGCGATGGCGCACGGTTTGTGAGCGAGCTGGCACTGCGCCTGCAGCGATGAGATTCGCGGGTATCTTGACGCTTCTTATCTTAAGCCTTTCGGCATGCGTTTCTTCGAACGGTATTCGCCCTGATCTTGCCCGTTTTCAGACGCCCTTGCCCGAATTCGGCCTGACCCGCGGGCCTGACGGGTGGTACATCTCACGCCTCGATGGCCCCTTCGGCACCGACACAAAGTCGCAAATCTGGCGCTATCCTTTTGATGGTTCGGCATCCTCGCCTGCTGTATTCGGTGATCCGGATCAATCTGACAGCGACTTTACTTGGGATGCGAAGTCGCGGCGCGGATGCTTCAATCGCAATCTCGACATCTGGTGCTCCGTCTGGGATGCAGCCGCAGGATGGTCTGAGGCAACGAAGCTGCCCGATCCGATCAACACTGATGGCTACGAGGCCAGCCCCCACTTTGGACCCGATGGACCGCTCTATTTCGCGTCCCAGCGGAATGGCGGCCTTGGGCAAGGTGATATCTACCGCGCACAGCAAGACGGCAGCCAGTGGCGCATCGAACAGCTTGGTGACGCGATCAATAGTCCAACCGGCGAGTGGAATCTGACAATCTCGCCCGATGGCAAGATCATGGTGTTTGAATCGTCGGGCCGTCCGACCAATCGCACCGTTCCGGGCGACCTTTACTGGTCGTGCCTTGAGGATGGCGCCTGGCAATCCGCGCAACCGCTCCACGCGCTGAACACCGATGCCAGCGATCTCGACTTCCGGTTCATCGGTCGACGTGAAGGCGTCTTTTCGACCGCGCAGTCAAATGGCGACGCGGTGCTGCGCTACGCTGGACCGGAAAATTTCGCTGGCTGCGATTGACGAAGGAACATGCTAAGTCTCTTTCCAAAGGAGAGAGCCATGCCCCAGATAAATCGTCGGACACTGCTCGGCGGCGCTGCTGCAACGACCGTGTTAGCTACCACGACATCCGCAACCGAGATCAAACCCGAATCGATTTCGATGGAGGGTATGTCGGTGTTGATCACGGGCTGCTCGTCAGGCTTTGGACGCCTCACTGCGGAAGACTACGCGCGCAAAGGGGCCAAGGTATTCGCCACCATGCGCAACCTCCCTCGCCCGGAGGCCGACGAGTTGCGGCAATTGGCGAGTGATGAAGATCTCGACCTGCATGTCATCGAGATCGACGTGCTCGACGACCAGATGGTCCTGCGCGGTGTGGCTGAAGCAGAGCGTATCGCCGGCGGCGGCATGGACATACTGGTCAACAATGCTGGGATCGGCATCGTCGGTCCGGTCGAGGTGCAGGATATGGAGGCGACCAAGCTTGCCTTCGACACCAATGTATTCGGCTACCAGCGGCTCGCTCGCGCGGTCCTGCCTGGAATGCGCAAGAAGAAGGCGGGACACATCTTCTACATATCGAGCCAGCTTGGCCGCGTGATCGTGCCTGGCGCGGGACATTACAGCGCGACCAAATTTGCGGTCGAAGCGATGGGCGAACAGCTCGCCTACGAGCTGGTACCGCACAATATCGGCGTGACGGTGATCCAGCCCGGCGGGTATCCGACCAAGGTCTGGGTCAACCGCAATCGCTATACCGCTGCGCTAAAGGAACGCGCCCATAAGCATCACCTGGAAGGCTATCCTGCGCTTGTCGCCCGCATGGGCACCGAGGACGGCTCTGGTCGCAATGCTGACCCTATGGATGTTCCCGATGCGATGAGGCGTATCCTTGCTCTGCCAGCAGATATCCGGCCCGTACGCGAAGCGGTTCACCCCGGCCGCAAACCGCAACTCGCAATCAACAAAGTCAGCGCCGAGACACAGGTCGGCTGGCTCGGAGAAAGCGCATATGGCCCGTGGATCAAAGCGGTCCACAACGTATAGCTGGCCAAGCCCAGACCCGCCCGCTAAAGGGCGCGGCTTAGTTTAAAACCGGAGTTTTCGATGGGTTTCCGTTGCGGGATCGTCGGGCTGCCCAATGTCGGCAAGTCCACCTTGTTCAATGCATTGACCGAGACGCAGGCCGCCGAGGCTGCGAATTATCCATTCTGCACGATTGAACCCAATGTCGGTCAGGTTTCAGTCCCCGACGAGCGACTAGAGAAAATCGCCGCGATTGCAAAAAGTGCGAAGGTCGTTCCGACCCAGCTGGCCTTCGTGGACATCGCCGGTCTTGTCAAAGGCGCCAGCCAGGGCGAAGGACTCGGCAACCAGTTCCTCGGTAACATCCGCGAGGTCGATGCGATTGTGCATGTCCTGCGCTGCTTCGAGGATGACGATATCCAGCACGTCGCCAACAAGGTCGATCCGCTGGCCGATGCTGAAGTCGTCGAGACAGAGCTTATGCTTGCCGATCTGGAGAGCCTCGAAAAGCGCGTGCCCAATGCTGAGAAGCGTGCGACCGGCGGTGACAAGGAAGCCAAGATCATGGCTAGCGTGCTTGGCCAAGCGCTCGAACTGCTGCGCGACGGCAAGCCTGCCCGACTGACCGAACCGAAGGATGACGAAGAAAAGCGCCTGTTCGAACAAGCGCAGCTGCTGACTGCCAAGCCCGTGCTCTACGTTTGCAATGTCGCCGAGGATGAAGCTGCCAAAGGTAACGACCTGTCGGCCTTGGTATTCGAAAAGGCCGAACGCGAGGGCGCACAGGCCGTGGTCGTATCCGCTGCTATCGAGGCCGAACTGGTCGCGATGGACGCCGAAGATCGCGATGAATACCTCGCCGAGCTTGGCCTCGATGAAAGCGGCCTCGCCCGAGTGATCCGTGCGGGTTATCAGCTGCTTGGTCTCAAAACCTTTTTCACCGCCGGACCCAAGGAGTCGCGCGCCTGGACCTTCCCCGATGGCGCAACCGCCCCGCAAGCCGCCGGCGAGATCCACACCGACTTCGAAAAGGGCTTCATTCGCGCCGAAACCATATCCTACGATGACTATGTCAGCCTTGGCGGCGAAGGCCCCGCCCGCGAAGCCGGAAAGTTGCGTCAAGAAGGCAAGCAGTATCTCGTGCAGGATGGCGACGTGATGCTGTTCAAGTTCAACGTCTGATCAGGAGGTAGGCGTGCTGTACTACGAAGATATCGAAGTCGGTTCGACGCAGGCCTACGGACATTACGAGGTCACGCGCGAGGAAGTTCTCGAATTCGCAGGTAAATACGACCCGCAACCATTTCATCTCGATGACGATGCAGCCGCCAAAACCCATTTCGGTCGCGTTTCGGCCAGCGGCTGGCATACATGCGCGATGGCGATGCGGATGATGGTCGAGAATATGAAGGCCAATAAGCAGGCGGGATTGGGCTCACCGGGCGTCGACCAGATACGTTGGAAAAAGCCGGTCTATCCAGGGGATACGCTGCGGGTGGAATCCACTATTGTGGAGAAACGCCGCAGCCAGTCGCGCCGTGAGATGGGTATCTTCAAATCGACAATCCGGATATTCAACCAAGACGATGACGTGGTGCTGGAAATGATCTCGAACGGCCTGATCAGCGTCCGCGACCCGGATGCGCCGATTGACTAACAGCTAGTGCCGCCCAAACAGCTTTTCGACGTCTTCCATTGATAGCTTCACCCAGGTTGGTCGACCATGATTGCACTGGCCCGAACGCGGTGTGCGTTCCATTTCGCGCAGCAGCGCGTTCATTTCGGCAACGTTGAGCGTGCGTCCCGCTCTGACCGATCCGTGACACGCCATAGTTGCGAGTACGAGATCGAGTTTCTCGCCGAGCAAAATAGCGTCTCCGTGCTTGGCAATATCATCAGCGATATCCTGCAGCAGCTTGTGCGAATTGGCTTTTCCGAGCGCATGCGGGACAGCGCGGACCAGCATGGCATCGGGGCCAAAGCGTTCGATGACGAGCCCGAGTTCGCCGAGTTTGGGGATCGCTTCTTCCAGGCGGTCGCAATCGGGTTCTTCCAACTCGACCACGTCAGGCATCAGCAATGCCTGACTGCGCTTGATCGCATCTTCTGCGCCCGCTGCCCTCAATCGTTCCAGCACCAGGCGCTCATGCGCGGCATGCTGGTCGACAATCACCAATCCGTCAGCCGCTTCGGCAACGACATAGGTGTTGGCAACCTGTCCGCGCGCAATGCCGAGCGGATATTGCCGGGCGTCGGCAGCAGTCTCTTCCGCAACCTCGGCCCTGCCCTGGGGCGCAGCGAGGACTTCACCACCGTCGGCGCGATAGGCAGAAACAGGTTCGGCAACGTTGGTCGGACTGCCGGGCGACCAACGTTGCCCCTCGAATATCGAACGCAAAGCGGGCGACGGCTCCTCGCGTACTGGTTCCGACTGCCACCTTCCCATCGCTGAGGCATCAGGATTCTGCGCGCTGCGGCGATCTCCGGTTGCGAGCGACTG
Organism: Pontixanthobacter sp.; assembly: GCA_965223995.1. Classification (GTDB taxonomy): domain Bacteria; phylum Pseudomonadota; class Alphaproteobacteria; order Sphingomonadales; family Sphingomonadaceae; genus Pontixanthobacter. The sequence goes on along the minus strand of CBDCXY010000017.1, from coordinate 148,585 downwards.
CCGCAAACCAGAAACAATAAACCCGCGCACCGCCCGGCTATCGCGAAAGCGAACCTCTGTCTTGGCCGGATGGACGTTCACGTCGACATCCTCGGCCGGCAGGTCGAGAAACAGCGCCAGCACGGCATGGCGATCCCGTGCCAACATATCGGCGTAGGCGCCGCGCACGGCTCCGGTCAGCAACCTGTCTTTCACCGGGCGTCCGTTCACGAACAGATACTGGTGGTCTGCGACACCTCGATTGTAGGTCGGTAGGCCAGCCACGCCGGTCAACCGCATCGCGCCGCGTTCGAGATCGATATTTACCGCATTGTCAGCCAGTTCGCGAGCGACGATCTCAGCCACACGTGTTTCGACCCTGTCGGTCGATTGCAGCGCCAGTACCTTGCGCTCACCATGCTCGAAAGTGATCGAGATATCGGGCCGCGCCATCGCCAGGCGGCGAACCACATCAAGGCACGCGCCGTATTCGCTGCGCGGTGTGCGCAAAAACTTGCGGCGTGCGGGCACTTTCTCAAACAGTTTCTCGACCCTGACACGGGTCCCGGGTGGGAGTGCTGCCGGTTCATCTTCGATCAGCTCTCCGTGATCGACAACTTTCCGCCAGCCCTGCTCCGCATCCCGAGGGCGGCTTTCGAGTGTAAATCTCGCGACGCTCGCTATCGAGGGCAGCGCCTCTCCGCGAAAGCCCAGCGTTGTCACCTGCTCGATAGCCTCATCGGGCAGTTTCGACGTCGCATGACGCTCCAGCGCCAATGCCATCTGCGCGGGTGACATCCCGCAACCGTCATCGGTTACTTCGATCCGCGCGAGGCCGCCTTCGATGATCCTGATAGCAATGTTATGCGCGCCTGCATCGATGGCATTCTCGACCAACTCCTTGAGCGCCGCCGCCGGACGCTCGACCACTTCGCCCGCGGCGATGCGGTTGACCAGAGCTTCGGGAAGGCGGCGGATTTCCGGCATTGATCCAACCTAGCGATGAAGCGCGCCAAATTCGAGTTTGGCGGTGTAAAAAACACGTGAAAAGAGGGCATAATTTTTTGGCCTTTTGGCGAGCCTTTCGTTAAGAGGCTCCCATCCCTGTCATAATCGGGTCGTGTCTATCGCAAAAGCCTGCGGTAAAGACCCAAAAACTATACGGAATCTGCGCAAAATGGGCTTCTTTTCGAACCTCTTCAAATTCAGCTCGCGAAACATGGCAATCGACCTCGGCACGGCGAACACGCTGGTCTATGTCCAGGATGAGGGCATTATCCTCAACGAACCGTCGGTCGTGGCGATGGAAACCATCGGCGGGTTCAAGAAGGTCAAGGCCGTTGGTGACGAAGCCAAGATGATGATGGGCAAGACCCCGGACAGCATCGAAGCGATCCGCCCTCTGCGCGACGGGGTTATCGCCGACATCGAGATCGCCGAGAAGATGATCGAATATTTCATCAAGAAGGTGAACGGTCGCAACACACTTTTCAGCTTCCCGGAGATCACCATCTGCGTCCCGTCGGGTTCGACCTCAGTCGAGCGCCGTGCGATCCGCGATGCGGCGAGCAATGCTGGTGCGAAGGAAGTTTATCTGATCCTCGAACCCATGGCCGCCGCTATCGGCGCGGACATGCCCGTCACTGAACCGGTCGGTTCGATGGTGGTTGATATTGGCGGCGGTACGACCGAGGTCGCAGTTCTATCACTGAGAGGCTTGGCCTACACAACATCGGTCCGCACCGGCGGTGACAAGATGGACGAAGCCATCGTCTCCTATGTCCGACGACACCACAATCTGCTGATCGGCGAGTCGACAGCAGAGCGGATCAAGAAGGATTACGGCACCGCAATCGTGCCTGAAGACGGAACAGGTGAAACAATCACGCTCAAAGGTCGCGACTTGGTCAACGGCGTGCCGAAAGAAATCAGCATGAACCAGGCACATATCGCCGAAGCTCTTGCCGAACCCATCGGCGCAATCGTCGAAGGCGTACGCATCGCGCTGGAAAACACTGCACCTGAACTCGCCGCCGACATTGTCGATCAAGGTATCGTCCTGACCGGCGGTGGCGCGCTGATCCGCGGCCTCGACGAGCATCTGCGCGACGAAACCGGCCTGCCGGTCAGCATCGCCGAAGATCCGCTATCCTGTGTCGCTGTGGGAACCGGTCGCTCGATGGAAGACGAAGTCTATCGCGGCGTTCGTATGACGGCGTAAACCCGAAGGAGGACTGCCATGGCGCCGTCGTCCCGGCGCTCCAGCTATTCGCGCCGCGCGCAATATGGGGTGTTCACAGGTTACGTTCTGGCCGGGATCGGGGCTTTGGTCGGTGCAATCCTGCTCGGCCTGTCGCTATGGCGTCCGGCCAATTTCAACGGTGTACGCGGAGCGGCGCAGGATGCGGTGTCTCCAGCGAACGAGGGCGCAGCCGCCGCAAGAACCGAGAGCAAAGACCTGATCGATTCCATTTCGGGCTATCTCGGAGCCGGAAGGCAGAACGCCGAACTGAGGCGTGAGGTTGAGATTGCCCGCATTCGGCTCGAAGAAGCCAAAGCGCTCGGGCAGGAAAACGAGCGACTCAAAGCGCTGCTCAACCTGCGGGAAAACGAGGTTGAACCCGTCGCGACTTCGCGCCTTATCGGCTCCAGCGCTTCGAGCAGCCGACGCTTCGCCTATGTCGGCGTCGGTAGCGATGATGGCGTGGATATCGGGATGCCTGTGCGCAGCCCGCGCGGGGTCGTCGGGCGAATATTGGAAACGTCATCCAGCACATCGCGCGTGTTGCTGCTGACTGACAGCCAGAGCGTATTGCCCGTCCGACGCGTTGATGACGACGTCGTCGCTTTCGCTGAAGGGCGCGGTGACGGCTTGCTGCAAATTCGGCTGATCAATCTCGGGATCAACCCGCTCAAGGAAGGCGATGTCATGGTGACCAGCGGCACTGGCGGCTATTATCGCCCGGGCATTGCGGTTGCCATCGTTACGGAAATTGTCAGCGACGGTGCGGTCGCTCGCCTTATCAGCGATCCGGTCGCAACCAACTACGTATCGATCGAGCCTATCTGGCAGCCCGAAACGGTCGTCGCCGCAGCGCAGCCATCCGACGAGCCGTTGGCAGAATAATGGACCAGATCAACCCCAGGGCGCGTAGCGACGAATATGGCAGCAGGATCAACCGGGCTCATTCTCCCGTGCTGGTCTATTCGATTCCGTATTTCACGGTCGTTCTCGGTTCGATCCTACCGAGCTTCTTTCTTACCAGCGCCGTTCCGCTTGTTCCGCCGCTGGGCTTTATGCTCCTGCTTGGATGGCGCATTGTTCGTCCGGGCCTGTTCCCTGTCTGGGTAGGATTTCCGCTCGGCATTATAGACGACCTCTTTAGCGGCCAGCCGTTCGGTTCTGCGATACTGCTGTGGTCGCTGGCTATGATTGCCGTTGAGATGATCGAAGTGCGTTTCCCCTGGCGCAACTATATACAGGACTGGATGACCGTTTCGCTCGTAATCGCGTCTTATCTGGCAACTGCGGCACTGCTTTCAGGCGCTGAAATCGGTCTGCCCGGGCTAATCGCTCTCGGACCGCAGCTCTTGCTGTCTATCCTGCTGTTCCCCATTATCGCGCGCATGGTTGCCCGGCTCGACAGACTCAGGTTGAAACGTGTGCGAGTGGTTGGCTGATGTTCAACAAGAAACGTCGCACAAGACCACAAACCACACATTCGACCCTTAATTCCCGCTATGACCGCCGCAGCTTTGTGCTGGGCAGTGTCGGTGCGGGCATCGGGACGCTGCTCGCCGTGCGCATGGGCTATATCGCGATTGCCGAGAACGAAAAGTACGAGACCGAAGCAGAGAGCAACCGGGTCAATCTGACATTGATCCCGCCCCGCCGTGGATGGATACTGGATCGCGACGGAGCCCCTCTGGCCTCGAACCGGGCCGACTTTCGTGTCGATGTCATTCCCGAACGAATGCCCAACGCGGAAGAGACCATCGAGACGCTCGGCAATCTGCTCGACTATGAGCCCACGCGGATACAGGATCTCAAAGATGCGGTATCCGAAGCGCGAGGCTTCCAGCCGGTCGAGGTGGGAACGGGCCTGGATTTCGAGCAGTTTGCCGCGATCAGTGTTCGCCTGCCCGACCTTCCCGGCGTGGTACCGCAGCGCGGTTTCTCGCGCTACTACCCGACCGGCCCATCGGTCGGCCATCTGATCGGCTATGTCGGCCCCGCCTCGGCCGAAGAGTACGAAGAGGATCGCAATCCGCTGCTGATCACGCCGGGCTACAAGATAGGCAAGGATGGTCTCGAGAAGCAGTTCGAACAGGAACTGCGCGGGGTGCCTGGCGCAAGGCGCGTTGAGGTTACCGCGTCGGGACGCATCGTTCGCGATCTCGATACACGGCAGGATATTCAGGGCGATCCGGTCAAACTGACAATCGACGGCCCGCTGCAAGACTATGCCGCGCGGCGTATCGGTCTCGAGTCCGGCTCGGTTGTCGTCATGGACTGCCAGACCGGTGATCTGCTGTGTATGGCTTCCATGCCTAGTTTCGATCCCAATTCCTTCTCCGACGGGATTGGCCGGGTCGAATATTCGATGCTGCGCGAAGATGATCGCGTTCCCCTGCGAAACAAGGTTCTCAAAGGCCTGTATCCACCGGGTTCAACGGTAAAGCCGATGCATTGCATGTCTTTCCTCAAGGCTGGCATCGATCCGCAGGAAACCATCGTCTGTGGAGGCGGAAGACGCATTGGCAACCGCTTCTTCAACTGCTGGAGCAACCACGGTGTGGTCGATATGGCCAAGGCCATCTACCAAAGCTGCGACAGCTACTTTTACCACTTTGCTCAACAGGTCGGCTTCGAGAATGTTGCTGCAATGGCCCGTGAGCTGGGTCTTGGAAAACAATACCCGCTCCCCGTCACCAGCCAGTTCTTTGGCACCGTTCCCGACCCCGAGTGGAAGCTACGGAAATACGAGCGCGAGTGGGAGCCATTCGACACGGTCAACGCATCGATTGGTCAGGGATACTATCTAACGAGCCCGCTCCAGTTGGCCGTTATGAGCGCACGTCTTGCGACAGGAAAGGTGTTGAACCCTCGCCTGATACTCGATGGCGGGATCGCCAATCCGGCAAGTTACGATTTCGCCGCCGATGAGATCGCCTACATCCGCCAGGCTATGAGCGATGTCGTCAACGGCCCCGGCACGGCCGGTCGCGGTCGCCTGCCGTTTCCCGATATCCAGATGGCGGGCAAGACCGGGACCGCTCAGGTAGTATCGCTCAGCGTGTCAGACGGCCGGTCCGGCCCGTGGAAATATCGTGATCACGGCCTGTTTGTATTCTTCGCTCCGGTCGAGAACCCTCGTTACGCCGGGGCGGTTGTGATTGAGCATGGCGGGGGCTCGGGCGCGGCCTACCCTATTGCGCGCGACGTGATGACCTTCCTGTTCGATCCGGCTAAAGGTATGGACGCCTTGCGCGCGCTTGAGCGGCAATGGGGTGGCACAGCACAAGAACGGCTAAACAAGAAATACGCCGCCTATGCTGCTGAGCTGGGCGAAGAAGTCGTCGCGCGCCCTCGCCGCGATGAAGAGATTTTCGAGCAGGTCGAAGCCGAAGCAAGGCTGGCAGCCGAGCAGTCGCAGGCAATTGCCGACGATGTAATCGCTCCGCGGCCTAACCCCACCGGGTCTGGCGGGCCACCGCCCGACGCCGATCCAACAAATATTGAGGGGTCTGGTCAGTGAGCTCGATCATCCCGGCCCCGGTCGCGCGCCAGCCATGGCAGATGCTGATACCGCTGTTTTTACTCGTGGGTTTCGGCGCCGCAGTGCTCTTCTCGGCAGCGGGCGGGAATTTCCAGCCATTCGCCTCTTCGCATCTGATCCGCTTCGGCGTGTTTATGGTCATGGCCTCAATCATGGTCCTGTTCCCTCGCGAGTGGGTGAAGTTCATGGCCTATCCGGTTTACATCGTCGTGCTGCTTGGATTGCTGGCGGTTGAGGCAATCGGAGCGATGGGCGGCGGCAGCCAGCGTTGGCTTGAGCTGGGTTTCATGCGCATCCAGCCATCGGAATTGATGAAGCCCGCCATCGTGCTGGCTCTCGCAAAATTCTACGATTCACTGCCTGCCGGGATGATCCCGACCTGGCGTTCACTGGTCCCGGCCGGCGTTCTTATCATGTTGCCGGTTGCACTGGTTCTGTTGCAGCCCGACCTCGGCACATCGCTCGCCATTGTGTTTGGCGGGGCTGTGGTGATGTTCCTGGCGGGATTGCCGATGAAATGGTTCGTTGGTGGCGGTGTGGCGGCGGCAGTCGCAGCGCCGCTCGCCTATTTCTTCGCGCTGAAGGAGTACCAACAGCGTCGCGTGACAACCTTTATGGACCCAGAAAGCGATCCGCTCGGTGCAGGCTATCACATCACCCAGTCGAAAATTGCCATCGGATCGGGAGGCTTTTCGGGCAAGGGTTTTAACGAAGGTTCACAAAGCCACCTCAACTACCTCCCCGAACCGCATACCGATTTCGTTTTCGCGACCATGGCAGAGGAATGGGGTTTCCTGGGCGGACTGTTCGTCATCCTGATCTTTGGCCTGATTATGCGTTGGGGCCTCTCGGTGGCCAAGAAAGCACCTGACCGCTTCTCCAGGCTACTCTCTGCCGGAATGGTCGCGACGATATTCTTCTACGTTGCTATCAACCTGATGATGGTCATGGGGCTCGCGCCAGTTGTGGGCATCCCCTTACCCTTTATGAGCCACGGCGGTTCCTCGATGATGACCAACATGATCTGCATCGGTAGTCTGATGATGGTGAATCGATGGAATCGGGAAAAATATCGCACCGGAATCGGTTGAATCTGCGATCAAGTACAGCCTTCCCAAAAAAATAATCCTTTGTCGTCAAGGTCAGCGACTACTGTTCATCGCACAGAGGTTGCAAGCGTCGGTCGCTAACCATAAGTCGCGCGCCGTTTCGAGAGAAACCGCACTGAAAAGTGCGTGAAGAGCCTCCATTGGGTCGCACACAATGTGAGCTTTCGAACAGTATGAGAAGGATAGTCGCATTGACGGCAGAGCGGAAAAATCCGCCGCCGTTTTGAGATTCGGAATTTAGTCATGTTAGCCAAAACGATGCGCAAAGCGGCGGGCCTTGCCATGCGCAGATTTTCCCGGTCCGAGATCGGGAACGACAATCAGACTGTCGCAGAGAATGCCGAGCAAAAGATCGTCGAACTGCTGCAGGAACACCCGCACGACGACGGATTGGTCATCCGGGGTATCCACAAACTGATCGGTGCCGACCAGCCTGTGGTGCTAAGGGCAATCCGAGAGCTGGAGAGCAAGGTGGTAGTCGAGATCGATACGGTTCTGCACGATCCGCTTGCCTCACGTGTCATGTTGAAGTCGGACAAAGAAGGGCTCGATTAACTCACCCCTTCCCATCGCGCACAACATCGCTATATGCGGCGCTCCCGCAGCGCGAAGGCGATTCGCGGGAACGCCCTAAGCAGGTGTATGGACGCATAGCTCAGTTGGTAGAGCAGCTGACTCTTAATCAGCGGGTCCTAGGTTCGAGCCCTAGTGCGTCCACCAAATTTCCGAATTGCTCTCGCCTCAGCGCCAGATTGTACCTTGTCCGTTTTCGGCTTGGATGGACAAGCGATCCAGAGTGGCTTGAACCCTGATGTGTCCACCAAACCTTCCCTTCGACAACAACCCAGTCTAACGCGCTTCGCAACACAGATTTGCGGAGTATCCCATGGCGCGTTTCCTGATTGTCGAAGCCAGGTTTTACGATCAACTCAACGATATGTTGATCGACGGCGCGCGCGCCGTCATTGAGAAAGCGGGGCACGAGGTCGAGGTGTTGACGGTTCCGGGCGCATTGGAGATCCCCGGAGCAATTGCACTTGCTGCGGAGAGCCAACGCTATGCGGGCTTCGTTGCCATCGGCGTCGTTATTCGCGGCGAAACCTATCACTTCGAAATTGTCGCGGGCGAGAGCGCGCGCGGGATCATGGCCCTAACGATGGATGGCTTTGCAATCGGCAACGGCATTCTGACCGTCGAGAACGAAGAACAGGCGCTGGTCCGAGCCGATGCTGGTCAGAAGGACAAGGGCGGCGAGGCAGCGAAGGCCGCGCTTGCGATGCTCGACCTGCAAGCGAAGTTTGCGGGCTAGGGCCCTCCATCGAAATATTCGGTCAAACCTAAAGGTGTGTAAGGTCCAAGGATAAGCTGCTCGAAAATTCCGACGCCGGTTTCGCCTGCGTCGGTCCTGGCCTCGCAAATCATCTGCACATGCAGGTTTTCGGGCGAAAGCGGGTTGAGGTCGCCAAGCGCAATGGTTTCGCGTGCAACCTCAAGCGGGCCATGATGCATGCCGTGTCCCCAATCGGGTGAGGTGTAGCCCAGTCCGCGCATCTGGAAGCGCTGCTTCGATGAGAGCTCGACACTCTTGGGCGCGCCGGGAAGCTCAAGATCGAGCGTCCCGCCAGAAGGCCACCGCGACCCTGCCTCCAACGCCGATGAGAGCTGCCCCCGCCCCTCGACGATATCGTCGGCCGAACCTCCCTCGCACACCCAAGCCGCGCGGGTGTTCCATGCCGATCCATCGGGATGCGCATTGAGATGGAAGAACACGCTGCCGCCCGGCAGGTTGATCGGCGTCCATTGCCAGAAGAAAGTTGGCGCGGGGACGCCGGGCATCGGTTGCGTATCGCGCGCACCGATGGGCCTGACGCCCCAACTGCGGTCGCGCGTCCCCCAACTACCTTCGGATAGTTCTTGTCGAACGCCATCCACCTCGATCCAGCCTTGGTAGCGACCATTTTGCGTCATCCGCGTGTAATCCATGAAGGTTCGCGGACCTATCCGGTGCGTGAAGCGCGGTTCTTCGATAGCAAAAGCGCGACTGGTGAAGTCGATCTCGGCGGAGATACCCTCACCGTCGACGATCAGGCGCAGCTTGTTGAGCGGCTCGATGACTTCAATACGGATCGGGCCAACCGCCATATCCATCCGCTCCATTCGCAGTTCGCGGCTCGCGTGCAGGCAATGCTGCAGCTCCTCGCGGATCACACAGAAATGCGCATCCGCTACATCCAAATGCGGATAGACACCGAAGGCCAATGCGAAGAAACTTTCGCCATCCGGGTCGTAACCGTTGAAGAAATAGCGGTCGTAGAAATTCCGGTCAGTGCCCGAATAGGCGATGGGCTCCGGCGTTTGGTGGACCGGATATTCGTCGCCTTTGCTCAGGACCATGTCAGTTCTCCAAAACCCGCAATGCATCGATATCACGCGCTAGCTCCGCAGCGCCAATCGCCATCGACTGGAAAATCGCCTCGCTGCGGTCATTGTGCTCGACAAAGGCGGCGCTAAACACGGCGGTCGATATTCCGTGCAGAGCGCCGCGCGCGTAGCCGTCGGCAGTGCGGATATCTCTGAGGTCAGGGCCGCCTTGGTTGATCATCTCCGCGCGATAGGTTTCCAACAGATCGGTCTCGCTAGCTTGCCGTAAGGCACTGCCAATACCAGCGCCCATAAAGTATCCGAGATCGGTCAGCGGATCCCCAACCGTCACCGTTTGCCAGTCGAGCGTTGCCATCGGTTCGGTCCCGCCACGAATTGCAAACAGGATGTTATCAAGCCGGAAATCGCCGTGAACCACGCCGGTACCGGTCGGTGGCTCGGCGGTGAACAAGGTCGGCGAGTAGTCCGCCAGTTTACAGAGATAGCGCAGCAGATCGTCCTCGATTTTGCCCCGATAGAAATTCCCGAAGGCTTCGCTCGCACCGGGATAGCCCGCTGCGGCAAAGGCACGCACTTGCTCGTTCGGTTGCAGAAACGGGAGTTCGAGCAACTCAGCGTTCTCGAAGGTCGGCCCGTGCAATCGCGCCAATTCCACAACCGCCGTTTTTGCCTGTTCCAAAGTGCAACTGGTCAGCTGATCGCCCTGCTCCGCCGGACCGCAATCTTCCATCAAGAGCAGAAAGTTACCGGTCTCCAGATCATGCTCTGCAAAATACGCTCGGGGTGTTCGCGTAGCGATGTGCGGCGCTATGTGCCGGTAAAACCCGACTTCCTTCTCATAAAGTTGCATCGACACAGCCGTGCTGCGGCTTGTCACATCCTGTGCGGGGAATTTGGCAGCAATCGATGTAGGACCATCCGCACCATCGACATAAGCGAGTGTGATCCGCGAGCTATCACCGACGAGGCCCGCACCGATTGGCTTGGACGAGAACGAGGCAATCCCTTGGCCAAGCACCTCGCTCAGAAACTCGGCGGTGATGGATTCTGCATCGGTCGGAAATGTCGCCAAATACCGCTCCTCTCGAAGAACAACCCTATGGCAACATCAGTCCAGGTCAACCGAAACAGGCTGCTCCGGCGTAATGCGCGCTCGCACCCAGCTCCTCCTCGATCCGGATAAGCTGGTTGTATTTTGCAAGCCGGTCTGAGCGCGCGAGCGAACCGGTTTTGATCTGACCGCAATTGGTTGCAACCGCGAGATCGGCAATTGTAGCATCCTCGGTCTCGCCCGATCGGTGCGACATTACCGAGGTGTAGCCAGAGCGATGCGCGATATTGACGGCCTGCAGCGTCTCGGTCAGCGTACCGATCTGGTTTACCTTCACCAGCAACGAGTTGGCGAGCCCCTTATCTATGCCCATTTGCAGACGAGCCGGATTGGTCACGAACAGATCGTCGCCGACCAGCTGGACCTTGTCACCGATTGCGTCGGTTAGCGCCTTCCAGCCCTCCAAATCGTCCTCATCCATACCGTCCTCTATCGAGCGTATCGGATAGTCATTGCAGAGTGCCGCAAGATAATCGGCCATCTCCGCTGGCGACAGCGACTTGCCCTCACCCGAAATCTCATATTTGCCGTCTTTGAAGAACTCGCTTGATGCACAGTCCAGCGCCAACGCGACTTCCTCACCCGGCTTGAAACCGGCCTTCTCGATCGAGGCCATGATGAAGTCGAGCGCGTCGCGTGTGCTTGCCAGGTCCGGCGCAAACCCGCCTTCGTCACCCACAGCGGTCGACAGGCCCTTCTCGGCCAGGCTCTTCTTGAGCGTATGGAACACCTCCGCGCCCCAGCGAACGGCTTCTGCGATGCTGTCGGCACCGACCGGTATTACCATGAATTCCTGAATATCGATCGGGTTGTCGGCGTGCTCGCCGCCATTGATGATGTTCATCATTGGCACGGGCAGGACATGTGCCGATACACCGCCGATATAGGCCCACAGAGGCATTCCGCGCGCATTCGCAGCGGCCTTCGCCACCGCCATGCTGGCGCCAAGGATCGCGTTCGCTCCCAAGCGAGACTTGTTCTCGGTACCGTCGAGATGGATCATTGCGAAATCGAGATCGCGCTGATCCTCTGCTTCGAGGCCAAGCAGAGCATCGGAAATCTCGCCATTGACCGCTGCGACTGCCTTGGTCACACCCTTGCCGAGATACCGGTCCTTGTTGCCATCGCGCAGTTCGACCGCTTCATACTTGCCGGTCGACGCACCCGAAGGGACAATCGCGCGCCCGAAACTGCCATCTTCCAGCAGGATGTCGACCTCGACCGTCGGGTTGCCCCGACTATCAAGAACTTCGCGGCCGTGAATATCGATTATTGCGGTCATTTGTCGCTCCGGATCAGCCTGTGATCGATCAGGTGTTGTAAATTGCTAACACACCACCATATCGTGCAGTGCAGCAACGCCTTTCGCGGGCCTTATTCGCCGGAACAAAACCGCGCAAGTTGCGTTGCAACATTGAAGGTCGAGAAACCGTATGCACACGCGCTTGCGGATGGCTTGACCCCGAATTTTAGACTAAGGAATTGGATCATGGCCACCACAAAAACCGGAACTACGAAAAAGAAGCCTGCGAAGAAGCCGGCAACCAAAAAGACAGCTGCGTCGAAAACCGATTCGACAGCGGAAGCCAAGACACGTTTCAACGCTGCCCTCGACGAAGCAAAAGCAGGTGCGGCCGCTCTGAAAGAAGAGGCGGCCAGCCGCGCAGTCGCCTATCGCGACGAAGCCAGGGTCAAGTCAGAAGACTGGGCCGGTGAAGCCAAAACACGTGCCGGTGATCTGGCCGTCGAAGCCAAGGCACGCACGAGCGACGGTATCGCATCGCTCGGCAAGGTCGTTTCCGACAGCGCGGAAATGATCGACGAGAAGCTGGGTGAAAAATACGGCGATTACGCCCGCAGCGCGTCGCGCACGTTACAGGAAACGTCTGCCAAGCTCGATAACAAGTCTGTCGAAGAACTTGGGGAAGATGCACGCGAAGCCGTTCGCAAAAGCCCCGGCATGGCTGTAGGTATCGCGGCTGTTGTCGGGTTCATGGTTGCGCGTCTGTTCACGGGTGGCCGTAACTGATCGGCGCTTTTTGGGGGTTCAATCTGTATGCTCGATTCTGATCTGCCCGAAGATCGGCAACCAGATGCGGGCGAGATTGAACCCACCGAATCGGACGACAGCATTCGCTCGTTAGCCGATGATGTCGAAGCGCTGATCGATGACGGAAAGACCTATGTCGAAGCCGAAGTCGCCTTTCAGAAGTCGCGCCTGTCCTTTGCTGCCAATCGCGGGAAATCGGGCGCGATTTTGGTGCTTGGTGCCCTCGCCTTCATCCATCTGGCCCTTATCGGGCTCGTAGTGGGCGGAACAATCAGTCTGATGCCATATCTGGGGCCTTTTGGAGCAACAGCAGCCGTTGCCGGCGGACTTCTTGTGGCCGCAGCGCTCCTGCTGTTTATGGCCAAAGGACGCTTCGCCAAGCTGTCAGCGGCATTCAAGAAAACTGGCGATGAGTAGGCATCTCGAACGCCAGATGACTGAGGACCGCGCACTTCGTAACGCCGCGCGAACGCTGGTCCAGGCCGATGTCGATCACCTCAAGGCCGATTTGAAGGTCAAGGGCGTGGCATCGCGCTTTGCCGACCGGATGACCGAAGGCGCCGTCGATGTGTTCGAAGAAGCGGTCGAGGTCGCCGAGGACAAGAAAGGCGTGCTCGCAACACTGATCGCCGCCGTGGTGATCTGGTTCGCGCGCAACCCGATTATGAGCCTGTTCGATGATCGCGATGATTCCGAACATGGCGAAGATCTCAATACCGAAGAACCGACAGACTAAAGCGGAACCCCCTTCCCTCTTAGATCGTTGGTCTGACAACTGAACTTCAGGAGTAGAAAATGTCGAGCGAAGAAAAGCGTCAGGAACTCAAGGCGAGGATCGAAGCCGCCGAGCAGCGGAATGCCGAACGCACCGTTGGGCAATATGCTCGCGAAGCCGCTGATACGGCGACCGAGTTCGTCAAACAGCATCCACTAGCGACTGTGGCTGGTGTTGCTGTAATCGGCCTTGCCATCGGCGCTATGACCCGTCCCGGTCGGCGTGTCGGACGCCAGGCTGCTGGGCGCGCAAGCGCTCTCGCAACCTATGCGACCGAAATCGGCCTCGCTTATGCGAGTGGCCTGATGGACGCTGCAAGCGAGGCAGCAACCACCGGCAAAGACAAGATCGAGGATCTTGGCGACGCTCTCAACGACAATGCCGGAGCCTTGAAACGCAAGGCTACGCATAGCGGCGGCAACGCAGCCGCAGCCGTGCGCAAATTCTCGCGCGAAGCCGGCAAAAAAGCCGGACGTAGCGCTCGCGATCTGCGCAAGCGCGTAACGCATTGATCGTTCCGCTATCGCTGGTGAAGCGGCGCGTCGGACTTGCCTGATGCGCCGTTTTCTATAAGGGGCGGCGCAACGATTTCCTCTAGCTAGAGAGCCCAAAAATGGAAGAAACAGCCAAACAAGCGCTGCACCTCGTAATGGGTGGCCGCGTATCCGATCCGCGCTCGATGGAATTCCAGGACCCCGAAAGCATTCATGTTGTCGGCGTGTTCAGCGATTATGATACAGCGGTCGAAGCATGGCGCGGGAACGCCCAACGCACGGTTGACGACGCCGAGATGAAATATGTGATCGTCCCAGTCCACAAACTACTGACCCCCGACGAATAATCGCCGTTGGCATACGCCATCAGAGCCTATCGTGACGAGGATGCCGAGGCGTTGGCATCGCTTTCGCTAGCATCAATCCGTACGGTTGGCGCTCATGCCTACGATCCCACCCAGATAGATGCGTGGGCGGCAAGGCATCCCGGTGCCGAGATGTATCGCAAGCGCGTCGCCAACGGGGCGACGATCTTCGTCGCTGCTGATGAGCAGGATCAGCCCGTGGCCTACGCGCTTATCGAGCGCAACGGGCATCTCGACCGGCTATATTGCCACCCAGGTCACACAAGACAGGGATTGGCGAACCAGCTTTTGACCACCGCCGAAACGCATGCAAAATCGCATGGCATCGAGCGCCTTAACACCGAGGCCAGCGAGTTGGCGCGCCCAGCATTCGAACGTGCAGGATACCAGGTCACGCATCGCCGTGATTTCGAGATCGACGGTGTGCCGATCCACAATTACGCGATGGAGAAAATGCTGGTGTGAGACCTCGCGAAGGCGGGGATCTCAATGAAATCCAGCGGCTAGATCACCGAAACCCAAGCCTGCGTTAGGGATCAGCAAATCAAATATACTGGATTTTTTCGATCAGATAGAACTTGTCGCCCGACGGGACGGTCACCTCGACTTCATCACCCTTGTTCTTGCCGATCAGAGCGCGGCCAAGCGGCGAGCTGTAGGAAATCCGGCCATTGGTCGCTTCCGCCTCGGTTTCGCCGACGATCTGGTATTTCACCGGCTTATCATCATCGTCGAGGAGTGTGACGGTTGCGCCAAACACGACCTTGTTACCCGAAAGCGTCTTCGGATCGATAATCTGTGCGCGGCTGACCTTGCTTTCGATATCGCCAATCATGGCTTCAACCTGACCCTGACGCTCCTTCGCGGCGTGATATTCGGCGTTCTCCGAAAGGTCGCCATGCGCGCGCGCTTCCTCGATCGCATCGACGATCTTGGGGCGTTCTTCGCGCAATGCCTTGAGTTCTGTCGTGAGCTTCTCATAGCCCTCGGCCAGCATCGGAACCTTATCCATTGTCTCTCTCAATCTTCCTTAAAGTCTTGAGCCGAAAGACAATTCGAAGCTGTGCCGCCCATTAGAGAGCGGCCCAATTCCGGATTGAATGTCGGGAAAAGTCGTTTGTTACCTAGCTATAATAGTCTTGTAGCGAGCGCACTTCAAGCTTGCTTGGTTTCACAGCCCGAATTGCCTCCGCAGTAGCAAGCGATGCGGCGGCCGTGGTGTAATACGGAATCTTCATCTCCAGCGCGGTCGCACGGATCGATTTGCTGTCGATCAGCGACTGCCAACCCTCGGTCGTGTTGATCACCAGGTCGACATCGCCATCGATCATCCGGTCGACGATATGCGGCTGCCCCTGTGCAACCTTGTTGACGCGTTCGACTTCCAAACCCTGCTCGGTCAGATAAGCCTGCGTACCGCCTGTCGCGATGATGGTGAACCCACACTCGATCAGCGTTTTGACCGCTGGAACGATAATCGGTTTGTCGCCTTCCTTGACCGAAACGAACACCGTTCCGCTTTCGGGCAAGACCACCCCTGCCCCAAGCTGCGACTTGAGGAAAGCGGTTGGGAAATCATTGTCGATCCCCATCACTTCGCCGGTCGATTTCATCTCGGGTGTCAGCACCGGATCGGCACCGGGGAAACGCCCGAAGGGGAACACTGCTTCCTTCACCGCCATGTAAGGCAGATCGCGCTTGAAAGGCGGGAATTCGGACAGCATTTCGCCCGCCATCACCCTGCTTGCGATCTTGGCAACTGGCTGGCCGATGGCCTTGGCGACGAAGGGCACCGTGCGACTGGCACGCGGGTTTACCTCGATCAGATAGACTTCACCATCCTTCACCGCGAACTGGACGTTCATTAGCCCGCACACACCGAGCGCCATCGCGAGCGCTTCGGACTGCCGCTCCATCTCGTCGACAATTTCAGCGGGCAGCGAGTAAGGCGGGATCGTGCAGGCGCTGTCGCCCGAATGGACGCCGGCTTCCTCGATATGTTGCATTACGCCCGCGACGACGACCTGTTCGCCGTCGCAGAGCACGTCAACATCGCATTCGATCGCGTCGCGCAGATATTGGTCAACCAGCACGGGGCTTTCGCCCGAAACGTTCACTGCGGTGCGGATATAATCATCGAGCTGCGCCTCGCTGTCGACAATCTCCATTGCGCGGCCACCGAGGACGTAAGAAGGACGCAGCAGCACCGGGTAACCGATACGTGCCGCGACCGAGGCTGCCTCGTCGCGGCTGAATGCGATGCCGTTATCGGGTTGCTTGAGCTTTAACTTGTTGACCAGCTTGGCAAAGCGCTCGCGATCTTCGGCAAGGTCGATGGCGTCGGGGCTGGTGCCAAGGATTGGAATGCCCTCGTCTTCCAGCGCTTGCGCCAGCTTGAGGGGAGTCATTCCGCCGAACTGGACGATCACGCCCGCCAATTCGCCGGTCGATTGCTCGACGCGAAGGATTTCCAACACATCCTCGACCGTCAGCGGTTCGAAATAGAGCCGGTCGGATGTGTCGTAGTCGGTGGAAACGGTTTCGGGGTTACAGTTGACCATGATGGTCTCGTAACCAACCTCGGCGAGCGCGAAGCAGGCATGGACACAGCAATAGTCGAACTCGATTCCCTGCCCGATCCGGTTGGGCCCGCCGCCAAGTATAACAACTTTTTGCGGTCGGAGGGCATTGCCTCGTCTTCGGGCTCGCCAAAACTGGGAGCTTCGTAGGTCGAGTACATATAAGGCGTAATCGCCTCGAATTCGGCGGCACAGCTGTCGATCCGTTTGAATACCGGCAAAACGCCGAGCTTGCGGCGCAATTGGCGGACTTCCTCTTCGGACGTCGCGCCAGCCATCGCCTGCAGCGCGTCATGCAAAAGACCTGAACGTTTGGCCTGCGTCTCAGCCATTCCGCCCGCAACATTGACCGAGCGCACTGCCAGCGTAGCAAGCCGCTTGTCCGAAAAGCCCATTGCTTTCAGCTTGCGCAACGCGGCGGCATCGCCCGGCAGGCCGTTTTCCGAAACGTCCTTCTCCGCCTCGATGATCTGCTCGATCTGACGCAGGAACCACGGGTCGTAACCGGTGATCGGCTGGATTTCCTCGACCGACATCCCTTCGCGAAATGCCTGCGCGACCTTAAGCAACCGGTCGGGCGTGCGTTTGGACAGCGAAGCCGTCAGCACATCGCGATGTACGCCTTCGAGGCTGGTCACGCGATTGAAACCATCGAGATCGGTTTCCAGACCGCGCAAAGCCTTCTGGACCGATTCCTGGAAGTTGCGGCCAATTGCCATCACCTCGCCGACCGATTTCATCGCCGTGGAGAGCGTTGCTTCGGTGCCTTTGAATTTCTCGAAGGCGAAGCGCGGGATCTTGGTAACGACGTAGTCGATGGTAGGCTCAAAGCTCGCCGGTGTAGCGCCGGTGATCTCGTTGGTAATTTCGTCGAGCGTATAGCCCACCGCCAGCTTGGCTGCGACGCGCGCAATCGGAAAACCGGTCGCTTTGGACGCCAAGGCTGACGAGCGCGAAACGCGCGGGTTCATTTCGATCACGATCAGCCGGCCATCGGCCGGATTGACCGCGAACTGGACATTCGAGCCGCCGGTTTCGACGCCGATCTCGCGCAGCACCTCGATGCTGGCGGTGCGCATGATCTGGTATTCCTTGTCGGTCAGCGTCAGCGCGGGGGCGACGGTGATGCTGTCGCCGGTATGCACGCCCATCGCATCGACATTCTCGATCGAGCAGATGACGATGCAATTGTCTTTGCGGTCGCGCACGACCTCCATCTCGTATTCTTTCCACCCGAGCAGCGATTCCTCGATCAGAACCTCTGTGGTGGGCGAAGCGTCCAGCCCGTCGCGGACGATCTTCTCGAATTCGGCCTTGTTATAGGCGATTCCGCCACCGGTTCCGCCGAGGGTGAAGCTCGGCCGGATGATGCTCGGCAACCCGGTGCGTTCCAGCACTTCATATGCCTGCTCGACCGAATGCGCGATCCCGCTGCGCGCGCTTTCAAGGCCGATCTTGTCCATCGCCTCGCGAAAACGCTGGCGATCCTCCGCCTTGTCAATCGCATCGGCATCGGCGCCGATCATCTGCACACCGTATTTTTCGAACACACCATGCCTGTTGAGCGTCAGCGCGCAGTTGAGCGCGGTCTGCCCGCCCATCGTCGGCAGCACGGCATCGGGCCGTTCCTTCGCGATGATCTTCTCGACGATTTCGGGCGTGATCGGCTCGACATAGGTCGCATCCGCCATATCGGGATCGGTCATAATCGTGGCGGGGTTGGAGTTGACCAAGATGACCCGATACCCCTCCTCGCGCAAAGCCTTGATCGCCTGCGTGCCCGAATAGTCGAACTCGCAAGCCTGACCGATAATGATCGGCCCGGCACCGATGACGAGGATCGAGGAAATGTCGTTACGTTTGGGCATCAGTCGGTTTCTTCCGGTGTCACGTGCTTCTCGTTTCCGACGAAGCCGAACTTCGTGGTTCCTGACTTCTTGACTTCTTCGATTACGCAGACTGACGCGTCGTAATCCATGTCGAGTGGAGGCTCGAAACGAACAGTCCCGCCGTCATCTACCCAAAGAACACCTTCGGGCGCACCACAATCGCGAAGCACAGCTTTAGCGTCCCTGTTGTCGAACCCATCCGAATAATCGGCCACATATGTGGTATCGTAGCGATCGACAGTATCGGTGCTCGGAGCACAGCCTACTGTGCAAGCAGCACCAGCCAAAACGAAAACCCAAGAGATGTCAGTGCGTTTGGGCATCAGCTATTGTTCTCATCGTCAGGGACGGGTTCGCCATCAGCATCGTTGGGGGCATCAGGGTTCTTGAAGGTGAAGCTCAGGAACCGCATTCCCGGTCGCTGCCGATCGCAGCCTTCGGTAAACACGTCTTTCAACGCGATGGGCTCCCCCTGAACTCGATAGTATGACGGATCGACGCCCATGAAGAATGCGCCTTTCTCATCCACGGGCATGTTGAGAAACCGTCTCAGCCTGTAGGGCGGAGCACCGAACCCCGATACGATGACCGAGCCCTTCTCCTCGCCCTGATCGAGAATGGTCAGTTCTTCGATATCTTCAAACCCCGCTTTTGTGACGTCGAAGGTAAAAGTCGGTTTGCGCTTTTCCTGGCTGTCCAGCAGCTTGACGACACCCTCGTGATACCCGGCGCGCACGCGCTCGATGCAATCCGCAATTTCCTCGGTACCTTCGCGCCAATCCTTGTTCGAGAACAAATTGTCGATTGCATCGCATCCGGTCAGCAGTGCCAATGACAGGCATGCTGCGGAAGATGGTAACAGCCGCCTCGCCCCATTTTCAACAGCCGGGGAGGCAACGAGAACTGAAACGATGTCAGTGCGTTTGGGCATTATTCAGAGCTGTCCTCTTGCTCGGCTTTTGGCTCATCAAAACCCGAGTCATCATCCGGACTGAGGGGCAGTATGTCAGCTTCCACCAGCATTGCGTCCATCGCGAGATACGCTGCGTCGAAACGATGAAACAATTTCGCTTCAAGACCTTCTGAAGGCGAACACGGTTTCACGCTTCTGTCGTAGAAACTTTGGACGGTATCACGAACCACCTTCAGCCGATCTTCGGGAGTTGCGCCGAAAGCCATAATAGCTTGGGTTGCGTGCATCCCGATTGGGCGCTTGGTATCACAGGCTGGCGCCATCGTTTCCATGAGCAGCGGCGATCCATAGATTGTGGGCTCTTTGGCAACAAAGACCGCAACAAATATGCCATCGATCTCGCGCACCATTGCCGCATGGTAGTCAGGATGGCTCCCCAGAAACCACTCGTCTGATTGAGCTTGAATTCCTGATGGACAAGCTATCACCAAAAGCCCGGCTACAATGACTTTCAAAAGCCTCATCACCCCAAGCCTCCAACAAACTTCTCGAACAGGTAGAAGCTGTCCTGCGGGCCGGGGCTGGCCTCGGGGTGGTATTGGACGCCGAAGGCTTTCTTGCCCTTGATCGCGATGCCGCAATTGCTGCCGTCGAACAGGCTGACATGCGTTTGCTCCACGCCCTCCGGCAGAGTCTCGCCATCGACCGCGAAGCCGTGGTTCATGCTGGTAATCTCGACCAGTTTTGCGGTCTCGCCCCAACCCTCGCCTACTCGCTGCACCGGATGGTTTGCGCCGCGGTGGCCCTGGTGCATCTTGGTGGTTTTCGCGCCCGCTGCCAGCGCCAGCATCTGGTGGCCGAGGCAGATGCCGAATAGCGGGATATCCTTGTCGAGCAGCGCCTTTATCACCGGCACCGCATATTCGCCCGTCGCCGCCGGATCGCCTGGTCCGTTGGACAGGAACACGCCATCGGGGTTCAGCGCGAGAATATCCTCCAGCGAGGTCTTTGCGGGGACCACCGTCACCTTCGCCCCGGCGCGGACGAGGTTGCGGAAGATATTGTCCTTCGCGCCGTAATCGATGGCGACGACGTGGGGTAACTTAGCCCCCTCTCCTTCAGGGGAGGGGGTTTGGGGGAGGGGCTTGTCCGATGCTTCCCCCTCTCCCAACCCTCTCCCCTCAAGGGGAGAGGGCTTTTCGTCCCAAGCAACACGTCCATAACCATGCCCAAGCCGCCAATAGCCGCCTTCCCAATCTTCCTGCCCGTCACGCGTCACGCGCTGGGCGAGGTCCATTCCCTCCAGCCCAGCCCATTCCTGCGCGCGGGCGAGCATGGCGGGAATGTCGAAATCACCCTCCGGCGAATGCGCGATCACCGCATTGGGCGCGCCCGACAGGCGGATGCGGCGGGTCAGCGCTCTGGTATCGATTCCCGACAGGCCGATCTTGCCGTTCGCTTCCATCCATTCGGTAAATTGCTGCTCGGCCCGGAAGTTGGAGTGCAGAGTCACTTCCTCGCGCACCACGCAGCCGACCGCACCCTCGACTTTGCTTTCCACGTCCTCGGCATTGGCACCGACATTGCCGATATGCGGGAAGGTGAAGGTAACGATCTGCGCAGCGTAGGAGGGATCGGTCATCACCTCCTGGTATCCGGTCATGGCGGTGTTGAAGCACACCTCACCAACCGCTTCACCCACTGCGCCGAAGCCCTTGCCCCAGACCACCGTTCCATCCGCCAGAACGAGACAACCTGTCGCACCTTTTGGTTGCGCAGGGCTTGTGGCGGCGTGGGCCATTTAGACGCTCCGAGTCAGGGTTTTCCGGCAATGTTGCTAAGACCCAGCGGCTAAAGGTCGCCCTGCCCTGCGTCAAGCTGTCCAGCACGGGAAAGTTGCGTTATTACGAATGCATCACCAGCTTTGCGTGGAAAAGTCGCGCGGGCGCCAAATTCGGGGGCGAGGAAATGGACTACGACAAAGCTCTTGAGATCTATGAAGACCTAGTCGCCGACTATGACGATCTGGCGGTCAAGGGCGCGGCCAACAAATACACCTCGATGAATGGCAATATGTTCAGCTTCCTGAACAAGGACGATGCGACATTATGCCTGCGCTACTCGGAAGCCGACAAGGCAGCCTATAACGAAGCGAATGGCACCAGCGATGTGATTTCCTATGGCGCGGTGATGCGCGGCTACGTAGTGATGACTCCCGAAATCATGGCTGATGAGGCGGCGCTCAAGGACCACTTTGCACGCTGCGTCGAACACGCCAGGATGCTCAAGCCCAAACCGACCAAGAAAGCCAGGAAGTAAGCGCCCGTTGCGCTCAAGGAAGGAAACCGAGAAATGATCCGCGATACCGTCAAGTCCGAAACCGTTTCCGCGATGAAAGCGGGCGACAAGGAACGCACCGCTGCGCTCCGCCTGATCGGTGCCAAGATCAAGGACCGCGATATCGAGATGCGCACCTCGTCCAAGGAAGTCGATGACGATGCGATGGTCACCGAGGTTCTGCAGAAAATGGCCAAGCAGCGCAAAGAGTCCATCACGATGTATCAGGATGGTGGTCGCGACGAGCTTGCCGCGAAAGAGCAGGCTGAACTCGCCGTCATAGAGGAATTCCTGCCGCAGCAGATGAGCGAAGAGGAAACCCGGGCCGTGATCGAAGCGATCAAAGCAGAAGTAGGGGCCGAGTCGATCAAGGATATGGGCAAGGTGATGGGCCAACTCAAAGCCCGCCACGGTGCAGAACTCGACATGGGCATGGCCAGCGGACTGGTGAAAGCGGCACTTTCCTAATAGGCAAGCGTCATGGCGCTTTCCCCGCAATGGCTTGACGAGCTGCGCGCTCGCGTGACGCTTTCGAGCGTTATCATGCGCACGACCAAGCTGCAGAAAGCGGGGCATGAGTGGAAAGCGTGTTGCCCGTTCCACGATGAGAAAACGCCCAGCTTCACCGTTAGCGACCAGAAGGGGTTCTACCACTGTCTGGCTGGTGAAACCGTCGTCATCACAGCGAATGGCCGGTTTCCGATATCCCGCCTTTCGGGGGAAACTCATTCCGTCCTGTCCCGCAGCGGACAATGGATAGATGCGAAGTTCAAAGAGTATGGCGAGCAAAAACTCTGGAAAATCTCGCTTTCGCGAAACGGCGTAAAGAAGCAGATTTTCGCCACTTCAGAACATCGTTGGTTCGTCCATGACCGCGTGTCGGAGTATGTCACCAGACAGCTTAAACCCGGCCATGCCTTGCAGTCGGCTCTTCCACTTGGACGTCTTGATTGGTCGCTTGATCCCGAAGGCATCCGCCATGGCATCGTCTTTGGAGACGGGACGATGTACAAGAACGTCTACGGCACTTTGAACCTGCACGGCGAAAAAGACGTACAGTTACGCCAATATTTTCCCGCTCAAGAGCACCATGTGCACGAACGGGAAGGCGGCGCCCTGTATCTGCGCATTTACGGTGGTCGCGCATTCCAGAACATGAAGAAGCTACCCTGTAACGGAGCATCGGATTCCTACCTGCTCGGTTTCCTGGCCGGATACATGGCGGCTGACGGGCACGTCGCCAAAGATGGAACGGTGATGCTCAATTCGGCGAACGCGGAAACGCTGGAAGCCATCCGCGACATTTGCAACGCGCTTGGGATTGTCACCTATGGCAGAACGACATTGATGCGAAAGGGTTATGGTAACACTCCGTCCGCGTTGCACCGAATACATTTTCTGAACTCGAGCCTTGCCGAAAAGTTCTTCTTGCTCTCCGAAGCTCGGAAGCGCTTCGCCGCCAGCAACAAGAAGTTTGCCCGACTGCGCTGGGTTGTCCGTTCGGTCGAAGAAACCGACAGGCACGAAACCGTCTATTGCGCGGAAGTTCCGCAAGAGCATGCTTTCGCACTTGATGACCATATCCTGACCGGCAACTGCTTCGGCTGCGGGGCGCATGGCGACGTGATCCGTTGGATGACCGACCAGCGCGGCATGCAATTCATGGATGCGGTGAAGGAACTGGCAGCGGAAGCCGGGATGGAAGTCCCTGCCCCCGATCCTCGCGCGGCACAGCGCGCCGAGCAACGCGCGGGGCTGCACGATGTGATGCAATCGGCGCAGGACTGGTTTGTGCGCAACTTGCAATCGAATGGCGGCACAGGCGCGCGCGAATATCTCAAGTCTCGCGGCTTCGATGCGCATACGATCGAACGTTTCGGATTCGGCTATGCTCCGCCTGACCGACAGGCGATGAAGTCTGCGCTCTCACAACACGAAGAGCCAATGCTGATCGAAGGCGGTTTGCGGATCGCCGTCGATGATCCAAGCTCGAACCGGGAACCGTATGACCGGTTCCGCTCGCGCCTGATGCTGCCCATCCAGGATGCGCGCGGTCGGGTGATCGCGTTCGGCGGGCGCATCCTGGAGACCGACACCAAGGCTCCGAAATACCTCAATTCCCCCGATACGCCGCTCTTCGACAAAGGGCGAACGCTTTACAACCTCCATCGCGCCGGACCCGCCTCGCGCCAGACCAAGCGAATGGTTGTGGTTGAAGGTTATATGGATGTCATCGCTCTCGCCGCTGCGGGGATCGAGGATGCCGTCGCACCGCTCGGCACTGCGCTGACCGAACGCCAACTCGAACTGCTGTGGAGAATGGTTGAAACGCCGATCCTGTGCTTCGATGGTGATGCGGCAGGACAGCGTGCCGCCATGCGCGCGATCTCGCGTGCGCTGCCGATGCTGCGCCCTTCGCATTCGCTGCGTATCGTGCGCCTGCCCAGCGGTCTCGATCCGGACGACCTGCTCAAGCAAAGGGGCCGCGCGGCGATGGACGAGTTGCTCGACAACGCTTCGACGTTACTCGATACTTTGTGGACCTTCGAACGCGATGCCCTGCCACTCGAAACACCCGAGGACAAAGCCGGTCTCAAGGCGCGTCTGCTTGCCCATGTGGATGCCATCCAGGATCCCGATATCCGTTCGCTCTACAAGCGCGAATTGTTGGAGAAATTCTCCGCCTTTGCCTTCCCACCGCGCGAGCAGAAACAATGGCCGAAGCGCGAATGGAAGCCTGGTGGCTTCAAGCAAGCCCCGCCCCGCTTGACCCCTGAAGCGGCCAATCGCCTCAGACGCGCCACCGGTAGCGGCAATCGCGATGCGCTGACCTCCGCCGTAATTGCCGGTCTTGCGCGCTTTCCTGACCAGATCATGCGGCACGCAGACAGTCTCGAACGTTTTGCCGCAGGTGACCAAAAAATCGCACCTGCGATAGATTCGTTGATTGAGGCTGCCGAAACGCTTGAACCCGGCGACACATCTCCCATATTGGCTCCTGACGGCAATCTCGCAGCGCCGGATGAAACCCGTTTCTCCTTCCTCCGTGAAGGTATCGATCCGAAAGCTGCTCGCGACGATCTTGCCGAAGCCGTGTCATTGCTGGTCGAAAGACCCGCATTGGAAGCTGCGCTGGCAGCGGCCACTGCGCGTTTCGAGACTGATCCCGAAGGGGCTTTTGCCGAGCAGCAGCGACTGCTCAAACGAAAGCTGGAATTCGAGAAGCGACTCGGGCAAATGGTGAGCAACAGGGCCGCAGCGGCGGCTCGAAATGATTCAGATCGTCAGCCCGCCGAAACGGGCCAAGACGACGCAGAAACGGACCGATAGAATTCTATGGCCTCGAAAGCTAAATCCAACGAAGACGCGCCCCTGATCGACATGAAGGAAGCGTCGGTCAAGAAGCTCCTGACCAAGGCGAAACGCAAGGGCTACATCACGCTTGACGAGCTCAACGATGCGCTGCCTTCGGACATGAACTCCGACCAGATCGAGGATGTGCAGACCGCGCTCTCCGAAATGGGCGTCAATATCGTAGAGAATGACGAGGAAGCCGAAGCGGCCAAGGCCGAAGCGGCCGAAGTCGAGGAAATGAGCGTCGGCAAGGATGGCAAGGAGCCGAAGAAGCCTGCCACTCCGCCAAAGAAAACCGCCGCCGATGGCCGCACCGACGATCCAGTACGCATGTATCTGCGCGAAATGGGCCAGGTTGAACTGCTCAGCCGCGAGGGCGAGATCGCCATCGCCAAGCGGATCGAGGCCGGTCGCGACACGATGATCATCGGACTATGCGAAAGCCCGATCACCTTCCACGCGATCATCCACTGGTCCGAAGCGCTCAACAATGAGGAAATGCAGCTTCGCGAGATCCTCGACCTCGACGCCATGCTGTCGAAGGAACCTCCGGTCGACAAGATGGAGGAAGAGAACGAGGACGATGACGGCGAGATTTCGGAAGAAACCGCCGGCGTTGATATCCGCGACGACGATGACGACAGCGATGACGAGGATTCCGACGACGAGGATGGCGAAGAGGGTTCTTCCAAGAAGGACGACGATGACGACGAGGATAACACCCTCTCGCTCGCGCAGATGGAGGCGACGCTGAAGCCCGAGGCGCTCGAAACCTTCGCGCGCATCACCAGCCTGTTCAAGAAATTCGAAAAGCTGCAGGCCGAACGCGTTGAAACGCTTGGCGCAGGCAAGGATTTCGCTGCGGCGAAGGAAAAACGTTACGAGAAGATGCGCGAAGACCTCACTGCCGAGGTCGAAAGTGTCCAGTTCCACGCGACCAAGATCGAATTCCTGGTCGACAATCTCTACGCCTTCAACCGCCGCCTGACCGCACTCGGCGGCCAGATGTTGCGCCTTGCCGAGCGGCATAAGGTCAAGCGGATCGACTTCCTCGACGCCTATATCGGAAACGAGCTTGACGACAACTGGATCAAGGAGCGCGTCAAGAAGGACAAGAAGTGGAAAGCCTTCGCCGACAAGGAAGCCGATGCAATCGACCGTATCCGCACCGAGATCGCGGATATTGCCAGCCAGACCGGCATGAGCCTGCCCGAGTTTCGCCGTATCGTGAATATGGTGCAAAAGGGCGAGCGCGAGGCGCGTATCGCAAAGAAGGAAATGGTCGAGGCAAACCTTCGCCTGGTTATTTCCATCGCCAAGAAGTATACCAACCGTGGCCTGCAATTCCTTGACCTTATTCAGGAAGGCAACATTGGTTTGATGAAGGCGGTCGATAAGTTCGAATATCGCCGCGGTTACAAGTTCAGCACCTATGCGACATGGTGGATCCGTCAGGCGATCACCCGTTCGATTGCCGATCAGGCGCGCACGATCCGTATTCCGGTGCATATGATCGAGACGATCAACAAGCTGGTTCGCACAAGCCGCCAGTTCCTCCACGAGCAAGGCCGCGAGCCGACCCCTGAGGAAATGGCCGAGCGCCTCTCGATGCCGCTCGAAAAGGTGCGCAAGGTGATGAAGATCGCCAAGGAACCGATCAGCCTCGAAACGCCAATTGGCGACGAGGAAGATTCGCATCTCGGCGACTTCATCGAAGACAAGAACGCGATTATCCCGGTCGACGCAGCAATTCAGGCAAACCTGAAGGAAACCGTCACCCGTGTGCTAGCCTCGCTGACCCCTCGCGAAGAACGCGTGCTGCGCATGCGCTTCGGTATCGGCATGAACACCGATCATACGCTCGAAGAAGTCGGCCAGCAGTTCTCGGTCACCCGCGAACGTATCCGTCAGATCGAGGCAAAGGCGCTACGCAAGCTGAAGCACCCGAGCCGCAGCCGGAAGATGCGGAGTTTCCTCGATCAGTAACGAAACGTCGACGACCGAAGAAGCGATGCATCCTAACCCGCACTACCGGGTGCAACCGCGCCGTTCCGGAACTTTGGCCAACCGGCCATTCATCATCTGCTGCCTGTATCTTGCGACATTCTTCACGGTGATAACCAGCATCGTCGGGATAGTGTTGCTGTACATTTTTCGCAGCGAGCCTCACGAAGAGTGGGAGGCGACGCACTATCAATATCTGATCCGCACATTTTGGATCGGGGTGTTCGGCGTCCTCTCGTTCGTTTGCGGGTTGATCTTGTTTATCACCGAGAACATTGCCGGTGCGGTGCTACTAGCGCTTGCTCTGATAATCTCGATCCAGATTGTCGTTCGCACGATACTATCGATGGTGAAGGCACTCGATAACCGTGCAATACCCAAACCACGGACAGTTCTGTTCTGATCTAATCCGTCGACCTAGCCCTTCATCGACTCATAAGCCGCCACCGTATCCGCAACCGGATCGAATCTGATCCACAGCGCCATCGCAGCTGCGAGCACGAGACATATCGCCGCCACACCGAACGCCTTTTTTCGGTCAACACTCGGCACAATCATCCCAAGCACTGGCAAAGCCAGCATCGCCAGAAATGCCACGCTCGATGGCATATCGGGGCCGACGCCTTGCATCAGTTGGTGACCGTATTGGAGCAGGAAGCCAAGCACCAGTGCTCCGAGGATACCCTTGACGGCATTCCCGGCATTCTCGCTTAACTTGGGAGCGATCGCGCCTGCGAGGCCGCTCAGCAGCATCGGCCACACGACCAGATAGGACGTCGTCGGTGCGAATATCTGCAGGCAGATCGCGACAATCACGCCTAGAATGCTGGTGCGCACTCCAGTCCATAAGGGCGCTGAAGCTGCGAAAGCAGCAACCACTATCAGCAGCGCCTGAACCTCCAGCTTGGGTATCGCCGCCAGCCGGTCATAATAATTGGCCTCACCCGCCCCCGCTCCGGAAAGAATGTTGAGCACGAATAGTGCAATTCCGCCGCCAAACAGCACAGCGAGCGACGCCGAGATGCCGCGGACACTGCTGCCCGTATCATCGCCGCGCCAGCAATAGATATGCAGCGCCGCTGTCAGCCCCAGCAAAATCCAGCCGACCATATTACCATAGGATATCAGGATCAGTCCGAAGGCGTCGAAGAAGGTCCGGTTCACCGTTCGGGTCGGGAGTTCCTCGGCATTCGCAAGCGCTTTGGCCAAAGCGAGTGTCTGGTCGCCCATATCCTGCAATGCGCCCTGATCGAGGTTTTCGGGCGTCGCCTTGGGCGAATGATACAGTCCCGACCGGCCGATAAATGCGAGATTATAGGCGATGTAGTCGCGTTTCAGGGCTGGAGTAAGATCGGTATCGTTAGGCAGGTTCTCGTAAACGAACGCCGATAGCGAGGAGCCGCCCGGTCGATCAACCGCATCGGCATAGCGCCTTACCGCGCCATCGTTGCCCTTCGACGTCTGGAACAGCGTTGTGCGCCCTCCACCGCCCCGCGCTTCGAGATTGATGATCGCACCGATCCGGTCGGCCAGCGGATTATCGGCAAAGAACTGCCGCGCGCCGAGTAGCCCCAGCTCCTCACCATCTGTGATGATCGCGATGATATCGCGCTCGGTCTCACCACTCTCGCGAATTGCCCGCAGCGTTTCGATGATCGTTGCCACACCAGCCGTGTCATCGGGTGCGCCGGGAGACGCCCATACTGTATCGTGATGCGCCATCAACGCGATCGACGGAAGCTCACGATTGGTACCAGGCAAAACACCGATAATGTTGGTCAGCGTCAGTGCATCGGGTGTTGTACCGCTCCAATGACCAAACCGGTCGAGGCTTCGTTGGGGGACGTCGCCGGTCGTGGTCGTTACTTCAACACCAAGCTCTTCCAGTCGTTCGATAATATGTGCACGAACCTCGGCGTTTGCTTCCGATCCGGTGGGATGCGGCTCGGCGGCGATAATCTGCACATCCTCCATCGCGCGCGTTGCCGAGAAGATCGCCGGATCGCTATCAGCGGATTCAGGCGTCTGCGGAGTGGTCCCGATTATCGCCAGGATCAGCCCGAGCAGAACAACCCAAGCCAGCGTCGCATATTTCTTCATCAAAGCCCCCGATCCTATGCCCGTGTGTTGCCTTGCGCCGCCTTCGGCGTCAAACATGGTTTTCCATGGGGATGAGTGCGCAAAGTTGGTGGCCAGTCCTCGCACAAGCGCTTATGTGACCCGCATTCGATTCCGCTGCTAGGGAATAGACATGCGCCTCGCCATTGCATCCGACCACGCCGCAACCGATCTCAAAGCGACCCTGCGCGACTGGTTGATCGAGGAAGGGCATGAAGTCGCCGATCTTGGCCCCGATGACGGCGAGAGCGTCGACTATCCCGATTACGGTTACAAGCTGGCGGAAGTCGTCGCAGACGGAACCGCAGAATTCGGCATTGCCCTTTGCGGATCGGGCATCGGTATCTCGATCAGCGTCAACCGTAACCCAAAAGTACGCTGCGCATTGGTATCAGAGCCCCTCTCCGCTGCCCTCTCACGCGAGCACAACGATGCAAACTGCATCGCGATGGGCGCGCGCCTCACCGGCGTTGAAATGGCAAAGGCCTGCCTTACCGCCTTCCTCTCGACCGAATTCGCCGGCGGGCGTCACCAGCGCCGCGTGGACAAGCTTTCCTCCCCGACTTGCTAGGACAGGTATGACCAACACCCGATTCTGGAGCGACACGCTCGAACAGGCCGACCCCGAAGTCTTCGGTGCGATCCGTAACGAGCTGAAACGCCAGCAGGACAAGATCGAGTTGATTGCGAGCGAGAATATCGCCTCGACCGCCGTGCTCGAAGCAGCGGGCAGCGTGTTCACCAACAAATATGCCGAGGGCTATCCGGGCAAGCGCTATTATGGCGGCTGCGAATATGCCGATGTGGTTGAGACACTGGCAATCGAGCGGGCGAAAGAACTGTTCGGATGCGAGTTTGCCAATGTCCAGCCCAATAGTGGATCGCAAATGAACCAGGCGGTGTTTCTTGCTTTGCTGGAGCCGGGCGACACTTTCATGGGGCTCGACCTCAATTCGGGCGGGCACCTGACGCATGGCTCGCCGGTCAATATGTCGGGTAAGTGGTTCAATCCGGTCGCCTATGGTGTGCGCAAGGGTGACGAGCTGATCGATATGGACGAAGTCATGGCGACGGCGAAGGAGCACAAACCCAAGCTGATTATCGCAGGCGGCACCGCCTATTCACGCGTCTGGGATTGGGCAGCCTTCCGCAAGGTAGCGGATGAAGTCGGCGCTTACCTGATGGTCGATATGAGCCATATTTCGGGCCTCGTCGCCGGCGGCGCGCATCCCTCGCCCTTCCCGCACGCCCATGTCGTCACCACCACCACGCATAAATCGCTGCGCGGCCCGCGTTCGGGCGTGATCCTGTGGAATGATGAAGAGTTCACCAAGCCGTTCAACATGGCGGTGTTCCCCGGCCTGCAAGGCGGCCCGCTGATGCATATCGTCGCAGCCAAGGCAGTGGCTTTTCGTGAAGCGTTGCGCGACGAATTCAAGACTTACGCAAGCAACGTCGTCGAGAATGCGCGTGCGCTGGCAGCAAGCCTTGAAGAAAACGGCTTGCGGATCGTGTCTGGCGGCACAGACAACCACTCTATGCTGGTCGATCTGACCGCCAAGGATGTCACCGGCAAGTCTGCGGAAAAAGGCCTCGATCGCGCCTGGCTGACCTGCAACAAGAACGGCATCCCCTTCGATACGCGCAGCCCCTTCGTAACCAGCGGGATCCGTTTGGGCTCACCCGCAGGAACCACCCGCGGCTTCGGTCCGGACGAGTTCCGTAAGGTCGGTGCACTTATAGCGGAGGTGGTTGACGGTTTGTCGAAAAATGGGCCCGATGGCGATGCACAGGTCGAAGAATCTGTGCGTCGGCGCGTGGGTGAGCTATGTGGGGACTTTCCAGTCTATCCGGGCCGTTAAATCAGGTAAGCGACATGAACGATCCACGCAAAAACGACATTATCGAAGACGCCAAAACCGAATTTTCGGGCATGGCCAAAGGCGGCATGCAGCATCCCTCGACGAAGCCTGTTTTGGCAGGCGCAGCTATCGGTGCGCTGGGTGGTGCATTGCTGCCGGTCGTCACATGGCCAGTCGGCCTGGCGGTTGGCGCCGGCTTCGCTTTCTACAACCGGATCAAACGGTAGATGCGCTGCCCTTTCTGTGCGCATGACGACAGCCAAGTAAAAGACAGCCGCCCGACGGAGGACAACACCTCGATCCGAAGGCGGCGGCAATGCTCCAGCTGCGGTGCGCGCTTTACGACCTTCGAGCGCGTACAATTGCGCGACGTGACCATCGTCAAGTCCGGCGGGCGCAGCGAGGCATTCGACCGCTCGAAGCTGGAGCAGTCAGTCGCGCTCGCGTGCCGCAAACGCGATATCTCACAGGAACAGATCGACCAACTCGTATCGGGCATCCAGAGACAGATCGAAACTGCTGGCGAAAGCGATATCTCGTCCACACGCATCGGCGAACTCGTGATGGACGGTCTGCGTCAACTCGATAGCGTCGCCTATATCCGCTTCGCCAGCGTCTATCGTGACTTCAGCGAAGCGCGCGATTTCGAAGAATTTGCCAGCACGGTCCAGGAAGTCGCGGATGGCGACAGCGACAGCAAGCATGGCTGAATCCGCCCCACCCCCTGTCATAGTTCTCGTCCGCCCCCAGCTGGGCGAGAATATCGGCAAAGCCGCACGTGCGATGCTCAATTTCGGCCTGACCGAGATGCGGTTGGTGTCCCCGCGTGATGGATGGCCGAACCCCAGCGCCGGCCCCGCGGCATCGGGTGCGGATGTCGTGCTCGATCAGGCCAAGGTCTTCGAGACAACCGCCGAAGCCGTTGCCGATTGTTCGACCATCTACGCGACGACGGTCCGCAAGCGAGGTGACCAGAAACCCGTAGTTACGCCCGAAGAAGCCGCCGGGGAGATTATCGCTACGCCCGGAAGAACCGCGATCCTGTTCGGCCGCGAAGCATCGGGCCTGGACACCGAAGATGTCTCGATGGCTAGCGCAATATTGACGGTGCCGATCAATCCTGAATTCGGATCACTCAATCTCGCGCAGGCCGTGATCCTATGCGCCTATGAATGGTCGAAAACTCAGACACTGGCCCAACCAACGCTGGAAGATCGCCTGCCCCCCGCGCAGCAAGCCGAGCTCGACGGGTTGATCGAGCATTTTGAAGAGATCCTCGCGCCAAAAGGCTACTTTCTGCCGGAATCGCGCGCAGAAGCGACGAGGCGTACCCTGCGCAATGTCCTCACAAAACCGCGCTGGAATCACCTGGAGGTGCGTACTTTGAGAGGAGTCCTCTCAAGTCTTGCACGGCCTAACCGAGACGAATCTTTGTGAATTGGACAATCGACAGACGTTCTGTTACCTTCTTACGTAACAATTGATCAGACTTCCTTTTTCAATATTTTGAGGTTTACCATGCGTTTCATCGCCCCCGCCCTGCTCGCGCTTGCTTGTGCCGCCGCCACACCGGCCGTCGCCGGCGACCCCAAGCCACAAGCCGAAGAAAAAGCGGAAAAAGAGCAAGCGCGAGAAGAAAAGAAGATCTGCCGCCGGATCACTTCGATGGGCAGCCGACGCGCTGAGCGCATTTGCATGACCAAAGCAGAATGGCGCGAGTATAATAACGGCAACTAGATGACCGTTGGCACCACTCGTCTAGTCGCGAATGCGGTCCCACTCGACAAGTTCGTAAGCGATTGAACTTTCGACAAGCCGATCCCAAAGCTCAGCAATATCGCTCGCAGGTAGGCCCGCATTTTCAGCAGCTTGCACGACGGCATTGACAACTCGTGCTTTGCGCTCCTCGTCGCGAACTGCGTCGCGATCCTGCTTTATCCGCGCCGCCGCGCGCATATAGCCATAACGCGTTTCGAGCAGTTTCACGAGGCAGCGGTCGGTCTCGTCGACACCGGCGCGCACATCCGCCATCGTCTCGCAATCATCGGGGCCTTTGACGGTCTCACTCATGGCGAAGCCCACTGCCCAAACGCTACGCAAATGTCGAGCGCTAGTTGCAGCTGAAACAGGTTGACGCGGCTTCCGATCCTGCTATTCGCGCGCTTCGCAATTGGCTCCGCATCCCGGTGAAGCGGCGGCCGCGTCAGGCAAACAGGTCTGGTGGAGCGATACCGGGTTCGATGACGGGCACTGGGCCCGTCTTGCAAATTGAAGGAAGTACCTATGACGAAGCGCACCAGCGCCAAGTACAAACTCGACCGCCGGATGGGTGAAAACATCTGGGGTCGCCCCAACAGCCCTGTAAACAAGCGTTCTTACGGTCCCGGCCAGCACGGTCAGCGTCGCAAAAGCAAGATGAGCGACTTCGGCCTGCAGCTGCGCGCCAAGCAGAAGCTCAAGGGCTATTATGGCGACGTGACCGAGAAGCAGTTCCGCCGCACCTACAAGGAAGCGGCTGCAATGAAGGGTGATACCGGCCAGAACCTGATCGGTCTGCTCGAACGTCGCCTCGACATGATCGTTTACCGCGCCAAATTCGCGCCAACGATCTTTGCCGCGCGCCAGATCGTTTCGCACGGCCACATTCGCGTCAACGGCGTGAAATGTAACGTAGCCAGCCGTCGCTGCAACGTTGGCGATGTCATCAGCCTGGGCGACAAGGCCAAGGAAATGGCGCTGGTTATCGAAGCACAGAGCCTGCCCGAGCGCGAAATTCCCGACTATGTCGCGCCAGATGGCAACGACAAGGTGACCTACACCCGCGTGCCAAAGCTCGACGAAGTGCCCTACCCGGTCACCATGGAACCGAATCTGGTCGTCGAATTCTATTCGCGCTGATTGTTCGGAATACCGAATTCAAGGGGGCGGTCCTGCGGGTCCGCCCTTTTTCGTTCACCTCAGGTAATCACGGCGAAATCCTGCCGCGAAGCCGGCAAACCGTCCTTCGCCAATCGCATCACGCATCGCCTGCATCAGCTGCTGGTAAAAGGCGATGTTGTGCTCGGTCATCAGCATCGCGCCAAGAATTTCGCCCGATTTGACGAGGTGATGCAGATAGGCGCGGCTGTAGGTTGCGCAGGTATCGCACTTGCAGCGATCATCTAACGGGCCGGCATCCTCGGCAAAACGGGCATTGCGCAGGTTGATAGGGCCGTTCCAGGTAAAAGCCTGCCCATTCCGGCCCGAACGGCTGGGCAGGACGCAATCGAACATGTCGACCCCGCGTTCCACAGCCCCAACCAGATCGTCGGGTTTGCCCACGCCCATCAGGTAGCGCGGTGTCTCTTTGGGCAGTTGGCCTGGGGCAAAATCGAGCGTGGCGAACATTGCCTCCTGTCCTTCTCCAACCGCCAACCCACCAATCGCGTAGCCATCGAAGCCAATATCGATCAACGCCTCGGCACTCTGTTTGCGTAGTTCCTCGTCCAGCGCGCCCTGCTGGATACCGAACAGGGCCGAGCGTACAGCATGCTCCTCACCGGCATCGAACCCGTCGCGACTGCGCTTTGCCCAGCGCATCGACATTTCCATGCTCTTGGCAATCTCGTCGCGCGGTTGGTCGGCGCGCGGGCACTCGTCGAAGGCCATCACAACATCCGAGCCGAGCAGACGCTGGATCTCCATCGAGCGTTCGGGTGTCAGCATATGTTTCGAGCCATCGAGATGGCTGCGGAACTCAACCCCCTCCTCGGTCAGTTTGCGCAGGTCTGACAGGCTCATCACCTGATAACCGCCGCTATCGGTCAGGATAGGCCGGTGCCAGTTCATGAATTTGTGCAAGCCCCCCAGCTTGGCAACCCGCTCTGCACCGGGGCGGAGCATCAAATGATAGGTATTGCCGAGGATGATGTCCGCGCCGGTTTTACGCACTGTTTCCGGTTTCATCGCCTTGACTGTCGCAGCTGTACCCACGGGCATAAAGGCCGGTGTGCGGATCTCGCCGCGTTGCATCCGGATCGTACCGGCACGCGCCATTTCGTCGGTTGCGGAGATCGAGAAGGAAAATCTGTCGGTCATAGGCCTGTAATCAAGAGGGCTTGCGGCCCTTAGCCGGAGCCGTCACAGCGGGCAAATGGTTGAGAGCTTCACTCCCGAAGTCTGGTTACTGGTGGCTATGTTCTTCGTCGCCGTCTGCACCGGTTTTATCGACTCGATTGCAGGCGGAGGCGGCTTGGTGATGATGCCGGCACTGCTCGCCGCAGGATTGCCGCCGCATCTCGCCATCGGGACCAACAAGCTGCAATCGGTTTTCGGTACCAGCACCGCATGCTGGTCGTATTGGCGCGGCGGCTTGGTCGAGATACGCAAGAACCTGCCATTGGTTGCCCTGGTCTTCGCCGGTTCGGCCGCAGGGGCGATTGCTATCCAACAGGTATCCCCGGGCATACTTGCCTATATCGTGCCAGTGTTTCTGATCGCGCTCGCGGTTTATGTAATCTTCTCTCCGCGTATGACCGACGAGGATGCGCATGAACGCCTGAGCCGCAAGGGCTACGCGCCCGTGGCCGGAGGCATATCGTTCTATGACGGCTTCTTCGGCCCCGGTACGGGACAGTTCTTCACCGCCAGCCTCGTTGGCTTGCGCGGCCACGGCCTAACGCGCGCAGTGGGCAATGCAAAGCTGTTCAACGCGACGACCAACTGGGCTGCCGTGCTGATCTTCACCCTCGGCGGAAAAATGGTGTGGGCGCTCGGGCTGATTATGGCGGTGGGCGCAATGCTTGGGGGCTTCCTCGGCTCTCGCTTCGCCATGCGGCACGGCGCGAGGGTAATCCGTCCACTGATGATCATCGCTTCGCTGGGTTTGACCGGTAAGCTGATATGGGATCTGTTTACCGGCTGATCTGGCCAGTTCTTACAAGGTCCGAGCCTCCCGTTGGTCTAGATCGGTGCGGTATACAATTGCTTTAGGGTCGAGCTCAGTGAATACGAAACACACCTGTATCGCCG
Organism: Pontixanthobacter sp.; assembly: GCA_965223995.1. Taxonomy (GTDB): domain Bacteria; phylum Pseudomonadota; class Alphaproteobacteria; order Sphingomonadales; family Sphingomonadaceae; genus Pontixanthobacter. The sequence continues at coordinate 112,474 of CBDCXY010000017.1, read as the reverse complement.
CGATGATCGCAATCCTCGCGCCATTCACAGCGCTGGCGCAGCAACCACAGCCCAATGCGCAACAATTGGCCGCCCAGCGCACTCTGAACGCGATGAACCAATACGCCATCGCCGTAGCGATCGATGACAAGTGCGACTTTCTGCTCAGCTTTGAACGGATCACGGCGGAAGCGGCAGTGTCCACGCTGCATCAGCAACTGGTTCGTGCTGGAGCAAAGCCGAGCGAGCTGGAGCAGCACAAGCAGGCAGCCATCGGACAAATTTCGGACTCGGATTGTACAACGCTCGGCCAGACAAACGGCGTTTTGTCGCTCAAGCAGGAAATCCAGCGCAACACCGGAGGGATGCTGAAACGCTTCGAGGAATCGCCCTGGTATATCTGTGACAGTGCAGTCAAAGCGATGGTCTATGGATCGGATGCCGAACCGAAGCAGGAACGGATCAAGTCTTACATCGGCAGTTATCTGGCTTCGCTTTCGGACGTTCCCAATTGGGCGGCTGTTAGCGAACAGGCGAGCAAGATCATGACGATCACATTTCCTGACAGCGATCCGGCGTGCAAAGCGATGCTCAACATACACGCATTGGCCGAACTGCAGCAGCGCAGCCCCGACATCCACTCGGTGAAGGAGTTTACGCTGGCCAAATCCTATCGGGGACAGCATCCAGCTGCCAAGCTCGATTTCGCCGTCATGGAAAACGCCAAGGATAGATCATCCGACCGGCCGTTCGGTGTACGATATGGTTTCCTGCGCGATGGTCGTTTCGCTTTCGATTTTCGTTCCGGCGCAACGGGCAATGTGCCCGAGATCTACGACGTCCTGATCTACCCCGAGGCGACCGGAGGTGAGCTAAATCTCGGGCAGAGAGCACCTGAACTCGAGCAAGACGGTCAGAGAAGGGTATTCGTGCTCACCCTCGAAGAGACTCGCCAATTACTGGGGGCTTCATATCGCAAAGGCGAGCTCTACGGGATCGAGTTCGGCATTGAGCGCGAGCAAACGGTCGACGGGTCGGGCCAGCGCAATCTGATCAAATTCAACAAACGGTCGATGGCGCACAATCTGGTAAATGCGCTATCCTATGCGACGGCTCCGGCGATAGATCCGAAGCAGTAACGATCAGGCCCTCAACCGCCAGCCGGTCTTGAAAATGTAGGCAATGATCGTGATGCAGATTGCAAGAAAGCCCAACGTCAGACCAAGCGACAGCCCAATTGAAACATCAGCGGTCCCATAGAAGGTCCAGCGCAGTCCGCTGACCAAGAAGGCAATTGGATTTGCAAGCGCGATCTTGTCCCACGGGTCAGGCAGCATATCGAGTGAATAGAAGGTTCCACCAAGAAATGTCAGCGGGGTCAGGATCAGCATTGGAATAATGCCAAGTTTCTCGAAATTGTCCGCCCAGACACCAAGGATAAATCCGAACAGGCTGAAGCTCGCCGCCACCAGCATGATGTAGAGCAGCGCGTAAACCGGATGTACGATGGTGTAGTCGACAAACAATGTCGCTGTCCCGAGAATGATCGCCGCGAGGATCAGGCTCTTGGTTGCTGCTGCTCCGACAAACCCAACCAGCGTCTCGGCGACGCCAACGGGCGCCGAGAGCAGTTCGTAAATCGTACCGGTGAAGCGCGGCATGTAGATTCCGAAACTGGAATTGCTGGTCGTCTCGCCCAACAGGGTCAGCATCAGCAGGCCGGGAATGATAAACGCCTCGTAAGGAATGCCGCCAATCGGCTCCATCCGGCTGCCGATCGCAGCACCAAATACGATGAAGTAGAGCGAGGTCGTAAGGACTGGCGCGAGGACCGATTGGAACGCCGTGCGCAGGAAGCGCCACAGCTCGCGCTTGTAGATCGACCAGGCGCTGCGGAAATTGAAGCTCATGCCGCCGTCTCCTCACGCCGGTCGAGCAGGTCGACAAAAATATCCTCCAGCGAAGATTCATGAATGTCGATGCCGGTATAGTCGATCCCGGCTGCGGTCAGTGCCTTGGTGAGATCGGCGACCTCGGCCTTCCCCTTTCCGGTCCCGTCACCGCCGCGATAGCACAGCCGTGCGCCGTTATTGTCGAGCGTCACCGGAAAGCGCGATATCGCGCCAGGCAGTTCCGACAGTGGCTGCGCCAGATCGATCAAAGCCTCGGTCCGACCCAATCGCGCCATCATCGCATCCTTGTCATCGACCATCAGAATGCGGCCATCGCGGATCACTCCGACCCGGTCGGCCATCTCTTCGGCCTCCTCGATATAATGCGTTGTCAGTATGATCGTTACGCCGCGCGCCCGCATTGCATCGATCTGCGCCCACATGCTTTTGCGCAACTCGACATCAACACCCGCAGTCGGCTCATCAAGAAACAGCAGGTCGGGCTCATGCGCCATAGCCTTCGCGATCAGCACGCGGCGTTTCATGCCGCCGGATAGCGCCATGATCCGCTCGTCGCGCTTCTCCCACAGATTGAGCGAGCGCAGCACTTCCTCGATCCGCGCATCGTCGGGCGGCAGGCCGAACAATCCACGCGAATACGCCACCGCCTGCTTCACCGGTTCGAACATGTCGGTAGAGAGTTCCTGCGGGACGAGTCCGATCCTTGACCGCGCCTCCCGCCAGTTCTTCGCCATGTCCTTGCCAAAGGCGGCAATGCGCCCCGAGGTTGGACGCACCAGACCGCAAACCGCGCCGATCAGCGTCGTCTTGCCCGCGCCGTTTGGACCGAGAAGCGCAAATATCTCTCCCTTGCGGATCGACAAATCGACATCATCGAGCGCCTTGAGACCGCCTGGGTAGGTTTTCCCGAGGCCACTAATTTCCAGTATCAGTTGCATGCGAGATGATATTGCCGAGCAATGTCCGCTTGCCAAGCCGTAGTTATCAGTTGCGCCAAAAATATCTCCGTAGCGAGGAGCGGGCGGTATCGATCGATCTTTGATCGCCATTCATCGAACCGTTGAGGCAAAACCCGGTAGATACGATATCCACTCGAACGTGGAGGGACACCATGACCAAACAAACATTCGGTCCGTATCTGCTGTTTGCAGCAGCGATGATGAGTTGTGCGAACCACGCGCATGCACAGGAACAGAGGGAAACGCCCGATCTGGCAAGCGAGATAGCCGAAGCGCTTCCTGATAGCGGCGAAATTCATCTCGGCATGTACACCGCCGGTAAACGAGATGGCCATATGCGGCTTGGCTGGCGACGTAGTGACGACGGGATTCTGATCTATGATCGCACCATGCTTCCGAGTGCAGAGGTATTCGAGACCATGCGGGTCGAACTGACGCCGACGCTTGAAATGAGCACAGTCTCCGTAGTTTTTCATCAGGGGACGGCGGTTATGAGCGTTGAGCTAAAGGCCGCAGAGAACAAAATCAGCGGAAAACGCTCTGTCCAGACACTTGAGGGCAAGAGCGACACGGACGTTACTGTTGATCTGAAACCAGGCACACTAGCGCGACCGCTCACCTTCATATGGCCATCGGTTATCGACCGGAAGGCCGGCGACGAGGTACGCTATCAGTGGTACGGCCTGTTGCAGAACCAGAAGGCGGACATCACCGTTTCTGTCACTGACGGGGGAACGGTCGAAACGCCTGCCGGTTCATTTGAAACCCTGCGCTATGAAGTGCGCGGCGGAGCGCCGGACAACGACATATTTGTATCACGCGGCGCTGACCGCCGGATCGTCAGGATCGATGTGCTCGGATCGCCGATCCAGTTCCTCGCGTTGCCGTCACCTGTTTCGGATACAGATCAGTCCGGAAGAAGCAGCGAGGAATCGCCGTAGCTATAAAAACGGTATTCCTGCTCGATCGCATGCCTGTAAACTGACTGCATTGTTTCGAGCCCCATCAAAGCGCTGACGAGCATGAACAGCGTTGATTTGGGCAAGTGGAAATTGGTCATCAGCCCGTCCACGGCCTTGAAGCGGTAGCCTGGTGTTATGAAGATCGACGTGTCGCCTTCGAAAGGCCGGATCATGCCATCGCCATCTGCCGCACTCTCCAGCAGTCGCAGGCTGGTTGTGCCGACGGAAATCACGCGGTTTCCGGATGAGCGAGCCGCGTTGAGACGATCCGCCAGCTCGGCGTTGATCCTGCCCCACTCTGCATGCATCTGGTGATCGTCGGTATTGTCTGCCTTTACCGGCAAGAACGTGCCCGCCCCGACATGAAGCGTTAGCGTTTCGCTCACGACCCCCCGCCGGTCGAGCGCCTCGAGCAGTTCGGGGGTGAAATGCAGTGCAGCCGTCGGGGCCGCCACCGCGCCGTCCTTCTCGGCAAAAACTGTCTGGTAGTCGCTCCTGTCGCGCTCGTCCGTGGGGCGTTTGCTTGCGATATAGGGCGGAAGCGGCATCCGGCCTGCGCGTTCAAGCAGGGCTTCGACGGGTTCGTCCCCAGCGAAGTTCAGCGTGAAACTGCCGTCCTCATGGCGAAGCTCGGCATGAGCAGACACGCCGCTGGCAAAGTCGATTCTGTCCCCTTGCTTCACCCTTTTCGCGTTACGAATGAAAGCCTGCCAGCGGCGCAAATCGATACGTTTGTGAAGTGTGGCACCAATCTTCGCTTCGCCGCGACGTCCCTCCAACTGGGCGGGAATGACTTTCGTATCATTGAAAACCAGGACATCGCCCGGTTCAAGAAGGTCAGGCAGGTCGCGCACGGCCCTGTCCTGAAACGGGTTTCCTCCACAAGCGACGAGCATCCTGGCCGAATCGCGCGGCGATACCGGGCGCAACGCTATCCGCTCTGGCGGCAGGTCAAAATCAAACAGATCGACTTTCATAGAAGTCGCTTCCGATCATCCTGAGCTCGTCGAAGGCCGCGCATAGCGCGCCCTTAGGCGTCTATCGCGGCGTTGGGAAGATTACTGACCGCTCGGCGCGCTGAGCATATCGGCGGTGATCTCTTCGACCGGCACCGTAGCAGGCTGCGGTGCGGGCGCCGGTTTGTTGTCGGCGGCAATGGAGGCCTGCAGGATACGCGTTGGGTCAGCCGGCGGTTCACCCCGCGCAATCGCATCGACACCGTCCATTCCCGAAATAACGCGTCCGAAGTTTGTGTATCGCTTATCGAGTGCAAATCGCGGGTAGAAGTTGATGAAGAACTGGCTGTTGGCACTATCTTCGGACTGCGCCCGCGCCATGGACAGGGTTCCCCGCACATGCGGCATCGGGTTGAACTCGGCCTTGAGATCGGGAAGCTCCGAGCCGCCTTGACCGGTACCGGTCGGATCACCGGTTTGCGCCATGAAGCCGTCGATCACCCGGTGGAAAATCACGCCATCGTAAAAGCCGCGGCGGGCCAATGTCTTGAGACGCTCAACATGGGCGGGTGCCCACTGCTCCATCAGTCGGATATGCACGCGTTTCCCGTTGGAGAGATCCAGAACGAGAATGTTCTCGCGATCTTCTTCCATGTTGTAATTGATCGGCTCGTACAGTTTCCGCACGGCAGGCGCGGGCGCAGCTTCGGCTTCTGCAACTGCCTCGCCATCTTGTGCGACCGCAGCGTTAGGAGAAATCGCCAGCGTCAAAAGCGCGCCGGCGGCAATCAGGCGTTTGAACATGTTTTTTCCGTCAATCAGGTAGATCTATGGCGGCTACCTAGCCGTCTGCGTCTGTCACTTCAATGAATAGCCGAAATGAACTGTCGAGATGGTCAATAATCGCCTTTCTGGCCAATTTTCTCCACGCGCGCTGCCACATCCGCACGCACAGCCCCGCTGACAAACGGCGTGATATCCCCGCCGAACAATGCGATTTCCTTGACCAGCTTGGACGCAATCGGCTGCAGCGAGACATCGGCCATCAGAAAGACCGTCTCGATCTGGTCGTCGAGCTGCTGGTTCATCCCCGCCATCTGGTATTCATATTCGAAGTCCGCCACGGCGCGCAGGCCGCGCACGATCACGCTCGCCCCCTGAGCAGCCGCAAACTTCATAAGCAGCGCATTAAAACCAACGACTTCAACATTCTGAAGGCCAAGGTTTGCAACTTCGCGCTTGACCATTGCCAGCCGCTCTTCGGTGTCGAACATCGGGTTCTTGGAGGGGTTGGTTGTGACTCCGACAATCAGTCGGTCGACGAGCTTTGATCCGCGCCGGATGATATCGGCATGGCCCAAGGTAATGGGGTCGAAAGTGCCCGGATAAATTCCTACGCGTTCGCTCATCTGTCCCTCTCCACAATATAGTGCGCCAGCGCCTTCAATAGCGCCGCATCGTCACCATAACTCGCCAAATGTCCGACTGCCTGATCGACAAGTGCCCTCGCCTGATCGCGCGCGCCGTCGACGCCCATCAGCGTAACAAAGGTCTGCTTGCCCTGTTCATCGTCCTTGCGAAGCGCTTTGCCCGCCTTTGCCTCATCCCCCTCGTGATCGAGCAGATCGTCGGCGATCTGAAAAGCCAAACCGATATCGCGGGCGTAAAATCGCAGATGCGCGCGACCTTCGAGCGACACCTTGCCCAGTATCGCACCCATCTCGACCGAAGCCGCAAGTAACGCGCCGGTCTTGAGTTGTTGGAGCCGGGTAATCGCGTGCAGATCGTATTCTGCGTCCTCGGCGGCCATATCCATCATCTGGCCGCCCGCCATCCCGCTCATCCCGCTGGCCTCCGCCAGTGTCGAAATCAGCTCGGCGCGCGTGAAAGGATCGCCGCTGGTCGCCGGATCGGACAATATCTCGAAAGCCAGAGCGTGAAGCGAGTCGCCCGCCAGCACCGCGGTCGCCTCGTCGAAGCGCTGGTGTACGGTGGGCTTTCCATGGCGCAAATCGTCATCGTCCATGCAGGGCAAATCGTCATGGATCAACGAATAGACATGGATTGCCTCGACCGCGCAGCCTGCACGAATGGCTGCATCGCGGTCGACGCCGAACATCTCGGCGGTCGCGCATAGGAGCAGCGGCCTTACCCGCTTGCCACCCCCAATGGCGGCATAGCGCATCGCCTCGACTAACCTGGCCCGTGTATCACCGGGAACCGGCATAAAAGCATCGAATGCCGCGTCGATCTCAGCTTGAACCGCTGCCAGCGCGTCGACGAGCAAATCGCCCTTGGCTACGGTTAGCGCCATGTCAGCCGTCCGCGTCGAACGGCGCGGTTCCTTTTGCCTTGCCATCCGGACCCTGAACGATTTTCTCGATGCGCGCCTGCGCCGAATCGAGCCGCGCCTGACAATGCTGGCGTAGCTTCTCACCGCGCTCATACAGATCGATCGAGTCGTCGAGTGGAACTTCACCACTTTCGAGCTGCTTCACCACCTCTTCGAGCGCACGCAACGCATCCTCGAATGTCATTTGCGAGATATCTGGTGTACCCTCGGTCATGTCCACGAGCATTGGCGGGCGGGCCGCAATCGGTCAAGCTGACAACCCGCAGGAGAGACGAATAATGCCCTACATCATTGCCTTCTTCACCGCTGCCGTTGCTTTCGGCGTGCTCGACTTTTTCTGGCTAGGTTGGGCCGGACCCAATCTCTATCGTCCGGTAATCGGCGAGATCATGGCGGACAACATCCGCTTGGGTGCGGCGGGCGCGTTCTATGTGCTCTATCTACTCGGCATGGTTTGGTTCGCGATCCGACCAGGGCTGGTCTCGGGCAGCGTGGCAACGGCGGTGTTCAACGGGGCTTTGCTGGGCGGGCTGTGCTACGCCACATTCGACCTTACGAGTCAGGCAGTGATGACGGTCTGGGCGACGCATATCAGCCTTGCCGATATCGCTTGGGGAGCATTTGCGACAGCGGTTGCCAGCGGCGTGGCTTGCTGGGTAACGTTGCGGTTCACAAGCTGACGAGAGATCGGGGGATGCTCGAACATGTTCATTGGTCACTGGGCACCGGCCTTTGCCGCAGCGGCGCTGTCAAAACGTGCCCCAAAGCTGGGCACCTTGTTTATCGCCGGGCAGTTGGTCGATTGGGGCTTCTTCGCGCTGGCGACCGTTGGCGCCGAGAAGGTGCGCATTGATCCGGGGGCAACCGAGTTGATACCGCTGGACCTCTATCACATGCCATACACCCACAGCCTATTGGGCTCTGCAGTCTGGGCGATAGGTTTCGCCGCAATCCTGTTTGCAGTTCGGCGGGATGTGATGACGGCATTGCTCGGCGGGGCAGTTGTTTTGTCGCACTGGTTTATCGACCTGCTGGTCCACCGGCCCGACCTAACCATCGCCGGAGGAGAAACCCGCTATGGATTCGGCCTCTGGAACCACCCCGCCGCGGCAATCACGTTGGAACTCGCCCTGACCCTCGCCGCCTTCCTCTGGTACATCAGCCGGACCAGGGGCCCAGTGATGCCGCCATGGATATTGCTCGCGCTGCTGCTCGCGATGCAGTCGATAAACTGGTTTGGTCCCCCACCTGTCGAAGCGAATCTCGGATTCTATCTCACCGCCCTCACCAGCTTCGGCGTTGCCGCGCTGGTCGCATATTGGGTGGGGACAACTCGGCGGCATAACCAGGACCGGGGACTAGCGGCGGCAAGCGCGCGGCGCTAAGTGCGCGCGCATGGATCAGACTTCCGACTCGATCACGCCAGAAATCGTCGAACAGCACGGCTTCACTCCTGAAGAATACCAACAGGTGCTCAAATCTTTGGGCCGTGAGCCGAATCTGGTCGAGCTTGGCATATTCTCGGTCATGTGGTCGGAGCATTGCTCGTACAAAAGCTCGCGCTTTCACCTCAAGAAACTCCCGACCGAGGCACCTTGGGTAATTTGCGGCCCAGGTGAGAATGCGGGCGTGATCGATATTGGTGATGGCCAGGCTGCAATTTTCAAGATGGAGAGCCACAACCACCCGTCCTATATCGAACCGTATCAGGGCGCGGCGACAGGCGTTGGCGGCATCCTGCGCGACGTATTTACGATGGGCGCGCGTCCGGTGGCCAATATGAACGCCCTGCGCTTTGGATCGCCCGATCATCCGAAGATGAAGCATCTCGTCAAAGGCGTGGTCGCAGGGATCGGCGGCTACGGAAATTGCGTCGGCGTTCCGACCGTCGGCGGCGAGACCAATTTCCACCCGGCCTATGACGGCAACATCCTTGTCAATGCGATGACCGTTGGCGTCGCCGATGCAGACAAGATTTTCTACAGCGCCGCGACAGGCGTCGGGAATCCAATAGTCTATGTTGGTTCCAAGACCGGTCGCGACGGAATCCATGGTGCAACCATGGCCAGCGCCGACTTCGAGGAAGATGCAGAAGCCAAGCGTCCCACCGTCCAGGTCGGCGATCCCTTTACCGAGAAGCTGCTTATCGAGGCCTGCCTCGAACTGATGGCAACCGATGCGATTGTCGCGATCCAGGATATGGGGGCGGCTGGCCTAACGTCATCAAGCGTCGAAATGGCGACCAATGGCAAAGCGGGCATCCGCCTCGACATGGACAAGGTGCCGTGCCGCGAGGAAGGTATGACGCCCTACGAGATGATGCTGAGCGAGAGCCAGGAGCGGATGCTCATGGTGCTGAAGCCCGGCAAAGAGGCGATGGCTGCCGAGATTTTCGAGAAATGGGAGCTCGATTTCGCGGTCATCGGCGAAGTCACCGATACGCAGCATATGGTGCTTGAATTTGGTGGCGAGGTGGTGTGCGACATTCCGCTTGGCCCTCTCGCGGCCGATGCGCCCGAATATGAGCGGCCCTCCGTCTCGAAAGACGAGTACAAAGCATGGGCCGGTATTCCTTCGCTCTCGAAAGTGCCCGACGCGCAGGATCACCGCGCGGAACTGCTCCACATGCTTGCCTCTCCCGCCCTCGCCTCGAGGCGGTGGATCTGGGAGCAATATGACAGTCAGGTCGGCGCAGATACGATGCAGAAATCGGGCGGCGATTCCGCAGTTGTGCGCGTTCACGGCACCGACAAGGCGCTGGCCATCTCGACCGATTGCAACCCGCGCTATTGCTATGCAGACCCGTATGAGGGCGGAAAACATGCGGTGGCTGAATCCTATCGTAATCTCTGTGCAGTCGGTGCTCGTCCGCTGTCGGTCACCAATTGCCTGAATTTCGGCAATCCCCAGCGCCCCGAAATCATGGCGCAGTTTGTCGGCTGTCTCGAAGGCATGGGCGAAGCCTGCCGCGCGCTCGATTTTCCGATCGTGAGCGGCAATGTCTCGCTCTACAATGAAAGCAAGGCTACCGGCGGCGGCAGCGCGATCCTGCCCACCCCGGCGGTTGGTGGCGTCGGTATTCTGGAAGAGCTCGACGATATGGCGAGCATCCCGTTCAAGGACGAAGGCCACGCAATCGTCGTACTGGGCGGCTTCACCGACAATGGCGACGTGTTGTGGAACGCCAAATCGGGTGAGCCTGACCTGCCCGCCATGCGCGCGGAAGGCAGCATTGGAACAATCGGATCGCACCTGGGGCAATCGACTTACCTCCGCGAAGTACGCGGGCTCGAAGACGGAGCACCGCCGCCGGTCGATCTGGCAATGGAGCGTAAGGTCGGAGAGTTTGTCCGGGGTTTGATCGAAAGCGCACGCTGCACGGCGGTCCACGACATTTCCGATGGCGGTGCGGTCATCGCACTGGCTGAAATGGCGATGTCGAGCGGAATTGGGGCGACCGTCCATACGCTCGGCGATTCGCTGCTCGACATGTATGGCGAGGACCAGGCGCGTTACATCGCAACTTTCACCTTCACCGAGCGTGAGGAATGGGAAGCGCTCAAGGCCGAGTGCGACGATGCCGGGGTGAGCGCAGATTGGGTCGGCTTTACGGGCGGAGCCAACTTCTCGTGGAAAGATGACGAGGACCGTATCCTGTTCGATATTCCTGTGAGCGAGATGGTCGAAGCCAATGAGAGCTTCTTCAGGAACTGGATGGCGGACTGACCATGCCGGCGGGATATTCCCGAGCCCCGCTTGCGAAAAAGCTGACTCTGAAAGACGGAATGCGCGTTTGGTTCGACAGCATGCCTAGTAGCGTTCGCGCAGAGATCGACGAGCACGGGCTCGATCTCATCGAACAGCCCAGTCCCGACGACGCTATCGACGCGGCGCACATATTCGTCACTAGCGCGGCCTCATTGACCAGCAAGCTGTGCGACCTTCGCGGTCAAATCGAGAGAGATGGTCAGATATGGGTGAGCTGGCCGAAGAAAGCCTCGGGCGTAGAAACAGAGATCGACGAACATGATGTGCGCAAGGTGGGGCTCGATTGCGACCTCGTCGATACCAAGAAATGCGCAGTGGACGAGACCTGGTCAGGCCTCAAATTCGTGATCCGCAAGGAAAAGCGTTAGTTAAGCCGCGCAGCAGCCGACGTCCTTGGACGGAGTGTTGCTCGGATCCTGGATCCACAGACCTTCTTCTTCAAAGATCCGCAGGCACTCACGGTAGATTTTCGGCTCGCCGATATTGAGCCGTTTACGCGCGACATCGAGCGGTTCGTGCATCAGTTTTTCGACATCCTGATGAGCCAGCTTCGCCGCTGCCTTGCCCAACCTCTGGCCTTCGCGCACAGCCGCGAAGATCGGAGCAGAGCTACCCGAATGCTTCTTCTGCTCTCTTGCGCCTGCGTAGGCGATGAAGATCACGCCAGGATTGTGGTTTTGCGCGTAACTGAAGCCAAGCAGCGCCAACTCGCCCAGCGCATCGCGGCCATAGCCCGTCAGGACGTGAAACAGGTCATGCGTATCGCGCAGCCGCTCGAAATACCATTCATAGAGGTCTTCCGGGCGTTCCTCTTTCGGGAGCCATTGATACGATTCCTCGACCAGCCCCGCTGCCGTTAGCCCTTCGCGCTTCATGAAGCGGATGTAGTTCTGAGCCACGCTATCTTCAGTGCATTCGGCCCAGTTGTCGTGATTGTCGAGCATCCCGGGTAAATCACGATCATCAGATAGCAGCGCACGGCCTTCCTTCGACTGTACGAAATCGGCGGCCTGTCGGGCAGATTTCCGGCCCTTGAGCGCTTCGATGATATGGAACACCTGCTCGGTGTCCTCTTTATCGGCCACAAGGTTTTTGAAGTGGCGCATCGCCTTGAGCGGCTGGAACCCGGTAAGCTTGCGGTCAGGATGCTGAAGAGGACGTTCCATAGGGGTCATATCGCGGTCTCCTGACAATACCTTCTGCGTCTTACTGACATCAATGTCAATAACATTCGGTAAACAGGGTTTTCTTATCGGCAAAACCATCCGATACGATGGCCATGAAAGACCACGATTCCATACCTTACAGCCTCCCCGAAATCGACGATGCCGAGCGTGTAGCCCGCGCGACGGCATTCCAGCAGAAAATCTCCCAGCGGCGCACCTGCCGCTATTTCTCGGACGATCCCGTGCCAAGGGAGATCATAGAGGCGGCGATCCTTGCCGGAGGCAGCGCGCCCAACGGTGCAAACCACCAACCGTGGCATTTCGCCGTCGTCTCTTCGCCAGTGAAGAAGAAGGCCATCCGCGAGGCAGCCGAGGAAGAAGAACGCGAATTTTACGGAGCGGATGGCGACAAGGCGAAGGCCAGCGACCAATGGCTGGAAGCGCTGTCACCGCTCGGTACTGACGAGGATAAACCCTTCCTCGAAACCGCGCCCTGGCTGATCGTCGTCTTCGCCCAGCGCAAGGGCGGAATCGAAGAAGACGGCAAAACGCAAAACTACTACGTCAATGAAAGCGTCGGCATAGCCTGCGGGATGCTCATCACCACGCTACACGAGGCGGGCTTGGCCACCCTCACCCACACGCCTTCGCCCATGGGCTTCCTGCGCGACATTTGCGGAAGACCGCCGGAAGAAAAACCGCTGATGATCATTGTTGCCGGCAAACCGGCCAAAGACGCAACCGTGCCAACGCACGCGCTCAGGAAAAAACCGCTCAGCCAGATTGCCAGCTGGCTCTAGTTCAGAACAACCATTGATGTTGCGGAATATCGAGCAGGTGCAGGATCGAGAATAGCCCGCCCTGATCGACCCAGCCATCCGCAGCGGCCTTCGCCTTGGGTTTGGCCTCAAACGCGATCCCGAAATCTGCCGCTTCGAGCATCGGAATGTCGTTTGCCCCGTCACCGGTAGCAAGCACCGTCCTTTCCCCGATCCGTTCTCGCCCCTCTTCGAGCACCGACAGTTTGGTCGAGCTGTCCACGATCGGGCCTACCAATTCTCCGGTCAAACCTCCGTCGGATATGTCGAGCCGATTGCCGACCACATGATCAAACCCCGCCCTATCCGCCACCACGTCGGCGAAATGATGGAAGCCGCCGGTGACCAGCACCGTGCGGCAGCCTTTCACTTTCAAGGTGCGCACAAGCGCCGAGGCGCCGTCGGTCAACATGATGCGCTCTTCGAGACACCGGTCGATGGCCGCTTCATCCAAGCCCTTGAGCAAGGCGACCCGATCTCGCAATGCGCTCTCGAAGTCGAGTTCGCCCTGCATTGCGCGCTCGGTGATCGCGGAAACCTTGTCCTTCAGACCCGCAAAATCGGCCAATTCGTCGATGCATTCCTGCCCGATAATGGTCGAATCCATGTCGGACACGAACAGTTTGGGTATCGTTATGTCGCGATCGGTCACAATCGCTGCCCAAGGCGAAAAGCAGCGCTCGACGATCTCGCGAACGTTGGCCCGGTCACCATCACCCAACTGTATCTGCAGAATTGATTTGCCCGACTCTATCCGGCGCGAGCCCATTCTGGAGATGTCTTTCATGCCATTTGCGGCCAACTCGTCGACCGCCTGCTGAAGACGCGTTTCAAGTCCGTCCGTGTCTGCTATCAGCCGGGCGATGAGCACTGGGAATTCTCCTGAATCGGCGACAAAACCACCGTTGGCGCTCATTGCAGGGCCGACCGGCAGCGGCAAGAGCGATCTGGCAGTGCGGCTTGCCAAACGGCTCGAAGGCACCGGTCATAGGACGGCGGTCATCAACGCCGACAGCGCGCAGGTCTATCGCGATTTGCAGGTGCTGAGCGCACGGCCGGACGAGGAAGAGATGTCGGGGATACCACACCTCCTGTTCGGCGATTGGAGCGGTACCGAAGCCTGTTCGACCGCCGCATGGGCGGATGCCGCCAAACGGATGATTGCCGGCTGCCATGACAATCGCGTGGTGCCGATCCTTGTCGGTGGCACCGGGCTTTACATGCGCACACTACTCGACGGGATTTCGCCGATACCATCTATCGATCCCGATATCCGCGAGAGCGTCCGCGCGATGGATCAGAGCGATGCTCGCGCAGCACTGGAGACGGAAGATCCCGAAGCGGCGACGCGACTCGCTCCCGCCGACACGACCCGAACGGCCCGCGCGCTCGAAGTCATCCGGTCGACCGGCCGGCCGATCATCTATTGGCAGGACAAGCTCGAAGGCGGGATCGGCGATACGGTTGAACTGTCTCCGCTCATCCTGCTGCCGGATCGCGACGCGCTCTATGCAAAATGCGATATTCGCTTCGAAACCATGCTGGAAAACGGTGCGGTCAAAGAAGTCGAGGCGCTGCTAGCGCGCAATCTCGACCCCGGACTGCCCGTCATGCGAGCCATTGGCGTGCGCGAGATCGCGGCGTGGCTGAAAGGCGAAGTTTCGCGCGATGAAATGATTCAAGCTGGCCAACAGGCGACAAGGCAATATGCCAAGCGGCAATATACCTGGTTTCGCAACCAGCCGCCCACTGATTGGCCTAGAGTTGCGCCAGAAAATATCGAACTGGATAACATATTTGAAAGTTTATTACGCAAATAGGTGTTGACGAATCATTTTCGTTCGCTAGGGGTGACGTCTGGTCAATGGCCCGGTGCACGCCCCTGCACTGGGCCAAATTTTTGGGGTGAAGAGGGACAGACAGTGTCACAGCAGGAGCGCAGCGGCGCATCCATATTGGTTGAAAGCCTCGTCCAGCAGGGTGTCGAGTTCATTTTCGGCTATCCCGGCGGTGCAGTGCTGCCAATCTATGACGAGTTGTTCGACGATCAGCGTATCCGGCATATCCTCGTGCGACATGAAGCGGGCGCGGCGCATGCTGCTGAGGGCTATGCACGGTCCACCGGCAAACCGGGTGTCGTCCTTGTTACCTCTGGCCCCGGTGCAACCAATGCCGTCACGGGGATTGCGGATGCGTTTCTCGATTCCATCCCGATGATCGTCATCACCGGGCAGGTTCCCACCCCTCTGATCGGCACCGACGCGTTTCAGGAAGCCGACACGGTCGGGATTACGCGCCATTGCACCAAGCATAACTACCTCGTCAAAGACCCGGCTGACTTGCGCGCGACGGTCCAGGAAGCCTTCCGCATTGCCACCAGCGGACGGCCCGGCCCTGTGCTGATTGACGTTCCCAAAGACGTGCAGATCGCGCTCGCAGACTGGGATGCGCAGACAAAGGCCCCGCAGGCGAAGCAACGCTACGCACCGCGCACGGAGGGCAAGGCCGACAAGATCGCGCAAGCTGTCGAGCTGCTCGAAAAAGCCGAACGACCGATCCTCTACACAGGCGGCGGCGTGATCAATGCCGGACCCGAGGCGTCCGCCCTACTCCGCCAATTGCAGGATCTTACCGGCGCACCGCTGACCTCGACGCTGATGGGCCTTGGCGCGTTCCCCGCCGATCACCCCGACTGGTTGGGTATGCTCGGAATGCACGGCACGTTCGAGGCCAATATGGCGATGAACCGCTGCGACGTGATGCTATGCGTCGGTGCGCGGTTCGATGATCGGGTTACCGGAAGGCTCGACGCTTTCTCGCCTGATTCCGAGAAAATTCACATCGATATAGACCGCTCTTCAATCAACAAGACGGTGCCAGTCGATGTCGGGATCGTCGGCGACTGCGCCACGGTCCTGAAGCAGATCATCGACGCATGGGGCGACCGCAAGGCGCAAGACCTTGGCGAATGGAAAGCCCGTATTGCCGGATGGCGCGCGCGCGAAAGCCTCGCTTATCCTGAGAAGTCCGAACAGATCATGCCGCAAAAGGCGATCGAGCGACTGTTTGCGCTAACGAAGGATCGCAATCCGATCATCTCGACCGAAGTCGGGCAGCACCAGATGTGGGCGGCACAATATTTCGGGTTCTTCAATCCGAACAAATGGCTGACCAGCGGCGGTCTCGGAACAATGGGCTACGGCCTGCCCGCCGCCATCGGCGCGCAGCTCGGCAATCCGGACGATCTGGTGATCGATATTGCCGGTGAAGCATCCATCCAGATGAACATCCAGGAACTGGGCACGGCGAGCCAGTACCGCCTGCCGGTCAAGGTGTTCATCCTCAACAACGAATATATGGGCATGGTCCGCCAGTGGCAGGAGCTGACCTATGAAAGCCGCTACTCGAACAGCTATTCGGACAGCCTGCCCGATTTCGTCCGCCTAGCCGAAGCCTATGGCTGGAAAGGCATCCGAATCGAGGACGAGAGTGGGCTTGATGCCGGAATCGAAACGATGCTCGCGCATGACGGCCCGGTGATCGTCGACTGCCAGGTTTCCAAATCGGCCAACTGCTACCCGATGATCCCGAGCGGCGCGGCGCATACCGACATGCTGCTCTATGGTGACCATGTCGAGGGCACTATGGACGACGAAGCGAAGGCTTTGGTGTAGGGGCAAGCCATGCATATCAAGGAAGCAGCATCCGAGCGGCACGTTCTGGCCGTGACCGTCGATAACGAGGCGGGTATTCTCGCCAAGATCGCAGGCCTGTTCACCGCGCGCGGTTACAACATCGACAGCTTGACCGTGGCCGATATTGCCGAGGATCATGCGATCAGCCGGATAACCATCGTTACCAACGGTCCGCAACAGGTGATCGACCAGATCGAAGCGCAGCTCGAGCGGCTGGTACCGGTGCACAAGGTTGTCGACCTGACCGAAGCGGGGCCGCATGTCGAGCGCGAGCTGGCGCTGGTCAAGGTGGCCGGCATCGGCGATGCGCGAGTCGAGGCGCTTCGCACAGCCGAAATTTTTCGCGCTCAGGTGGTCGATTCAACCACTTCGAGCTTTATCTTCGAACTCACAGGATCTCCCGAGAAAATCGATAATTTCATCATCCTCATGCGCGAGCTGGGGCTGGTGGAAGTCGGCCGGACGGGGATCGTAGGAATGATGCGCGGTGCAGAGGGAACCTAGACACCGAATTTTACAATATACGTCATCCCGGCGAAGGCCGGGATCCAGATACACAATGGCCGGAACCGGATTCCGGCCTTCGCCGGAATGACGAGGAAATATACACAATGAAAGTCTATTACGATAACGATGCCGATCTCGATCTGATCCAGAACAAGAAGGTCGCCATTCTCGGCTACGGCAGTCAGGGCCATGCCCATGCGCAGAATTTGCGCGACAGCGGTGTGAAAGAAGTTGCGGTGGCGCTGCGCGAAGGCTCGGCCACGCGCAAGAAAGCCGAAGAGGCCGACTTCAAGGTAATGAACAACACCGAGGCTGCCGAATGGGCCGATCTGGTTATGGTCCTCGCGCCCGACGAGCATCAGGCAGCGATCTGGGCCGACGATATGGCCGGCCATATGAAGCCGGGCAGTGCTCTCGCCTTCGCGCACGGCCTCAACATCCATTTCGGCCTGATCGAACCGCCTGCCAATATCGACGTGATTATGATCGCACCCAAGGGCCCCGGCCACACCGTGCGCAGCGAATATCAGCGCGGCGGAGGCGTCCCCTGCCTGATCGCGGTGCATCAGGAAGGCAGCGAAAGCGGCGGCAATGGCTATGCAAAGTCGCTCGCACTCTCATACGCCTCAGCAATGGGCGGCGGCCGCAGCGGCATCATCGAGACCAATTTCAAGGAAGAGTGCGAAACCGACCTGTTCGGCGAGCAGGCCGTCCTGTGCGGCGGGATCACCCATCTGATCCAGGCCGGCTTCGAGACATTGGTCGAAGCCGGATATGCGCCCGAAATGGCCTATTTCGAATGCCTCCACGAAACCAAGCTGATCGTCGACCTGCTCTATGAGGGCGGCATCGCCAATATGCGCTATTCGATCAGCAACACAGCCGAATATGGCGATATCAAGACCGGCCCGCGCATCATCACCGATGAAACCAAGGCGGAAATGAAGCGCGTGCTAGCCGACATCCAGTCGGGCCGCTTCGTGAAGGACTTCGTGCTCGACAACCGCGCAGGCCAACCTGAATTGAAGGCAAGCCGCAAGGCGGCAGAGGCGCATCCGATCGAGAAAACGGGTTCCGAACTTCGCGCGATGATGCCCTGGATTTCGGCCAACAAGCTGGTCGACAAAGAGAAGAACTAGGCGCAATATCGGCGGGCGCTTTCATTGTGAGAGGAGCCCGCCGCCATGTCCGATCACCCGATTTTCAAGATGGCCTTCTCGAAAATCTATCCGCTCTATGTTCAAAAAGCGGAGAAAAAGGGTCGTACCAAGACAGAGGTCGATGAAGTCCTGACATGGGTGACGGGTTACTCGCAGGACCAACTCGACAAGCAAGTCTCGCGCGAAATCGACTGCCGCCAATTCGTCGAAGAGGCGCCGCTCAATCCCGACCGGACGCTGATAAAGGGTGTAGTCTGCGGTGTGCGGGTCGAGGAAGTGGAGGATCCGATCATGCGCGAGCTCCGATACATGGATAAGGTCGTCGATGAACTCGCGAAGGGTAAGACAATGGAAAAGATCCTTCGTAAACCTTGATCCCGTCTGCCCATCGACAAAGCGACTGGACATCGCCGCCATCCTTTCGCATACCGTCATCCATGACAACGCGTCTCGATATTCTCCTACGACTTACGCGCCCTTGGGCGTGACACTCGGCGTGGCCTGAACCGGCGCGCCGCAGCGCCCAAGGGATCAGAGCCAGCAAGTCCCTGAAATTCGAGATCGCACCCCAATGTTGAAACAACCATCAAACAAGTACCAGGCTTTCGCGCAGATTGATCTGCCTGACCGCCAATGGCCCACGCGCACCATCACCGCCCCGCCCCGCTGGCTGTCAACCGACCTGCGCGATGGCAACCAGTCGATCATCGACCCGATGGATGCGGTGAAGAAGAACCGCTTCTTCGACCTGCTGCTCGAGATTGGGGTGAAGGAAATCGAGGTCGGCTTTCCTGCCGCGGGTTCGACCGAATTCGACTTTATCCAAGGGCTCGTCCGCTCGGGCAAAGTGCCGGGCGACGTTTCCCTCCAAGTCCTCACCCAGTCGCGCGAAGACCTGATCCGCACCTCCTTCGAAAGCCTCGAAGGCGCGAACAGGGCCATCGTCCATCTCTACAATGCGGTCAGCCCGGCCTGGCGCGATATCGTGTTCCGGATGAGCCGCGAGGAAGTGCGCCAGATCGCGGTCGATGGTGCCAAAGTGATGCGCGACGAGGCGGCGAAACGCCCCGACACCGACTGGAACTTCCAATACTCGCCCGAGACCTTCTCAACCGCCGAGCTCGATTTCAGCATCTCGGTGTGCGAGGCGGTGATGGAGGTGCTCCAGCCTACTCCCGAGAAGCCGATCATCCTTAACCTCCCCGCCACGGTCGAAGCGGCGACGCCCAATATCTACGCCGACCAGATCGAATATTTCTGCCGCAACCTGCCGAACCGCGACAGCGCGGTGATCAGTCTGCACACGCATAATGACCGCGGCACCGGTGTAGCGGCTGCGGAACTCGGCATAATGGCGGGCGCAGACCGGGTCGAAGGCTGCCTGTTCGGCAACGGCGAGCGCACAGGCAATTGCTGCCTCGTCACCGTCGCGCTCAACATGTACACGCAGGGCGTCGATCCGAGGCTCGACTTCTCCGATATCGACCGCGTGATCGAGACGGTCGAATATTGCAACGACATCCCCGTGCACCAGCGCCACCCCTATGGCGGCGAGTTGGTCTTCACCGCCTTCTCCGGCAGTCACCAGGACGCGATCAAGAAAGGCTTCGCCGCGCATGATGTGCAGAATGACGAGCGCTGGCGCGTGCCCTACCTGCCCATCGATCCCGCCGATCTTGGCCGCAATTACGAAGCTGTCATCCGGGTCAATTCGCAAAGCGGAAAAGGCGGCTTTGCATGGGTTCTCGAACAGGATCAGGGTCTCAAGCTGCCCAAGAAAATGCAGGCCGATTTCTCGAAACATGTCCAGCAGATGGCCGACGACCTTGGCCGCGAACTCGACGCAAGCGACATCTGGAGCGCGTTTCAGCAAGCCTACCACGTCCAGATCCCCGACAAGCACTTCCAGCTGGTCGATTACGAGGAAAGCCGCGCTTCGGACGGAACGCGCATCTTCGCCGGCACCATCGCGG
This sequence comes from Pontixanthobacter sp., assembly GCA_965223995.1. Lineage (GTDB taxonomy): Bacteria > Pseudomonadota > Alphaproteobacteria > Sphingomonadales > Sphingomonadaceae > Pontixanthobacter. The sequence continues at coordinate 92,265 of CBDCXY010000017.1, read as the reverse complement.
TTGCTGGCGAAGAACAACGCGTCAGCGGACGCGGCAACGGCCTGATCTCCTCGGTGCTGAGCACCATCGAGGACAGCTTCGGGTTAGAACTCAAAATCCGCGACTACACCGAACACGCGCTGGGTTCGGGCCGCGATGCGCGAGCGGCGGCGTATCTGGAATGCGAGGGCGCAGACGGCGAAACGATCTGGGGCGTCGGTATCGACGAAGACGTCGCGACGGCGAGTGTCCGGGCGGTGCTGAGCGCGGCGAATTCGGCGGTGGGGTGAACCATCAGGTCCGGCAATCTACAGGCATTCCACGAAGTGCTCGACCGTTGGTTCCCGCCCCGCATCGTATAGCACCGCTGCACCAATCGAAAACCTGAAGCCGCCCGGATGTGGCACACCGTCTACCAAACCCTGCGCTATTAAGGCCTGCGCAGCGCTCTGCGGCAGAGTGGTCAAGATGTCTGACTGCCTGGCAAGCTCGATACAGGCCGCCTGGCTCAGCAATCGATATCTCGGCGCTTCATTGTCCTGCAACAGTGTCTGCAACTTCTCGGGCAGCGATTGTTCGAACAGGCGGTCATATCCCGCCAACGCCCAGTCGTAACACAGCACTTCTTCGAGTGTGTGCGGACGCTCCGCGACCGGATGCCCGGTGCGGTGGATCATCCAGTAGGGCTCGTCCACTACGCTCGTCACCCGCATCCGGTCCTTGTGCGGCAGACCGGCGAGACTTGCAGTGTGATAGAGTAGCAGATGAATTCGACGCTGCAGCAGTTCTTCAGCCGCAAGATGTGGAGGCATGGTCGAGACATTGATCCGCGTTTTGGGATAGCGATGCGCAAACTTCATTATTGCCGGATGGATCATCCCCTCGATCACTCCGGGGCCGCTGACGATGTTGAGTTCGTGCTCCCCCGCCGATACCGAATCGCGCACATTTGCGGCCAGCGCCAGCAGCTCAACCGCCTGCGGATAGAGTCTCTTGCCCGCCTCCGTCGCGACGACGGTGCGCGTCGTGCGATGGAACAACTGCGCATCCCAATCGGCCTCCAGCGTCTTGATGCTCTTGGTGATTGCCGAATGGCTCAATCCCATTTCCTCAGCCGCAGCCGAGAAACTGAGCCGACGATAAACAGCTTCAAAATGACGCAAGAGACGAAGATCATACATTTGTTCCCAGTGGTAACAATAATAGCGCTATTATTCAATTCATCTCCAATGTCTGACTGCCTAGATCCACCCTGGCCAAGCGCGGCAGGAGAGAGAATATGACACTCGACACAATCGTTCAGTCGAATATCGCACTTATCGTGATCCCGATCTATCTTGGCTGCATCGTCGTGGAATCGCTCATAAATCACTTCCGCCACGCAGACGGAATCGGCGATTGGAAAGACAATCTCGTGTCAATCGGCATGGGGCTGATCAGCGCGGTTACAAACGGTGCGACTGCGTTCATTTCGGTCGCCGCATTGTTCTGGGCGCAGCAATACCAGCTGTTTGTGATCCCGCTCGGTATTGCGTCACTCATCGCATGCTTCATCCTCGACGACCTGCGCTTCTATTGGCACCACCGGGTGGCTCATCGGGTGCGCTGGGTGTGGGCAATGCACGTCACGCACCACTCAAGCACACAGTTCAACTTCTCCGTTGCGCTGCGTCAAAGCTGGACGAAGCACTTCACCGGAACAATGATGTTCAAGGTTCCGCTCGTGCTGATCGGCTTTGATCCAGTCGTCGTGTTGTTCTGCGGCGTGATCAACGCAACGTACCAGTTCTTCCTCCATACCGAGTTGGTCGGAAAGCTCCCGCGCTGGTTCGAGTTCATCTTCAACACGCCCTCTCACCACCGCGTACATCATGGACGCAACCCCGAATATCTCGATGCCAATTATGCCGGAACGTTGATCATCTGGGACCGCATGTTCGGTACATTCGTGGAAGAGAGGGAGAAGGTCGACTTCGGCCTTGTAAAGAACCTCGAGACGCTCAATCCCTTCATCATCGTGTTCCACGAATATTGGGGCATCCTGAAGGATCAGATGCAGCGACTGAGCCCGTGGCAGCGACTGTGCTATCTCTTCGCACCGCCGGGATGGAGTCATGACGGATCGAGGCTGTCATCCGAACAGATCAAAGCGCAGCACGATGCAAAGCTCGCCTATTCCAGGCAGCCTCCAATACTGAAATCCTCCGACGACCTCGCCAAGGTCTGACATGCCAGCACCGCACTACGCTCTTTCCGAGGCAGTGATTGTCCTTGTCGCCATTTGGGTTGGTTGGCGCTTCGTAACCAGAGGTGCATGGTTTGGTGCACTAGGGGGTTTCCTATTTGGAGTGGCAGCGGCCCTGGGCGTCTATCGTTTCGGCAGCGGTCAGATCGACGCGCTCGCCAATGCCCATCGCATTTTTTCGCAGATCGGCGGTGCAACCGCGATGGCACTTGTGGCGGCACAATGTTTGTTGGCTTTGTTCGGTAACTCCCGGCGATGGCTGGCGGTGGCCGTATTGGCGGTTATGGCAACGCTGGCCGCTGGCGTCATCCGGCCCGGGTTGACCACGCCACTGTTCCTGGGTTGGTCGATAGTGGCAATCGGCGCCGTTGTGATATGGCCCGCGACCGCAGCGAAGCAACGATTGGTTCGCGGAGGTCTTATGGCGATCTTCTTGGCAAATTTGCTGCTGGTTCGCCGTTCGCCCGTGCTCGGCCCGGATCTGAGCTGGCATCTGTTCCATGTCCTGATCGCAGTTTGGCTGATCGGCCTGCGGTTCGTCTTTGACCGGGCGCGTGCCTGAATTTTCCTACACGTCTGCCGCGTGGTATTTCTGTCCGCATGGAAACTGGTGGAGTCTTTCTGGCACTATGTCGCGACAGCTTCTGGCCGAGCCCCGAATTTTCTTGCCAGGACAGTGGTCCATGTGGTCCATCTGTTCAGAGAATGAGCGGAGAAACTGAACGCCTATGACCGAAGTGACTACCGAATCCATCCTCGAACCCGATCTGCCGATCATCGACCCCCACCATCATCTGTGGGACTTGCGGCCGCTGCTCCCTGCCTTCCCGCCTCCCCGGCATCCGTTTCTCGAAACCATCGCGGGTGCGCCCTACTACACGTTCGATGAGCTGCTCGCCGATACGCAGTCCGGCCACAACATCGTCGCCACCGTGTTCATGGAATGCGGCGCGTTCTACGACGCCTCGCGCTCCGAAGCGCTGAAACCAGTGGGCGAGGTGGAGTATGTGAACGGCGTCGCGGCGCAGGGGGCGAGTGGGCTCTATGGAGATTACCGGCCTTGCGCGGGGATCGTCGGGCATGCCGATATGACGCTCGGCGATGATGCTCGCGAGGTGTTGGAAGCGCTGGTCGCCGCCGGCTCCTCCGGTTCTGGGGGCAGGTTTCGCGGTATCCGGCACCAAGGCGCGTGGGATGCCGATCCCGATGTGCTTGGCCCGCCCTTCCATGCGCCCGAAGGACTGCTACGCAATGACACCTTCCGCTTAGGGGTAGCGCAGCTCAACGATATGGGCCTGAGCTTCGATGCCTGGGTGCTCGAACCGCAAATCGGCGATGTGGTGGATCTGGCCAAGGGGTTCCCCGACCTGCCGATCTGCCTCGACCATTGCGGCACGCCGCTGGGCATCGCCTCCTACAAGGGCAAACTGGAGGAGAACTTCGACCGCTGGGCTGGCTCGATCCGCGCGCTGGCCGAATGCGAGAACGTGATGGTCAAGCTGGGCGGGCTCGCCATGGTCAACTGCATGATGCCCGAGGATGGTCCGGCAAAAGGATACGGCTCGGAGGCGCTCGCCGCGATGTGGAAACCCTATATCGAAACCTGCATCGAGGCGTTCGGAACGGATCGCGCGATGTTCGAGAGCAACTATCCGGTGGATCGCTGGGGCGCGAACTATCCGGTGCTGTGGAACGCGTTCAAACGGATTACGGCAGACTATTCGGACGACGAGAAGGCCGGGCTTTATGCAGGCAATGCGGCGCGCTTCTACCGCATCGAGCACGTTCTTGCCTAGCGTTGGCTTCCGTTACGTCACCCTCGACACGCCGCTAACCGCGCCATAGACCGCGCATCGGTTTCACAACGCAACGGAGCACCCTATGGCCGCCCTTCCCGCCCCTTTCGATAGACTGCGCCTGCCGGTGATCGGTTCGCCATTGTTCATCATCTCCGGCCCGGAGCTGGTGATCGCGCAATGCAAGGCTGGGATCATCGGAGCGTTTCCGGCACTCAATGCGCGACCCTCGGGTGTGCTCGACGAATGGCTCCACCAGATCACCGAGGAACTGGCAGCGCATAACCGCGACAACCCCGACCGGCCCGCAGCGCCCTATGCGGTCAACCAGATTGTCCATCGCAGCAATGACCGGCTGGAAGAGGACATGGAGGTCTGCGCCAAGTGGCAGGTGCCGATGGTGATCACGTCGCTGGGTGCACGTGAGGACATCTTCTCTGCCGTCAGAGGATGGGGCGGGATCACGCTGCACGACATCATCAACGACCGCTTCGCGCGCAAGGCTATCGAGAAAGGCGCCGACGGGCTGATCCCGGTTGCTGCGGGTGCTGGCGGACATGCGGGCGTGCAGTCACCCTTCGCGTTGATGCAGGAAATCCGCAACTGGTTCGACGGGCTCGTCGCGCTATCGGGCTCGATAGCGCATGGCCGCTCGGTGTTGGCGGCCCAGGCAATGGGTGCCGATTTCGGCTATATTGGCTCAGCCTTCATCGCGACCAAGGAAGCCAATGCCGCTGAGGCTTACAAGCAGGAGATCGTCGACAGCAAGGCGGCGGATATCGTCTACACCAACCTCTTCACCGGGGTTCATGGCAACTATCTGCGAGGATCCATCGAGAAGGCCGGAATGGACCCGGACAACCTGCCCGAAAGCGATCCGAGCAAGATGAACTTTGGCTCCGGCGGCAATAGCAAAGCGAAGGCCTGGAAAGACATATGGGGCTCAGGTCAGGGAGTTGGTCACGTCGATGCAATCGACAGCGTTGCAGATCGGGTCGACCAGCTAGAGCGCGAATATCTTGCTGCAAAAGAAGAGCTTGCAGCCAAGAGTTGATGCCCGATTGAAGTGCTAACCGCGCCAGATACGGACGAATTTGCCGTTCGTCGAAGGCTCCAGCCTAAGAGGATACCCGTCTGGCCCGGTAACCTGCTCGGTCGATGCAACAGGGCCCGAAAAGACCAACTGGTTCGCCAGTCTCGCAGCGAGGCGACTATGCTGGCTGGCATCACCGAAATGGTCGGGCTCGATACGCAGCTCCTGCCCGGTAAAGAACTTGAGGCCCACACTCTTGATCCCGCCATCGACATCCTCCTTGAGCGAAATCAGGCCGGGAACAGGAACTTCCCCGCCCTTCAGCCAGCGCTCAATCATCGTCACGAAGCGATCCCGTCCGACAATCGACCGGGCCTCAATCCAGGCGAAGGCAGCCACACCATCCAACGCACGGCCGAGGGCAGCCGCCAGCGCCATCTGTGCGCGGAAGATTGGCATTTGCGATTGCCCGCCCGCCAAATGTGGCCCGGGCAACAGCAGCAACGCTTGGTGCTTGTCAGCCATCGCAGCGGGCGACACATCCAACTGGTGCTCGAAATCGCCCGCTGATACCGACCGTGGCGCGTCGATATGCCTGAGATCGAATGTCAGCCCCTCAAACAGTAACTCGAGCCAGCCAGACTTGTCCTCACCGAACGAGCTGCGCGGGTCGTGACTGACAGATACCATGTCGATGCCCGCGATGGTGTTGCAGATTCTCTCTGCATCCGGACAATCGCCATCGGGGAACACCAAGAGCAATGCCCCCAGACCACTCAGCTCTTCGATGTCGAAACGATCAGAAATGGCCCTATGCACTCCCTCGCAAAGGCTTTTTCAACCTTTGCCGCGAAATGTGGCTCAGGTCGAGTCCTTGAAAAAGCGAATGATCCGAACCGGATGTGATTGCGATACCTTCAGAATATCCCGAGATCTGCGCCTTCGACGAGAGCGGCCCCGATCGAACGGCAGTCACCAATCACATCTTCGGGCACTTCCTTTGGTTCAAGAATAGTTTCGGGCGTCTGCGCGTCGAAGTTCACAATCATGGGATCCGCAACCCGTTTCAATCGCCAGCCAGTTGCGATCCGGTCAATCTGTCGCTGCGCCCCCTCACCATCGGAACCGGCGGCAATAATCGTGGCATAGGCACGCCCTTCGATCTTGCCCAAGACCGCATAGTATTGGCGATCAAACATCTCTTTCATCATGCCGCTCATACTCGCGAGATTTTCAGGACAGACGAAAAGATAGGCTGCGGCGCCGAGGAGGTCATCGGCACTCACATCCGACGCCGCGACGAGCTGCGCGGCGTCGCCCGCGCCATCCCGCGCCGCACAAGCCATTGCTTCGCTCGCGCCAGTGCGGCTGTGCCAGATGATCAGTAGCTTAGTTGACAACTCGGCCATGCCGCTGAGCAACACTTGCAGCTGTCGATTGTCAATCACCATCCTTTGCCGCGAGGGCAACGTTGGCCTAGAGACGGCCTATGACGTCGCAGACCCTAACGCCCGTTTTCGGAGTATCGCAATCGCTATCCGGCAAGAGCTGGCACTGGCGCGGCGGAAACATGGAACTGGGCGAGAATGCTGGTGGGTTGGGCAATGACGTTGTTACCCAGTTGCTTCTGTCGCGCGGCACACATCCGGACGAGCTCGACAAGCATCGCAACCCGACCTTGCGCAACTTCCTGCCCGATCCATCGATATTCAACGATATGGATGTTGCCGCAGAAAGGCTCGCTCAGGCGGTCCTCACGCAAGAAACCATTACGATCTACGGCGACTACGATGTCGACGGGGCGACCAGCGCAGCTCTGATGATCCGCGCATTGCGAATGCTTGGTTGCGATGCAGACTACTACATTCCCGATCGATTGCTTGAGGGCTACGGGCCGAGCGGTGAGGCTTTGGTAAAGTTGGCCAAATCCGGGTCCAGCCTGATTGTGACCGTCGATTGCGGAGCAATGGCGTTCGAAGCGCTGCAAATGGCGCGCGAGGCCGGCGTCGATGTGATCGTGCTCGATCACCACAAATGCGCGCACGAACTGCCCAAGGCGGCAGCTCTGGTGAACCCCAACCGGCTGGATGAAAATGACGAAGCGGCGGCGCATGGCCATCTGGCGGCTGTAGGGGTTGGCTTCCTGCTTGCCATCGCATTGGTAAGGACATTGCGGCAGCGCGGATATTTTGAAGGACGAAGCGAGCCCGACCTTATGTCGTTGCTCGATCTGGTGGCGCTCGGAACGGTCGCCGATGTCGCAGCCTTGCATGGGCTAAACCGGGCATTCGTCGCGCAGGGGCTGAAAGTCATGTCGAAGCGGCAGAATGTCGGCATGTCTGCGCTGGTCGACGCAAGCCGTCTAAAGAGAGTGCCTGTCTGCAGCGATCTCGGATTTGCGCTTGGTCCGCGAATCAATGCCGGCGGGCGAGTGGGTGAATCGACGCTCGGCGTACGATTGCTGACCACCGAAGATGCAGACGAGGCTCGCGATATCGCTGCGCAGCTTTCCGCACTCAACGAGGAGCGCAGGGCAATTGAGTCCGCTGTACAGGAAGCGGCCGAAGCGCAGATTGCGCAACAACACAACCGTGCTGTGGTGGTTTTGTCGGGCGAAGGTTGGCACCCGGGCGTGATTGGTATCGTCGCCGGACGGATCAAGGAAAAAGTCGGCAAGCCGGCAATCGTTGTCGCGCTGGACGGTGGAGAAGGAAAGGGCTCCGGACGGTCGATATCGGGGGTTGATCTTGGAGCGGCGATTATTGCGGCTCGCGAAGAGGGACTGCTTCTTGCCGGGGGCGGTCATGCAATGGCCGCAGGACTAACGGTGGAAGCCGACAAGCTTGACGCGCTTTCGGATTGGCTTGACGAAAAACTCGCCGGATCGGTCTCCGGAGCGCAGGCGACCCAGTCGCTGAAGCTCGACCTGTCAATTGCGCCGCGCGGTCTAACACCTGACCTCGTGGAAAAACTCGATCAAGCCGGACCGTATGGCGTCGGTTGGCCAGGGCCGAAGGTGGCGGTCGGCCCCGTCCATATCATCAAGGCAGACGTCGTGGGCAGCGATCACTTGCGGCTGATCGTGGGCGGTCCGGATGGGGGCTCGCTGAAAGCAATCGCCTTCCGGGCGGCGGAAAGCGAAATGGGCCAAGCCATTCTGCATGCTACAAAGGGACGTAAGCTATGGCTGGCGGGGCGCGCAAAGATTGATGATTGGGGTAGCAGGCCGGCTGCGGAGTTGCATCTGGAAGACGCTGCGTGGGCCGATTGACCGCCACGCTCCGGCATCGCAACGAATAAAGCTGCTACCCGCACACCCAGAGGCTTGACGCGGCCCCTTCGCACCCCTAATTGCGCCGCCACGCCATCACTATGGCCCCTTCGTCTAGCGGTTAGGACGCGGCCCTTTCACGGCTGAAACACGGGTTCGATTCCCGTAGGGGTCACCAGTGATGGCTTTTGCATTCCCGGATTGCGCACAGATTGCGATCCGGCACGGATGGCCCCTTCGTCTAGCGGTTAGGACGCGGCCCTTTCACGGCTGAAACACGGGTTCGATTCCCGTAGGGGTCACCAACGCGCGGCCATTTGTGACGCGCTCAGTTCTACACTGGCCAGACGCGGCGCGCGCGGTTAAGCGCGTACCCGATGTCGAGTGATCGCACCCTTCCCTGGCCAAGTATCCTGCTGGCTCTCGCAAGTGCGCTTGGCATCTTAATCAGCGGTGCTTCACCATGGTTGGCCTTGGCAGTTCTGATCGTCTGGTTGTGTTCGCTCTGGTTGGTCGCCGACAGTCCTCCACCCCCGCGACAAACGGACGAGCCGGTCATACTGTCCGCTGAAAAGATGGGCGAACTTGTCGAATATTCCGGCTCACCGGTTCTGGTCACGGACAACGGCCGGATCAGCGTCGCCAATCGCGCGGCGCGCAAGCTGCTTGGCAAGCACATACTCGGGCAGGACATGCGGGTTGCCCTGCGTCACCCGAAGGCCATCCAACTGCTCGAATCGGACAAAAGCGGGTTCGCTCAGATTCGTGGTCTGGCAAGACGCCGCGACGTATGGCGGCTCAACAAGCAACGATTGAGCGAAAAAACATCGGTCGTCGAGTTGATCAATCAAACCGCTGAGGTCGATATTGGGCGCGCCCACACCGATTTCGTCGCCAATGCAAGTCACGAACTAAGAACACCGCTTGCCTCGATCATCGGCTATGTCGAAACAATCCGCGATGGCGATGACGATTTCGATCCAGCCACTAAACGAAAATTTCTGGATACGATCCTCGCAGAGAGCAATCGCCTGCAGAACCTTGTCAGCGATCTCATGTCACTATCGCGAATCGAGGCAGAAAAGCATGAGCAACCGCGCGAGCGCGTCGAACTGAAAGAACTGATCGAGCGGTCTTCGCGCGACGTGGCGGGGTTGGAGCGGATCGACCGGTTGGAGTTCGAGACCGAAAGCAACATCGCGGTGGCGGGCGACGAACGACAGCTGGAACAGCTGGTTCGCAATCTGGTCGATAACGCCCTGAAGTATGGTGATCCGGGAAAACCTGTCGTCGTCTCGTTGACGAGAAGCGACAGCAGCGAGGCTTGCCTTGCGGTGCAGGATCAAGGTGACGGCGTGCCCGAAGAGCACCTGCCTCACCTGACCCGGAGGTTCTATCGCACCGATCCCGGCCGCAGCCGCGCATCGGGCGGTACGGGGTTGGGCCTGGCGATTGTAAAACATATTGTTGAACGTCACCGCGGACGCCTCGACATTTCCAGCCAGCGCGGCCAAGGCACTCGTGTAACCGTTCGTATTCCAGTGTTGGAAAGCAGCGACAGCTAGACACGCCCGGGACTTGTCACGGTAGTGTCACAATCCTCCGACACCAGCTCGTTAACGGTGCATTCGATTCGTGATCGACGCTACAGTCGAGAACGTGTTTTGCAACCGGACTGCTTTGGCAGTTTAGACCGTACGATTTGGGATCCACCGCCGCGATGTCGCCAGCCATTCTCATGCTTCTCGCAATCGGCCTCGGTGTCGCCGGTTGGCTGGCCGCGCGCGCTCGCGCATGGTCATTCAAGCGTCAGGCAGGCGCCGACGAACGGCTGGCGGCGCTTCCATCCTACCATGGTTGGTACGTGGCTCTGTGGATCATCATACCCGTCATATTGTTCATAACGGTTTGGGCAACGACGGCGCCGTACTTGATCGATCAGGCGGTTCTGGCATCACCCGCAGCAGCCGACCTGCCCTCGTTTGATCTGCAACGCGACGCGCTGCTGCGCGAAGCGAAAAACGTAGCGATCGGCTCGGCACCGGCCGTGTTCAACAATGATGCCCAAGCACTGGTCGAACCGTTCCGCGACGCGATAGGTCGCAGCAATATGATCGGGATTGCCGGCACACTGGCAGTTGCGCTGCTTGGCGGCGCATGGTCATTTCTGCGGCTCAAACCCGATTTCACCGCTCGGACGCGCGTCGAACGGACGGTGATGGCCGCGCTGCTGATCGCGTCACTGGTCGCAATTCTGACGACTTTGGGCATCGTTGCCAGCCTTGTCTTTGAGACGGTTCGCTTCTTCGGGATGGTCAGCCCAATCGACTTCCTGTTCGGCACCCATTGGGGACCAGACCCGATGAGCAACCCGGACAATCCCGATCCGACCCGCTACGGTGCGATTCCGCTGTTCTGGGGCACGATCTTCATCGGCGCGATCATTGCAATGATCGTCGCGATCCCGCTGGGATTGATGAGCGCGATCTATTTGACACAATACGCCAATCCGCGATTGCGCAGTTGGTTGAAACCCGCACTGGAAATCCTCGCCGGTGTTCCGACGGTTGTTTACGGCTATTTCGCGGCGCTAACCGTTGCGCCGTTCATCCGCGATATTGCCGTTGCGGTCGGAATCGAGAACGCATCTACCGAAAGCGCATTGGCTGCGGGTCTGGTGATGGGGGTAATGATCATACCCTTCGTGTCTTCGATGGCCGACGACTCCATTGCCGCGGTCCCTCAGGCGATGCGCGATGGCAGTCTTGCAATGGGCGCGACCACATCGGAAACGATCAAGAAAGTGCTCGTACCTGCGGCCCTGCCCGGCATCGTTGCAGGTATCATGCTCGCGATCAGCCGCGCTATCGGTGAGACGATGATCGTGGTGATGGCAGCCTCGACTGCGGCAAACTTGAGCGCAAATCCGCTTGATCGGATGACCACCGTTACCGTGCAGATCGTCAAAATGCTGACCGGAGAAGGCAGCTTCGATCACCCCGCCACACTCAGCGCATTCGCACTTGGTTTCGTGCTGTTCCTGGTAACACTCGGTCTCAACTTCATCGCTCTGCGTGTCGTAAAGAGGTTTCGCGAAGCATATGAGTGACACAGTGACCGCCTCGCCCGAGAACGAAACCGGTTTCGCTACGCGCAGCGCCGCATTCGAGGCGCGTCTCCAGAAGCGCTATGCTGCGGAGAAGCGTTTCAAGTTTCTCGGCCTGTTCGCAATTCTGTTCTCGGTCGCTGTACTGGCCGTGCTGCTGGTCAATATGACCGTAAACGGCATTGGTGGATTCCAACGCGCCGAGCTCGCTGTCCCGATCAATTTTTCCGATGCCGGAATCGCTGGTGACGCATCGACGTTGCAGCAGGAGAACGCGGTTCAACGGCTCGAAACGCAAGGCTTACCCTCGGTAATCGAGTTCTATGCAACGGAAGCGCTGGGGCAGGATGGCGCCGAGCAGGTGAGCGATAATGCGTGGCGCGAAGTGGCCGAGGCAATCATTGCCGACCCGGCCATGCTCCGCTCCGGCGAACAGACGTTCTGGCTGGCGGCCTCCTCCGATATGGCTTCAGCTTTGGCCGGCGAGGGAGATCCCGATCTGTTCCCGCTTGCCGAGCGCCTCGAAGCAGAGGGCAAACTCGACAAGAATTTCGATTTCGGCTTCCTCCGACGTGCCGATGCGACCGACCCGCAGGCCGTTGGTATCTGGGGCGCAGTCAAAGGTTCAATGCTGACGATGATAGTCACATTGCTCATGGCCTTCCCCGTCGGGGTGATGGCCGCGCTCTATCTCGAAGAATATGCGCCCAAGAACCGATGGACCGATCTGATCGAGGTTTCGATCAACAATCTTGCGGCAGTTCCCTCAATCATATTCGGTCTGCTCGGCCTCGCGGTGTTTTTGTGGATATTCCCCAATATGCGCTCGGCTCCACTGATCGGCGGAATGACGCTTGCGCTAATGACAATGCCGGTAATCGTGATCTCGGGCAGGAATGCGATCAAGGCGGTTCCACCTTCGATCCGTGACGGAGCGCTCGCCGTGGGCGCATCTCCGGTGCAAGTCGTGTTCCATCACGTTTTACCGCTGGCCTTGCCCGGTATCCTGACCGGCACCATCATCGGCATGGCGCGCGCGCTCGGCGAAACAGCGCCACTCTTGATGATCGGCATGCGCGCATTCGTAGCGACGCCGCCCGAGGGCTTCACTTCACCCGCAACAGTCCTGCCGGTACAAATCTTCCTCTGGTCCGATGAAATTGACCGAGGTTTCGTCGAACGGACATCGGCGGCGATTATCGTGCTATTGCTGTTCCTCCTATTGATGAACGGCCTGGCCATTTATCTGCGCAACAAATTCGAGAAAACATGGTGACGACAGTAATCCATCCCAACCTGGAAGACACCGACGCGAAGATGAACGCGAAGGACGTTTCCGTATATTACGGAGACAAGATGGCGATCGACAATGTGTCGATTGAAATCCCGACCAAATACGTGACCGCATTCATCGGCCCGTCCGGCTGCGGGAAATCGACCTTCCTGCGGACGATGAACCGCATGAACGACACTATCCCGACCGCCCGGGTGGAAGGCGAAATCACCCTCGACGGGGAGGATATCTACAAATCGAAGATGGACGTCGTGCAACTTCGCGCGCGCGTCGGGATGGTGTTCCAGAAGCCCAACCCGTTCCCGAAGTCGATCTACGACAACATCGCCTATGGCCCCAAGATCCATGGTATCGCCGAAGGTAAGGACGAGCTCGATGAAATCGTCGAAACCTCGCTGACACGCGCCGGTCTGTGGAATGAAGTAAAGGATCGCCTTTCGGAAAGCGGAACCGCGCTCTCGGGCGGACAGCAGCAGCGTTTGTGCATAGCGCGCGCAATCGCAGTCGATCCCGAGGTGATCCTGATGGACGAGCCCTGCTCGGCGCTCGACCCGATTGCCACGGCAAAGATCGAAGAGCTGATAGACGATCTCAACGGTCGCTATGCCATCGTGATCGTAACCCATTCGATGCAACAGGCTGCACGGGTGTCTCAGCGGACGGCATTCTTCCACCTGGGCAAGATGGTCGAATACGGTCGAACTACCGACATTTTCACAAATCCGCTAGAACAGCGCACGCAAGATTATATCACAGGACGGTACGGCTAATGAACGATCATACAGTCAAAGCCTTCGACGAAGACATCACCCGCCTGCGCGGTCTGATTGCCGAAATGGGTGGGCTCGCCGAATTGTCGATCCAGGACGCGCTCGACGCGATGGTTAAGGGTGACGAGGCTCTCGCGAAGAAGGTCGTAAAGCGCGACAAGAAGATCGACGAACTCGAATCCGAAGTCGACAAGCTAGCGGTTCGTGTCATCGCTCTGCGCGCACCAATGGCTGACGATCTGCGTGAGGTCATTGCGGCCCTCAAGATTGCCGGCGTTGTCGAGCGGATCGGTGACTATTCGAAGAACATCGCCAAGCGGGTCCGCGAGATAGAAGACCGGCGCCACTTCGAGCCGCTTACCCTGCTGCCCGCAATGGGCGAAATCGCCGCCGAGATGGTCCACGATGTACTCACCGCCTATGCGGCGCGCGACCCGGTTCTGGCAAAAGAGGTGATCGCCGCCGACGATAAGGTTGATGCGTTCTACAACAGTATTTTTCGCAATGTTGTCAGCTATATGGTGGAGAATCCTGCCACTATTTCCAGCGCAGCGCAAATCTTGTTCGTTGCGCGCAACATAGAGCGGATCGGCGATCATGCTACAAACGTGGCCGAGATGGTCCATTTTGCCGCGACCGGCCTCTATCCGCCAGACGAAGACGATGACGGTTGAGGCGAAAGCCGGAACCAATACGATGTCTACTGCCAAGCTGCTTCTCGTTGAAGACGATCCCGCATTGGCGGAACTGCTGCAATTCCGCTTCGAGAATGAGGGGTATCATGTTCGCGCGACACCCGATGGCGACGAAGCGCTTGTCATGGCGTCTGAGGATGCGCCCGATCTGGTCATTCTCGACTGGATGATCGAAGGCACAAGCGGCATCGAGGTTTGCCGCCGTTTGCGCCGCAACAGTGAAACCGCGCATGTTCCGATCATCATGCTGACCGCCCGCGAAGCGGAAGACGACCGTGTCCGCGGATTGGAGACCGGCGCGGATGACTATTTGACCAAACCATTCTCTCCGCGCGAGTTGCTCGCACGGGTGGCAGCGGTCATGCGCCGCATCCGCCCCGCGCTTGCAGGCGAGTCGATTGAAGTCGGCAACATTGTGCTGGATCCGGTCGCACATCGCGTTGAGCGCGCCGGAAAGGAAATCAAGTTGGGACCGACCGAATACCGGCTCCTGAAGTTCTTCATGGAGGCTCCGAAGCGCGTATTTTCACGGAGTCAGTTGCTCGATGGCGTGTGGGGCACCGAAAGCGATATCGAACTGCGCACGGTCGACGTTCATATCCGCCGACTGCGCAAGGCAATCAATATCGATGGGCAAGACGACCCGATCCGTACGGTTCGCTCTGCGGGTTACGCGTTGGAAAGCTGATTTTCAGCGACACAGATCCCATCTTCGATCCGTTTGATCGAGGTGAAAATGGTCACGGTGCGCAGCATTGTAGTCTGGCGATAGCACTGTCCCGAAAACAGGACACGCTTCGTCACGAATTCGGCTCAGGAACTGACCCTTTGCCCCATGGCCCCAATCGCGCAAGACGCTGATCTCGGTGCCATCCTCCAGTTTGAATCCCGCAATATCGAGCGCGTTGCCCGTCGCGTGTTCGCTCCAAGGACCGCTGTCGCTGCCGTACATTCTCCTGCAACTATAAGAACCAAGGTGTTCAACACCCGTAACCCGGCTGCCGAACAGATTGATAGCAGCAGGTTGGACCGACTGGTCCATCCAGATCATCAATCCGGCTGCCAGCGGACATGTCGTAGTGGGTTTTCGCCCGGCGTAGGGGTATTCATCGAGAACGGTCCGATCAGGACGCGCGCATGGCCCCTCCCCTCGAGGAGCAAGCGCTTGGAATGACACCTCGCTGCGTTCAAGCACCGCGCGGCACTGCTCGATATCCTCTCGCAAACCGACCAACTTGCGCTCGGTTGCCCAGCCCGGAGGGTCGCGCAGATCGAGCGGTGCCCAAGGGTTGTGCTGCGGATTATCATGCAAGAACCGCCATGCGGCGAGTGCAGTAGCTATCGCCACAATCATCAAGACCACATGTCGGTCGATAACGAAACGACCAACACGCCTTGAAATTCTAAAGTTGTTAGGACTCAAACCACCTCTCGGCCGTGGCCTCGAAAAGAGCCATCCCAAAAAATGCGGTTCATCCTGTTCCAGCGTCAGCTGAATCCTATGGCAGCAAAAATTGCTGCAGTTGTCTCAGAGAAGATGCCGCCCAACAAAATCAGTGTCAGCATTACGGGACAGAACCAGCGCACCAGGATCAGCCAGAACTGCTCCAGCCCGCCCTCAAGTCCGTTCTCGGAATCGATCAGGCGACGCTCTGCAACCCAGCCGACAAACAACGCTGTGAGGATAGCGCCGACCGGCATCAGCACCTTGCTGGTCACAGTATCGAGCACGTCGAACATTCCCTGGCCTTCAAACAGCGGGATGAACCCCAAGGGCTGGAAGTCAGACATACTGTTGAAGGACAGCGCCGCAAGGATACCCAGGAGCAGCGCGCCTATTGTTACAATCAGGGTTGCGACAGGCCGACCGAGATTGGCCTTTTCCTTAAGCCAAGCCGTGGGCGCCTCCATCAACGATACCGAGCTGGTCAGCGCGGCGAAGAACACCATGACAAAGAACAGCAAACCAATGACCGAACCAATTGGCATCTGCTGGAATCCGATCGGTAGCGACTGGAACATCAGGCCCGGCCCGGCATTGGGTTCGAGACCGGCAGCAAACACAATCGGGAAAATGCACAGGCCCGCGATGAGCGCTACCGCTGTGTCGGCGCCTGCAATAATACCTGATGTGCCTGCCAGATTGACATCTTTGCCGACATAAGCCCCGTAAGTCATCATTCCGGCGACACCTAGCGACAAGGAGAAAAATGCCTGCCCCACCGCCGCCAGCATGACTGGCCCGGTCAATTTCGAGAAATCAAAGGTAAAAAGATAGGCAAGCGCCTCACTAAATGCGCCAGTAAACGCGCCGTAGACCGTGATTGCAAGGAACAGGACGAAAAATGCTGGCATCAGCCATGTGGCAACCCATTCGATCCCGCTCGACACGCCGCGCGATACAAAATAGAACGTGATTGCGATAAAGACCACGTGCAAGCCGATCATCAGTCCACCGTTCCCGAATAGATCAGGAAGAAGCGCTTCGATTTCCGCTGCTGGACGTCCTTCGAACGCGCCGCCGGTTACCCCTGTCGTAAGCAGATCCTGCACAAACACACCAATGTAATAGAGCACCCATCCGCCGACGACGCAGTAGAAGCTGAGCACAAGAAACGCGCCCGCTACTCCGAACGAAGCGAGCGTGTCCCAATGTCGCGATTTGCCAGACTCCGCCGCAATTCGTCGCACACTCTCTGGTGCTGAAGCCTGGCCGTGACGGCCTATGAGCGTTTCGGACAGCAGGATCGGTAGGCCGATGAGCACCACGCAGAAGATATAGAACAGCACGAACGCTCCGCCGCCATTGGCACCCGCCTCTGCGGGGAAGCGCCACATGTTGCCGAGCCCGACAGCGGAGCCCACCGCTGCAAGAATAAATGCCGAACGCGAGGACCAGCCTTCGCGTGCTGAACCAGTAGCTGCAGCCATATCGCAATTTCCCTCTCTCTGGCGCTTATCCCGCGCCTGTCCGCCGAGGCTTTTGCAACGATTCCGTCCCCTAGTCGAGACGGGAATTGCGAAAACCCACCGCTCGGCTAGAAGCGTGAGCTATGTCTACGACCTTCAAACTCGACACTTCGACCAGCCGCGCGAACCCTACGCCTTCACCGATGAAGCGCCTGACGGTGCCGAAATTGCGGCGGCGCAAGAAGGATGGTGTAACCGAAGAACCGCTGGTGATGCTGACCGCCTACACTGCGCGACAGGCGCAATTGCTTGACGCACATTGTGACCTGTTGCTGGTCGGCGATTCTCTCGGGCAGGTCATCTACGGGTTGCCCTCCACCATTCCGGTAACTCTGGAAATGATGGCCAATCACGGCGCCGCAGTGGTTCGGGGCAGCTACCATTCGGTCGTGGTGGTCGACATGCCGTTCGGTTCCTACGAAGCTTCCAAAGAACAGGCATTTGAAAGCGCGTCCTACCTGCTCAAGGAGACAGGCGCTGCTGCGGTGAAACTGGAAGGCGGTAAGGCGATGGCGGAGACTGTGTCATTCCTCAACAAACGCGGGATCCCGGTGATGGGGCATGTTGGGCTGACACCTCAGGCGGTAAATGTTCTCGGCGGTTACATGGCGCGCGGGCGCAACGATGCTGAAGCGGAGACAATTGTCACGGATGCCAAGGCGCTCGACGAATCAGGCGCTTTCGCCGTCGTCGTCGAGGGCGTTATCGAACCCATCGCTATCGAGGTGACCAAGGCCATTTCATGCCCGACGATAGGCATCGGTGCCTCGGCGGAATGTGACGGCCAGGTTCTGGTGACCGAAGACATGCTCGGCATGTTCGAGCGCGTGCCGCGTTTCGTGAAGCGCTATGAAGACATCGCCGCCATCATAGAGAAAACTGTCGAAACCTATGCGCAGGAAGTTCGCGAGCGGAGTTTCCCCGGCGAAGAACAGACATATCAGCCGAAATCGTAACAGCGGATTGCCTGCGCTGGCGCCGACGGCTAACCGGCTGCGTCCAACATGAAGGGCCGATATGGCGACGTTGCTTCAATATTACCGGTTTTCGCTGTTCTTTTCCGCGATCTGTCTCGCACTGGCGGCATGGTATGGCTGGGCAAGCACCGGCTCGCTGCTGGGTATGCTGTCTCTGTTGTGGATCGTCTTCGTACTCTCGATCCTGGAGACATCGCTCAGTTTCGACAACGCCGTGGTCAACGCCACCGTCCTTCGCGAAATGGACGAGGTCTGGCAACGACGCTTTCTGACCTGGGGTATCCTGATTGCCGTGTTCGGGATGCGTATCATCTTCCCGATCGCCATCGTCGCCATAGCCGCCGATCTGGGTCCGGTCGAAGCTGTCACCCTCTCGCTCAATAGCCCCGACGAGTATGAAAGGATCGTGTCCGATGCCCATATCGGTATCGCCGGTTTCGGCGGGGCGTTCCTTGCAATGGTCGGCCTGACGTTCTTTTTTGATTCCGAGAAGGAAATCCATTGGATCGGTACCATCGAGCGTGCAATCAACCGGTTCTCCAGCGTACCGGCGGTCGAAATCGGGTTGGTCCTGCTGCTTGTCTACGGCGTTTCGACGACACTCGGGGCTGAAGAAGCAAACACCTTCCTGACCGCTGGTATTTTGGGTCTCGTGACCTTTATCGGGGTTCATGCACTCGGTGCGATTATCGAGCAGCATGAAGCGCGCAAGAAAGCAGCAGGCGAGGTTGTGAGATCAGGGCTCGGCGGTTTTCTCTATCTCGAAGTGCTCGACAGTTCGTTCAGCTTCGACGGTGTGATCGGTGCCTTCGCACTGTCGAACAACATGATCGTGATCGCGCTTGGCTTGTCCATCGGTGCGATTTTCGTGCGGTCGATGACCATTCATCTGGTGAAGCAGGGAACTCTCGCGCAGTACAGGTTCCTGGAGCACGGCGCATTCTGGGCGATTATCGTGCTCGGTGTGATTATGCTGGTTTCGGCGAAAGTGCACATCCCCGAAACAATCACCGGTCTTATCGGCGCCGTTCTGATCGGACTGTCGCTTTGGTGGTCGATCCGCCACAACCGGCGTGAGGCAGCTGCTAGTGCCGCTTTGCCGCCAAACGACTAGATACCGGGGCTGCAAGTATCAGCTGGAACAGGTGATAAAGCAGCAAAGGCACGAGGACTATTCCAGCTATTTGCGGCGGGAACAGGATCGTGCCCAGCGGAACTCCGATTGCAGCGCTTTTCTGCGCCCCGGCAAATAGAAAGGCGATCCGGTCCCCGCGCGGCAACCCGATTGCGGCGGACAGCCACCAGGCTCCATAGTTTGCTACACCGAGCATCACGACAATCCCGCCCGAAATCGCGATCCAATCGATGGGTCCGATGTCACTCCAGACATCCTGCTCGACCGCTCCTGAAAAGGCGACATAGACCGCCAAAGCGATCACAAGTCGGTCGACCCAAACGATCCTGTCCTTCTGCGCCGTGATCCAGTTCCGCGTGAAGCCTTGGCATAATTGCCCAATCACGAAGGGTAGTATCAGGATCGCGCCTATGCGAGTCATCGCCTCCATGCCGACATCGGTCTGCTCGGTTCCCGCAAGAAGCGCAAACATCGGTGCACTGATGAAAACTCCCGCAATATTGATCAGCGCCGCGCCAATAACCGACAGCGCGACATTTCCGCCCGCCAGCATCGTGTACGAGGTGGCCGACTGGATCGTTGATGGCAGAACACCAAGATAGAGAAACCCAAGCGCAATCAGCGGCGGTGCCAACCAGCCGACTGCCAGCGATACGCCCCACCCTGCTGCGGCCATACCCACAAAAATCCACAACGCAAGCGGGATCAGAAAACGCCGATTTGTCGCACCGCGTGCAATTTCGCGCCTGTCTATGCGCAAGCCGTTAAGCAGAAACAGCAGGAAAATCGCTGCGTTCGAAATCTGTGCAGCAATCTCGCGCGACTCGCCGGTCGCAGGCAGTATGAATGCCAAAGCAATGGCAATCAGCAGAACGCTGACCATCAGATCAATTTTGGAGAGCCATTCGGGCATTTTGCCTCAGTGCAGCGATCACTCAGCGATGTCGAGCCTGCACCTGACTTAGCTCGCAGGCATCCTCGCGAGCTTGTCCTCAAGCTCTATTGCCCAGGTCTCATGGTCGCCCGAAGCACGGTACGCCATTGCGAGGATACGCGTTGATTCGCGGCTGAGCGGCTGAATCGCATAGGCACTCTCCGCGTCAGCGATAGCCAGCCTGATATCGCCCTGTTTCAATGCGACTTCTGCGCGGAGCGAGAGCAGGATCGGATCACCATGACCGCCATTCTCGATCGCATGGTCGAGGAATATGGCTGCTGCATTCCAGTCATCATTTTCGATGGCGACACGGGCCAGCAGCCCCGCCGCTTCGACATTACCAGGGTCACCAACGAAATGGCGAGCCAGAAGGATCAATGCATCGCGCTCGCGACCCGCCCTCTCTAGTGCAGCAAACAGCTTGCGTTTGGTCGTCCAAGGACTGCGGATTTTGGACGCCGCCTCGTAACGCTCGATAGCCCGACGATAACGTCCAGCAGCCAGCGCAGTATCACCAGCAAGCGCCAGAGCGTCTGCCGATCCTGGAAAATTCTCCAGATACGGCTTGACCGCCTGCATGGCTGCATCTGCCTGCCCCGCAGCAATTCTCGCGCGCGCGAGCTCCAATGCATCGCGGCCGCTCGCTGATCCACGCAGTTCCGCCGCATCGACGGAGGCGCGAGCCTGCATCGCTACCAGCCGTCCTGGTCGAGGCCTCGCCGCAAGATCAAGGAAAACGGCGGCTTTTTCGCGCTCGTCCATCGCCTCGTAGGACCGACCCACCAGCGTCTTTAGGTAAGGCGAGGCATCAGCCAGCATTGCCGCTTCGCCGAAGCGGTAAACCAGTTCCTTGTCGCTGCCGCTGAGGGATAGTGCCCGGGCCAGCATATCGCGCACACGCCTGTTGTCGGGTTGTTTCGCGGCGAGCTGTTCCAGCGCTTGGGCAGCACTCGCGTAGTTGCCGTTTTCCATATCGATTATGCCCGACAAGAGTTTGCCGGCCGGCATGTCCTGTGTCGCTTTGTTGGCCCGAAGAAGAAGCGAACGAGCCAGTTCGAACTTGCCGGCCCGTGCGGCGAGCACTGCCTGCAGATAGTAGATGCGCCGCTCCGCCGGATCGTTTTCGGCAATCTTGCGGATCACCGCGAGCATATCGTGCGCGCGTCCCAGCTCGCCCAGTGTCGCGGCATAATCGTACAACAAGTCGGTGTTCTTTGGATTGTGTTCGAGCGCCCTCTCGAACCACGGAAGCGCCGCGGCCATTCCTTGAGATTCGCGGATCAGCTGCGCGCGCAGCTGCAAAGCCCGTGGGTTGCCCGGATCCAGCTCAACCGCGTGGATGCTTGCCTCGACCGCCATGGTCTGCTCGCCACCGCGATACCTTAGGCGCGCAATATCGACCCAAAGACCCGCGCGCTTGTCGTCGGCTGCAAGTGCCCGATCGAAGGCTCGCCCCGCAGCGGGGAGGTTTCCCGCCTCCATTTCCAGCCTGCCCAGCATATGGAAACCGTGCGCCTTGGTTTCAGGCGAGAACAGCCCATCCTTCAACCACTGGCGCGCCTCCGCCAATTGCCCCTGCTGAAGCTCTGCTTCGCCCAGCAACGCAGCGACCTCGCTCTGGTCTGTCCCAGCGGCGATTTCGTTCCGCAGGATGACCTCGGCCTGCACAGCATCGCCGACCGAAAGAGCTTCGCGTGCGCGATCAATCGGCCCCAGATCGGGATCGCTGCTTCCACAACCCGCCAGGCCCAGCGCGCAGACCGCGATGCCGAATTTGAGCAGTCGAGGCTTAGGTCTGGAGATCATACTGTTTGAGTAGGTCGTAAAGCGTTGGACGACTGATGCCGAGCGCCTTTGCAGTGCTCGAAATATTGCCTTCGTTCCGCGCCAGAGCATGGCGGATAACCTTGCGATCCGTCTGTTCCCTAGCCGCTTTCAGGTTGAGCACCGCCGCATCCTCTTCCCCGTCGCCTTCGAGATCGAGATCTTCGGCACCGACCAGCTTGCCATCCGCCATGATAACAGCACGTTTGACGCGATTTTCCAGCTCGCGAACGTTGCCTGGCCAGTTCCACCCGTCGATGGCCGCAAGAGCATCGCTCGAGAACCCTTTTACCTGCGGATTCATTTCATCGGCAAAGCGGTTGAGGAATGCCTTTGCCAACAACGTCGCATCGCCCGGGCGTTCGGCCAGCGTGGGAATTTTGACGACGATTTCCGCAAGGCGATAGAACAGATCCTCGCGAAAATCGCCGGCCTCGATCATTGCCTCAAGATTCTGGTGCGTTGCGCAAACAATCCGGGTGTCGACATCGATCGTTTTACGTCCGCCGATCCGTTCAATTGTCCGTTCCTGCAGAAAGCGCAGCAGCTTGACCTGCAAAGGCAGCGGGATATCGCCGACCTCATCGAGGAACAGCGTACCGCCGTGGGCCTGCTCGATTTTACCTTCGGTAGTTTTTACCGCACCGGTGAACGCGCCTTTCTCGTGTCCGAACAGCTCGCTTTCGAGCAGATTTTCGGGAATTGCAGCGCAGTTGATTGCAACAAATGCGCCGTCCTTCCGGTCGCTTGATTCGTGGACACCGCGCGCCAGCAACTCCTTACCGGTTCCGCTGGCACCGAGGAGCATGACCGATACGTTGGCATCCGCCACACGCTCGATCGTGCGCGCAACTTTCACCATTTCGGGTGCGGCGGTAATCAGTCCGCCAAGGACAGTCTTTTCTTCGCCTACCTTGCTCGCCAGCCGACGATTTTCATCTTCGATCTGCGCCAGATTGAGGGCGCGCCGGACAATCAAGCCAAGTGCTTCGATATCCACTGGCTTCTGGTAGAAATCATAAGCTCCGTTTTCGACCGCTTTGAGCGCGCTCTCGCGGGCGCCGTGACCCGACGCAACGATCACCTTCGTTTCCGGGCGCAACGCCATGATCTCATCGAGCACTGCGAAACCCTCGGTGGTTCCGTCGGGATCGGGCGGCAGCCCCAGATCGAGAGTCACGACGGCAGGTTCCTCGGCACGCAACGCCGCCAGCGCACTCTCGCGGTCACCCGCAATAGTAACATCAAAGTCCTCGTAAGCCCATTTGAGCTGTGCCTGCAGGCCTTCGTCATCCTCGACGACAAGCAATTTGGGTAGTGGAGCCGGTTTGTCCTGCGCCATTACGCAACCTCCGATTGTTCTGTTGAGTTGCCGCGTCCCGCATCAACAGCAGACGCCAGAGTCGAGAAATCCGACAGCGGGAACGAGAGTGAAAAGCGCGTACCCAGCCCTTCGCGCGATTCGACATCAAGACGTCCACCCATTGCACGGATCATTTCGCGCGCCTCGAACGCGCCGATGCCGAAGCCCGCATTCTTTGACGATACGAACGGCTTGAACAGACCATTGCGAACAAATTCCGCGTTCATGCCAACACCCGAATCGATAACTTCGACCAGTGCGCGAACGCCGTCGCTCGTGATGCTCAAGCAGACCGGTGAGTCATCTTCGGTCGCATCGATCGCATTTTGCACGAGATGCACCAATGCTTGGTCAAGCGCTTCTTCGTCGGCGAGTATGTTGCATGGTTCACTGACAACAACGGTCACCGGATGAATATCGGTGTAGCGACCGGCCACGCTCCCTACCAGTTGGGACAGTTCGACAATGTCCCGCTTGTCCGAACCATTTGCACCATAGCGCCCGAGCCGGGCAAGAAGCCCGTTCAACTTGTCGGCGCTGTTGCGCAGTGTGACGAGCATATCGGCCCGGAATTCGGGCTTGTCGGCGTGCTTTTCGGCATTGCGCGCCAGCAGCGACATTTGGCTCGCAAGGTTCTTGATATCGTGCATAACGAACGCGATACGCCGGTTAAACTCGTCGAACCGTGCCGACTCCATCAACGCCTGTTGACCCGACTGCTCAGCGAGATAGCTGGCCAACTGCTGACCTGCGACGCGAAGCAGATCGAAGTCTTCCCAATCCAGCCTACGCGGAGCCGCCGGACGAGCCAGAACAATCACACCGGTCAGTTTGTCGAAGTGAATCAGCGGCACCAGCGCCCAGACTTTCTGCGCTTCACGCAACCAGGTTGGGAAATGGGCGGTTTCGCCGTGCTGATCCTTCCCCGAGCGAACATCGTCCACATCAAGAATAAATGTCTTGTCTTCGAACAGTTTTGCCAACTCTGACGGGATCGGGCTTGCGGGAACTTCAATGTCATTCCACGCCCAACGTGCAGCAAGCTCGAGCGAACCGTTTTCATCGGGTTGCAGCAGTAGTCCAGAAGGGCTGTCAGTAATATCGGCCACAGCTCGAATAACGCGCTCTTGCAGCGACTGGCCCGATGCCTCACCCTGCCCGATAGTCTGCGTAAAGCGCAGCCACTCGGCGCGATAGTCATAGCGGTGTTGGAACAGATGTTTGACCGCCGTTACGCGTAGCCAGCCGCGCAAGCGCTGTGATGGAAGCCACAGCAGCGCAACCACCGTCGCCGCAAAGGTGAAGCCGACCTGCGTCAGTCGCCCGAAATCGCCACCCAGCATCGCGAGCGACTGAGCGATACCGACCATCAGTAGCAGATACGCGCCAATTACGAGCAGGGACAGCGTCTGGAATGCTACGCTGCGCGATGGGCTTAGCCTGATCGCGCCGGCATTGCTGCGCGCGCCAATCACCAGCGGTACGGTCATTGTAGCAATGACCGCGCCCCGCAGTGCGGCGAGCTCCAGCGGCAAATCCGCCCCCAAATAGGCGACCGTGTAATAGTTGAGATCGAACGCCCACATTGCCGCGATCGCAGCGGCCGTCCATCGGAGGACTATCCGCATACTGTGCGATGCGCCGATATAGAGGTTGTGGAGGAGGACGAGGACGCCGACTGCGACCATCACCCTGAATATCGCCGACACCTGGAACACGAGCGTCGCGATTTCGGGCGTTACGGCGAAGTTTATCGCGACGAACAGAAGCGCGATCTGCAGCAATTCGACAAAGAACAGCGAAAAGATAACGGGCCGGATTGGCGTTAGCGTTTCGTGCCGACCGTCATTGGCGAACAGTTTGTAGACCACAACAATCCATGTGAGATTTCGCGCAATCTCGGCGTAACCGGCGATGAGCGATGCCGGACCGAGAGCTGCCACAATGACACACCACATCGACGTGAGGCAGAGCGCGGTGACGACCGCCACACGATCGGGCCGCTGGGGATCTCCACTTCTCCATATCCAGATGGCAGCGACCGCGCAGGCAGTCGCACCGCTCAAATAGAGCGAGAATGCGGTAAGTACCCAGATCTCGGACCACGCCTGCACTGTCAGCGCGCTCCCTCGGGCCACAAAACCACACGCAGCGTTTGGAGCAGGATCAAAAGATCAAGGAACGGCGTGTAGTTCTTCGCGTAATAGAGATCGTATTCGAGCTTGTGCCGCGAATCTTCGATCGAAGCGCCATAGGGATAGTTGATCTGTGCCCAACCGGTAATACCAGGTTTCACCATATGGCGTTCGGCATAGTAAGGGAGCTTCTGTTCGAGGTCGCCGACGAATTGTGGAACCTCGGGACGCGGCCCGACAAAGCTCATCTCGCCTTTGAGCACACTCCACGTTTGAGGAAGTTCATCGATACGAACCTTGCGAATAAAGCGGCCGAGGCGCGTGATACGCGGATCATCCTTTTCCGCCCATTTTACGCCATCTTTCTCCGCATCGGTCCGCATCGAGCGGAGCTTGATGACATTGAAATGCTCCCCGTACAGCCCGACGCGCGATTGCCGGAAAAAGGCCGGCCCCTTGCTGTCCAGTTTCACCAGCAGAGCGAAGAGCGCGATAATCGGAAAGGTCAGCAGCAACAGCAGCGAACTTGCGAGCACATCGAAAATGCGCTTTGCGGCGCTGGACAGCATTCGACCTGATGAGAATCCATCGGAAAAGATCAGCCAGCTCGGATTGACTGAATCGAGGTCTACGCGCCCGGTCTCACGCTCTACAAAACTGCTGAAATCATTGATATGAACCCCCATGGTCTTCATCCTAAGGAGGTCTTTCAGCGGCAGCGAATTGCGCCGCTCTTCGAGCGCCAGAACGACCTCGCCTGCTCCGAGATTTTCGACGAAGCCGCCAAGATCATGCACCGCACCGCGCGGAATCGCCTCTTCCACGATCTGCGCGCCTTCGTTCATCCCGATAAAGGAAACGACTGCAAATCCACTCCCGGGTTCTTCGCCCAGCTTCTTGAGTCGCATCGCTCGATCACCAGCGCCGAGCACCAGCACGCGGCGACGAAAAGCCGAATTGCCAAGGAAACTGCCGATCACGAAGCGGTTGAGCATCAGCAGGATGACCGAAAGCGCCATTGCGTAGAGCAGGGTCGAACGCCAGAATGTCGAGCCTGGCAGGACAAAATCGATAAATGAAAGCGCTATGACGCTGAGGCTGACCGCAACCAGCAGTCGTGCACTTGCAAAGCGCATCGAGCGCAGGGAGTCGCTACCATAGACGCCGACCGAGACCATCGCGACCCACACCGTGACCACAAAGCCACCCAGCGGGAACCAGCGGCTGGCCATCGAGCCGGCGCTGCTGTCGATCTGCGATGCGCGAATCATCCATGCCATCTCGGCTCCCAACAGCAGTAGCGCCAGATCGACCAGTGCGAGCAGCATAACCGCATGCGGAATATAATGTTTAAACAGGCGGATCATGTGTCCCGGTCCGTACGTCCTTTTGTGGACGTTCCGGATAGCGGGAAGGTATGAAATGTCGGTAAACTTTACAGTGACCGTTTTGGCAAGCTTTTCCGCGAGTTTGAGCGGTTAACGAATGCTTGCGCGAAGATCCGGTCCGACCGCCACTAACCATCGCCAAACTGAAATGGTGTGACGCCACGTGAAATCGAATCGAACTTCAGTTGGGCTCCGCTTGGCGGCAGCGAGCGCTGACGACAAGATGGCCGGTGGCAGCGCGCGCACCCCAAACCGATCCGTTGGGCATCCGCGAACGATAGGTTTTCTCCTCTGGCCTGCGCCAAATCCGGAGCAAATTTAGCCTCGATTCCCAGAACGACTGCAAACCGGGCTTCCTCGCTCGCGCCGCTTCCTTCGACGGTTTGCGCGATCGTAAACCAGTGCGACGGGCCCGAATCGACACCTTCCACCGCCACAGACTGCCGGCACAGTTCGCCGGGTCGCTCGAAGGCTTTGTTGGCGACCCACAGGGGACATGAATTCTCACTTTCGAGCATGGTCGAGCCGCTGGCACCGGCAAATCGCTTGGAAAACTGCCCCGCCCGATCGAGACGAGCCATAAAGAATGGCAGGCCCCGCTGGCCGACGCGTTGCAAAGTTGTGAGCCGATGGGCCAGCTGCTCAAAACTGACTCCAAAGCGCCGCTCAAGCACCGGCAAATCGTAGTTCGTTGCTTCGCAGGCGCGCAGGAACCGCGAGTATGGCATCAACAGAGCCGCGGCGAAGTAGCCGACCAGATGGCGCTCGAACAGCTTTCGCGCCGCTTCGTCGGTAAATCTTGCTCCGGCAGCGATGCTGGCGATCTCATTCTGCCGTTCGAGCTGCGCTATCTGTATTGCGACCTGAAAATTGCGCGATGCGGGTGTGAGCATCTCCGAAAGCTGCAGCTGGCGCGCGTGGAGGTCCAACCGGCGCAAGGCATCCGGCATGACTTCGCGCGGCAGTATTCTCACGGCAAATCGGTGCTTTTCAAGGAGTCGTTCGCCCAGCGCTACGCCGATATCGTTGCGCGAGAGGCGCAGTTCGTCGGCCATTTCCTCGGCCATAACATCCAGATCCGAGAAATGGTTGCGCCAACGCTCGATTTCCACGCGCGACTGGATGAGTGAGTCGCTTCCAAACGACGCCGCGGAACCCGCCGTGTCGAACAGGCGGGCAAACGCGGCGGCAGCTTGCGGGGCTGACGCAAGAAATTCGGCAATTTCATCGCGATCGACTTCGAATTCGGAAAAACGCTCGTCAGCAAACCGCCGTGCCAAGCCGTCAATTCCGCCGATTGCTTCATCTTCGCGCAAGTTGCGCGGGTCAAAATCGAACTGGTCGACGACCTGCATTATGACGCGCGCAGATAGAGGGCGCTGGTTTCGTTCGATGAGATTCAGGTAGCTGGGCGAAATCGACAGGCGCGCCGCCATAGCCGCCTGGGTCAACCCTTCCTTCTTCCGCAGCCGCCGCACTGCGGGGCCAGCAAACAATGCGCCGTCAGCCATCTTGTAACTTTCTTCACAAATTTACAGTCTCATGTGCCAAATTTGCCGCGAAAAGACAAGTTAGTTTGTAATTTTTCCTGTATTTCCGGCCTGGATCAAGTGAAGTGTGTGGGCAAGGCATCCGCCTCCCCATTTCTAGGAGAATCACCGTGACTTATCAGGGAACAATCAACCAACTCGCAGCAACCATCGAAGAACAAGGTTCACCCTGGAACGCCATCGATGCCGAGGCGGCTGCTCGTATGCAGATCCAGAACCGCTTCAAAACCGGCCTCGATATTGCCCGCTACACCGCAAAGATCATGCGCGAAGACATGACGGCCTATGACAATGACCCGTCGAACTATACCCAGTCCCTGGGCTGCTGGCATGGATTCATCGGTCAGCAAAAGATGATTTCGATCAAGAAGCATTTCGGCAGCACCAAGCGCCGCTACCTCTACCTGTCGGGCTGGATGGTCGCTGCTCTGCGCAGCGAATTCGGCCCCCTGCCCGACCAGTCGATGCATGAAAAGACCAGCGTTCCGGCTTTGATCGAGGAGCTCTACACCTTCCTCAAGCAAGCCGATGCTCGCGAACTTGGTGGCCTTTTCCGCGAGCTCGACGACGCGAAAGATGCAGGCGACGCCGTCAACACGCACCGCCTCCAGCGCAAGATCGAAGATCATCAAACACACGTCGTTCCGATCATCGCCGATATCGATGCTGGTTTCGGAAATGCGGAGGCGACCTATCTACTCGCCAAGAAGATGATCGAAGCGGGTGCCTGCGCACTCCAGATCGAAAACCAGGTTTCGGACGAGAAGCAATGCGGCCATCAGGATGGCAAGGTTACCGTCCCGCATGAGGACTTCCTGCAGAAGATTCGCGCCATCCGTTACGCCTTCCTCGAGCTGGGTGTCGAAGACGGCATCATCGTCGCTCGTACCGACTCGCTCGGCGCCGGCCTGACCAAGCAGATCGCAGTCACCAAAGAAGAGGGCGATCTGGGAGACCAGTACAACTCTTTCCTCGACTGCGAAGAGGTCGATCCGGAGAACATTCAGAACGGCGACGTCTTCCTGAGCCGCGAGGGCAAACTGCTTCGTCCCAAGCGTCTGCCCTCCAACCTCTACCAGTTCCGTCCCGGAACCGGAGAAGACCGCTGCGTCCTCGATTGCATTACCGCACTCGAAAACGGTGCCGACCTGCTGTGGATCGAAACCGAGAAGCCTCATATCGGCCAAATCGGCGGAATGGTGGATCGCATCCGCGAAGTCATCCCGAATGCCAAGCTGGTCTATAACAACTCGCCCAGCTTCAACTGGACGCTGAATTTCCGCCAGCAGGTGTTCGATGCATGGACAGAGGAAGGCAAGGATCTGTCGAATTACGACCGCGCGCGCCTGATGGACGCCGCGTATGACGAGACCGAACTGGCCGCCGAAGCCGATATCCGCATCCGCACCTTCCAGAAGGATGCTGCGGCGCAGGCCGGCATCTTCCACCACCTGATCACGTTGCCGACCTATCACACGGCTGCGCTGAGCACCGACAATCTCGCCAAGGAGTACTTCGGAAGCGAAGGCATGCTCGGATACGTCAAGAACGTCCAGCGCGAGGAAATCCGCCAGGGTATCGCCTGCGTGAAGCACCAGAACATGGCCGGTTCCGATATCGGCGATGATCACAAGGAGAATTTCGCTGGCGAAGCTGCCCTGAAAGCCGGTGGGAAAGACAACACCATGAACCAGTTCGCTGCCGCCTGATCCGGCACATCAAATTTCAGGAGAAATCCAATGACTGATACAGAAACCAAATCACCCGAACCCGGTCGTGCAAGAGCGCTCTTCTCTACCGCAGACTTCAAACTGCTGCGCCGCGCCCTGGAAACTCATGCCAAGGCCACAGAGGATCGCGAAGAACTCGCCAAGATCAACGCGCTACATCACCGGCTTGGCACCTACAGCTAAGCAAGGCGCGTAGAACATCCAACAATCTCCTGGGGAGGAGATGCGGCCGTCGGGGTTCCCTGCTCCGGCGGCCGTTTTTTGGCTTCGTTAACCCGCTGGTAACCATGATCGGCGACCGCTTGGTTAACGCCCTGACGCTATCCGGCAGTCATGGCAAGACAAGTCACACCCATGCTCGGCATCGACGCCAAGATGTACAAACACTTCGCGATAGTAACGATCGCGTTGACCGCAGGTGTGGGTGTTTTTGCTGATGGCGAGAAGCGTGAGGCCGTCGCTCAGGGCGTCGAGGATGTAGCCAACTACCAACCCGAAAAGCCAAAGGGACCGCAGCTGGTCGAGCGTAATTCCGGTGCCACCGCGTCCGGTTCGCTAAGCGGATTCTACGGCTCGGGCGGGTCGGATTATTCTTCGCATGTTTCGGTGAACAGCGGTGTGACACCGCGCGGCCTTGCCCGCGGACGGAGCCACGCAAATCCAACGCCCGGCGAGCTGGCTGTACTGGGAATGACGATGGCTGAGTTTCAGGAGCTCAGCAACCAGCAGAAGGCCGCTGCACTCAATCGTCTTCGCGATGGTCAAACCGCAGAGCAGCGCGAGAATGCTATCCGTGCAATGACCAGCAGCGCCCTTGCTCGATCGGGCGGCGGCGAAACAAGCAGCGACTACTGACCCGCAGATGGCTTCATAAGACCAATCGTAGTTGCGGTCATCGCTTCAGTCGCGGTAGCAACAACCTTCTCCGCATCGGGTGCCCAATAGGGGCTGTGCAACGACGGCAGATCTTCCTCTCCCGCCTGCGCGCGCTCATATTGAGCCTGCGGCACTCCACCGACCCAGAAAATCAGCGATTTGATATTGTCGGGATCGGCTCTGAGGAACTGACCAAAATCCTCGCCCCCCATTACCGATGGCACTTTCATAACGCGCTCCTCGCCAAAACGGGTGCGTAGCCTAGCCATCACCTCCTCGGTGAATTCGGGCGTGTTGAAGGTCGATGGCGTGTACGGGCTTTGCACCGTCACCGTCGGCATACGATCCTCGGGCATTCCCGCTGCTAGCGCCTCCCCCTTCGCAATACGCGCAATCCCGTCGAGCAACAGTTTGCGCGATTCGTCCGAATAGGACCGGACAGTCAGCTGCAACCTCGCCTCATCGGAAATGACGTTGTGCTTGTGGCCCGCATGGAAGCTGCCCACAGTAATTACCGCCGGATCGAGCGGGCTGCTCTCGCGGCTTACCAATGTCTGCAATTTCATAACAATGGCGCTTGCAAGAACGATCGGATCCTTGGTCGTATGAGGATAGGCTCCGTGACCGCCGATGCCGGGCACCGTGATATCGACGCTATCGACATTTGCCAGAGCGAAACCCGGTGAATAGCCGATCATGCCGGCGGGAAATTGCGCGGCATCGTGAAAGCCAAGAACGTAACCCGGTTTGGGAAAGCGCTCGTAAAGACCATCTTCCAGCATCGCCAGGGCACCCTCACCCAGCTCTTCTGCTGGTTGGAGAATCATCACGAGCGTACCCGACCATTCATCTTTGCGCTCGGCGAGTAGCTGGGCCGTACCGATCCATGCGGTCATATGCGTATCGTGGCCGCAAGCATGCATCACACCGGTTTCGACGCCAGATGCGGGAACAGCCGTTTTCGTCGAGGCATATGGAAGCCCCGTCTTCTCAACCAGAGGCAGCGCGTCCATGTCTGCCCGCAGCATGACCGTCGGCCCACCGCCATTGCGCATAACCGCAACTACGCCGGTTTTACCGACATTTTCGGTCACTTCGAAGCCTAGCGCCCGCGCGCGCGCTGCAAGCTTTGCCGCTGTCTCGACTTCCTGGAAACTCAGTTCAGGATTGGCGTGGAGATCGCGGTAGAGCTCCATCAAACCAGACATGTCCTCAGCAACCGCATCGCGCAGTTCGTTTGCCTGCACCGGAACGGCCAACGCCGCCAGAGAGGCTCCGGCGAACAACATCTTTTTCAGCATGGTATCATCCCCAATCGGCGCTTCTCCAGAACCCCTAACAGCTATAGCCCGTAGAACATCACCAACAATATCGACAATGTGAAGACCATGATCAGAACCAGCGGCACACCGGTCCGAATATAGTCGTTAAATTCATAGCTACCCTCGGACATTATCAACATGTTGGTTTGGTACGCTATCGGCGTCGCATAGCTGAGATTACAACCGAACAGGACAGCCAGCACCAACGGTTCGGGCGGTAGGTTCAGCTGGGCGGCAATCGCAAAGGCAATGGGCGTTCCAACCGTTGCTGCGGTTGCGTTCGAGGCAAAATTGGTCAACACGGTAACAAACAGCATGATCGCAGCGATGACTCCCGCTGCGGGCAAATAGCCAAGCCCCAAGGACAAGACCTCACCGAGCCACGCTGCAGCGCCGCTCTCGTCGATTATTCGCCCGATAGCGATACTCGCGGCGATCAAAACGATCACCTGACCCGACAAAGCGCGGCCGACCCGGTCAAATTTCACACAACCGGTCAGGAACATCAGGATTGCACCGGCAAGCGCCGAAATCGCAATCGGAAAAATGCCTACCGATGCTGTAAACACCGCGACACCCATAATGCTCGCGGCCAGCAGTGCTTTCGAACGCCGGGGCAGTTCGCGCGCGCCGTCCAGTGTCAACAGGCTGTCAGCGCGGGCAAATTCGCGAAGGTCGTCGGGCAGCCCCATCACCAGCAGAACATCGCCCTCGACTATGCGCAGATCGCCGCCGTCGCTGAACTGCTCTTTCTCACCCAGTAAACGTCGCGGGCGATGGATGCCCAGTACGGCAACGCCATAGAGATCCGCAATCCCCGAGGTCGGCAACGTGCGAGAAATCAGGCGCGAATCCGCAGTAACGGTTTTCTCGACAACAAGGATATCTTGCCCGATCTCGGTCGACCGGCGACGAATGCGGTCGAGCACCCAACTGGGCGCGACCTCGCCCCGGAGCGTGCGCATCGCCTCCTCAAGCGCCTCGTGTGTCCCGGATATCTTCAATCTTTGCTGCTGCTCGATCGGGCCTTGGGGGGCATCGTGAAACTCGATACCCTCAGGCAATCCAGGGAGAATCGCGGCTAGCTCCTGTCCGATTAACGACGAGTCGGCGCCGATCCGCAGGCGGGTTTCGAAGCGGCGTTCTGCCTCTTCCGCGATCACGCGGTTATCATCCAGCATCCGCGGCATCACAAGCCAGAGATAAGGTAGTGCGACCGCTGCAGCGATGAGGACAATCGGGGTGAAATGAAACACCCCCATTCGCGGCATGCCCAGATCAACTGCAATCGAGACAACGAGGATGTTGGTCGAAGTGCCGATGGTCGTCGCAAGCCCGCCAAGCAACGATGCGGCGTTCAGCGGAATAAGCGTCTTGGAAGTAGGCATCGCGCCCCGCGCAGCCAAAGCCGCAAATATCGGGATCAGCAGCACCAGCACAGGGGTGTTATTGACAACCATCGACAGCGCAAAGGCCACCAGCAGCGAAATCAGCAAACCCAGTTGCAGGTTCATTTTGAAGACCTGCTCAAGCAATCGCGCCGCCGGATCGAGTGCGCCGGTCACGACCAGCCCCCTACCCATCACCATCAAGGCGCAAATAGTGATCAAGGCGTAGTGCCCAAAGCCCGCGAAAGCGAGCTGGATGCCATCGATCGGATCATTACCCTGTAGCGGAAAGAAATAGAGCCCGACGGCGATCACAGCGATTGTCAGCAGTGACACCATCTCTATCGACATCCGTCCGCGGACAAAGCCGACGAACATCAGGATCGTTACGATCATGGCGGCAAGCGCGTGGAACGAGGGTAACGCTATCATCTGACCCAGTGCCTCTCAAAGGACGCCGACAAACTCAAGCACTTTTCGACAATGGACACGCAGTATCGCCGTGCTAGCGTACCCAAAAGCCGCGAGAAGGACGCCCTCGATGAAAGCACTCGTGTTCCACGGCCCACGCGATATTCGCTATGAAAGCTACGCCGATCCCGAACTGCGGACGCCCAACAGCGCGATACTGAAAGTCTCTCGGTGCTCGATCTGCGGATCAGACCTGCACATGTATCACGGCGCGCATATCGGGAATACGCAATACGGGGCGGATTGCGAGGCGTTCTGCACCGGCCACGAATTTATCGGTGAAGTGGTTGAGACAGGCGCCGACGTTCATACTCTTAAAGTCGGCGACAAAGTTCTTTCTGCCGGCGGTACTGGCTGCGGCTCTTGCCCTGCCTGCCTAGTCGGTAAGCCGGGGCATTGTGTTCATTCAACCGCATTCGGGATCGGCCCCTCCTTGCAGGGCGGTCAAGCAGAATATGTCTGCATTCCCAATGCCGATACCACGCTGATGCGGACCGATGGCCTGACCGACGAGCAGGCACTGCTGCTGACTGACGGAATGGCTACGGCTTATTTTGGCCTTACCCGGGCAGAACCGAAGCCCGGCGGCACTGTCGCAGTGGTCGGATTAGGGCCGATAGGGCTGATCGGCGTAGAACTGGCTTTCGCGCTCGGCGCTGCGAAAGTGCTCGCTATCGATCCGGTCGAATCACGCCGCGAGCGCGCAGAGAAACTGGGTGCCGAACCCTTCGCCCCAAGCCCAAGCCTGATTGAGCAAATCCGCGAGGCCACTGGGGGACAAGGCGCAGAGTCTGTTTTCGAAGCCTCCGGAGCAAGCGGCGCTATCGCCAGCGCCTTACCCATAACTGCGAGGCGCGGCCATGCCAGCTTTATCGGCATTCCCGAGCCGGATGATACGCTGCCGATGCCGCTGATCATGTTCAAGAACATCACCGTCAGGGGCGGCATTTGCGACGTGCAGAATATGTGGCCTCACCTCGTCCCGCTCATCCGCGAAGGCCGGATCAGAACACCTGACCTGTTCAGCCATCACTTCAAACTGTCCGAAGGTGCAGAGGCCTACCGCCTGTTCGACAGCCGGGATGAAGGCGTTTTGAAAATCAACATCGAAGTGGATTGAGAGTGTGGTGCCCCTGGCCCGACTCGAACGGGCACTCCTTTCGGAACTCGATTTTGAGTCGAGCGCGTCTACCAATTTCACCACAGGGGCACACCTGCAATGCAGGAAAGAGCGCTTAGCGGTGGCGACGCGCGCCTTCAAGCGTCAAACTCGATTACTTTTTGAGCGCCCCGACGAGCAGCTTGTGCATCTTGGAATGCAGCGCGTCGTTGGCGGCCAGAACCTGACTCGAATGGATCGGCGCCGAACGGCCGCGAAAATCACTTACAAAGCCGCCGGCCTCGCGAACCAGCAGGCACCCCGCCGCAGTATCCCAATCGTTCAGACCACTTTCCCAAAAACCGTCGAACCGGCCCTGAGCCAGCCACGCCATATCGAGCGAAGCGGCGCCGAAACGCCGGATGCCGGCAACTTGCGGCCCTATCGCGCTGAAAATCTTCGTCCATTCCTCGAAATCGCCATGCCCCTGGAATGGAACACCCGTGGCAATCAGGGCCTCAGGGAGGTTGCGTCGCGCCGAAACGCGCAAACGGCCGTCATGCAACCACGCACCGCGGCTCTTTTCCGCCCAGTACGTTTCGTCGGTAATCGGATTGTAGATGACAGCAGCAATCACATCTCCCCAACCGCTGCCACCCGGCTTCGGTTCCTGCGCTGCGATCGAAATCGCAAAATGCGGGATACCGTGGAGGAAGTTGCTGGTGCCGTCGAGCGGATCGATGATCCAGCGCGGCATATCGGGTGACCCCTCGATCACGCCAGCTTCTTCGAGTACGAAACCCCAGTCGGGTCGCGCAGCGAGAAGCTCGTCGTAAAGAGTACGCTCGGAACGCATATCGGCTTTGGAAACGAAATCTGCCGGGCCTTTGCGGCTCACCTGCAGATGTTCGACTTCACCGAAATCACGCCGCAGACGGTGCCCCGCCTTGCGCGCGGCGCGCTCCATTACGCGAACCAGGCCTGAGACTGCTGCCATGATGCTTAGCCGGCCTTCCCGACATAAGACTGTTCATAGACGTCGACGACAATCCGCGTGCCGCTTTCGATATGCGGCGGAACCATGATACGAACACCATTGTCGAGCACCGCCGGTTTGTAGCTGGATGAAGCGGTTTGTCCCTTCACCACCGCATCGGCTTCGACGATTTCCGCCTCGATCTGGTTTGGAAGCTGGACGCTGATCGGCTTTTCATCATGCAGTTCGAGCTGAACGGTCATGCCATCCTGCAGGAACGGACGAGCATCGCCGAGCAGGTCCGACGGCAGGTTAATCTGCTCGTAGGTTTCCTGATCCATGAACACCAGCATGTCGCCGTCCTCGTAGAGGAACTGGAATTCCTTGGTGTCGAGGCGAACCTTCTCGACATTGTCAGCGCTGCGGAAACGCACATTGGTCTTGCGGCCATCTTCGAGGTTCTTCATTTCGACCTGCATGTATGCGCCGCCTTTACCCGGCTGCGTATGCTGGATCTTGGCAACCTTCCAGATGCCACCTTCATATTCGATG
This sequence comes from Pontixanthobacter sp., assembly GCA_965223995.1. Lineage (GTDB taxonomy): Bacteria > Pseudomonadota > Alphaproteobacteria > Sphingomonadales > Sphingomonadaceae > Pontixanthobacter. The sequence continues at coordinate 55,383 of CBDCXY010000017.1, read as the reverse complement.
ATGTTGCCGGGACGAATGTCCACGCCGCTGATCTTCATGGTTCAAAGAGCCTTTATCGGGAGTTTGCGTAGCCGTCGGCAACGCTTTATGCCGCGCCTTTAGCCGAGCAGTCAGCAGCGAGCAAGGTGGCTTGCCGTATGAACAGCGGCTCGACCTATGAACGGAGTTTCGATGCGTTTCTTTCTGGTCTCAGCAGCGATTGTCGGCCTTTGCGGGCCCGCCACAGCGCAAATCTCCACGGGCAAGCTGGGCACCCTGCCGCACGGCAACTATGTCTGCTCCGAACCGGGCGATGCAGGAGGAGCCGCATGGGTGGTGCTTCCGGGCAAGGAATTTACGATCGGCAACGGTTCGACCTATCACACGGGCGATGGCTCGGGGACATACCTGCTGACCGGCAAGAACGTTGCTTTCACGCGCGGACCAATGAAGGGCATGCGCTTTCGCCGCGCTGGCACGGCCACACTTCGATGGATCGATGAAAAGGGTAAGCCCGGACGGGTCCGCTGCATTCGCGAAGTCGGTTCGCGCTGAGCCCTATCTCTTCGTCAGCATGGGATAGGGATTGACCGCATTTGCTGGTTCCCACCATTCTGCACCAACTGTAGTGCGGAAAATCGCAAAGTGCAGATGTGGTGCCTTGGGGGACGCATTACCAGTGCTGCCAACTTCACCGAGCCGCTGACCACGCCGCACACGCTGCCCCTCTTTGATACCATCGGCATATTTGTCGAGATGCGCATAGTAGTGAATCGATTGCCGGTCGTTCGAGCGAATGAAGACCGTCTTGCCACCGGCATCCGATTCAAAGATCTTCTCGATCGTCCCTGGCGCGGCAGAGACAACCGAGGTTCCTGCCGGTGCCATGATATCGATGGCTTCGTGTAACTGACCACCATCACGTTCGTCAGAAAACGTGTCGGTCAGGTCGGATGGCCGGACATTGAGAACCGGCACGATCAACTGCGCAGTTTCGGCGCGATCGGGAGGATTGACAGTATCTTCACCAAGCGGTGCAATAGGAGGTTTTGCCTCGCCGCCTTCTTCGACGGCATTTGCATCAGTACCTTCGGGCGTTTCCGTCGGCGTCGGGCTCGGCGCGGCCTCCGCCGGCCTCGTCGCATCGCGTTGACTGTCGCTGTCAGCCATTTCGATCAGACTACCACCGGCTACGATCCAGACCGCAGAGGTCAGCGTCGCCGTGATCACCACCGTCAGTATTCTGTCGATCATGCCCATTGTGCCCTCTATTTGCCCTCAGATACCATACGCCTGAAATCGGCAAAATATCCCGCACGTTCGGTCTACAGCTTACCTGAGCTTCGCCCCAAACGCCTCGACGGCAGCAACCTCGTCTCCGCCCCAGACAGAACCCGATACGGCGAGGAAGTCCGCACCAGCTTCTATCAGCGGCGTGCTGTTGTCAGGGGTGATGCCGCCGATGGCGACGCAGGGTATCTCGAAAAGCCCCGACCAGAATTCGAGTATATCCAATTCGGCCCTGTGCTCGGTTTCCTTGGTGCTGCTGGGGAAAAACGCGCCAAAAGCCACGTAGTCGGCACTCTGTTCGCCCGCTTCCATCGCCAGATGCTTGCTGGCGTGACAGGTGACCCCGATCTGAGCCTGTGGGCCAAGCTCGTTGCGCGCCTCGCGAATCGAACCGTCACGCTGTCCCAGATGCACCCCTTCCGCACCAAGTCGTTTTGCCAACGCAACACTGTCATTGACGATAAAGGCGACGTCGCGGGCCGCGCAAATTTCCTGCAACGGCGCGGCCAGGTTGGCCGCCTCGTGCTGGTCCAGTCCCTTGACCCGAAACTGGAACGCGGTCACAACATCCTCACCGGCATCAAGCGCCCGTTCCAGGCGCGCGGGAAAATCACCCCCGGTTTCAAGCGGCGATATCAGGTAAAGCTGGGTCGCTACGCGTGGGCTGTCGGACATTCAGCCCGCAACCGAGGCGGCGTGGATTTCGTCAATTGCGCTCGACAAAGCCTGATCGAACTGCTGGTCGTCCATCTGCGCGCGAAGTTCTTCAAGCAAGGCACGGCTGAAGCTGGCGATCATCCCGGTATTTTTGGCCAGTTCGCGCACTGCCTCGTCGCGCGAGTAACCGCCCGACAGGGCCACAACACGCAGCACCTTGGGGTGTTCGACGAGCGGCTTGTAAAGGTTCGCCTCCGACGGGATCGTCAGTTTGAACATTACTTTCTGGTCATCGCCGAGCCGGTCGAGTTGTTCGAGCGCGCTGGCCAGCAGCATGGCTTCAGCTTCGGCGCGGCTATCGCTGGCGAGCGACACTTCGGGTTCGAGGATCGGCATCAGGCCGTTGTCGAGAATACGCAGACCGAAATCCATTTGCTGGCGCACATTGGCAGCTACACCTTCTGCATTCGCCTCGTGAATCACCGAACGCATCTTGGTTCCGAAAACACCCAGTTCCCTGCCGCGCGCGCACATCTCGTCGAGACGCGGCATGTCTTTCATAAGCTGCGCACCATTCTCGATATCGTGCATCCCTGCATCGACCTTCAAGAAAGGCACAATCCCGCGGCTTGCCAGTTGCGCCGGAATCGGAGTGCCGCTTTCGGTGCAGCCATTCATGGTTTTCTCAAACAGGATCGCACCTACGACCTTCTCGCCGGTGAAGCTTGGCGAGGTAACGATCCGACAACGCATCTCGTGAATCTTGGCAAACATCTCGTCCTCGCCGGACCACTCGTTTTCCTCAACGCCATATCCGCGCAAAGCCTTGGGCGTAGAACCGCCGCTCTGGTCAAGCGCTGCAATAAAACCGTTACCTTCGGCAATTTTGGCGGTCATTTCGGCAGTGTTCATCGGTAAGTCCCTGCTGGTTGGCATACGAATGCATGTGTTGTTTCGCGCGCCTTTACCGAGCACGGAACCCGACCGCAACCTTTCCGCTACTCGCGCACAACGGTATCGAGAACGTATATCAAACAGATGCTTCGCCGGGGATAGTGCACGAGCTACGCGCCGGGACGATTTCTCTGGATTCAAGTGACCTGGAAGCTGGGCTGACTCAGCGCCTTGCCAAACTCGCGTCGAAGGCAACCGACAGGCGCTCTCCTTCGCGAAAAGGTCTGGTCCCGTGATAGAGATAGCTCGGAAACAGGACCAGTTTTCCGGGTTCCGGGCGCACAGTGCAAATCGGCTCGAGCTCAAGCTGGAAATTTTGTGGCGGGCGCCCCAGTTCGAGATATCCGTCTGTCGCGCCTTCCTCCAGATCCGGCACCGCAAGGTAAAACGCGCTGCTGACAATTCCACCAGGGTGAAGGTGGGCAACGTGGAATCCCGCTCCACTCAGGCGGATTGACCACCCCCCTGCGACGACAATTCTGGCTCTCTTGTGGCGCAGCAAGGGGTGCTTGGCATCCTCGGCAGGAAGTTGTGCCATATAGGCATCGACAGCCATCTGAAGGCGCTGTTGGAGTTCGACGATTTGTCGATCTTCACGCCGGAACAGCGAGCCGCGCGTTTGCGATCCGCCTCTCGCGCTATGCCCCATAGGTGCCCCTGCGCCAGTGTGTAGACGACGGACGAACTCCGCCAGCTCTGAAATTTCGCCCGGACTGTAGTCGAAGCTAGTTTGCGAGCAGAAGCCGGGACCGGTCGAAAGCCAGTCTGCTCGAGAATCAGCATTGGCACGCCAAACCAGCTCAAGTTGAGCCCATAGTGACAGATTCTCAGGCTCGCCGTCGACGCATCGCTCAAGCATGGCCTGTGCTTCTGCAAGATCGCCGGTCCGAATTCGATGGCGGGCAAGCGTTGAAGCAAAATCGGGCAGCGTCTTATCCAACTCGTCCAGCAGCGCTTCAGCGCGATCAAGTTCTCCGGCAGCGCTGGCATGGTTGGCCTCGATCAGGCGCAGAACCGGAGCGTCGAAATGCTCGCGGGCGTCGCGGGCGACATTCGCAGCTTCGGCGACTTTCCCGGCTCCGACCAACGCAGCGATGTATCCGTTCCAAAGTGCCGCATTCTTGGGTGAACTGCTTAGCGCATCGCGAAAACTACTCGCGAAATCGACATTATCCCCGAGGGCGAACCGCAGACTTGCAAGCGAATCGTGTCCCTCAACCCAGTTCGGATTGGACCCCACGAAATGCGAAAGTCGACCGAGCGGCTCCTCCTCGCCCCGGTCAACCAATAGCTCGGCCTCGGCAAGCACCAGATGCGGATGCACGGTTCCTTTATCCAGCAGATTCTTAATCTCGGCCAACGCGTTCCGATCGCGCCGGAGAAAGCTGTCGAGCGCCCGATCAATCGTCTGATTGCCGGTGCGCATTGCGCTCAGGAGTCCGCGGTCAGCGCCGCGACTCCGGGCAGTTCCTTCCCTTCCATCCATTCGAGAAAGGCGCCACCAGCCGTTGAAACATAACTGAAATCTGCGGCAACGCCGGCGTGGTTGAGTGCGGCAACGGTATCTCCGCCGCCCGCGACGGAAGTGAGCGAACCGTCCTGCGTCAACGCGGCAGCCGTTTTTGCCAATGCCACAGTAGCCTCATCGAACGGCTCGGTCTCGAACGCGCCCAACGGGCCGTTCCACACCAACGTCCGGCAGGTCTTGAGCACATCACCCAGCGCCTCGACCGCCTGCGGGCCTACATCGAGGATCATCTCGTCGGCTGCCACTTCATGGACATTGCACGTTCGCAGACTTGCCGGATTGGCGGCAAATTCCTTCGAGACCACGACGTCATAGGGCAGATGCACCGTGCAACCAGCGTGATCAGCCTTGTCCATGATCGCATTCGCAGTGTCAGTCAGATCATGCTCACAGAGCGACTTGCCAACATCGACCCCGCGCGCGGCGAGGAAGGTGTTGGCCATACCGCCGCCGATGATGAGATGCTGAACCTTGCCGACCAGGTTGGTTAGTACGTCGAGCTTCGAGGAAACCTTCGCTCCGCCCACGACTGCGGCAACCGGCTGTTCCGGCTTCTCGAGCGCGGCATCGAGCGCTTCTAGCTCTTTCTCCATCGCCCTGCCCGCAAAGGCCGGTAGAAGATGCGCGAGGCCTTCCGTGCTCGCATGCGCGCGATGAGCAGCAGAAAACGCATCGTTGATGTAGAAATCACCATGGGCGGCGATGCCTTTGGCAAATTCCGGGTCGTTCGCTTCCTCACCGGCCCAAAAACGAGTGTTTTCAAGCATCCCGATATCGCCATCACGAAGGATAGAGATCGATTGCTCGACCACCGGCCCGCCAACCTCCGAAATAAACATCACCTCGCGGCCCAGCACGTCTTCGACCGCGTCCTGAACGAAACTGGTCGACAGCGTTGAGCTGCGCTTGCCGCCGGGTCGCCCAAAATGTGCCAAAAGAAGCACTTTCGCACCCGCATCGGCGAGTTCGAGAATCGTTGGCGCGGAAGCCTGGACACGGGTCACGTCGGTCGCCGAACCGCCATTCATCGGCAGGTTCAGGTCGACGCGAACTAGCGCGACCTTGCCCCTGATTTCGCCCAGATCGTCGAGAGTGCGAAAGCTGCCCATCAGCGATTCCTCAGAGCAACCCAGCCATCACACCGGCGGTGTCGATCATGCGGTTGGAGAAACCCCATTCGTTATCGTACCAGCTGACCACGCGGCACAACTTGCCTTCCATGACCGACGTTTCGAGACTGTCGATTGTCGAGCTCGCCGGATAGTGGTTGAAGTCGCTGCTGACGAGCGGCTGATCGGTGTAGTCGAGAACGCCCTTCATCGCACCTTCCGAGGCGGCCTTGAGCGCCGCGTTCAGCTCTTCTGCCGAGGTATCGCGGCCCGGTGTGAACACAAGATCGACCAGCGAGACATTCGGGGTCGGTACGCGGACCGAACTTCCGTCAAGCTTGCCAGCCAGTTCGGGCAGCACGAGGCCGACCGCGCGGGCGGCACCGGTCGTGGTTGGAATCATATTCTGTGCACCGCCACGAGCCCGGCGCATGTCGCCATGCATCTGATCGAGCATACGCTGATCGTTGGTGTAGCTGTGAATCGTCGTCATAAAGCCGCGCTCGATACCCACCAGATCGTTGAGTACCTTCGCAACCGGCGAGAGACAGTTGGTGGTGCAACTCGCATTGGAGACGATCACATCGTCCGACGTCAGCGTGTCATGGTTGACACCGTAGACGATGGTCGCCGACACATTCTTGGCCGGAGCCGAAATCAACACACGTTTGGCACCCGCCTTGATATGCGGTTCCGCAGCCCCGTGGCTCTGGAAAAAGCCGGTGCATTCAAGAACGATATCAACGCCTTGCTCGCCATGCGGCAGGTTCCCGGGATCTCGCTCGGAAGTGACCGCAATCGACTTGCCGTTCACGATAATCGCATTGTCGCCGACTTCGACTGTGCCAGGGAAGCGGCCATGTGTGCTGTCAAACTGGAACAGCAGCGCGTTCGATTTCGTGTCAGCCAGATCGTTGATGCTTACCAGTTCGAGATCGTGATCGTCGCGCTCGAGAATAGCACGTGCCACAAGGCGTCCGATACGCCCGAAACCGTTGATTGCAACTTTCGTTGTCATGCGAATTACTCCAACTTAACCGTTCAATTTATTGACAATTTGCGGAACGATAGTGTCCGCAGTGAAACCGAATTTCTCAAACAGATCACCCGCCGGCGCCGATGCACCAAATCGGTCGAGTCCGATATTGAGACCGTCAGTGCCCGTGTAGCGCTCCCAGCCAAAGGTCGCCCCCGCTTCTATCGAGACTTTCAGCGTTGCGGCAGGTAATATGTCTGCACGATAGGATGCGTCCTGCTCGTCGAACAGCTCGGTGCAGACCATCGACACGACTTGCGCCCCTATTCCGTCCTTCTCGAGCAGTTCAGCGCATTCGAGCGCGAGATGAACTTCAGAGCCGGTCGCGATCAGCGTTACCTTCGCCGCGTTACCCGCCTTTTTGAGCGTGTATCCGCCCTTTGAGCACCTATCCAGTTCGTCGGGAGAGTTGCGCACCTGCGGCAAGCCCTGACGCGACAGTGCCAGCACAGTGGGACGGTCCTTCTGCAACAACGCCGCCTGCCAGCACTCTGCAGTTTCAACCGCATCTGCGGGACGCATCACCAGCAGGTTTGGCATCGCGCGCAGCGAGGCGAGATGCTCGATCGGCTGATGCGTCGGGCCATCTTCTCCCAGACCAATACTGTCATGCGTCATCACATAAATTACGCGTGTCTGCTGCAGCGCCGAAAGCCGGATCGCGCCGCGAGCATAATCGGTGAACACGAGGAATGTACCGCCATAGGGGATCACGCCGCCATGCAGCGCCATACCGTTCATCGCCGCAGCCATGCCGAATTCACGGATGCCGTAATAGATATAGCGCCCTGAATAGTCGTCCGCAGTCAGCGGCCCGATCCCGCCCGCCTTGGTGTTGTTCGAGCCGGTCAAGTCCGCGCTGCCGCCAATCGTGTCGGGCAGTCGCGGATTGATCTCGGCAAGCGTGATTTCGCTGGCTTTGCGCGTCGCGACCTTTTGCGGGTTCGCGATCAGATTGGCAATGTGGTTCGCAGCAGCGTCGCCATGCGGCAGTTCATTGGCCATCCGACGTTCGAATTCGTCTTTGTCGCCCGACGCGTCCAAACGCCTCTGCCATTCCGCATGCGCCGCTGAACCGCGTTCGCCGGTCGAGTGCCAACCCTCAAGAATATCGGCTGGCACCTCAAACGGCGCTGCATCCCAGCCAAGCGCTTCGCGTGCGCCGGCTATCTCTTCATCGCCGAGCGGAGCGCCATGCGTCGCGCTCGTACCCTGCTTGGTCGGCGCTCCCTTGCCTATCACTGTCTTGCAGGCGACCAGAGATGGCAGATCGGATGCTGCCGCTTCACCCAATGCCCGGTCGATATCGGCGAAATCATGCCCGTCGCATTCGACCACATGCCAGCCTGTCGCCGTATAGCGCGCCTTGATATCCTCGCTGGTCGAAAGGTCGGTTCCGCCATCGATGGTGATGTCGTTATCGTCCCACAGCACATTGAGGCGACCGAGTTTAAGATGCCCTGCCAGACCAATCGCCTCATGGTTGATGCCTTCCATCAGGCAGCCGTCACCCGCGACGACCCACGTCTTGTGATCGACCAGATCATCACCAAACACCGCGTTCAGATGCCGTTCGGCAATCGCCATTCCGACAGCCATTGCCAAGCCCTGGCCCAAAGGACCGGTGGTGCATTCTACGCCATCAAGCAGGAAGTTCTCCGGGTGTCCGGCGCAGGGCGAGCCCAGCTGGCGGAAATTGCGAATGTCATCCATCGTCGGCGCAGCGTATCCCGAGAGGTGCAGCAGCGAGTAGATCAGCATCGACCCATGGCCTGCGGAGAGCACGAACCGATCGCGATCAGCCCAATCGGGGGCGGATGGGTCGAATTTCAGATATTTCGACCACAGCACCGTCGCGACATCGGCCATGCCCATCGGCATGCCGGGATGGCCCGAATTGGCGGCCTGGACCGCATCCATCGAAAGGGCACGGATGGCGTTGGCCATGGGTGCCAAGCGGGACGGATCGAGGCTCATTCGGAAAAGCTCCTGCCGGATATGATTTTGCCGAGGCGGAATCGTTGCGATTCGCCGCGTCCAAAGCCTTCGCGGACCTGTCGGCAGAGGTCAAGAACGCACCCTCGACGTTCCACTTATTCGACTCGTGAAACTGATGGCCGCTTCACCAGGCTGGTTCACCGGCCCTGCCCAAAGTTGTGTGAAACTATCAACAGGCGCGGCCAATCCTTTGCGCCCGCTTGAGATTTGCGATAAATCGCGTGCCATGAGTGGTGAACGTATCGAGTCCGCTGTCCAGCGCATAGAGGCCGCCTTGGCGCGGATAGCCGATATTGCCGATTCCGGAAAAGCTCCCACGGCAGCGGGAAGTGGCGAAGCTCCGCCATCGGTGACTGCGCTGATCGAAAAACATGAGGCGTTGCGCGAAAGCGTTAGCGAAACATTGGCCGACCTCGACCGGGTGATCGTGGAGCTCGATCAATGAGCGAAGTTACCCTCTCGATAGCCGGACGCGAATATACGGTCGCCTGTGCCGAGGGCGAAGAAGCACATGTCGCCAGACTTGGCCAGTTGATCGACAGCAAGCTGCAGGATCTGGGTGAGAACCTGTCGCCGCAGGAATCGCAGAACCTGCTGTTTGGCGCGTTGTTCGTTGCCGACGAACTGCACGAGGAGAAGAAGGCCGCAGCCTCGGCAAAAGCGACGCTTGAGAAGCATGGCGAGGAACTGGCCGACGCCAAGCGTGAAGCGACTCTTGCGAACGGTCAGCGCGATGAGTTGACCCAGAAGATTGCCGATCTGGAAAAGGAACTCGATGGACTGCAATCGGCGCAGCAGAAGCATTCTGCCGATCTTGATGGCCTGCGCGAAGAGCTGGAACGGAAAGCACAGGCACTAACCAGTGCCGAGGCCGAAACGGCGAAGCTAAACGCCGAGCTCAACGAAACCAAACGCAAACGCGACAATCTCGCCAAGACCGTTGACAGCAAGAACGAGCTTCTGGAACGTGCCAACGAACATATGAATGAAATCAACGCCAAGCTGAAAGAATCTCAAAATTCACCGCCGTCGGGCGGGGAGTTCTCGGCTCTCGCAGGCGATCCCGATCTGGCCCCGGCGCTCGAGCGCTTCGCTGACTTGCTGGAAAACTGCGCCGACAAGCTTGAGAGCGAACCTGCAAGCACCTAGATAGGGCACGGCGGAACTGCCCGGTACGAGCCGCAGAATATCCCTGAGGCTATAAGCAATCCTAGGGAGCTGTCCCTGTCCAAGGTAACGTTTCGCACGGGGCCTTGATGCATATGGCGCCCACCTGACGTTTAGGCGTCGGCGGATTTCCCGGAAAACGACCCATGGTGGTTCCGCCACCAATTCGGACTGGAGCATCGCCGCAGAATGACCGACAAATCGACTCTGCGAAAGGCAATGCGCAAAATCCGGCGCGAGCATGCAGCGGCAATTCCCGCGAATGTTCGCGCGCTGCTTTTCAAGCGGCCGCCAGCGCCACTGGTCCAACTGGTCCCAGCAAACGCGGTGGTCGGTCTTTATCACGCAACACGGGACGAAGCCCCCGCAGACGCTTATGCTAGACACTTCTCCGAGGCCGGACACGACATCGCCCTCCCCCGGCTTGCCGACCGATCAGAGCCTATGGTTTTCGCCCGGCATACCGACCCTTTTGGTGAAACCGATCTGCAAAACGGTGCGTTCGGACTGAAGCAACCGGTCGCCAGTGCCGAAACTCTCGATCCCGATGTGGTCTTCGTACCGCTGGTAGCTTTCACCGGGAATGGTGACCGCTTGGGACAGGGCGGCGGGCACTATGACCGTTGGTTGGCCCGGCACCCCGGCGCAATCGCCATCGGCCTGGCCTGGGACTGCCAATTGGTCGACCAACTGCCCGTCGAACAGCATGACCAAAAACTATCGGCCGTCGTCACGCCTACCCGTTTCTACGGACCCTTCTGATGCGCGAACAACCAACCGCCCGGATCCCGCTCGGCATCATTGGCCTTTTGGTCGGATTGACGATCTATGGCGTCATTCTCGCACGCTACCTGCCCGGCCTGATCGGCGACTGGCCGACTCTGGTACAGACACTGATCTACCTGTTCTTCGGTGTCGTCTGGCTGCTGCCTCTACGCCGTTTCCTGATCTGGATGGAAACGGGCAAGTGGGGCTGATCTCATCCAACGAGACTGCCATACTCCGCCTCAAGCTGCTGATCGCGATCCCAGAAGTCGGTTTGCCGTTCTCCCACCAGAACCTCTGCAAGCAAGTCAAAATGCCCATGCCAGCCGGCCAGAACGGCGAGCAGTATCTCGCGCTGTCCGATACCCGTATGGACGAGATGCAGTTCTGTCCGGCTAACGCTCAACGCGGTGAGCGATATTTCCACCTTGCTCGACTCTTCGCCGGCCGATTCGAACCAGTTGAAAACCAGCCGGCTCGGCGGATCGATTTCGAGAATCTCGCACTCGTGCACCGCTTTCTCTTCATCGGCATACTTCTCCGGCGGAGGGCGGTTCGACAAGCGCGTGTGATCGAAATCGAAGACAATTTGGCCACCGACATGGTCATCGGTCGAACCACCGCAGAACCAGAGCTTGCGCTTTTCGGGATCGACCAAAAATTGCCACACCTTGTCGATACCGGCGTCGAACTCTCGCCGGAATTCCAGCTGTCCAATACCTGTAAGCTTGCCATAGTCACTCATTCCCATCCTCCTTCAATGCATGGTCGAGTGCATCGAGACGATCATCCCAGAATCGGGCATATTGCCGTGTCCAGTCACGCAAGGCGTAAAGTCCCGACGGGTCGAGTGAACAGATCCGCTCGCGTCCGACTTTCCGCCTGACCAGCAAACCAGCATCCTCGAGAATCCCGATATGCTTGGAAGTTCCAGCCAGGGTCATTGCCAGCGGCTCCGCCAGCTCTCCGACCGTCAGGTCGCGTGACGATACGCGATCCAGTATCTCGCGACGGGTCGCGTCCGCGAGCGCCCGAAATACCGCATCGATTCGATCAGAATGCTCAACCATATGATTTAATATAGCGAGTGGATCGAAATATTCAACCGTTTGGTAAAGTTTTGCGGACAGGCCGCAGCGCCATCCGAATGATCATGTCAAACGAGCGGCGAAATACCGAGAGAGCCTCTCAGTCGCCGTAGCGAACTCTGAACATGGAAAAACCTCAAGTCGCCAGCCTAAAAAGGCGGTGGCGAGAGTGACGAGACTTGAACTCGCGACCTCCGGCGTGACAGGCCGGCGCTCTAACCAACTGAGCTACACCCCCGCATACAAGCATGCGCTTGGGAGTGGCGCAGTTAGGGCAGGTTCCTTGCGCTGTCAACGCTCAAAAACGGCAAATATCGACGGTAAATTCGCGGCTCTCGCCAAAGCCCCGCGGACGATGGATCGAAGCCTCACATTAACCATATTTTCGCCTCTTCCTGCCACTCAGCGGTTCATCAAACGGCTGAAGGGGGCCAGCGATGAAGATGCAGCTGATTTTAGGGCTTGGCCTCGCCGTAGCCTCCGCACCGCTTGCTGCGCAGAGCAGTGTCAAACTGTCACGCGCCGTGTTTGTCGAGCGCATTTCACCCGAGAATTCCGCAAGAGTCATCGAGCCGGCGGGCAGTCTCCGCAGTGGCGAAACCGTCCTTTTGGTCGTTGAATGGCGGAGCACCTCGACCAACAAGCCATTCACGGTCTCCAGTCCGATCCCCGAGAAACTGCAATATCGCGGCAGCAGCCATGATGGCCAGCTTGTATCGGTTGATGGCGGCAAGAGCTGGGGCCGGATCGGTTTCTTGCGAGTAGGCAGCCGTCTTGCATCGGTCGAAGACGTCACCCACCTGCGTTGGAACGTATCCTCGCGAACCGCTGCCCGAAGACGTGGCCAGATGACCTTCAGCGCTATCGTACGCTGAACAGTTTCAACAGTTTTCGTATTTCCAGTTGCGGCGCTTGCCCTCGCTGATCCATTCGGCGGCGGTTGCGATGCGTTTATCACGCGTCGCTTCGCGCTTGGCCGAGGTGACCCAGTCGAGGTAATCGCGTCTCTGCGCGTCGGTAAAACCATCCCAGACCGATTGCGCACCCTTGGTTTCTGCCAGAACAGCGGCAAAATCTTCGGGCATGGGAATTTTCTTAATCGGCTTGCTCGACTTCTTCTTGGCAGCCGCAGCGTCTTCACCTGACCGGATACGCGCTGCTTTGTCCTGGAGCGCTGCGATCAGCTCTGCGTCGGAGGGCAGGTCTTCGAGCGATGTGATGCGGCCGAGGTCGCCCATCGCCTCGCCTCCGCCCGGCCCGTCGATAATGAAGGCACAGTGCTTCTTGAACGAAGCCATACCGCAAAGCTGACGTCCTTCGAGAATCCAGAACGGAGCGCCCCAGCGCACTGCTTCTTCAGCCTCAGATTCGGCCTTGTTGGCGATCTCGCGCAAATGCTTGAGGATCGGTTGGGCGAACGGCTGCGCCTTTTCGATATAGGCGTCGATTTTCGGTTCGCTCATCGCCCCCTCCCCGGGTGTTTCAATCTGTCAGCAGCAATACCGGAGTTTCGACCAGTTTCTTGAATTCCTGGATAAAGCTCGCCGCATCAAAGCCATCAACAACGCGGTGGTCGCAGCTGATCGAGATATTCATCAGCTTGCGCTTCTCGATCCGCTCCCCCCCATTGCCGTCCGAAACATACATCGGGCGTTCGATAATCCGGTTCGGACCGATAATCGCAACTTCGGGCCGGTTGATCACAGGCGTGGTCGCAACACCGCCCAATGGACCAAGCGAAGTCAGCGTAAGCGTCGACCCCGACAGTTCTTCCGATTTTGCCGAGCCATCGCGTGCGGCATTGGCCAGACGCAGGATATCATTGGCAAGCTGCCACAGATTTTTGGATTGGGCATCGCGAATTACCGGGACCATCAAACCGCCATCGGTCTGTGTTGCCATGCCCAGATGCACCGCACCGTGGCGGGTGACAATACCTGCCTCATCGTCGTAGCGCGCATTGATCATCGGAAACTGCGGGATCAGCTTGCAGATCGCGGTGATTACCAGCGGCATCATCGTAAGCTTGGGCTTGCTGCCACGGTTGGTATTTAGGTCTGCGCGCATTTCCTCCAGATCGGTCACATCGACCTCTTCAACATAAGAGAAATGCGGAATGTTGCGCTTCGAGGCAGCCATATTCTGCGCAATGCGCTTGCGCAGACCGATCACCTTGAGTTCCTCGTCCGCTCGCTTGCCACCTGCGGGCGAAAAACCGCCTCCGGCATTGTAGGACAGGAAGGCATCGAGATCGGCGTGACGGATGCGACCATCCTCGGCCGGTTTCACTTCGGCGAGATCGATACCCATATCCTTCGCGCGCTTGCGCACAGCGGGGGAAGCAAGAACCTTTTCCCCCGCTTGCCCTGAGCTTGTCGAAGGGCTGTCCTTCTTTTCAACGGGAGCGTCATCAGAAGAAGGCAGGGCTTCGACAGGCTCAGCCTGAGCGGGTTTTGAGGTGGTTGCTTCGGTCGGTTCCGATTCCGGCGCGGCTTCCGCAACCTGCTCCTCGACCTTCTCCTCGACATCGTCGGGAACGTCGCCCTCGACTTCGATCACAACCAGCATCGAGCCGATCGAAACCATATCGCCTTCTTCGCCAGCGATCTCCACAACCTTGCCGTTGACCGGGCTTTCCATTGGTACGGTCGCCTTGTCGGTCATCATATCGACGATTTCCTGGTCTTCCTCGACCGTATCGCCGACGCCGACATGCCAGCTGACAATCTCCGCCTCGGCAATGCCTTCGCCAATATCGGGCATGTTGAAAGTGAATTTGCTCATAACTCAGGCTTCCAGAATCTTGTCGAGGGCTTCGCCGATGCGGACCGGCCCCGGGAAATAGGCCCATTCAAGGCTGTGCGGATAGGGTGTGTCGAAACCGGTCACGCGCTCGACCGGTGCTTCGAGATGATAGAAACAACGCTCGGTCACCAAAGCCGACAGTTCTGCACCAAAGCCCGACGTGCGGGTCGCTTCATGCACGATCAGGCAGCGACCGGTTTTTTCGACCGAAGCTTCAATTGCTTCGATATCGAGCGGCACAATCGTGCGCAGATCGAGGATTTCGGCGTTGACGCCCTTCGCCTCGCACACCGCCTCGGCCACGTGGACCATGGTGCCATAAGCAAGAATGGTCAGCGCGTCGCCTTCGGTTACCGTGCGGGCTTTTCCGAGCGGAATTTTGTAGTGACCCTCAGGCACAACGCTGTCGCGGTGTTTCTTCCACGGCTCGACCGGTTTGTCGTAATAGCCAGTGAACGGGCCATTATAGATACGCTTGGGCTCAAAGAAGATCACCGGATCGTTATCTTCAATGCAGGAGATCAACAGACCTTTGGCGTCGTAGGGCGTTGACGGGATCACCGTTTTCAAGCCTGCCACATGCGCAAAAATCGCTTCGGGGCTTTGGCTGTGCGTCTGGCCGCCGAAAATGCCGCCGCCAAAGGGAGAGCGCACCGTCAGCGGGGCGATGTATTCAGTCGCCGAACGATAGCGCAACCGGGCGGCTTCCGATATCAGCTGATCGAGGCCGGGATAGATATAGTCGGCAAACTGGATTTCCGGCACCGGACGCAAGCCGTAAGCTCCCATCCCAACTGCGACGCCGATGATCCCGCATTCGGAAATCGGAGTGTCGAAAACGCGGGTCTTACCGTATTTTTCCTGCAAACCGGCGGTCGCGCGGAACACGCCGCCAAAATAGCCAACGTCCTCACCCATCACGATCACATCGGGATCGGCGGCCATTGTGATGTCGAGTGCTTCGTTGATCGCCTCGATCATGTTGAGACGGCGTTCGGAGTCTGCTTCTGCAGTCTGGTTGTCTTTCGTCTTGGTGCTCATGACCAGGGCTCCTCGCCGGGCCATTTGATCTCGCGCTCGCGCTTCGCCTGCGCAGCCTGTTCTTCGAGGTGCCAAGGCAGCTCTTCATAGACATCCTGGAACATCGTACGGAACGGGTGATGCAGGCCGTGACCGAGGATGCCGTTCTTCTCCGCCTCCTTGGTGACAGCTTTGACTTCCTCGACGCAGTCCTTGTCGAGCTGCTCCTGCCGCTTCTCGTCCCACTCGCCGAGCGCGATCAGGTGATTTTTGAGCCGCATAACCGGATCGCCGAGCGGCCATTCTTCGCGTTCCTGTGCACTGCGATAGCCGCTGGGATCATCCGAAGTAGAATGACCTTCTGCGCGATAGGTGAAGTGTTCGATCAGCGTCGGACCTTTGTTGGCTCGTGCACGGTCGGCGGCCCACTTTTCGGCTGCATAGACCGCGAGCGGATCATTGCCGTCCACCCGCAGCCCTGCAAGGCCGTATCCCAGCGCGCGGGCGGCAAATGTTGTGCGCTCCGCTCCAGCAAATCCGCTAAAGCTCGAAATCGCCCACTGGTTGTTGATAACATTGAGGATAACCGGTGCATTATACACCGTCGCGAAGGTGCAGGCGGAGTGGAAGTCCCCCTCTGCCGTAGAACCTTCACCCACCCATGTCGCCGCAATCCGGCTGTCGCCCTTGATCGCGCTCGCCATCGCCCAGCCAACCGCTTGCGGTGTCTGCGTCGCGAGATTGCCCGAGATAGAGAAGAAGCTGTGCTCGCGGCTCGAATACATGATAGGCAGCTGGCGGCCCTTCAGTTTGTCGCCCTTGTTCGAATAGATCTGGTTGATCATTTCGATAAGCGGATAGCCGCGCGCGATCAGAATGCCCTGCTGACGATAGGAGGGGAACACCATATCGTCGCTCGCCAGCGCCATCGCGGCCGAGATCGAGGTCGCTTCCTCGCCCGTACACTTCATATAGAAGCTGGTCTTGCCCTGCCGCTGGCCGCGGAACATCCGCTCGTCAAAGGCGCGGACCATGGCGAAATGGCGCATCATAGTGCGCAAAGTGTCGGCATCGAGCTTCGGATCCCAAGGGCCGTGCGCTTTGTTATCCTCGCCCAGCACACGGATCAGATCGTAACAAAGATCGCTCGTCTCGATTGCTTCGCATGCTTCATCGGGACGCGCCTGCTTGCCAGCCTCCGGCACAGCGATATGCGCGAAATCGACCGGATCGCCCGGACGGTATGTCGGTTCGGGAACGTGCAGCTCGAGCGAGGGCTTGTTGCTCCCCCCCTTGGCTGGTCCCTTGGGCCCATCGGCCATAATCGTGCTCTCCCCAAACGAGACGAGAATGCGAGACGCAATCTTTTAACAGCGCGACATTTTATTTCACGACGCGCCTACGGTCAAGCCGTGCCGGTTAGACCGCGATAGGTGCCTTTAGCGCACTCTGGGGTGCGTAGCCATGCACCTCGAAATCCTCGATGAGGTAATCGAATATCGAATCCGGCTTTCTACCTATTTCAAGCGTCGGAGTGCCGACGGGTTCCCGCGACAGTTGTTCTTCGACCAGCTCGCCGTGATTGAGATAGAGATGCGTATCGCCCCCCATCCATACGAACTCGCCCGGTTCAAGACCAACCTGCTGCGCAATCATCCGCTGCAAAAGTGCCGCAGACCAAAGGTTGAATGGAAGGCCCAGCGCAACATCGCAACTACGCTGATAGAGCGCGCAATTGAGCCGGTCGCCAGCAACGTGAAACTGATAGGTCTTGTGGCAAGGCGGCAGCGCCATCTGGTCGAGCTGAGCGACATTCCACCCCTCGATGATGTGGCGCCTGCTCCCAGGGCTATTCTTAAGTGAATCAACCACTTCCGCAACCTGGTTGATACCCGGCCCCTTGCGATAGCTGCCATCTGCCTGGTATTGGAAAGTCGGCCAATCGACCCATTGTTTGCCATAGACCGGGCCCAGCTCGCCCCAACGCTCCGCAAAGCCCGCATCCTCGACAATCCGCGCCGAAAAATCCTCGCGGCTGATCTCCTCGCCCGTTTCGCGGCGATAGGTGTCGAGCGGCCAGTCGGTCCATATCTGGACGTTCTGCTTGCACAGTTCCCGGATATTCGTGTCACCAGTGAGGAACCACAGCATCTCACGCGTTGCGGTCTTCCAATAGACCCGTTTGGTGGTCAGCAGCGGCATCCGGTTGTCGGCCAGATCGAAGCGCAGCATCGCCCCGAAAACCGAGCGCGTACCCACCCCCGTGCGGTCCTTGCGTTCGCTACCATGCTCCCAGATTCGGCGCATCAAATCTAGATATTGCCATTCGGGATGGCGACTGGTGGGAGAATCGCCAGAGGAATCAGTATAAACAGCTGCGCTTGCCATACGCCTTCCCTAGCCCTGCAACTGCCCGCTTGCCACCCCGGCAATGCGACCCTATAGGGCCGCCTCTACCGCGCGCCGGTCCCATCGGTGCGCAATCGAGTCGGGAAGTAGCTCAGCCTGGTAGAGCACCGTCTTCGGGAGGCGGGGGCCGGAGGTTCGAATCCTCTCTTCCCGACCAGTTTTCCAGACAGCCAAGGATTTGCCGATTTTTTGGCCGAGCAATCCCGCACGAAAATGCGGGATTGCTTCTAACACCCTTCCCCACAATCGCGCTTCTGTCCCTCTATCCAACGGTCGATATGCTCTTCCAGGACGTCGAGCGGAACGGCGCCGTTTTCGAGCACCGCATCGTGGAAACGGCGTAGGTCGAAATCGCTGCCTAGCGTTTCTTCGGCGCGCGCCCGCAGCTCACGGATTTTCAGTTCGCCGATCTTGTATGCAAGCGCTTGCCCAGGCCATGTAATATAGCGATTGACCTCGGCATCGACATTGGCCGCGGTCAGTGCAGTGTTGTCGAGCATAAACTCGACCGCCTGCTCCTTGCTCCAGCCCTTAGAGTGTATGCCGGTATCGACCACCAGCCGTGTGGCGCGCCACATTTCGTAGGACAGACGTCCCATCTGTTTGGCAGGGGTATCATAGAGTCCCATCTCGATGCCAAGCCGCTCCGAGTAGAGCCCCCACCCCTCGACAAACGCCGTGAAAAAAGTGCCGTTGGCGCGCAGCGGGTGGATATCCAGCTCCTGCTGCAGAGCAATCTGATGGTGATGGCCCGGCACCGCCTCATGCACGCCAAGCGCTGGCAGTTCCCAAAGCGGACGCTGGTCAAGTTCGGTCGTGTTTATGCGATATATCCCGGCCTGGCCCGTCTCGATCGATCCACGCTCATAATATGCAGTCGTGTTGCCCGGAGCCTGCGCAGCCGGAATTGGTGACACGGTGTATGGCAAACGCGGTAAGTTCCCGAACAGTTGGGGCATGAAGCCATCGATTTGCTTTGCCAAGGCACGCGCATAAGCGACATACTCGTCGGGATCGGTCATATAGTATTGCGGGTCGGTGCGAAGATGCTCGATAAACGCCTCGCGCGTATCGAAGCCCGCTTCCTTTGCCACTTCGACCATTTCCGCACGAATGCGCGCCACTTCCGACAGGCCGAGTTGATGCACTTCGTCGGGCGTCATATCGGTGGTGGTGAAGCTTTTCACACGATGTGCATAGTACCCGTCACCATTGGGCGTTGCGAGGATACCGGGAGTACCGGTTCGACATTTCGGTTCATACTCTTCGGCGTAAAATTCTGCGAAGTCGCGATAGGAGGGAAACACGCTGCCCTCGATTGCAGCTTTCCCGCGCGCGAGGAGATCAGACCAGTCATCCTCCGAAATCGAAGCGGGACGCTCCGCAAACGGACGCCAGAAGGGCGATTCCTCGGCAGTGTCAAAAATCTGCTGCTCGATCCGACCGGAAAATCCCTCCATCGGCCCGCAAGGCTGGGTCAGGCCGCGTTCGACCGCAATTCGCGAGCGTCCGATGGCATCGGAATTTATCTCGCGATACGCCTCGAGCCTGCCAACATAGCTCTCATAATCAGCCTTGCTGAAGAAAGGTGAACGATGCGGGAGCGAAGCGAAAAAAGTGAACCAACCGCCTCGATTGGTGAACAGGATATACCAGTCATGATCGAACGCCGACGCTGCGACGATGTCTTCCAGGCTGCGCTTGAGGATAGCCGCATCGATCTTCAGATTCTCGGGCAGATCTTCCGCGTCGATGGCATTCAACCGGTTCAGGAAAGCGCGCGTATCCTCGATGCTGCGAGAATGTCCGTTGATCGACCAGTCACCGAGCCTTCCGTCGCCGCGCCGATCCCCGATGCCAGTCGCCAGGGTCGGATTGTTGTCGAGTGTCCACTGCCAGACATCTTCGCGTAGTTCGGCGAACTGCTCTCCAGCGTTCTCCTGCGCCTGAGCTGGCGCGACAACAGCCATGCTTAGCAAGGCAACCGCAAACAGATGTTTCATCGTGAATCTCTCCTGTGGTGCGCTTTCTATTGCGACCGACCAACATGGTCCAGTACACGGGTACAATGACCAGCAAGCCCGCCATCCTGTTCGTATGTCTCGGTAATATCTGCCGTTCACCCTTGGCCGAGGGCGCGTTTCGCAAGGCGGCGGAGGATGCCGGTCTGGATATCGAGGCTGATTCTGTCGGAACCGCTGGTTATCATATCGGCGAGCCGCCCGATCCGCGCAGCGTCGCCGAAGCGGCAAAGCACGGGGTCGATATCGCACATTATCGCGGACGGCAGTTGGCACAATCGGACTTCAGCCGCTTCACGCATATCTATGCGATGGACAACTCCAATCTGACGAACCTCCGTGCCGTTGCTCCACCGGATACAAAGGCGGAGATTGCCCTATTGCTCGACGCGGTACCAGGCCGTGAAGGTGCCGAGGTGAGCGACCCATATTACGGCGGCGAGGAAGGGTTCGAGTTCACCTGGGGAGATGTAAACATGGCTGCCGATGCCATCGTCGCCCGCCTGAAGGGTCTGGCTTAACCGCCCCGCAGCATCTGGACACCCCAGTCGCGTTCGAACAGATAGAGAAGAATGCGCGCAGCCTCACCGCGCTTGCCGGTCAGGCCGCCGTCACGCTCCATCAGCAGTTTGGCGTCATCGTGCGCTCTGGGAAGCAGTTGGGTGATTTGATCGAGCGATGCGACGCGGAACGGGGTGTCGCCCGATTGCCGTGTACCGAGCAATTCGCCGCCGCCGCGAAGCCGCAGATCCTCCTCGGCGAGACGGAATCCGTCCTGTGTTTCGCGCATCAGTGCCAGCCGTTCGTGGCCCGTTTCGGACAGAGCACTACCGCGCAACAGGAGACAGACGGACTTCTCCGATCCACGCCCTACCCTTCCGCGCAATTGGTGCAGCTGAGCCAAGCCAAAACGTTCAGCCTGTTCGATGACCATCAATGTCGCTGCTGGCACATCGACGCCCACCTCGATTACTGTCGTCGCAACCAGCAATTTCGCCCGGCCCGATACAAACCGTTCCATAGCCGCGTCTTTGAGTTCGGGTTTGAGCTGCCCATGTACCAGCGCAACGTCATCGCCAAAGCGCTCTTTGAGGCCAGCAAAGCGCGCCTCGGCAGCGGCGATGTCTTCAGTCTCGTTCTCGCGGACCATCGGGCACACCCAATAGGCTTGTTGACCGCTGCCGATATGCCGGAAAACACCCTCCACAACGTCTTCAAGTCGTTCCTGCGCCACAACCCGCGTATCGATTGGCTGGCGCCCCGGCGGCATTTCATCGAGCCGCGAAACATCCATTTCGCCATATTGTGCAAGAGTAAGTGTGCGCGGTATCGGCGTCGCAGTCATCGCCAGCGTATGCGGCGTTCGTTTGCCCTTCTTCGCCAGCATCAGGCGCTGCGCAACGCCAAAGCGATGCTGCTCGTCGATAACAACCAATGCGAGGTCTTTGTAGCTCACGCTGTCCTGAAAAATCGCATGGGTGCCGACGACGATACTGATGCTGCCATCCAACAACCCCATCAGGGTCGACTCGCGCGCCTTCCCCTTGTCGCGGCCCGTGAGCAGGGCAACCTCGACACCGGTCGGACGTGCCATTTCACGCAATGTCTCGAAATGTTGGCGCGCGAGAATTTCGGTTGGTGCGAGCAAGGCCGCCTGCTTTCCTGCTTCATTGGCGATCAGCATGGCCTCCAGGGCAACAACCGTCTTGCCAGCACCGACATCGCCCTGCAGCAGCCGAAGCATCGGCGCCCGTTGTCCCAGATCATCCTCAATCTCAGATACCGACCGCTTTTGGGCGCCGGTCAACTCGTAAGGCAATTGCAGCTTACCGCGCAGCGAACCATCACCGAGCAGCGGCTGCCCCTTACGGGCGCGATTATCCGCCCGCACCAGCATCAATGCGAGACTGTTGGCCAGCAACTCGTCATATGCGAGCCGGTCGCGCGCAGCCGCATGCTCGCCCTTGTGCGCAAGCTTTAGAGCGTCGCGCCATTTTGGCCACTTCTCCGTTTCAAACTGGGATGGTTCAATCCATTCCGGGAGTTCGGGCAGGCGCTCGAGAGCCTGCTCGACGAGGCCGGCGACCTTGGGCTGCGTCAATCCTTCGGACAGCGAATATACCGGTTCGCAAAGCCTCGAGAGCATTTCACCACTATCGGCCACCGCGTGATCGGGATGCACGATCTGCAGCATCTGGTCATATTGATCGATCTTGCCCGCAACCCAGCGCTTCTCACCTACCGGCAGCAGTTTCTTCGCCGTGTAGGATGCACGCCCGAAATAGGTTAGCGCGCAGATATTGCCGACCGCGTCCTGCGCCAACACACGATACGGCCCGCGATTGCTTCGCGAAGTCCGGTGTTCGGTTGGTGTAAGCGCAATCACGACCTGCTCCCCGACACTTGCTTCGTCGAGATTTTCGACAGCTCGACGCGTCACAAAGCGCTCGGGCAAGTGATAGGCGACATCGCGGACACGCTTTAGACCGAGTTTGTCGAGCGGTTTCTTCAGCTTCGGCCCGATCCCGTCGAGCGCATCGACTTCGACAAACAGAGGATTGAGCACTTCAGGACGCATGCGAGTCCTATAGCCACCATCGTCATCGCAGCGAAAGCTGGGATCTTTCTCATTCATGTCAGAGCTTGTGGAAAGCGATCCCAGCTTGCGCTGCGATGATGGACATAATAGGCGCACCGCCATGTTCGAGCCCACCGATTTTTCAGCCCGCATGGCCCGCGCCAAATTTCGTGCATGGCATCGCGGCACACGCGAAGCTGACTATATGATCGGCGGCTTCTTTGATCGCTATGCTGGCAGTTGGTCCGAAGACGATCTCGTGTGGTTCGAGCGCCTGCTCGATGAAGATGACGTCGACGTGATGGCCTGGGCAATGAAAACCGCATCGACGCCCGAGCGCTTCGCCGGAGCGCAGATGAAGCTGATGCAAATGCTCGATTACGTGGACATTCCTCGCTGACACGCTTCGCAATGCCTGATCTATCACGCATCCTTTCGGCCACAGAGCCGCTAACGCTGTCCTCGGTAGCACGCGGAGCGCAACCGCTGGTGCTCGCAGACCTGGCACGCGCTTCGAAGGGACGCGCAGTATTTATTGGCGCCGACGACGCAGCCATGCGCGCAGTGACCGATGCCGCGCATTATTTCGCACCAGAGCTGGAAGTCATCGAGTTCCCCGCCTGGGATTGCCTACCATACGACCGGACTAGCCCGGTCCTATCGGTAAGCGCCAAGCGGCTGGCGGCATTGCACCGGTTACAGGCGGGCAAAGGCGGTTCACAGCTGTTGGTGACAACTGCCAACGCTACGCTGCAGCGTATTCTGTCGCCGTTCCGCATTCGCGAGTCAGTTCGTGAATTCAAGCCCGGCGTAGAGATCGGGCGTGAGAGCCTTGCTACCCTGCTCCAGCGCCAGGGTTATTCGCGCGCAGACACGGTTGTCGATACCGGGGAATATGCGGTGCGCGGATCGATCGTGGATATCTTTCCGTCCGGGCTCGATCAGGGGCTGCGGTTAGACTTCTTCGGAGACGAGTTGGAAAGCCTTCGTCTTTTCGATCCCTCGACACAAACCAGCACAGGCGTTCTCAAATCCCACCTGCTGTTACCCGCGAGCGAGGCCTTGCTCGACGAAGGCAGCATCAAGCGCTTCCGTAGCCGTTACCGCGAAATGTTCGGCGCCACAGCAACTGGCGACCCGCTCTATCAGGCGATCAGTGACGGACGGCGGCTTGCCGGGATGGAGCACTGGCTGCCCCTGCTGGAGGAGAAGCTCACCACGCTGTTCGACCACCTGTCGGAAAACGACCAAATCGTGATCGATAGCAGTGCGATCCAGGCCGGTGAGGAGCGCCTGAAAGACATCGCGGACTACCATCAGGCGCGCGAGAAAGCTGCGGGACAGGCGGCTGGCAGCTATCGCCCGCTGGCCGAGGACGCGCTCTACGTTTCGCGCGACGAATTCGAGGATCATCTGGCAACTTGGCCCGTCCATCGCAGCGTCATTTTTGCCGAGCCGGAAAGCACGAAGTCGGTTGATTTCGGTTTCTCGTCTGCTCGCGACTTCGCCCCTGAACGCGCGCGTGGCGACAATCTCTACGAGGCGGCGAGCAAGCATCTCGGCGATATTGCCAAGTCGGGCAAAAAACCCCTCCTCGCGACCTATTCCGAAGGCAGCCGCTCACGGATTGCCTCGATATTGAGCGAGGCCGGGACCGAAACGAAACTCGCCGACAGCTGGCAGGAAGCGCTGGGCCTGGCTGCAAAAGGTCAGGCTGCCGCTATGGTGCTGCCGCTCGATAGTGGCTTTGCCAATGATGAGCTGGAGCTGCTCACCGAGCAGGATATCCTTGGCGACCGGCTCGTTCGCCGCAAGAAGCGCAAGAAGGATGCCGATGCCTTCCTTGCCGAATTGTCGGCACTCAATCGAGGCGATCTGGTGGTGCATACCGAGCATGGGATCGGCAAGTATCTCGGCCTCGAACCAATCAGCGTCGGCAAGAGCAAGCACGACTGCGTAATGCTTGAATATCACGGCGGCGATAAGCTCTATATCCCGGTTGAGAACATCGATGTGCTGTCACGCTACGGTTCTTCGGAGGAAACCGTTCCTCTCGACAAGTTGGGCGGTGAAGCGTGGCAGAAGCGACGCTCGCGCCTCAAAGAGCGTATCCGCGAAATTGCAGGCGATTTGATGAGAGTCGCCGCCGAACGCGCGCTGAAGAAAGCGCCGGTGCTTGAGGTCGAGGAAGGCACGTTCAACCAGTTCATCGACCGTTTCCCCTGGGCCGAGACCGACGATCAGGATCGCGCGATTGCCGATGTCCTGCGCGATCTCGAAAGCGGACGACCGATGGACCGGCTCGTTTGCGGCGATGTCGGCTTCGGCAAGACCGAGGTAGCCCTCCGTGCAGCGTTCGTGGCCGCAATGAATGGCCAGCAAGTCGCTGTCGTTGCCCCGACCACCCTGCTCGCTCGCCAGCACTTCACCAATTTCACCGAGCGTTTTGCCGGCTTCCCGCTCAAGGTCGGACGCCTTTCACGCCTCGTCCCTGCGAAAGAGATGAAGGACACGCGCGAAGCGCTCGAAGACGGCACGATGGATATTGTGATTGGAACGCATGCGATCCTCTCGAAGAACACGCAATTCAAGGATTTGGGCCTCGTTGTTGTAGACGAAGAGCAGCGTTTCGGCGTCACGCACAAGGAAAAACTCAAGCAGCTGCGCGCCGACGTCCACATGCTGACGCTGACCGCTACGCCAATCCCGCGCACCTTGCAGATGGCGATGACCGGGCTGCGCGAGCTTTCGACCATCCAAACGCCGCCCGTCGACCGTCTCGCGGTCCGCACCTATGTGATGGAATGGGACGAGATGGTGATGCGCGAAGCGCTGCTGCGTGAGCATCATCGCGGCGGGCAGAGCTTTATCGTCGTCCCGCGTATCGCCGACATGCCCGATGTGGAGGAATGGCTGCGAGAGCATGTGCCCGAGGTCAAAGCTATTACAGCGCATGGGCAGATGTCTCCAACCGAAGTCGAAGAACGGATGAGCGCGTTCTATGAGGGCAAATACGAAGTCCTGCTCTCGACCACCATCGTCGAAAGCGGGCTCGACATTCCGAGCGCCAATACAATCATCATTCACCGCGCCGACCGCTTTGGCCTTGCCCAGCTCTACCAGCTTCGTGGGCGCGTCGGGCGCTCGAAACTACGCGCATACGCGTACATGACCTATCCCAAGGACCAACAGCTATCCGAGGTTGCCGAAAAACGCCTCAAGGTACTGGGCGATCTCGACAGTCTGGGTGCGGGCTTCCAGCTCGCGAGCCATGATCTCGACATTCGCGGCGCGGGCAACCTGCTGGGCGATGAACAATCGGGCCATATCCGCGAAGTCGGGTTCGAGCTGTATCAATCGATGCTTGAAGATGCGATTTTGGCTGCGAAAGCGGGGGCTGCCGGTCTGGAGGCGAAGCCGGAAAGTATCAGTCCGCAGATCACCGTCGATGCACCGATCATGATTCCCGAGGAATACGTCCCCGATCTTGCGGTCCGCATGGCGCTTTATCGCCGCCTGAACGATGCCAAAGACAAAGCGGAGATCGAGGCGATGGCCGCCGAAATGATCGACCGTTTCGGTCCTTTGCCCGATGCGACATCCAATCTCGTGCGGCTGATCGAAATCAAGCATCAGGCAATCGAAGCCAATATCGCCAAGATCGACGTTGGCGCACGCGGCACACTGGTCACCTTCCACAATGATGATTTTCCCGACGGGCCCGGACTGATCGCCTATGTTGACCGGTTGAAGGGTACCGCCAAGCTCCGCCCGGATATGAAGTTGGTCATCAACCGTGCCTGGGGCGATCCGCAATCGCGTCTTAACGGCCTGTTTCAGCTGACCAAGGGCCTTAGCAATGTCGCCAGGAAGGCGAGCAAAAGAGCTTCCTGACGGGTCAGCTAGCGGTCGATCCCGCCAACTGTTCTGCGGCCATTGGCCTGGCTCCGAGAAAACCCTGCCAGCGGTCACAGCCTTCGCGGCATACTGCGAGACGCTGCGCCTCCGTTTCGACGCCCTCGGCGATCACCAGCAGATCCAGTGCCTGCGCCATCGCCATAATTGCCCGGAACACAGCGAGATCCTGTCGGTCCGTAGCAATCCCTTCGACCATCGAGCGATCAAGCTTGAGCGCGGCCAGCGGCAGCACTTTCAAATAGCGGAAGTTGCAGAAGCCAGCACCGAAGTCATCGAGCGCTATTGCAATTCCCTCATTCGCCAGGAGGCGTAACATTTCCGCCGTCGTATCCAGCCCGTCGACAAGCGCCTGCTCGGTGATCTCAAGCGTCAGGCGAGACGCGGGCAAGCCGGATATTCGCAGGCTTTCGCGAATAATGTCGGGATAGGAACCATCCGCAAGATCTTCTGCTGTTGCGTTGAGTGACAGCCGCCAGCTCTCTGGCCATTGTGCTGCTTCTTTCATTGCAACTGCGCAGACATAGCGTGTCAGCCGGTCCGCCATCCCGGCCTCGCGCGCGAGCGTAAACACCCGGTCCCCGGCGAGCACACCCTGCTCGCGATGATCCCACCGCACCAGCGCTTCCGCGCCCGCCAGAACCCCGGATTCGCACAGGAACTGCGGCTGAAACAGCACCTGTATCGCATCCGCGTTGATCGCATGTGCAAGTTCAGCAGCTTCTTCAGGAGCAGCACTGCGGCGGCGATCGGTGCGGGTTCTGCGTTCGGTCATAGGTCGTTCAATCTGTGCCACATCGTTCATGCACGCGCATTTAGGGAGCCCGAGCGCACAAGTAAGCTGCCAAATCCCATCCGTTGCCAAATGGCACAGCCCCCCATAGAACGCTCACCAAGGGCCATTCTTCCACAGCAATGGCGCCGTACGGGGCTCGGAGGATCAATTGGCGACCAATCACGGATTCAAAAGGCTTGCGCTGGCGATTTCCGACAGTTCGCGCGCGCAGGAGACTGCGAAAGAGCTGCGTGATGCGCATGATTGGGTAGCACGCGACGAGGCTGACGCGGTCGTTGTCCTGGGTGGCGACGGTTTCATGCTGCACACACTCCATTCCATGCTCGATAGCGGTCGGGTGATTCCGACCTATGGGGTCAATCGCGGCACGGTCGGATTCCTGATGAACCGCTATCGCGCCGGGGTGAAATTGCTCGATAAGGTCAACCGGTCACGGGCCATCGGTATCTCGCCCTTACGGATGGAGGCGATCACCCAGGATGGCGTGAAACATGTCGAGTCGGCGATCAACGAAGTCTCGCTGCTGCGGGAAACGCGTCAGACCGCAAAGCTGGAGATTTCCGCCGATGACCGTGTTCGGGTCAAGGAACTGGTTGCGGACGGCGTTCTGGTGGCTACCCCTGCCGGCTCGACTGCGTACAACCTGTCAGCCAACGGCCCGATCCTGCCGCTCGATTCGAAATTGCTTGCCCTCACCCCGATCAGCGCGTTTCGCCCTCGCAGATGGCGCGGCGCGATCCTCCCGGATCGCTCGACAATCCACATTACGGTCAACGAGCCGGTAAAACGTCCGGTCGCGGCAGTCGCCGACCAGAAAGAAATTCGCGACATCGCCGAAGTCAGCATCGAAATTGCCCGCGATTCGGAGCTGACTTTGCTATTCGATCCGGGGCATTCGCTCGACGAACGGATCGTTTCCGAACAATTCGTGGTCTGAGGCGTAACAGAGGCTTGCCAAACGAATCCCGCGCCAATATAGGCGCACCCCTGCCCGCGAGACTTCGCCGGCATCAAGGGCTGTTCCCCGATAGCTCAGCGGTAGAGTAGGTGACTGTTAATCACTTGGTCGTTGGTTCGAATCCAACTCGGGGAGCCAGCACTTCATTTTCGGTTGAAATGAAAAAGGCGCGGAGTTTTCTCCGCGCCTTTTCGTTTGTTTGCATGCTACCAGTGCCGCTAAACCGCCGCCCCGTGGCAGTGCTTGTACTTGTTGCCCGAACCGCAAGGGCACGGCGCGTTACGGCTGATGTCCTGCCCGGCATAGGGATTTTCGCGTCTGGTTGCGGCCCCACCCGGCCCAGCTGCTGCACGCGGGCTACCAGCTAGCGAACCAAACATTTCCGGGCGCTCTGCCGAACCATCACCATCGTTCGAGTTATCGAGCCCAGTCAGCGGATCGATGTGGCCTGTCAGGAAGTCAGGTAGATCGGGCAATTCCTCTTGCACCGGTGGCGCCATGCGCAGTTCGCTCTTGATCAGGATGCTGGTGATGTCCTCGCGCAGAGTGTTGAGCATCTGTTCGAACAGTCCGAACGCTTCCTGCTTATATTCGTTCAGCGGTTGCTTCTGGGCATGCGCGCGGAGGAATACCACTTGCCGCAACGCATCCAGCGTTGCGAGGTGCTCTTTCCAGTGATGGTCGAGCCGTTCGAGCAGAATACTCTTTTCAACCCTGCGCCAGATCGCCGGGTCGGATGCCGCCATCTTCTTGTCCATGATGGTGTCGGCCTGCTCGCGCAGGCGTTCTTCGATAATTTCCGGTTCAACGGTATCTTCTTCGAGCCAGGCGTCGATGGGCAGTTCGAGGCCAAGAACTTCGGATACCTTGTCCTTGAGGCCGTCGACGTCCCACTGCTCGGGATAGGAACCGGGCGGGCATGCCTCGTTGACGATGGCGTTGACAGTGTCGTGACGCATATCGACCACAACATCATCGACCGTTTCGCTGTCCATGATCTCGGCGCGCTGCTCGTAAATGACCTTACGCTGGTCGTTCATCACGTCGTCATATTCGACCACCTGTTTGCGGATATCGTAGTTGCGCGCCTCAACCTTTTTCTGAGCAGTTTCAATGGCTTTGGAAAGCCATTTTGAACCAATCGCTTCCCCGTCTTCGAGATTCGAATTCATCATTCGCGAGAACAAGGTATCCGGGCCGAAGATGCGAAGCAGATCATCCTCCAGGCAAAGATAGAAGCGCGACAGGCCGGGATCACCCTGACGACCCGAACGACCACGCAGCTGGTTATCGATCCGGCGACTTTCATGACGCTCCGTAGCGAGAACAAACAGGCCGCCCGCCTCGCGCACCTTCTCGCGCTCGGCAAGAACCTCGTCTTCTATCTTCTTGATCGCAGCGTCGCGTTCGGGGCCTTCCTCCATATCGCTCAGCTCGTCTTCGATGCGGAATTCGATATTGCCGCCAAGCTGGATATCGGTCCCGCGACCGGCCATGTTGGTAGCGATGGTCACCGCGCCAATCCGCCCAGCCTGCGCCACAATATGCGCCTCGCGCTCGTGCTGGCGCGCATTGAGCACCTCGTGCTTGACGCCTGCCTTGTCGAGGAACTGCGCGAGTAGCTCTGATTTCTCGATTGAGACCGTGCCGACCAACACCGGCTGGCCAATTTCGTTCTTTTCCTTGATCGCCTTGGCGATCGCCTGGAACTTGTCTTGCGTGTTCTTGTAAAACTCGTCCTCCTCGTCGATCCGGCGGACGGGTTTGTTGGTCGGGATCTCGACCACGTTCATCTTGTAGATGTCCCAGAATTCGGCTGCTTCGGTCGCGGCCGTACCGGTCATGCCCGACAGCTTGGGATACATCCGGAAATAGTTCTGGAATGTGATCGAAGCCATCGTCTGGTTTTCAGGCTCGATCTTGACGCCTTCCTTGGCCTCACACGCCTGATGCAAGCCGTTCGACCAACGGCGACCATCCATCATGCGACCGGTAAACTCGTCGATGATCACGACCTTGTCGTCTTTGACGATATAATCGGTGTCGCGCTTGAACATATGGACCGCCTTCAGCGCCTGATCCATGTGATGCACGATCTGGGTGTTCTCGACGTCGTAGAGATTCTCGGTTTCGAGCAAGCCCTTTTCGATCAGCAACTGCTCGACCTGCTCCAGCCCGTCTTCGGTCAGCTGGATGCTCTTGGTCTTTTCGTCCTTCTCATACCAATCTTCTGGGATCTCCTTAACGATGGCATCAATGGAGATGTAAAGGTCGGTCTTGTCCTCGGTGGGACCGGAGATGATCAACGGTGTACGTGCCTCGTCGATCAGGATCGAGTCGACCTCATCAACAATGGCAAAATTGAAAGGGCGCTGGACCATTTGGCCGCGCTCATGCTTCATATTGTCGCGCAGATAATCGAAGCCGAACTCGTTATTGGTGCCGTAGGTTATGTCGGCAGCATAGGCTTCGCGGCGCTCGAATTCCCCGAGGTTGGGGACAATGACACCGACTGTCAGACCCATCCAGCGATAGAGTTGTCCCATCCATTCAGCATCGCGTGCGGCAAGGTAGTCATTGACGGTCACGACGTGAACACCCTTGCCCGCTATCGCATTGAGATACGTAGCCAGCGTAGCCACCAGCGTCTTACCTTCACCCGTGCGCATTTCGGCAATTTCACCGCGATGGAGAACGACACCGCCAATCAGCTGGACATCGAAATGACGCATCCCCAGGACACGGACCGAAGCTTCACGCACCGTGGCGAAGGCCTCGGGCATAATGTCATCTAGTGTCTTGCCGTCTTCGAGTTGCTGGCGAAATTTCGCAGTCTGAGCCTGAAGTTCTTCATCGCTCAAAGCCTGAATCTGCGGCTCCAGATCGTTGATCTGATTGACGATTTTTCCGAGTGATTTGACGTAGCGGTCGTTGGACGATCCGAATACGGACTTAATAAGTGCGTTGAGCATGAACGGTCTTTCGGGGATTTCGTATAGGAAGTTACTGCGCGCAGGCCGAACTTCCGGCGCTGCTCACAGGTCAAAATTTCAAATGCCAGATGGCGCTATTCGTAAGCGCGATCGCTGCCGAGTTGCACGGTCGGGATATAGATAATGACCGGCTTACGAGGCTTGCAGCCCTTATTGCGGTCCTTCTTTGCCGAGTCACCGCGCTTGTCGGTCCGACAATCGCACGGCGTCTGCTTTCCCGATTGTGTGAAATCGGCGGAAGCAACCTGTTCGCACGCACGATCAAGCACTGCCGCATTGGCAGGCGCACCGGCAGCCAGAAGGCCGGAAAACAGCGCGAGAAAGGCGACTAAGCGACGCATTGCCTGATTACATAGGTCGTCGCGGACAAAACGTAAACCGTTTAACTAGTCCGAAGGGTCGACCAACGTTACCTCGTTCTTCATTATAACCCGCTTACGGACCGGATTGCCATTTGCGTCTTTGTACGGCGTAAATACCCTTGACGTCCAATGGTCGCATCGACTGTTTTGATCGCTGCTGCGCAGTCCTGTCCCTTCTGCGGTGCAATCGGAAACACTTCCGTCCAATTCAATAACAAAGCTGGTCGTCAGGCTCGCCTGGGTCGGCCCAGCCTGACTTCTTTCAGGAATCTCCCAGCGCACCGCGCTGGACCAGAACCCTGCGGCAGCCGTTCCATCGGGGTCGGTGGCAGGCCTAAAAAAGGCTCGACGCGCAATCAACTTGCAAGTCTGTTCATCTAAATCGGAATGGCCACTGCTTCCGGTGATCTGACATGTGGTTACCCGCCCGTCCATGTTGACCGCCACTTTGAAACGAACCACTCCTTCGCGCCGTTCGCGCAAAGCCATCACCGGATAATCGGCGGGTGTAACCCAGGCGCCGGGATTGCCAGCCGGTTTGGGATCGGTCGGGACATACTGCATTTCGATTAAATCGGGTTGCACACCATCTTGTCCCATAGTGGGAACAGCGACCAGGGTGGTCACCAAAATCGGCAAGAGTGGTGTCGGTCTCAACATGTCGAGTTCATCGCAATTCTCGAAATGGATGTAAAGTTGAGCCGCCACTTGATGCACCCCACTCTGCCTCCTAAGCCCAACACATGGATCTGACCCGCTCCCCACTTGCACTGCCCTTCCCAGACATGCCCGAAATTGAAGGCGTTACGTTGCGCATGGCGCACGCCGGATATCGCGATTGGGGACGGACTGACCTGACCTATGTCGAGCTGTGTGAAGGCACTGCGGTGGCAGGCGTCTTTACCCGTAGCGCCTGCCCATCGAGCGAAGTCGAACTGGGCCGCGAACAGGTGAAGTTGGGTCATGCGCGTGCGCTCGTTGTAAATGCAGGCAATGCCAACGCCTTTACCGGATATCGCGGGCGCGAAGCGGTTGAACAGATCATACAGCAGGTAGCCGAACACATTGGCTGTGCGCCAAGCGACGTGTTTGTGTCTTCGACAGGTGTAATCGGCGTGCCGCTGCCGAAAGACAAGGCACAGCAAGGCATTGCAGACGCCGTGAGGGCCGAGCCCTGCGGATGGGAGGATGTCGCAAACACTATCGCCACAACCGACACCTTCGCCAAAGGTGCGACGGCCTCAGCCGTTGTCGACGGTAAACGGGTAAGCATCACTGCGGTGATCAAAGGCAGCGGGATGATAGCGCCTGATATGGCGACTATGCTCGGATATATCTTCACCGACGCCGATGTTGCGCCGGATTTCCTGCAGCAGCTGCTGGAGCAATCCAATAAACGGACATTCTCCTGCATCACCGTCGATAGCGATACATCGACGAGCGACACCGTGCTGGCCTTCGCAACCGGGAAAGCGGGCAATTCGCGACTGTCCTCGTTCGGCGATGCGGGGGGCGATGCCTTTGCCGCCGCGTTCCACGATGTCTGCCAGCAACTTGCCCATCTCGTTGTTCGTGACGGCGAAGGAGCGCAAAAGTTCATCGAGATCTCAGTCACCGGTGCTGCAAGCGATGACAGTGCGCACAGGATCGGTTTGGCCATCGCAAACTCACCGCTCGTCAAAACTGCGATTGCCGGGGGAAGATGCCAACTGGGGCCGCGTGGTAATGGCAGTTGGCAAAGCCGGTGAACCGGCGGACCGCGACAAGCTATCGATTGGCTTTGGCGGAATCTGGGCGGCACGCGATGGCCAACCTGTGCCCGACTACAACGAAGCCCCCGTTACCGAACATCTCAAAGGGCAAGAGATTACCATCGCGGTGGACCTCGGCATTGGCGATGGGCGCGCTAAGATTTGGACCTGCGACCTCACCCACGGCTATATCGATATCAACGCGGATTATCGTTCTTGAACGTTCTCGACCGTGAAGTTCTCGCTTTGATGAAAGATGTCGCCGCGCGCGCGATCATGCCGCGCTATCGCAACTTGCGCGAGGGCGACATCATCGAGAAAGCCAAGGACGATCTGGCCACCATTGCCGACCGCGAGGCCGAGGAACTGCTCAGTGAAGGCCTGGCGAGAATCTCCCCGGGAACAGCAATCGTCGGCGAGGAAGCAGCACATTCGGATCCGTCGGTGATGGATCGCCTTTCAGGCAGTTGCTGGATTATCGATCCAATCGACGGGACGAGCAATTTCGCCAGCGGCAGTGGTCATTTTGCGATTATGATCGCGCTGGCCGATGGCGGTCGGACGCAAGGCGGATGGATATTCGATCCGAGGCGCGAGCGGCTCTGCCATGCGCATCTGGGCGAAGGTGCGTTTATCGATGGCGAGCGGGTCACCGCCCATTCAAGCGGTTCTTCACCGCCCAACCTGGCCGCCATGACGCGCTATATGCTCGAAGGTCAACGCGCCCTGTTTGAGTCTCAAATCGCCCGGCATTACTCGCTGGTCGAAGCGCCAGGATGCGCCGCCGAGCAGTATCCGTTGACTGTTCTTGGTAAGCACGATCTTGCAATTTACGAGCGCACCCTGCCGTGGGATCACGCCGCCGGATGTCTGTTTCTCAACGAAGCTGGCGGTGTTTGCCGCAGACCGGACGGTTCGGCCTATACTGTCGATAGTGGCCGCAAAGGGATGATCGGCGCGGCGAACCGCGCTTTGTTTGAAGATCTGGCCGGAAGATTGCTGACGGCGGGCTATACACCCGCCGGGTGAGCAATCAAAGCTCGCCTTCAAGCCAGCCCTTGAGCTGTCCTTTCGGCGCTGCTCCAAGCTTCTGCGCAACCGCCTCACCATTCTTGTAGAGGATCATCAGCGGGATCGACTGGACGCCGATTTCACCGGGCACGCCAGTATTTTCCATGATATCCATCTTTGCGATTGTCACCTGATCGGACAGTTCATCGCTGATTTCTTCGAGCGCGGGTGCGATCATCTTACACGGGCCGCACCATTCGGCCCAGAAATCGACCAGCACTGGCTTGTCGGATTCAAGTACGTCCTTTTTGAAACTGTCGTCGGTGACGTTGATGGTCGCCATGGAATATCTCCTGATTTCTATGCCACCTATTTAGGGGTGATTGTGTGTCACTCAACGGGCGAGGCGGCAAAGCTTTCCTGATTTGTGGACAAACGGGGCTTGTTTGCCTCCAGTAATTCGTTCGGGATCGCAAAAAGTTGCGGTGTCTGGGTGTAGAGCAACGCTGCCTCGATCTCGCGCTCCGGATAGATGACCGCAAGAGCCGAGACATAGGCCGCCATCTGGCGGATCGTCGCAGCGGGAATCTCTTCAAGCGCGGTCGGAGGGCGCCGCGCGCTCTTGAAATCGACCACAGTAACCTTCTCGGGCATGACCAGCAGACGGTCGGCGATACCAGCAACCACCTGCCCTTCGACGGTTGCTGCCAGCGGAACCTCCGCCAGCGCGGCGGGCGAAAAAATCGCCGCGAAGGCTGGGTCGTCGATTACCGTCAGCGCGGTGTTCAGCATGTCCTGCCGCACATGCGGCGCGAGATCGACCGCTTGCCGGTCCAGCCAGGTCATCGCGGCGTGTTCACGGTCTCCGGGAACAGCATCCGGCAACCGTTCCAGAAGCGCATGGATCAGCACCCCGCGCCGGGCAGCATCCTTCGTAACGTCGGGCGGCATAGGTGGATCAGGCGAAGCATCGTCACCGGCAGAAGATGGCGCAAGCGGGCGCGGCGGTCGTGGTTCAGGACCAACGGGTGAAAGCGCCCACGCCGGAAGTTCGACACTTTTCGCTTCTTTCGCGTTGGTCGCCGCCTTGCCAACGGGCTTTGCCCGCCTACCAATCTCGCGCCGCGCACTCCACAGATCATCCTCCACAGCATCGTCCGCAAAAAGAGGTTCAAGCCGCGCGAACCAGCTGTTCTCATGCGGAGCCTTGTCGCGCTTGCCCAGCGAACCACCGATAAACAGCGCTTCCTCAGCCCGCGTCATCGCGACATAGAGCAGTCGCCAATGCTCCTGGAGCTCTGCCGCCTCGGCAACATCATATGCCCGTTCAATCGGACCGCGCCGTTCGTCTGCATTGAGCGTAGGCAACGGCACATCGCGCCCGGAAAGCTCGTCCTCCAGCGACAGATCGCGCACCCTGCCCGGCTTGCTCACAGCATCCGCCATGATAACAATCGGGGCCTGCAACCCCTTCGCGCCATGTACCGTCATCACGCGCACGAAATTGGCGGCCTGATCGGGATCGCGCTTCAGGTCGTCGTCGCTCGCATCGAACCACTGGATGAACCCGGCAAGGCTGGGGGTGTGGATCGCCTCATAGGCAAAGGCAGCGTTGAGCAACTCATCAATCGGATCACCTGACTCGCGCCCCAGCCTGGCGATGAGCTTTTCGCGGCCTTTCCACGGTCCGACCAGCATCCATTCGAGCAATGCCTGCGGTGTCTCGAAATCCGCCAGCGCGAGGAGCTGCCGCAGCCGTTCCACCGTTTGGGAGATGTATCCTTCGTCGCTTTTTCTCAAATGATGCCACAGCCGCACACCCTCGCCGCGCGGGACATGTTTCAACAGATCGTCCTGGCTCCAGCCGATAAGCGGCGAGGACAGCAGGTTTGCGAGGTTCAGATCATCGAGCGGCTGCGCGGCGAAGCGGATCGCCGCCATCAAATCCTTGACCACCAGCGGTGCGCCGAGCCTTAGTCTGTCGACACCCGCAACGGGAACGCCCTTCGCATGCAACCGCGCGACAATCAGCGAAGCGAGTTCCTTGCGGCTGCGGACCAGCACCATGATATCGCCCGCTTTGGCATTGCGATGCTCGCCTTTCTCCAGCGCAAATGGCTCAGTGGTCAGCCAGCGCTGGACTTGTGTCGCGATGCGCTCGGCCAACTGCCGATCATGCCGCGCGAGCCAATCTTCATCGCCGCTTTCATTCACAGCTTCATCGCTGGTATCGTGCACCGAGTTCCATAACGTCACCAGCCCGGCACGCTCCTGCCCACTATGAGGCGAAACTCCATCGTCGAGCCCGAATGCTTCGGGTCCGATTGCCTCAATCGCCCGATCAACGAATTCGAGCACAGGCTCGGACGTGCGAAACGACTGGCCGAGGTCGAGATCAAGCAAGTCGCGTGCCTTGCCACGGTGGCGCATCTCAATAGCGTTCTCGGCTGCATCGCGCATGGCCTTGCGCACGCGTTCGCGCGCAGCGCTGAAATTCTCCGGGCTGGTACCCTGAAAGCCGAAGATCGCTTGCTTGTAGTCGCCTACAGTGAAGATCGTGCGCAGCGTATTGCCAGCTGCCCCCTCGCCCGCAAAAAAGTCATCGATCAGCGCATCGATGATCGACCATTGCGCCTCATTGGTGTCTTGCGCCTCGTCGATCAGGATATGATCGAACCGCCGGTCGAGCTTGTAGCGAATCCAGTCTGCCGACACCTGCTCAGACAACAGCATGGCCGCGCGCTCAATCAGATCGTCGAAGTCGAGCAATCCCTCCCGCAGCTTTGCGGCATCCCACGCGAGCGCGAATTTGCGGCCCAATTCAAGCGCGGGTGTGAGAAACTCCGACAAATCGAGCAGGTGCTGGTAGTCGGCGACCACTGCAATTGAGGCAAACACCCGCACCGATGCTGCACGAAAGACATCATCCGCCGACTTGGGCAGCCTGGGATTGCCGTTCTTGTAGAACAGTACGTCCTGAAGCTCATCGAGGATGGCGGGACGAGCTTTCGCAGGTGTGGCTAGCCATTTCTCGATAGCCGGAACAGCAACATCCGCACTTTTCGATTTCCACGCGCGATAGCCCTCCAGGCAAGTCCTTAGCGCTTCATCGTCGAAAGCTGGCGCGGCGCAGAATTCTGCCAGATGCGCCTCGGAGGCATCGCTCGGTAGTCCTAAGAGCCGAAGCACATGGCCGCGCAGCGGCGGTTGCCATGCATTGCGACCTAGCCACAGCCGTTTGGCTCCGGCACAGCGCATCAACCAGGAACGCAGGGCATCGGGGTCTTTGCGCCGGGTGAAGTCCGCCACGGCTTGCAGCATGGCATCGTCGCCCTGCTCTTCCGCTTCGACCAGCATATTCGACAACACTTCGCGCGACAGCAATTCGCGCTCGCGATCTTCCATCGGCTGCGCCCCGGGGATCAGCTCGGCTTCGTTGGGAAAGTTGGCAAGCAGCCATTGCGAGAAAGCGTGGATCGTATCGATCCGCAGCCCGCCGCCCGGACAATCGAGCACGCTGGCGAACAATGTGCGGGCATGTTCGCGCGTTTCGGGATCGGTTTTGGCCCCCAGATAGCCGAGCTCATGTGCCAGCTGCGTATCTTCGAGTCGTACCCAGCGCGCCAGCACCTCGTTGATCCGCACCGCCATCTCGGCAGCGCCCGCCTTGGTGAAGGTGAGGCACAATATCTGCGACGGATCGGTTCGCGGCTGTAGCAGCAATCGCAAAACGCGCGCCGACAGGACCTGCGTCTTGCCCGTGCCCGCCGACGCCGACAGCCACACACTCTCTTGCGGATCGACCGCCGCCAGCTGGTTACCTTGCAAGGGGTAGACGACGCCGCTCACACATCGTCTCCCTTACTTTCGGCCAGTTGTATCTGCCACTCCTCCAGCCGCATCAGCTGATCGTATTCGTCGTAGCCGGGATAGTTGGGATTGAACTTGGCAGTGAACGGATCGGTGCCCTTGATGAATTTCGAAATCGCGAGGTCGAGGAACTTCTCGGTTTCTGGCAGCATCTCTTCGGGCTCCAATCCGGTACGTTTCCCGCCAACCTTCAAGGGCGTATCGACATAACCGAATTCGCCGTTTTTCTTGGCCAAAGACCAGTATTCGAAACGCGCTGCATCGCCGGCCAGGCCGCCAAAGTCACCGTCGCGCGCGATCAGACCAAGCAGGCCCAGCTGGAGCGCAAAACCGGCCTCGACCTGCGAGGCGGAGGGCGGACTGCCTGTCTTATAGTCGACAATCGCCAGCGAACCGTCTGACAACTTGTCGATCCGGTCTGCACGACCATAAACCCGCACACCCTTGCGCTCCATTGAGCCCTTGCGTTCGACTGCAAGCACTTGGCGCCCGTCCTGCGCGTCAATCAACTCAACAAACCGTTCGAGCGCTGCGAACAGCCGCGGCTTCCACAGACCCCGCAGCAATGTATGGACGTTCTCTTCGTCCAGAACCCGTTCGGCAATCGGGATAATCTGGGCTTTCGGGTCGTTTTCCCGCTCTTCATGCCAACGCTGCAAGATCGTATGCGCCAAAGTGCCCTGCCAAGCCGGCGTTGGATCAGCATCGAGATCGTCCAGCCCACGCAAAGCGAGAATTTCGCCCGCGTAAAACTGGTATGGATCGCCCAGCAATCGGTCGAGCGCAGTAACCTTGATCGGCACATCGCGAAGTTCGGTCGCGGGATTCGGCTGAGGGCGCGGGTAGTCGCTATCTCGCTCGCCCTGAGCATCCAGCACTTTCGTCATCTTTACAACGTGTTTTTCGCGATGCTCGTCGACGCGATGTCCCAGGAGCGCCTCGATCCGTAGCAGGAAGCGCGAAGGGATAGCCGGACCATCCATGTCGCGAACTGCATGGCTCAAGACCACATCGGGCGCGCCCAAGGCTCCGGCCAGATCGTGCGCGGACAAGCCGATCCGAAACTCGCTCCCCGGTACTCCCAATGCGCGCAGGATCGCCGGGGCAAGCATTGGATCGCTATCTGGTGTACCGGGCCACGTTCCTTCGTTCAGACCCCCGCAGATCACCAGATCGGCGCGAGTCATCCGCGATTCGAGCAAGCCGTAAATGGCCACGCGCGGGTGGCCGCCATAGGGCGGGCGCACGGCAACCTGTGCCATCGCGTCGCGCAACAATGTGTGAGCGTCGTCTCTCTCAACGCAAATGCCCACCTCGCGAGCATTCAGGCGAAATTCCTCGATGAACCGTCCCAAAGCGCGTCCATCCTCGCGCGCCCACAGATTGTCGCCTGCAAGAGCCTCGGCAGCATCGGAAAGTGCGTCCAGCGCTACGGCGAGCGGCAATTTGTCCGGGGACTCGCAAAGCGGTTGCAAGACCACCTCAACTTCGTCCCACCAATCCTCGACACCCGCCTCGCGCGCGATTTCGCCAAGCGTCTCCAGCCCTCCCGCTGGGCGTGGTCCGCGCAACTCACGATCAAACGCGCGCAGTGCTTCGAGCCATTCGCGACGCTCGTCCCCCCGCTTGACCAGCGGATGGGCCAGCACGGCAACCAGCGAGACGGGCGCAAAACTATCCGCAGCCGCTTCCGCCAATTGCAACACCAACCGCCCCGCCGGAGTGAGATGCAAGGGCTGACCGGCAGAATCATCTGCGGCGATATTCCAACGGGCCAGGTGCTGCACGACCCGGCGCGCCAACCCGCGATCCGGTGTGACGACCGCGACGCGTTTTTCCGGCGTCTCCAGCGCTTCGCGAACGAGCAACGAAATCGACTGGGCTTCCGCTTCGGCATTGGGCGAGGTCATCAAGCGGACACCAGCCAGCCGTCGTTTCTCAGGCTTCAGGTCGACCCAAGCCTTGCTTGCTTCGGGCGGCAGGAACAGCGATGAAATCGCATGCGTCCGCTCGGGCTGCGCAGCGGAGGTTCCCTTACGGTGCCATTGCTGCACCTCGGCACGGTTCACACCCATCCGGTTGAGCAGCAACTTCAGGTGATATTGCGGATGAGTGAGTGCATCGCCGCGCTGGAATGTCGGGCCATCCGGCTCATCCGACTGCCCCGCTGCACCCAGTTCGTCCCACGCCATGTCGGGCATGGCCAGGTCAAGATCGGGCAGTATTACGGCGCCGTTCGGGAGTTCGGCAATTGTGCGCAGCAGTTTCGCCAGCTCGGGCGCAGCGCTGGTAACACCCGCTGCAACAATCGGTGCTTCGGGCGGGTTTTTGCGCCATCTGCGGCGGGTACGGTCGAACAACAGGTTGCGCCGAGTCGCCGCATCAACCTCTCCCCGCTCCCGCAAACGCGCACGCCATTTTTGCTGTATACGTGCGAACAGATGGATCGATGTCTGCCAATGCTCAGCGAGATCGTCCACTTCATCCAGAACCCGGTCACCAACCAGTTCGTCGGGAGCGACATTTTCTACCAGTAGCCGGTCCATCGTTGCCGCGGTTTCGCGCGCCAGTCGGAGCAAGCCCGAAGCCGAGGGAGCATCATCACCCATCTCGCCCTTCAGCAGTTCAGCCAAGTCGAACAGGCGTCGTGTCGGATCAACTGCAGGCGGGATGTCATTCGCGCCCAGAGGATCGAACAGCGAACCGAGCGTTTCATCGAGATCCAGATCGCCGATCACCGCCATCCGGGGCATCAGCATGCCGTTCTGGCCGCTCTCCCCGAAATGCCGGATGAAAGCCTCGCTGATCGTTCGCGATGCACGGGCGCTGGGCAGCAGCAGCGTCAGCTTTGCTAGCCCAAACTCGGTATCGGCGTAGCGCGGAACCAGTCCCGCAACCAGCGCATCTGCAAAACCGCGATGGGCGGCTATCGAGTAAATACTGGGTCCGGCCCGATCACCCACGCTGCAACGCTTCTTCGGTCGGTCTGATCGCTTCAGGCGTACCGACTTCAAACCACTGCCCGGTGAAACCAACGCCGAACAACCGCTCTTCCTCGATTGCCCGCTCCCATAAGATATTGGTCGAGAACTTGCCCTCGGGAGCATCGCGGAGAAGGCGGTGCGAGATGAGCTGGATACCCGTAAAGATAAAGGGCGCTATCCGGCCTGAGCGCCTCCGGGTCAGTCGGCCAGCCGCATCCATGTGAAAGTCACCCTTGCCCGCGAAGTTGCTTGCTTGCGCATGAGGAACGAGCAGCAGAAGCGCATCCATCTCGTCGGCATTCCAGCGCTCGGACAGATCGTGGAGGCCGCCGCGTGGCCCGTCGAGCCAGACATTATCCGAATTCAGGCAAAAAAACGGATCCGGCAGCTCGCCCAGCGCCTTAACCATGCCGCCACCTGTTTCAAGCAGCTCATTGCGCTCATCGGAGATGCTCACCCGGGGCGCTTTCCGCTCAAGGACATGCGCCTCGAGCGCGTCCGCCAGATAGTGCACGTTTACCACCGCTTTCGCGACGCCCGCTTCGGCAAGCCGATCAAGCGTGTGATCTATCAGAGGTTTACCGGCGACCCTTACCAGCGGCTTTGGCTGCGCCGCAGTCAAGGGACGCATTCGCTTGCCCATCCCGGCGGCCATCACCATCGCAGTGTCAGAGGCGAGCTTAATCATGTCGTTTGCGCTCCAAAGCCATCGCGGATGTGCTGCGGGATATTGACATCAAACCACTTTGCCACCGGCGCCAGGGCCGGATGCCGCAGATCGCGCTCCATGGCTTCCCACACGCGCGGAATCATCGTCGGATAGTGATGCTTGCCGTCACGCTTGCTAAGCCGCGTGAATATGCCGACGATCTTGGCATTTCGCTGCGCGCCCAGCAGTGCGTAGTCCGCCTCGAAATCGCTCCCAGCATCGGCTTTGGCGAGATAGTGATCGAGCATGGCGCGTTCCAATTCGGGTGACACATCACGCCGCGCGTCTTGCAGCAAAGAGACGAGATCGTATGCCGGATGACCGACCAAGGCGTCCTGGAAGTCGATCAGCCCCTGCTCTCCGCTGCCATCGCGTGCCGGATCAAGCAACATGATGTTCTCGGCATGGTAGTCTCGCAGGACCGTTACGCCGGGCTTCTGGCGGGCAATCAGCGGAGCGAGAGCTTCATTCCACGCTTCGCGATAGCCCTGTTCGTCAACCGCCAACCCTGTAGCCGGGCAATACCATTCGGTCAGCAGGCAGGCCTCGCGCTGGTACACGTCCATATCGTACGGCTCGAACGGCCCGCCGGGTCTGCGATGCAGCTCTGTCAGGGCGTCAATAGCAGCGCGATACGCAGCGTCTTCCCCCTCAGGATTATCATCTAGCCAATCGCGCATCCGGTCGTTGCCAAAATCCTCGATCAGCACCCAGCCCTGCGCCACATCCTCCGCGTAGATTTCTGGCGCGCGCTGGCCATGGTCGGACAACCATCTCGCGACATCCAGGAACGGCTTGGGATCTTCCTCCGGCGGCGGGGCGAACATCAGCATCGCTTTGCGTTCACCGTCACGGATGCGGAAATAGCGGCGGAAGGATGCGTCGCCCGGAATCGGATCGATAGCAGCTCCACCCCAATCGGCCGATTCAAGGAAACTATCGATACCGGCAGGGAGTGTCGTCATGTCCAACGATCTACCCAATCGCGGCCCGGTTCTACAATCGCCATTCGCCCTTCATCCGCAACTTCCAGCGTGATCGACAGACACCCGGCTTCGTGACCAAACCCACCGGCATGTTCGGGCCATTCCGCTATCAACGCCGCCCCTTCGCGATAGTCAACGAGTCCGATCTCTTCTGCTTCGGATGGACCTTCCAACCGATAGAAATCGGCGTGCACAACGGGCAAGGAAACACTCGGCGGATCGTAGGTCTGAATGATCGTAAATGTGGGAGACGGCACCTCCGCTTTGTAGCCCAACGCTGCTATGATCGCGCGCGCTAACGTGGTTTTTCCAGCGCCAAGGCCACCTGACAGTGCGATGACGTCATCCGCCTTCAGTCTTGAGGCAATGCGCGCGCCCAAAGCATCCATTGCGGCGAGGTCGGTTAGCTTGATGCTCATGGAATACGGATGATCGCAGCGGTGCCCTGACCTTTGACCGACTCAATTTCGAGTGTGCCCCCGTGCGACTCGACAAGTTGACGGGCGAGCGGAATGCCGAGCCCCTGGCGTTTGGCGTCGATCTCGCCATCCATTGCCTGCGCCAGTTCGGCCTTCGACATACCCGCGCCGTTGTCAGAAACGACGATCTGAGCAACCCCTTTTGGCTTGGATAGATCGACGAGGATTTTTCCTCCCTTCGGAGTTGCGGCGATGGCGTTATCGAGCAATTGCGAAATCGCCTTGCCCAGTTGCCGCTCATCGACCTCTATTTTGCCGCTTGATTTGCTGCCGCGCAGGTCGAGCGAAATTCCGGCGTCTGTAATCGCGGCTTCGCGCGTCCGGACCACGTCGGCGACGAATTGCAACAATTCGACCGGCTTCTTGTTGAGCGGCAATAGCCCTGCTTCGCTTTGCGACAGGTCGAGCACGTTCTCGACCTGATCGGTCAGCCTCTCGACCGAAGTCAGGATCGCCTCGACATATTCGCGGCCTTGGTCGGACAATTCGCCCGCAACGCCAGACTGCAGCAACTCGGCAAAACCGCCAA
Source organism: Pontixanthobacter sp. (assembly GCA_965223995.1). Lineage (GTDB taxonomy): Bacteria > Pseudomonadota > Alphaproteobacteria > Sphingomonadales > Sphingomonadaceae > Pontixanthobacter. The sequence continues at coordinate 11,636 of CBDCXY010000017.1, read as the reverse complement.
TCGAAGTGAGCGGTGTGCGAAATTCGTAGCTCATGTTCGAGAGGAACCGCGTTTTGATCTGATCTGCAGCTTCGAGCGCCTTGTTCCGTTCGCGCAAGGCATCCTCGGCCATTTGCGAAGCGGTGATGTCGAGTACGGTCAGCAGCCCGTTTCCGTCAGGCAATGGTACGCCAGCAAATTCGAGCGTACGCCCATCAGCAAGAGTAATCCTTCCGCCTTGCTCTTTGCGATCCAGCGTCGCCGAGCGGATTACCTCACCGACATCCTGCGCGCGTTTCTTTCGCTCGAGGTTGGGAGCGATTGCATCGAGCAATTCAGGTGCGGACGGATGGCCCTCGAGTTGTTCCGCTTCAAGGCCCCAGATGCCTGCAAAACTGCGGTTCCAAAGCTGCAAACGGCCATCGGGGGCGAATACGGCCAGCGCCTCGAACAGACTGTCGAAAGTCGCCGTTCGAGTGCGGAGCAGAGTGTCGCGCGTTGCCGACAATGCCAGTTGCTCGGTCCGGTCCTCAGCGATCAGCACGAGACCGCCATCGGGCATGGGCTGCGCGATCACCCGTAGATGCGTACCATCGGAAAGCGGCCAGGCTTCTTCCTGTGCTTCACCCGAAGTGAACCACTCGGCGTGCTCGCTTTTCCACTCGGGAAAATCGCGAACCTCGGGCAGCTTGCCCGCATCGCGTGCATTCATCAGGAAACGGTCGAATTCGAGACCCTGCGCACCGACACCGGAATTAAGCGCGAATATCCGGCGGAATGGTCCATTAACGAAAGTCAGTTTGCGCTCTTCATCGAACTGGCCGACCCCGACCGAAAGCTGGTCGAGCATCGAGCGTTGCGCCTGTCGGAACGCGCGGAACTGGCGCGCCTGTTCTTCCATCTGCTCGATATCGACAGCGTATCCGGCGATTCCCTCCTTGCCCAGCGGCAGATCGCTGACACGCATAGAACGACGTTCGCCATCGATAGTCGCAGCGACGATGCGTTCTATGGGCAGTTCCTTGTCGAAGGCCTGTTTTGAGATCTGCGCAGCGGTAAGGCCATCGACTGATTCGATCAGTTCCAGTTGCTCCTCGACAGCCGACTCCGCGCTAGCTGCCCCGACCGCCTGCACATAGGCATGATTGACAAGCTGAAGCTTAGCATCGGGGCCGCGAAACCACATCGGCATCGGGGCCGCCTCGATAATTCCGACCAGCGCCCCGAAATCACCCTTCGCCCGCGCCGCCTCTTCGCGCAGCCGTGACAACTCGCTCTCACTTTCGCTGAAATCAAACAACCAAACGAGAGCAGCACCGCCAGGCGAAACCTGCGGATCAGCCAGCACTCCGCGAACCGCCAGGCTGCGTTGCGATCCGGGGGGTGTGAGCGCCATGCGGAATGGGGCGGCTGTTTTTTGCGCCTGACGGACGTTCTCGGTCAGCTCTTCAAGCTGGTCCTTCGACAACCCTTCCCCATTGCTGGCAGCCAATTCACTGAGAAATTCGGGCAGCTCGCCTAGCCCGAGCCATGCAGCGAGCCTGTCCGATCCCTCGATCCTGCCATCGGTTCTCACGATAAGCGGGATAGCGGGAGCCTCGTCGATCATGCGCGCCATCCTGCGCGCCGCTTTCTTGCTACCCTCTGCCTTGCGCGATTTTGCACCTGCAGCGATCATCATCCACGCAGCGCCAACCATCCACGCGGCCATGAGCAGCCCGACTATGGCAAGTGCGAGGGGAGAGAATTCCATGACAATTCAGCTATGCGCCGCGCGCGCGTGATGCAATGCCGCAAAGGCGAATTTGCCGACAATTTGCGGCAAAAATGAACCGCGCCGCTCCCGATAGCCGGAAGCGGCGCCAATATTCACAGACTATCCGCGATCAGTAACGGTAATGTTCGGGTTTGAACGGTCCCTCGACCGGCACGCCGATATAGTCGGCCTGCTGCTGGCTCAGCTTGGTCAGCTTCACACCCAACTTGTCGAGATGGAGCGCCGCGACCTTCTCGTCGAGATGCTTGGGCAGTACGTAAACGTCGTTCTTGTAATTGTCCGAGTTCTTGTAGAGTTCGATCTGTGCCAGCACCTGGTTGGTGAAAGAACAGCTCATCACGAAGCTCGGGTGACCAGTTGCACAGGCAAGGTTCACCAGGCGGCCCTTGGCGAGAATGATAATCTCCTTTCCGTCCGGGAATTTGACCAGATCGGTACCCGGCTTCAGTTCGGTCCACTCATAATTATCGAGCGCCGAAATCTGGATCTCGCTGTCGAAGTGGCCGATATTGCACACAATGCTCATCGGCTTCATCGCCTTCATGTGTTCGGCGGTGATGACGTCTTCATTGCCGGTCGTGGTGCAGAAGATATCGGCGCGCTCGACGCCCTCTTCCATCGTCACGACTTCGTAGCCTTCCATCGCAGCCTGCAGCGCGCAGATCGGGTCGATTTCGGTCACCAATACGCGCGCACCGCCATTGCGGAGCGACTGCGCCGAGCCTTTCCCGACATCACCGTAACCGGCGACCAGAGCGACCTTGCCCGAAAGCATCACGTCGGTCGCGCGGCGAATCGCGTCGACCAGCGACTCGCGGCACCCGTATAGGTTGTCGAATTTCGACTTGGTCACGCTATCGTTCACATTGATCGCCGGGAACGGCAGCTTGCCCTGCTTTGCGAGGTGATAGAGGCGGTGAACACCGGTCGTGGTTTCTTCAGACACGCCGTGAAGGTTGGCGACCGTCTTGGTCAGATAACCGGGCTTACGCTTGACATATTCCTTGAGCGCCCGCTGCATTTCGACTTCTTCGGCATTTGTCGGCTCGGGCATAGTTTCGCCCGCTTCGAGGCGCGCGCCCCATAGGGCGAACATCGTTGCGTCACCACCGTCGTCGAGGATGATATTGGCTGTCTGGTCGGCATCGGCTGAGCTGTCCCAATCAAAAATCTTGCCGACATAGTCCCAATATTCACCCAGGCTTTCACCTTTGACAGCGAAGACCGGCACCCCCGACTCCGCAATCGCGGCGGCGGCGTGGTCTTGGGTCGAAAAGATGTTGCAGGTCGCCCAGCGGACATCGGCACCCAGTGCTGTAAGCGTTTCGATCAGGACTGCAGTCTGGATCGTCATATGCAGCGAGCCGGTGATGCGAGCACCCGCCAGCGGCTTGCTATCGCCATATTCGTCGCGCAACGCCATCAGCCCCGGCATTTCGGTTTCGGCGATTTTGATCTCCGCCCGGCCATAATCGGCGAGCGATATTTCCTTGATGATGTAGTCCTGATCGGCGGCCACGCGGCATCTCCTGAGTATCAAAAAAATGCGCCCCGTTTGGGACGCTGAATTCCGAGCTGGCATTTAGCGAGAGGATACCAGCAATGCAAATATAAGGATATCTTTATATGCTGTGTTGCAACGTCGGCTGATCAACTGTTCGATTATGTGCAAGCGATGCCGAAACTGGACCGAAAGTTACAAGAGCGGCAAGCCCACAGGCTTGCCGCTCTTGCACGCTCCCGCAGAAGGGATCAGTGATTCCGATCTATCGTGCTGCGATCTGCAGCCCTGTGTCTGTTGCAGGACGATGGCCGAGCATGTGATCGGCAGCATCGAGCAACTCGGCCGGACCGCCAGTATCGGCGAGCCTGATGGTTGCAGCCGATAGTTCGGCGCAGCTCATCCACGGATGGCCCTGCCCGTACTGATTGGCCATGCTCACGCTCAACCGGTCGAGCACACGTTTTGCGCCTCTGTGTCCGTGGCGCATGGCCAATTGGGTTTGCACCTCGCGATGCGCACCGTTGAGGCTGTTGAGATGTCGAGTGTTGAAACGCTGATAAGCTGGCCGGAAATTGTCCGGCCCGTTACGACAGCGTAGCGAACTGACCATCAGCATGATATCGAGTTTCTTGATCTTCTCCGCGCTCGTCATCTCAACTTGCGCCGATATCGACGGTGAAACGGCAAGCGTCATCGCTGCGGCAATCACGGCCGCTGCCCCCATTTTGTAGTTCATAGTCTGGTCTCCCCGCGCGGACTCCCCTGTCCACGAGAAGGAAGGCTGCGCTTCAGTTTTTACCGATTCTTAAACGGCGAAGGTGAAGTAAAATTCACCATGCTGACCCGGCTTGATGGTTGCGCAAACGCCACGCGCACCTATCTTGCTGGCAAGGCAACTCAACAAAGGAATGAGCACAATGACGATCTCTGTTGGCGACAAGCTACCCGACGTAAAACTGGTCAAGGCAACAGCCGAAGGGCCAGAGCAGATTCAGTCGAGCGATTATTTTGCTGGCAAGACGGTTGCGTTGTTTTCGGTCCCCGGTGCCTACACACCGACGTGCTCGGCGAAGCATCTGCCCGGCTTCGTAGACAAGGCGAACGAACTGAAAGCCAAGGGCGTCGACGAGATCGCCTGCACGGCCGTCAACGATCCGTTTGTTATGGGCGCATGGAAAGACGCCAACAATGCCGACGAAGTGACGATGCTCGCCGACGGCAATGGCGATTTCGCACAAGCGGTCGGCCTGACGATGGACGGCAGCGGTTTCGGCATGGGTCAGCGCGGGCAGCGCTTCTCGATGGTCGTCAATGACGGCGTGGTCGAGCAACTCAATGTCGAAGCGCCGGGAGATTTCTCGGTAAGCAGCGCGGAGCATATGCTCGGCCAGCTCTGATCAGAAGCGCTACTCAAACCAAAAAAAAGGGCGCTTTCGGGCGCCCTTTTCTTTGCGAGTTTTCAATGTCGGCTCAATAGCCCATCAGACTTAACACCTCCTTGCGGCTGCGCTGGTCTTCGAGGAAGCAGCCCATCAGGCGACTCGTTACCATTCCGACGCCTGGTGTGCGGACACCGCGAGCGGTCATACAGGCGTGGCTGGCCTCGATCACAACAGCAACGCCGTGCGGATTAAGGTGCTCCCAGATACATTCGGCAACTTCGGCTGTCAGTCGCTCCTGAATTTGGAGCCGCCGCGCGTAACCGTGCAGCACGCGCGCAAGCTTCGATATCCCGACAACGTGATTGCGCGGCAGATAAGCGATCGCTGCCTTGCCGATGATTGGTGCCATATGGTGTTCGCAGTGCGACTGGAACGGAATGTCCTTCAGCAGAACCACCTCATCGTAACCACCAACTTCCTCGAATACGCGGCTGAGGTGCAGAGCCGGATCTTCTTCATAGCCCTGACAATACTCTTTCCACGCTCGAGCTACGCGCTTGGGAGTGTCGAGCAAGCCCTCACGCGATGGATCATCACCCGACCATTCGAGCAATGTCCGGATGGCGTCCTGCACATGGTCGGGAACGGGAATTTTCGCCCGCTCCGAATCTTCATCGTGTTCGAACTTGCTGCTCATCAGAAAATCACCTAGAAAAATCGCTTGCACGAAAAACACGCGCGCTGCTCTAATCAATCAAGCGCCACTTCAATGCAACCGGAACCGTTGGCAAATGTTCAGGCTGACCTGACTTGACCGATGCTCGCATCAAATCAGTCGCAAGAGATACTCGTGGTCGACATTCCCTTCCCCGCGAGCTTTCGAAATCGACCGCCCCCAAAAACAAAAAGGCCATCCCGGAAGGGATGGCCTTTTGTAATGGCGCGCCCGGAAGGATTCGAACCTCCGACCCCCTGATTCGTAGTCAGGTACTCTATCCAGCTGAGCTACGGGCGCGCGTGGAGGGCGGCACATAAGCGGGCCGTCCGTGCTTGGCAATCCCCAATCGCCTCAACCACTACGAAAGTCAGCCATTTGGTTCGAATTGCCGAAAATCCCGGTCGCAAGTTCGCAATCGAGCGGCGGTTTGGCCAAATCGCCTATCTCTTTCGGCGTGAACCAATCAACCGTACCGCCTTCCAGAGCCTGCGGATCGCCCATCCATGTGCTGATTCTGTAAAGAAGGATTACAATCGGTGTTTGGTCATCCGACCCGCCGGATTGTGCGAATCCGACGGGAACCAGATCGGTCTGTCCGATCTCTATACCTAACTCCTCGCTAACCTCCCGGACCAGCGCTTCTTGCGGCGTTTCAGCCTGTTCAACCTTGCCTCCGGGGAACTCCCACAAGCCGCCATGCTGCTTGTGGGCGGGCCTCTTGTGCATCAGCCAAAAACCGTCTGACCGCCGAAAAGCGGCGGCCACGACCAGCTGGAATGTCGGATTACTTTCCACTTCGTGGGCTGCTTTCAACATTTTCTTAACGCTTCACGGTCAGAAGGCCACCATCAACCTAGCAAGAGATGGGACCAATCATGAAACTGATGCACTTCCTGAAAGGAGTCGCAAAGGACGAATTTGGGGGCACTGCCATCGAATACGGGTTGATCGCTTCCTTGGTCGTAATCGCGTCCATCGGTGCTTTCGAGGCAGTTGCCAACGAGAACACCGGCCTTTGGGCAACGGTTTCGGCCTCGGTAAAGGATGCGATGGGTGGTTAATAAAGTCGGTCGCGAGATTTAGGCTTTTATCAACTTGTTGCTCCTAATTGAAGGACTGCTTGATCCAAAATCTTATCAGGACGGGTCGGGTAACGAAGACTGAACCAGGAGACTAGAAATGAAATTCTTCAAAAATCTGCTTCGCGACGAACAGGGCGCGACCGCTATCGAATATGGCCTGATCGCCGCTCTGATCGCAGTTGCTGCTATCACTGCAATGCAGGGTCTCGGTAACGAGCTGAACACCACTTTCTCGACCGTGTCGACGAAGATGGGTGAATCGAACACCGTCTAATAGACGATTTCGATACCAAACAAGAAGGCGGCAGGGTTTCCCTGCCGCCTTTTTGTTGCGCGATATGAATTTGCCTCGTTGTTTAACGAGCTTTCACAACGATCTTGACCTTCTGGCCGGCTTGCAATGTGTCGCCCGAACCAAGGCCGTTCAGCACACGAAAACGCTCTACTTTCGCATTGTCATATTCCATACGGTTCGCGAGCGACTGAATCGTATCACCACGGCGAACCGTCAGTACGTCGATCCGGCGCGGAACGATTTTGGCAGCTTCCGACGCAGAGACCCGGCGCACCGAATTGAACATCGGCGTGAACGTACTCGACCGTCCCGCCTGGCTGATCGTCACAAAGTGATACGCAGTACTGTTCGAAAACTCGTATGCGAAGACGACGACATCGACCTGTCCGTTGCCCGAACTCACCCTCGCGGTGCCATAGGCTGCGGGAATGCCATTCACTGTCGTGCGCTGAATGTTCGCCGGGCGAACCTGCTGTTGCTGCGAACTGAGGCCAGCATAGACCTTGCCGATATAGCTCGACAGATTCCCGTCATACGGTCCGGTGCTGAACTGCGCCTTGCCGCTTTGCCCGTTGATCGAAACGGCGCGGGTGCCGTTGACCATGTAAAACCCTTGCGGCGCAGTGAATGCCAGACGCAGCTGCGGGTGGATGAACTGACGTCCTTCCACGATACCTTGTTCCGGCGAATCGCCATATGTGATTCCGTCAATCCGGGTGAGGAAGGTATCGCGATTGCGCGTGCCAACCGCAGCACCGGCTTTGGTCATAGCCGTACGCACACGGCTCGCCGGATCAGGATGCGTTGAAGCCCATTCGGGAACCCGCGCATTGTCGCGGCCCTGCAGTCGCGCATCGAGCGCATTCTGGCTGGCCAGACTCTGCAAAACCGTAGCCATCGCGGTCGGATCATAACCAGCCTTATTGAGATACTGGATGCCCAGCTCGTCTGCTTGCAGTTCCTGGCTGCGTGAGAACTTCAAAGTCAGCATTTGCGAGCCTTGCAGGAAACCGCGCGAAAGGGTGTTGCCGATCTGGCTGTCACCCAGCAGCACACCGGAAAGAATCGCGCCCGCTGCCCCCAGCAGCGTGTTGCGCTGTGCCGCCGCCTGGCGGCGCTGCGAATGGCGTGCGGCAACATGGCCGACCTCATGTCCGAGCACTCCGGCCAGTTCGGCTTCGTCATTCATCAGCGCAACCAATTGCCGCGTCGAGTAGATGTAGCCGCCGGGAACTGCGAATGCGTTGTTCACCGGGCTGTTGAGCAGTGACACGGTAAAAGATTCGCGCGCATTTCCGAGTCCGGACTGGACTGCGATGTTCTTGCCGACCTGCTCGACATAAGCCGCCTGCGGTCCTTGATAGGTTCCACCGAATTCGGCCAGAAGTTTGGGATGAAATTCCTTGCCCTGCTGCGCTTCGGTTTGGGTAATCGGCGTCGATGCGCTTGGGATGTTGCCCCCCATGCAGCCGCTCAAAACTAGAGTGGATGCGGCAGCAGATGCCAGCAAAACGGGTTTGAAACGGTTCATTGCGAGTCCTCCGGGTCTGTTATCGCTCGCTCCCACCACGCGAACAGATTCCTGAATTTAATGATCTATCTACCCCATAGTTCCCGCAGAGGCACCAAGATCTACTGGACGCCAAGCTGAAGAAAGCGCTCCTCGCGGATGCGGCGAATCTCATCGCCCGACATATCGGACAGGGCATCCAGTTCCTCCCCAACGGCCTTGCCGAGCGCTTTGGCCGTCGCCTCAGGATCACGATGCGCGCCGCCGACGGGTTCCTTGATGATGCGGTCGATTACGCCAAGCTTCTTGAGGTGCTGCGCCGTCACCTTCATTGCCTCTGCTGCATCGGGCGCCTTCTCAGCAGTACGCCACAAAATAGACGCGCAGCCTTCGGGCGAAATCACCGAATAGACCGCATGCTCCAGCATCAACACGCGCTCGGCGCTTGCAAGCGCGACTGCACCGCCCGATCCGCCCTCGCCCACGATCGTCGCGACCATTGGAACCCTGAGCGCCAAACACGCTTCGGTGGAGCGCGCAATCGCCTCGGCCTGACCGCGCTCTTCGGCCTCGATACCGGGAAACGCGCCCGATGTATCGACGAGCGTTACCACAGGTAGCCCGAAACGGTCGGCCAGCTCCATCAAACGGATCGCTTTACGATAGCCCTCTGGTTTCCCCATCCCGAAATTGTGTTTCAGTCGGCTTTCGGTGTCGCTGCCTTTTTCATGGCCTATCAGGACAACCCGGCGGCCAGCCAGTTTGGCAAATCCACCCAGAATCGCATCGTCGTCGCTATATTTGCGATCACCACCAAGAGGTATGAAGTCCTCGAACGCATGTTCGACAAAATCGCGGAAATGCGGGCGCGCCGGATGCCGTGCAACCTGCGTTTTTTGCCACGGTGTCAAAGAGGCATACGTGCTTTTGACCAGATCGGCGCTCTTCTGCTCCAGGCGCGCTAGCTCTTTGGAAATATCGACGTCGTCGCCATCGGCGGCTTCGCGTAGACTGATAATTCGCGATTCGAGCTCGGCGACCGGCTTTTCGAATTCGAGATAGGAAATCATGCGCTCGCGCTAGTCCCTGGAACCGCTGCGGGCAAGTCCGATGCGTGTTTTTGCAAGCGGATGACATTCGTTCACCAGTGCAACCAGCCGGGCGCTGTCGACATGTGTGTATATTTGCGTGGTTGCGATGTCGGCGTGGCCCAGCAGCGTCTGGAGCACACGCAGATCTGCGCCGCCCTCCAGCAGATGTGTCGCGAATGCATGTCTGAGAACATGCGGACTGACCTTCTCTGCGGGCAGATCAGCCCGAACCGCAAGATCTTTTAGAAGCTGGAACAATCTGACCCGCGACAGATGCTTGCCGCGCGACGGGAACAGGAATTTCGGAGCGTCCGGCCTAACAGCCAGCCAGCGCGACAAGGCCTGTTGTGCCCGTTGACTGACGGGAACCATCCGGGCGACACCGCCCTTCCCCGAAACTGTCAGGAACGGGGCGTCTCTGGGAACAGCCGACAGCGGCAGCGACACCAATTCGGTTGCACGCAGACCGGAACCGTAAAGGAGCTCCAGCAGAACCAACATCCGGATAGCGGTAGCTTGGTCACTTTCCGCCTCCAACTCGGCCCGGGCAAACAGCGCATCGACCTGATCATGCGTCAGCACCTTGGGCAATGTTCGCCGCGCGGCAGGGCGAGGCAGCGCGGGCGATGGATCGTCCTCGCGCAGGCCTTCGTCTACAAGAAAGCCATAGAACTGGCGCAATGCAGAGGATTTTCGCGCGAGGCTCGACGGTGCGAGTTCCGCCCAGAACTCTCCCAATTTCGTCAAATCGGATGCTTGCGCACCAGCGAGCGGTCCTACCGCTTCCTCTGCACCCTCCAGATCCCTCCGGTAGGCGGCAATCGTGTTCGCCGCGGCACCGCGCTCGGCCGCCAACATCGCCAGAAACTCATCGATTGGCCCGGACATTGCGGGCCTATCCTTGCAACAGCAGAGCTGCAGACAGGATCACGCCCTCGCGACCGCCTCTGCGGCGATCATGCGAGCCTCGGCCGAGAGTCCGACACGGTTGAGCGCGGAAACAATGTGATAGAGATGCCTTGGCGTCATCTTGCTCCAGTCACTTCCCTGCATCCCGAGACCGGCAAGGTAAGCGACCAAGGTCTGGTTGCGCGCTTCGGCGGCGCTTGAAATCAGCTGGCTCCACCTCGTTTGACGCCCCAGATCCACACCAAGATCCTGCGCCAAACCATCGCGTGTCGAATTGTCGAGCCTGCCCAGGCCGGCCATACCGGCAAGCAGGAACTGCGACTTGCGCGCATCTTCGCTTTCATCATCACCGACAAACGTGTTCATCTGGCTTTCGGTAACCGGGTTCTGCCGTGTCTGCTGTGCCAGGGCCAGCAGCGCCCAAGCCTCGCTACCCTGCGCGACAAAAGGGGCCCATGACAGCGCATCCGCATCAAGCCCGGCGGTGAGCATCGAAGCAATTAATCGCGGCGCGTCCTCCACCAGTGCCTCGCTCGGCGTAACACGCGCTGCAGCATAGGCGGTCAGCACGTAGCGCGAATAGTCACCTTCGGTGCCATCCCATACATCGCGGATAGCGGAAATCCGCTCTTCGGGATCAGAGGCAACGTAGGCTTCGCGCAAACGCGATGCGGTCAACGCTGCAGCGCCCTCGCTGCCGCTGCGGGCTGCAAACTGGCCGTAAAGATCCACCATAGCCTGCGAAGACATAACCCCGCGACGCCCCGCAACCGCCGCCCCTTCTATTCTACGCGTAAGGCTTAGAGCCGGTGTCGTTGCTGCGGCATTGAGGAAATAGTCGCCCTGATCCTGCAGCATCGCCTCGGGCAATTCGGCACCCAATGCGTTGGCGAGAGCGAAGCGCCAAGCCGTCAGCTGCTCGTTGCCTTGCCATTCGAGATTCACGGCCTGTCGCGCCCGCCCTGCCGCACCGGCATAACGCTGGGCGAGAAGGATATCGGTTTCTGAAGCGAGTTCGTCGCGCAAGGCACGATTGAAATTGCTTCGAGAGCGCGCATCCTGTCCTGCAAATGCGTAGCAGATGTTCTGCAAGAGCACCCAGCGCGCATCCTCGCGATCAGCGCTGCCAATCTGCGTAATCGGGCAGGCGCCGACGATGTCGGACGTGCCGATAAAAGCATCGATTGCCGCATTTGTCAGACCAGTATTCCAGTTACCCGTATCGACATCCTGCGCGACTGCTCTTGCGGCCGCATGCTCGCCCAAACTGTTGAGTGCCCGCGCGCGTAACGCGGCAAACTCGACCGGGTTCATTCCGGCGGGCGCATTCAGCCGGCTCGCAAGCGCGCGGCGCAACATTATGTGCCCCCAGCGCGATACGAGCGGTTG
>CBDCXY010000016.1:0-792522 GCA_965223995.1 Pontixanthobacter sp. | reverse complement strand
GCAGGAAAAGACCATCGCGGCCAGAGCGGCGTAAGGGCCGGACATCCGTTCTCTCGGGCCGGTCAGTTCGAGATAACCGGCGATCTGCGGGTAGTTTCGGCAGAAGGCAATCCATGCCAGCAGACCGAGCAGGCCAACAATACCCACCCCCGCCGACACATCGCTACGCGGCAGGGTGGCTGGCTTTTGCGCCATATCGGTGGATTCGCTGCTATCCATCGCCCGCACGCGTAGCGCGAAAGGGTTAAAGCCGCCGTAATGCGCCGGTGCAGCGTCTCTTTTCGGGCCAGTGCCCGTCTAAAGGTTAACGGTGCTGTGCGGACTAGCGGAAAGCGTGGATCGTTCCCTCATCGTCGAGCAGATAGAGCGTCTGGTTGGCGACCACCGGCGCAAGCGACACCGACTTGTCCAGGTCACGATAGAGGCTGGCCGAACCCTGCCCGATGCTGATCTTGTAGACCTGGCCGCGCGTACTCGCGACCCACAGGTTGTTCCCCGCGAGAACAGGGCCGGTCCAGAAGATCGGACCTTCCTTGTCTTCCTCGTCGCGGAATTGCTGCAGTTGCGTGATCCAGCGGATATTTCCGGTCGAGCGGGCAATCGCAAGCAGGCGGGCATCGTCGGTCAGCGCGAAGATCCATTCACCGGCAATCGCAGGGGTCGAGATGCCGGCGACGCGGATTTCCCAGATACGCTGGCCGGTAACCAGCTCATACGCCGCCATACGTCCGCCCTGGCCAAGCGCGTAGACGCGCCCCTGATCGATGATCGGATCGGCATCGATATCGGTCAGCGCACCGACCTCGGTCGAGATCGAGGTCCGCGCCAGAGCATCGGTCCACAATACGCGGCCGTTTTCGTAGCGATACGCGACCAACTCGCCCGAGCTGTAGCCCGCAACGATGGAGCCCTGCGCAGCGGCGGGCGCTGCAACGCCAAACACGCCCGCCTGCGCCGTCGAACCCGATTCCTGCCATAGCGGACTGCCATCGGCGAGGCTGAGCGCAAAGATCTGGTTGTCCTGCGTCATCACATAGAGCGAATTGAACGCAATGGTCGGCGATCCGCGCAGTGGACCCGCCGGTTTCACCTTCCACAATTCGGCTCCGTTCGAAGCATCGATAGCAGCGACCTCGCCGATGCCGTTGGTCGCGTAGACCCGGCCATTGTCGTATGATGCCCCCCCGCCGAACGCCGATGCCGACAGATTGTCGTCGACCTTCATCCGGTAGGTCCAACGCCTCGCACCGCTTTGTGCGTCAAACGCACTCACGACACCATCGGTGCCAACTGCAAACAGCATACCGCCGCCCACAACAGGCGCCGCCGCAAGACGGCGGCGGTTGGTCGAACCGGCGACTTGCGCCGACCATACACGGGCCGGATTCTCTCCAAGCGCGAGATGTCCGTTCGATTTTCCTGCGCTGCCGCCGGCCTGAGCCCATGCGTCATTGGCCCGTGCGGGAGGCAACACGATTGAGACGCCCGCGAGTTCGGGCGAAACCTTCGCCCCGCTTTCGATCCGCACCAGAACCGGAATACGCTCACCAATGGTCGGCGTCGTCTTGTCGTCGCCGCCGCCGCCAAACAGCCCGCCCTGACAGGCGGCGAGGCTGCCAACCAGAGCCAGCCCGACCGACAGGCGCGCGAATTTCGAGTTTGTTTTACCGATCATATGATCCATCTATCCTAGCTTACTGAGCCACCGGCGGCGCATTTTGCGGCGTCGCCGATTCTTCAAGCACTTCGTCGACATCGACAATCGCATCCACCCCGTAGAGCCCTGCCAATCGGCGCGCGCGCGAACGCAGCGAATCCGGCACATCTTCGTTTTTCGCGATCTCCGCGAAAAGATCACCTGCTTCTTTTTGCTTACCCTGTTCGAGATAGGCCATCGCAATCATCTCGCTCGCGCTACCGAAATAGGCGTGGTCGGGCGCCGCCATGGGCTGCAGGCGTTCGATGATTTCGGCGGGGTCCAGTGTGTCGAAGGTTGCCGCGATCTCGCGGACCGTCGCAAGGTCACGCAAAACTTCAGGTGCATCGCCGTCAGCCGCAACCTGCGCAAAAAGCCGCGCCGCCTCTGCATTGTTACCCTGCTCTTGCGCAATGCCCGCTTGCAGCATCAGCGCCGATGCCTTGGCTCCTCCCGAGCCTTCATCGACAATCGGCTGGAGAGCATTGGTTCCCGACTCAAGATTACCCGCCTCGATCTGGTCGAGCGCGCTGACCATTGCTTCGGATTGCTCCTCCAGCTTCTCTTCGCGCTGACCGTCCCAGAACAGATATCCGGCAAAGGCCGCCAAACCAAGCACGACCACCGCGAGAATGGGCTTGCCATATTTGTTCATAACATCGGCCAGCTCGTCCTGACGGACCGCCTCGTCGACTTCGCGCATCAGCACATCGTCGGCCAGATCGCGCTCTTTGCGCTTGTCATCGCCTGTATTCGGTTTTGTCGGTTTCAGGGCCACTTGGGGCGCATCCAGTCTGTCAATTTACGGTTATGGCGTCTTTAGCCGATGGCTGGCTCGATGCAATTCATGTTTGCCATGCTGTCCCCAAAGGTGAATGGCGCAGCGTGAACCGCGCGTGAAGCCCTATCCCGCGCTGAATTCGCCGAACAGCTTGGGCTGCGGCAACCCCATCGCCGACCAGTAAAGACGCCGGTAGGTTTCGATCATGGCTTTTTCGTCGAATTCGGCGAGTGCTTTCACACGGTTGGCCTCGCCGATATTGCCCGCCAGTTCGGCATTTTCGGCCAGTTCCAGCAAAGCGCTGGCAAGCGCCGCGTCATTGCCCGGCGAAACAATGAAGCGGGCATTTCCCTCGCTGACCATATCCGCAACGTCGCCGACCGCCGGCGAGACCACCGGGCGCGAAGCCGCCATTGCTTCGACGACCGAAATCGGAAACTGCTCGGTATCGGATGACAGCGCAAAAATATCGAACAACCCGACATACCGGGCTGGCTCGGCAACGAACCCGGGCAGCTTTACACGGTCAGAGATGCCAAGCTGCTCCGCTTCGCGCTGGATAGCCCCCCCCTCCGGTCCCTCGCCGACGATCACCAGCGTCCATTCGTCGGGCAAAGCCGCAAAGGCTCTCACCAGCCGCGGCAGGTTTTTCACCGCCCGCAAGCCGGCGAGAGTACCGACCCACAAATCGCCATCACCCTTCGGGCAACCGGGAATGGCATCCGCCCTCGGTTGCTTGGCAAAAGCGCGGGTGTCGATCCCGTTGGCGATTCGCTTCACGCGGCCGATAGGTTGCTGCCAGGTGTCGAGCGCGATCTCCTCAAGCTGTTCGGACGGGACAACCAGCCCCTGCGACTTCCCGAGCGCGATCCGACGATAAAGATTGCGCGTCCATTTGAGCCTGTTCCGCTCGTCCTCGTTGAAGCCGTCCTCGTGATGGATCAGCGGCGGCAGGGCCATCGAATCGGCAAACATCGTGTGCGCCATGACCGCATCCATCGCGCCCCAATTATATGTCAGCACCAGATCATACTGCGTCATCGCCTTCGCGATCTTCTGCAACCGGCCCGGCGTTGGCCGACCTTGAAGCGATGGAAAGTTTTCCGGGTAATTGACTGCGATTTTTGATGAAATTAGTTCCGCAGCCTCCATCCGCCCGGGTATTGCCGAAATGATCGAATGCCGCGCGTGATGGCCGAAAGCATTGACCAGCTGCACACAGCGCAGCTCTTTGCCGCCCGCTGCAAAGGTCGAATGCAAGTGCAGGATGGCGGGCACTTTCGTGCCGTCCGCTGTCATTCCACGCGTCCCAGCAGCGCATCGATAGCGGTCGCCGCCTCGGGTTCGTCGAGCATAGGTGCATGCCCTACAT
The DNA here is from genome assembly GCA_965223995.1 of Pontixanthobacter sp. Classification (GTDB taxonomy): domain Bacteria; phylum Pseudomonadota; class Alphaproteobacteria; order Sphingomonadales; family Sphingomonadaceae; genus Pontixanthobacter. Next base: position 788,673 of record CBDCXY010000016.1, on the reverse strand, counting down.
TGGGCACCGTCGCAGACGAGGCATCGGGCAGATGTTGCTGCATTTTGGCAAGCGTATCGACCGACAGCAGATCGGACAGTTCGCCGCGCACAATCAGCACCGGTCTGCTCTTCAGCGCCTCGAGCGCGGGCCACAGGTCGGGCGGAGCCGCTCCGTCATCCTCCTGAAACGGCTCGGCGATACCCATGTCGTAGTCAAACGCGATCCGTCCGTTCTGTTGGACGACCATGCCGCGCTTTGCCGCTGCCAGCCAATCTTCGAGTTCGAAGCCGGGATGCGCTTCTCCATGCACTTCCTGAAGCGAACGCGCGGCGTGCATCCAGGAGGGATAGCTGCGTCCCTGCCCGACATATTCGCGGATACGGTCAATACCCTCGGGGTCAACATGCGGCCCGATATCGTTGAGCACTGCACCGGCAATACGATCAGGGTTCTTGGCTGCCAGCAGCATGGTCATCAACCCGCCGAGCGACGTGCCGATAGCGACAAAGCGCTCGATGCCTTCCTGCTCCAGCAAAGCCTCGACATCGGCGACATAGGTCAGCGGGTTATAGGTCGCAGTGTCCTTCGCATACTCGCTCTGTCCGCGGCCGCGCATTTCGAGGGCAAGAACACGCCACTCTGCCGAAAGCCGCTCGGCGAGATCGGCAAAATCGCGTGAATTGCGCGTCAGGCCGTGCATGCAGATGATCGGCGGGCGACCATCGACCGGCGCGCGCGCGGCATAATCGCGAAAATGCAGCTTCAGCCCGTCGAGACTTTCCCAGAAGCGGCTCTCCCAATTGCGGTTGTCCCGGCCGCTGTCGGTGTTCAAATTGTCCATCGTGACAGGATTTTTCCTTGTTGTGCTTGCCGACAAGGCTTGCGCCATGTCCTGCTCGCCCGCACTATCGCGCGATGAACGCCGAACCGCAAGATGCCGACTACCGCGCAGACCCTGCAATTCTCGACATTATCGACTGGCTCGGGTCGCGGGTAGCAGTCGGCGAATGGCCAAAGACGCAGATCCGGTTTCGTAACGATCATGCTGCAGCAAGCGTCGGCCTTCAGCACCTGTCCGATGCTCAGTGGCAATCGCATTTTGGCCGGTTCGAATCACTGGAAGACAACCTGCCCGAACCGTTCGCGCTCAAATATCACGGGCACCAGTTTCGCGTGTACAACCCGGAAATTGGCGACGGACGGGGTTTTCTGTTCGCCCAGATGCGTGATGGCGATGGTCGACTGCTGGATCTGGGCACCAAGGGATCGGGTCAGACCCCCTTCAGCCGCGACGGCGATGGACGGCTGACGCTCAAAGGCGCTGTGCGCGAGATTCTTGCGACCGAATTCCTCGAAGCGCTTGGTGCAAACACGTCCCGGACATTTTCGGTGATCGAAACCGGAGAAGAGCTTTGGCGCAGCGACGAACCCTCGCCGGCGCGCTCGGCGGTGATGGTCAGGCTGAGCCACGGCCACATTCGAATCGGTACTTTCCAACGACTACTTGCCCTCGAAGAACCCGGCCATATGGAGCAGCTGGTAGAATATTGCCTGAAGCAATTCCCCGGCCCACCGCCGCCCGCCGATGCCCCCGGGTTGTCCCAGCCCGCCGTTCGCCTGATGCACCAGGTAGTTGAGCGGATGGCCGATCTGGCCGCCAGCTACATGGTCGCCGGCTTCGTTCACGGTGTTCTCAACACCGACAATATGAACATATCGGGCGAGAGTTTCGACTATGGTCCATGGCGCTGGCTCCCCCAATGGGATCAGAGTTTCACCGCCGCCTATTTCGATCAGAACGGTCTTTACGCATTCGGCCGCCAACCCGAGGCGATTCATTGGAACTGCGGGCAATTGGCGGTTGCATTGAGGCTGCTGGTCGATGCGCCACCCTTGATTGCCGCGATAGAGCGCTTTGGTCCGCTCTATATGGCAGCGGTTGCCCGGCGGTGGACGTGGCGGCTCGGCGTGTCATCGCTCGGTGCGGAACGAGACGGTCAACTGATCGCTGCTTGCGAACGGGTGATGCGCGATTCCGGCATCCAGCCCGACCAGTTTTTCTACCGACACCGAGGTGGCCGCGAGATCACGAGCGAGCTGGTCGAAGCCTTCGACGGATATCAATCGACCGGCCCGGATCATCCCTATTGGGACGATGGGGTTCCGCAATCCATGCTGATCGAAGAAGTCGAATCGCTTTGGTCTGCCATCGACGAGCGCGATGACTGGAAACCGCTGATGGACAAGGTCGCGGCAATACGCCGGATGGGCGAAGCGCATGGCACTCCGCCGCCACCGGCCGGTCACGGATAACACCGCCTATTCGGGCGCGCGCTCGATCATCTGCGCCGGCTGGACATCGATGCCGTGCAGTTTCCAGCGTCCTTGCTCCCACGCAAAATACATGTCGAAGGCAATTGCGATGGGCCTGAGCTGGAAAATACCCTTCACCTGAAACACATTTTCCTGAACCACCCGGGGTGCCTCGAAATAGGTTGGCGGAACGAGGAATGCGTTTGACAGGTCGATGTTGGAATTGCGCAGGCCGGAAAAAATCTCGCCCAGCCGCGCGGCATTGTTGTTGATCTGGAAACTCTGCGAGGAAATGTCGCGCAGCACCGAATAATTGCCCGAGCGGTTTCCGTGGTCGACCGCTGCAATGGTCGACCAGATCATCTTCGACAACTCGATCTGGCTCGGTGTCGGGCGAACCGAGGGTGGCGGCTGGATCTGGGGAACAACCTGTTGCGGCTGGGCCTGGGCTCTCGCCGCATCGGGCGATAGAGCCGCGCCGAAAGCCAGCGACGCGCTGGCAAGCGATACAAAAAATGCCGGAGCGCGAAGCCCCGGCATTTTTTTTGTCTTTGCGATCATGGTCATGACCGCATGTGTAACGGTTTACCAGGCGACTTGGAAGCCACCACGTGCACCGACTTCACCGCTATCGAAACCGATACCGACACCAGCCGAGAATGCAGCGTTTTCGCCGAGACGTGCGGTGATGGCCATGGTGCCGGCACCCTGGTCTTCATAGTAACCGACGCCGCCCGAGATGGCGAAGTTGGTATCACCCGGAAGCATCGGCGATTCCATCGCCAGCGCCATTGCGACACCTTCGTTAGCCCGGTCGATCGCCGCCGAGTTCAGAGCCGTTTGGCCGAACAGGGTGTTGATCTGCGCGGTATGCGTACCCGTGAGAGCCTGCAGCGCCGCGATGTTGGTGCCATTCGCGCCAATCGCAGCGGTGTTCGCAGCAATGTTGGTGCTGTTGGTGCCAATCGCGGTGGTGTTCGCAGCAATGTTGGTGCTGTTCGTACCGATCGCGGTGGTGTTGGCAGCAATGTTGGTGCTGTTGGTCGCGATGTTGGTCGTGTTGGTCGCGATGTTACCGGTGTTGGTCGCAATATTGGCTGTGTTCGTCGCGATATTGGTAGTGTTGGTCGCGATGTTGGCCGTGTTGGTTGCGATGTTACCGGTGTTGGTCGCGATATTGCCGGTGTTCGTGGCAATGTTCGCAGTGTTGGTCGCAACATTGGCGTTGGTCATGGCCAGCGCGGCGGTTGTCGCCAGCGTGGTCACATCAACACCCTGACCCAGCGTGCCGCTTGCATCGACGGTGGCAACGAAGATCGTGCCGGTCTGTGCGGCCGTGCTGGCAGCGATGTCACCTACGGTGACCGAGCTACCCGCCCCACCGAGCTTGACCTGATTGGCACGATCAGTGGTCGCGCCGGCGCCAATTGCGGTCGAGCCATCGAACGCTGCAGTTGCACCATTACCCAGCGCTACGGCCTGGTTGCCAGCTGCGCTGGCTACATCGCCGACTGCAACGCTGGCACTTCCGGCTGAAGATGCACCTGAGCCTACCGAAACGGACGTGGCGCCGCCAGAATTGGCATTGAAGCCAACTGCTACAGCCCCACCATTCGCCGTCGCGGCACCGCCGATGGAAATCGCACCATCTGCTGCGTTATTTGCAAACTGACCAATGGCAATGCCCTGCGCCCCGCCGGAGTTTGTTCCATCACCGATCGCGATTGCCCCGGTTCCGCCAGCAATGGCCGCTTCACCAACAGCAACCGAGCGTTCGCCCGATGCTACGGTCAGGTGACCCAGAGCCGTTGCGCGAACGCCGGTGGCGAATGCACGCCAACCAAAGGCCGAAGTACCGGGCTGACGAGCCTGGCTTTCTGCACCCACAGCAACCGAGTTCAGACCGTCGGCAAGCGATGCTTCACCGACCGCGACTGCATCCTGGTTCAGCGCACGGGCACGCGTGCCCACTGCGGTTGAGCTGTCGCCGCTAGCTTCGGAACCGAAACCCAGCGCAGTAGCGAAATCTGCAGTCGCATCGGCAAGACGGCCAAGTGCGGTTGTCTGGAGGCCGATCGCATCGGCAGATGCGCCGACGGCCGTCGCCGAATTGCCTTGAGCTGTTGCGCCGACGCCACAGGCCAGGGTCGAGATCCCGTTCGAAGTCGCGCCGCCATCAGTATCAGTGATATCGACCACACCGTTGTCGTTGGTATCGAGCAGACATTCTTCTGCCGATACCGGCGTTGCCGTCAGCGCCATCATGGCAGCGACCGCAATCGCACTGCCCGATGTTCCGACCGCAAACTTGGTAATTGCATTTTTCATAGGAAAATAACCTCTTCTTTACGCGCATTAAACCACCACACCGAAGAATTCGGTGATCGAAACTAGCGACCCTGAAGAGGGACCGGTCGTCAGGCCACGCCATGCGCCGGTTTTTTGCCCCCTGAACGACTTCGCAGCCGCCCCGTACGGATAACGCTTCCTTATCCCTGATACGCAATAAACCGGTCAAGTGATTGACCTAAGTGCGACTCAGGCTAGAAGCCTTTCATCCTTTACGTGGGTTAATCATAGGCTTTTGATCCCATAAAACAAACATAAAAGAAGAAAGTTGCCCACCGTGCCCCAGAACGAGATTGTTTCTTACGAGCCAGCCACCGGTAAGGAGCTCTGGCGCGGGAAAATCAATGATGTCGACGCGACGGTCGACCGTGCAAGGCGCGCATGGCCGGCCTGGGCGGCGCAGCCGCTAGCAACGCGAATAGAGCTGGTCCGCCGTTTCGCCAACGAGGTTCGTAAGGCTTCGGAGAAACTGGCCGAACTGATCGCCAAGGAAACCGGCAAGCCTTTATGGGAAGCGCATACCGAGGTCGAAGCGGTGATCAACAAGGTCGATATTTCGGTCACCGCCTATGCCGAGCGCACTGGACAGAAGAAGCTCGACAGCGCGCTTCAGGGCACTGCTGCGGTCCGGCACAAACCGCATGGCGTCATGGTCGTGCTTGGCCCCTATAATTTCCCGGCGCACCTGCCCAACGGGCATATCGTACCGGCGCTGATCGCGGGCAACACGGTGATTTTCAAGCCGAGCGAAAAAACGCCCGCAGTCGGCCAGCTGTTGATGGAATGCTTCAACAAGGCGGGTATCTCTGCCGCGGTCGCACAGTTTTTTGTCGGCGGACCGGAAGAAGGCAAGGCTCTGGTGGCGCATCGGGGTACGGACGGCGTGCTGTTCACCGGATCAGCCCAGGCGGGCATTGCAATCAACAAGAAGCTGGCCAACAATCCGGGCAAGATCGTGGCGCTGGAGATGGGCGGCAACAACCCGATCGTTGTGACCGATACTCCGAAAATCTCGGATGCGGCCACCTTAATTGTCCAATCCGCTTTCACCAGCGCGGGCCAACGCTGCACCGCTGCGCGGCGCCTCATCGTTCAGGCGAGCATGTATGAGCCGATAATGGAAGAGGTCACCAAGCTGGCAAGTCGAGTGATCGTCGGTGAACCCTTCGCCGAGCCCGCACCTTTCATGGGGCCGGTTATCGACAACCAGGCTGCCGATCAGCTGGTCGAGAGCTTCCTCTACTTCCTGTCGAATGGCGGCAAGGCAATCCGCCATATGACCCGGCCCGATGATGATCTTCCCTTCCTGTCACCGGCAATTATCGACACCACCGCGATGCCCGATCGTCCCGATGTCGAGCTGTTCGGGCCGCTGTTGCAGGTCATCAAGGTCAAGGATTTCGACGAAGCGATTGTGGAAGCCAACCGGACACGGTTCGGACTTTCCGCCTCGCTGATCGGCGGGAGTCCACAGGATTACAATCGCTTCTGGGCCAATGTTCGCGCCGGTATCGTTAACTGGAACCGCCCCACCAATGGTGCTTCCTCAAACGCACCATTCGGCGGGTTGGGTCTGTCGGGCAACCACCGTCCGGCGGCCTTCTACGCTGCGGACTACTGCGCCTACCCGGTCGCAAGCACCGAAATGGAGCAGCCACGCGCGACTATCGGCGTGGGGCTGTCACAGGAATAACAATCCACCGGAGCGTTATTTGCCGCTGGTGATAAGGTCGATCTCGGTCAGACCGTTGGGCAGTTCGCGTCCATAGATCACAAACGCAGCCTTGCCCTTGGTGCCGCTCAGCACATTGTCGCCGCCCGCGATTGCGTATTCGGACGAATAACCACCGGTCAGCGCGCGGCTGTGGTAGAAGGTCAGCACTTCTGCCATCGGGACCGGCGTCAGATAGTTGACCACGCGCAACGAGCAATCGCCATAGTCCGTGCCCGCTGCCTCTTTGGTCGAGCCGCGCGGATAAACGGGGAATATCGATGGCAACTTGGCCGCCCATCGCGCTGAATATTTTATATTTTCTGCGCAGTTCCCGTTACCTAGCTTGGCCGCAGAGCGTGTCGCTGCGGTGAGCGCCGAGCTTTCGGGCACATTATCGCCATACTGGACGGGTGAAGGAAGTTTCTTGACGCCGTCGCTGCCACCCACCAGCGCGAAGGCCGCATCCTTGGCCTCTTGAATAGCCTCGGGCGTCATATTCTCGGGCGGAATGGTCTGGTCGGCTCCGCCGGTGACAGCAGCATTGCCTTCATTCTGGTTGGCGAGATCCGAATCGACCATGATCTGGTCGTTCAGAGCCTGCTCGCTGGCAGCGTCACCCGAACCGCCGTCTCCGTCTTCGGGGCTATCGCCGCAACCGGCCAGCAGCAGGGCGGGTAGGACAGCTGCAGTAATGAGTAGGCGCTTGGACATCAGAACACTCCGGTGAAAATTGAATGTGAGCTTGCCCTCGCGCGGCGCGGTTAACGAAATCCTGCAAAACAGGGTTAAAATCCGCACTGTCCCTATTAGGGAAGTTTTTGCCCCGAAACTTACTTTCAGAGTCTGTCAGAATCTGAAGGCGCCCGATACCTTCATGGGTAAATCGGGCGCCTTCCACGGCTCGGTGGGGCCGTGTTCCGGTTATTGGTGGGAACAACCGAAAGGGATGGAGTGTGCTGGCTGGTCAGCGGCAGCGCGAATTGCTGCGGTCGATCGAACGCCCCAGGATTGCACCGCCCGCAGCGCCCAGAATCGCGCCGAGCGTCTTGTCACCGCGACCCGCAATCTCGTTGCCGATCAGACCGCCCACCGCTGCGCCGATGAGCAGCCCGGTCGTGCCGTTCTCCTTGCGGCAGTAGTAACGTCCATCGCGTCCGCGCCAGATGCGGGTGCTACGATAGACGGGTTCGCCGTAGCGATCTCCTCGATAACCATAGTCGCCGCGATAATCGCGATACCGGCGGTCCCGGTAATGGCGGTGGCGTTTGCCGCGCCTGTGCTCGACAGTCACATCGGCCAATACAGCTCCGTGACTGACTCCGGGCGCGTTCGGCGCGGCGATGCCGGGAGATGCAGCTGTGGCCGGAGTTGCGAGCGCAAGACCAGTGGCGGCAATTGCAATCGCAGCGGTTTTGATGCTGGCAGGTTTCATGACTCAAGTCCTTTCGCGGTTCGTTTGGTCGGGCGACTCGTCGTTTGTCTCGTCCGGTACGTTCAGACTTAAGTTCACTTTCCTGAATGAAATGCAACAGCGCTGTCAGGAACGCTGTGGCGCGACAAACCGTGCAGTATCAGGTGATGAAACGAAGCTTGCGGTGCAGATTCGGGCCGCCTAAGGGCCAGCGATGAGCAAGAATACCCCGGAACCGACGCCCAGCGGCTTGCCAGCAGCGTTCGGTGCCTATCTGATCTGGGGGCTGCTGCCGCTTTACCTCATCCTTGTGAAAACAGTCCCGCCATTCGAGTTTGTCGGCTGGCGGATCATCTGGACGCTGCCCTTCTGCCTGCTGATCGTGATGATGCGCAAACAGTGGGGCGACGTGAAGGCCGCTCTCGCCGACCGCCGGACGATGACCACTCTGCTGGCCAGCGCGACGCTGATCGGGATCAACTGGCTGGTCTATATCTGGGCGATCCAGCAAGGCCATGTCTATGCGGCGAGCCTGGGTTACTACATCAATCCGCTCCTCAACGTTCTCCTGGGAACCATGCTGCTGGGCGAGAAGCTCGGCCGGCCGCAATGGGTCGCGGTGGCGCTGGCAGCAACGGGCGTGGCGATTCTGGCCGCCGGCGCGCTCACCACTTTGTGGATCAGCCTGACACTCGCGCTCAGTTTCGGCACATATGGCCTGCTCCGCAAGCGTGTCGCCGTCGGCTCGCTACCCGGTCTGACGATAGAGTCGGCACTCCTTGTTCTGCCTTCAGCCGCACTCGTCACCTACTACGCAATGCTGCCCCAGGGTTCAGCTTTCACCGTCGACCTCACCCTAAGTCTCTCGATCATGCTCGGCGGAGTGCTGACTGCGGTTCCTCTGCTCCTGTTCGCCGTCGCTGCAAGACGGATGAACTACTCGACGCTCGGCTTCATCCAGTTTCTCGCGCCGACCATCGTCTTCCTGCTTGGCCTGTTCGTGTTCGAAGAGGAGCTGAAGCCCGCCCAACTCGCCTGCTTCGTCCTCATCTGGTTGGCGCTGGCGGTGTTCGTCACCGACCTGTGGCGCCGTTCGCGCAAGCCAGTGCCGATAAAGATCTAGGCGACGAGCTCCCAGCCCAGCGTCTCACCCGCATGGAACGGCACCACCGCCGTCCCGTTCGCGTCGACCGTCTCGGGCACCACGCATGCGCGCCTCGCCAGCGTCACCGTCCCTTCATTCTGCGGCAGGCCATAGAAGTCGGGACCGTTTTCGGAGGCAAAGCCCTCGAACTGGTCGAGCGCGTCCTCTTCCTCGAATACTGTCAGGTAGCTTTCGAGCGCATAGGGCGCGTTGAAGATGCCCGCGCATCCACAAGCGGTCTCCTTGGTATGGCGCGCATGCGGCGCGCTGTCGGTACCGAGGAAGTACTTCGGCGAGCCCGACGTCGCCGCTTCGCGCAGCGCCAGCCGGTGCTGCTCACGCTTGATCACAGGCAGGCAGTAGGCATGCGGCCTGATCCCGCCGACCAGCATCGCATTGCGGTTGAGATGCAGGTGCTGCGGCGTGATCGTCGCACCCACATTCGGGCCCGAACTATCGACAAACTCGACCGCATCGGCAGTCGTAATATGCTCGAACACGACTTTCAGATCGGGAAAATCGCCGACGATCCGCTTCAGATGCCGCTCGATGAACACCTTCTCGCGGTCGAAGATGTCGATTTCGCCATCGGTCACCTCGCCATGCACAAGCAGCGGCATGTCGATATCCTGCATAGCTGCCAGAACCGGATCGAGATTCGCGACGTCGCTCACTCCGTGCGAGGAGTTGGTGGTCGCATTGGCGGGATAGAGTTTGGCAGCCGTGAAAATGCCATTCATATGCCCGCGCGCCAGATCCTCCGCGTCGGTATCGTCGGTCAGGTAGCAGGTCATCAGCGGCGTGAAGTCGAGATCATCCGGTGTCGCGGCGAGAATACGGTCCCGATAGGCCGCGCCCTCCGCCTGGTTCGTAACCGGCGGTGCCAGATTGGGCATTACGATAGCGCGCGCGAACTGCCGCGCCGTATGTTCAACCACTCCGGCCAGAATGTCGCCATCGCGCAGGTGAACATGCCAGTCATCGGGGCGGCGGATGGTGATTTCGTTCATGTTAGAGCGGACTTTCCTTGAGACATGGACCACATGGACCACTGTCCTGACAATAAAATCGCGGGGCTCAGGCGAACACGCCTCGAAGTGGGCAGCAGGCTCCGGTCTCGGACGATATTCTTGCAGGCGGTTTGCGATTGCATGGTGTTCTCATGGCAGAAGGCGGCATTGTAGGACAGACCCTGGATGGTCGAAATCCCTTGATTTGCGGGCCATGGGTGCCACTTATCCCGCATGCCATCGCCCCGCCTCTTCGACCGCGCAATCATCCGTCTCGACCCCCAGGACAATGGCGAGAACGTCACCGAATTCCTGCAAGGCCTCGTGACCAACGATGTCGCCGGCGAATTGCCAACCTATGCTGCTCTGCTCAGTGCGCAGGGCAAGGCGATGTTCGACTTTATCGTGTGGGCCGGTGACAACGGGCAGCTACTGATCGATTGCGAGAAAGCGCTCGCCAACGATCTGGTCAAGCGCCTTTCGCTCTATCGCTTACGCCGCAAAATCGCGATTGAACGCGACGACCAACTGGGCGTCTTCTGGCAAGCCCAAGGCGAAGGCACACCCGATCCGCGATTGGCGGCGCTCGGCACACGCTGGATCGGCGCAATCGCTGACGATGACACAGCCGTCGACTACGAATGGCGCGAACATCGCCTCAACCTCGGCGTAGCCGAGGGGCATGCCGAACTCGGCGATATCCTCTGGCTCGAAACCAACGCCGTAGAGCTTAATGGCGTCAGCTTCGACAAGGGCTGCTATATCGGCCAGGAGAACACCGCGCGAATGAACTGGCGGCAGAAGGTCAATCGGCGACTGGTGGTGGTGCCAATCGACAAGTCAGACGAGAAACGCCGAAAGGCGGCCTATCGCGAACTGGGGCTCGCGGTCGATCACCTGCGCGTTGCCGATCTCGATACCGACCTGCTGCCCGTCTGGTTACGTTCGTCATTGGTCGAATAAACGATTACATCTGTAGTTGATCGCTATTTCATCCTCCCATTGTCTCTCTCAACCGGAGAAATGGAGGCCCATACAGATGTTTCGTCAGCTGATATCGATCATTCTCGCGGCATTAATGCTCGCGCCCGTCCACGTCGCTGCGCAAGGCGAACGCGATCCTCAAATGACCCACGCCATGCGCGCGGAAGTCGTCGAGGCGCTCGCGTCCGCATTGCGTGAAAATTACGTCTTCCCCGACACGGCGGAAACGGTTGCCGTCGAGCTGACCGAGCGGATCAACAGCGGCACCTATGACAGCGCAACGACGGCCAGCTCCTTCGCTGACGCACTGAACGAGGATTTGCGCAGTGTGGGCAATGACCGTCATTTCCGTTTGCTCTACGCCCCTAACCGGCCCTCACGGCAACGTCGTGGCGATGGCGGCCCGCCAACTGCCGAGCAGGTGGAACAGGAGGAAGAGCGGACAGCTCGCTACGGTTTCGGGATCGCGGGTGTACGCCGCATGCCGGGAAATATCGGCTACATGGATGTCCGCGCATTCATGCGGCCGGAATTCGTCGCACCGGCTTATGAAGCGGCGATGAAACTGCTTTCGGGCAGCGATGCGGTCATCGTCGATCTGCGCTCGAATGGCGGTGGTGATCCGCAAAGCGTGGCCCAGCTGATGAGCCATTTCTTCGCACGCGGTGACGAACGGCACATCAACAGCATCTATAACCGTCCGCGCGACCAGACACGCGAATTCTGGACCAACCCGACAGTCGAAACACGCTACACCGGGACCGTCTACATTCTGACTTCAGGCTACACGTTCTCCGGCGGCGAGGAGTTTGCCTATGACATGCAAACACAGGAACGTGGAACACTGATCGGCGAAACAACCGGCGGCGGTGCCAATCCGGGCGGATCAGTTCCGCTTGCACATGGCTTTGTCGCATTTGTCCCCAGCGGCAGGGCGATCAATCCGGTAACCGGCACCAATTGGGAGCATGTCGGCGTGAAGCCCGATCGCGACGTGCCGGCCACAGAAGCTCTTGCCAGCGCCTACAAGTCCGCCATCGAAGCGAGCATTGAAAGCGAAGCGGACGAGCGGCGAAAATCCCGTTTGCAGGGCATCTTGTCCGACATTGAAACGGGCGACGCGGGTCTGCCGAAGTGGAAAGATCCGAGAGCCGGTAGGTAAACCGGCGGCGGCTTAGTCATCCGGGCAGCAGGCGTCTTCTTCCTGCGCGACACCCATCGATTCAACCAGCAACACCTCCGCGCGGTCGCGGGCTGCGCTTTCGGGCAGGTTGAGCGATCGCGCCAGAGCCTTGCCGATCAACGCATCGCCAAGGGCGAGCAACACCAATGTCAGCGTGTTTTCGTGAACGGCCAGGACGCCCTCATGGTCCTGCGCCTCCTCGGGGGCGATCTCGTCGACCAGCTCGTGGATCGTCTCGATAATCGGATCGAGCGCATCTTCATTGCCGGTCAGCAGCATCCAGCTGGCAAGACCCGCCGCGCCTTCCTTGTCGAACGCGTCAAACGCCAGATCGACAACCTCACGCGGGCTGCCCAGCCCTGCCCGAGTCGCGCGCACAGCATCCTTGATTGTCTCGCAAACGGTCTTCGCAAGGTGCTCTGCGAGCGCTTTTTGCAGGCCGGAAGCTGACCCAAAATGGTGCAGCAGGTTTGCATGCGTGCGACCGACGCGGGCCGAAACGGCCTTCAAAGTGACCGATTGCGGCCCTGTTTCAATAAGAAGCGCCCTTGCCGCCTCAAGCGCCGATTTGCGTGATTCTTCAGGGGTTAACCGTTTGCGGGTTGCCATCGATTCCTATGCCTAATAGATTCTTAACATTATGAACAAGCAGACCAGCATCGACCTAGAGCGCAGCGAGGCTCTCGACAAGCCAGCAACTGCAATCGGCAGCGCCACCCCCGCAGAGCATGAGCTGATCGTGCGCGACCGGCGGTTTGATCGCGAGGCACTTGTCCCGCGTCACTGGCATTCGGGCGATCCGGTCGCGACCGCGTGGTACAATTCGGTTTCGGCCAGCCTGCCGCGCGGTGAGGCGTTCTTCATCGATACGATGCGCATGTTCCGCGACGATGTGCCTGAGAAGCTCGCCGCGGAAATGAAAGCTTTCACCACGCAGGAAATCAATCACACGCGCGAGCATGTCGCGTTCAACCGGTTGGTCGCCGATCACGGCTACAATGTCGAAAGTATCGACCAGGGTATCCAGGTGATGCTGGCGTTGACCGAGGGACGCCCGAAAGAGTTCAACCTCGCAATCACCATCGCGCTCGAGCACTTTGCCGCGATCATCAGCCATCATCTGCTGTCCGATCCACGTTATCTGGACGGCGCCGATCCGGTCGCTGCCGATATCTGGCGCTGGCATGCAACCGAAGAGATCGAGCACAAGGGCATCACCTATGATGTCTGGCTCCATGCGACAAAGGACTGGAGCCGCTTGAAGCGCTATCGCGTCAAAACGCTAATGGCCGCGCTGATCACCAAGAAATATTTCGGCAATCGAATCAGGGACGCGATCGGACTGCTCGAACAGGACGGCTTCACCCGCCGACAGGCCAAGTGGAAGCTCTACGCCTTTCTGTGGTGGAAACCCGGCATGATGCGGCGGATGTTCGGCGAATGGGCGAAGATCCTGATGCCCGGCTTCCATCCGTGGAAGCTCGATGACCGGGCGCTGATAGGCAAAACCGAGAGCCCCTATGCAGATGCCGTGATGCCGGCGGAATAGCTAGAAGTCGCCCCTCTTCTTTAGAGGAGGGGCAGCGAGACTTAATGAGCTGCAGGCGAATTTAGTCGCAGCGGGGTGGTGCTTCGGATTCGAACGACGCTGGCGCGTCGATACCACCCCCAACCCCCTCCTTTGAAAAGGAGGGGCGATATGTTGTTATTGACATTGATGTAAGTAAGCGTTACTTACACTGATGTCAGTAACTAATGGAGCACGCCGTGAACGCGCCTGCGAAAATCGATCTCGACCAGAATACCGCCAGCCCTACCCCCGAAGACCTCGACATTGTTGTGCGCGACGAGCGTTTCAATCGTGAAAGCATCCCCAAACGCTGGTGGGCTGGCGATGCTTTCGGGACCGCTTGGCACAACGCGCTATCGGCCACCTTCCCGCGCGGGGAAGCCTTTTTCATCGAAGCGGTGAAAGCGCATCGCGATGGAGCCGATCCCAAGCTGGCGGCGGAAATCCGCGCTTTCGTGAAGCAGGAAATCAACCACACGCGCGAGCATATCGCTTTCAACAAGCTGGCCGAGAATGCCGGTTACGACATCAAGGCGATCGACCAGCGCGTGAAGGAAATGCTCGAACTGACCAAAGATCGTCCGGCGATTGCCAATCTCGCGGTGACCATGGCTCTGGAGCATTACACCGCGATGATGGCGCATGAATTCCTCGCCAACCCCAAGCATTTTGAAAATGCCGATCCCGAAGTGCGCGACATGTGGCGCTGGCACGCGGTCGAAGAAGTCGAGCACAAGGGCGTTGCCTACGACACCTGGAACCACGCGACCAGGGACTGGTCTGGCTGGAAGGCCTGGAAGGTTCGTAGCCTGGTGATGGTTTCGGTCACAGGCCGCTTCTTCAAGAACCGCTGGACCGATTCGATGAACCTGCTCGCACAGGACGGGATCACCGGCTGGAAAGCGCGTTGGGGCCTGTTCAAATATCTGACCGTAACGCCCGGCGTTGTGCGCCGGACTTTCCCTGCTTGGCTCGCTTACTTCAAGCCGGGCTTCCACCCGTGGGATCACGATGATCGCGAGCTGATCAAGATCTACGAAGGCGAATTCAGCGACGCGTTGATGCCGGCTGAGTAAGTCCGCGTGATTCCCCGCGAAGGCGGGGATCTCAGCAAATCTCTCGCGAAACTCAACGAGACCCCAGCTTCCGCTGGGGACCATCACCAAGCGGGCGGCCCTTCTCAGGCCGCCCGCAGTGATTCTGTAGGAGTGTCGTCAAGGTCGATGGCATAGCCAGTCGCTTCAACCGGCTCGCCGCGACCGAGACACATGCGCTTCTCGCTCTTGCCGGTCGGCCTGAAGCCAAGCTTGCGCAGCACCCGGCCCGAGGCTGGATTGTCAACATAATGGCTCGCGACGATCTGCGAGTGTCCCATCATCCGCGCGATCTCCAGCACCGCCTGCCCTGCTTCGGTTGCATAGCCGTTCGACCAGTGCGGCCGGGCGATCCAGTAGCCCATCTCGACATCTCCCTCATGCGGGTCGATCCCGATACAACCGACCAGCTCTGCATTGTCAGGCAGCGTGATCAGGAAGCGCGGGCTCGCCGGATCATGCGGCAATCTGGCAAAGGCACGCGCATGATCGCGCTCATAAGGCCACGGCGCGCGCGCAAGGTTGCGCACAACGCCCTCGTCGCAAATCCCGCCATAGATCGCTTGCCAGTCTTCGGGCCAGACGGGCCGCAGAAACAGCCTTTGGGTGCGATGGAACACTGATCTTCTCCTCAAAGCCCCGCATCGCCCCGATAGGCGCGATGCATGACATTCCCGTTGCAGCGAAAGGAACTTTCGCCAGTTGGAGAGGGAGATACGACAAGAGGGAGACCGGATGACCCGATCTCCCTCTGGAGTTGCCGATGTTCGGCGGGCCATCCTGTCGGATAGCCCTGTCAGTGAACTATCCAGCTATTCTGCGGCTTCGGCCATCATGTCCACGGACACATATTTGCGGCCTTGCTTGCCCGAGTGGAATCGCACGCGTCCGCCTTCGAGGGCGAATAGGGTGTGATCCTTGCCCATCCCGACATTCGCGCCCGGATAGAACTTGGTACCGCGCTGGCGCACGATAATATTGCCCGGAATCACTTCCTGACTGCCGAATTTCTTCACACCAAGGCGCCGACCGACCGAGTCGCGACCATTGTTGGATGAACCACCTGCTTTTTTATGTGCCATCGTTCGTGATCCTTACTTCTTGTCGGCTTTTTTAGCCGCTGGCTTCTTCTTTGCAGGAGCCTTTTTCGCTGCCGGTTTCTTGGCAGCAGCTTTCTTCGGAGCGGCTTTCTTGGCGGGTGCCTTCTTGGCCGGAGCTTTCTTTTCAGCGGCGTCCTTCTTGGGAGCTGCCTTTTTGGCGGCTGGCTTCTTTGCCGGAGCCTTTTTCTCTTCAGCGGCGTCCTTCTTCGGAGCGGCCTTTTTCGCCGGAGCCTTCTTGCCACCTTCACCAACGTCGGTGATGCGCAGCAGTGTCATCTGTTGGCGATGGCCAGCCTTGCGGCGATAGTTGTGACGGCGACGCTTCTTGAAGACGACAACCTTCTCGCTCTTGGCTTGCGCAATGATCTCGGCCGAAACCGAAACCTTCGAAGCGTCGGCGATTGTGTCGCCTTCGCCAGCGAGCAGAACGTCGCCCAGCGTGACCGTGTCACCGGCTTCGCCAGCCAGCTTCTCAACGGCGATTTTGTCTCCTGCGGCAACCCGATACTGCTTGCCGCCAGTGCGCACTACTGCGAACATGGTCTTGTCACTTTCAATCTAATTGCTGTGCCGCTCTCATCATCAAAAACGGCGCGCCCGATGAACCGCCAATTGGCAGTCCCCCGGAAAGAAAGGAGCCGTTAGGCGAAAGGCGGTACCAAGTCAACGCCGCGCAAGGGTGTTTTTTCGCGAAATCCGTGTTTCACTGGAAAGCCCATCCGACCGTGCTAAAGAGCCGGAATGCGCCGCCTTTACTGTCTTGCCGCTTTGCTGATGTCGACCGCGATTCTCGCGGCATGCACCACAGCGAGCGACAGATACCCGACGCTCGAAATTCGCGAGGCTGAGCGAGTATCAGGAACGTTCGATGTGGCCGATGCTGTCGAGCCGGTCCCCATGGGCTCGGATACTGCGGCCAACTTGCCCGAGATAGAAAGCGCCGCCCGGGCCTCACACAAGAAGTTCCTCGAAGCGGTTCCCAGTGCCCGGAACCTGATCGAGGCCGCGCGCGGTTCAACAGCCGACAGCAATGTCTGGGCGGCGGCACAGATAGCGCGAGCCGACCTCGAATCGCAGCGTAGCGAAACGGCGATCGCGCTCGCGGAACTCGACTTGAAATACGCCAATGCCACAATGCGATTCGAACAACGCGATGCGGTCGAAACAGCTCTCAGAAGGATCGAAGACATGATCGCGGAAGAAGACCGTATCCTCTCGGAAATCGGCGCGGCTGCTGCGCAATGAGCCTCGCTTGCGCCACCTGCCCCGTCCGCGACCGTGCCGCCTGTGCCGTGCTCACCGAAGAAGAACGCGACGCGCTGTCGATGGCCGGGCGCACGGTACGTCTTAAGCGCGGCGAAACACTATTCCATGCGGGCGACGACAATGCGGTTTGCGCGACCTTGGTATCGGGTGCCCTCAAAATCAGGAATATTGATCGCGACGGAAATGAGAGGATTCTCGCTTTGATCCACCCGGCGGGATTTGTCGGCGAGTTGTTTCGCCCCTTTGCCGATTACGATGTTGTGGCGCTTGGCAAGTGCCAGCTATGCGTATTCTCCAAGGTGGAAATGCGGCACGCGCTCGATACCTACCCCGCCCTGACGCAGGCACTCTTTCGCCGTTCGCAGGAAGACCTCCATGAATCGCGGGCCATGCTCGCTCTCGCTAGCAACACCAGCGCAACCGAAAAGGTCGCCACCCTGCTCAAATCCTTTGCTCAGGCGGCCAGCGATTCATCCTGCCACGCCGCGCAACACTTCGACCTGCCGATCAGCCGCGGCGAGCTGGCCAACCTGCTCGGCCTGACTATCGAAACTGTCAGCCGCCAAATATCCAAGCTCGAAAAATCGAATATCATCAAGCGGCACGGAACGCGCGGAATCGAACTGGTCGATCCCGCGCGACTGCAGCTGGTCAGCGATCAGGACGCCTGACCGCACCTCTCCGTTCATACCAGCGCAGCTATGCTGACGATCACGAGCCCCCAAAGTGCAATCGCCAGCGGAGGGATGGCGGGATGACCCGCCACGCGGGCGACTTTGTTTGGCATCGTCAGCTCCTTTGCGAAACCGATATGCCCCTTCCCCAGGAACCGCGCTTTGACCGCGATCAATTGAACCAGGAAAATTCTCGGGTGCTCACTTGTCGCTTGTCAGTGGCAGGTATTGCCCGGTGATGCCCGGCGCGTTGCGCAAATAGCCGGATGTCTCTTCGATGCGATTTTCATCGTCGGCTGCAATGATATTGACCCGCTTGGGCGCGGCTTCACGGGCCAGATCACGCGCAAGCGCGCGCCGCCAGTCGTCATGGTCGTAGGGGGCGAGCGGGAGAACAATCGTGAGGCTGTCGCTATCGGCCAGTGCGGCTCGCGCTTTGGGCAACCACTTGGTCGAAAACTCCGCTGCGGCGTCGAGCGCCGCTTCGGACAGGCTTTCAACCTGCAAGACGTCCGCCACGGTGATCAGCGCCGCTCGCGGGTCAGGGTGATACCAATTTTCTCATTGGCCTCGGCGATAGCAAGTTTGACGATCTTGACCGTGATTGCCTCGACTCGATCATCCTGCAGAAACAGAGTTTCGCAGATGTGATCGGCCACCGCCTCGATCAGCTTGAAGTGCACACCAGCGGGCAGCGCCTCGGTCGCTGCAAATTTCAGATCCATATAATTCTTGCTCGCATCGAGCGGTGTATCGGGATCGTAGCGATCCTGCACTTTGAGTGTCGCCTGAATGGTAATCCGCAATGGCTGCGGCTTACCCGTTTCTTCGGAGTAGATTCCGGTAAGCACGTCATGCTCGAGATCGGCGACTTCAAGGATCAGCGAATCGGCCATGCGGTTCCTTAGCTGTTATTCGACCAACGCGCGAAGATAGCGGTGGGCAGCAAGCGTCCATCCCGTCCATCCTCGCGAACCGACAGATCGCCATGCTCGATGGTTCCGGGCAGCTCGGCAAATTTCTCGGCTAGCAAACCACCAAGCGCAAGGCTCGACATGCGCACGGCGTAAACTGTCAGGAACAGAAAACGGCTGTCGCTGTCGAGCAATTGGCGGCAATCCGATACAAGGTCGGGCAGGCTCTCTTCGAGCCGCCACGTTTCATTCTTCGGCCCACGTCCGAATTTCGGCGGATCAAGGATGATCCCGTCATAGCGCCGCCCGCGACGCACTTCGCGCGCGGTGAACTTGCCTGCATCGTCGACCAGCCAGCGGATTCGGCGATCCTCCATTCCCGACAGAGCCGCGTTGTTGCGGGCCTGTGCGACCGATTTCTTGGAAGCGTCAACATGCGTCACCGGGCCGCATTCGGACAAGGCAAGCGATCCGACACCCGTGTAGCCGAACAGGTTCATCGCCTGGGCATCGGGCTTTCCGCTGAGCTGCCCACGCATCCAGTCCCACACCGGAGCCATATCGGGAAAGAACCCCAGATGCCGAAAGGGTGTGCATTGGGCGGTGAAGTTCACATCGCGCCATTGCAGCGGCCAACCCTCTTGGGGAACCGACTTGTCATAATGCCATCTACCACCGCCATCTTCGTCCGAACCGGGAATAAACTCGCCATGCGCCTCCCAATCATCCAGCCTGGGCCGCCACATCGCCTGCGGTTCGGGGCGGATGAAGCGGTAGTCGCCATAGCGTTCGAGCTTGCGGCCATGGCCGCTATCGACCAGCCCGTAATCGTCCCAGCCCTCGCCCGTGAGCATGACCGGCTGTTCGGCGAGTTCGGCCATTAGCGCGATCCGGTCGCGCGTTCGGCGACATAGCCCGCGATAGCATCATAATCGCCAGAGAGCGTGTCGAAGCGCTCTTCGCGCGAAAACAGATCGCCAACACGTGCGGGGAGCTGAGGACGGATTCCCGTCGCCCGCTCGACCGGGTCGCGGAACTTTGCAGGATGCGCGGTGGCAAGCGTGACAACCGGAACGTTCGAATCAATCTCCGCCTCCAGGGCCGCATGCAGCCCGATGGCGGTGTGCGGGTCGATGATGTCGCCCGCATGTTCCGAGGCCCAGCGCATTGCGCCGGCCATCTGGTCGGCGTCGGCGCGGGTGCTGGTAAACAGCTGCGATGCCCCTTCCCTCTGCGCATTGGTCAGCTGCATCGCGCGCGCCTTCTCGAACCCGTTCATCTGCCCGGCGAGCGCCGCCCCGTCGCGACCACCGCAATCGAACAGCAAGCGCTCGAAATTGGAACTGACCTGAATGTCCATCGATGGTGCTGCCGTCGGCGTGACCTCGCCGGTCGAATAGTCACCGTTGGACAGTGCGCGGTGGAGAATGTCGTTCACGTTCGTCGCGACGATCAGCCGCTCGACCGGCAGCCCCATCTGCGCTGCGACATAGCCCGCAAACACATCGCCGAAATTGCCCGTTGGCACGCTGAACGCGATTTTTCGGGCGGGCGCGCCCAGTTGCAGCGCGGCGGCGAAATAATAGACAACCTGCGCCATCAGCCGCGCCCAATTGATCGAATTGACCGCACCGATGCGGAAACGCGATGTCATGGCTTCATCACCAAACATACGCTTCACGCTCGCCTGCGCATCGTCGAAGCTGCCGTCGATGGCGATATTGTGCACATTCGGAGCGAGCACTGTGGTCATCTGGCGGCGCTGGACATCGCTTATCCGTCCGTCAGGATGAAGCATGAAGATGTCGATCCGCTCGCGCCCGGCAACCGCATCAATCGCCGCGCTGCCCGTATCGCCGCTGGTCGCGCCGACGATGGTCAGATGCGCATCGGTGTGCGAAAGGAATTTCTCGAACAGCAGACCGAGCATTTGCAGCGCGACATCCTTGAACGCGAGCGTTGGACCGTGAAACAGCTCCAGCAGCCATTGCTGCTCGTTGAACTGCTTGAGCGGGGTGACGGCATCATGCGCAAAACGGCCATAGGCGGCCTGACACATTTCACCCAGTTCCTGCGCGGACAGGGTATCGCCGACAAAAGGCTGCATGATCCGCACCGCGAGATCGGCATAGGACAGCCCGGCAAGCCCGGCGATCTCCGCCTCGGTAAATCGGGGCCAGCTTTCGGGCAGGTAAAGGCCGCCATCGCTGGCCAGACCAGCCAGCGTAACCTGTTCGAAATCAAGCGCAGGAGCCGCGCCGCGGGTGGAAATATACTGCATCGAAATTGCGGTTAGCCGCGCGGAGGTGTCTGGGCAAGCGAGCGGAACTAGCGCGCGGGATGGTTCTGCTTCGCACTCTCTTCAAGATTGTCCCTGAGCCGCGCCAATGCAGAGCTCGCAGCGGCCGCATGCGGACCAATCCAGCGGCGATGGATACGCTCGATTGGTACTGCATCGAGATAGTTGAACCGCTCCCGCCCCTTACGCACGGGGATCACCAGACCGGCATCCTCAAGCACGCGCAGATGCATCATAACGGTCGTGCGGTCGAGCTCGTCAAACATCGCACAGACCTGTTTCGTTGTTAGCGGACGCAGTTTGAGCTCGTCACAGATCCTCCGCCGGATCGAGTTGGCAAGCGCTTTGAACACACCGTCGAGATCGTCACTATTTGACATGTTATATTTTTATAACATATTAGTTGAGCGAAACAAGCCGGGAGCGGAGAATGGAAATCAGGTTCAGAGTCGCAACGCGGGTTGCACGGTCAATCGAGGAAGTGTTCGATGCGGTTGCCAACCCGGATACGCTCTCGAAATATTTCACTACCGGCGGTGCCAAGGGCGCAATGGAAACCGGCGCAACCATGCAGTGGGAGTTCCACGATTATCCCGGCGCTTTCGATGTGGACGTTGTCGAGGTGGTCAAAAACAAGCGGATTGTGCTGAAATGGCCCGCCTATGAAAGCGAACCGCCCAATGTGGACGGAGCGGAAGACCACACCGAAGATGCCATCGCGGACTACAAGACTACGGTGACGATGACCTTCAGCGAAGTCGAAGGGGGAACCATGGTCGAGATCGCCGAGGAGGGCTGGCGCAATACGCCCGCAGCGCGCAACGGTTCCTACGGCAACTGCCAAGGCTGGTCACAAATGCTCTGCTGCCTCAAGGCCTGGGTCGAGCACGGCATCAATCTGCGCGACGGCATGTATAAACCGTGAGTCAGCCCTTCTTCGCGCGGAACTGGAGCGCGAGAATGTAGATGACCAACGCCGTCAGCGCGAAAAGGAACCACTGAACTGCGTAGGACAGGTGGTTGTTGGGCAGGTCGGCCGGATCGGGTTTTGCCAAAGGCCCAAGCCCGGCGAGCGGCGGATCGGCGACAATCCTGCCGCCCGGTGCGAGAATGCCCGATACCTCGCCCCCTTCCCACTCGGGCGGGCTGGGATCGCGCGACCAACCGAGCGCGACATCGGCAACAACATCATCCTGCAGGGTGCATCGGGCCATCTGTGCCCAACCTTTTACACCAACCTTGTTGGTACCCGCCGTGCCGCGTATCGACTCCACCGACCCGCAGGTGGCGCGGACAGTGCGATAGAGGTTGGTCTCCAGCTCTTCCTCCGCAGGGTAGTCGATTGCTTCGAGATCGGGCGATACGCTTTCGTACCGTGCCAGCAGTAGCGCCTTCTCGTCGGCGCGACCCAGTTGCCAAAAGCCGAGTGCGATCATGATCGCCAGGGCAACCGTGACCACGATGCTCGGGATGATCGGTATATCCTTGACGCTCACCTGCGCCGCCCCGCTTCACCGGCATCGCGCGTATATTCCGCATAAAGCAACGCCGCCTTGGCACCGCGCAATCCCGCCACGACCAATAGGAATGTGACGGGTATCCAAATCAACGCATGCACCCAGAGTGGCGGCGCGAGCGAAACTTCGAGCCACAGCGCCAGCCCGACCACAATCGCGCCTATGATCAGCGTGAGAAAACCCGCCGGACCATCGCCGACATTGAATTTGGTAAGGTCTAGCTGGCAGTCGGCGCATCGGGGCGCGAACTGCGCGACACCCTCAAACAGGCTCCGGGAACCGCATCGCGGGCACAAACCGAAAAGGGCAGCCTGTCCTGCGGAAGGCTGCCCCTTTGCGGTGCTGGAATTATCCGAGCTCATCAGTGGATCGGTGCGCCCCAGCCGCCCCAGACATATACGACGACGAACAGGAACAACCACACCACATCGACAAAGTGCCAATACCAGGCTGCCGCTTCAAAACCGAAATGCTGGCGCGGGGTGAAGTGCCCCTTGTAAGCGCGGAACAGGCAAACGATCAGGAAGATCGTGCCGACCAGAACGTGGAAACCGTGGAAGCCGGTCGCCATGTAGAACGCGGAGCTGTAGTTGCTCTGACCAAAGCCAAAACCTGCATGGCTGTATTCGTAAGCCTGCACTGCGGTGAACACCGCACCCAGCAGAATGGTCGCCCACAGGCCCTTCTTGAGGCCATCACGGTCGCCATGGATCAAGGCATGGTGCGCCCAGGTAACGGTGGTACCCGAGCAGAGCAGGATCAGCGTGTTGAGCAGCGGCAGGTCGAAGGCATCGAGCACCTCGAGCCCCTTGGGCGGCCACTGCGCGATCGCCGCTGCACTGTCTTCTCCGAAGCGCGAGAGGACCGCGCCATCGACATATTCTATCGGCTGCGGGAACAGCGAAAAGTCGAACCAGCTCCAGAACCAGCCGACAAAGAACATGACTTCCGAAGCGATGAACAGGATCATGCCGTAACGCATATGCAGCTGAACAACCGGCGTATGATCACCGCCCTCGGCCTCGCGAACGACATTGGCAAACCAGCTAAAAAATGTCGCAATCAGGCCGGCAATGCCCAGACCCAGAACAATCGCCCAGGAATTGGGGAAATCTTCCTTGTTCATCATCAGAACCATGCCCGACGTGAATGTCAGCGCCGAAGCCGCGCCGATCAGCGGCCAGATATCCGGTTCTAGAATGTGATAATCGTGGTTCTTGGTACCAGCCATGAATTCTCTCGTCCTGTCGGGCCTAGTCTGCGCTGAACACGCTCAGCAGCCCATAATGATCTAGCAGCAGTAGGTCCAGCCTTAGCGGGCGGTTATTCGGCAGGATCTCCTGCCTTGTGAAATGTGTAGCTCAATGTGATCTGCTCGACATCCAGTGTGCGCTCGTCATCAAGGATCGCCGGGTCGATGAAATAGAGCACCGGCATCCGCACTTCCTCACCGGGCTGAAGTGTCTGCTCGGTGAAACAAAAGCACTGGATCTTGTTGAAATACTTGCCCGTCTGTTCTGGCTCGACATTGAAAGTCGCCGTCCCCGTGATCGGCACATCGCTATCGTTGCGGGCGATATAAAACGCAATATCGCGCTGACCGATCGTGACGGTATCGGTGACTTGTTCGGGCCGGAAACTCCATGGAATAGCGCTGGAAGTCGAGCCGTCGAAACGGATGGAGATCGACTTCCCGCCCGCGCTTTGGGCTATGCGCGCAGCAATGTCGGCATCGCTTTCGGTCGCCTGCTGCGTGGTGCCGCCAAAGCCGGTCACGCGGCAGAACAGATCGTAAAGCGGCACTGCTGCATAACCGAGGCCGAGCATCGCAAGAGCACCGGCGAAGGCCAGCAGCCCGGTCTTCAGATTCTTCTGATCGAGCGCGACGCTGGTCACGGTCAGTCCCCCATCCGCACAATCGTGATCGCGTAGAACAGCAGCACGAAGAACATCAACACGCCGCCAACCACCCAGTTGCGGCTCTTCTGGCGGCGGCGAAATTCTGTCTCTTCTTCGGGCGTCATGTTGTCACTCCTGGAATGGGCCAATCCTGATAGTCGCCAACACGGTCCACGACCAGCGCGGCGAACAATGCAAACAGGTAAAGGATGCTATAGGCGAAAAGCCGCTTTTCCGGTTTCATGGCGTCGCCCTCAGCCGCACGCCGCATTGCTACCGGCACGGACATGGCAAGGAAAACCAAGCTGAGCGCGAGCGCAATGATACCATAAAACGCGCCCGTTCCGCCGATAAACCATGGCGATGCGGCAAGCGGAACCAGCAGGATGCTGTAAACAAGAATCTGCCTACGGGTTGATGCCTCGCCTTTCACGACAGGCATCATCGGAATGCCGACCTTTGCATAGTCGCTCTTCACAAACAGCGCGAGCGCCCAGAAATGGGGCGGCGTCCACATGAAGATGATCGCAAACAGCAGGATAGGCATCGGAGTGATATCACCCGTTACCGACACCCATCCGATCATCGGCGGGAACGCCCCTGCTCCGCCACCGATCACGATGTTCTGCGGTGTGTTGGGCTTCAGCCAGATCGTGTAGATCACAGCGTAGTAGATGATCGCGACAGCCAGAATGGCAGCCGCAAGCCAACCGACCGCGACGCCCATTATTCCAACCGATGCGGCCGATATCAGGACACCGAAATTACGCGCATCTTCACGCGCCATCCGGCCCGCTGGCAGTGGCCGCGCCGAGGTGCGCTTCATTCCCGCATCGATATCGGCTTCCCACCATTGGTTGAGAGCTGCCGAACCACCCGCGCCGATGGCAATGCAGAGGACAGCGGTAAATCCGATCACAGGGTGAATCGAACCCGGTGCCGCCAGCAACCCGCCCAGACCCGTGAAGATCACCAAGGACATCACCCGCGGCTTGGTCAGCGCGAAAAAATCGCGCCATTCAGCCGGCATCGGATGCGTGGTGGAAGTGGAGGTGCTGGTCATCGGTTCAAGCTACGCGGCCTTCAAATCCAGTCAAATACAAGGTCAGTTTCATACAGGGAAGGCGCACCGTTCCCGATGCGCCCCCTCCATTTGTTCACTATGCCCCGAGAGGGGCGATCATCCGCCTCAGGCGGTTGTCGGGCGGTGATCGTGGTAATCCGCATCCTCGTCGATCACCGGCAGCGTTTCAAACTGGTGGAACGGCGGCGGGCTCGAAAGCGTCCATTCGAGCGTGGTTGCGCCTTCACCCCAATAATTGTCCTCGGCTTTGCGACCGGCCATGAATGCGTAGGCCAGGTTGGCGAAGAAGATCAGCATGGAGGCCGCCATGATTGCGTAGCCGTAGGAGCTGATTTCGTTCCAGAACTGATACGCCGCCGGATAGTCCGGAATACGGCGCGGCATTCCGTCGAGACCGAGGAAGTGCTGCGGGAAGAAGATCACGTTCACCCCGACAAAGAACACCCAGAAATGCAGATGCGCGAGGAATTCGCTGTGCATCTTGCCGCTCATTTTCGGGAACCAGTAGTAGAAGCCGGCAAACAGCGAGAACACCGCGCCCATCGAAAGCACATAGTGGAAGTGCGCGACGACGAAATAGGTGTCGTGAACCACATCATCGATACCGCCATTGGCCAGATACACGCCGGTAACGCCGCCAACGGTAAACAGGAAGATGAAGCCAAGCGCCCAGACCATCGGCGATTTGAATTCGATCGAACCACCCCACATGGTCGCGATCCAGCTGAAGATCTTCACGCCCGTCGGAACAGCGATAACCATCGTTGCCGCGGTGAAGTACATCTTAGTATTCACGTCCATGCCGACCGTGTACATGTGGTGCGCCCACACGACGAAGCCGACAACGCCGATCGCAACCATCGCATATGCCATGCCGAGATAACCGAAGACCGGCTTTCGGCTAAATGTAGCAACGATCTGCGAGATCATGCCGAAGCCCGGCAGGATCATGATATACACTTCGGGGTGGCCGAAGAACCAGAACAGGTGCTGGTACAGAACCGGGTCACCGCCACCGGCAGGATCGAAGAAGGTCGTGCCAAAGTTACGGTCGGTCAGCAGCATCGTGATCGCCGCAGCCAGGACCGGTAGTGCGAGCAGCAGCAGGAATGCGGTAACCAGAACCGACCATACGAACAGCGGCATCTTGTGCAGGGTCATGCCCGGCGCACGCATATTGAAGATAGTCGTGATGAAGTTGGTCGCGCCAAGGATCGAGCCCGCGCCTGCTAGGTGCAACGAGAAGATCGCAAAATCGACCGCCGGACCCGCTGCCCCGCTGGTCGATAGCGGCGCATAAACCGTCCAGCCGACACCGGCACCCATCCCGGCAGCGCTGCCCGGGACGAACATCGAGAACATCAGGCTGACAAAACCGGCAACGGTGAGCCAGAACGAAATGTTGTTCATCCGCGGGAATGCCATGTCAGGCGCACCGATCATCAATGGAACGAACCAGTTGCCGAAACCGCCGATCATCGCAGGCATGACCATGAAGAAGACCATGATCAGGCCGTGCGCCGTGATGAACACATTCCACATATGCAAGTTGGCATCGAAGCCTGCCTCGCCGCCGAGGAAATCGACCCACCAGCCCAAATACTGGATGCCGGGAGCCGCGAGTTCCATCCGCATGACGCCCGAAATCACACCGCCAATGATCCCTGCCATGATCGCAAAGACCAGATAGAGTGTGCCGATGTCCTTGTGGTTTGTGGACATGAACCAGCGCGCGAAGAAGCCGGGCTTGTGGTCGGCGTCGTGGCCATGATCGTCATGGACCGGGAGAGTTTCGGCGGTTGTTGCCATGGTTGTTCTCTAACCTTGAGTTAAATCAGCGTATCGTTCGGTACGAATATTATTCGGTCTCTGCCGCAGCAGCATCGTCTTCGGTTGATGCGGTTTCATCAGAATCGGCATCGGCCTCATCGGTAGCTCCCGCTTCTTCCGCGGCCTCTTCCTCTTCGCCAATGGTCCCGCCCTGTGCGACAACCCAGGCTTCCCACTGCTCGCGCGGCAGGGCTTCTACAGCGATCGGCATATAGCCGTGGCGCGCACCGCAAAGCTCGGAGCACTGGCCGTAGTAAATTCCCGGCTCTTTGATCGTCAGCAGACGCTCGTTGAGACGACCGGGCACAGCATCGATCTTGAACCACAGTGACGGCACGGCGAACGCATGGATTACGTCAGCCGCCGTCGTCTGGATGCGCAGCGGCGTGTTGGCCGGAACGACCATCCGGTTATCGACCTCAAGCTGGGCCGGAAAACCTGCCGCAATTGCATCTTCCTCCGGCATCATGTTCGAGATGACCTCGAAGCCGCCATTGTCGGGATAGGTATAGCCCCAATACCATTGATATCCGGTCGCCTTGATCGTCACTGCGTCTTCGGGAGGCGATTCGTATTGCGCTCTCAGCAAGATGATCGACGGGATTGCAATCGCTACCAGCACGAGCACCGGAACCAGCGTCCAGACCACTTCGATCATCGTGTTGTGAGTGGTTTTGGACGGCGTGGGATTGGCCGATTTGCGGAACCGCACAATCACAAAGAGAAGCAGCAACAGCACAAAGACGCTGATCACGACCATTACCCAGAACAGGCCATAGTGGAGCGGTGCCGCCATTTCGCCGATTTCCGAGTATTGCGGCTGGACATCGTAGCCGCGATCAACCGGCTGTCCCTTGATCATATCGGGGCCAAGCGGAGTGTAACCGGTGCTCTCCGCAGCAACATCTGCACCTTCCAGGCTATCGGCCAGTGCAGCCGGTTCTTCCGCCGTATCCTGCGCCATTGCCGATTGCGGAGTAATGGCCAGCATTGCCGCCGCCCAAACCAACATCACCGCTCTAATTGCCCCGCGAGGCCAATCACCGAAAGTCATTATTCAGACACTTCCCGTTGCTCAGTTCGGAGTCGCGACGGGCGACCCTAACCATCCCCGACAGGGGACATTCAAGCCGCGCCTATACGCATGGTTGCCCACTGCCTCAAGCGCTTCTAGGAGAAAAATCCGCAATCATTGTTGTCCACTGGGCAACCAGCTTGGGATTACCGACCACACACCATGACCGAAGACGACGTATTATCCGAATTCAGGGCAAGCGAGGCACTGCTCGAAGGGCATTTCAAACTTTCGAGCGGGCGCCATAGCGGACACTATCTGCAATGCGCACGTGTGCTGATGGACCCGATGCGCGCCAGCCGACTCGCGGCAGCCTTAGCTGCGAAATTACCGCGCGAACTGAAAGCGCAGATCGAAACGGTGGTCTCGCCCGCAATGGGCGGCATCATCATCGGGCACGAGATGGGCCGCGCGCTCGGCAAGGAAGCGATGTTCCTCGAACGGCCCGAAGGCACCTTCGGTTTCCGGCGCGGCTTCGGGCTCAAACCGGGGGAAAAAGTGATCGTGGTGGAGGATGTCGTTACCACCGGCCTCTCCTCCAAGGAAGCGATGAAGGCCATCGAAGATGCTGGCGGCGAAGTTCTGGCGTTGGTCTCGATCGTCAATCGGTCGGACGGAAGTGTTGAATTCGATGTGCCCTATTTCGCGCTGACCGAAATTACTTTCCCGACCTACGCCGAGGATGAATTGCCCGAGGAACTCGCCGCAATTCCCGTGACCAAGCCGGGAAGCCGCAAATAGCATGGCTCATCCCTTGCGCCTTGGAGTGAATATCGATCACGTTGCGACGATCCGCAATGCGCGCGGCGGCGATCATCCCGATCCGGTGCGCGCAGCAGAAATCGTCGCCAGCGTTGGCGGAGACGGCATTACAGCTCATTTACGCGAAGATCGCCGCCATATTCGCGACGAAGATCTGGCGCGGATACAGGCCGCAACGGACCTTCCACTTAATCTCGAAATGGCCGCGACCGACGAAATGCTGGAGATTGCGCTGCGTCATAAGCCGCACGCCGCCTGCATCGTCCCCGAGAAGCGCGAAGAGCGGACCACCGAAGGCGGGCTGGATGCAGCGGGGCAGGACAACCGCATTGCACCCATCGTCTCACGGTTGGGCGAGGCCGGTATCCGCGTCAGCCTGTTTATCGAAGCCGAGGAACGCCAGATTGACGCCGCGCTCCGGCTCGGCGCGCCTGTGGTCGAATTTCACACTGGCGAATATGCCCACGCGCATCTGGATGGTGATCGCGAACGCACCGCGCATGAACTCAAGCGCATCGCCGATATGGCCGCGCTTGCCGCCAAAAACGGGATCGAACCGCATGCCGGGCACGGCCTGACCTATGAAAACGTCCAGCCGATCGCCGCAATCCCGCAGCTCGCCGAACTCAACATCGGACATTACCTGGTTGGCGAAGCCGTGTTCGTCGGACTTGAGAATGCGGTGCGCAAAATGCGCGATCTGATGGATGAAGCGCGGTGAGCGAGCACAAGACCTCGACTTGGCAGCTGGTGCTGATGATGCTCTGGTTCGGCGCATTAACGCTTGGCTCGGCAGCGATGGCCTTGCTCGGCCTGGCCTTCTCAAACGAGCCGGGCGGCAGGGGCAATCCCTCGATCATCGACTACGCGATCATCTTCGGACGGCTGGTTCTCAGCGTGCTGCTCGGCGCGATTTGTCTGATCGCATGGCAAAAAGCCCATCGACTTGTGTCATATGTCGCCTGCGTCCTGTCCGTGCTGATCATCGCATCCTTCTCTATCTTGTTCGGCATCTAGGAGGTAGGAATGATCATCGGCCTCGGCTCTGACCTCTGCAATATCGAACGCATCCAGGGCGTGCTCGACCGTCATGGCGAACGGTTCGAGAAGCGTAGCTTTACAGAAATCGAACGCGCGAAAGCCGCCAAACGTCCCTACACTCGCGCAGGAACCTATGCCAAGCGGTTCGCGGCCAAGGAGGCATTCTCCAAAGCCGTCGGCACCGGATTCTATCGCGGCGTCTATATGAAGGACATCGGCGTGGTGAACGCCAAGTCGGGCGCACCAACGCTCGCCCTCACCAACGGCGCGGCAAAGCGGCTTGCGGAATTGACGCCCGATGGCCATGAGGCGGTCATTCATCTTACTCTCACCGACGATCATCCATGGGCGCAGGCATTTGTGATAATCGAAGCCGTTCGCAAAGCGTGATCCTGAACAAGAAACACCCGAAGTGACCGACACCACCGAGAAAACCGACAAAGAGAAGATAAACTGGTTCGCCGAAATTCGCGGGCTGGCGCTGATGCTGCTCGCCGTGCTGATGTTCCACAGCCTGATAGCGAAACCTTTCTACATCCCCAGCACATCGATGCTGCCCAATCTGATGGTCGGCGACCGGCTGGTGGTGAGCAAATATCCCTATGGCTGGTCGTGGGTTTCGGTCTCTTTCCACCTGCTGCCGCGCAGCGAAACGCGCGTCTGGGCCGATACGCCCGAATATGGCGACATCGTTATCGCCGTGCCGCCTGTGCGCGACGAAGATTATATCAAGCGCGTGGTCGGACTGCCGGGCGACCGGATCGCGGTCAGCAATGGCCGGATCATACTCAATGGAAAAGTTGTGCCGCGGACGGTCGAGCCGGCCGTTCGCCTACCCTACGACCCGGCGCAGATGTGCGACGAGATCCAGTGCCTCTACTATTTCGAACAATACCGCCGGACCCTGGAGGACGGCACCGAGGTCTATGAAGTGCCGACTTACCGCGAGACACTGCCAAACGGGGCGAGTTATCTGATCATCGATCATCGGCGACAGGGCCTCGACGATTTTGAAGAGATCACCATTCCCGACGGTCACATCTTTATGATGGGCGACAATCGCGACCACTCGGCAGACAGCCGCGCTTCGACCGGGCAGCAAGGCCTTGGCGGGCCGGTGCCGCTGGAAAATGTTGGAGGGCGCGCGGAGTTTATTACCTTCTCGCTCGATGGATCGACCAGCTGGAATCCGGCCACATGGCTGTCCTCGCTGCGCCCTGATCGTGCATGGACCAGCCTGCGCCCGGCTCTGCCCGAGGAGGGTAGCGACGAATGAGCGACAGCTCGCCTCGCAATCCCAAGTCCGACGACCTCGGCAGCAGCCCCTCGCGCATTGCCAGCCCCGAACTACGCTTCGAGGCGCAGCGCGCTTTTGTCTGGGCAGCCGTCATCGGCCTGATCGCGCTGGCAGTCTATATCTCACAATCCTTGCTGGTGATCTTCGGCGCTATGGTGCTCGCGGCAATGATCGATGGCGGCGCCCGATTGCTCGGCCGCGTCCTCCCGATCAAGCGTATCTGGCGGGTTGGCCTGGTGCTCGGTGCGGTTTTTGGTTTTTTCTACTGGCTGGTCGGGTTTGCCGGCGCACAAATTTCGCGGGAGGCCGCGCAGTTTCCGGCGATTATACAGCAACAGTTTGCAGTGACCATCGCGTGGCTCGACGCGCAGGGTTTTGCCATCGACCAGGCCAATATTCAGGATATCCTGGGCAATCTTGTCAGCGGCTTCGGCACTGTCACGCGCGCAATCGGAGGTATTTTCGGCGGTCTCACGACGCTGCTGCTGATCACGATTATCGGCATATATATCGCGGTCGAACCCAAGCTGTATGAGCGCGGCGTGGCCTGGATGCTGCCGCGCGGTCGCCGCGACGAGTTTTACGAGACCGCCTCGAGAATGGGCTACACGCTGCGCCGCCTGATGGCCGGTCGCCTCGTAGGGATGGTGTTCGAAGGCGTTTTCACTTGGATCATGCTTGCACTGGTCGCGCCGATAGTCGGGATTGGCGCGGTGCCCATGGCTGCCTTGCTCGCCATTCTCACCGGCCTGCTCGCTTTTATTCCCAATCTGGGGGCCATCATATCAGGCGTGTTGATGGTTCTGGTCGGATTTTCCGGCGGTACCGAGATGGGGCTCTACACGATCTTCGTCTATTTTCTGGTCCAGAACTTTGACGGCTATTTTATCATCCCGATGATCGCCAAGAAGACCGTCGATCTGGCTCCGGCGCTTGTGCTTGGCACGCAGTTGATCATGGGTATCCTGTTCGGAATCCTGGGACTGTTCCTGGCCGATCCGGCGCTGGCGATGCTCAAGGTTGCTCTCGAAAGACGCGCCGAACGCGAAGACGCACTGGCGGACGAAACACAAGAGGTTGCAGACAATGGCACGTAAGTTTCTCTACTTCATCGCAATCCTGATTGTGCTCGCGATTGCCGGCGCATTCGTGCTCAACATCTGGTCGAAAGAGATCACCGAATTCGCTGTCGTGCCGCGCGAGGAATTTGTCGAGCAAGCCCCGCTCGAAGAAAATGCATATCAGGATCCCGCAATGTGGTTCTCGCGCCCGGGTATCGGAACCGACGATCCGGCGCGATGGCAACCCGCGACGCGCGGCGAAGAGCGCGCAACGCCAAGCACCGATGAAGAAACACCGGCTTTCGCGACATTCTTCGTCCACCCCACCAGCTATCTCGACCGGAACAACTGGAATGCGCCGCTCGATGACGCCGAATCGCAGCGTATCGCGAAAATCTACATTCGCGGCATGGCCAGCGCCTTCAACCAGGCGGACGAGATCTGGGCGCCGCGTTATCGCCAAGCAACCTTCGGTGCCTTCCTGAGCGATAGCGAAGATGCGCAAAAAGCACTCGATGCCGCCTATGCCGACGTCAAACAGGCTTACGAGTTCTTTATCGCAACGGTGGACAAGGACACCCCGGTGGTTCTCGCGGGGCATAGCCAGGGATCGCTTCATCTTCTGCGATTGTTGCGCGAGGAAGTTTCAGGATCCGAAATCGCCGATAGGGTGGCCGCCATATATGTCATAGGCTGGCCCGTTTCGGTCGAACATGATCTGCCTTCGCTCGGCTTCCCGGCCTGCGCGACGGCCAACCAGGCTGGCTGCATTATGAGCTGGTCGAGCTTCGCCGAACCTGCCGATCCATCAGCGGTTCTCGACAGTTATCGCGAATCCACCGGCTTTGACGGCACCAAGCGCGGCGATAGCGAAATCCTCTGCACCAATCCGCTTACCGGCCAGATCGGCGGGGTCGGCAATGCGTCGAGGAATCTCGGCACGCTCGTACCACAAAACAGCTTCGAATCGGGCGAACTGGTTCCCGGCGAGGTTCCCGCACGCTGCGGCGAACGCGGATTGCTGCTGATCGGCGAGCCGCCCGAGATTGGCGAGTATGTGCTGCCGGGCAACAATTACCACGTCTACGATATTCCTCTGTTCTGGAAGAATATCCAACAGGGTGTTGTCGAGCGCGTTTCGACGTGGGAGCGCACAGGGGAGCAGGCCCGCTGATTACCGAAAGCGCGGCCGAACTGCGCGAGGCATTGCCCGATGGCGGAGCGCTGTTGGCGCTCGATCTTGGCACCAAAACCATCGGCACGGCAACCTGCGATGCCGGATGGCAATTTGCCACCGCCGGCAGAACGCTGGATCGCGGCAAGTTCGGGCGCGACCGCAGCCGGCTTGGTGAGCTGATCACGGAGCGCTCGATCAAGGCCATCGTAATCGGCCTCCCGCGCAATATGGATGGCTCCGAAGGATCGCGCGCGCAGGCCAGTCGTGCCTATGCGCGCAACCTGTCCGAAGCTTTCGAGCTGCCCGTGCTGCTATGGGACGAGCGCTGGTCCACCGCCAGCGCCGAACGTGACATGATCGGCCAGGATATGAGCCGCCGCAAGCGTGCCGAGCGGATCGACAGCCACGCCGCAGCCGTGTTCCTGCAAGGCGCAATCGATGCACTGGCAGGCGGCGTAATTTAACGATTGCAATGGATCCGAAGGACTTTCAGAGCACTCCTATGACCGCAAAGTCAGAAATTTTTGATCCGGGTCAGGCGGCGAAGTTCCTGCTTCGTCATGGTCATACGGCAAAGCTTGGTCTGCGCTACCGCGACCATGGTGCCGACTGGGTCGAGCTGGAACTGCCGTGGCGCGAAGATCTGGTTGGCGAAGTTGATCGGGGTATTCTTGCATCTGGTCCGATCATCTCGTTGCTCGACATGGCCTCTGGCCTGGCGATCTGGACGAAGCATCAGAAATTCGTCGGGATCGCAACTCTGGATCTGAGAGTGGATTACCAGCGACCGGCGCGCGAGAAGGCTGCGGTCATCGGACACGCCGAGTGCTACCGCCTGTCGCGCTCCGCCGCCTTCGTGCGCGGGTTCGCACATGATGGCGATCCGGATGATACGGTGGCCACGATGGCTGCCGTGTTCATGTCGATCGAAAAGGAGGCGACGGGTGGTTGAGCACGGCACGGCCTACGCCAAATCGATTGGTATCGACCTTCACGAGATCGAAAACGGTGTTCCCGTCCTTACTTTCGAGTTTGGTAGCGATGTCGAAGGACGCCCAAAACACCTGCATGGCGGCGCCATTTCGGGGCTGCTGGAGACGGCAGGCTATGCGCTGTTGCGCGACGAGTTGGCGCGGCTTGAACGCAAGCATCGGCTGAAGCCGATCAATATTGCGGTGCAGTTCCTGAATGCCGGAAAAATGCGTACGACCTATGCCAAGGCGCGGATCGTTAAGCTCGGTCGGCGCAACGCGAACATCTCGGTCGAGGCATGGCAGGATGATCGCGAGCGCCCGATTGCCACGGCAATCATGAATATCCTGATGGCCGAGCCGGACGAATAGCTAGCGCTCGGGCTCTTGTTCCCTTCGCCCGGGATCGATCCGCAAACCATCCTCGTCCAGGCTAATATCGACGGGAATGCCTTCCACCTCGGTCGAGAGCGTTGCCCCCTCACCTTCGCGGACACGCAGGCGAGTACCATCATCGCCAATCGGAATATCCTCAAGATCGGGGACGTCGAGCGGTTGGACCGGGCCTGACGGATTGGTCGTTGGTTTCGGGTCCGGCCTGTCTGCCTCCCCGAGAGCTTGCCGCATAAAATCACGCCAGATTCGCGCGGGCAGGCCGCCTCCGGTCACACCATCCAGCGGCGAATTGTCGTCATTGCCGACCCACACGCCGACCACCAAATCGCCCGCATAGCCGACAAACAGCGCATCGCGGTTGCCCTGGCTTGTGCCCGTCTTGCCGTAGTTTGGTCCGCGTAGCATCGCCGCACGACCCGTCCCGCGATTGACCGCGGCGCGCAGCATCTGCTCGATATCTTCATGATCCGAGGAATAGAGGCTGTCCTGCGAGTTCCACAGCCAGTCGAACCACCCTTCTTCCTCGGCCTTCACCGCGCGCGGTTCGACCGGAAATGCGTTTGCCGCAACGCCCGCATAGGCGGCGGTGAGTTCGAGCAGTGTGACAGTTGATGTGCCCAGTGCCACGCTCGGATCACCCAACGGCAACTCCGACGAAATCCCGAAATCGCGCGCAGTCTCGATCACCGCCTCACCGCCAAGTTGATTATAGAGACGGACCGCTGCAACGTTGCTTGATCGCGCAAAAGCTTCTTCCAGCGTCATCTCGTCCGAATAGCGCCCATTGGCATTTTTCGGACGATAGCTACCCGCCGCTATCTCGCTGTTGTCGACCGTGTCATCGGGCTCCATCCCTTCCCGGAGAGCCGCAAGATAGACGAACAGCTTGAAGGTCGATCCGGGCTGGCGCTTCGCTTGCGTAGCGCGATTGAAGGGCGAATCTGTGTAGTCCTTACCGCCGATCATCGCGACCACCTCGCCATCGCGGCGCATCGCAACCAGCGCCACCTGCGCTTCGCCGAGCCCTGCGCGCTGCACGGCACGGCGCGCGTAGCCCTGCAACCGCGAGTCCAGCGTGGTGGTGATCGTTGTGCTCGAATAGCCGGTCTCGACCGATTTGCGCAGTTCGGGCAGTGCCCAGTCGGCAAAGTAGGTGCCCGTCGGTAGATCGTTTTTCAGCCGTGCATCGACCACCGGCTTGGGCATCGCTGCCGCTTCGGCTTCAGTCAGATAACCCGCCGCAACCATCGATTGCACGACCAGCAGGCGGCGTCGTTCCGCGCGCTCGAAATGTTTGGTCGGGGCGTAGCGCGACGGGGCTTGAACAAGGCCCGCCAGCATCGCTGCCTGTTCTGGCTTCAGATTCTCCGGCTTGCGGTAGAAATAGTGCAGCGAAGCCGCACGAAGCCCGTAGACATTGTCCCCGAAATAGGCGTTGGAAAGATAGCGTTCGAGAATCTCGTCCTTGGTCAGCCACGCTTCGAGCCAGAAAGCGATCAGCATTTCCTGCCCCTTGCGCGACAGGCTGCGCTCGGGGGTGAGGAAGGTAAACTTGGCGAGCTGCTGCGTAATGGTGCTACCGCCGCCATAACCGGTCCAGATCGCGCGCGCGATCCCACGCGGATCGATGCCCCAATGGCTGTAGAAACGGCGATCCTCGATCGCGAGAAACGGCTCCCAGACATGGTCGGGTAACTGCTCCAGCTCGACCGGCTCAGCGGTCACCGCTCCGTTGCGAGCAATCGGTGTGCCATCGGCAGCAAGCAGAGTGATTTGTGGCGCAGCAATCGGTTCGAGCGACTTATTGAGAGGAGCCGACCAGGCAAGCCAGCCGACCATCAGGATAAACATCATCAGGATCGCCGCGACAATCCGCACCGCCCACCAGCGCTTGCGCCGCCCGCGCCAGAATGCGCGCTGCCACCAGCGATGCTTGCTTCGCTCGAACTTCTCGGTCGCGGTGCCTAGCTGCCGGTCCCAGCGATCAAAGTCAGGTGAAGCAGTCGTCGTGCCCGACCGATAGACGACGTCATCGTCTCCTTCGTCATCATCACAGGCCGAGCCGTAAGGCTCTTGTAGAGCGTAGTAGCGGCGGTCGCTCTGCGCAGATTCCTCGCGTAGCTTCTTGCCGGAGCGCCAAAATCTGGAAAACCGTAAAGCCATCCCTTACTGTATTACTTGAATAGCACAGTGATTGCGAGAGATTTCTCGGTTCACGCAAAATCAGGCATAGAATCGCACATCTGATGAGTGCCGACTGCGGTGCAGTGTCTTGGTCAACCACGCGCGCAAGCCGGTCAACAATTGGCTAGGGCGATCAGGCTGACCCTCAACCGGACTAAAAACACGCATGTGCTCATCCAAAAGCGCTCGCGTCCGGCTAATTGTGCCGCGCGAAATCTCAAACTGCTCAGCCGTTCCCGCTTGGACGAAACCGTAATCGAGTGCCCTGGCAAACCGCGCTTCGGCCAGCGATTGCAGGCCGAGCCAATTTTGCCGCTGGATCCGGCCAATTCTGGTTTGTTCAATTGGCTGAACGAACTGTCCACCTTTTGTCATCGCGGTCAATTCAGCAACAGGTATTTTCAATAGAAGTGCTGGATTGAACCGTGCACCCATGGCTGTCAGACCTCCGACAAGATGTACCGCATCGATGTAGTGGCCACGTCTGATCAGCCAATTTAGCCAACTAGAATATACGTCCAGAAGTTCGGATTGCGACAACTCGTCACGGATCGTCGCTGATCTGTATAGGCCATTTGTGAAAAGGAAATTCCCTAGCGATTGGAAATTTGAATCGCGCGAAAACTTGTGAATGCTCTTTCCAACATATCTTGGAAGCCAAGCTTTGACCGTTTGTCGATTCCATACGACCCTGAGAAATGCAGAGACATCATCGGTATCGATGCCGTCCGAATAACCCAATACCTTCTCGAGATTGCTGATGCTGTTCCCCTGAGTTTGGCAATCGTCATACAATCGGCGCCGACCTATGATGGCTTTAGCTATTCGGCGGCAAAAGGCATCAAACTCGGAATTCCGTGATGTGGGGCTGGGTTGACCAACCTGCCTGAACTCGTCGAGCAGCAGCCCGCCGCCAGCTAGTGAATCTCGAGCAGACAAGCTCTCCTCAGACCAGTCGCTACTTTCATCCAGGCATCTCACATACTCGCCAGCCAGCTTCGGCGAAGAATTTCGCATCCAAAACATCATCGGGCGCAACTGAAATGGCGTTGGAACCCTTGAACGCGCCACAAACAACGGCAAGCTCTTACGAACGTGTTTTGCCAAGAGATTGTGCTGTTGTCTCGTTAAGGCGTTCGTCACCGAACGAGATTCACCTGGAGTCATCAGAATATCAAACAGAGCCTTGTATACTGGCAATGTCTGACTGTCCGCCGGCGCGCCCATTGTTTCAAGGATTAGCTTTCCCATCGCAAGCGGTTGATAAAGACGAACAACCTTGCCTGCCGGTGCCAGGCGCTTGTCGGTAACCACTAGTCCGCTGCTGGCAAGCTCATCGGGAAGAACAGCAATTCTCCCAGGCTCTCTCGGAAGCATGCTTACAGGCACCCATTTCTCCGACTTCGCAGATGCCAGGCTTGCCAAGAAGACCAAATCCGCATGCGCTTGAGTCCCTGGTTCAATCTTACCAAGGACCAACTTGCGGCCAACCCATCGTTTCGCGTCTTCGGCGTGGACATTAAACGGATCAGGAACTTGCGCTTCGAGCCGAGCCGACAAAGCGATCGCCAAAGCGCCGGACCATTGACCGAAGGCCTCAACAGCACGAATTCCAAACGCTTCCTCATCCGGGATTACAAGGGAGGATTTTAACCGGTGCAAGACATAATGGGCAATGTCCGCCATGAATGATGGAGATGAAAACCATCTATGATGTACGACACGACCGTATTCGCTGCCAGACACCCTCTTGGATGAATAAGTCGCCACTACCAGAATAGAACCGCCATCGCCTCTCGAAAGGCAGGTGTTCACAATTTCTCTTACGGCAGAAGCATCGAGGTGCGCATCGTCAAGTATGAATAGGCGATTCCGGCTGGCAAGCATCTGGTAGCAAGCAAAGGCCTTTGTCCCGTCGCGCATGGTGAGCCAGTAAACCTGTTTGCCTTGGTCGCGGGCCCATTGCGCAACTTGCAACGCCAAAGTCGTTTTTCCCGCGCCAGCGCGCCCCAAGACGGCCGCGACGCCATCCCTGCTGATCGACCCAAGAACATCGTCGATTACCGGGTGATTCGGTAAAGCGCCGCTCTCAAGTTCAACCAAGCTAGGTCGCAAATCACCAAAATCAAAATCAGATTGCCTTAGAAGCGTATCCAAAATCGACGCTCCGGCCTTGAAACGCTTGAATGGCTTTGGATCAAGTTCCTCGATCAGACCGTCGAAGAATCCTGGAAGGTTCTCGTATTTCGCGATGTCGACGTTGACAACATCATGCCCCGCAAAAGGTCCATTCAGCTGAGAGAACTCGCGTGCCATACCGACATAAAAATTTCTCAGCCCTTGCCCTTGCAAAACCTCCTGACCAAGCCAGCTCAACAAACGACCAAAGTTGGGATCTTCGAGACCAGCTCCACAACCGATATAGACGACATGCTTCTGTACGAAGCAGGATTGGAGGAGCGCTTGTGCCTGCTTGTTGGTGCTAATGGCGGCATAGTCGATATTACCAAGAACTTGATCGCGATCATAAGTCCCGTGAATATGAATCACGCTCTTTTCAGGTCTTGTCATGGCGGAAACGAATTCCGCATCTCCCGGCGTGACGGCCTTGAGAGAGCCGCCGCTTGCCGTTTCGATCATCTGATCATAATTCGTAGTGACCAAGGTTGCGCCTTGGCTGGCAAGGTTGGTAAGCATGTGAAGTGCGCAGGCGCGCTTCTCATTGACCTGCGTATTTTGGAAGCAATCCGTTAGCCATTGAGATATGAGATCCGGGCCAAGCGCATTTTGAAAACGCCCGATAAAGCTCAAAAAATCGTCTAAGCTATTGAGCTCCCCGTCTTCGCGGCTCTTGGGCCAGAAATACTCCAGTCCTTGACGTTCCCTAGCCGGGTTAAAGTTGGTAACGGACTTACTCGCGGCAAAATCAAGCCCATTTTCCACGAGTCCACGCCAGCTTCTGGGATTCGAACCACGGCTATCGTCCCATGGAACCGCGCAACTGTAAGTTAGGCCGGTACCAATAACAAACACAACTTTTTCGGGACTATTTCTGAGAATTGTAGCCAGTTCTAGGAAACTATCCTGATCGGCGTTGAATGGCACCTACTTCTCCCGATGATTAGTTGTAACCTAATTACCAGTTGCAACTAAAGCATAGGGACCAACTTGAAAAGTGCATCACATAATGCAACCGAGAACGAAAAGTTACCCCTGCGCAACCACACTCTCGGGCAAGTCGGTTCCGAACACGCGCTGGTAGTATTCAGCCACCAGCATCCGCTCTGCCTCGTCGCATTTGTTGAGGAAGCTGAGGCGGAAGGCGAAGCCGACATCCTTGAAGATTTCGGCGTTCTGCGCCCAGGTAATGACCGTACGCGGGCTCATCACGGTCGAGATATCGCCGTTCATAAAGCCCTGGCGCGTCAGGTCAGCGACCTTGATCATATCGGCGACCTGCTTCGGGTCGGCGTCTGGATTTTTCGAAGTGACGATACCCTGCTCGGTATCGGCGGGAAGGTAGTTCAGCGCAGTCACGATGTTCCAACGGTCCATCTGGCCCTGGTTGATCGCCTGCGTACCATGATAAAGGCCGCTCGTATCGCCGAGGCCAACCGTGTTGGCGGTTGCGAACAGGCGGAAATGCGGATCGGGCCGGATCACGCGGTTCTGGTCGAGCAAAGTCAGCTTGCCCTCGGTCTCCAGCACACGCTGGATTACGAACATCACATCGGGCCGACCCGCATCATATTCGTCGAACACCAGAGCGACCGGATGTTGCAGCGCCCAGGGCAATAAGCCCTCGCGGAACTCGGTGACCTGCAATCCATCGCGCAGCACGATCGCGTCGCGCCCCACCAGATCGATGCGGCTGATATGCGCGTCGAGATTGATCCGGATACACGGCCAGTTTAGGCGCGCGGCGACCTGCTCGATATGCGTCGATTTGCCCGTGCCGTGATAGCCTTGCACCATCACCCGGCGATTATGCGCGAAGCCCGCCAGGATCGCGAGCGTGGTGTCCGGATCGAACACATAGCTTTCGTCGAGATCGGGCACGCGTTCGTCAGCCTCGCTGAAGGCGGGAACCTGCCAGTCGATATCGATGCCGAATGTGTCGCGCACATCGACGGTGGTGTCGGGTGCCGCAAGCGATGTCTTGGAATGGGGATCGAAAGTTGTGTCGGTCATATGGCGGGAACGCCTAGCGGTGAGCACGGGCTGCTGCAAGCGTTGACACACGAACATTCCCTTGCCGCGCGATTAGCCTATATTCGAGCCAATGCCGATCACCACGCCATCCGAGAGAATACGCCAAAAGCTGGTGGGGCGCGTGCGCGCGGTTTTCAACGATGCAGAGCAGGGCGAACGGCCAACACCGCCCTCGGACGAGGCCTATTTCGCGAAGGACACGCCCATCCGCATGGTCCACGCCGATGCGGTGTCGATGATGATCGGCGGGATTCGCAGCCTGCTGCTGCAAATGCTCCATCCGCATGCGCTGCAGGGTGTGCTCGACCATTCGAACTTTCGCGAGGATATGCATGGACGCTTGCGCCGGACCGCCAAGTTCATCGCCGTCACGACCTTTGGCCATCGCGACGAGGCCGACCGGATTGTTGCGCGGGTGAACCGCATCCACGAGCAGGTGAACGGCACGTTGCCCGATGGCTCTCCCTATTCGGCGCGCAACCCGGAAACGCTGGCCTGGGTCCATGTGGCCGAGGCGACGAGCTTTCTCGAAGCCTATTTGCGCTATGTCCGCCCGGCGATGAGCTTTGCCGACCAGGACGAATATTTCCGCCAGTTTGCACTGATCGCGCGCAAGTTGGGCGCCGATCCTGTGCCCGAAACCAGGAACGAGGCGGAGAAGCTGCTGCGCCATTTTCGCCCACAATTGCAGACAAGCCCGCAAGCCAAGGAAGTCGCCGATCTTGTACTCATCCAGCGTCCCGAAGGCGCGCCGGTTGCGGTTCAGAAAATCCTTGGGACAACGGCCGTGGAGATGCTGCCACCCTATGCGAGATCGATGCTCGGTCTGCGCCATCCCGGCCTTTCCTACATTCCGGCGCGCATTGCGGCGGGTGGTGTCGGGCGCACGCTGCGCTGGGCGTTCCGGCAAAGGTGACAATCGGTTGACAAAGGCGACAGGGTGTCAACTTCGTGATACTCAATTTTTTCGCTTAAATACAGTATTTTACTAGAACACCTCGTTTCGGGATCACGGGGGTAGCCCCCCGCCCCCTACCCTGCCGCTCGTCGTCGATATTCCCAGCTAGCCGAAGTCGGGGTCTGTAGGAAAATGGTTTCCGCCAAATTAGACGCGCAAGTGTCAAACAACCTGTGCTATCTTCCGCTCAGGAGGAGAGATCCATGTATATTCAGGGCTTCGTTATTCCGGTCCTGCCTGGCAAGAAAGACGCCTATCTCGCCATGGCGAAAGAGGCTGGCGAGATGTTCGGGCGCTATGGCGCGCTCGAGATTGTCGAGGCGTTCGAAGCGGACATACCTGTCGGCGAGCACACCGATTTCAGAACGGCTGTCAAAGCCGAGGAAGGCGAGCAGATCGTGTTCTCATGGGTCGTCTGGCCCGACAAGGAAACGTGTGACAGGGCCGCCAAACAAATGGAGGAGAATGAAGAGATGGAGCCGCCCGAAGATATGCCCTTTGCAGGCAAGCGGTTGATCTATGGCGGGTTCAGCCCGATCTACACTTTGGGACGTGATTGAGGAGATTATTGATGGCCGACAAGCATGGCGATTTCGTTTGGTACGAGCTGATGACCCCCGATGCAGAGGGGGCGAAAGCGTTCTACGGCGGGTTGCTGGGATGGACATTTGCGGACGGAGGGCAGCCGGAGATGGAATACCATCTGGCCAGCAAGGACGGCGTCGAAGTCGCCGGCTTTATGACGCTGACCAAGGAAATGACCGATGGCGGTGCACGCCCCCTTTGGGCGGGTTATGTCGGGGTCGACGATGTCGATGCATCCTACAGGAAGGTGACCGAGCTGGGCGGAACAGCGATGCTGGAACCGCAGGATATTCCCGATGTCGGGCGCTTCGCCTTCTTCTCCGATCCTTCGGGCGCACCGCTCTATCTGATGAGCCTCGGCGAAGGCAGCGAAGCCTTTGCCAAATACGAACCGCGCGAGGGGCATTGCGCGTGGAACGAGCTGGTCAGCGACGATCCAGCAGCCGCCAGGGCGTTCTACACCGGCCTGTTCGGCTGGGAGAAGGACAGCGAGATGGATATGGGTGAAATGGGCATCTACGAGATGTTCAAGACCGACGATTACACCTTCGGCGCAATAATGAAGAAACCCGAAATGATGCCCGCATCGCTTTGGGTCTATTATTTCCGCGTCGGCGATATCGATGCCGCCTGCGCCTATATCAAAGCGAATGGCGGCCAGTTGATGACCGAACCGATGCAGATTCCCGACGGAAACTATGTCCTGAACGGTATGGACCCGCAGGGCGCATTCTTTGCGCTGATCGGCAACAAGGGTAGCTGAACAATGGC
The DNA here is from genome assembly GCA_965223995.1 of Pontixanthobacter sp. Classification (GTDB taxonomy): domain Bacteria; phylum Pseudomonadota; class Alphaproteobacteria; order Sphingomonadales; family Sphingomonadaceae; genus Pontixanthobacter. Next base: position 744,846 of record CBDCXY010000016.1, on the reverse strand, counting down.
AGATTTTGCATTTTTCACCAATCCGATGAGCCGCGGGCAGATTGTCCGCTGGGCGCTGCACGAAGCGGGCGCGGACTATGACACCGTATTGGTCGATTGGGCGAACAAGCCCCAATCGCTGCTCGATGCCAATCCGCTCGGGAAAGTGCCCACTCTGGTTCACCATCATGGTGGTCACGGTCATGTCGTGACCGAGGCTGCCGCCATTTGCCACTACCTCGCCGAAATGCATCCTGGTGCTAACCTGCTGCCACTCGATCACGAGAAGGCCGACTATTTCCGGAGACTGCTTTTCGCGGCAGGTCCGGTCGAGCAGGCCGTCCTGAGCAAAGCCATGGGATGGGAGGTTCCCTCCGACAAAACGATGACGGCTGGGTTCGGCAATTACGACATGGCAATCGATGCACTCGAAACGCTGATGAGCGACCGCGACTATGTCTGCGGCGACCGTTTTACGATGGCTGATGTCTACGTCGGCAGCCAGGTCGATTGGGGCCTGCAATTCGGTTCGATCCCCGAGCGCGAAGTCTTTGCCAACTACGCCGGCAGGCTACGCGGCCGCGAGAAATACAAGGAAGCCAAGGCAATCGACATGCAGCTGATCGCCCAGGCGCAGGGCGATGGCTGATCAGGCAAACGCGGCGCTTTTCCTCAGGAGCTGATACGCCTCGACAACTTTGCCCAGCCGCGCTTCGTAGCTGCGATCCCCGCCGTTCTGGTCGGGATGGTAGCGACGCGCCAGCTCGGTATAGCGACGGCGCAGCTGTTTCCGGTCGGCATCGGGTTTGAGACCCATCACATTGAGTGCTTCCTGCTCGTGCGGGGTGAATTTCGAGAACTCCGCATGGCTTCCTGCCGCACGCGCCTTGATCTCGGCTGCGCGCCCGCCGATCGCGTCAAGCGGATCGGCGAAGTCAGCCCAGCGTGGCATTCCGTCAACCCCGGCGTCAGGACGAAAAACCCGGCTTTCGGTTCCCCATCCGGCGGTTGGTGACTGCGCGGCAAGGATTTCCTCCGCATTCATCCCCTCAAACCAGTCGTAACCGGCATTGAACTCGCGAATATGATCGAGGCAAAACCAGCGCCACTCCCCCGGCCCGTCAAAACTGTTGCCATGGCTTCCCGGGGCACGGAATTCGCCCGGTTCTTTGCAACCAGGTGCCTGACATCCTTGCCCTACATCCTCAAACCGGCCATGGAATCTATCACCGCGCATAAGGCTTTAGGATGGGGACATATGCCGAAATTGCAATTGGAAGTGGTCACGCGATGAGCGTTGCCGAGGAAATGGAGGCGCTGCTGCGCGCGGCGTTCGCGCCGACAAAGCTCGAAATCATCAATGACAGCGCCAGCCATGCGGGCCATTCGGGCGACGATGGCAGCGGCGAATCGCATTTCACCATCGTGATCGAAAGCCCGGTGTTCGTGGGCGTTTCGCGGCTCGACCGGCAAAGGGCGGTGAACAAGGCACTCGGCGATATTCCCGGGCAGCGTGTCCATGCTCTGGCTATCAAAGCGGGGACACCCGGCTAATCCATGCTGCTCTCGCGCACTTACCACCCGTCAGAAGATCTCGCGCCCTATATCAGGCGCTTTTACGTGTTCGAAGCCGAATTGCCCGACGAAATGGTGATCGAGGACTTCCTCCTGGCGGAAACTGCCTTCGTCCGCTGCCTGCTCAAAGGCGACTGGAAGGGCGAAATTGCGCCGGGCAAGTGGAGCCAGCCAGGTCGAACGCTGTTCTTTGGCGCAAACGAACTGCCCTTCCGCGTCCGTGTGCAAGGCAGTTTCGCGGTTGTTGGTGCAGCGATCCGGCCCAGCGGCTGGCGCGCGCTGTTTACCGATACGCACCGCGATTATCGTGATCGGCTGATACGATTGCAGGATGTGTGGGGCGCGATTGCCGACACCATGCAGGCGGGCGTTGAGGCAGCCCGGGATGACGATGGCAAAGTCGCCGCGATGGAAGGCGCGATCCGACAGCGGCTCGAAGAAATTGCGACCTACAAAACCGACGATCAGATGGCGAAGTTCGAAATCTTCGCGCGCCGCGACAGCGCGATCAAGGTCGAGGATGCCGCGCGCGAGATCGGCCTCTCGGTCCGCCAGATGGAGCGGCGCTGTCACTACACTTTCGGCCTCGGCCCCAAGGCGGTCCTGCGCCGCAGCCGCTTTCTCGATATGGCGGCCGCCATGCGGGGCTTTTCAACCCAATCGGAACAGGATCTTGCCGCCTTGCGCTATTTCGACCAGTCTCATGTGGCGCGCGAGTTCAAACGGTTCACCACAATGACGCCGACCGAGTTCGATGCAGCCATCACTCCGCTACAAACCGCAGGGCTGAAGCTGCGCGAGGAAAGCCGGTTCGAGGAATAGGGGACGGCGACGACCAGCCCGATAAAGCTAGCTGCCCTGATCGACAGGCCCGCCGCACCAATCGGGCAGTGCGCGTTCACCCAGTGATGTTTCGACGGCCGCCTTCGCCAGCAGCCGGGTCGAATCCAGCACCGGCAAGGGACTGTTGATGTCGGTCAGAACAAGCGGGATTTCGGTGCACACCGCCGCAACAGCATCGCAGCCAGCAGCTTCGAGATCGCGAGCCGCCCGAACAAAGGCCTCAATGCATGCTTCACTCTGGATCCCGACGCATAATTCATCAAAAATGTAGTTGTGCAATCGTTCGCGGGTGCTTGCAACCGGGATAGCCCAGTCGATCTCGCGTCGGCCAAGCGCACCCGGGTAGACCGGTCCTTCCATCGTCCAGTTGGTGCCGAGAATCCCGACTTTCCGGAATCCGCGCGTCTTTGCCTCCCGCGCAACAACCTCGCCAATATGGAGGAAGGGCAGCGGCAACCGGGCCGTTTCCTGCTCCAGCGCAATATGCGCAGTGTTGTCGGGCAGGACTGCGAAGACTGCACCGGCTTTGCGCAAAGCCTCGCAATCCTCCGCGAAGAGGCGGTTGAGCGCGGCATAATCAGCGCCCTCCCACAAAGGCAACGCCTCTGCCATCGCCCGGCCCGACATCGTGATCGTGGGATGCGCATGCGGGCCGGTTCGTGCAATGCCTTCGAGAACCGCAGTCCGATAGCAAAGCAGCGCACCTTCGGCGCTATGAAGCAATATGCCGAAATGATGCTGCACGGTTTCCATAACCTCTCTTTGACCTGTCAGGCCGCGACGATTACGCCATACGAAACGACCAAGACAAGGATGCGTATCAATGAGCGATCAGACAATCTGGATCACCGGAGCGAGCAGCGGCATCGGCGCGGCGCTGGCCAAGGAATGGGCCTCGCGAGGGGCGAAGATCATTCTGTCGGGGCGCGATGAAGGCCGACTCGCTGAAGTAGCCGACGCTCTCGACACCGAAACGCTCACCCTGCCCTTCGATGTCCGCGACGAAGCGGCAATGCTGGAAGCGACCGAGAAAGCAATCGCGTGGACCGGTAATGTCGATCTGTTCGTCGCCAATGCCGGCGTGTCGCAGCGCAGTCAGGCGCTCAACACCGATATGCAGGTCTATCGCGATATCATCGATATCGACCTGACCGCCCAGATCGCCGCTTCGCAGGCTCTGCTGCCGCATATGGTCGAGCGTGGTTCTGGTAAGTTGGTCTTTATCTCTTCCATCGCGGGTAAAGTCGGTGTGCCGCTGCGCACCGCCTATTGCGCCGCGAAATTCGGGCTGATCGGCTATGCCGACGCATTGCGGGCTGAAATGTCGACCAAAGGCGTCGATGTGCACGTGGTCGCACCCGGATCGGTTGCGACCAATGTCTCGCGCAACGCGCTCACCGCAGACGGATCGGAACGCGGCAAGAGCGACGAGGCAATCGACAATGGCATCCCGGCCGACGAGGCCGCCAGAACGATGGTCGACGCGATTGCCGGCGGGCAGCGCGAGATCATCGTCGCGCAGGGCTTCGAGCAGTCGCTGGGCGAGATGCGCCGGACACCCGATCAGTTGCTCGACCAGATCGCGGCGATGGTCGCGGCAGGCTATATCGAAAAGATGGAAGCGGACGACTGAGCGTGGCGAATGATCTGAAACGCGCAACATTGGCGACCGGCATCGAGCTGGATGTGCTCGACACGGGACCGCGAGATAGCGAGGCGCTGATCTTCCTCCATGGCTTTCCGGAGTCGCATCGAACCTGGCGGCACCAGATCGCGCATTTCTCGGATCGTTACCGCTGCATCGCACCCGACCAGCGGGGCTATCGCGGATCGTCCAACCCGCAAGAGGTCGAGCAATACACACCCGACAAGCTGATCGGCGATATCTTCCAGCTGGCCGATGCGCTGGAGGTCGAGAATTTTACAGTGGTCGGACACGATTGGGGCGGAGCGATAGCGTGGGGCGTCGCGCTGGCCGGACAGATGAACGGACGGGTCGAGCGGGCAATTGTCGCCAACGCCCCGCATCCGGCGATCTTTCAAAAGCTGCTTTACACACATGAGGGGCAGCGCGAATCCAGCCAGTATATCCGCGCATTTCGCGATAGCGCCAATGACGGACTTGTGCGGGAACACGGGCTCGGCGCTCTCTTGCTCAAGGTCGTCAAATGGGACCGCTCAAGCGCGATGGACGATGAAGAGCGCAACGCGTTGATGGAGGATTGGGCAAATCCCGACACCGCCATCGCGATGCTCAACTGGTACCGTGCAAGCGTCATGGACGTGCCGCCGATGGATGCGCCATTCGAATTGCCCGCTGACCACACGCCACCTACCCTGCCCAATCTCACCATCCCAACGCTGGTGATCTGGGCAATGGATGATCTTGCGCTACCTCCCGCCAATCTTGAGGGAATGGATGAGATTATCGACGATTTGACCTTGGTCGAAGTGCCTGATTGCGGTCATTTCGTTCCCTGGGAAGCGCCGGAGAAATTCAACGCGGCGATGGATGAATTTTTGGCACGCACCTAAAATCCGGTCATCCTGAACTTGTCGAAGGATCGCTCTTTCTTTTGGCGATAGTCTAAAAGTGAAGTGCGGCCCTTCGACAAGCTCAGGGCGAACGGGATAGCTGATTTGGGTCATTCGCCAAACCACTCCGCCCAGGCACCGTGCGGGTGACCGCAGCCAAGCAGCACAGCCTCCTCCCCGCCCGGCCAATAACGGACATGCAATTCATGGCGGAAGGTCTCGCGGTTTGTCTCCAGCGCAATCCATGCCAGCGGACAGTCCGGTGTCGCCGCAGCGCCCGCCTCTTCCATCGCTCCCTCGATCCATTCGCGCGTCGGTCCAGGAATATATTGCCAGACAATCGAATGGCTGAGCACACGAGTGACCCCGTCCCCCTGCGGTCTGGCCAGCATCTCGCGGACAAAGTCTCCGGCATCCTGCTTCACAACATCGGGTGCCTGCTCGCCCGCCAGCTGGATCGCGGCCTCTATGCGTCCCATCCGCGCGGTTGCCTCGGGCCAGACATAGCTTCTGAGCCGCAAAGCCGCTTCGGGATCGGATAGGTCGACCGGGGCCTGGTCGCAGCCACGAATGGACGTGATTTCCACATCCGTATCGGGCGGTGGGCTGCCTCTCCATTCGGGACAAATCTGCATCGGTGAGTGATCCGGTCCCGCCGTCACACCGCCAAGATCGAAATGATAGCGATCCATCATCGTGTTGACACCCGCACTCGCGCCCAGCTCGTTGATTTCGAAACGTGGCCCCAACAGCTCGGATAGCCACAACAGCGCACTCACAAAGCCCCATGAGCGTCCCGCCTCGTTGGTCTGCGGCGGTCCATCGAGCCATGGCAGCAACCGTGCATCGTAGGTCTGGACCAGATCGACCACGATGGCATCGACCGTCCTCTGATCGGTTGTCAGTCCGGCATAGACAGGTTCCAGACGGCGGTCGGTATCGGTCAGCAGCAGATTATGCAGCCCGCCATTGATCCGCAGCGGCATCGCATCTTCAAGGCTCAGCCCCTCCCAGCTGGCCATCCGGCGACCCACTGCGGTATCGGTATCGAGCACCGGCAGCAAAGCGCGAACAACCCGCGCTGTGTTGGGCGCTCCGGCCTCCTCCGCATGCGTCGCCTGCCATTCGATGGCCTCACCCACATCGACGATGTTCATAATTCCGCTTGCTGCCATGCAATTCCCTTTTCGTTGCCCTTTCACGCTGCGCTGCCTATTTGCCGCGACGTAATGACCCGCCAGCTGACATTCGCCGTGCCCAAGGGGCGCATTCTCGACGAGGCGCTGCCAGTGATGGCCGCCGCCGGTGTAGTGCCGACCGATGCCTTCCACGACAAGAGCAACCGTTCCCTGAGTTTTCCGACCACGCGCGAGGATATGCGCCTGATTCGCGTCCGCGCTTTCGATGTCGCGACATTCGTAGCACATGGCGCAGCGCAGGTGGGGATTGTCGGCTCGGATGTGATCGAGGAATTCGACTATTCGGACCTTTACGCTCCGGTCGATCTCGATATCGGACATTGCCACCTGTCTGTCGCCGAACCGAAGGACGGTGCACAGAGCGTCGATGGTGCGAGCCACCTGCGCGTTGCGACCAAATATCCGAACATCACCCGCCGTCATTTCGAGGCAAAGGGCGTGCAAGCCGAATGCGTCAAGCTGAACGGAGCGATGGAACTTGCCCCGACGCTCGGGTTGGCCGGACGGATCGTGGATCTGGTCTCGACCGGCACGACCCTGCGCGAGAACGGCCTGGTCGAAACCGCTAGGATCATCGACATTTCGGCGCGGCTGATCGTCAATCGTGCGGCGCTGAAAACCGATCCGCGTGTGGCAGCGCTGGTCGAGGCATTCCGTGCGAATGCCGAGACGGATGCAGCCTGATGCAATTCCTGTCGATCAGCGATACGGATTTTGAGACGAAGTTTCGGGCAATCGTCGATGATCGCCGCGAGGGCGATACCGATGTTTCGGCGCAGGTCCGGACGATCCTCAATGACGTGAAAGGCCGCGGCGATGCTGCTTTGGCCGACTTCACTGCCAGGCTCGACGATCATTCTCTGGAGTCGGACGGCGATTGGTCGATTTCGGCGGAGGAGTGCCAGGACGCCTTCGAGAACCTCGATACCAAACTGCGCGGCGCGCTAGAGACGGCGGCTAACCGCATTCGCTCCTATCACGAGGCACAGCTGCCGGAAAATCGCGACTATACCGATGAGGCGGGCGTTCGGCTCGGCGCGCGCTGGCATCCGGTCGATGCAGCGGGACTTTACGTGCCAGGCGGACGAGCGGCCTATCCGTCATCGCTGCTGATGAACGCCATACCGGCGAAGGTGGCGGGTGTCGGCAGGTTGGCGATTGCTACGCCGACTCCCAAGGGCGCAACCAACCCGCTCGTTCTCGCCGCCGCGCATCTCGCCGGTGTCGATGAGATCTGGCGGGTCGGCGGCGCACAGGCCGTCGGTGCGCTGGCCTACGGTACGGAGCGCATCAAACGCGTCGATGTCATCACCGGGCCCGGCAATGCCTGGGTCGCGGAAGCAAAACGCCAGCTCTACGGCGTGGTCGGTATCGATATGGTTGCCGGACCGAGCGAGATTCTGGTGATCGCCGATGGCAATAACGATCCCGACTGGATCGCAGCCGACCTGCTCAGTCAGGCAGAGCACGATCCCGATGCGCAATCGATCCTGATAACCGACAGTGAAGGCTTTGCGCGGCAGGTTGCGGATCGGGTCGATGTCCAGTCTGCGATGCTGGCGACCAGCAAGGTAGCGCAGAAGAGCTGGCGCGACCACGGTGTGATAATCGTGGTCGATGACGTCGAACAGTCGGTCGAACTGGCCAACCGGCTTGCTGCCGAGCATGTCGAGCTCGCGGTGGAGGATCCGACGCCGCTATTCGACGGCATCCGCCACGCCGGCAGCATCTTTATCGGTCGATACGCGCCCGAAGCAATTGGTGATTACGTCGCCGGTCCCAACCACGTCCTGCCCACTGGCCGCCGTGCGCGTTTTTCCAGCGGGCTGTCGGTGCTCGACTTTATGAAGCGCAGCAGCTTTATCGAACTGGACGAAGCGGCATTGGCTGCTATTGGCCCCCCAGCCATTGCGCTGGCAGAAGCGGAAGGCCTGCCCGCCCACGCCCAATCAATCGAGAAACGCCTGAAATGAGCAACGCGAAGTCCCAAGCCCGATCCGCCGCAAGGCTCGCCGCCGTTCAGGCGCTCTACCAGCAGCATATGGAGCAGACCGCTCTCGCCAAGCTGCTCGACGAGTTTCATCAACACCGCCTCGGTCGCGAGATCGAGGATGACCAATATGCCGAAGCCGATGTCGATTTTTTCGACGACATTGTCAGCGGGGTCGACGCGCGGCGCGACGAGATTGACGAAAAACTGACCGAGAAGCTAGCCGATGGCTGGACGGTTGTCCGGCTCGACAAGACGATGCTGCAGATCCTGCGCGCCGGTGCATACGAGCTAATGGCCCGCGCCGACATCAAAACTGGCGTGGTGATCAACGAGTATGTCGATGTGGCCAAGGCTTTCTTCGATGACCGCGAGGCGAAATTCGTCAATGGCGTGCTGGATGCGGTTGCCAAGGCAGTCCGGACCTGAACAGATAGAAAACCGGCAAACCCTTACTTGCCGTCACCCTGAGCTTGTTTCAGGGTCCATTTCTCCATCTGTGCCGTCCGTTCGGGAGAAAAAATGGATGCTGAAACGAGTTCAGCATGACGAATGAACTGAAATTCATCAATGCCCTGCGGGCACTCGCCACGCATCCCGCCGCTCGCAATCTGGAAGATGATGCCGCGGTTTTCGAAATCGGTAGCGAAACGCTCGTCCTGACGCACGATACAATGGTCGAGGGAACGCATTTTCTCGCCGGTCAGGATCCGGCGGATATCGCCTGGAAACTGGTTGCAACCAACTTGTCCGACCTCGCGGCGAAGGGCGCTGAACCTGTCGGCGCGTTGCTGTCCTACATGCTTTCAGATCAAAACGAACGATTTGTCCAAGGCCTTGGCGAAGTTCTGGCCAGGTTCGGCCTGCCACTGCTCGGCGGCGATACAGTCAGCGGCAATGGTGCAAGCACAATCGGCATGACCGCCATCGGTCGCGCAACGCACACGCCGGTTCCATCACGGGGCGGAGCGCAGCCGGGGGATGCAATCTACGCTACCGGCGAGTTCGGTCGGGCGATGCTGGCGTTCGAGAGAATGAGCGAAGCCGATGCGGACACATCGGCATATCGCCGTCCGGCTCCCTTGCTCGGTGACGGGCAATTGCTTGCACCTCACGTCACGGCGATGATGGATGTTTCCGACGGGCTACTCCTCGATTGCTGGCGAATGGCCAAAGCGAGCGGAGCGGCGTTCAAGCTTGACCGCTCGGCTATCCCGGTCGCTGACAGCGCCCGCTTCGACGAATCCGTCCGCTGGGGTGATGACTATCAACTGCTTTTCACATTGCCACCCGAAACCCGATGCCCGGTTGATGCGACACGTATCGGCCGCGTCGAAGCAGGCTCGGCCTCGCTATATCTCGACGACGAACAACTCGATCCCGATGACGGTCTCGGCTATCAGCATGGCTGACAGCACCCCACCACAGAATCGCGCTTAGGGGTTGCACGCACCGTCCGCGCGACTATAGCCGAGCCACCTTTTTCGGACCCGCAATTGCGGGCCGTTTTTCTATGCACACCTCAGGGGGTAACTCGTGGAACTAGTATATATTGCAATCGGACTGGGATTGCTGGCCGTGATTTACGGCTTCGTCACCAGCCGCCAGGTTCTCGGCGCCAGCGCCGGGAATGAAAAAATGCAGGAGATCGCGGGCGCGATTCAAGAAGGCGCACAAGCCTATCTGAACCGCCAATATGCGACCATTGGCATGGTCGGCGTTGTCGTCGCCATTCTCGTGGCCGTATTTTTGGACATCATCCCGGCAGTCGGCTTCGTGATCGGCGCCGTGCTTTCGGGTGTTGCGGGCTATATCGGCATGAATATCTCGGTTCGCTCCAACGTGCGCACCGCAGCTGCTGCCGAAACCGGCCTGCAGCAGGGTCTGACCATCGCGTTCCGCGCCGGTGCCATCACCGGTATGCTGGTCGCGGGTCTCGCGCTGCTCGCCATCGCCGTATTCTTCTATGTCCTTACCGGCCCGATGGCTCTCGAAGCCAACAGCCGTGACGTGATCGACGGTCTGGTCGGCCTCGCATTCGGTGCCTCGCTGATCTCGATCTTCGCACGTCTGGGCGGCGGTATCTTCACCAAAGCTGCCGACGTCGGCGCCGACCTTGTCGGCAAAGTCGAAGCAGGCATTCCCGAAGACGATCCCCGCAACCCGGCGACCATCGCCGACAATGTGGGCGACAATGTGGGCGACTGTGCCGGCATGGCGGCCGACCTGTTTGAAACCTATGTCGTTACCGTCGGTGCGACCATGGTCCTGACGGCACTGCTGCTGACCCAGCTGGGCGACCTGCTGTTCCCGCTGATGGCGCTTCCGCTGCTGATCGGCGGCGCATGTATCGTGACTTCGATCATCGGCACCTATTTCGTTCGTCTCGGCAAGAGCACGAATGTCATGGGCGCGATGTACAAGGGCTTCATCGTCACCGCGGTTCTCGCGGTTCCGCTGATCTGGTTCGTTACCGCGCATGCTCTTGGCACCGCCGGTACCGATATGAACACTGTTCTCAACGCCGGAACCGGCATGGTCGAATTCACCGGCCGCGACCTGTTCTATTGCGCGCTGATCGGCCTGCTGCTGACCGGCGTGATCATCTGGATCACCGAATATTACACCGGCACCAACTTCCGCCCGGTCAAGTCGATCGCCAAGGCTTCGGAAACGGGCCACGGCACCAATGTGATCCAGGGTCTCGCCATCAGCCTCGAATCGACCGCACTGCCAACCATCGTCATCATCGCGGCGATCATCGGCGCGTATGAGCTCGCTGGCCTGATCGGTCTCGCTTACGGCGCGACTGCCATGCTGGCACTTGCGGGCATGGTTGTTGCTCTCGATGCTTACGGTCCCGTCACCGACAATGCCGGCGGCATCGCCGAAATGGCCGGTCTTGACGAAAGCGTTCGCGAGAAAACCGACCTGCTCGACGCGGTTGGCAACACCACCAAGGCTGTCACCAAGGGCTATGCGATCGGTTCGGCCGGTCTTGCTGCGCTGGTGCTGTTTGCGGCTTACACTGCTGACCTTAACGCCTTTGCCGAGAAGCTCGGCATTCCGGTGGTCGACGGACGCGCAGACGTGAACTTCAGCCTCGAAAACCCGTATGTGATCGTTGGCCTGTTCCTCGGCGCGCTGCTCCCGTACCTGTTCGGTGCGATGGGCATGACTGCCGTGGGCCGCGCAGCTGGCGACGTTGTGAAGGATGTTCGTGAGCAGTTCGCCGGCGACAAGGGCATCATGGAAGGCACCAGCCGTCCGAATTATGCCCGCACGGTCGACCTGGTGACCAAGGCCGCGATCAAGGAAATGATCGTGCCTTCGCTACTGCCGGTGCTCGCACCGGTCGTGGTGTTCTTCGTGATCCGCATGATCGACGGCCCGCAGAGCGCATTTGCCGCCCTGGGCGCGCTGCTCCTCGGCGTGATCGTCGGCGGTCTCTTCGTCGCGCTTTCCATGACCGCCGGTGGCGGCGCGTGGGACAATGCAAAGAAGTACATCGAAGACGGCAATCACGGCGGTAAAGGCTCGGAAGCCCACAAGGCTGCCGTGACCGGTGACACCGTCGGCGATCCCTACAAGGACACCGCTGGCCCAGCCGTGAACCCGATGATCAAGATCACCAACATCGTTGCGCTGCTGCTTCTCGCGGCTCTCGCGCACTGATCGATCTGAACAGCCTCGGCTGAAACAGAGCCCCGCCCGGAGCAATTCGGGCGGGGCTTTTCGTTTCCTCACACCGCAAAACGTTAAAACTTCCTTCGTATTCGCCTGCTAGCCCGTCAGAACGGCGCAGAATGCCGTGGGTGATAAAGGTTAACGCGTGGCGAGTGCACCGCTCCGCAAAGACAGCGATTTGGCGTCGGCAGCCCTGGCGGACCGATCCGCGCGCGCCGATGGTATTTCTGCGGCTTCGTGGCAGGACGTGGTCACACCCGACTTTCCTGGCGAATGGCGTGATCTTGCAGTATCGTCGGCGGAACCCAATCCGTTCAATCAGGAGTGGTTCCTGCGCCCGGCCCTGCACGCCCTTGACCCAGGCGGAACTGTCCGGCTTGTCCAGTTCCGAAGCGATGGCAGGCTTTGTGGCCTGATCCCGATTGCACCTTCAAAATCGTATTACGGCTATCCGCTGCCGCATATTCGCGGATGGCTGCACGACAACGCCTTTTGCGGGCTGCCGCTGGTTGCCGAGGGATTTGAGCGCGAATTCTGGTCGACCCTCTTCGGTTGGGCCAGCAGCGAGTTCAGCACCGCACTGTTGCTCCACCTGGCCCATATTCCTGCCGATAGCCGCCACGTTGCGACAATCCGGCAGGTGCTTTCCGACAGCGACATGCCCGGCTCCATCGCCCAGCGCGAGGAGCGAGCGATGCTTCAGTCTTCGCTTGCCTCTGACACCTATTTCGAAGCCTCAATGAGCGGCAAGAAGCGCAAGGAACTGCGCCGACAGGAGCGCAGGCTTTCCGAACGCGGTGAAGTGGATTTCATGCGGCAGTCCGGCGGGGCCACCATTGATGGATGGATCGAGTCCTTCCTCGCGCTCGAACTGGCCGGGTGGAAAGGCAAGGAGGGATCCGCGCTCGCTTCCGATCCGGCAACAGAGACTTTTTTCCGCGAAACGCTAAGCGCTGCCGCTGAAGCAGGCGCTCTCGAACGCCTGACCCTGTCCGTTGATGGCAAGCCAATTGCTATGCTGGCCAACTTCCTTACGCCACCCGGAGCATTCTCTTTCAAAACCGCGTTTGACGAGGACTACGCGCGCTACTCACCCGGCGTGCTGTTGCAAAAGCGCAATCTCGAACTGCTCGACAATCCGGATATCGACTGGACCGATAGCTGCGCCGCCGCCGATCATCCGATGATCGAACGCATCTGGCGCGAGAAACGCGAGATGCTTCGGATCAATATCGCTCTCGGCGGTCCGGTGCGAAAGCTGGCCTTCAGGCAGATGCGAAAATCGGAAAGCGGCGCGGAGCCGCTGGGAGATTTGTGATGGACAATATTCACGATTTTGGATCTGCGGACCAGCCGAGCGAAGATTTCGCGCCCGATGATCGCCCTGCTGTCTTCAGCGACGCCGCCCGCGCCAAGTTCGCCGACCACTATCCCGAGACACCCCATATTTTCGATCATAACCTGTCGAGCCACCGCCTGCTCGAACTTGGCTCACTGGCGAGGCTTGCAAGCGCGCTTCCCGACAGCTCGATCGAATACAATGCAGCCGACCTGCCCATCGGCGTCGATGGTAAACCCGGTTCGACCGACCTAATGATCGAAGAGACCATCCTCGAGATCGCCAAGAGCAATAGCTGGGCCGTACTCAAAAATATCGAACAGAGTGACGCATATCGCGGCCTGCTCCTGTCGCTGCTGGGCGAAATCAAACCGCAAATCGAAGCCAAAACCGGCGCGATGCTGCGTCCGCAGGGCTTTATCTTCATCTCCTCACCTAACGCGGTCACGCCGTATCATTTCGATCCCGAGCACAATATCCTGCTCCAGATTGTCGGCTCAAAGGTAATGACACAGTTTCCGGCAGGCGATGCGCGCTTCGCACCTGATACTGTCCACGAAAGCTACCACTCGGGCGGCGCTCGTGAGCTGACCTGGCAGGACGATTTCGCCAAACATGGGACCGAGCTTGCGATCTCTGCCGGACAGGCCTTGTTCGTGCCGGTCATGGCCCCGCATTTCGTCCGCAACGGTCCGCAAAGCTCGATCTCGCTGTCGATTACCTGGCGCAGCGACTGGAGCTTCGAGGAAGCCGATGCGCGTGGAATGAATCGCATCCTCCGCAATATCGGCCTGTCACCTAGGGCACCCCAACGCTGGCCCGGATCCAACAAAGCCAAGGCCTATGCTTACCGTGCCTTGAGAAAAGCGAAGCTTGTCGGCTGACCCGCGTTGACCTGCGTGATCTTGCACAGCAAAGGTCTTGGCCATGAGCGAAAGCAAAACTCCGCAGCAGCTGGTCGACGGATTGGTCCGTCTGCTGACAGTCGAGAAAATTGGTGATGACCATTATCGCGGTCGTCCGCAAAAGGGCGGCATAGGGCGCGTTTTCGGCGGGCAGGTCATTGCACAAGCCCTGCAGGCTGCGCAACTTTCCGCACCCGAAGACAAGGCCGCGCATTCGCTCCACGCCTTCTTCCTGCGCGGCGGCAAGGAAGGGCCGCCCATCGATTACCAGATCGAGCGCGATTTCGACGGGCGCAGCTTCTCCAACCGCCGCGCGGTGGCAATGCAGGAGGAAGAGGACGGCAATATGCGCCCGATCCTCAACTTCACCGCCAGCTTCCAGCGTCCTGAAGAGGGGCTGGAGCACGATGACTACACCATGCCCGATGTCGCTCCACCCGAAGAGCTGATGTCCGATATGGAAATGCGCAAGACATTCATCGCCGAGATGGAAAACGTCACCGAACAGCAGCGCGCGATGATGCTCCGCCCGCGCCCGATCGAAATGCGCACGGTCGACAAGCTGCACTGGATGAACAGCGACAAGAAACCGCCCCGCGCACATAGCTGGTTTCGCACCGCCGCTCCTCTACCCTCCATCGACAGCGATCCGGCGATCCACCGGGCGGTGATCGCTTACGCCAGCGATTACACGCTGCTCGGCACCAGCGCGCTGCCGCATGGCCTCAGCTGGGCACGCGGCGAACTGACCGGCGCAAGCCTCGACCACACGATCTGGTTTCATCGCCCTGCCCGTGCCGACGACTGGTTGCTCTACGCCACGGCAAGCCCCTGGAGCGGCGGCGGACGGGGAATGAACCTGGGCCGCATCTACAACCGCGATGGCGATCTGGTCGCCAGCGTGGCGCAGGAGGGCATAGATCCGGCGGCGCAAGAAGAGGCTGACGTTTGACGTAAGCAGACAGGGTTACACCTGTCATCCTAACACACCCACTGTCATAAGCCACTGAATTCAGGTGCTTTCACACCTTCATAAAAAGTGACACCCTCGTACGCGAAAGTGGTTTTGCTGACACACCATTTTCCCACAACCGACGATTTCAAAGAGCCTAACGGTGGTTAGCAAAACCTGAGCATGTAGGAAAATGCTCTTGCCTTCGAGCCGATGGCAGATACTTTCGAGGGCGAGAGGATGCCCAATGCAGATAACCCGCCAGCCACCGGTCAAGACCAGCCTTGAACCATCGAACCACCCGTACCTCTCGGGCGCGTGGACGCCTTGCCATGAGGAAGTGGATGTCGACGAACTGGAGGTAATCGAGGGCGAAATTCCGGCAGATATTGACGGGATCTATCTGCGCAACACCGAAAATCCGGTGCACCAGCCGCTGGGTCGATACCACCCGTTTGACGGTGATGCGATGGTGCATCAGGTGAGCATTTCGGGCGGCAAGGCGTCCTATCGCAACCGCTTTATCCGCACCCATTGCTTCGAGGCAGAGCAGATTGCGGGCGGCAGTCTTTGGGGAGGATTGATGGATCCGCCGGGCACATCGAAACGTCCCGGATTTGGCGCGCATGGCGGTCTGAAGGACACAGGCAGCACCGATATCATCGTCCATGCGGGCGTGGCCTATGCCACGCTCTACCAATGCGGCGAAGCGTGGATGCTCGATCCCGAAACGCTCGATAATCTCGGCAAGGCACCGTGGGGGCCGCTCGATGGCGTTTCGGCGCATCCCAAGGTGGACGAAGAAACACGCGAGATGATGTTCTTCAATTACGGCGTCCACGCGCCCTATATGCATTACGGGGTGGTCGATGCAGACGGGAAGCTGGCGCATTATGTCCCGATCCCGCTGCCCGGGCCGCGCCTGCCGCATGATATGGCGATCACCAAAAACTGGTCTATCCTCAACGACATGCCGCTGTTCTGGGACGAAGAACTGCTCAAGCGCGATGTGCATGCCGCGCGGTTGCATGAAGGGCTGCCGACGCGCTTTGCGCTGATCCCGCGCCACGGCCAACCGGAGGAGATACGCTGGTTCGAAGCCGAACCGACCTATGTGCTCCACTGGACCAACGCGTATGAGGTTTGCGGGCCGGATGGCGACGAAGTGGTGCTGGAGGGTTATCACCAGTCCAAACCGATGCCAGATCCAATCGAAAAGGCCGGCGAATATGCGCATATGATGGCCTATGTCGACGAGCACAGCTTCCAGTGCCGCCTGCATCGCTGGCGATTCAATCTGAACACCGGTGAGACGCGCGAGGAGCGCCTGTCCGACCGGATCGTCGAATTCGGAATGATCAATCCCGACTATCTGATGAAGAAATCGCGTTACCTCTGGTCTACCACCACGCGGCCCGGCTGGTTCCTGTTCAACGGCTATGTCAAACACGATACCAAGACGGGCGAGGAGCAGGTCTTCACACTGCCAGAGGGCATCTATGCCAGCGAAAGCCCGATGATACCGCGCAAGGGGTCATCGTCCTCAAGCAGCGAAGCGGTAGGACAACAAGGACTCTCTGAAGACGATGGCTACCTAATCACTTTCCTGATCGACGAAAATCGCGGCACCAGCGAATGCGCGATCATGGATGCGCGCGACGTGACCAAGGGCCCGATCTGCCGGATGGCGCTGCCGCACAAGATCAGCAGCGGGGTTCACTCGACCTGGGTCGAGCGGTCAATGCTTGGCTGACGCGACGGCCTTCAATCAACGGTTCGTCGCGCAAAAGGCGGGGCTAATCGCACTTCCGCCGATGGCGGTGGAACTGTTTGCGGGTCACCAAGGTTAGCGTGACCAGTTGCGGATTTGCATGTCATTTCCGAACAGGGGGCCGAATTTGAGCCTTAGGAGTAGTCCAATGAAAACCGTTACCCGTAAACCAGCCAGCTATGCGATGCTGGCACTACTGGCATTTCCCGCCACCACCCTCTCCGCACAGCAATTGCCCTCCACCGAGACTGAGGTGATGGCCACCGTATACGGCGATGTGCCCGCCGATCTGTCCGAACTGACCGAAGGGCCCGAGATTGAAGGTTTCATCTCAGCTCGCAACGGCGAGAGGATGCGCGTTACAGGTGCCGACGGTGCCAGCTCGGTCGTGTTCATCAGCCCCGCTACCGAAATCAAGGCAAAGGGCGGCTTTCTCGGCCTTGGCCGGACCAAATTGGGTTCGGATTCACTGCTCAACGGCCTCCCCGTGAGCGTGAAAACTGTCCAATGGGGCGAAGGGCTGATCGCCAGCCGCGTCCAGTTCAAGGATGACGACCTCGACACCGCCGCCATGATCCGCACCGGCACTTCGCAGCAATTTGCCGAGCACGGTGCAGCAATCAGCCAGAATGCGGCGGCGACCGAAGCGCTGCGCGGCAGGTTTGGCGATATCGACCAGTACAATCTGAAAGGTACGACCAACGTCTATTTTGATACAGGCAGGTACAACCTGTCTGCCCGCGCGGAAAACGAGCTTTGCAATGCTGCGGCCCAGGCCGAGGCGATGGACAATGCCCTGCTGCTGGTGGTCGGTTACACCGATTCAACCGGAAGCTATGAAGTAAACCAGGCGTTGAGCGAAAAACGCGCGGGCCGTGTGGTCAACTATCTGCAGCAGCAATGCGGCTGGAAGCCCTATCGGATGCTGACACCCACCGGCATGGCCGAGGCTGATCCGGTTGCCGACAACAGCACTGCGGCGGGTAAGGCGCAAAACCGCCGCGTCGCCGTCAATATCATGGTCAGCAAGAGCGTCGACGGATTTGAATAGGAATGAACGGGTCGGGGCGGCGCGCAAGTCGCGTCCCGACCCGGTTCCCCAATCCGGTCAAACAGGCCTTGGCAGGGCGCTTGCCCATACCGTCCCGGCTTAGCGATATCTTCTGGTTACCGTATTGCCGATGCCCCGATTGCCGGTGTTCACGGTGATATTGCGGGGCGCAACGATCACGACGTCGTTCGAACTGCCATCGACCTGAACCCAGCCGTCAGCCGAGAATTCGGCGCGAACATCGTTGCTTGCGCCCGGGACTTTGACGCCCCTTGCGCTGCCGATCCAGACATTGTTGCTCGAACCCGAAACCACAACGTCGGGACAGTTTCTCAATCGCACATTGTTGCTCGGTCCCGATATCACGATCTTCTCGCCACGGCAGTCGATATCGTGATCACCGCCAGGATTGCGGATGGTGATCGGATCACTTCCTGCCTGTGCATATGCCGAGCCGGCACTCAACGCTGACACCGTCAATGTGCAAGCCGCGATCACAAACTTCTTCATCTTTCCTCTCCCATACGGTGGATCATTCGGCCGCTGTCTTTGGCGTGTACAAGCCGTCGAATGCGACGTTCCAGGTTTCACCGCCGTCGCTCGACGTCTGCCAAAACTGTCTTACACTTCCGTCGGGGTTGGGCGTCCAGGTGATCCGGTTTGTCGCATTTGTCGCGGCGCTGGAGGGTGATCCGGCATCGGTAAGGACCATCTGTCCCTGATCGTTCAGCCCGCCTTCAATATACAATGCGCCGCCCGAATTCGACATCCAGGTCTGATGCCATTTTCCTGTCGTGGAATCGTAGAAATTCAGGCTCATGCCGGTGAAAGCACCCGCTGTATATTGTTCAAGCAAGACGCACCCGCCATGTTCACGCGAAATGGTATTGCTGGCGCTCGCGCTCGATGAACCGGCGGATGTAACGTCCCACTCGCCGAGCCAGAAGTCGAAATGTCGGTATTCGGGTGCGGTGCACGGAGTCAGGTCAGCTATAACTGCAACGTAACGCGGATTTTCCGCCAGCGGCGCGAATTCGGCAATGCCCTGCACCGTTCGAAAGCTGACCGCTCCGCCCTCGGCCACCTGCTCGAGAACCGTCAACGCTTCGTCCGGCTGATTATCGAGCATATACACCCGCGCGAGGTAGAGCTGCGCCCTCGGCAATGGCTGGTACCCGGTTGCAATAGACCGCCTATAGGCCTCCGCGGCCTCTTTATTCTGTTCCTGATGCTGGCGGGCACGGCCAAGATTGAACCAGTTGTCGGCATCAGAAGCGTCAGCGCGCAGCAAGGCCTCATATGCTTCGGCTGCCTCCGCCCAACGCTCTGCCGCGATAAGCGCATCCGCGTCCATCGCCTCCTCGGCGGCCATGTTTTCCTGATCGGAGGGCGGTGTAGCGGTCTGTTGCGCGTATGCCGCTGCGGAGATCGTCAGCGCCCCTCCGACCAAGAGTAAACATTTCAATTGCGGCATGGATAAATCCTGTATGAATGGCGTGGATTTCGTACCGCAAGACTAGCGCCCACTGCCGGGGCGGTCTTGACCCGAGCGAGCATATATATGCTTATCTGGGCAGTGACCGGGAGGAAGGCACGAACCGACCTCCCCCAGTTCAGGAGAACACACATGCTGGACCTGCGTTCGGTAGAGCTTGCGATGAACATCGCTCCCGCTTCGATCTTTTTCGTGAAAGATCGCGAAGGGCGCTACATTTCGTCCAACCAGGGGCACATTGACATGTGCGGCAAACACACATCGAACGAGGTGATGGGGCACACCACCGACGAGTTCTTCTCGCGGGAACTTGTGTCGAGATATCGATGTATGGACCGCGTGGTTCTCGACGGAACCACGCTGCTTGATCGGTTCGACCATCTCACCGACGCTCAAAACAACCCCGTTTGGACATTGTACTCGCGCAAGTCGGTCGGCGTGCAGAACGGCGATCTGGCTATCATGGGCATTTCAAGAATCCTGCCGCAGTTTCGCAATTCGGATCGTGTCTACAGACGCCTCCATCTCGCCACCGAAAGGATAGCCGAACACCTTGACGACCGGTTGGATATGAAAACCCTCGCCGATCTTTGCGGCTGTTCGGTATCGCAGATCGGGCGCGACTTTGCCGGAGTGCTGGCCATGTCACCGACCGGCTATCAAGCGAAGCTGCGGCTTCAGCATATGAAAGATCGCATCAAAGCCGGTCATTCGCTTTCGACCATCGCGATAGACTGCGGATTCTCCGAGCAGTCAGCAATGAGCCGCTTCTTCAAGAAGCACACGACAATGACGATTACCGATTTTGTCCAGAGCGAGTTCGCAATCCACTAGCAGTGTGTCGCAATCCTGCATCGGTACATTCCGTGAATGTCCGGTCTCAACCGCCCGCGTGGTAGAAATCATATATTGTCTGCGCCACATTGGCGCTGACACCAGGCGCGCGCTGGAGGTCTTCGAGACTTGCGGCGCGCACTTTGCCCGCGGTTCCGAAATGCAGCAGCAAAGCGCGTTTGCGGGCAGGACCGATGCCGGGGATCTCGTCAAGCGGTGAGGCGGTGATTGCGCGGCTGCGTTTGGCGCGGTGCGCGCCGATGGCGAAGCGGTGGACCTCGTCACGCAAGGTCTGGAGGTAGAACAGAACGGGCGAATTTGTCGGTAGCGTTTTCTCGCGACCGTCGGGAAAGTGGAACACTTCGCGTCCCTCCCGCCCGTGATGCGGCCCCTTGGCGATGGCGATCAACGGAACGTCGTCGATACCCAGTTCCTCCAGCGTGTCGCGCACGCTGCTCATCTGCCCCTTACCACCGTCAATCAGAACGAGATCGGGCCACACCGCCTTCTCGCCGCTGCTTTCACGGTCGGGATCGTCCTTGATCGCCCGGCTGAAGCGGCGATGCATTACTTCGCGCATCATCCCGAAATCGTCATTCGACTGCGCCTGTTTGATGTTGAACTTGCGATACTGGTTCTTGATAAAGCCGTCCGGGCCCGCAACCACCATCGCGCCGACGGCTTTCGCGCCCTGGATATGCGAGTTGTCGTAAATCTCGATCCGCTGCGGAACTTCGGGCAGCTCAAGAAACTCAGCCATCTCGCGCATGGTCTTGGCCTTGGTCCCACTTTCGGCCAGCCGCCGTTCGAGCGCCTCAACCGCGTTGCGCTGCGCTTGCTGCATCAACTTGCGCCGGTCCCCCCGCTGCGGAACCGATATCACGACCTTGTGCTCGGCCGACGCCGCGAAAGCTTCTTCGATCAGCGTCTGTTCGGGCAGTTCGCGATCAACCAGGATTGTGCGCGGAGGCGGGACTTCCTCGTAGAATTGCGCCAGCACATTGGCGAGCACCTGCGCCTCGTCGATGTCCTTCGTATGACTGGGGAAGAAGGCCCGGTGCCCCCAGTTCTGTCCACCGCGAATGAAGAAGGCCTGCACCGCGATCTGGCCGCCCTTGGCCGCGAGCGCGAACACATCGGCATCGCCCACACCGCTGGCATTGATTGCCTGGCTACCCTGGATGAAGGTCGCAGCGCGGAGTCGGTCGCGCAGGATTGCGGCAGTTTCAAAATCGAGTTCCTCCGCTGCCCGGGCCATCTGCTTCTCGAGATCGGCCTGCACCGCGCCCGACTTGCCGCCGAGGAAATCCTTCGCCTGCTTGACCAGATCGGCATAGCCTTCCTCATCGATCCGCCCGACACAAGGCGCGCTGCAGCGCTTGATCTGGTAGAGCAGGCAAGGCCGGTCACGGCGGCTGAAAAAACTGTCGGTACAGCTGCGCAGCAGGAACAGCTTCTGCAATGCGTTGATGGTTGTGTTCACCGATCCGGCGCTGGCGAACGGCCCGTAATAGTTCCCTGTCGCCCGGCGCGCGCCGCGATGCTTCATAATCCGCGGAAAGTCGTGTTCGGAGCGAAGCAGGATAAACGGAAAGCTCTTGTCATCGCGCAGCAGCACATTGAAAGGCGGGCGGAAGCGCTTGATGAACTGCGCCTCCAGCAGCAGCGCCTCGGCCTCGCTATTGGTGGTCACAATTTCCATCCGCCGCGTCTGGCTGATCATCCGCAAGAGCCGCGTCGGTTGGCCTGAGACCTGCGCGTAATTGGAAACCCGCGCCTTCAGGCTGCGCGCCTTGCCGACATAGAGCACGTCACCGCGCGTATCGAGCATCCGGTAAACACCCGGAACCGGCTTCAAGGTCTTCACCGTATCGCGGATCGCCTTCACACCCGCATCGAGGTCAGGCTTGGCCGAAGCCACGGTATAGGTCGCGCGCTCCTCGTGGAACCGTTCGGCGCCACGAGGATCGGGCGGACGGCCTGCCGGGGAAGATGAAGGGGTGCGCGCCATCCTACTTACATAGACAGGCAATCGGCGATTGGAAGCTATCCCGTTGATTCAGCATCACGAGTCACACTTGCATCAAAATCGTCCCGTTTCGGGAGTATAATTTCCTTGTGGATAACATGTGAATTGGCGACACTGTAAACAATTCGCCGAGTCGCAGAACGAGTCGCGATGATGGGGACAGTTTTGAGGTGGGGGCCTTGATGGACGTTACAAATCTGGATGGAGAACACCCTTCGGTCGTGCTCGCCGACATCAGTCGCCGTCCGGAAATACGCGCCCGCATCATCACCTTTGCCAATGAAAAGGGCGGTGTCGGGAAATCGACTCTCGCCTTCCACACCTGCATCTCGCTGGCCCGCGCAGGGCACAAGGTTCTGGCGATCGACCTCGACCGTCGGCAGCGTTCATTGGAGCGGGCACTCGACAATCGCGAGGCAACCGCCCGCAGTCTGGGTGTGGACTTGCCGATGCCTCGACATCTCGTTCTTGCACACCAGAGCGGCGCGATGCTCGCGCAGGAAATTTCACGTGCGGGAGTGGATTGCGATACGATTGTGATCGATGCGCCGGGCCACGATTCGCCGATTGCACGCCGCGCGATCGCGATGGCCGACAAGCTGATCACGCCGGTCAATCCGACATTCGTTGATCTTGATTCGGTCGCCCGTTTCAGCGCGGGTTCGCTCAAGCTGGCACGCCTTGGCCCATTCGCCGAAACCGTGTCGCAGCTGCGACAGGCGCGGTTGCAGCACGGCTTCCCGGCGACCGACTGGATGCTGGTCAAAAACCGCGTCCGCCGGGCCGAGAAGCGCCAGCTCGCGCGTTTCAACCGCGCAGTCGATCAGTTGCCCGATGCGCTCGATCTCACCGTCACCCAAGGCCTTAGCGAGCGCGTCGGTTACCGTGATCTTTTCCTCTTCGGTCTGACGCATGCCGATTGCGCAAGCCTGCCCGGTCTGGCCAATGTAAAAGTCCACGCAGCGACCGAAATGGAAGATCTGCTCGATGAAATCGGGGTCGTGCGGCTTGATGAACAAAAGCGGGCGACGCTACGGCAAGCACATACTCCAGCGCGTTCGATGAAACGTCACCGGCAGGCGCTTCGCCGGCATATCGGCGCGACTAAGCGTATTTCGACCCACGCCTGAAGCTATCCCGCAGAAATCGCGCGCCATTGACCATGCGCGCGCCTCTGTTACATCTTCGTAGATAGCACAGGTTTCGAGGAGAACCCGTTTGCGGCAATTGCAGGGTATGGACGCATCGTTCGTCGCGTTGGAAACGCGCAATTCACCGATGCATATCGGATCGATCCTGATCTACAATCCCGCAACGGCACCCGGCGGTTTCGTTCGTTTCAAGGACATTTTGAGCTTTTTCGAAAGCCGCATGCAGCTTTCGCGAACCATCCGGCAAAGGCTGGTCAAGGTGCCGTTCGATCTCGATTATCCCTACTGGATTGAAGACCCTGATTTCGACCTCGAATATCATGTGCGTCATATCGCCCTGCCCAAGCCCGGCGACTGGCGGCAGCTGTGTATTCAGGCTGCCCGGATTTTCGCCCGTCCGCTCGATCTGAACCGCCCGCCATGGGAGTTCACCGTCGTCGAAGGGCTCGACAATATTGACGGCGTCGCTCCCGGCAGCTTTGCGATGGTCACCAAGGTCCATCACTCCGCAATCGACGGAATGAGCGGCGTCGATTTGCTCGAGGCGATGCACACGATCACGCCCGATGCTCCGCCGCCCGATACACCCGACACCTGGGAGCCGGAGAAGATTCCCAATCCGGTAGAGCTGCTGGGCAAATCCTATGTCAGCGCAATCACCAATCCAATCAAACAGCTGGAAGTGGTTGCTAAGGCTGCACCAGGTCTTGCCAATGCAATCAAGGGCTTGGCGGCGAAAGATTTCAAAGTCGGCGCGGAAATGGTTGCACCCAAATGCCGTTTCAACCGGGTCATTTCGCCGAACCGGGTGGTCGAGGGGCGCAGCGTTCCGCTGGCGGATATTAAGGCGATCCGCGCGCTTTCTCCGGGCTGCAAAGTCAATGATGTGTTCCTCGCGATCGTCGGCGGAGCCTTGCGGCGTTACCTGCTGAGCAAGGACGACCTGCCGGGCCGCACTTTGACGGCAATGGCCCCGATCTCGGTCCGTTCGAAGGAAGAGAAAGGCGATATGGGCAATCAGGTTTCCGCGATGGTCGCCCCGCTTGGCACGCATATCGACGACCCGGCCGAACGCCTGAATTTCGTCCACGACAAGACGACCAACAGCAAGGCGATGACCGAGGCGATGGGCGCGCGCAATATGACCGAGATGAGCAAGGTCAGTCCGGCCTTGTTCATGGCGCTCGGTGCCCAGCTCTACACCCGGCTCGGCCTCGCCAACCGGCTGAGCGTACCCTATTCCACTGTCGTCACCAATGTCCCTGGCCCGCCCGTGCCAATCTATTCAAGCGGCGCGCGGCTCGAGAGCCAGATGGGTCTGCTATGCCTGACCGACGGGCTTGGCCTTGGTCATGTCGTGCAGTCTTATGTCGATGAAGCGACGATCAGCTTTACCGCCTGCCGCAAGCTGCTGCCCGATCCCGAGTTCTACGCGCAGTGCATTCAGGACAGCTTCGAGCAATATCGCGATCTTGCGGCCAAGGGCGGAAAGCCCGCGCAGACAAAATCAGCCGCGAAGCCCAAGGCTAAAAAAGCCGCGCCGAAGAAAGGCCCAACGAAAAAAGCCGGATCAAAGACGAAAGCCAGAAAAGCCGCTCCCAAGAAGGCGGCTCCCAAACGCAAATCTGCGGCGAAGAACGCTCCCGCAAAGAGCACCAAATCCAAAGGCGGCAAGAAGACCGCTGCAAAACCGAAAACAACGCGTCGCAAGGCGAGAGGAAAGTCAACCAAATGACCACTGCTACAGGTAGCGAACGCCCCGCCGCTCGCCCTCCCCACCGACTGTTCACCCTCGCCGAGCCCGGACGGGCAATGGCCGAACTCGCCAGTTTTATTGCCCTACGTCCGGCCATGAACACGCTCCCAACGGGAGACGGGCATGGTGTCCTGGTGCTACCCGGATTCATGGCAAGTGACGGCTCCACCCGCCCGATGCGACGGCTGCTTGATCGGCTCGGCTATCAAACCGCAGGATGGAATCTCGGTCGCAATGTCCGGGTCGACAATGCGCGAGTCGAAGCAATGGGTCGTTGTGTAGAAGAACTGCACGACCGTACCGAGGGTAAAATTTCGATTGTCGGTTGGAGCCTTGGTGGTGTGTTCGCACGTGAACTCGGCAAGATCATGCCGGAGAAAATCCGCAGCGTGATTTCGCTTGGCAGCCCGATCAGCGATGACCGCAACCATTCCAACGCGCGGCGGCTGTTCGAATATCTCAATGGCAAGGAGCCGGAACCGCTGCGCGACGGACGTTTTCAGGGGCTCGACGTAGCGCCACCCGTTCCAACCACCTCGATCCTGACCAAGACCGACGGTGTTGTTCACTGGCGTGGTTCGGTGCAGAATCCCGAAGTCGGCGAGCCCGGCCTAACCGAGAATATCGTCGTCCATGCCAGCCATTGCGGCCTTGGGGTGAACCCGACGGTGATGGTGGCTATTGCCGATCGGCTTGCGCAACCCGAGGGCGAATGGAAACCCTTCGAACCGCGCGGCCTATCGACGTTGCTGTTCCCGAAATCGCGGCTGCACTAGGCGCTAGAACAGCTTCCTGAGCTGGATCCCGAGATAACGGCCCGTCGGGTCGATCAGGAGCGGCTGGAAACTGATCGGCGTGTCGCCGTTCGAGTCGACCACCCTGCGCCGTCCATCGAACACATTGTTGATCCGCAGCGATGCGCGCATGTTCTTGAACGGTCCGCGCTCCTTGTTCAGCACCTGCCCCAGATCGGCAAACAGGCGGAGATTGAAGGTCGCCAGATCTTCAATAAACAGATCGGTGCTGCCCGGCGCGCCGGAGCCATCGATCCGCGCCTTGCCCGTGTAACGGCCGGAAACACGAACACCGAGACCGTTCTTGAACAGCCCTGCCTCAAGCCGCGAATTATGCCTCGGCGTACCAAACGTCGAGAGCGAGTCGCCGTCGAGCAAGTCGAGCTGCGGTCCACCAGGCGTGATCAGAATTTCGCGATTGAGTTCAATACTATGCGTCAGGTTTATGAAGTAGCGCGCGCGCGCGTCACCGCCGCCAAAGAACCGCCGGGCGGCCCCGCCTCGACCGCCACCACGGCGGTTGCCCTGTCCGGCTTCCTGATTGCCAGACTGCGCCTGTTCGCTCCCACCCTGGCCGCGCGGTCCACGCGGCGGAGCGGAGCCGGGCTCAAAGCTGCAAATGCGTGTGCGGAACCGCGTCAATCGTTCACGGTCAAGCGTTCCGTCTTCCGCGCGGAAACGGCTCAGGAAACGTTCGGCACGCTCGATATCGAAGCCCGGAATATCCTGTGGCTGCTCGCCCTTGTCGATCGCATCGGCAAAGCGGTTCAGCACAGCTTCGCCGTCATCGGCGCAAAGCCGTTCGCGCAAGGCCATGAATTGCTGGCGACGCTCGGGCGATGGCGGGCCACGCCGACCCGCTTCAGGAGGGCCGTCACCGCGTGATCGCCGAGGGCCATTTTGGTTGCTTCCCGGGCTACCGCCAGCCCCGGGCGGCGGACCACGACGCTCTGGCGCTTTGCCGATAGTACCGCGAAAATTTAGACCGAAGCTCACCCGTTCGCTGCGCGTTTCGAAATAGTCGACCGGACGCCTGTCGAGCGCAATCAGCGTACCAGCCGCATCGCGTGTAACCCGCCCGGTAAAGGCCGCTTCGATCTCCGGCGTGAGGAAGGGAAAGGACGACGAGACATTGTCCGATCGGTTGCGCGAATAATCGACCCGCAGGCGCGCATTGTCGATGAAAGGCAAACGCCAGTTCGCCGCAAAACTCCAGTCGGATTGTGTTTCGGCCAGCAGGTTCGGATTCCCGCCCGATGTGATCGTCGCCAATACAGTCTCGTTGTTGACGAAATCGAATGTCGGGACGTTGAATGTCGTGATCTGCGGGCTGCCCAGTTGGCTCAGCGATGGCGGTACTTCGCGCCGAACATGCGAAGCCTGCAGGTTGAGTCCGTCAACCGGCTCCCAGTTCAGTCCGGCCGTAAATCGCGTCAACGTGCCGAAATCGGAATAGTCGTTGAACGCCGCCTGCCCGGTCAGCGTAATCGAGCCGACAGCATCGAGGAAATTTTCTCGGCGGCTGGTGATCGGTACCGACACCGTCACCCCGCCCGAAAGGTTGCCGCGGGTCAACTGGACCGCAGAATTCGTTCGCGTGTCTTCGCTTTCGATCCGGGTCCAACTGTAACCCGCATCGAAAGTCGTCGAGACTTCACCGCCCGGCAACGCTAGCGGCGATCCGCGCAACGTGACTTTGCTATCAGCCGAATAAGTCTTGGATTCAGCTACGTCGAAACCCGCATCGGCCAAATCGGGCAAGACCCCGTCGATTGGGAGGAGCCCTGCTGCGGCATCGGCGACAAGCTGGCTGGTATCGGCGCGGCGTTCGATCTCCGAACGGCTGTCGGACAAGCTCGCATCAGCAGTTGCGGTCAAGATAAACGCGCCGACCGGTTGGTTGTAGCTGCCCGAGGTAGAAAAACTGTCGGTCCTTGCTCTCCGTGCCAGCGGATCATCCGCGTTGAAGGTGCGCAGCGCGGTATTTCCCGCTGGATCAGTCAGCAGCACGCTATCGAGACCCGAAAGGCTCAGACTATCCTGGCGCTCGAAGGTCGCATTCGCGCTGACCGAGCTGCCGCTCTCGACAAACGCCTTCGCGTAATTCGCGGTCGCCTCATATTGTTCATTGTCGGAAACAAGCGTGCGAAACGCCGCCGGATCGGGATCCGTCGCGACATCGGACAAGCTTCCGGCTGTCTGGATAATGTCGCGATCCGCCTCGGTCAGCGCCGAATTGGCCTCACGCTCTACATTGAAATTGAGCCGGCCCGCCTTGGTGATTTTCAGCAGCGTCGCTTCCTGCTCGGTCTTCGAATAGCCGCCGATCCCCGGCTGCTCGTACTCCGCCTCCAGCGTCAGGGCGGAAAAATTGTCCTGCAATATGAAATTGACCACGCGCCGGTCGGGCGGAATGCCAAATTTCTGTGCGACTTCTTCTGGCAGCACTTCGACCTTCTGGATGGCCTCGGGCGGATAGGAGCGGAACTCCCGGAAGCTGCCAATCCGTACGCCGTTGATCAGGAATACAGGTCTGCCGCCACCCCGGCCCCGGCTGGACCCGGTTTGCGGCTCGATCGCGGCGAGCAGATCGGTGATCGAGCCTGCGCCATAGGCGGCGATGTCCGCCGTATCCAGTTCGAGCACGGGCGGCACATCGGTATCGACCTGACCCGGCAGTTTCTCGGCCGTAACAACAATCTCGGCGTCGTCAGCCTCCCTCTCTTCCTGTGCGTGGAGCGCCGAGGGTACTGCGAGCGCAGCGATAGCAGCACCGCTCAGAAGACGTTGGGGGAATCGCATCAGAAAGGTTCTCTTGCAAATTTCTGTGAAATCTCAATGCCGGGATTGTCGCGAATTGTCGCGCCGAACGCAGCTTGCGACGGGAATGGGCAAGTATACGCGCGAGACTTCCCTTTTACCCCGCCTGCCGCTATGGGCGCGCAACACACTTCGACCAACAGCATGGGCAACGAATACATATGGCAAAAGAAGAACTCCTCGAAATGCGCGGCAAGGTGGTGGAACTGCTGCCCAACGCGATGTTCCGGGTAGAGCTTGAGAATGGCCATGAAGTGCTCGGCCATACCGCTGGCAAGATGCGCAAGAACCGCATCCGAGTGCTGGTCGGCGACGAAGTGCTGTGCGAACTGACCCCATACGACCTGACCAAGGCGCGGATCACCTATCGCTTCATGCCCGGTCGCGGCGGCCCGGGACAGAACCCCGCTCAGGGTCCGGGCCCGCAATAAGCGGCTGCGGCAATGACCGCACCATCTCTCATTCTGGCATCAGCTAGCCCTAGGCGGCGCGAATTGCTCGCGCGTCTGGGGATTGAACCGCTGCGCGTTGCCCCCGCAGATATTGACGAGGAACCGCTTAAAGGTGAGCTTCCGCGTGATTATGCGAAGCGGATGGGCCGCGAGAAGGCCTTGGCGGCAGCTTCCGAAGACGGTTTTGTGCTAGCGGGCGATACGGTGGTTGCCGCTGGGCGCCGGATACTTCCCAAGGCGGAAGACGAAGCAACCGCCCGGCAATGCCTGGAACTGCTGTCGGGGCGCAGGCATCGTGTTCTGTCTTCGGTGGCACTGCTCGCGCCCGACGGGACTCTGCGAGAGAAGCTCAACGAGACCATTGTAAAATTCAAGCGCCTCTCGGACGAGGAATTGAAAGCCTATCTCGCCAGCGGCGAATGGGCAGGCAAAGCGGGTGGATATGCGATCCAAGGCGCAGCCGAGGGGTTGATTGCGTGGATACAGGGCAGCCACTCATCTGTAATGGGTCTGCCGCTCTATGAAACGCGCGCATTGCTCAAATCGGCGGGCTTTGAAATTGCCTGAGTCCAAAGCTGTGTGGCTGGTCGAGCGCGGGATCGGAGAGGATCGCGCAATCCTGACCGATGGATCGGATGTTTTAGCCGCAAGATCATTTTGGTCCGGCGAATTGCAGGCGGGCGATGTGGTTGAAGCGACGCTGACCAGCCGAACTGCGGGGCGCACTCGCGGCACTGCGGCGTTGGCAAGCGGGCGTGACGTGCTGGTCGACAAGCTGCCGCGCGATCTCAGCGAAGGCGCATCAACCCGCCTCGAAATACGACGTGCCTCAATAGGAGAACATGGCCGGTTGAAACTGCCGCAGGGGCGCGTGACCAATGCTCCACTCAAGAAGCAAGACTTGTTCGCATCACTGTCTGATAGTGACAATACCGCAGAGGAAGTACGCAGCTTTCCCAATGGCTTATGGGGCGAACTTATCGGCGATGCGTTAGCGCGCACGGTCGATTTCGACGGCGGATCGCTGCTTTTCGCGCCCACACCTGCGATGCTCGTGGTCGACGTGGACGGCCCAGGAGATCCGCGCGAACTTGCGTTGGCTGCGATCACTCCCCTCGCCCGCGCATTGCGCCAATTCGATATTGGCGGGATGGTCGGAATCGATTTCCCGACATTGCCGACCAAAGCCGACCGCCACGCGATTGACGAGGCGCTGGAGGAAGCACTCGCCGATTGGCCGCATGAGCGAACAGCGATGAACGGGTTTGGCTTCGTACAGATCATCTCGCGGCTTGAACGCCCTTCACTGATCCACCGGGCCAGCCATTCGCGCACCGGTCTGCTCGCCCGACAATTGCTGCGAAAAGCCGAACAGATCGACGACGCCGGAGCAATTCAGCTGAATTGCCACCCGGCACTCAAAGCCAAACTCAAACAGGAATGGCTGGACGAGCTAGCACGGCGCACGGGGCGCCAGGTGCGGATAGAGATCGATCCCGGCCTTGCACTCGAAGGTGGTTTCGCTCAGGCAGTGCCGATATGACGAAGCCGGTAAAGCCCTGTCCCATCTGTAAGAAGCCGCGCAGCGAGGAGTTTGGACCGTTCTGCTCGCAGCGCTGCAAAGATCGCGATCTGGCGCAATGGTTCAACGATGGTTACGCGCTGCCCGGACGTCCGGCGTCCCCCGATGAGATCGCCAGCAACGATT
The DNA here is from genome assembly GCA_965223995.1 of Pontixanthobacter sp. GTDB lineage: Bacteria > Pseudomonadota > Alphaproteobacteria > Sphingomonadales > Sphingomonadaceae > Pontixanthobacter. Next base: position 713,981 of record CBDCXY010000016.1, on the reverse strand, counting down.
GGGAAAATCAGGAATAGGACGTAAGGCTGCACTTAGCCCCTTGCCAAGCGCGCGCAGCTTCGCCATAGGCGCGCTTCCCGCAAAAACGGTCTGGTGATCGGCGGATGCGGACAGGTTGCCTCGATAGCTCAGTTGGTAGAGCACACGACTGAAAATCGTGGTGTCGGTGGTTCGAATCCACCTCGAGGCACCATTTCCCCAAAAACTCTCACGTTCCCTTGATCAGGTCGAGCGATCCGCCTTGTCCTTGGCGTTCGTTCCCTTGATCATTGCGCGCATCTGCTCCCACTCGGCATCGCCCAAAGGCTCGAGCGTCTGGTAGAAATTGCCGCTATTTGCCTGATAACCCGCGCCATCGATGGCGATGGTCTGACCGTTCACCCATTCCGCGCCCGGCCCCATCAGGAACACCGCCAGATTGGCCAGCTCGTGCATCTCGCCGTGACGGCCCATCGGATTGACCCGGTCGGATGAATTGTCTCCACGCCCTCCCGGTGCAAGCCGCGCGCTCATTCCGTCGGTCGGAAACAGACCCGGCGCGATAGCGTTGAAACGCAGGCCGTAACGCCCCCACTCCACTGCAAGGCTTTGAGTCATGGTGTTAATCGCCGATTTCGACATCGCAGAGGGCACCACGAACGGCCCTCCATTCCACACCCATGTGGTCAGGATCGAGAGGAAGCTCGCCGACTTGCCCTCATCAATCAGTCGCTTGCCGATATTGTGCGTGACATAGAAGGTCCCGCGAAAGACGATATCCGAAATGGCGTTGAAGCCGTTGACCGACAAATCCTCGGTTCGGCTGATGAAATTGCCCGCCGCATTGTTGACCACACCGGTCAACGCACCGCCTTCCTCCCAGATGGCATCGACCATCGTATCAATCGCATCAGCATCGCGGATGTCGCAGGCATGGCCGACGACCTTGCCCCCGTGCATATCCATCAGTTCCTGCGCGGTTTCGTCGAGTTTGTTCTGTCGTCGCCCACAAATATGCACCGTTGCCCCCAGCTTGAGGAAGGCTTCGCTCATCTCGCGCCCCAGCCCGGTTCCGCCGCCGGTGACGAGGATCCGCTGCCCGTCCATCAGCCCGTCACGATACATCAGTTTGGATATGTCCATTGGCACCCTCTCCCCCTCCACACCCAGCATTGAACGAGGAGGAACAACCCCGCAAGCTCTCGCCCTGCCCGATTGCGCTTTCGTCAAAACATTAGTAAAAGTCTCTCCAACGCCCCGGCCATGTCGCAGCGCAGTGCAGCGTCAGCCGGGGCGGCGCTTTTTGCACCGACCCTTTTGTTTTGGGGAACCACCATGTCGCGTCGCCGCCAGATCTACGAAGGCAAAGCCAAAGTTCTGTATGAGGGGCCCGAGCCGGGTACGATCATCCAGTATTTCAAAGACGATGCGACCGCCTTCAACGCTCAGAAGAAGGGCACGATCAACGGCAAGGGCGTGATCAACAATCGCATCAGCGAGTATGTCTTCACCCGCTTGTCGCACATCGGCATCCCGACCCACTTTATCCGCCGTCTCAATATGCGCGAGCAACTGGTGCGGCAGGTTGAAATCGTTCCGATCGAAGTGATTGTGCGCAATGTCGCCGCCGGGTCGATCTGCAAGCGGCTGGGCCTGGAAGAGGGTGAACCGCTGCCGCACACGCTGATCGAATATTGCCTGAAGGACGATGCGCTTGGCGATCCACTGGTCGCCGAAGAGCATATCGCCTGCTTCAACTGGGCCAGCCAGGAAGAGATGCAGGACATCGCCTCGATGGCGATACGGGTGAACGACTTCCTGTGCGGACTGTTCGCAGCAATCGACATCCGCCTGATCGACTTCAAGCTCGAATTCGGGCGCCTGTATGATGGCGATTTCAGCCGCGTGATCCTGGCCGACGAGATCAGCCCCGATGGATGCCGTCTGTGGGATATGAAGACCAACGAGAAGCTCGACAAGGACCGCTTCCGCCGCGACCTTGGCGGCGAAGAGGAAGCCTATCAGGAAGTCGCCAAACGCCTCGGCATCTTGAACAATGAGGACAATGGCCCCGGCGAAGTTCTCGACCTTGACGCCCATCGCGGCAAATTGCGCGATTCGCGGCCCAAGAAGTAAGCGCTTTCAAACCGTTGTTGCGGGTTAAGCTGTGCTGCGGCATGAGTGCGGGATGATCTCTCGCACATTTGCGCGTTTCGCGCTTCCGCTTGCCCTGACAACCGCGCTTTCCGCTCCCGCCATTGCGCAGAAGAGCGCGATGGATGGGGCTGTCGAACCAGCCGACCCCTCTCAACCGGTTGGTTGGAACGCCGCCGATTGGGATCTCGAAGACAGCGAGTTCGCACCCGAAGCTGGATGGTGGTTCGGCAAGCTCGATAACGGGATGCGCTACATCATCCGGCGCAACGACCGTCCCGAAGGGACCGCGCTGGTCCGGATGATCATCAAGACAGGATCAATCGACGAGCGTGAAGAAGAGCAGGGCTTTGCGCATTATGTCGAACATATGGCCTTCAATGGGTCGACCAACATTCCCGAAGGCGAGATGATCAAACTGCTCGAACGCGAGGGGCTCGCATTCGGTGCCGACACCAACGCCTCGACCGGGTTCCAGCGCACGCAATACAAGCTCGACCTGCCTCGTGCTGATGCCGATCTGCTCGATACGGCGCTGATGCTGATGCGCGAAACGGTAAGCGAGCTGACCATCGCTCCCGAGGCTGTCGAGCGTGAACGCGGCGTGATCTTGTCTGAACGACGCGTGCGCAACAACTACAGCTTCAAGAACACGGTTGACCTGCTTGAGTTCACCTATCCCGGATCGCGCGCATCCCGGCGGCTGCCAATCGGTACGATTGAGACGCTCGAAGCCGCAACAGCGGAGGGCTTGCGCGCGTTCTGGGAGCGCGAATATGTGCCCGCTGACACGATTGTGATGGTCGTGGGTGATTTCGATCCGGCAATGGTCGAAGCGAAGATTCGAGAACGGTTTGCCGATTGGCAGCCATCGACATCACCTGGTCAGCCTGCCGCGGGTCCGGTCGATCCTGACTATCGCGGGCAGACCGATATCTATCTCGACCCCGCCCTCACAGAAACGATCACGCTGCGACGGCACGCTCCCTATGTCGAAAAACCCGATACGGCAGAGCAGCGGAAGAAGAACTTTCTGGTAAGCGTTGGTGCAGATGCGCTGCGCCGCCGGATACAAAGTCTGCAACGGAGCGAAGATCCACCGTTTCGCGGCGTCAGGTTCTCGGCCAGCAATTTTCTTGAAGCGACAGAATCGGTCAGGATAAGCGTGAGCACCGAAGAAGGCGGCTGGAAGCGCGGCCTGGACGCTGCATTGGACGAATTCCGGCGAGCTCTGATCCACGGTTTTACCGAGGCGGAGATTGCCGAGCAGGTCGCAAGAAAGCGCACAGGCTATGAGAACCGCGCAGCCAATGCAGGTACGCGCAGCAACGGCAGCTTCATGGGCGATGCATTCGGTATCGCAGAGGGCGATTACATCACCACGCACCCTCAAGCCTCTCTGGCCCGGTTTGAAAGTATCGCCGCCGAAATTACTCCCGAGAACGTGCTCGCGGCGATGCGCGAGAAATACTTTGAGCTTGAGGAACCGCTGATCCGCTTCACGGGCAAAACAGCGCCGGAGGGAGGCGCTGGCGCGCTGCGCAAGGCGGTCGCCGAGGCATATGCCCGCGAACTGGCACCGCCCGAAGAAACTGCCGTCGCAGATTTTGCCTACACCAGTTTCGGACCCGCCGGAGCGGTCGTTTCCGATACTGTTATCGAGGATCTCGGAATTCGCACGCTTCGCTTTGGCAATGGGGTGATGCTCAATCTGAAGCGCACCGATTTGCAGGACGACCGGGTCAACATCCGCCTGTTCATCGATGGAGGTGACATGCTGCGGAGCAAGGAAGATCCGCTGACTGTCGATCTGACGGCTTTGGTCACCTTGGGCGGATTGGGGCAGCATAGCCGCGACGAGTTGCAATCAATCCTCGCAGGCCGATCAGTTTCAGGGAGCCTCGGAAGCGCTGGCGAGACGTTTAACAGCAGCGCCCGAACAACACCGCGCGATTTCAAGTTGCAGCTGCAACTGCTCGCGGCATACATCACCGACCCAGGCTATCGTCCCGAAGGTTTGGGGCCATGGCGCAAAAGTCTCGCGGACTTCTATGCGCGATTGGGCAAGACCCCGGGTTCTGCCTATGGCGAGGCCGCACGGGCTATCCTTTCAGACAATGATCCGCGCTTTGTCCGCCATCCCATCGAGGCCTATCAGGCGCTCGATTACGCGCAGTTGGAGGCGCTCATAAGTGACCGGCTGAAAAACGGCGCAATAGAAATCGCCATCGTTGGCGATTTTGACGAGGCCGAAGCCGTCACGTTCGTCGCCGAGACCTTCGGCGCGTTGCCGGCACGAGAGGCAGAGTTCCGCCCGTATGACGATGAGCGTCGCACCCGTGCATTTACGGCCAATCGCGGATTGCACACCGTAACACACGACGGGGAGCCCGATCAGGCAATGCTCCGCCTGGTGTGGCCAACCACCGACAACAAGGACTGGGAATTGTCTTCGCAGCTCACCCTCTTACGGCGGGTGGCACGGTTAAAGCTGACCGAAAAGTTGCGCGAGGAATTGGGACAAACCTATTCGCCATTGGTCGGCAGCAGCCAATCGGGCATCTATCGCGGCTTCGGCACATTCTCTATGGGCGCGTCGGTCGATGTTGGCGAGCTGGACGCAGTGAAAACTGCGATGCTGGAAGTGATCGCGGATTTGCGCTCGAACGCACCCGGTGTCGATCTTATCCAGAGAGCACGTCAACCCGTTCTGGAGTCGCTGGAGAACCGGCTGAAGAGCAATGCAGGCTGGATGTCGCTGGTTGACCGTGCTCAGTCAAAGCCGGAGGACATTGAGCGCTTCCAGACGGCCAAGGCCCGGTATGAAGCGATGGACGGTGCAGACCTTCAAGCCGTGGCGCTGCGCTATCTTGACCCGGATCGGGCCGTCGAGTTCAGAGTGGTGCCGTCTGACAAGGTGCGTACAGCCCCGGCGGAACCTGTTTCCGACAGCTAAGCATGGCGGCACGCTTGCCGTCGCGGGCGTCAAGCGGCATAGGCTTCGCGCGATTCCATAAGCGGCTCTGAGAGACCGCGTGCAGCACAGGAAACCGTTCGATGAAGGTCCACATCCACGTTTCACTCAAGCCCGGGGTGCTCGATTCTCAAGGTCGCGCGATCCATCACAAGCTGGAGACGCTGGGCTTTGAAGGCGTGAACGATGTGCGCGCGGGCAAGCTGATCGAGCTTGAGGTCGATGAAAGCGTCAACGATGATACGCTTGACGAGATGTGCCGCAAACTCCTCGCCAATATGGTGATCGAGAACTACACGATCGAGCGGATGACACCGAGCAAGGAGCCTGCCTGATGGCCTTCCGTTCAGCGGTCATCACCTTTCCCGGATCGAATTGTGATCGTGATATGGCCGTCGCGCTCGAACAGATTTCCGGCAGCGCGCCGCACCGCGTCTGGCATGGCGAAGCCGACCTGCCCGGAAAGCTCGATTTTATCGCGATCCCTGGCGGCTTTTCCTACGGCGACTATTTGCGCTCTGGCGCTATGGCCGCGCGGAGCCCGATTATGAACGCGATTGTCGAGGCAGCCGGGAAAGGTGTGCCCGTATTGGGAATATGCAACGGTTTTCAGGTTTTGACCGAGAGCGGATTGCTGCCCGGCGCCTTGATGCGCAATGCGAGCCAGAATTTCGTCTGCCGTACTGCGCCGCTCAGGGTCGAGAACAACCAGACGTTGTTCACCAACGGTTATGAGGCCGGTGAGGTCATCCACATCCCGGTCGCGCATCACGACGGCAACTACTTTGCTGATGCAGACACGCTTGATCGTGTCGAAGGCGATGGCCGGGTGGCGTTTCGCTATACTGACAGGGTCAATGGCTCGCAGCGCGATATCGCCGGTGTGTTGAACGCAGCGGGGAACGTTCTGGGTATGATGCCGCATCCTGAACGCGCAATAGAGGATACGCATGGCGGCAGCGATGGCCGTGCTTTGTTCGAAAGCGCGATCAAGGGGCTGGTCGCCGCCTGAAGCTCCGCGAAATCAGCCCGTCGCTCTGGACAGGCGATGGAAGATCGCACGTGCCTCTGACGCAGGCATCGGGCGCCCGAAATAGTAGCCCTGGATCTTGGTGCAGCCCATCGCGCGAACCATCTCGGCCTCGTCCGCGTTCTCGACACCTTCGGCCGTTGTTGTCATCTCAAGGCTTTCCGCCATTGCCACAACAGCGCGAATGATCGCGAGACTTTCCGCACGGCCTTGCGCCGCACCCTGAACGAAGCTGCGGTCGACCTTGATTGTCGAGAAGCTCATCTTGCGCAGATAGCCAAGCGATGAATATCCGGTGCCAAAATCATCGAGCGCCACGGAACAGCCGAGGGCCATAACCTGCTCCAGCGCGGCACGAGCGACATTGGCATCGCGCAGGAAGATGCTCTCCGTAACCTCAATCTCGAGCCGTTTTGCGCTCAACCCGCTGTTCGCAAGAGCCTGAACCACCTGGCTGGTGAAATCGGGTTCGACGAGCTGCTCGCCCGATACGTTCACCGCGATTCGGACATGATCGGGCCAGTTAACGGCCTCCATACAAGCCTGTTGCAACACCCAGTTGCCGATAGGAATGATCAGCCGTGTATCCTCGGCTACCGGGATAAACTTGGCCGGGCTGACGGGACCATGATCGGCACTGTCCCAGCGGAGCAGCGCCTCGAAGCTGACGACGTCTTCTTCATTCGCGTTAACAACCGGCTGATAGCTAAGTGCTAGTTCTCCGCGATCAAGCGCTCGGCGGAGCGAGAATTCGAGTTTCCGGCGCTCTTCGGCATTGGCGTGCAGTGCCGGTTCATACTGGCAGTGCTCACCGCCACCTTCATCCTTTGCGCGATAGAGCGCCAGATCGGCGTTACGCATGATTTCCTCAACCGTCTTGCCATCCCGTGGGCCGAGCGCCGACCCAACGCTTGCCCCGACATAAAGCGTGTGGTGATCGATCTCGTAAGGCTGCGAAATCTTGGCGATGATCTTGCGGGCCAATTTGTCGACCACTCCCTTGCCCGAGGCGTCACGAATAACGATGGCAAATTCGTCACCACCCAGCCGGCCGCACACCGCATCGTCGCCCATCAGCTCCTGCAACCGCTTGGATACCCGCGCGAGCAGCTGGTCGCCAACCAGATGCCCAAGCGAGTCGTTTACCGCCTTGAAGCGGTCGAGGTCGAGCATCAGGAAGGCACAGCGTGTGCGCCATTGTTCCGCATATCGCAGCGCATCGCGCAAGGCTTCGTTGAGCATTAGCCGGTTCGGCAGACCGGTGAGCGTATCATAGCGCGCCAGATAGGCGATTTTCTCGCTCGATTCGCGCTGTTCGGTGACGTCCGATCCGACACCGCGGAAGCCCATATAGCTACCTTGTTCGTCAAGGATCGGTGTGCCTGAAAGTTCCCACCAGCGGTTTTCACCGTTGATTGTCACTTTGACCATCAGGTTGGAGAAGCTTTCCCTGGCCTTGAAGCGTTCAGCCAGATCGTGAAGGCTTGGCGCGAATTGCCCCGCTTCCCAGGCGTCGCCAGCGATGAGCTTGAGGAACTGCTCTCCCTCGATGTCCTCGGGTTTCTTACCTAATGCGAACGAGAAACGCGGCGAAGCTGCCCGCACGCGGCGGCGTGTATCGACCTGCCATAACCAGTCGCCTTCGTTCTCCTCGAATTCGCGCAGGAGCAGTGACACCACTTCGCTTTTCTCTGCAACACCAGCCTCGGCAATGCGAGCAACGAGGTAGGTTCGCCCGGCATGAACGGTGCCGTAGGTTGTAACCCCGACAAAAAAGAGGATCGCCGCTGCAATGGTCAACTCGCCGAGTATGGCGGCTGTGATCGCTCCGGTCAGACCAGTCATGGCGGCAAAAATAATCGTACTGAGCGGCGCGGCGGCAATGACCAGCGCCGCACCAAGTATCAACGCGGAAACGATGGTCCACAATGCGAGAAGCTCACCGGCACCGCCCTGCACTGCGAAGAAACCGAGCGGCAGGCACCAGACGAGGCTGATAAACGCCATAGCTAACCAATGTTGCCGAAATTCGGATTGGCTCATCCGGCGGCTGTCGGCTCCGGCCAGCGCCTTGTCCTGCTGGAACCCGTAGTAGAGCGCACCAATGAGCGCCGCCGACCATGCTCCCAGAGCGGGCAGCGGGACCGAACCGAAATAGATCCAGATTGCCAGCGATGCCGCAACCAGATGAGCGAGGATCCGGATCGTAATGCCTTCTGCGAGCTTGGCATATTGCAACCCGCGCAGACGCGCCCAGTCGTCCTGCTTGGGATTGCTGATTCCCAAGACAGCCAATGCTGGCAGACGCTCCGGAAGGGCCGGCAGTTCGGACGGGTTCTCGCTCACCGGTAGGCAGGTAACCAAAAAAGGTTATCGCCCCGTAAAACAAAACCTACATTTTACGAGGGACCGGCATGCTGAATTCGGCACTTTCCGAGCTGGAATCTACTCGACAGTCACCGACTTGGCGAGATTGCGGGGCTGGTCGACATCCGTGCCCTTCACGCAGGCCGTGTGATAGGCGAGCAGTTGGACCGGAACGGCGTAAACCAACGGCGCGATCAGAGGGTGAACCTTGGGCATTTCGATGGTTGCCATGCAACCCTCACCCGCTTCTTCGAGCCCCTCCTTGTCGGAAATCAGCACAATCTGCCCGCCCCTCGCGCGCACCTCCTGCATATTTGAAACGGTCTTTTCAAACAGCGGTCCCGACGGCGCCAGGACAATCACGGGAACATGTTCGTCGATCAGTGCAATGGGCCCGTGTTTCATCTCACCCGACGCATAACCTTCAGCGTGTATATAGCTGATTTCTTTAAGCTTCAACGCACCTTCAAGGGCCAGCGGATAGTCCGACCCGCGACCCAGATACAGCACGTCGCGCGCCGGGGCTATCAGATGGGCCATTCCGGCAATGTCATCGTCGTGATTGAGCGCTTCGTTGAGGCAGGCAGGCGCCTCGAGCAGATGCTTGACCACCTCCTGCTCTTCGGACCGGTCCATGCGCCCTTTTTTAACGGCTAGGTGCGCGGCCAGTGCCGCCAACACCGCTAGCTGACAGGTAAATGCCTTGGTCGAAGCGACCCCAATCTCAGGGCCGGCATGCGTTGGCAGCAGCAAGTCGGCTTCGCGCGCCATAGAGCTGGTCGGCACATTGACGACAACGCCGATGGTTTGTCCGGCCTCTTTGCAATGACGAAGCGCGGCGAGCGTATCCGCCGTCTCGCCCGATTGCGAGATAAACAGCGCCAAGCCGCCATCTTCAAGCACGGGTTCACGATAACGAAACTCGCTGGCGACATCGAGATCGACCGGCACCCGGGCAAATTGCTCGAACCAGTATTTTGCCACCATTCCAGCGTAATAGGACGTTCCGCACGCGACGATTGTGACGCGCTTGATCTGCGAAAGATCGAAGTCGATTTGCGGTAGCGCAACCCATTCTTCGGCGCGATGCACGTAGCTCGAAAGAGTTTGCGCAACCACAGTGGGCTGCTCGAAGATCTCTTTCTGCATGTAGTGGCGGTAGTTGCCCTTTTCGACCGACGCAGCCGACGCGCCGGAAGTGGTGATTTCACGTTCGACCACCTCGTTGTTCTCGTCATAGATCGTCGCACCATCGCGGGTGATAACAACCCAATCGCCTTCTTCGAGATAGGCGATTTTTTGCGTCAGCGGCGCCAGGGCCAGAGCATCGGAACCGAGGAACATCTCTCCCTCGCCATAGCCGACCACCAGTGGCGAACCCAGGCGCGCACCGACCAGCATATCCGGGTGCTGACGAAATGCTATCGCGAGCGCAAAGGCACCGCGCAGGTTCGGCAAAACGGTGCGGATAGCCTCTTCGGGCGAAGCGCCATTTTCGATCTGTTCCGAAACCAGATGCGCCACAACTTCGCTGTCGGTCTCGCTCTCCAGCTGCCGCCCCTTTTCGACAAGTTCGTCGCGTAAGGGTTTGAAATTTTCGATAATTCCATTGTGAACGAGCGCCACATCGCCGGTCGCATGCGGGTGCGCGTTGTGCGTCGTCGGCGCGCCGTGCGTCGCCCAGCGCGTATGCGCAATACCGACAGAACCGGGTGCAGGATTTCCGGCCAATTCCCCGACCAGATTCTTTAGCTTGCCCTGTGCGCGGCGACGAACAAGTTGCCCATTGTCGATGGTGCAAACACCCGCACTATCATAACCGCGATACTCCATGCGCCGCAGACCGTCGACCAGCCGGTCGGCTACTGCTTCGGTGCTGACAATGCCGATAATTCCGCACATCGTTCGGTGCCCTCGTAATAAAGTTCTGCCGTCGGGACCAATAGCCCAGAAAGCGTGTGCAGTCCCTCTAGCGTCTGCACACGCTCATTCAATGCCCGAATGAAACGAGCGCCAATGCCGAAGCCATGCGTGCACCTGCGCGCGTCAGCTATCTTGCCCGTCTTCCGCCGCCGCGCGATTGCGCAGGTAAATCCATGGCACGTGCTCGGCATCAAACCGTGTTCGGATGTTGCGCGGGAAGAAGGGCGGCATATGGTCACCAACGATCAAAATATCCGACTCCGGAAAATCCGAGGCCATGATCTCGGCGTAGATCGAATCGGCGACCAGCTTGTGCACCTGATGGCTGCGACACAACATGGGATAGGCTTCACGCCACTCCGCGCTTCCCAACCGACAATTTTCGGTGCCGAGCTGTTCATCCACCGCGACGGGCAGATGGGCATTCAGAGTGAGCCAGTAGACCAAGTTCCGTTCGGAATGAGACTCGCGCAGATGTTGTCCCAGTTGCTGGGGCACATCGAAATCGCAGGCTCCGGCGAACACGCCATCGCAAAACCCGGCTCCGTTCTTGCGCAGTTCGGGCTCGAAATATTGCTCGTCGAAGCCCAGTTTCGGATACCATTCAGCACGTCTGAAGAACTCTTCGTTAAAGCTGTGGAAGGCGCTGGTTTTGAAACCGGCCCGCTTGAAGAGTTTGGGTAAACAGACCGAATTGTCGAAATCGAAAGTCAGGTGATCGGCCCAAACGGCGCACCATTCGCGCACTTCGGCATTGGTCGTTGAACCGTAATATTTCGACACACCGCGCGCGACCTCGTAACGCGAATTGAGAGCCGAGGTGTCCCAGATCGCATCGTCAACCCATTTGTCGAAAGAGTTGTTGGGAACGCCCCAGCTTTCCACAATGATGACCACCAGATTGTCAGCCTTCACCGTCGCGGGATCGATGCCGTTTTGCATCATCGCAGAATCGATAGGTGTGCCGGCCGGAGCGCTCGCCTTGTAGCTGCCGCGTGTGCCTGCCGTAGCCATCGTATCCACATTGACCAACATAGCGACTGCGGCAAACGCCATAATATACTCTCCGCGCGATGCGAAACGCTTGGTCCGCGAACCAAAACGCAGCGCAAAGATCAGCGAGAGAACGAGCACCAGCCCGGCAACGACATATTCCGGCGAGCGTGCCGGGCTCAGCTCGGCAAGATACTGATCGACTGCGAGAATGTTCTTGAGGCCGACATTGAAAGACTTGGTCACGTAGACAGCGATCAAATAAACGAAGATGCCCGCCATAGCAGCAGCGCGTGCCGCCCTTGATTTGATCTGTGATGCGAACAGCGCGACGATACCGCTCTGGAAAATCGGCGCGGCCATCGAGGGACCGCCAATCGGCCACATCGCCATGATCGCAAGATTGGGTAGGAGCACCCACCAGAATGCCCATTTCCAGGGAAACTGCCGGAACAACTCAAACTTAGCACGCTTTTCCATCTCGCCCCCACAGCGACGTCATTTCTTAACTTTCGTGTAACCGGGGATGGTTAACAAAGGCTCAAGCAGCGAGGCGATTGTCCCGTTTAGAGAAAAATAAGGTTTCCAATCTATTCACCATTTCTGATCAGGACTGCTTCGTCATCCATGGCCAGCAGTTGTATTGAATTTTACGTGGCCTTCGCCACATATCGGGGGAAGCGAGATGAGCGCTTTTGGACGCAAGAATGGACCCGGGGGTATGAAGCCTGGTTCCCGTCCGTCTTTCGGCGTAGCACGGCCCATGAAGGGCGGTGACAACGCGAGCGCCAAGAATGATGCCCCGCCTCCCGGTGGTGACCAGTTCCCACCACTTCCCGGAGAAGATACCGCTGCGAGCCCTGCCCCGGCACCGGCGGCAGCGCCAAGCAAAGACGATGCGATGACGCGATTGGCCGACCGCGCCAACCAGGTCATGGACGATACTGCCGAAATCGGCGGCTTCGAAGCCAGCGTTCACAAAATCAAGGAGCAGGTGCTGCCGCGCCTGCTCGAACGTGTCGATCCCGAGGCAGCGGCAACGCTGACCAAGGAAGAGCTATCCGAAGAATTCCGCCCGATCATCATGGAAGTGCTGGCCGAACTCAAAGTCACGTTGAACCGCCGCGAGCAGTTTGCGCTTGAAAAGGTCCTGATCGACGAGCTGCTGGGCTTCGGCCCGCTCGAAGAACTGCTCGGTGATCCAGACGTCTCCGATATCATGGTCAACGGCCCGCAACAGACCTACATTGAAAAATCGGGCAAGCTGCAACTTGCCCCGATCCAGTTCCGCGACGAGCAGCACCTGTTCCAGATTGCGCAGCGGATCGTGAACCAGGTTGGCCGCCGCGTCGACCAGACCACCCCGCTCGCCGACGCCCGTTTGAAAGACGGCTCACGTGTGAACGTTATTGTTCCGCCGCTGTCGCTCAAGGGCACGGCGATCTCCATTCGTAAGTTCTCCGAGAAGCCGATCACCATCGATATGCTGAAGGAATTCGGCTCGATGGATGACAAGATGGCGACCGCGCTAAAAATCGCCGGCGCTTGCCGGATGAACATCGTCATCTCTGGCGGTACCGGTTCGGGTAAAACGACCATGCTCAACGCCCTGTCGAAAATGATCGATCCGGGTGAACGCGTTCTGACGATTGAGGACGCCGCCGAGCTTCGTCTGCAACAGCCGCACTGGCTGCCGCTTGAAACGCGCCCGCCCAACCTTGAAGGGCAAGGCGCGATTACGATTGGTGACCTTGTGAAGAACGCCCTGCGTATGCGTCCTGACCGGATTATCCTGGGTGAGATTCGTGGCGCGGAATGTTTCGACCTTCTCGCCGCAATGAACACAGGCCACGACGGTTCGATGTGTACGCTCCACGCCAACTCTCCGCGCGAGTGCCTCGGCCGTATGGAAAACATGATCCTGATGGGCGACATCAAGATCCCGAAAGAAGCTATTTCGCGCCAGATTGCTGAATCGGTCGACCTGATCGTTCAGGTAAAACGTCTTCGCGACGGTTCGCGCCGCACGACCAACATCACCGAGGTAATCGGAATGGAAGGCGACGTGATCGTGACCCAGGAGCTGTTCAACTTTGAATATCTCGACGAGGACGAAGACGGCAAGATCATCGGCGAATTCCGCGCTTCGGGTCTGCGCCCCTATACGCTGGAAAAATCGCGTCAGTTCGGCTTCGACCAGGCCTATCTGGAGGCGTGCCTCTAAGGCAGCTTGCTCCGCCTATTCACCGGCGATAATTCCCTTGGCCGCAAGGGCGATCAGCCCTGCCCCGATCATCGCGCTACCCATGAAAATGGGTGTCCAAGGAACCCATCCAACCTTGTCGAATGTGGCAACGCGGTTGCGTCGCCGTTCGGCAATTAACGCGAACAGCGAAAGACCGATCATCGCCACACCCCACAGGCCGACGATTTCGGCTTCGCTGGCAAAGGTGAAGAAGTTGGCGAGGCCCATGTCGCGCATATGGTGCGGGCTATCGCATTGGACAAGCCGATGACCCGGCTTTTCGGAACCATTGCGAATAGGCCACCGTTGACGGGGCATAACACAAAGGAACCGACAATGATCCGCAAGCTACTTCTTACCGCCGCGCTCGGCGCAATGGCTGTTTCGACAGCCGCCTGTAACACCGTGCGCGGCGTTGGTGATGATCTCAAATCAGCAGCCGATGCCGTCGATGACGCGACCTAGGCGTCAGTTCTTCCGATAGGTGACGGTCAAATTATTCGCGGGCATAACGGTCCGGGACGTTCGGCCAAAACCGTGTTCTTCGGCCAACTGGTCGATCTGTTCCAAGGAACGGAGCCCCCAATCGGGGTCGCGCTCTTTTAGCGAGCGGTCGAATGCCAGGTTCGAGGACGCGGTCTCTACGCCCTGTTCCAGAAACGGTCCGTAGACGATCAGCGGTCTGCCCGGCGCAAGAATCCGGGCAGAACCGCGAAACAGCCCCACAGTCGCCGTCCACGGACTGATATGGGTCATATTGCAGCAGAAAACCGTATCGGCTGTGTCAATAGGCCACACGTGCTTCGCGGCATCGAGTGAAAGCGGGCGAGCGATGTTCGGCAGTTCTGACTCTGCAATCCAGGCGCTAATCGAGGCGAGCGCCGTTTCATCGGGATCACTCGGTTGCCATTCGATTTTGGGGAACCTGCGCGCAAAATAGACGGCATGTTCGCCCGTACCGCTGGCAATCTCCAACAACTTGCCTGTCGGCGGTAACTCGTCCGCCAACACTCCGGCGATCGGCGCGCTGTTGCGGCGCGTGGCAGCGGCGCAACGCTTCAGTTCGATGCTCGCTCTTTGGCCGCACGCGCAGCCCGGCGTGCAGCGGGTTCACGAATGATCAACCAGACGAACAACCCGACCGGCCCGGCGAAGAACGTTGCGAGCAGGATCGGCGCTTGCAGAACTCGCGAAAAGCCCTTCGCATCGGCATCCTTGGCGATCCACAGGCCGACAAACAGGTCAAAGGCAAGATAGTGCAGCCAGCCGATGGTGATTCCGCCATCGGTGGCAAAAAACGCCCTGACACCTTCGATACTCGAAAAGTTGCCCTGACTGTCGGAGACTCCGCCGGGATCAACCCAGCCGCCGATCAGCGATGCAAAGCCAACGGTGTAGGCAAGGCAAAGCAGTCCAACCACTACATAGAGAATCGCACTAAGCGCCAGCGGCCTGCGCGGCAGCAGGATCAAAACCGCCCATGCGATCATCGCCAGTATGTTTCCGGTGCTGAAGATCGCCTGCCACATCTCTATATCCCCTAACCCTCTCTATCGATCTGCGGCAGATAGCCCGCCGCAAGCAGAATCGCGTCGTGTTCGTGCACGAATTTTCCCGCCGCCTTGCGCATCGCGAGCGCCAGCACCGCATGCGCGACATCGGCGTCGCTGATCGAGCGGTATTTGCGATATTTTCCGTGCATCAGCAAATCGGCAATCGGACTGAGTGCAATGCCAAGCCGTTCGCCAATCCGCCGGTCATTCTCGCGCTGGCCGCGCAACAGTCCTGGTCTCAGGATATCCACCCGGTCGAACCCGATTTTCGCTAGCGCGGTCTCGACCTCACCCTTAACGCGCAGGTAGAAGTTCTTCGACCGCGCATCGGCACCGACCGAGCTGATCGCAATGATCCGTTTGATGCCCGCTTTCACCGCTGCTTCTGCAGTATTGAGCACAAGCTCTTGATCCACAGCGCGAAACGCTTCCTCATTCTTGTCGGCCTTGTTCCAAGTCGTTCCGAGCGCGCTCACCAGCACGTCGGGCTGCGTCCTTTCAAATACCTTCCCCCAATCGGCAGGATCGGCCACGACCATCTCCATCCGGCTGCCTCTGGGCAACGGCATTTCGCGCCGAGCGACTGCGAGCACACGTACATCTTCGCGACCGGCCGATTCCCTGATCATCGCGCGACCGATCAGCCCGGTAGCACCCACGATAGCGACGCGAACCGGGTCAGACATTGCTCAACCCTTCCGGCGCAGAGCCGTAAATTTTCCGGCACTGATCCATGGCAAAACGGTCTGTCATGCCAGCGATATAGTCAGCGATATGACGGCTGCGATGCGGCTCGTCGTCAGGGAGCTGGCTGGACCACCCAGCTTCGAGCAAGCCGGTGTTCTGCTCATATGCGGCATAAAGTTTGGCAATCACCTCGCGCGCCTTCTCAGCCGTGGCAAGCTGGTCGGGGTGGTAATAGAGCTTGTCATACATGAAATTCTTCAGCCGCCGTTCCTCGACGGCCAAGCCTGGTGAGAAGCCTGCCAGAAGCTTTCCGGCACTGCGGATCTGTTCGATTGTCTCAACGTCCCGCGCACCCTTTCTCGTATGTTCGAGCACGTCGTTGACCATCAGGCCGATTTGCCCGCGCACCAGTTCGCGCAATTGGCGGTCGCGGTCGGCGTTGGGAAAGCGCTTTTCGACCATACGCCATTGATCGGCGACGAAATCCAGCTCGAGCAGCTCGTCAAGCTGCAAAAACCCCGCGCGCAGCCCGTCATCGATGTCGTGATTGTCGTAAGCTATATCGTCCGCAACCGCTGCAACCTGCGCCTCCAGCGATGGATAGTCGCACAGCGCCAGTGGATAGGCTGCATCCAGTTCGGCCAAGGCCCAACCGGGCGTTTCGACCGGCCCGTTGTGCTTGGCGAGTCCTTCCAGCAACTCCCATGTCAGATTCAATCCGTCATGCTCGCAATAGGGGCTCTCAAGGCGCATCAACGTGCGCAGCGACTGTGCGTTGTGATCAAACCCGCCATGCCGCTCCATTGCCTGCGACAGAGCCTTCTCGCCCGCATGGCCGAAAGGTGGATGGCCAATATCATGCGCAAGGCAGAGCGCTTCGGTTAGATCTTCGTCCAGGCCCAGGGCGCGCGCAATCACCCGACCAATCTGCGCGACTTCCAGGCTATGGGTCAGGCGTGTGCGATAGTGGTCGCCATCGGGAGCGATGAACACCTGTGTCTTGCTGCGCAGGCGGCGGAACGAGATCGAATGGATGATCCGGTCCCGGTCACGCTGGAATTCGCTGCGCGGGCCGCGGGTGCCGTCGCGATCCTCGTCGAACTCACGACCGCGAGAATTGTCCGGATCGGCAGCGAAGGAGGCGCGATTCATGGCGTGCGACTTAGGTCAGTCGCCACCCAGAATCCAGTCTGCCGCCGCTTCGCAATGGATACCGGCGGAATCGAAGATCGGCAGGACATTGGCATCGACATCGACGACCAGCTCAAGCTCTGTGCAGGCCAGGATGATCGCCTTCGCGCCATCCTGTTCCTTGCGCGTGATGATCGTCTTGAGCGCGCGCTCGGCATCGCGCTTTACCTTACCCACCATCAGCTGGTCGTAGATGATCGAGTGCAGCTGATCGACATAGTCCATATCGGGCGGAAGCAAGTCGATGCCATGCGCGACAAGTCGTTGACGGTAGAAGTTCTCGGTCATCACATTGCGCGTGCCGATCAGCGCAGCGTTGCCCGCACCTTCCTGCTTCATCCGCTCGCCCACGCAATCGGCAATATGCAGGATAGGGATATCGATCGCTGCCTGCACCGGGTCGTAGACCTTGTGCATCGAGTTGGCGCATATCAGCAGTGCCTCCGCCCCAGCCTGCTCGAGACGCTGCGCAGCGCCCGATAGAACCCCCTCGGCACTCGCCCAATCATCCTGCGAATGCAGGCCATACAGTTCGGAGAAGTCGAGGCTTTCGATCAGCAGCGGCGCGCTCGACATGGGTGAAGTGCGCTTCTGGATCAGCTTGTTGATGTCCTCGTAGTAGCTTCGGGTCGAGACCCAGCTCATTCCCCCGATCAGTCCCAGTTTGCGCAAACCCAACTCCTGACGCTCACAATCCGGCAGTTGGCCGGAAACAGCCGATACCTACCGACAATTCGTTAACCGGCCTCTTCCTCAGCCGGTGCCTCGCTTCCCGACCGTCCATCGAGCCAATTGCGAAGGTCGCGGGCGCTTCGCTCCGGCGCTTCCTCCATCGGGATGTGCCCGATATCGGGATAGTTCGCGAGCGTCGCATTGGGGAGATGCTCCATATACCACCCAGCCGCTTCGTAGGGCACCAGCGCGTCCTCCTCGCCCCACATGACCAGTGTTGGCACCGTCATGCCAGCGGCTTCATCCGGAGTGTACTGGTGGCGCGGGGTCGCAAAGCGCTTGCGCGTAGCCGCCCGGTTCCCCGGATAGCGCGCCAGTTCCCAATAGCGATCGACCGCTTCGGGTGTGACGACAACCTGGTTGGAGACACTTTGCGAAAGGCTCTTCTCAATGATCGAGCGCGGCAGCATCGCGCTCATCACCTGTCCGACGCCGGGAATTGCGGCCAGCTTGAACGCCAGGTTGCTGCCGCCCTTGCGCTCAACGGGCGCGCCACTTGCATCGACCAGAACCAGTCCGTCGAGCCGCCCCGGATGCTCGAGCGCGTAACCCATCGCTATCCAGCCACCCATCGAGTTGCCCGCCAGAGTGAAGCTCTCAAGTCCGAGCTTGTCGGCAACCTTGTCGACATCATCGACAAAGGCATCAAGCCGATAGTCGCCATCCATGGCCGGACCGGTCAGCCCGTGTCCGATCTGGTCGTAGCGGATCACGCGGTAGTCCGCTTTGAGATCATCGGCCCATTGCTGCCATGTGTGCATGTCGGCATTCGATCCGTGGAGCAGGATGATGGCCGGGGCATCCCTCGGTCCCTCGTCGCGCAAGTGAACAGTCAGCCCGTCATCCAGCTCGACATATTGCGAGGGTTCACCGCCATATTTGGCGCGCATTTCGTCCGGCTCAGTATCGGGCGTTCTGAAAATCACAAACGCCATCACCAACAGCGCTACCAGAACAGCGAGAATCTTGCCCAAGCGTTTCAGCATCTCAAATCCACTCCGTTCATCGTTTGCCAGCCACACATGGACCACATGGACCACAGTCCTGGGAGAAAAACTCCAGCCGGTCGCAACAACCCCGAAACCACTGGGATTCTGCGAAAATCTGGCGGTCGGGCAGTCATCTTGTCACCCTAACAGCCAATCCGCACTGTAGGAAAGCGTTCTTGCGCCGATTCAGCCGCCTTCCATCTCGGCAATCCAGCGTCCGACAACGGCGAGGCCATCCTTGTCGACCGTTGCCTTGCCCAGTTCTGGCATAGCAACGCCCGATTCAACGCTGCCCATCCGGTGAACCATGATCGACTTCGCCGGATCGCCCGGCACGATGCTGAACTCGTAACCGCCCGATCCCCGTCCGGCGGCAACCGGGCGCTTGAACATACCGATCTTGGTCGGATCATTCTGCTCCCAACGCAAGTCGAGACCGCTATTGGAGGCCATTGCACCGGGCTGGTGGCAATGCGCGCAATTGACGTCGAGATAGGCCCGCGCTGAAGCCTCGATGGGCAGGTGTTCGCGATTTTCCCATACCGGCAAGGTGTTGGCGCCTTCCGGCACCGTGTCGAGCAGCCCCCGACTGACCATTTCACTCAGCCATTCGCTGGAAAGGTTGCGCGCCTTTGGACCGATCAAAACCACCTCGTCATCGAGGCCATGACATTCCTTGCACTGGTTTTTGTTCGGAATGCGGTAGGAGATTTCTTCACCACCAGGCGTGGTAATCGGCAGGCGCGCGCCCGCGATTGCCAGACGCGCTTCGGTCTGCTCCTCGTTCCACTTGTAAGGGAGGGCCAACCACCCGTCAGCGCGGTGCAGCAACACGCGTGTTTCGATCAGCCGCCGATCCTCACCTTCGCCAAAGGCAAAGGTCTTGATTAGCGCCGAACCGACCGGAAATTTGAGCAGACCATCGCCATCGGCCACCGCCCGTTTCCCTTCGGGAATGTACACGAAGCGCAGTTTTTCTGCCCCGTCGGAATAGAGAGGGGTATTGAGACGGTAGGGTATCACGCCCTCGGTCGGTAGCTGAGCGTCGGCATGGATGAAGAACTGAAACTCTTCGAGCGTACGCGGGAGCTTTTTCTCCAGAATGACATCGTCCGCGACAACCGGCGGCGCGCGGCGCGCATCGACAGACATCGCCAATCCGAAAGCCAAGGCTCCCGCTGCCAGAAGTCCGAGGCCATGCTTCATTGCTTGACGACAGCCTCCATCGCCTCGGGCAGCACAATTGGCTTAAGAGTCAGCTTCTTACTGCCATCACCCGACAGATCGACAATCGACGGATTCGCTTCGGTGAAAGGCTGTGCCGGCGCAGTGAAGCCGAGCGACAGCACAGGAACCTTGTCCTGGATAACAATGTCCGAGCCGTTGCCGTCATGCATAACCGGCGGGATGGTGCCGCCCATGGCCGCTGCCAGCATCTCACCGCCATCGATAGCCGGTTTGTAGCCAGCACGGCCCTGCACATTCTGTGTCACCAGCACGTTGACCGGCAGCGGATTGTAATTCTCGTCGCTGGTCTCGTTAGGATAGGCGATCACAAGCACGTTGCCGGTCGCATTTTCGGCAAAGACGTTCTTGAAAACCTCCACATTGTAATGGCTCATCACCATCACACCCATGCCGGTCGGAACTTCGGACACGATATTGCCCTCAGGCGCGAAGTTGGGCGTGTTGTTGTCGACCACGATGTTATTGAACACGCGGACATCGCGGCCGCCCTGCTTGGGAATGTCGGGTAGGTCGAACACCAGAATACCCCCGGTGTTGTTGACCGCAAGGTTGTTATAGACATCCGCGCCGTAGCTGTTTTCGATCTCGATCCCGGCGACATTGTATTTCGCGACCGAGTTGCGGACGATGATGTTCTCCGACTGGCCAACATAGATGCCTGCATCGGATGACCCGATGGTGGTCACGCTGTCGACCAGCACATTGGTGCTTTCGACCGGGTATATCGCATAGGCGCCGTTTTCCGGGTGTGGGCCGCGCGTCCATTCGACGCGGACCTTGTAATAGACGATATTGTCGGCGCCCTTGGATTTGATCCCGTCGCCCTTGGAGTCTTCCACCCCGAATTCGCGCAGCACGACATTGTCTGATGTGACGAGCAAGCCCTCGCCCGCATCGACCTGGCCCGAAAAATCGAGGATCGACTGATCCATCCCCTGCCCGCGCACGGTAACACCATCGACATCGAGGCTAAGCCCGTCGGTCAGCGTGAAACGTCCCGCTTCGAGCACAATCTCGTCACCCGGCTCGGCCAGGATCAACGCCTCCTGCAAACGTTCCTGCGCGCCTTCGCCCGGCGCAATGCTGTGCACCTCGGCCAAAGCGGGGCTCGCCAGAGCGACCACGGATGCCGCAAACAGACAGGCTCGGTTCAGTGTGTTCATTCCATCTCTCCCTCGCAGAACATTCTGTCTCAAAATTCCAATGAAACCAAGTGCCGTCTTCCTACGAACCGGTATTAGGGAGCATCGAGAGGAACGAAGAACATGCGTATCGCAAAACTGGCCATCCCGGCTGTAGTTGCATTGGCCGTCTCTACACCGGCACAAGCGGCACCCGCCTCAATTGCTGGCAACTGGAAAACCGATGACGGCAAATCGATCATCCAGTTCTACAAATGCGGCAATCGGATGTGCGGCAAGATTGCGAAATTCCTCGTGCCAGAACCGCGCGGTGGTGCGCGCGATGCGGAAAATCCCAAGGCATCGTTGCGCAACCGCAAGCTGCTCGGACTGCGGATTTTCTGGAATCTCGGGCCAGACGGCTCGCGCTTCAAGGGTAAGGGCTATAGCCCTGAAGACGGACGCTATTTCAACGCGCAGGTCTGGCGCAGCGGCAGCCAGCTGAAGATCAAAGGCTGCGTTGTTGTGTTCTGCCGCACGGCGACGTTTACGCGCGCCTAACCGATCCCGATGGCGCACAGACCGGCCGAGCTTCCCGTCACCGCTATCACTTCCGCATCGCCGACGCGGCGGACGCGTTTGACCAGTTCGCCGACGCTGTCGACCTGTTCGGGTTCACCTTCCTGCGGAGCCATACCCGATTGCAGCTTGCGCAACTGCGAGATGCTCAGCCGGTCGACCATGCGCGCGGCCATGCACTCGGCGCGCTTTTCGCCGATGCCGGAGTCGATCAGGGCCGTGCGCACACGCCATTCGACCACTTCATCGACCGCGCCGCTACTGATAGCCAGCGCGACGACGCCGGCCAGCAGAGCGAGGAAGATCAACAGCTTCTTCATTAATCGAGCGATTTGACGATCTCTTCGACCATCTTCTTCGCATCGCTCAGCAGCATCATCGTCTGGTCCATATAGAACACGTCATTGTCGACCCCGGCATAGCCCACGCCGCCCATGCTGCGCTTGATGAAGAACACCTGCTTGGCCTTGTCGACATCGAACACCGGCATACCGTAGATTGGCGAGGACTTGTCGGTTTTTGCCGCCGGGTTGACCACATCATTCGCGCCGATGATGAAGGCGACATCGGCCTGCGCAAATTCGCTGTTGATATCCTCCAGCTCGAAGACCTTGTCGTAGTCGACGCTCGCTTCGGCGAGCAGGACATTCATATGGCCCGGCATGCGCCCCGCAACAGGGTGGATAGCGAATTTGACCTCGACGCCTTGCTCTTCGAGCAAGTCGCACATTTCTCGCAAGGCATGCTGCGCCTGCGCCACCGCCATGCCGTAGCCGGGGATGATGATGACCTTCTCTGCCTGTTCGAGCATAAAGGCGGCATCGGCCGCGCTGCCCTGCTTGTAGGGGCGCTGTTCCTTCGCCTCGCCGCTGCTCGCGCCATCCTCGGCACCGAAGCCGCCCGCAATCACGCTGATGAAGCTGCGGTTCATCGCCTTGCACATGATGTAGCTGAGGATCGCGCCCGAAGAACCAACCAGCGCCCCGGTGATGATCATTGCGGTGTTGCCGAGCGTAAAGCCCATCGCCGCTGCCGCCCAGCCCGAATAGCTGTTCAGCATCGACACCACGACGGGCATATCAGCCCCGCCGATCGGGATGATCAGCAGGAAGCCGATGATGAAAGCCGCCACAGTCAGCGCGATGATCAGCGGCATGGTCTCAGCTGGGCCGCTCGCCATCGCAAACATGGCGGTCAGCACGATGATGGCAGCAAGCGTTCCGAGATTGATCACATGCCGCGCAGGCAGCAGGATAGGCGATCCGCTCATCTTGCCCGACAGCTTGGCGAAGGCGATCACCGATCCGCTAAAGGTAATCGCACCGATCGCAATGCCGAGCCCCATCTCGACCTTGCTAACCGCGCCGATGCTGCCATCGACCAGCAACCCGAATGCGCCCGGATTGAGATAGGCTGCCCAGCCAACCAATACTGCCGCCAGACCGACCAGCGAGTGAAACGCCGCAACCAGTTCGGGCATCTGCGTCATCGCAATCCGCCTTGCGATCACAAAGCCGACAAGTCCGCCAAGCGCAATCGCAATGCCAATCTCGGCGATATTGGCGATGTCGTGCGTGATCAGCGTGGTGACCACTGCCAGCAGCATGCCGACCATACCGAACCGGTTGCCCGCACGGCTTGTCTCGGGCGAAGATAGTCCGCGCAGGGCGAGGATGAAGAACACCCCCGATACAAGGTAAGCGAGCGCGACCCATGGGCTTACACCAGCATGGCTTGCTGTCTCCTCAAGCATCACTATCGGCGTAATCGGTGCTTCTGTGTACGGACCTTCGGTGACGGAAGCGAGGAAGGAGAGCATCACTTCTTCTCCTTCTTCTTATACATCGCCAACATCCGCTCGGTGACGGCAAAGCCGCCAAAGATATTGACGCTCGCTAGCACCACCCCGGCGAGACCCAGCCACTTGGCAATCGGACTACCCGCCTCCGCCGCCGCGATCAGCGCACCGACGATAATCACCGAGGAAATTGCATTGGTCACCGCCATCAACGGCGTATGCAGCGCCGGCGTGACCGACCACACGACATAATAGCCGACAAAACAGGCCAGCACGAAGATCGAGAGGATTGAAATGAAGTCCATGAATTCTAGCCTTCAGTTGGAGCGAAGCGAATACCTGAGCCGTACTGGACCATATCAAGGGACGTGGAAGGCGGCACTATTTTACAGTTCGACCGATTCTTCTTGATCGCTTGGCAGTCGATAAGATTCCCAAGCACATTGGCTACATTCCTGCTCTCTCGCAGGACAAACTTAGTCTGCCGCTCAAAATGCAGGTGCTTCTCGGTGCCGCTCACTACCGAAACTCTGGCTTGGATTGGAGAACTTACTCCGTCTCCTTTGTTCCAGAGTATTCGCAACTCGACCGGACTGTCGATATGACGTGGATCACCTTCTGAATATTGCGTTGCAGAGAGCGGCTTAAATGGAGCCAATTTGCCTGAGTCTATCAACGGCGCGCCGCTCAAGAGTCTTGAAAGCACACGGTAATACCCATCAAGTTCTCCGTCACCGTCTTGATCCACGAAACAGTGGAATATCCCGTTTGCAAGAAAGCCCAAATCTCGCGTTGTACAAAAGTCTTTATGACGAACATCGGTTATGTGCTCTATCAATTGATCGCCTGCACTGACAATTTTCTTGCCAGTTTCCCGATCAAATCCATCGTTCCCAACTACTATGAGTCTCTTTGGGTAGATTGAAGCTTTGACTAAGACAGATGACCTTGAAAATTCGCCTTCAAGTGGCACCGAAGGAAACACTACGGTCCAACTCGTGCCCCCACCGTAAACATCACCAGCCGATACCGTTGTGGGTGAAAAGGCGAACGCCAAGCAGATCAACACTCTTAATATCATCGGGTCCCTCACCCCAACAACCTCTCATTCACGACCTTGCCACCCTGCGTCAGCCGGATCGCATCGCCGATTTCGTCGTCGAGCACAGGCTTGCCAGCATCCTCGTCCCAGAATGCGGAGAGGAAGTTGTAGAGGTTGCGTGCAAACAGCGCCGAGGCGTCTGCGGCCAGGTGGCTTGGCGTGTTCGCAAAGCCGATGATCTTCACACCGTATTTCTCGACCGTCTGGTCGGGAACCGAGCCTTCGACATTGCCGCCTTGCGCCACGGCGAGGTCAAAAATCACGCTGCCTTGCTTCATCGTCGCGATCTGCGCGTCGGAAATCAGCTTGGGCGCGGGCCGCCCAGGGATCAGCGCGGTTGTGATAACGATATCCTGTTTGGCAATATGCGAGGAGACCAGCTCGGCCTGCGCCTTCTGGTACTCTTCGCTCATCTCGGTCGCGTAACCACCGCTGCCCTCGCCCTCGATGCCCCCCAAGCGACCATCCTCGTCTTCGACGAACACGGCTTTCGCGCCGAGGCTTTCGATCTGTTCCTTGGTCGCAGAACGAACATCGGTCGCGCTCACCTGCGCACCCAGACGTTTGGCGGTCGCAATCGCCTGAAGCCCGGCCACGCCGACACCCATAACAAAGCATTTCGCCGCGCTGATCGTACCCGCTGCGGTCATCATCATCGGGAAAGCCCGACCAAACTCGTCAGCCGAGGCAATCACCGCCTTATACCCGGCAAGGTTCGACTGGCTGGAAAGCACATCCATGCTCTGCGCGCGGGTGATGCGCGGCATGAATTCCATCGACAGTGCTTCAAGGCCCGCCTTGGCATAAGCCTCTACGCGATCTTTCTTGCCAAAGGGATCGAAGGTCGCGGCGACCCATGCGCCGTCATTTGCACCCGAAAGATCGGCAACATCGGGGGCTTGAACACCCAGCACAATGTCGGCCTTCCCGACGACCTCGCCAGAGCCAGCGACTTCCGCACCGGCCTCGCGATAAGTTTCGTCGCTGATCGCAGCGGCGACACCTGCGCCTTCCTCGACCGCGACCGTGGCTCCCAATGCGATGAATTTCCTCACCGTTTCAGGAGTGACCGAAACGCGCGTTTCCCCCTCGGCGCGTTCTTTCAGGGCTGCTATGCGCAAGGTGTTAGATGCTTAGGCTATTATGGCGACCACAATCGCAGTGATCACTGCAATCAGCGGAACGGTCCATTTCAGATTCGCGATAAACGCGTCATAGGTCTTGTTCGCCTCTTTCATGTCGTTAGCCGAAGCCATCTCGATCCCCGTATTTGCAAGTTAAGAAAAGGTTGCTGCGCGGTCTATCGCGCGCGCCGGAGTGCATCAAGGGGGTGAAAGATGTTCTTAGCCTTAATTAGACCTTTACCCGTTTGTCCTAAACCAACCGTCTGTACCGCGTTGGGACGGTTTTGGGATATATGTCTGATAGCGAATCGCGCCTTTTGATGCTGATCGACGACGAGCCTGCGCAAAGCAGGCTGATCACAGCGCTCGCCGCACGCGAGGGCTGGCGTACGCTTGTCGTGAAGGACTCCGAGACCGCGATTGCGACGCTCGGCACGCGGCAGGGTATGCAGTGCTCGGCCATCATCCTCGACCAGTGGGTGCCCGGCGACGAAGCCAGCACTCTTATCGAAGAGCTGAAAGCGCGTCGCCCGGCGATGCCCATCCTGATGCTCACCACCAGCGCAAGCCCGCTGCTTGCGGTTGATGCGATGCGTGCCGGTGCGACCGACTATCTTATCAAGCCAGTCTCTCCCGACCGGTTGATGCAGGCCTTGCGCAGCGCGACCAAGAACGAAGCGCCCAAGGACGAGCTCCAGCCGCTGACCGAGAAGATGGGCAGCGATCTCGATTTCGACGCGATGATCGGCAATTCGCCTGATTTCCGCGCGGCACTTGCCAAAGCGGCCAAGGCAGCGCGCGGACACGGCCCCGTGCTGATCGAGGGTGAAAGCGGCACGGGCAAAGAGATGTTGATGCGCGCAATGCACGCCGCCAGCCCGCGTGCGAAGGCTCCTTTCCGTCTGATCAATATGCGCAGTGTTCCGGGCAATTCGATCGAATCGGTGTTGTTCGGGCACGAGCAGAACGCCTTTCCCGGTGCATTTGAACGGCAGGTTGGCGCGATCCAGCATTGCGATGGCGGCACGTTGATCCTCGACGAGATCGACCGACTGGACGAAGAGCTGCAGGCCAAGCTCGCAGAAACGATGGAAAGCGGTATCGTGCGCCCCATCGGTGCCAAGCATGGCTTCCGCATCGATGTGCGGTTCCTGTGCGCCAGCAACCTGCCGCTGGACGATCTGGGCGACGAGCAGAACAGCATCGGCCATTTCCATCCCGACCTGCTTGAGCAGATCTCGCAGACCAAGATTACCCTGCCGCCGCTGCGCGCCCGCCAGGGCGACATCCCAGCCCTTACCCGCCATTTCCTCGCAAGGATCGGCGAACAGCCGGGGCTGCGACAGATGACAGTCAGCGACAGCGCGTTGAACCTGCTCGCCGCGTTCGACTGGCCGGGCAATGTCCGCCAGCTGCAGGCGGTGCTGTTCCGCGCAGCCGTATTCTGCGACCGAGAGACGCTGACTGCCGAGAGCTTCCCGCAACTGGCAGAGGCCGTCGGCGACGTCTCGGACGAAGTTTCCAACCCGTTCCAGGAAGGTGTCGGCGTGATGCTCTACACGCCCGACGGGAACCTGCGTCCGCTCGAAGAGATCGAAGCCGACGTAATCCGCCTCGCCATCGGGCATTATCGCGGCCGCATGACCGAAGTCGCACGCCGCCTCGGCATTGGCCGCTCGACACTCTACCGCAAGCTGGGCGATCTCGGCATCGACAACGCTGCTTAGCATGGGCGCGATGAGCCACGATCCGTTCCAGAGTGCGTGCGACCAGTTTTCGCACCTCGTCGATGATACCCAGTTCGAGCGTTTTCGCTGGGCGCGTGATGAAGCACCCAAGCTCGCCCGGCTTGTCGAACTGTTCAAAGCAGCGTTTGAAGGCCGCGACGATTTCGATCTCGCCGAAGAAGGCACAACGCCGGAATACAAACGCTACCTGATCAAGGTCCACGGCCAGCGCACGGTTGCGGTTGCAATCATGCTCAAGGACGGGCGCGCCATTTTCGGATCCGAGCCGGTTGTGCGCAGCCGCTTCACTGTCGAGGATGGCGACCCCATCGCGACCTATTACGACAATGTCGACGAGCAATGGATCGCCGATACGCTCAGGACACTGATCGGAAGGGCGCGGATCGTGGAAGATGCTGCGCCCGCGCCCAAGATCGAAGCCCCTGAATCGGGCGATCAGCCTGAGGGCGGCTGACTGCCTTACTTCCCAAAATTTCGCAGTATGCTAACTGCAGGCGCAATCAGACCATGTCTGGCCAATCTAGCAAGCCCTGGACTTCTCGAAATCATGCGCGCCAGTATGGGCCCGTAGCGATAGTAGACAGAGATAAACGCGCGTCCGGCCACGCGTGGCTTGAGTTGCCGATCACGAAACTGTCGAAGTTCCAACACATAAGGATGATTGTAGTCGCCCATAACCGCAGTCGCGACAAAACAGGCCTCTGCTTCCTTCTTTTCGATTTGCGGAGCTTCGTATGTTGGATTCAACACCTTCAGCCGATCTACGGCCTGATCCATCCTTGCCCTTAGCTGTGCTTCGTATTCGGACGAAAGGGTCCATGCTTTCGACAGATTGTCGTCAAAGCGATCACGATAACTGACCCCTTCGATATTATCCTTACAAATGTGTACAATGTTCTCCCATGTAATGACATTGTTGGGATCCCAATTGGACGCGTCTTCAAGAACATCGAGTACGATGTTCATTTGGACCAGATAGTCAGACCATGAATTTGTCTGTTCGACAAACTCCAAGAGATGATCACGGGCCAAGCCGTAAAGTGCGGTGGAAAGTTCGTTGATGGATTCGACGGCCGCTCCTGTCACCTCCGACCTATGTTCGTCGTCTGCAGACCCGATTGCGTGACCGAATGATACCGAGGATTCTTTCAGTCGCAAATTTGCAAGCGTTGACTGCCAACCAGCTGCTCGGCCCTTACCCAGCCAAGCCTCGGGCAACTTTGGTTCGATTTCGAGTACTCTGTTGTAATACGAGTGCGCTTCTGCGTGATTACCTGCCATTTCAGCAGTTTTCGCCATGCCTAACAGTGTCTCAAGGTCGCTCATCAAGTGAATCCTTCCAATTGTATTTGGATGTTAAGGCAGCTGACTGAATTCGGTCAATGCCGCATCGCGCATGCCCCTTCACACATTGTGCGCCTGAACCGAGGTCGAAGCCGCTGAACGGGGCGATAAGCCCTAGGGCGGCTGACTGAAGCCGGACGGCGCGTAGCGGTATTGCCCGCTCGACAACAGCGGGGCGTCGGACTAGCGACGCGGGCATGACCACCACTACCCACAACTTCTCTGGACGCACTGCCCTCATCACCGGCGCTGCCTCGGGCATCGGCGCGGCTTGTGCGCGCTGGCTGGATGCGCGCGGCGTAGCCAGGCTGCTGATGGTTGATCCGAACCGCGAAGGTCTCGAAGCACTCGAACTCCGCTGCGATACCGTCCATTTCGCCAACGATGTGTCGGACCCGGATTTCTGGACGCACTTCGAGCGCGAGGTCGGTTCAATCGACCATGCGGTGGTCAATGCCGGTATCGGCGAAGGCGGCAGCATTGCCGAACTCTCCCTCGAAAGCTGGCGCAAGGTGATGGCGGTCAATCTCGATGGCGCTTTCCTGACCCTGGCCAGCGGCATGCGCTTGATGGCCGACAAGGGCGGCAGCGCGGTCGTCGTCGCGTCGAGCGCCGGGGTCAAGCCGTTGCCCGGCGTCGGCGCATACGGCGTTTCCAAAGCAGCGGTTGCGCATATGGCGCGCATCGCCGCGATCGAGGGCTCGGACAGCAGCATCCGCGTCAACGCGATTGCACCGGGCGGCGTCGATACCGCAATCTGGGATAGCAGCCCCGAGTTCCGCCAGGCGGTAGAAGAGCATGGCCGCGAAGCCGCATTGCAGGGCCTCGCGACCGGCACACCGCGCGGCAGGCTGGCGTCGGCGGATGAGATCGCGGGCAGTATCGGATATCTGCTGAGCGATGCCGCTGCCAATGTCACCGGAACGGTGCTGGTCAGCGATGGCGGCTTCACCCTCTAGCCCGGCAACTCGCTGAAGTCGGTCAGCGCCGCATCGCGCATTCCGCGCCATACATTGCGCGCCTGAACCATGGGCTCAACATCGTGCACCCGGTGCAGTTGTACGCCCGCATTCATCCCCGCGATCGCGAGTGCGAGACTGCCTCCAAGGCGCTGCTCGGTCGGAGCCTCGTTCGACAACGCACCGATCATCCGCTTACGGCTAGCGCCCAGCAGCAGCGGTTGTCCCAGCGCATGGTAGAGCGGCAGCGCATTGTGCACCGCAAGGTTCTCGGCCAGCGACTTGCCGAAACCGATACCCGGATCGAGGATGATGTTGCCGCGCTCGATCCCCGCATCCAGAGCCGCATCGCGCCGCGCGCGCAGCCAGTCGAACACGTCGAGCACGACATCCGAATAGTCGGCATTGCCATGCAGGTCTTCCCCTTCACCGGGCGCATGCATCAGCACCACCGGGCATCTGCGCGCCGCCATCAGTTCGAGACTGCGCGGATCGTGCCGCAGCGCCGAGACATCGTTGATGATATGCCCGCCCGCATCGAGCGCCGCCTCCATCACCGCCGGGCGGCGCGTATCGACGCTGATCGCCGCGCCCATTCCAGCGCTGTATTCGACCGCCGGGATCACGCGCTTTAGCTCGTCGCCCTCCCACACCGCCGCCGCGCCGGGCCGCGTGCTCTCGCCGCCAATATCGACCAAGGCCGCGCCCGCTTCGAGCATCGCCGCCGCATGCGCCCTGCCCGCCTCCGGATCGTCGAGGAACTCGCCGCCATCGGAGAAGCTGTCGGGCGTGACATTGAGGATCCCCATCACCTGCGGCTGGTCGAGCGGAATCGTCCGATCACCCAATTGCAGCGGCGGATGCGCGGTGGTGAGCCCCGCCCGCTGCTCGGCCGCATCGGCAGCGAGATCGTCTGGCAGCTTGGCCAGCGTGTCGTCCATAGTATCGGACGCAGCCAGCCAGCGGTCGACAACTTCGCCGTCTCGTCGCAGAATCACCGCAAAGCGATGCGCATAGGTCATTCCACCAGCTAGCCGGATGGCATTGCCGTGCTCGCTTTGCGGGCTGGGCGTAAGGCCGATAGGGCGAATGTAGACGCGATCAGTCATTGTTCAGCAATCTCGCGCGTTTCCTGAAGGCATGGACCACATGGACCACTGTCCTGAAGGGAAAAGTTGGAGGGGTTTGGGGTGGTGGTTTTGCGAGGCGGGAGGAGGTGTTTTCTGGTCATTCTTTGGGCTTAGCGCGTGATGGCGATGTAGGACAGATCGCACACACACTATCCCACTATCGAGCTCCACCACGCTCTTCCAACAATCTTATTTGACAATATATTGTCATATTGGTTATTCATTACCCATGACGATTCGCAATCCCAAAGGTGAAACACTGACACAGCTGGTGCTGGAGATTTTCCGGCTCAACGGAGAACTGCTCGATGCGGGCAACCGGATCACCAAACCGTTTGGACTGACAAGTGCACGGTGGCAGGTGCTGGGTGCAATCGATGAAGAGCGGCAACCGCTCACCGTCTCCCAAATCGCGCGGCGTATGGGGCTGGCGCGGCAAGGCGTACAGCGGATCATCAATGATCTGTCGAAGCAAGGGCTGGTCAGCAGCTCTCCAAATATCGATCACAAACGCGCACCGCTGTTTTCCCTTAGCGACAAGGGTGAACAGGTCATGGACAAAATCAACGCCGCGCAAGCCGATTGGGTCAATGCACTATCCGACGGCCTTTCGTCGAAAGAGATCACCCGCTCGCTCGATCTGCTGAAGGTCGTTCGGGAACGAACCAAAAAATCGAACTGAAAAAGGAATGTAAGATGCCACAGTTGAAAGAAATGAACAGCGAAACCAGCCTGATGGACCAGATGCAGGTCAATCAGGACGGTTCTGTCGTCCTGATCAACGTCTTCACTATCGACCCCGCCGAAGAGGAAGCACTGGTCGCCGCATGGACGCATGACGCCGAATTTATGAAAGAACAGCCCGGCTACATCTCGACCCAGCTACACAAGGGTATTTCCGGAAGCGCGACCTTCCTCAATTACGCAGTATGGGAAAGCATGGCGAGTTTCCGCGACGCATTCACCAACCCTGAATTCCAGGCTCGCATCGCGCGCTATCCCGACAGCGCTACAGTGTCGCCGCATCTCTTCAAGAAGCTGGCTGTGTCCGGCCTCTGTGTCGATTGATCGGACACCTTACCGATGAAAACGCGGGTTCACGCAATCGCCGGAGCGATTGGCTTTCTCACGATTTTGACGTTCTGGACGTCGACTTTGATCTCGGAACTCTTTGGTAGCTATGCAGCCATCGCTTCGGTCAAGCAGGCCGTCCTCCATGGCATGATCCTCCTCATCCCGGCATTGATGATAACCGGTGGATCAGGCATGTCTTTGGGGGCCAAGCGCAAGGATCCAAAAACACGCGCGAAGAAGAAGAGAATGCCCTTAATTGCGGCCAACGGTTTGCTGGTATTGGTTCCATCAGCCGTATTCCTCGCATCCCAGGCCGAGGCTGGAACATTCGATAGTTGGTTTTATGGCGTGCAGGCGCTGGAACTTGTCGCTGGCGCTATCAACCTTGCGCTCATGGGACTGAACATCCGCGACGGCTTGAAGATGACTGGGCGGATTGGGCGGGAAAAGTAGGGTCGAGGCACAAGAACCTCAATCCTCCACCGCCAGCAGATACAGCTGCCGCACGGCATCGATCGGCTTCACTTCGTCGCCATCTTCAAAGTACCAGAAGGTCCAGCCATTGCAGCTTGGCGCGTCTTGCAGTTCCTTGCCCAGCCCGTGAATGCTCCCGACCTGCTTGCCACACGTTAGCGAGCCATCGGCCCGCACCTTCGCGACCCAGCGGCGTTTCTTGTCGAACAACTCCGTGCCCGGCTTGATATAGCCGTTTTCGACCAGCGCGCCGAAGGCCACGCGCGGGGCGGCTTTCTTGCTTTGCATCGTAGCGAGCGCGCTTTCGTCGAGCGGCAATTCTTTCTCGATCCGTTTGAGCGCGGCGTCGCGGTAGATGTTTTCGCGCTCGCAGCCGATCCATTCGCGGCCAAGTCGCTTGGCGACCGCGCCGGTTGTGCCGGTCCCGAAGAACGGGTCGAGCACCACGTCGCCGGTCTCGGTCGTGGCGAGGAGCACGCGGTATAGCAGGCTTTCCGGCTTCTGCGTCGGGTGCACCTTGGCGCCGTTTTCCTTGAGCCGCTCGGCGCCGTTGCAGATCGGCAGGACCCAGTCGCTGCGCATCTGCAGCTCGTCATTGAGCGTCTTCATCGCGCGATAGTTGAACTGGTATTTCGCCTTCTCGCCCTGGCTCGCCCAGATCAGCGTCTCATGCGCATTGGTGAAACGCGTGCCCTTGAAATTGGGCATCGGATTGCTCTTGCGCCACACGACATCGTTCAAAATCCAGAAGCCGAGATCCTGCAGGATCGCGCCGACGCGGAAGATGTTGTGGTAGCTGCCGATGACCCAGAGCGAGCCGTCGGGCCTGAGCACGCGGCGCGCTTCGGTCAGCCAGTCGCGGGTGAAATCGTCGTAAATCTTGAAGCTGCCGAACTGGTCCCAATCGTCGGTGACCGCATCGACCTGGCTGCCATCGGGGCGGTTGAGATCGCCGCCGAGCTGGAGGTTGTAGGGAGGATCGGCGAAAACGAGATCGACCGAATTGTCGGGCAGCGAACGCATCGCCTCGACGCAATCGCCGGACAGGATCTGACCCAGCGGCAAATCCGCATTGGACACTTCCTTTTTTGCGCGCTTTGCAGTTTTCGCGCGCATTCGTGTGGTCTCGATGACCCCCATCTACTTATCCCCTCTGCGAGTTATCCACAGGGTGAGTCCAAGCGGACTCCGCGTCAAGCAAAGAGTTTTCGCAGAATATGGTTAACGCGCCGCTAACCAAGAAAGAACGAAAAGAGTCCCCCACAAGATGTTGAGACTATAGGGGTTTAGGGACTCGATATGGTGGGGTGTGACGAAAAAGACTCGGCTTGCGGATTTATGCGAGCAGGAACACGTTGAACGCCGCAAAGCCGGCGAGCAGCACCACGCCCGTCCAGCGCGAGATACGATGCGCGAACCAGCATAGCAGCAGGATCATCAGTGCGGTCGCAGCCACCAGGGGTAACTCCACATCAACTAGCTCGAACGGAATCGCGCGCGAGGACATGGCCATGGTTACTCCGCCGATCAGCAGCAGGTTGTAGATGTTGGAGCCAACGACATTGCCCAGTGCCAAGCCCGGCTTGCCGCGCAAAGCGGCGGCCACCGACGCCGCCAATTCGGGCAGCGAGGTTCCGATTGCGACAACAGTCAGTCCGATCACAGTCTCGCTGATCCCGGCGAAGGTCGCAAGATCGATGGCTCCGTCGACCAGCAGTTTGCCTCCACCGATCAGTGCTGCAACGCCGATCACAAAGTAGATAAGCGAGAGCCAAAGCGGCGGTATTTCGATCTCTTCTTCGTCGTCTGGGCGCGGATGGTTGTAGCGCCAGACGATGTAGACGACGAGCCCGGCAAGCAGGCCCGCGCCGATCCACGGGCTTGCGAACTGCCACCATGCAATCGCGAACAGCAACACCGATGCCCCCAGACCGACAACCGCATCGCGTCGCCCTGTCCCAGTCAACAAGATCGGTGCCACCAGCGCGGTCGCGCCAAGGATCAACAGCGAGTTGGAAATGTTCGACCCGGCGATGTTGCCCCACGCAATCTCGGGCGATCCGGCAATCACCGCCTGAACGCTGGCGACCATTTCGGGCATCGAGGTTGCCGCACCAACGATCACGAGCCCCGTAACAAGGTTTGAAATACCCATTCGCTGGGCAAGCCCGACCGCGCCCCGCACGAGCCATTCGCCGCCAAGACCCAATCCGACCAGGCCCGCAAGGACCAGCAATATCGCGGTTGTCATGCCGTGCGTTTAGCCGCCCAG
The DNA here is from genome assembly GCA_965223995.1 of Pontixanthobacter sp. GTDB lineage: Bacteria > Pseudomonadota > Alphaproteobacteria > Sphingomonadales > Sphingomonadaceae > Pontixanthobacter. Next base: position 679,191 of record CBDCXY010000016.1, on the reverse strand, counting down.
CGCAGGATAAGCACCCCGCCCAGCGCCGATATCAACGACCCGCTGAGCACACCCAGCTTCACCGCCTCGATCTGCCCGGGCGAAGCGAAAGCAAGGTTGCCGATAAACAGGCTCATGGTGAAACCGATACCGGCGATCATCGACAGGCCCCACATCTGCACCCAGCTGATTCCCGCAGGCAACGTCGCAATACCTGTCCTGGCCGCCAGCCAGGCAAAGCCGACAATCCCGACCTGCTTGCCGATCAGCAGACCCAGCGCGATACCGAGCGGTAGCGGCGCGAGCAGCGCTGACATTTCGATATCGAGTAGCCCTACGCCCGCATTGGCAAAGGCAAAGACGGGCACAACAAGGAACGCGACCCAGGGATGCAGATCATGCTCCATATGTTCGAGCAGATGCTCGCCATCGCGCGCCTTGAGCGGGATCGTCATCGCAAGCGCCACACCCGCCAGCGTCGCATGGACTCCCGACTTGAGCACGAAATACCACAGCAGGATACCGAGCAGCACATAGGGCAGCCGTGAACCGATACGCGCACGCCCGATCAGTAGCAGCGCTACAAACACCACCGACGCAGCAAGCAGCATATTGGTCTCGACACCTGGCGTGTAGAACAATGCGATAATGACGATTGCGCCAATGTCGTCGATCACGGCGATTGCAAGAAGCAGGGCCTTTAGCGCGACTGGCACGCGGCTACCGAGCAGCGCGAGGATACCCAGCGCAAAGGCAATATCGGTCGCAGCGGGGATGGCCCAGCCGCTGATATTCTCCGGCTCGCTCCAGTTGATACCGACGAAAACCAGCGCCGGAAGTGCCATACCGCCAATCGCGGCAAAGAGCGGTAGCGAGGATTGCTGCCAGCTCGATAGCTGTCCGGTCAGCACTTCGCGCTTCACCTCCAGCCCGACGAGCAGGAAAAACAGCGCCATCAGGCCGTCATTGATCCACAGTAGTGCCGACTTCTCGATACCCGACCCGCCCACGGTTACATGGACTGGCGTTGCGAGCATATCCGCATACCATCCGGCGAGCCCGCTATTGGCCACCACCAATGCCAGGAATGCGGCCACCATCAGGAAGATGCCGCCCGCGCTTTCCTCTTTCAGGAAGTCACGAAGATATTGTGTCGGGGAGATGCTTGCCATGCCGGTTCTATCCTAGATCAAGCGCAATTGCGCAACCGGTGCGAAGCTCTTGCGGTGGAGCGGGGTCGGGCCGTGTTTGCGCAGGGCTTCCATATGGTCGCGTGTGCCGTAGCCCTTGTTCCGCTCCCACCCGTAATGCGGGTGCTCCCGGGCTGCCTCACACATCATCCGGTCGCGCCATTCCTTCGCAATGATCGATGCCGCCGAAATGGCTGGCTCCAGCGCATCTCCCCCGACGATCGGCATCCCCGCGCCCCATTCCTGTTCGCGCCAATCGGGGCAGCGCCCTGCCGGACTAAGATTGCCATCGATCAGCACCGCATCGGGACACGCACCAAGCAGATCAACCAGTCGATCCACGGCCTGCGTCATAGCCAGCATCGTCGCGCCGAGGATGTTGAGAGCATCAATCTGGTCGACATCGACCACGCCGACCGCCCAGGCGCAACGCTCGCGCACGACCAAATCGAGCTCGGCACGTCGTTTGACGGATAGTTTCTTCGAATCGTCGAGTCCTTCCGGGCACGGCTTGCAAAGCACCACCGCGCCCGCCACAACCGGTCCGGCCAGCGGGCCTCGTCCCGCCTCGTCGACGCCAATCGAATACGGCGCGGCACCGAAACTACTGTCGGGAGTTGAAGCTAACATGACGACAAAAAAACGCACCTTTCTCGCCCTAACCCTATCCCCTGCCGCCATGGTGCTCGCAAGTTGTAGCGCGATCGCTTCGGTGGACAATCCCGAAGATGGCCCCGCAGTGGTGGCGGCATCGGACAGCTACGAGATGGGGCCCTTCAGCGTCACCGACCATGGCACATTCGACAAGCCATGGGCTGCCGATATCGAACCCGGAACGGGCAACATCTTCATCACCGAAAAAGAGGGCACGGTGAAATTCTACCAGCCTGCCAGTGGCAAGATGGGCTTTGTGTCGGGTGTCCCGGACGTTGATTTTGGCGGGCAAGGCGGTCTTGGCGACATCGCATTTGCGCCTGACTATGAAGATAGCGGACGGATCTATCTTAGCTGGGCCGAAGCGGGCGATGGCGACACGCGGGGAGCAGTCGTCGGACGCGGTACGCTGTCCTGCGACGACCATGACAGCTGTGCAATCAGTGACCTCGACGTGATCTGGCGGCAGACCAAGAGTACCGGTCGCGGCCATTATTCGCATCGTTTGGCCTTTTCGCCCGATGGTCAGTACCTGTTTGTCGCATCGGGTGACCGGCAAAAAATGCAGCCAGCGCAGGATAATTCGAACAATATCGGCACGATCGTTCGCCTGAATCTGGACGGCACATCGGCCGGGAAGAATCCGTTCGGCAATGCGGATTCGCCAACCGATCAGATCTGGTCCTACGGCCACCGCAACATCCTCGGCATGGACTTCGATGCCGAAGGCCGCTTGTGGGACGTCGAGCATGGGCCCGCCGGCGGAGATGAGCTCAATCTCGTAAAAATGGGGGCCAATTACGGCTGGCCGGTCGTGTCAGACGGCGACCACTATGACGGGGAGAAAATTCCAGACAATTCAACCCGTCCCGACCTTGCGCAATCGGCAATAACCTGGACACCGGTAATCGCACCGGGCGATATGACCTTCCTCAGTGGAGAGATGTTTGGCGAATGGGCCGGTGATGCATTGATCGCCGGCATGTCGAGCAACGCTCTGGTGCACATCAAGGTGGATGGCGAAAACGCACACGAAGCGGCCCGCTATGATTTGGGCAACCGCATCCGCGTGGTGCTCGAAGCGCCCGATGGCGCGATTTGGGTGCTCGAAGACGGTGAAGGCGGCAAGCTGATGCGGCTGACCCCGAAGCGATGATCTGCGGGCTTGGACGACCCCAAGCCGAATTTGATCGACAGTCCGGCTGACGCGGCCTATCCGCGCCCGCCATGACGACTATTGTCCCTCTCACCAATGTCCGGTCGGACCTGATCGAGCAGTTGCTCGACCGCGCTTTCGGCGAAGATCGCCATGCGCGCACGGCCTATCGTATTCGTGAAGGGGTGGAGTGGCTCGAAGCGCTCAGCTTTGCCGCGCTTGACGAGAACGACTATCTCGCCGGGACGATCCAGCTATGGCCGGTTGCTCTGACCGATCCGGATGGTCGCAACCATCCGCTGATCATGGTCGGTCCGGTGGCGGTGCTGCCCGAACAGCAGAATGACGGGTACGGCAAAGCACTGATGGTTGCGGCACTGGATGCCATCGACAGCAACAACCCATTGCCGCAGGTGATGATCGGCGATCCGGGATATTACGGACGGTTTTTCGGTTTCGATGCAACGCCAACGGGCAATTGGCATTGCCCTGGTCCGGTCGAGCGCGAACGCCTGCTGGTCCGCTGCGACAATCCCGCGATCCTGCCAGAGGAGGGCATGCTCGGCCCCTGGCCTTCCGAATTGAAGGCATAGCTTGGCGCATCGCTGCAATTCTGGCATCGCGATCACCCAATGCCCTACGATCCGCCTCCCGAACTAGCCGAACTGAGCCTCACCGACATCGCCGAGCAAGTCGCCGCGCGCAAACTGCCGCCCGTCGAGACGTGGAAACCGGAAAACACCGGCGGCAGCCTGATGCGGATTGCCGCAGATGGCACATGGTTCCACGATGGGGGCGAGGTAACCCGGCACGCCATGGTCCGCGCTTTCTCGAGCCTGTTGACGCGCGATGAGGACGGCCAGCACTGGCTTGTCATGCCATTCCAGAAACTGTCGATCGAGGTAGAAGACGCCGCCTTTGTCGCGGTCGATGCCGCGCGTTGCGACGATGGGGTCGGTTTTCGTCTCAACACGGATGAGCTGATACTGGCCGGTCCGACCAATGCGCTGATTGCGCGGGGTGATAAGGATGTTCCCGCGATCTATCTTCAGGTCCGCCGGGGACTGGAAGCGCGCCTCAACCGCAGCACCTATCAGCAGCTTGCGGAGATCGCTCTGGCGCAGGGCGATGACTGGACCGTGACCAGCCAGGGTGCGACATTCTCGCTGCTGCCCGAATGAGCGATCTGTTCGACCGTTTGTCGACCCTGTTCGAAAGAGGTCACCGCGACGATATCCCTGACCTGCTCAGCGACGCGCGTTTTGCCGATGCCGAACGCACAGCGGATGCCGCCGTGCTGATCGCCGTCACCGAGCGTGACGAACCCGGGATCATCCTGACCCAGCGCCCGACGACAATGCGCGACCATCCTGGGCAGGTCGCCTTCCCCGGCGGCAAGATCGACAATGGGGAAGATGCGGTTGAAGCGGCTCTGCGCGAAGCGGAGGAGGAACTGGCGCTAGACCGCAGGCATGTCCGCCTGATCGGGACCAGCGACCGTTATCAGACCGGCACCGGCTTCGACATAACGCCGGTGCTCGGCGTCATCCCACCCGATCTCGATCTCGCTCCGCACCCGCGAGAGGTCGAGGCTTGGTTCGAAGTTCCGCTGAAGACCGTGTTCGATCAAAACGCCTGGACCGAGCATGAGGTTTTCTGGCGCGGCGATATGCGGCATTACCTCGAAATGGACTATGAAGGCTTCAGGATCTGGGGCGTGACGGCGGCGATCATCTCGAACCTTTCGCGGCGAATCGATGTTCGGGAACTGCTCGATGCCTGATACGCTGCCTGATGCAGAGTGGACCAAACGCGAAGACTTGGCCGCGCTGGTCGACGCACTTGGCGTGGACAATGTCCGCTGGGTCGGCGGCGCGGTGCGCGATACGCTGTTGGGTGTCGATGTGCAGGATGTCGACGCGGCAACCACGCTTGTGCCTGACGAAGTGATCGCCAGGCTCGATACCGCCAAGATCAAGAGCGTGCCCACGGGGCTCGATCACGGCACGGTTACGGCGGTTTTGCCCGGCGGGTCGGTCGAAGTGACAACCCTGCGGCGCGATGTTTCGACCGACGGACGCCGCGCGACAGTCGCCTTTGCAGACAACTGGCGCGACGACGCCGCCAGACGAGACTTCACAATCAATGCGCTCTACGCGCATCCAAGGACCGGGGAGATCCTGGACTATTTCGGCGGGCTTGAGGACCTTCGCGACCGCCGGGTTCGTTTTATCGGCAATGCGCGTGAAAGAATTCGGGAGGACCACCTACGTATCCTCCGCTATTTCCGTTTTCAGGCACGATTTGGCTCTGAACTGGACGACGAAGCGGAAGAAGCCTGCGCCGATTTAGCTGAAACGCTCAAGGGTCTGAGCCGTGAGCGGGTAGCGAAAGAACTGCTCCAGCTGCTCGCCCTTCCAAATCCGTATCCGACCGTCGAGCGGATGCATGAACGCGAGGTTCTGCAAGTGATCCTGCCCGAGTGCGGCAAGCATGAATTGCAGGTTCTGGAAAAGCTGGTCGCGGCGGAAACCGGCCGGTCGGTTTCGCCCAAGGGAATGCGAAGGTTGGCCGCCCTGCTCCCCGCCCTGCCTCCGGTGGCCGAGACGGTCGCTGCACGTCTGCGTCTGTCGCGCGCGCAGCGCGAGCGCCTGTCCTGCGCTGCAGCGCGCACGGCCGACGACCGTGAAAAGCAGCGCGCGCTGGCCTACCGCGAGGGCATGGACTGTGCGGTGGATCGTGTCCTTCTGGCCGGCGGCGATCTTGCCCCGCTGCAAGGCTGGACCGCCCCGCAATTCCCGCTCAAGGGTGGTGAGATCGTGCAGCGTGGGGTCGAAGCCGGGCCGGAAGTCGCGCGGATCCTGCAAGCAATAGAGGCCCGCTGGATCGAAGAAGGCTTCCCTGATCGGGGCCGGGTCGAGCAGCTTCTTGACGAGGCGCTCGCGTAATTTCATTGCTTATTCACCCATGGGGCCCTACATGGCGCGCAACGTCCGGCGCGAGGAACCTCTCGCGAAATCGGCTGCGAGCGTGAACTTCCCCGTATTTTCAAGGGGCTAGTCCCGCACCCGGTGCACGGAATTAGCGTTATTCGCTTAGCTTCCCTTATCACGCATGGGTCGCCGTTAAGGACCCAAAGACGCCCGGACTCTGTCCGCATGGCGTCCATTTGAAAGTATTTATGTCTTATTTTGAAGAACTCGGCTTGGCCGAACCTATTTTGCGTGCCCTCAATTCGAAGGGCTACGACACCCCCACCCCGATCCAGCGCGAGGCAATTCCTGCGCTGCTCGACGGACGCGATCTGCTGGGCGTCGCCCAGACCGGAACCGGCAAGACTGCCGCGTTCTCGCTGCCCTCGCTTCACCGTCTCGCGGCCAATCCGACCGGGCGTTACCCCGCTGGCTGCCGGATGCTGATCCTCTCGCCCACGCGCGAGTTGGCGGCGCAGATTGCGGACAATATGCGCGGTTATGCGCGTTTCCTCGACCTGTCTGTGCAGTGCGTGTTTGGCGGGCTGCCTGCCCGGCAACAGGCACGCAAGCTGGTTCTCGGTTGCGACGTTCTCTGTCGCGACTCCGGGGCGGTTGCTCGACCTGATCGAACAGCGCGCGCTAACGCTCCAGCATGTCGAGATTTTTGTACTCGACGAAGCCGACCAGATGATGGATCTCGGCTTTATTAAACCGCTGACGCGCATCGCCAACATGCTCCCGAAGGAACGGCAAAGCCTGTTTTTCTCGGCAACCATGCCCGATGCGATTGCCAATCTCGGCAAGCGCTTCATCACCAATCCGGTGCGGGTCGAAGTTGCGCCGCAATCGACCACGGCAGAGCGGGTCGACCAGTTCGGCACGTTCATCAACCAGCGCGAGAAGCAGGCGCTGCTGACGATCAGCCTGCGCAAGGGTGTCGCCAATGGCGAGATCGAAAGCGCGTTGGTCTTCACCCGCACCAAGCATGGGGCGGATCGCGTCGTCCGCCATCTGGTCGCAGCCGGCATCAACGCTGCCGCGATCCATGGCAACAAGACGCAGGCTCAGCGTACTCGCGCGCTCGACGGTTTTCGCCGGGGCAGCATTCCGGTGTTGGTCGCAACCGATATCGCCGCGCGCGGAATCGATGTTCCCGGCGTGAGCGCGGTGTTCAACTATGAAATCCCCAATGTGGCAGAGCAATATGTCCACCGTATCGGGAGGACCGCGCGGGCTGGCCGTAGCGGGCTAGCCGTCAGCTTTATCGCGCCCGATGAGAAGCCCTATATCCGCGATATCGAGCGGTTGACCGGCATTCGCCTGACGCCCGCGCCGCTGCCCGAGAACTTCACCGAGGAAGCCAAGGGTCTCCCCGCTCCGGCGCGCAAGGGCTCGGGCGCCGAACGCTCGGAAGAAGATCGCAACGCCCGCTTCCGCAAGGGCAAAGGCGGCCCCGCTCGTGGTGGACGTCCGAACAAGCGCAAACCGCAAGGTGGCCGCGACCGTAACTGGCGCGATGCCGAGGGTCGCGCGCCAGACCAGGGCAACTATCGTAGCCGCGATGATCGCGACAACCGCCAGCGCGGCAACCGCAATCGCTCGGAGGAAGGCGAATATTCGCGTCCGAAGAATGTAAGCCATAAACGTGGTCCGGTGACCAAGCCTGTGGTCGACGCCAAGCGGCGCGATCATTCTGAACGCTCCGAGCGCCCAGCCAAAGGTAAAGGCCCGGGAAAACCGTTTCGCGGCAAGAAACCGCATCGCAAAGGGCAGGGCAAACCCCATGGCCAACGCGACGGTGCGCCGCGCGGTAACTCACCACATAAGGGTGGTCAGCGTAGCGGTGGTCAGCATTCCGGCAGCGGAAATCGCAATGGCGGACAGCGACCTCAGCAACGTCGCCAGTCCTGATTTAAATCAGGCCGGATTTCAGTTCAGCTTGGCTTAAGCACACTACCGTTAACGTAAGCGTCAATCACAGAGCTCTGTTCGGGATCCCGATTCGCCTCTTCCTCCCTTTGTGGGCGGATCGGAGCGATCCCCGAAAACTCGGAGAGGTCTAGCAGGCGCTTCGGCATGGCCGGGGCTCCGGGACATGACCCTTCGGGTCGCAGGGAGAAGGTCGTCGGCGAGCAATCGCAGGCGGCCTTCTTTCGTATTGGAACCTGTTGTCAGAACTTATTATCTCTGGGAAAGCCCTGCGGCGGCAAGCGCCCGGCCGCACCGCGCGCGACTTTCCATTGCCAGATCTCGGCCTCGGTCCGGGTGCGATCACCTTTGCCGCCCATCGCCCAGCTCAATCCGTCGTCGAGCTTGAAGGTCGTCGCATCCGACAATCCGCCGTCGCGATAGCGTTGCAGCATCACGCCCTGCCCGCGCCCGAGGATCGGGAGCTCTTCCAGACTGAACACCACCAGCTTGCGATTATCGCCCACCGTCGCAACGTGATCGTGCTCCGGCGCGATTTCCTTCACCACCATGAATTTTGTGTCGCCCTTGAGATTGACGACCTGGCGCCCTTTCTTGGTTTCGGCCAGCATCTCGTCCATTTCGGCCGCGAAGCCTTTGCCGTTCGAAGCAGCGAGCAAGAGCTGCCCCTTCGGGCGGTAAAGCACGAGGCCCACAATCTGCGCCTCCGCATCGATGTCGAGTGTATTGCGGACCGGCTCGCCGAAACCGCGCGCACCGGGCAGCTTGTCGCAGCCGAGCGTGAAAAAGCGGCCATTATCGACCGCAATCAGCAGTTTGTCGGTGGTCTGCGCATGCAGCGCAAAGGCCGCGCCGTCGCCTTCCTTATATTTGAAGTCGCCCATGCCATCCTCGCTTTCGGCAAGCTCGGCATGCCCCTTCGCGCCGCGGATCCAACCCTTCTGCGACAGGATGACCGTAATCGGCTCCTTCTCGATCATCGCGTCCATGCTGAATTCGACCGTCGGTTCGGCCTCGGCAATCGTTGTGCGGCGGCGACCAAGCTGCGTATCCTCGGCATATTCCTTGCGCAACGCCTTCAAATCACGCTTCAACCGGGTGCGTTGGCGGGCAGGCGAACCGAGCAGCTTTTCAAGCTCCTCCTGCTCTTCCAGCAAATCGTCCTTTTCCTGCCGCAACTGCATTTCCTCAAGCTTGCGCAAGGACCGCAGCCGCATGTTGAGGATCGCCTCAGCCTGCCGGTCGGTGAGTTTGAATTCCTCCGTCATCACCGGCTTCGGCTCGTCCTCGGTCCGGATAATCTCGATCACACGGTCGAGATTTAGGAAGGCGATGATATAGCCCTCGACCAGTTCGAGCCGCGCGGCGATCCTGTCTAGCCGGTGCTGGGTGCGGCGACGCAGTATGTCGAGCTGAGCTGCAATCCAGTTCTGCAGCAGCTCTTTCAGCCCCATGACCAGCGGTGTGCGGGTTGCATCGAGCACGTTGAGGTTCAAACCAAAGCGCGTTTCCAGATCGGTCAGCTTGTAGAGCGATTCCTTGAGCAGTTCGGGATCGACGTTGCGGTTCTTGGGCACCAGCACGAGGCGGATATTTTCGTCGCTCTCATCGCGGATGTCCTCGAGGATTGGCAGCTTCTTGTCGGCGATCAGCTGCGCGATCTGCTCGATCAGCTTGCCCTTCTGCACCTGGTAGGGGATTTCGCTGATGACGAGCTGGTATTGCCCGCCGCCCAGCTTCTCGATCCCCGCCTCGCGATCTTCTTTCTTCTCCGCCTCCGCCGCATGGAACCGTCCGCGGATACGGAACGATCCGCGCCCGGTTTCATAGGCGTTGGAGATGATCTCGGGGCTATCGACGATCAACCCGCCAGTCGGAAGGTCGGGCCCATGGAACAGTTCCATCAGACGCGCATGTTCGACATGCGGATTGTCGATCAGTTCCAGCGTCGCATCGATGATTTCGGCGACATTGTGGCTCGGGATATTGGTCGCCATACCAACCGCGATCCCGCTCGCGCCATTGGCCAGCAGGTTGGGGAACAGGCCAGGCATCAGCTCGGGCTCCTGCTCCTCGCCATTATAGGTCGGGATGAAATCGACCGTACCTTCGTCGAGCCCTTGCATCAGCAGCATCGCGGTGCGCGTCAGCCGCGCCTCGGTGTAGCGATAGGCAGCGGCATTATCGCCGTCGATATTGCCGAAATTGCCCTGCCCCTCGACCAGCGGATAGCGCAGCGAGAAATCCTGCGCGAGGCGGACCATCGCATCGTAGGCGGCGGTGTCGCCATGCGGGTGATATTTACCGATCACCTCGCCGACGACGCGGGCGCTTTTCTTGAACGTGTTGGTCGGATCGAGCTTCAACTGCCGCATCGTCCACAGCAAGCGGCGATGAACCGGCTTCAACCCATCGCGCAGATCGGGCAGCGAGCGCGCAGTGATCGTACTGAGCGCGTAGACCAGATAGCGCTCCGAAAGCGCAGAATCGAACGGCGCATCGACGATGGCGTCGAAGGGGTCGGAATCGGGAATATCGGTATCGGTCGTGGCCATGCCCGCTCTCTAGCAAGGCGGGCAGCAGCTAGGGAGAGGCGTTTCCACAGGGAATGTTGAGTGCCGCACTGATGTCTGATTGTGGTGTGGGAAGCGGATCCAGCGCCCTGTCGATCGGCGACAATGAGTTGAATCGTAAGTCAGTAAAGACCAGACTTTTCCATGCCGCAACGGGTCGTTTTCACCGACCTATTCAGGTCGTCCAAATCGTCAAACACTCGCATTTTGAAATCGCATGCTCTCAGAATGTATTGGAAGAGCGGCACTTCTTTGGTAACCCCCGTAACACCCGCCCAAGGCGACGCATCGGATGGTACAAATAGATTCTCATCAGAAACAGTGAGCACTCCATTGTATCCCATGGACACGAGGGCAGCTCGGTAAAGGCAACGATCAAACTGAACGGAATCTTCTGGGCCTACCATTTCCATGTTAGACAAAGACGATTCCCCTAAGCGGAAATAGAAGCGGCACCCATTACTATATACTTCTGAGAAATTGTCCGATTGGATTTCTCGGGACGAGTGGGGCGGTAGAATCGTTAAATCGCAAGCTTCTGAATCACCGGAAAAGCGAACGCCCTTCGTTCCTAAGACAAATCCAATCGTAGACCTACTCGTCCCGTCGCTGGCTTTGGTGAGATATGACCCGGAACAAAGCCGGACACCATCGATATTCGTCAAATAGTGAATTCCGTCGAATTTCTTGTAGAAGATGACATCATCAAGAAACAGTCCTGTTTCTGGAATTGGCACCCGGCTAACATGCGCCTCACAAGCCGATGCCGGTATTGTTGCTGCCATCAGTAAGAAGCTCTTCCAAAGATCGAGTTTCATCTTGCTAGCCTCCAGAAAATCTCGGTTACCAATAACCCACAAGAAACAAGGTCGCATGCGGTCAAGCCTAACCCTCCGGCAATCCCACCACCGCAATCCGCTTCCCATCCGGGCTGACGGCAATACGGTTCGCCGAGGCAATGCCATGATCGGATAGGTCGGCGATAACCTCCCATCCCTTTCCACCCTCGCGCCAGCGATGCACCTTTGTCCCTTCGATCTGCAGGATCGTGCCGTCCGGGGCCCAGGTGTAGTTGGCGTTGCTGCCGACGATTGGGGTCAGCGGGCGGACGGCCTTGCTCTTGGGGTCGAAGGCCTTGATCCAGACCTGCTCATTGGTCTGGCGGTGGACGAAGCTGATTTCTGCGCTGCCCGGGATCACATGCGGCGTCGCAGGGACAGCGTGGCCGCTGATGAAGTGGTAAACGGGTTTCTCGGCGCTGGTCAGCGCGACGTTGAAGCCGTAGCGCGACCAGTAGAGGATATCGCCACTCGCATAATTGCGCGCGAAATAGCCGACCGGTTCGGTGACTCCGGCAGCCTCCAGCGACCATTTGGGCGCATCGGGCGCGCTGCGATCCAGATGCCAGATCGAATTGTTGCGTTCGAACACCATCGAAATCGTCCGGTTGTCCGGTGAAGGCGTGGGTGAGAATTCGGATTCGGACGTTGTCGTGATCTGCATATGCGTGCCGCTGGCGATATCGTATTCCCAGATATCGGTCTGCGTCCCGTCATCGCGCGAATAGAGGAAGGTCGCGCTGCCCGAAGTGAAATAGGGCTGGTTGTCATAGCCCGCGCGCGCGGTGACATTGCGCCCGCCGGACAACGCATCGCCCAAAGCCGCCGCGTCATAATCGAAGAGGAAAATCTCGGTCTCGGGGAAAGCTGGCGGCGGCGCATCCTCATCTTCGGCATCCTGCGCATAGACCGCACTGGTCAGTGCCAGGCTACCGCACAGTGTCAGGATCGTTCGGCGTATCGGCATGGTTCTCTCCTCTGCTACGGAAAGTCCTAGCAGGCAGGACGCGGCGGTCCACAATCGTACCCTATTGCGTCACCCCAGCGAAAGCTGGGGTCTTTCGCCACCAAGTCGGCGCTAAAGCGGGGTATCCCAGCTTTCGCTGGGATGACGCGAGTTTGGAACACAACGGCACCTACTCCCTCTCTGCTCGCAACGCCGCCACATCTTCGCGCAGCGCCCTGATCTGCGCGAGGATTTCCTCGCGTTCATCGCCCGCTTCCTGCGCGTGCACTTCGTCCATTGCAGTCACGATAATCGCGATAAACAGGTTGAGCACGATAAAGCTGGTCACCAGGATAAACGGCACGAAGAACGCCCATGCATAGGGGAACTGCTCCATCACCGGACGCACGATCCCCATCGACCAGCTTTCCAGCGTCATGATCTGGAACAGCGAATAGAGCGACTCACCGATTGTGCCGAACCATTGCGGGAACGCCTCGCCAAACAGCTTGGTCGCCATCACCGCCGCGATGTAGAACATCAGCGATAGCAGCGCGATAACGGTGCCCATCGAGGGTATCGCCCCGAGCAGGCCCTGCACCACCTGCCGCATGCTCGGCACGACCGAGATCAAGCGGAGCACCCTCAGGATACGCAGCGCACGCAACACGCTGAACTGCTGGCTTGCCGGGACCAGTGCGGCCCCCACAATCAGCAGGTCGAACACGTTCCACCCGCTGGCAAAAAATCGCCAGCGATAGGCGAACAGTTTCATCAGGATTTCGACAACAAAAATTGCAATCGCCGCTTTATCGAGGACGCCCAGAACCGCGCCATAGTCGCGCATCATCGCAGGCACGGTCTCCAGCCCGAGCACAATCGCGTTGAGAATGATGACAACGGTTATCGCCCACTCGAAGCGGCCCGACTCGACAATCGCCCTGACTTTTTCACGCATCACATTTCGCCACATTTGCTGAATTGTGGCCGCCCTAACAGAGGAAATGGTCAACCGACAGTGTGGAATTAGACACATTTCGAACGACGACAAAGACGACAGTTTAGAGCATATATATCAGCTATTTAGCTCGACCTCCCCTTTTGCTTTTCCAGCGCGAGCGGCATTTTCCGCTTGACGAAATACGCCATCTTGCCCCAATTGTGGCGAAATTATGGCAAAAAGGAGGCCAAAATGAGGCAGGGGATTTCCAGAAGAGTTTTGGCAGCAGCGGTGCTCCCGGCAATGATATTGGCGGGGTGCAGCCAGGCGGACGAAAACTACGAGGAAGCGAATGTTGAAGCGAATGTTGAAGCGGCGGCGGACTATGAATCCGCGGCTATCGAAGCAGAAGAAGCCGCCGATGCTGTCGGGCGCTCAATCAACGAGGGTAATTCGCCCATTCCCGATCTTGGCAATGTCGAAATTAGCCTGCCCAAATTGGCTTATGTCTACGATTTCTCATGGGCACTCCCCGGGGACGAGATCGGCAAACTGCAACGCCGCCACGCCGATCTGTGCGACCAGCAGGGTCCAGCGAGTTGCCAGATCATGGGTATGAGCAAATGGGGCGAGAATGGCGACGAAGTTACCGGTGAGCTGCAGCTGGCGGTCGCAACCCGGCACGCGCGCGCGTTCGGAGCGCTGCTCGAGAAAGAGGCAACCGAACTCGGCGCGGAACAGGTATCGGCCAATATCCAGGCGGAGGAGATGTCCAAAGCTATCGTCGATACCGAAGCCCGGCTGACCGCGCGCACGGCGCTGCGCGACCGGCTGCAGGAAGTCCTGCGTACGCGCAAAGGCACTGTCGCCGAACTGGTCGAAGCCGAGCGCAGCGTTGCGCGGGTCAATGAAGAGATCGACCAGGCGCGCAGCTGGCTGAAAGAAATGCAGGGCCGCGTCGCCTATAGCCGGGTGAATGTCCGATACGAGACGGGCACAGTGGTCACCAATGACTTCATGGCACCGATCCAGGGCGTCATCGGATCACTTGGCTCGATCCTCGGCTTCATTGTCGCGGGACTGATCTTGCTGGCCGCAATCCTGCTGCCCATCGGAGGCCTCGCTTGGGCGGTACGCCGGGCCAACCGCCACTTCCGCAACGATGAACCAATCCCCGCAACCGAAGGCTAGATTCCTCCCACCTTCGGATTGCAGAACGGGCGGTCATCTCCCCACTCGCGGATGACCGCCCGTTCTTTAGCTATTTTTTGATATGTTGTAACATTATATTTCACCTGCTATCACGTAATCAACTCGCTGGGAGGGGAAACAACATGAACTACAAGATCTTGGCAGTAAGTGGCATCATTTCGATCACGGTTCTCGCGGTCGGCCTGAACGAGGTTTTCAATGGTCAGGAGTCTGAAATGGCCGTGGTTGAACGTGTGACCACCGTCGATATGGCGGAACCGATGGCGACCCATGACATGGCTCCTTCTCCCGCTGTGATGGCTCCGCCTCTACAAACCAACTCCAACGCACCCAATGAACCCGTCGGCACCATGCTCAACGATCTGGGTGAGGTGGTCACGCAGGCAGTAAATCGACCAAAGATCGCCTATCGCTTCGGCTACGGCTTCAAGCTCCCCGAAGGTGCTGTGAAGCCGCTGCAGGATCGCCACGCAGACATGTGCGAAACACGCGGGCCCAATGTCTGCCGGATTATTTCGATGCAGCAATCCGACGATAGCTCGGTCGATCAATCGGGCAGCCTACACCTCGCCGTCGCCGCGCCGCTCGCGCGGGCCTTCGGCAAAGACCTGACAAGAACTGCAGAGGGTGCCGACGGCAAGCTGGTTTCGTCATCTATCGACGGCGAGGATCTGTCGAAGCAGATCGTCGATACCGAAGCGCGGCTGCGCACCCGGATTGTGCTGCGCGACAGATTGATGGATGTCCTGCGCAACAGGCGCGGGACCGTAGCCGAACTGGTCGAGGCGGAGCGCGGTGTTGCAGCCGTTAACGAGGAGATCGACCAGGCCCGCAGTTGGCTTTCCGAAATGAATGGCCGGGTCGATTTCAGCCAGATGCATATCACCTACACCAGCGGGGTGAGCATTCCAGTCGCGCAATCGGACGGATTTCTTGCGCCGGTGACCAGCGCCTTTGCTTCTGCCGGAGGCACAATCGGAGCAATCCTGGGGGCACTGATCAGACTGCTGACGATCCTGTTGCCACTGCTACTTCTCGGTTGGCTGGGTGTCCGCACCTGGCGCGCATTGGGAAGGCCGGGATCGAAACTGTTTCGCAGCGCGGAATTTGGTGATGAGGCGGCTGCCTAAAGCCTACTCATGTCCCTCGCATCGCTCGGCACTTTGACCGAGAGGCCGTCCAATTCGTCGGTGAGTTCGATCTGGCAGGACAGGCGGCTGGTGCGTTCCACGGCATAAGCGAGGTCGAGCATATCCTCCTCGTCCTCGCTCGCTTCGGGCAGGCGGTCGAACCATTCGGAGTCGACGATCACGTGGCAGGTAGAGCAGGCCATCTGGCCCTCGCAGGTACCTTCCAATGGTAATCCGGCGTTCTGACCGACTTCCAGCAAGGCTGACCCGGATTCGGCCTCGGCCTCGACCACTCCACCATCGGCTTTGGTGAAACGCACACGGACCATCAGATGCCCTGATCCTTCGCGGCAGAGAGGATAGCGCTCACGCCCTCTTCCAGATCTTCTATCGTCGTATAGCGACCAAAGCCCAGCCGGATCGAGCTTTTCGCCTGTTTGTCGCTGAGCCCGATAGCCTTTAGGACATGGCTTGGCCGACCCGATCCGCTGGCGCAAGCCGATCCGGCAGAAAAGCAGACATTGCGCGCATCCGACATCAGCCGCGCCACATCGACGCCGTCCTTCCGGATATTGAGATTACCCTGCCAGCGCGCATCGGCGCTGCCGTTGAGCTGCCAGCCATCGAACATATCGCGGGCCTTGTCCCATAACTGCTGGATATGCTCGGCATCATGCGCCATCTGCTCTTTCGCGACATTCGCGGCAGCGCCCATCCCGGCACACAAAGCCGGGCTGAGTGTCCCGCCGCGGAGGCCATTTTCCTGCCCCCCGCCGGTCTGGACTTCACCCAATTCCAGCCCATCGCGCACCCACAGCGCGCCAATGCCTTTGGGCCCGTGAAACTTATGCGCGCTGATCGCGATCATATCCGCACCGGTAACCTCGATCTTGCCGTAAGCTTGCACCGCATCGCACAAAAACAGCGCGTTGGCTGCCTTTGCACGGCGGTGCCATTCTACCGTGGGTTGCACCACGCCGATCTCGTTATTGACCTGCATCACCGCAACCAGCCGCGTATCGCCCGGCATATCCTGCTTGATATTGCACTGGCCATCTTGCGCGACATTGAGTTCGTGCGCCTTACCAAGCGAGCGCGCCGTATCGCCGACCGCAGAATGCTCGATGGCGGAGAAGGAGATGCTACCCTCGCCTGTCGTTCCCCGCATGCCCAGGTTGATCGCCTCGGTCGCCCCGCTGGTGAAGATCACCGTTCCACCGGCCGGAAACAGAGCCGCAACCCGCTCGCGCGCCAGTTCGACCGCAGCCGCTGCAGACCGACCCATCCGGTGCGGCGAATGCGGATTGCCAAAACCCTGCCCGTCCGGCCCGTCGAGCCAACGCAACATTGCATCACGCGCTTCGGGTGCGAGCGGGGTTGTGGCCTGATAGTCGAGGTAGATCATGTGCCTAGCCTTCTAACCGCTTGGGCTGAGCTTGTCGAAGCCCTGCCCTTCACTTTCTGCGATACCGCCAAAAGAAATACAGCCCTTCGACAAGCTCAGGGTAAGCGGGTTAGGAAAGGCTGCGCCAGGCCTCATAAAATCGGTCCAATTCGTCCGGTTGTGAGTTCCAGCCGAAACTTACCCGTATCGTGCGATCTGCAATATCATCATCGACACCGAATTCGTCGAGCACACGGCTTTTCTTCAACGTTCCGGACGAGCACGCGCTACCGGCGGAAACCGAAATCCCTAGAGCATCAAGGCGAATAAGCTGCGCCTGTGCTTTCATAGTCGGGTGGCACAATGCCTGCACATAACTAATATGCTTACCGCGCATCAAAGCGCAGCCCTCGTCCCAAAAGAGCGAACCTTCTTCTCGAAAGGTTGCATTGTGCGCTGGCCAAGACTTGTAATCATGGACTTCAAGAGCGGCAGCCAACCCAAGAATCGCAGGCAAGTTCTCGGTGCCCGACCGATAGCCCCGTTCGTGTCCACCAACGGGCCGCAAAATTGAATAATCTCTCACCAATAGTGCGCCGACGCCAATCGGACCGCCCAGTTTATGACCAGAGACCACAGCTATATCGACATCCGGCAAAGGTAATTTTCCTGCAGACTGGGAGCAATCCGACAGAGTTAGGCCACCTTGTGCCCGTACCGCCTCAATAAGTTCTTGTGAGATTCCCTGTTCATCTCTGCCGAGCAACCATTTGCCAGTTTCGGAATTGACGGACTGAACTGCAACCAGCGAAATCCCGCCCCGACTAAGCATGTCATTCAATGATCGAGAACAAACCTCCCACGATTGCGAGTCAACGGGAACTACCTCCGCATCGGGCGCTGCTCGAAACACCGCATCGTGTTCCACCGCACTCACAATTCTTCGGTCAACCTTCGCCCGGTTGAGTGCAATCCACAAGGCCTCGCTCGCCCCGCTGGTAAAGATCACCTCGCCGTCCCAATCCAGCGCTTTCTTCACCCGTTCCCGCGCATCCTCCAGCGCGGCCTTCGCCTTGCGTCCCTCGGCGTGGGGACTGCTCGGGTTGGCCCAAATGCGGAACCCTTCCTCCATCGCTGCACTCGCTTCGGGGCGGAGCGGGCTGGTGGCGGCGTGGTCGAGATAGATGCGGTCTTTAATCGAGCCCTCGGCTTTACTTAACGCAATTGCGAAATTCGCGTGCGACACTATATAGACGGCGAAACACGCCGCGCTACCCGCGCATGCGAACCATCTGACAGGTACATTCATGCCATCTGTGATTTTTCCCGGCCCCGAAGGCCGTCTCGAAGGTCGTTACACTCCCGCTCCCCGCCCCCGCGCTCCGGTGGCGATGATCCTGCATCCGCATCCGCAAGGCGGCGGCACGATGAACGAGCGGATGACGCAGCAATTGTTCAAGACGTTTACAGATCGCGGGTTTGCGACCTTGCGGTTCAATTTCCGCGGTGTTGGACGCAGCCAGGGCAGCTTCGACAACGGTATCGGCGAGCTTTCCGACGCAGCGGCTGCGCTCGACTGGGTCCAGTCGATCCATGCAGAGGCGCAGACCACATGGGTCGCAGGCGTTTCCTTCGGCGCGCTGATCGGCATGCAATTGCTGATGCGCCGCCCCGAAGTGCGCGGCTTTATCTCGATTGCGCCGCCCGCCAACATGTACGACTTCAGTTTCCTTGCGCCCTGCCCGGCATCGGGTATCTTTATCCAGGGCACAGCGGATACGGTAGTGCAGCCGAGCGCGGTGCAGAAGCTGGTCGACAAGCTCCGCACGCAGAAGCACATCACGATCCATCATGAAGAAATCCCGCGCGCGAACCACTTCTTTGAGAACGAGCAGGAAGAGCTGATGGCTTCGGTCAACAACTATCTCGACTTCCGCCTCGATCCGGCTTGCCCGATCAAATAGCGACGCAAACCGAATAAGTCTTCATTTCAGTGAACTGACCAGTGGCGATTTGCCACGCGATATTGCTTGCCTCCTAAATGTAATGTTGTAACATTGCAAAAGTCGCATCCCCCTTGCGGCAGATGAGAGGAGAACCCCATGTCCTACGTCGATCAGAAAGCCACCCAGAACCGCAAGACTGCGGTCGCCGGCGTTGTCGCCATTCATGCTTTGATGGGTGCGGTGCTGGTTAGCGGTCTCGCACCGAAGATTATCGATGTGATCGATCCACCGCCGCCACCGACCACATTCAACGTCGAGGACGTCAAGCCCCCTCCTCCGCCGGATACGACGCCCGATACGAACCAGACGGCTCAGCAGCTCCCCGATATTCATGCGCCGACACCGCCAATCGACGTGAACACCTACAACCCGTCCTTCGACACCAGCATCGATCTGCCCGACTTCAGCGATACGATAATCACCGAAGTCCCGCTGTCGGGGGGTCGACGCCATCAGGCCGACGCCCACGCCGTTACCGTCCTTCGATCCGGTTGCCGCAAAGCCAAGCAATGACCGGAGCCGTTGGGTGACCACGCGCGACTACAAACGCATCTGGATCAGCCGGGAGATGACCGGAACAGGGCGTTTCTCCTTCTCGGTCAACAGCAATGGTCGTGTCACCGATTGCCGCGTAGTCTCATCCACCGGGCATAGCGCACTCGATCAGGCGACCTGCAGACTGGTCAGTCGCCGCGCCAGGTTTGACGCCGCTCGCGATGTCAACGGTGATCCAACCGCCGGCAGTTTCACCACCTCGATAGTGTGGCAATTGCCCGACTAGGCCTCGTCCTGTTCGAGCTCTTCCAACTGGTCGAGGGGGGCATCGCCCCCCTCACCAGGCACGGTCCAGATCGCGACATTGATCGCAGCAATCACCGCCAGAACTACCATCAGCAGCACCTGCTTTAACGGACCACCTTTTCGCCAAAGCAGGAACGCACCGAGCAGCAGGCCGACCGCCGCCAGCATCAGGATCGATAGCACCGTATTCATGCCAGTTTCCTAGCCGGAAAAATCCCATGTTTGAAGCACTTTGACGCGGAACTTTTTACCGCTAGAACCGTTGATGTTACCAGAGGGGTGAAAGAGGGTCTTTTCGCCCGGTTCCGTATGGGAGAATTCAGGATATGGGTATTTTCAGCTCGATCAAAAACGCGATTTTCGGCGAGAGCGAAGAGGACAAACAGGAAACGCCGGCAGCGGCACCCGCCGCACCGGCAGCTACCGCTGCAGTTAGCAACGTCGATGTCGAAGCGCGCCTCGACGCCATGCCGGGCGCCGACAAGCTCAATTGGCGTACATCGATCGTCGATCTGATGAAGCTGATCGGAGTCGATTCCAGCTTCTCCAACCGCAAGGAACTCGCCGGAGAGCTTGGTGACACCAACTATTCGGGGTCGGCCGACGAGAACATCTGGCTGCACAAGAAGACCATGCAGGAACTTGCCAAGAATGGTGGCAAGGTTCCGGCATCGTTCCTCGACTGATCCGGATCATCATCGAAACAGGAAGGGCGGGCCGCTGGGTCCGCCCTTTTTCGTCCATCGCTGATGGTCATCCGCTTTTGACAGTGCAAGCGCATCGCGGCACACACAGGCCATGACAGACATCACATCCAAAATCACTCGTCGCCAAGCGCTCGCAGGACTTGGTTCGGTTTCCACACTCGCGCTGCTCCCCGCTTGCGCCCAGGCCGAACGCATCAGCGAGACCGGCGTGCAGCAGGCCTGGCAAATCGGTGCTGATCGCCTGCTCGAAACAGTCGCGTACAATTTGCTCAAACACGAGCCCGAGCGTGCAACCGGGCTTGGCGTTGATACGGGCGAATACTCAGATCTGCGCTTCAAACTGGAAGACCAGTCGGCAGAAGGCCAGGATGCATTTGCCGCGCAATTGCGCACCGATCTCGAGCGCGTACGCAACTATCCTCGCGAGGGATTGAACGCAGAAACCGTCACCAATCTCGATGTGGTCGAGAGCGGCTACCAGGTCGCAGTGGACGGCTTCGCCCTTCCCTATGGCGATGTGCCCGTCGGCAGCTGGCGCACCGCGCCCTATGTCGTGATCCAGAATGTCGGATCTTATCTCGACCTGCCGCGCTTT
Organism: Pontixanthobacter sp.; assembly: GCA_965223995.1. Classification (GTDB taxonomy): domain Bacteria; phylum Pseudomonadota; class Alphaproteobacteria; order Sphingomonadales; family Sphingomonadaceae; genus Pontixanthobacter. The sequence goes on along the minus strand of CBDCXY010000016.1, from coordinate 658,175 downwards.
ATGGATTCGACCCACCCGCTGAAGGAAACGAGCGATGCAGAGGCCTATCTGTCGCGTCTCTCTCAGGTGCCAGCAGTTCTGGGCGGCGAACTCGACCGGATGAAATCGGCGGCGGGAATGGGCGTTGTCCCGCCCGACTATTTGCTCGACAAAGCGGACAAGCAACTCTCGGCCACGCTCGCAGCAGCGATGGGTGGCGGGCCGCTGGTCGATACGCTTGCCTCTTCCGACCTGCCGGCAGCGGTGACCGCTTCACGCCAGGCGCAGCAGATCGTGAAGACGATGATCGCGCCCGCGCTCGAGGCGCAACTGGCCGAAATCCGCCGTCAGAAGAGCATGGCCACATCCGATCCGGGGATGGCGCAGCGTCCGCATGGCGAGGAATGGTATGCCTGGGCGCTTCGTTCGAGCACCACAACCCGCCTCACCCCTGACGACATTCACCAGCAGGGACTGGAAGAGCTGGAAAGCCTGCATGCGCGCATGGACCCGATCCTGCGCGAGATTGGCTATACCAAGGGCAGCGTCGGCGAGCGGATGCAGGGGCTATCGCAAGACCCGCGATACAAATTCGCCGAGGGTGATCCGGGCCGCGCCGAAATCATGGCATTTATCCAGGAACGCGTCGACTGGATCAAGGCGCAGATGCCGCGCGCTTTCAACACGCTGGTCGATCCCAATATGGAAATCCGCCGTCTCCCACCTGCGGAGGAACCGGGCGCACCGGGTGCCTATGGCGGCGCCGGGAGCAAGGACGGCAGTATCCCGGGCCGGATGTGGATCAATCTGCGCACTACCGACCTGCACCGCAAATATGATCTGGCCGACCTGACCTATCACGAGACGATCCCCGGCCATGTATGGGAGGGCGAATATTCGAACCGCCTGCCGCTCATCCGCAGCATTCTCGCCTTCAACCCCTTCTCCGAAGGCTGGGCACTTTATGCCGAGCAACTCGCCGACGAGCTCGGCGCTTACGATGAATTCAAGGTTGGCCGTTTGGGTTATCTGCAAAGTCTCGCCTTCCGCGCTTGCCGGATGGTGGTCGATACCGGCCTTCATTCGAAACGCTGGAGCCGCGACAAGGCGGTCAACTTTTTTGTCGAGCGAAATGGCAGCAAACGCGAAGAGGTGGAGAGCGAAGTCGACCGCTATTGCAGTTGGCCGGGACAGGCGACCGGCTACAAGCTGGGCCACAGCGAGATCGTCCGTCTGCGCAACGAGGCCGAAACCACGCTGGGCGACGTCTACGACTTCAAGGCGTTCAACGACGCTGTGATCCTCGGCGGCAATGCACCGATGGACGTGCTGGCGAGGAATGTTCAGAGGTATGTTGAGGGGGCAAAAGAGTGATTTCGTATCGTCTGACCGCCATTTCTGCAGCCTCGACAATCCTGGCTCTAGCCTCTGCTCCGGCCCATGCAGGTTTTCCGGTCCAAATCGAAAAAACCTGCGCGGTCGGCGGTGAAGAGTTCACCTATGTATCGACCGGCTCTTACACCACCTTCGGAATTCGGCCCGATGGTAAACCCTACGGCAGCTGGACCTTTCCGCTTGCCTTGCCCGATTGCCCGACCAACAAGCTGGTCATGTATCGCGACTTCGATGAGGACGAAATTGATGCGCTTGCCGTGTATCTGGCCACTCCCGAATTCACCGGTATTCATCAGGAAAGCCAATATTATCGCGCAGCGGCAATCGCCGATCATCTGAACGACCGGACGCCGTACACACCGCTCTACCTGCTACTTCGGGCAACCTGGGAGGTTGATTCCGACCCGGCAAGCAAAGCCCGCTACCAACGCGAATTTGCCGAGCGGATTGATAGGCTGCCTCGCGATGAAGCGGAAATCAACTGGCTTGCCCTCACCGCGCGAGCCGCCAATGCATGGCGCGAACTGGGAGAGTTTGAAAAAGCGACGGCGACCATGGATTCGCTCCCGGCAAAGCTCGCACCCGAGGACATGCCCGATGATGGCGATTACAGCGATGCTGCAGAAGAGGCCCGGTTCAGGCAATATCTTGCCGAGTTTCGGCTGGGGCTGACTGACGAGATCGCCGCCCGGAACACCGACAGCGAACCGCTTGCGATGATGTCCGAACGATTTCGTGTTGCGCGCTGCTTGGAGCTGATCGACGCGGGCGAAGAGCCAATCCCCGAACTGTGTCAAACACCCGAAATCGAGCAAGAGATCATCGATTTACGAAAGCGACGGGCAGAATGGGAAGCAGAGACCGACGCTATTCAGGAGGCTGCCAAGGAGGCAGTGCAGGCTGTTTCCGAAGACACGTCTCCCGCCGCCTGACCACCAATCTACAGAACCAAATTACCGCGACATCATCCCGGTTACGATCGAGCCGAGAATACCGCCCAGTGCACCGCCACCGGCTCCGCTTTGCTGGCCGCCACCGGTAGCGTTCTTTGCCATGTAACCGGCAGCGGCCATGGCGAGGATCGGGAGCATTTTTTTCAGAATGCCTTCGTCGATACCGGTCATCGCAGCGACTTCACCCGCGACGCCGCGGCTCACATCCTTGCTGCCGAAAATATTGCCGAGGATGTCGTTGCCCTGCTGGACCGGCGTTGGCGACTGGCCGAGAACGGCGTCGAGCATGTTGCCGCCACCGCCGCCAAGAATCGCTCCCGCAAGACCGCCCAGGCCTCCCAGATCGGCTCCGCCGCCCGAACCGGCTGCGCTGCGTCCCATGCCGGCGACAATCGCCGGAAGCAGCGCGCCCGCACCGATCTTGGCCGTTTGCGGATCGATACCGAGTTCACCGGCCATGCTCTCGATCACGCCGCTCTGCTGTAAAATTTGTCCTAGGCTCATCATTCTCTCCTGAATTTCGTTGCGGTAACTTGCGCGCTTACCTCTTGCCGAACAGGCCCTTGGCAAAGTCGGTAATTTCATCGAGTGGATTGCCGTCGCCATCCTGGTCGATCATCGCGGCAAACTTGCCGAGCGAGCCCTCGCCGCCAATTGCATCGCGGATCTGGCCCAACATCCCTGCATCCATGCCGGTCTTCTCCTGCGCCACTTCGATCGTGTCGCGCTCATCCTGATGCGCCTCCCCGAGCGCTGCCACGGCCTTCGCCGCGTCCTCCGGATCAATGCCGAACTTTTCGGCCATGTTCTTTACGGTTGGATTGTCGGTCACCTGACCGAGAATGCTGTCGAACAGTCCCATGATTATCCTCTCTCACTTGCGAGTCGCACGCATAGTGCCGCAGCGATGGGCAAAGAAAAAGCCCCTATTTCCAGCGGAAAAGGGGCTTTCTCGTTTCGATTGACAGACAATCAGGCGGAAGTTGGAGCCGCCTGCCTTACACCCTCGTCCACATGTGCGGCGAAAGGCTGGAAGTTGTCGACGAACAGCTGGACCAGCTTGTGCGCGGTCCGGTCATATTCTTCCTGATCGGCCCAGGTCGAACGCGGATCGAGAATCGCGCTATCGACGCCTTCGACCGCCACCGGAACTTCGAAGCCGAAATTGGCGTCCTTGCGGAATTCGGCATCATTCAGCGACCCGTCGAGCGCAGCGTTGAGGAGCGCGCGCGTTGCCTTGATCGGCATGCGGTTACCGACACCGTATTTGCCGCCGGTCCAGCCGGTGTTGACCAGCCAACATTGCGCGCCGCCTTCGGCGATCCGCTTCTTCAGCAGGTTGCCATAAACGCTCGGGTGGCGCGGCATGAAAGGGGCACCGAAGCAGGTGGAGAACGTGGCTGTCGGCTCGGTCACGCCGATTTCGGTGCCCGCAACCTTGGCGGTGTAGCCCGAAAGGAAGTGATACATCGCCTGGTCGGGCGTGAGCGCGCAATCGGAGGCAGCACACCAAATGCATCTGCGGTCAGCATGATGACATTGCTGGGCGGCGGTCCGAGATTATCGGCGCTGGTGTTGGGGATCGAGCTGAGCGGATAGGCACCGCGCGTATTCTCGGCTAGCGTGTTATCGTCGAGATCGATCTCGCCCTCTTCATCCATCACCACGTTTTCGAGGACCGTGCCCTCCATCCGCGTGGTGGCGTAGATCTCCGGCTCGGATTCCGGGTCGAGACGGATCATCTTGGCATAGCACCCGCCTTCGAAATTGAAGACCGCCGTGTCCGACCAGCCATGCTCGTCATCGCCGATCAACGTACGGCTGGCGTCAGCGCTCAGCGTGGTCTTGCCGGTGCCCGACAGGCCGAAGAAAACGGCGCTTTTGCCGTCCGGACCAATATTGGCCGAGCAATGCATCGGCATCACGCCCTTGGGCGGGAGCAGGTAGTTGAGCACACCAAAGACGCTCTTCTTCATCTCGCCGGCATATTTGGTGCCGCCGATCAGGATCAGCTTTTCTTCGAGATTTACCGCAACAACTGTCTCGCTGCGCGTACCATGACGTTCCGGATCGGCCGAAAAGCTCGGCAAGTCGATGATGGTATATTCTGGAACGAAATCGGCGAGCTCATCGACCGTCGGGCGCACCAACAACGTACGGATGAACTGGTTGTGCCAGGCAAGCTCGTTGATGACGCGAACTTTGACCCGATATTCCGGCTGCGAACCCCCAAACAGATCGGCGACATAGAGCGTGTCCTTTGCCTCGACTGCCGAAAGGAAGTCTTCCTTAAGCGCCGCAAAATGCTCGGGCGTCATCGAGGCGTTGTTGTCCCACCACACGGTATCCTCGGTCTCGCCATTGCGAACGATGAACTTGTCATTCGCGCTGCGCCCGGTGTGCTTGCCGGTTTCGACCACCAGCGGACCATGCTTGGACTTGCGGCCTTCGCCATTGGCGAGCGCGGCGGCGGTCAGCTCTTCCGAAGTCAGGTTGGGATGAATGGTGGCCTCGGTTTCGATACCTTGGCTCGAAAGCGATTGGGCAAGAGGGGTCGTCACAAAATTCTCCTGATCGAAACCGGTCATATGGACCGGAACGAAACGTGGTTGCAAAACTGTCCGATTCGCGCATGCATACCTATGCATGAATGTGGGGCGTCCGCATAGTCGTGCCCCGGCGCTACGTCAAACCGGTCGGGGACAGAATCCGGGGCGAGGCGAACGGTTTCTGCGGCGACTGCCGCCGCGACACACTCAGCGTTGTTTCGACCGCCGGGAACAGCTAATCCCTTATCCCGACCAAACAAACGTGCCAGCGGAGATATGATGCAGGCGACAGAGCAGCAAGCCAGGGAAGGCCAGCAAACCATCGCGCTGGTCGATGACGACCGCAACATCCTGACGACAGTCTCGATTGCGCTGCAGTCTGAAGGCTACGCGACGCGGCTCTATTCCGATGGCGAGGCGGCGCTCAAGGCACTGCTCGAGAACCCGCCCGATCTGGCGGTTTTCGATATCAAGATGCCCAAGATGGATGGCATGGAATTGCTGAGCAAACTGCGCCAGAAATCGGCGCTGCCGGTAATCTTCCTGACCAGTAAGGATGACGAGCAGGACGAAGAGGCTGGTCTTGCCCAGGGGGCCGACGATTATATCGCCAAACCGTTCAGCCAGCGCCTGCTCAATGCGCGTATTCGCGCGATTCTGCGGCGGAGCGATGCGCGCGCGGGGATTGCTCCGCCAGTTACCGATGCTGGAGGAGAGGCTGTCGAGAAGGAAATTACGCGCGGTCGACTGATAATGGACCCGGCGCGGCATCACGTGACGTGGGATGGCAAGTCGGTCTCGCTGACTGTTACCGAGTTTCTGATACTGGAAGCCCTCGCCGCACGGCCAGGCGTGATCAAATCACGCAACCAATTGATGGATGCGGCCTATCCCGATGACATATTTGTCGATGACCGGACGGTGGATAGCCACATTAAGCGGATGCGTCGCAAGTTCCGCGTTGTCGATTCCGGATTCAATGCAATCGAAACGCTCTACGGCGCGGGATACAGCTTCACCGATGGCTGAGGCAAAGATCGGCGAAAGGCTGGAAGAAGGGCTGGAGCGGCTAAGCTGGTCGCGAAGCCTGTCGCTCACTTCGCGTATCCTGGCCGTGAACATCCTTCCGCTGCTGCTGCTCGGCGGTGTGATCTTCTATCTTGATGGTTATCGCAAGCAACTGCTCGACGAACGCTACAAGCTGGCGCGGATCGAAGCGCAGATCACCGCCGAAGCGCTCGCCGGTGCCACTCGCCAGCGGCAAGAAGCGCTGCTGATCCAGATCGGCAAGGAGCAGGCCATGCGGCTGCGCATGTTCGATGCCGAGGGCAATCTGTGGGCCGACAGCTTTGAACTTGATGAGCCAGCGTTCGAATTCGACGATGTCAGCGAAGACAATTTCTCCGACGATTTTGCCCAGGCGCTCGACCGCGCGGTCGACACCATTGTCGGCGCCGAACCGATCCCCGATTATATCGAACCCGAAGATCCGCGCGCCGACGCCTGGCCCGAGCTGAAGCGCGCACGTGAAGAAGGCATTTCGCAAATCCAGCTCCGCGACGCACCCGATGGTACGCCGGTAATCAACGCGGCAGCCCCCGTCGGGCTTAATGGAGCAACGCTACTAACCACCCGGAACGCAATAGACATCACGCAATCGGTGCGCAGTGCCCGCACGACGCTGGGCGCGGGCGTGCTGCTTGCCTTGCTCGGCTCGATCCTGCTGTCACTCTACATGGCGAGAACCATCGTCTTGCCACTGCGTCAGCTGGCAAGCGCGGCAATCCGGGTGAGACAGGGCCGCGAACGCGATGTCGAGGTGCCTCGCCTGCCCGACCGACGCGATGAAATCGGCCTCCTCGCGCGCGCCGTCTCCGACATGACCGACACGCTACGCACCCGGATCGACGCGGTCGAACACTTTGCCGCAGATGTCGCGCATGAGATCAAGAATCCGCTCGCCAGCCTGCGCAGCGCAATCGAGTCTCTCGGCAAGGTCGATGATGGCGATCTGCGAGAGCAACTTATCGACATTGCCTCGCACGATGTCCGCCGGATCGACCGTCTGGTTACAGAAATCTCCGATGCGAGCCGGATCGATGCCGAACTGTCGCGCGCCATATTCGAGCAGTTCGACCTTGCGGCACTGACAGAGGCGATCATCGAGCGCCGCGAGCGCCGCGACGAAAACGAAAACATAAGGGTCGATTTCCACCAGCCCATGGGCCGGACATATGTCAAAGGGGTGCCCGCGCGGATCGAACGCGTAATCGAAAACCTGCTCGACAATGCTGTGTCGTTCTCGCCACCCGATGGCCAGATCGACGTGAAAATCAGCATTGGAGACGACTGGACATCGGTCGCGATCTGCGATGAGGGCCGCGGAATTCCCGAAGAGGCGCGCGAAAAGGTGTTTCATCGCTTTCACTCGGACCGGCCCGACGCGGAAGATTTCGGCAATCACAGCGGACTTGGCCTGGCAATCGGGAGGACAATTGCCGAAGCGCATGGCGGATCGTTGAGCGCATCGGATCGCCCCGATGGAAAACCCGGTGCTTGCCTTGAACTGCTGCTGCCGCACGAGGCTGGCTAGCCGGGATGACCGACAATGCCGATGGCCGCCTTTATCAATTTACCGCTGTTGCAGTGGGCGGGCGAGCAATTCTGATTGAGGGACCGCCGGGATGCGGCAAGACCTCGTTGGCACTCACACTAATCGACAGGGGAGCTACGCTGATCGGCGACGACGGGGTCGCGTTGTATGTTGAAGGAAGCGCTCTGGTCGCAGCTCCTGCAGGGCCGACACGCGGCCAGCTGGAAATCCGCAATGTGGGAATCGTCAACTCGCGCTCAACATCGGCGCCAGTCGCCCTCGTGCTACAGTGCGATCACGATGCCCCGCGATTTGTCGAGAAGGCGGAACAGCGGATGATCGAAGGCGTTGCGATCCCCATGCTCAAATTCGCCATCGGGAACCCGGCAGACGCGATCAGAGCCGAACATGCTCTCGATGCGCACGGGATCGGAGGCTAGCAAGGGGGTTCCCTCGCATCCGATTTACGCGCAAACCCGCACTCCCATGAACAGCGATTCGCCTTCTGCCCGCCAGAACATCCTGCTGGTTACCGGCCTGTCCGGGGCCGGCAAGACAACGGCTCTGCGAGTGCTGGAGGATCTCGGCTGGGAATCGATCGACAACTTTCCGATCCGGTTGCTTGGCGGGCTGATCGATCAGGCGGAAAAAGGCGGCGAGCATGCGCCTCTCGCCATCGGCTTCGATTCGCGAACGCGGGGCTTTATCCCGCACGATATCATCGAGCAGGTCAAAAAGCTCTCGGAGCGCGAAGATCTCGAGCTGACAACGCTGTTTCTCGACTGTGCCAGCGGCGAGCTGGAGCGACGCTACAACGAGACGCGCCGGCGCCATCCAATGGCCAAAGAGCGCCCGGTTCTGGTCGGCATCCAGGCCGAGCGTGAACTGCTCGAACCGCTGCGCCGCTGGGCCGATGCGGTGATCGATACCAGCGAACTTGCCACCAACCAGCTGCAGCAATCGATCCGCGAACGGTTCGCCGACAGCGCACCGCAGGAAATGTCGGTCATCATTTCGAGCTTCGGCTTTGCGCGCGGCACGCCTCCACTCGCCGATCTGGTGTTCGATATGCGCTTTCTCGACAATCCGCATTGGGTGGAGGAATTGCGCGAACAGACCGGCCTCGATGCCCCGGTGGGCGAACATATCCAGCGCGATCCGGTCTTTGCCGAAGCATTTGAAAAGATCCGCGAGTTGCTGCTCACCCTGCTCCCCCGCTACGCCGCGCAAGGCAAGAGTTACGTCAACATCGCCTTCGGATGCACTGGCGGTCGTCACCGCTCGGTCTACACCACCGAGAAAATGAACGATGCGCTTCGGCGGGCAGGCTATTTGCCAACGGTCATGCACCGCAACCTGACCTCGCGCGCCGCCAATGCAATCGAAGGGCCGAAGGGATGACTTGCCCATCCCCCCTTGCAACTGCGACGATTTCGGGACAGACGGCCCAGCCATGATCGGAGTGATCCTGGTAACGCACGGCAATCTGGCCGATGAATTCGTCAATGCGATGGAGCATGTTGTCGGCCCGCAAGAAGCGGTCGCGACTGTCTGCATTGGCCCGAATGACGATATGGAGCAGCGCCGCGAGGATATCGCCGCGGCGATTGAGGACGTCGATAGCGGTTCGGGCGCGATTATCCTGACCGACCTGTTCGGCGGGACACCTTCCAATCTGGCTATCTCCTTGCTCGAATCCGGTCGGATCGAAGTGATCGCTGGTATCAACCTGCCGATGCTCATTCGTCTCGCCGGCGCGCGAAAGAAGAAGGGCGTTGTTGAAACCGCCGTTGCCGCGCGCGATGCGGGGCGCAGCTACATTACAATCGCTTCGGAATATCTCGGGCAGGAAGGCGAAGGCAAATGAGCGAGCTGCGCCGCGAGATCACCATTGTCAACCAGCGCGGCTTGCATGCGCGGGCCAGTGCGAAGTTCGTCAACGCCGTTAGTCAGTTGCCCGAAGGTTGCGTGGTCAAGATCGCCAAGGACGGCACCGAAGCGGCTGGCGGCTCGATCCTCGGCCTGATGATGCTCGGCGCGGCCAAGGGCGATACGATCGAGCTGATCGTCTCGGGCGATAGCAGCGAGCCCGCTTTTGGCGAACTGACAGCGCTGATCGAAGACGGTTTCGGCGAGGAATAATGCCTTCTCCCAATCGGCGCGAGATCACCGGTTTCTCCAACCCCACGGTCAAATATCTGCGATCCTTGCGCGAGAAGAAGTACCGCAAACGCGAGGGCAAATTTCTCGCCGAGGGACTACGCCTGCTGACCGATGCACGCGAATGCGGGCGGCTTCCCCAGACGCTGGTCATGGCGGATAAGCGCGACGCGCATCCCTTGCTGAGCGAGCTTGAGAATGCGGTTGGAGCCAATGGTGGCGAAATCATCGAGACTACACCCGATATCCTGGCCAAGATAACCGGCAAGGACAATCCGCAGGCGATCGCTGGCGTGTTTGTGGAATTCGATACCTCGCTGGACATGCTTGATCGCAGCAAGGGCGATATCTGGATGGTCGCCCAGGCGCTGCGCGATCCGGGCAATCTCGGCACGATGCTGCGCACCTGCGATGCGGTGGGTGCGGGCGGATTGATCCTGGTGGATGATTGCGCCGATCCGTTCAGCGTCGAAGCCGTTCGCGCAAGTATGGGCGCGGTGTTCACGCAGCAGATCGGCCAGGCATCGTGGGACGAGTTCGTGCCATGGCTGCGCGAAGGATCGGGGCAACTGGTCGCGGCCAGCCTACGCGATGCGGTGGACTATCGCGGCGCACCCTATGCCGCGCCGTGCTTCGTGTTGGTCGGCAATGAATCGCGCGGATTGCCCGAGCCCTACGAAGATGAATGCGATCTGCGCGTCACCATGCCTATGAAGGGGCGCGCGGACAGCTTGAATGCAGCGGTTGCGGGTGCGGTACTGGCGTATGAGGTGCTGGCAGCGCTCGATTGAAGCGCCCTGAAGGTTACAGGTGTAACCTTCAGAGCGAGGTTTTCTTAAACTTAAACAACGGCTTGCCGATTTTGTGTAGGTTACACCTGATCGGGGCGACGCACCATCGCGGGTTTTCAAAGTAGCGGATTCGACGATTTCAAAGAACGCACGACTCGCTAGCAAATACGAGCGATGTAGGAAAATGCGCGCTATTTTGCCGCCTTTGACTTGTCGGCAAGCGCGGCTTGTTCGTCCGCTTCGACATCCGCAGCCGTATAGCGCGGAGCGTTTTCAACCAGCGGCACTTCCTCGATCTCACGCTTGCCAATTTCGATACCCTTGTCAGCGAGACGTTTGCCCGACGAAAGGACATTGCGCTCAAAGCTGCCGACGAACTTGTTGTAATTCCCGACCGCTGTTTCGAGACCCGAACCGACACGCTTGAGATGCAGTGATGCAACCGCGAGCCGTTCGTAGAGTTCGGCCCCTGCCTTCCCGATCTCGCGTGCTTCATCGGCAAGCTGGTCCTGTCGCCACACCTGCGCGATGGTGCGCGCAATCGCCACAAGGTTCGTCGGCGTCGCCAGCAATACACCATTCTGGAACGCAAAGTCCCAAAGGTCCGGGTCAGCCTCCAGCGCAGCGGCAACAAAGTGCTCACCCGGCACAAACATCACCACATAATCGGGCGCATCGTCGAACTGACTCTGATAGCTTTTTGCGCCCAGTTGCTGGACATGATTGCGCATAGACTTCGCATGTGCGCCGAGTGCCGTTTTACGGACATCATCGTCATCCGCCTCAAAGGCTTCCTGATAGGCGTTGAGCGAAACCTTGGCGTCGATCACAAGCTTCTTCTGGCCCGGTACATTGACAATCGCATCGGGCCGCAAGCGTCCTTCCTCGGTGTCGATTGATTGTTCGAGATTGAAATCGGTGTGTTGCGAAAGCCCGCATTGTTCGAGCACGTTCTGCAAGGCACGCTCACCCCAGCGGCCGCGGGCCTTGGGGGCGTTGGTCAGTGAATTGCCCAGCCGTTGTGCTTCCTTGCGAACCTCTTCCTGACGCCGCCCCATCACGTCGATTTGCTCATAGAGCCGAGAAAAGGCATCTGCTCGCTGTTTTTCCAGCGTACCGACCTGCTCCTCATATTTTTTTAGTCGGTCGCCAACGGGTTGAAGTAGTTCCTTGATCTTAGCTTCGGACGTTTCCTTTGCATGCCCGAACCGTTCGTCGGCAGCTTTTAGAAAGTCCTCTCGATTCTGTTTCAGAACATCCGCACCAGTGGCCTTGAACTGCGCAAGCATCTCTTCACGAGCCTCACGCAATTCCTTCAACCGCTTGTCGAAATTGCCGGCGTCCTGCTCCAGCCGCGCCTTCTCGACATTGAGCGCTGCCACTTCGGAACGTTTCGCATCGACCTCGCGCTTGGCGACATCACGCTCCTCGACGACGCCATCGAGCTGCGAACGCAAACTATCCGCCACCGCGCCCGCCGCCTTGACCTGCCCGTTGGCGATGAACCAACCGATTGCTCCGCCGAGCGCCGCCCCGGCCAGAAAGACCAGAATTGTGAGAAGAGTGCTGTCCATCCGCACAATCTAGGCGGAACGTAAGCGGAACGCCAGAGGCCGAATGTAGAACACCCACAGCCGTCATCCTGAACTTGTTTCAGGATCCATCTATCCTCACACGGCTCCGGTGAAACTTGAAGAATGGATGCTGAAACGAGTTCAGCATGACGGTATCGGGTGCTGAGACTAAGCCGCCTTGCGCAGTTTCTGCAGCTTCTTCAGCGCCATCTGCCGTTTGAGCCGGCTCAGATGGTCGATGAACAGGATACCTTCGAGGTGGTCCATCTCGTGCTGGATGCAGGTCGCCATCAGGCCGTCGAGCTTTTCCTCGTGCACCTTGCCCCCGATATCCTGGTAGCGAACCCTGCAGGTTTCAGGCCGGTCGACATCGGCGTAAATCTCAGGGACCGACAGGCAGCCTTCCTGATAGGTCGCGAGTTCCTCTGCCGGATCGAGGATTTCAGGGTTGATGAAAGTGCGCGGCTCTTTCTTCGTGGCGGGATGGGTATGCTTGGTCCCGTCATGCTCGCATTCGACAGGCTCGGCATCGGGATCGTCAGGCTGGAGATCGATGACCAGCACACGCTTGGGTACGCCGACCTGGATCGCAGCCAGACCAATGCCCGGCGCATCATACATCGTCTCGAACATGTCCTCGACCAGCGTCTTGAGCTCGTCATCGAACTCGGTGACAGGTTCGGACACGGTTTTGAGCCGGGGATCCGGCACTTCAAGAATTTCGCGAATAGCCATGGGGCGTATTTAGGGCGCGTTGTGCGCTGCCGCAAGCTTAGTCGACTGGGCGTCTTGCCCGAAGCGCCTGCGCCAAGGTGCCTTCGTCGAGATAATCCAGCTCGCCGCCCACCGGCAAGCCATGCGCCAACTGGGTGATCCGCACCGGATAGTCCTCAAGCCGCTCGGCGATGTAATGCGCGGTGGTTTGCCCTTCGAGCGTGGCATTCATCGCCAGAACGATCTCATCGATCCCACCCGCTTCGACTCGCTCCAACAGCGACCCGATCTGCAAATCCTCCGGCCGCACGCCATCCATTGCCGACAGCTTCCCACCCAGTACATGATAACGCCCGGTAAACAGTTTCGCGCGGTCGAGCGCCCACAGGTCGGACACATCCTCGACCACACAGATCGAACGCTGGTCGCGCCGCAGATCGGCGCAGATGCCGCAGGGGTTCTGCGTGTCGACATTGTGACAGACCTCGCATTCGACCAGCCGATCGCGAACCGCTTCCAGCGCATCGAGCAGCGGATCGAGCGAAGTATCGCGCCGCTTGACAAGCCACAGCACCGCCCGCCGTGCCGAGCGCGGACCAAGGCCCGGAAGCCGCGCCAATGCCGATGCCAGCGTTTCGATCTCTTGCGATGCCATGCGTCAAACCACTATCCGCTCGGGCTGAGCTTGTCGAAGCCCTGCACTTTCTTTTGTACGGAATAAAAGTAAGGACGACCCTTCGACAAGCTCAGGGTGAACGGCGGTTAGGTTTATGCGCATCATTTTCATGGGAACGCCCGACTTTGCGGTGCCGACGCTCGTCGCGCTTCACGAGGCGGGGCATACGATTGTCGCGGCCTACACCCAGCCGCCCCGGCGCGCGGGCCGGGGGAAGAAGCTGCAACCTTCGCCGGTCCAGAAAGAAGCCGAAATTCGCGGGATCGAGGTCCGCACACCGACATCTTTGAAAAGCGAGGACGCGCAGCGCGAATTTTCCGCATTCGAACCCGATATTGCCGTGGTCGCGGCTTACGGGATGATCCTCCCCCAAGCGATTCTCGATATTCCTGAAGATGGCTGTCTCAATGTCCACGCCTCGATCCTGCCGCGCTGGCGCGGTGCCGCACCGATCCACCGCGCGATTATGGCGGGCGATCCGGTGACTGGCGTCACGATCATGCAGATGGAGGCGGGTCTCGATACCGGCCCGATGCTGGCGACCGTGCGCACGCCTATCGAAGACAAGACAACCGGCGAGCTGACCGAAGAGCTGGCCGAACTCGGCGCGCAACTGATGGTCGGGACACTGCGCGAACTCAAGAACCATCATCGCGTTGCGCAGGACGACGATCAAGCAACCCATGCGCCCAAAATCGATAAGGCCGAGGCCAAGATCGACTGGTCCGAGGATGCCGAAATGATCGAACGCAAGGTTCGCGCGCTCGCACCCTTCCCGGGCGCCTGGTTCGAACTCGGCGGGGCGCGGATCAAGCTACTCAGGGCCGAGGTGGTCGAGCAATCAGGCGAGGCCGGAACGACACTCGACGACGCGCTCACCATCGCCTGCGGCACTCACGCGCTGCGTCCGATCCGCCTCCAGCGCGGGGGCAAGCCGAGGATGGAAGCCGCCGAATTCTTGCGCGGAAAGCCGGTTCCCTCCGGCACACGGATCGAATAGTGACCGCTTTTCTGATGGAGACCGACCCCATGCGCACTGCCTTGATCACCAGCCTGCTTTTGCCCGCTTCACTGGCGCTGAGCGCATGCAGCCAGAGCGCCTCGGATGGAGAAGGCTCCGCCGATGATGGCACCGCGCTGCCGCTGCAAGTTGCCCAAGGCGAGGCTGTCGACGATGTCTATGTCACCTGCGCACTGACCGACTATGACGGTATGGCGGGTATGACGATAACGCATAATTACATCGTCACTGACGGCGCAGCGAAAGTGTATGTCGCTCGCGAGAACAAAGCGACCGATATGTGCATGCCGGGTATGGACGGGTGTTCACTTACGGCTGCGGGCGGCGTAATCGTGTCGGACTACACTGCCGCCGGCAACGGCACCCGCACCATTACCCGCGTCGATCTGGCGACGATGGAGGTTACCGAGAATGTGACCAAGCCGGGCGAAGCGGCGCGCGACATTTCGCATAGTGGCAAATGCGAGGAACAGCCCCTCCCCGCGCTGTGAGTCAGCATGCCCCGCTACGCGCTCACTCTCGAATTTGACGGCACGCCCTTTATGGGGCTGCAACGGCAGACGCATGGGCCGAGCGTGCAGCAGGCGGTCGAGGAAGCGGTCGAGGCATTTTGCGGCGAACACGTGCGGATGCAATCGGCGGGGCGAACCGATACCGGTGTGCATGCCTATGCGATGCGCAGCCATATCGATCTCGAGAAAGAATGGACGCCGTTCAAGGTGTCCGAAGCGCTCAACGCGCACCTCCGTCCGCATCCGATCGCAGTGACGCATTGCGAGATCGTGCCTGACGACTGGCACGCGCGTTTTTCATGCGAAGGACGCAGCTATATTTACAAGATCTGCAATCGCCGCGCGCCGCTGACGGTCGACAAGAACCGTGCGTGGCAGGTGCCGCAGCAGCTCGACGAAGCGGCGATGCACGATGCGGCGCAAGTGCTGGTCGGCGAGCACGACTTCACCACTTTCCGCTCGGTCAACTGCCAGGCGCAAAGCCCGGTCAAGACGCTCGACCGGCTTGATGTCTATCGCAAGAACGAGTGGGTCTATGTCGAGGCGGAAGCGCGCAGTTTCCTGCATCATCAGGTCCGTTCAATGGTCGGATGCCTTGCCTATGTGGGCATGGGTCGCTGGACCAAACAGCGTGTTCGGGAGGCACTTGCTGCGAAAGATCGGCAGGCTCTGGGACTGAACGCGCCGCCCTACGGATTGTATTTCGTCGCAGCTCAGTATCCAAATGAAACCTAGCCAATGCGTCATCGCTGGCGTAGCGAAGCCATAACGTTTGAACGATGGAGAGAGTTAGATGACGACCGGAAAGCAGCTGTTCACCACCCTTACGACCGACGGCACACTCACGGTCGAGATCGAAGAGGTCAGCGTACCCGAGCCTACAGGCAGCCAGGTATTGGTGAAGATGGAAGCCGCGCCGATCAATCCGTCCGACCTTGCGATCCTGACCGGTGCGGCGGACCTCGACAATGCGGAGTACACGCCTGGTAAATTTGTCGCCAACATGCCCGAGCCATTCAACAGCGGCTCGAAAGCGCGCCACGGCCAGAAACTTCCGGCGGGCAATGAAGGCGCGGGCACGGTCGTCGCAACCGGCGATAGCGACATGGCAAAGGCGCTCGACGGGCAGCGCGTCGCCTGCGTTCCGGGCAATGCCTATAGCCAGTATTGTATCGCCGATGCCGCGATGTGTCTGCCGCTGGGCGATCATTCATCCGAAGATGGCGCGAGTGCGTTTGTGAACCCGATGACCGCGCTCGGCTTTGCCGAAAATGCCAAGATGGATGGGCAGAAGGCCATCGTGCACACCGCCGCCGCTTCGAATCTGGGCCAGATGCTCATCAAGATCTGTCAGGAAGACGGGATCGAACTGGTCAATATCGTGCGCAAGGCTGAGCATGTTGAATTGCTCAAAGGGCTTGGCGCGAAGCATGTCGTCAATTCATCCGACGATGATTTTATGAAGCAGCTGTGCAATGCCATCGACGAAACCGATGCCTTCTATGGCTTCGACCCCATCGGCGGCGGTCAGGCGACCGACAATGTATTCAAGGCGATGGAGCAGGTCGCGGTCGGCAAGATGACCGAATATTCGCGCTATGGCTCGAACCAGGAAAAGCGGATGTTTATCTATGGCCGTCTCGACCTTGGCCCGACTATCCTGACGCCGAGCTATGGCTTTGGCTGGACGCTGTCGGGCTGGCTGCTGACGCCGTTCCTCGCCAATGCCGGTATGGAAACGGTTGTGCGGATGCGTCAGCGCGTGCTGGAAAACCTCACCACCACATTCGCCAGCAGCTACAAGAGCAAGGTCAATCTGGAGCAGATGCTCGAAAGGGATGCCGTGCTGGACTATCGCGCAATGAAGACAGGCGAGAAATATCTAGTCACGCCGTGGGGGTAAGTGATGATGCCCCTCTTCTTTAGAGGAGGGGCAGCGAGACTTAGCGATGCGAAGCAGAGCATAGTCGCAGCGGGGTGGTGGAACTGGCGCTCGCAGCGCTCGCCACCACCCCCAAACCCCCTCCTCTAAAGAAGAGGGGGCTATTCTTACCGGCTAAACTCATCCTGCGCACGGCCGGGATCGCTGATCCCGTTTGCGAGCAGCAATTGTAACAGGATACGCGCTCGCGCCGGGCCGAGTGCTCGTGCGGCGATGAAATCTGCTTCGTCGTCCTCGGGTTCGCGATCAACCAGCCCCTCATCGACGCGTGAGGCTCGTACCACCGGCACACCCTGCTTTACTGCCCTGGCCAAGGCATCGCGGATCGCGCGCGGCGCATTGCCGTGGCCGAAACCGGCGAGCACGATCCCCTTCGCCCCGCCGTCAATCGCCTGAGCAACATTGTCGGGTGACATGCCGGCATAGGCATAGAGGATCGAAACCTTGGGCATATCCTCGAAGAAGTCGTAACGTGCGTCCTCGCCTACCCGCCATGCGGGACCGAACCATGCGAGCGATGTTGGCGTCACATGGCCGACAGGCCCGCGTGGAAAGCCCTTGAAAGCGTCCGTCATCTCGGTGTGCGCCTTGCGTACGTCGCGCGCGGCGTAAATCCGGTCGCTCATCACAACCAGCACACCCCGCCCCGCCGCATGGGGATCGCTCGCGACGCGTATCGCATTGGCGAAATTGCGCATGCCGTCGCTGCCCACCGCGTCCGCCGCACGCATCGCGCCGACAATCACCACCGGCTTGGTAGTCGGCAATGTCTGGTCGAGCAGGAAAGCGGTTTCCTCCGCCGTATCGGTGCCGTGCGTGATGATAATCCCACAGCAATCTTCGTCTTCCATCGCCTTCATTGCTGCGGTGTGAAGACGCCCCCACAGTTCGGGAGTCATATCCTCCGAGCCGATATTGGCAAATTGTTCACCAACCAGCGGAGCTTCAAGCCCTATCCTGCTCATTTCGGCGAGGAATTCGTCGATGCCGAGCTGGCCCGGACGGTAGTCGCGCCGGGTTGCCGATCCGGCCACACCGGCAATCGTGCCGCCAGTGGCAAATATCTTGATATGCTGCTCGCTCATGCCGCGCCCTTAGCGCCGACATAAAAAAGGCGCAAAGAAATCCATATTGGCAATTGATTTTGAACCTTTGGGCGCTATTAGAGCGCTTCCGAACACGGATCGGGCGATTAGCTCAGTTGGTAGAGCATCTCGTTTACACCGAGAGGGTCGGCAGTTCGAGCCTGTCATCGCCCACCAGCATTTTAGCCAAATTCATCCGGGGGATGAATTTGGCTAAAATGCTCCCAAGCGACAGCGCGGGAGGAAGCTGAGAACTACTCCCCAACCCCCGCCAGAACAGCCTCACGCGCCTCCGCGCTCGACCAATCGTAGTCTCCGACCACGCGCCACACTTCCTGCCCGGTCGCATCGTACAAGATCGTCGTCGGCAGCACCGCCGATCCGGCTGCAGTTCCCAGCGCACCATCGCGGTCGATCCATGAAGGCAGGTTCTTGAACTGCATTTCCGCGAAATACGGCCCGACGACTTCGGCGGCTTTCGGATCCTGACTTACCGTCAACACGCGCACTTGTCCGTCGAGATCGGCAGCGAGATCGTCAAGCATCAGCATCTCGACCTTGCACGGTGCGCAGAATGTCGCCCAGATATTGACCAGCAGCGGCTCACCCTGAAGCGCGGCGAGGTTGACCTGGTTCGCTTCCAGATCGGTCATCGTCACCGAGGGCAGCAGCGATCCGGCCATCGAATTGTCAATCTCTCCGATCAAGCTGGGCTTCTCGCCCTGCAATGGTCCCTGTTCTTGCGCGGCGTCGGGCGCTTCCCTATCGCAGGCGGCGAGTGTCAGACCAAGGCCGAGCAAAACGGCCATGATTGGGGCGTTACGCGTGAGCGACGAGACAAAAGGCAATTCGGGCTCCAACCAGATGTGGGGCGGCAGGTTCGCTGACGGACCTAGCGCGATCATGCGCGAAATCAACGCCTCGATCCCGTTCGACAAGGCGCTGTGGCGGCAGGATATCGCCGCAAGCAAGGCCCATGTCGCGATGCTTGGCGCCCAAGGCATTGTCACGCCCAAAGATGCGAAAGCGATCACCGACGGTCTCGATGGCATCGCCGCCGAGTATGAGCGCGACGGCGTGCCCGAGGATTGGGATCTGGAAGATATCCATATGACGACCGAAAGCCGCCTGGCCGAATTGATCGGTCCGGCTGCGGGCCGTCTGCATACTGCGCGGAGCCGCAACGATCAGGTCGCGACCGATTTCCGGCTATGGGTGCGCGAGGCAATTGATCAGACCGATCTCGATTTGGGCGCGCTACAAGCGGCTCTCGTAGCGCAAGCCAATGCACATGCAGCCAGTATCATGCCCGGCTTCACTCATCTGCAGACCGCGCAACCGGTGACTTTGGGCCATCATCTGATGGCCTATTACGAGATGATCCGGCGGGACCGGTCGCGTTTTGCCGATGCGCGCGTGCGAATGAACGAAAGCCCGCTTGGTTCAGCAGCCTTGGCCGGCACGGGTTTTCCCATCGACCGCAATGCAACATCCGATACCCTTGGTTTCGACGGACCGACAGCCAACAGCCTCGATGCGGTATCGGACCGCGATTTCGCGCTCGATTATCTGATGGCGGCAAGCCAGTGCGCACTACATCTCTCGCGGCTGGCGGAAGAGTTTATCATCTGGGCGAGCCAACCTTTCGGCTTTGTGCGGATGGCGGACAGCCTGTCGACCGGCAGTTCGATCATGCCGCAGAAAAAGAACCCGGATGCAGCGGAGCTGGTACGCGGCCATGCGGGGAGGATCATAGGTTGCACCACTGCTCTGATGGTGACGATGAAGGGCCTGCCGCTCGCCTATTCCAAGGATATGCAGGACGATAAGCCGCCCGTGTTTGAAGCGGCCGGTCTCCTGACACTTTCCATCGCCGCAATGACCGGAATGATCGCCGACAGCACCTTCAACACCGGGCGGATGCGCGAGGCGGCAGAGCTGGGCTATGCGACCGCGACCGATCTGGCCGACTGGCTGGTGACCGAAGCCGACATTCCGTTTCGCGAAGCGCATCATATCACCGGCGCTGCGGTCAAGCTGGCCGAGCAGAAGGGTGCCGCGCTGGATGAATTGTCACTCGATGAGCTGCAGGCTATCGACAAGCGTATTGACGAGCGCGTCTATTCGGCCTTGTCTGTCGAAGCATCGGTTGCGGCGCGAAATTCCTATGGCGGGACCGCGCCAGAGCAGGTGAAGCACCAGATAGCGCGAGCGCGCAAGGAGCTGGGAATGTCGGAGGAGAAACCAGCATGAAGCGTTTGATCGTCGCCATCGTCGGCGCCTGGGTGCTTTCCGCATGTGGCCAGAAGGCCGATCTCGAACCCTTGCCCGGGCAAAGCCTGCCCGTTGCGCCGGTCGGGGCCGAGGCCCCTGCCGATGCCGCCGAATTGCTCGAACTGGATCCACAAGCCGCGCCCGAGCGCAGCGTCGAGTTGCGTCGCCGCTCCGAAGAGCGCGAGGATGACCCGTTCGATCTGCCCCCTCCCGAATAAGGTTCTATAAGCGTGGATCATTTCCAGTTTCGCGGCGGTGAGCTGTTCGCCGAAGATGTTCCGCTGGCGCGTATCGCCGAGCAGGTCGGGACACCCGTCTATGTCTATTCGCGTGCGACACTGGTGCGGCATGCCCGCGTATTCGGCGAGGCACTGGATGCGGTCGAAAGCACCCACGGCAAGCCGCATATCGCCTTTGCGGTGAAGTCGAACCCCAACCTTGCGGTGCTCGGTGTGCTCCAGCGCGAGGGATATGGCGCTGATGTGGTATCGGGCGGCGAACTGGCGCGCGCGCTGGCGGCTGGAATGCCGCCTGCAGACATCGTCTTCTCCGGCGTCGGCAAGACATGCGACGAGCTAGCCTACGGACTCGATCAGGATATTGGCCAGTTCAATATCGAGTCCGAGGAAGAGGGCATCGAACTCGCCGAAGTTGCGACGGCAAAGGGCCTCTCTGCACGCGCAGCATTGCGGGTGAACCCCGATGTTGATGCGGGCACGCATGACAAGATCTCGACCGGCAAGGCGGACAACAAGTTCGGTGTTCCAATCCACGAGGCGGCGACAATCTTCGCGCGACTTTCGGCGCTGGAGGGTCTCGATATGCGCGGCGTTGCAGTGCATATCGGCAGCCAGCTTGGCGACCTCGCGCCGCTTGAGCGCGCGTTCGGCAAGGTTGGCGATCTTGTCTCGGCGATCCGGCGGCAGGGGCTGAAAGTCACCCATGTCGATCTTGGCGGCGGTCTGGGAGTGCCCTACCGGCCGGGCGAGGAGCTGCCACAGCCAGCCGAATATGGTGCGATGGTCGCGCGCGTGACCAAAGGCTGGGATGTGCAGTTGATGTTCGAGCCAGGTCGGGTGATTGCGGGCAATGCAGGTGTGTTGTTGACGCGCGTGATCCGGGTGAAGAAGGGCATCAACGATCCTTTCGTGATTGTCGATGCCGCGATGAACGATCTTGCTCGCCCTGCTCTTTACGGCGCCTATCACGATTTCCATGCTGTGAATCCAGCTGGTGCAAAGCACAGCGCGAACATCGTTGGCCCAATTTGCGAGACGGGCGACACCTTTGCGATGGGCCGCGAATGCGATGTTCTGGAGGCGGGCGATCTGGCCGTGTTCCGTACTGCCGGGGCTTACGGTGCGACAATGGCATCGAGCTATAACAGCCGGGGTTTTGTTGCCGAAGTACTGGTCGATGGCGACCGGTTCGAGGTCGTTGCCGACCGGCTCCCCGCAGGCGATATTATGGGTGCGGAGCGCGTGCCCGACTGGCTGTGATCCGCTCTCTTCCCCTGCTCCACCGCATTGCCGGGAAGCGCGTTGTCGTGATCGGCGAAGGCGAAATGGGCGAAGCGAAACAGCGACTGGTCGAACGCGCTGGCGGGATTCCCTGCGGCGAACCCGAAGCGCATCATGCTTCTCTCGCATTCGTTGCGCTGGAGGATGAACGACAGGTCGAAGCCGCCGCCAAGAGGCTGCGAGACAAGGGGCTGCTCGTCAATGTCGCCGACCGCCCTGACCTGTGCGATTTCACCACGCCCAGCATTCTCGACCGCGATCCAGTGCTGATCGCCATCGGGACTTCGGGAGCATCGGCGGGACTGGCCAAGCAGCTGAGATTGCGTCTCGAGAAACTGCTGCCACAATCGCTCGGCAGGCTCGCCAGCATTATTGCTGCATCACGCGAGACAATCAGAGCCAGATTTCCCGAGACGTCTGACCGCAGGCAGGCACTCGACGAGGCATTTGGTGAAGGCGGCGGGCTCGATCCGCTCGATCCCGGCTCGGCAGATCGCGTCGACGCCTGGATCGAAGGCAGCGATATCGACACCCCATACGAAACCATCACAATCGAGCTGACGAGCGATGATCCCGAAGACCTGACGTTGAAACAGGCGCGACTGCTCGGGAGTGCAGACCTGTTGCTCCACGATCCTGAGGTTCCAGCAGCTATCCTCGACCGCGCGCGCGCTGATGCGCTGCGCCGTGAACTGCCCTGCGATGACGATGATGAGAGAGGGGGGCTCACCATTCGTCTCCTCAAACCCTAAACCGGATCCGCCGCCCCTTCGCGCAGTTCGGCGAAGTAGCGCGCCATTGCATCGGCAGTATTGTCGCTCAGCGCGATAAAGGCGCGGCGCTTGTCGGCTTCGTCCTCGACGCGCTCGAGCAGTCCCGCCTCGACCATCTGGCTGATCCAGCGTAGCGCCGTCGTCGGCGGAACACCCGATGCGATGCACAGCGAGGTCACTGAAACACGTTTGTGCTCGGCGCGCGCAGCCGTCAGGTCGAGCAGGATATCCCAGGCCGGATCGGCGAACAGATCGGCATCGAAAAATTGCGAACGCAGCTGCCGCTGGGCGATGATCTTGCGTACCAGCCGTGGATCGGGAAGCGGCGGACGCGGCGCACGGATGAGCTTCTTCGTTTCCTCGTCATTGGCGCCGCGAAACCGACGTTTGGAAGTTTCAAAGCGAAACGCGCCGCCATCAGCCGACAGCCCGCGCGCATCGAGGCGTTCAAGGCGCTCGGCAATCTGCGCCACCTGCTCGGTCAGGCGTAGCAGAGATACGCGATCCACATCGGAGATTTCCCTGAGCCGCATATCGGGCATCTTGGTCAATAATTCGCCAAGAGCAATTACGCGCTCCCCCCTAGTCGGATCGACCAGGATCCGCGGATCGGATTGATCGCAACAGGCGAAAACCGCATCGAGCGATTCGACCGAAGTCGAGATGATGATCTGCGCATCGATGTGCTTCGCCCGCTCGTCCAACCGTGCCAGGGTCGCCAGAATTTCGCCCGAGATAACCGGGCAATCGACCATCACCGCATCGCCCAGCGCATGCGCCTTGCGGCCCGTCATCAGCGACAATTCGCCAATCAGGCCCAGCCGCAACCCGGCAGCCAGCGCATCATCACGCAGATGATCGCGCACATGCGCCCGGTCTGCGAAAATCGAAACAGCAAAGGGCACACCCGCAGCATCGAGTGAAGCCTCGGTCGGGTCGTACTGAAAATTGGCCTGCATCGCTCCGACTCCATCCGAATCGGAACAAGATTAGAACAAATGGGGATCAGGTCAAGATAATTGCTGCGGAACTAGTCGACAAACGGATCGCGCATCAGGATCGTGTCGTCGCGTTCGGGGCTGGTCGAAACCAGCGCCACCGGCGTTTCGATCAATTCCTGCACCCGCTGGATATATTTGATCGCATTGGCGGGCAGGTCGGCGTAGCTGCGCGCGCCGGCTGTGCTTTCGCTCCAGCCTTCCATCTCCTCGTAGATCGGCTCGACCTCGGCCTGGTCGGCAGCATGCGCGGGGAAATAGTCCATGATCTTGCCGCGCAGCCGGTATCCGGTGCAGATTTTGACCGCCTCGAACCCGTCGAGCACGTCGATCTTGGTAAGCGCAATGCCGGTGACACCGCTGATCGCGCAGCTCTGCCGCACCAGCACTGCATCGAACCAGCCACAGCGCCGCTGGCGCCCGGTGACCGTGCCGAATTCATGGCCGCGCTCGCCCAATCGTTGACCGTCATCGTCGCCCAATTCGGTCGGGAACGGACCCGAGCCGACGCGTGTCGTGTACGCCTTCACAATACCCAGTACGAAGCCGGTCGAACCGGGGCCGAGCCCGCTGCCGCTGGCCGCAGTACCACTGACCGTGTTGGAGCTGGTTACAAAGGGATAGGTCCCGTGATCAACGTCGAGCAGCACGCCCTGCGCGCCCTCGAACAGGATCTTCGCGCCCGCCTTGCGCACTTTCTTCAGACGCTTCCAAACCGGCTGCGCAAACCTCAACACGAAGGGCGCAATTTCGCGCAGATCACCCAAAAGCCGCTCGCGATCCACTGCCGGTTCGTCGAACCCGGCCCGCAGCGCATCGTGATGCGCACATAGCCGGTCGAGTTGCGGTTCCAGGCCATCGAGATGCGCCAGGTCGCAAACACGGATAGCGCGGCGACCGACCTTGTCTTCATAGGCCGGGCCAATCCCGCGCCCGGTTGTGCCAATCTTGCCCGAACCCGCCGCCGCTTCGCGCAAACCATCCAGATCACGGTGGATCGGCAGGATCAGCGGGCAATTGTCGGCAATCGCAAAATTGTCATCGGTAATCTCGACACCCTGCGATTCGAGCTTCTCGACCTCTTCCTTGAGCGCCCATGGGTCGAGCACCACACCATTGCCGATTACCGAAAGCGTGCCCGACACGATCCCGCTGGGCAACAGGCTGAGCTTGAACACGTTGCCATCGATGACCAGCGTGTGCCCCGCATTATGGCCACCCTGGAAGCGCACGACAGCGTCGGCACGGCTGGCGAGCCAGTCGACGATCTTGCCCTTGCCCTCATCGCCCCATTGGGCACCGATCACAGTTACGTTGGCCATGCTTGTGCGTCCTCACCTGCCAGGGTGATCCTCGCAGTCCTTCGACAGGACTCGACTACGGGATGTGGATGAACGGGCTCACGGCCCGAAATGCGCGTGCGGAGTAGTGGGTGGTCTGGCCCTGAGTCAAGCGGACTGTGGTATTGTGCAGGCGGAGGCATAGCCAAGCCCGCGCTTTACCGCAGGAAACAACCGTCCACTGGCCGCCGCAAGGGTCAGTTCGGTACGCACCGGCCTGCCGTATTTGGCCTCGATTTCGTCGCCAAGCTCGCTTGCATGCATGATATCTCCATTGGCGATCGCCGCACCGAATTCGTAGGCTAGCGCATCTTCGGCATTGTCCGGCTTGCCCAACAAGGCATTCTGCAACCGGTCTGCATCCATCCGATCCGCAAGCGCAAAATTGCGCACGATCTCGACACATGGACCGCAATCTTCGGCCCGCGTCGAGCCAAGCCGTGCCATATGCACTGCCTCTTTCGGCGCGTGACAATAGTGCCCGGAAAGAACCATGCCATGCTGGAACTTCTCCACCGCAAAGCCGCCCGCATCGGACAGGTCATCGATGTAGGGCTCGCCTTCGCCCACCATTTTGCGCATCAGGCTGACAAAAGAGCGCTTGGGCAATGGTACGGGCGATACGCGCTGGCGAGCCAGCTGGATTACGACAGCGATGAACACAAGCAGCGGCGGCCCCAGCACTCCAGGCGCATCGCGCCAGAAGATGTCGGGTCCGCAGATCCCAGCCAGCACCTCGTAAATATGCAGCACGCCATGCGCCGCCAGCCACAGATTGCCGACCAGCGCGCTGCCCCAGCGCAGGGCGGGATTGGCGGCTGCGAAGCCGATCATCGCACCCGAAGCCAGATAGGCTATCCCGATATCCCTGATGAAGTGCGCGTTCGCCGGGCCCGTCGCCTTGACCGTGCCGACGAAATTGTACCAGCCGAAAGGGTCGTAGAGCATGAAAAGCCCGTTCAGCAGTACGAATATCGCGACCAGCGCGAGGAGTGCTTGCACCAATCGGTCGAGAGCGTCAGGCTTGCCATACATCGCGAATCTCCTTAATTTGGATATTTGTTATCTGAATATAATATAGCGCGCAAGAGGATAGAGCCAATGCGGATCAACAAGGGTGTCGAATGGGCCGGTCATGCCTGCACACTGCTGGTGCCGCTATGGCCAGACAGGGGGTTGTCGCTATCGGCGCTGGCTGAGTTCCACGACCTTCCTGAGCCCTATATGGCCAAGCAGATGCAAGCGCTCGCCAAGGCGGGAATCGTCAATGGAGGGCGCGGGCGGAGCGGGTTCTACTCGCTCGCTCGCGAACCTTCGCAGATAACGATGCTCGATATCCTGCTCGCGGTTGACGGCGATGAACCAATGTTCCGCTGCACCGAAATCCGCCAGCGTGGCCCGTGCGGAGCAAAACCTGCCGACTGCAGGCTGCCGTGCAATATCGCAGCGGGATTTGCACGTGCAGAGCATGCCTATCGCGAAACGCTCTCGGAAATCGATCTGGTTACATTGGCTGGAGACATCGCCGCACAGCTTCCGCCTGGCAAAATTGCCAAGGCTGGCGAATGGATCGGAGCAAATTTGCGCTCAAGGGACTAGCTGGAGGCATACAAAATGCGGCAATCGTGAGCCGGATTTTCCTACACGCGCCATAATCGCTATCGCTCTTGCGCATAATCTCGTTGCATCCTGGTTTTGGCCCGCCGCAATCGGTCAACGAAACATGGCTCAACAAGGTGCAACCCGAAACCCAACTCAAAAATCGTTCATTTACAAATAGTTGCCTTAGGTGTGTTAGGTTACAGGTGTAACCCCAGAGCGAGCCGAGCGACAGGTTACGACAAAGCGCGACTCGACACGGTGAGAGGGGTGGCGCAGCATCCGGAAGCCGGAAGTATCTGGAGAGAATCATGCGCGGACTATGGATTGCAGGAGCGGTGGCAGCCAGTCTGGCGGCAGTCGGCATGGCGCAGGCACAGCAGCGATTGCCGCGCGAGTGCCGGCAGGAAATTCGGGCATTATGCGGCAGCGACCGGAGCCAGATACGCAGCTGCCTGCGTGAGAAGCACTCCGAACTGAGCGAGAGCTGCGCGGGTGAATTGCGCGAACGGATGCAGCAGCGGCGCGCTGGACAGGAAGGGCGCCCTACCCGTCTGCCGCCGCAGAAATTCGATCTTATTACCTACGGAGATCACCTGAAACAGGCGGTCGACTACTATCGAGCGAATAACGTGGATAGCGCGCCGCCGCTGGTCCTGTTCGTCCATGGAGGAGGTTGGACCATTGGCGACCGAACGCGCACGGCGCATGCCAAGCCCGATCATTTCACCGCCAATGGATATGCCTTCGCTTCAACCGGCTACCGGCTGCTGCCCGAAGCACCGGTGGAGGATCAGGCGCGCGATGTCGCCTTGGCAATCCGCACACTGCGAGCGCAGGCAGACGAACTGGGCTTCGACGCGAACCGGATCGTGTTGATGGGCCACAGCGCGGGCGCGCATCTGGCGGCGCTGGTTTCGACCGATCCGGCCTATGCCGGCGAAGATATGGCTGCAATCAGGGGCGTCGTATTACTCGATGGTGCGGGTTACGACGTGCCCGCCAATATGGCGCGGGGCGACGTGCAATTGCCCAGGCTTTACAAGCGCGTATTCGGCAGTGATCCCGCACGGCAAGCAGCGCTTTCACCGATCACCCATGTTGGCGCGCCCGATGCGGCGGACTGGTTGATCCTGCATGTCGCAAACCGCCGTCAGTCGCGCGACCAATCCGAAGCGCTTGGTGCGAAACTGCGCGATGCAGGCGTGAAAGCAGAGGTGGTCGCGGTCGAGAACACCGATCACGGACGCATGAACCGCGAGCTGGGCAAAGGGGGCGATGCAGCGACCGCCGCCGTCGACGGTTTCCTCAACCGGCTATTCAGTTGATCTCTCTGGGCCCGGCACCATCGAGGATATGCGAGCAGCCCAGCGCGGCTGGATCATCCGAATCGCTGAGGGCAGCCACGGTTCGCCAGCCATCGGCGCGCAGCCGCGCGGCAGTTTCAAGATCATGGCCAAGCGGCAGGAACAGCGCGTCCCGTGCCGTCCCTTCATCGAGCACATCGATCAACCCGTCGAGATAGAGCGAGAAACCGGTCGCTGCCTCATCGGGGCCGCCAATGGCATAGGTGCCGCCGCGCCCCAGCGCCCCGCGAACACCCTCGGCATAGATCGTGAAGCCGAACCAGCTCTGGTATTCGAAACCGTGCCGCTCGCTCGGGTCGAGCGTTACGCGCGCCTTTCCCGAAACGCGTTCGGCAATCGCCTTGAGGCCCTGGATACGGCTCGCGAGCGCACCGCCCGCATCGATAGCCGCGAGCTTCTCGATCGCCGTTTCAAATTCACCGGTCGCATAGAGCAGCGGCAGATACGCCTCGGCACCCGCCTGCTTCAGGCCGCCCGCGTCCTTGGTGTCGAGTTCGCGCCGGACAGTCGCAACCTGGCTCTGGTCAAGCTGCAGAGCCTTGGCTGCGAGCGTATCGACCAGATCGGGAAGCGTGATATCGACCGAGATGCCTTTCGCACCGGCGGCTTCGAGAGCTTCGATGGCCAGGGCCACCGTCTCGGCGGCGGCCTCGACGGTATCGCTGCCGATCAGCTCGGCTCCGAGTTGCAGCCGCTGCCTGGCCGGATCGAGCTGGTCAGAAGTGATCGTCGCAACCTCACCGGCGTAACAAAGTCGCAAGGGACGCGGTGCACCCGCCAGAGAGGTCGCGGCAATGCGCCCCACCTGTACCGTCATGTCCGAGCGCAACGCGAGCGTTCGCAAGCTGTCAGGATCGACAAAGCGGAACATCCGGCGCGGCGACACGCCCTCGCCGTTTTTGGCCATCCGCTCGGCCATCGACCTCTCGAATTCAACCAGCGGCGGTCGAACACGGTCGTAACCATGGGCATCCATCGCATCCAGCACAGCACGCATTGCACGCGTGGCTATAGCCGCATCGCGCGGAAGGCGGTCGGACAGACCGACGGGTAACAGGTCGTTGGTCGATTCACTCATAACAGGCGCGCGCTTGCCTCAAGCCGGCTCAAAAGGCCAGCGGCGTCACAATCTTCACGCCTTCGAGCGCACAGGCCTGATCAACGACATCCTGCGGAATCGGCTGATCAACCGACAGCAGCAGCACGGCCTCGCCCCCGCCATCGCGGCGGCCAAGGTTGAAGTTGCCGATATTGATGCCGTTCTCGCCCAGCAGCGAACCGATCCGTCCAATAAAGCCGGGGGCGTCTTCGTTGACGATGTAGAGCATGTCGCCCTGCAGATCGGCCTCGATGCCAATGCCGAATATCTCCACCAGCCGCGGGGCACCGCTGCCGAACAAAGTGCCGGCGACAGAACGATTGCCCTGCTCGGTCTCGACCGTTACGCGAACCAGCGTGTGATAGACGCCCTCTTTCTCGTTACGGATTTCGCGCACTTCCATCCCGCGCTCCTTCGCCAGATAGGGCGCGTTGACCATGTTCACACTGTCCGAATAGCGGCGCATAAAACCCGCCAGCACGGCACCAGTGATCGGTTTGCCGTTCAACTCGGCGGCGTGACCTTCACGCTCGATGCTGATCTTGGTCAGATTGCCATGAGCCAGCTGCCCGACCAGCGAACCGAGATTTTCCGCAAGCGCCATATAGGGCCGCAGCTTGGGCGCTTCCTCGGCGCTCAGGCTCGGCATATTGAGCGCGTTGGTGACGCCGCCATTAACGAGGTAATCGCTCATCTGCTCGGCCACCTGCAACGCCACATTGACCTGCGCCTCGGTGGTCGACGCGCCGAGATGCGGAGTGCAGATGAAGTTGGAGAGGCCGAAGAGCGGGCTTTCCGTCGCCGGTTCGGTTTCGAACACGTCGAGTGCAGCACCAGCAACGTGGCCGCTTTCAAGCAACTCGGCGAGCGCTGCTTCGTCGATCAGCCCACCGCGCGCGCAGTTTACGATCCGCACGCCTTGCCTGGTCTTTTCAAGGTTCTCGCGGCTCAGGATATTGCGCGTCTGGTCGGTAAGCGGCGTGTGCAAGGTGATGAAGTCGGATCGCTCCAGCAGACCATCCAGATCAACCTTCTCGACCCCGATTTCGACCGCGCGTTCTTCGGTCAGGAACGGGTCGAAGGCGATCACTTTCATCTTGAGGCCCAGCGCGCGGCTGGCGACAATCGAACCGATATTGCCAGCACCTATCAGTCCGAGTGTCTTGCCGGTCAGCTCGATGCCCATAAAGTCCTTCTTGGGCCACTCGCCAGCCTGAGTGCGCGCGTTGGCCGCCGGGATCTGGCGTGCAAGCGCCATCACCATTGCTATCGCATGTTCGGCAGTGGTGATCGAATTGCCGAAGGGCGTATTCATCACGACAACGCCTTTCGCGCTGGCATGAGGAATATCGACATTGTCGACCCCGATCCCGGCGCGGCCGATGACCTTGAGATTGGTCGCCGCGTCGAGAACTTCAGGCGTCACCTTGGTTGAAGAACGAATGGCGAGGCCATCATAGTCGCCGATCCGGGCGATCAGCTCCTCGGGTGTTTCGCCGCTGATGACATCGACATCGCAGCCGCGCTCTTCAAAGATGCGCGCGGCATTGGGGTCCATCTTGTCGGAGATAAGAACTTTGGGTTTGGTCATAATATTTCTCTCGTCATTCCGGCGCAGGCCGGAATCCAGCCGCGACGTCGGGAAACTGGACCCCGGCCTTCGCCGGGGCGACGTTATTGTGATTGAATCTCGGCGTAAGCCCATTCGATCCATGGCAGCAATCGGCGCAGGTCTTCCTGTTCGACCGTTCCGCCACACCAGATGCGCAAGCTCGGCGGCGCGTCGCGATAGCCGTTGAAGTCGTAACCCACGTCACGCTCCTCCAGCATCCGCGCGATAGTCTTGGGCACTGCTGCCTGCTCTTCAGCCGAGAGGCTGTCGTAATACTCGTCCTGGAACACCATACACACGCCGGTATTGGTGCGCTGCGCCGGGTTTGGAACCATATTGCGCAGCCACGGCGTCGCTTCGATCCAGTCGGTCACGATTTTCGCATTGGCATCAGCGCGTTCGAACATCGCCTGACGTCCGCCAAGCGATTTCGCCCATTCGAGCGCGAGGATATAGTCCTCGGTCGCCAGCAGGCTCGGCGTGTTGATTGTCGCGCCTTCGAAAATGCCGCGATTGATTTTGTCGCCCTTCTTGAGACGGAACAGCTTGGGTAGCGGCCATTCGGGATTATAGCTTTCGATCCGCGCTACGGCTTTGGGGCTGAGGATCAGCATGCCATGCTGCGCTTCTCCGCCCATCACTTTTTGCCAACTGAAAGTCGTCGCATCGAGCTTCGCCCAATCCATCTCCTGAGCGAAAATCGCGCTGGTCGCGTCGTTAATCGTGATGCCCTCACGACCCGGCTCGAGCCAGTCGGTGTTCTCGATTTTCGCGCCCGACGTGGTGCCGTTCCAGGTAAAGACGACATCGCTATCCTGCGGAATGCCCGAAAGATCGGGAATCTCGCCGTAATCGGCATCAAGAACCGTCAGGTCTTTCAGCTTGAGCTGTTTGACCGCGTCCTGGATCCAGACATTGCCGAAGCTTTCCCACGCAGCGACCGTTGTCGGGCGTGCGCCCAGCATCGTCCACATCGCACATTCGAGAGCACCGGTGTCCGAACCAGGCATGATGCCGACGAGATAGTCGTCGGGCACACCCAGCAACTCGCGCGTCAGGTCGATGGCATATTTCAGCCGCGCCTTGCCGGTTGCCGAACGGTGTGAACGGCCCAATGCTTCGGTTTTGAGATTTCCCGCCGACCAGCCTTTATGTTTGGCGGTTGGTCCGGACGAAAAGAATGGGCGCTCGGGTTTGAGCGCCGGCATAGACAGGCGCGCAGGCGCGCCCTGGGGGGGTACGTCAGTCATGTATTCTCTCCTTGCAGAGAGCTCGCGCGGCGTTGGGACCGCGTGGCCCATCGGCGGCAATAATGTTGCGTCGCAGCATGTCAAGACGAATAGCTATGTCGCATGGGATTATCGGTGGATTGCTTCTTTTACGTGCCCAACTCCACCCTCGCCAAAACGCGAAGGGGCGACTAAAGCGCGGCACATGCAGGTTTCCGATCTTCGCATTGCGCTGTTCAGCGGCAACTACAATTACATTCGCGACGGAGCGAATCAGGCGCTCAACCGTCTAGTCGAATATCTGCTTCGCCAGGGCGCGCAGGTACGCGTCTACGCTCCAACCGTTCCGAATCCCGCTTTCGAGCCGCAGGGCGATCTGGTCAGTGTCCCCTCATTCCCAATTCCGGGCCGAAGCGAATATCAGTTCCCACGTGGACTGTCCGCAGACAACCGGGCCGACCTCGAGAAATTCGCACCCAACATCATTCACACATCCTCGCCCGATCCAACCGGCCATGCGGCACTAAAATGGGCAATGGAGCGGAACATTCCGGTGCTCGCATCGGTTCACACGCGGTTCGAAACCTATCCGCGCTATTACGGCCTCGGCTTCACCGAACCATTTCTGGAGTGGATACTGCGGCGCTACTATAATCGCTGCGACGGGCTCGTTGCGCCGTCCGAAAGCCAGATCGAAACGCTGCTCGAACAGGGTATGCATGACGACATCACAATCTGGTCGCGGGGCGTCGACCGCACGGTGTTTTCCAGTGAGAAACGCGATCTTGAATGGCGGCGTTCGCTCGGAATCGAAGATGGCGAGGAAGCGATCGTATTCTTGGGCCGGTTGGTCATGGAAAAGGGGCTCGACGTTTTCGCCGAGACCATCGTCCAACTGCGCAAAAAGCAGCTGCCGCACAAGGTGTTGGTGATCGGTGACGGCCCGGCGCGCAAATGGTTCGAGAAGAACCTGCCGGGCGGAATATTCGCAGGCTTCCAGACCGGAGCCGATCTGGGCCGCGCGCTGGCGAGCGGTGATATCTTCTTCAATCCCTCGATAACCGAAACGTTCGGCAACGTTACGCTTGAAGCAATGGCCAGCGGGCTGCCCGTTGTAGCAGCGGGTGCAACCGGCTCATCGAGCCTGGTCAACGACGGTGTTACTGGCCGGCTCGTCCCCGAAGTCGATCCCGAAAAATTCGCCGACGCTATCGGCCCC
Organism: Pontixanthobacter sp.; assembly: GCA_965223995.1. GTDB lineage: Bacteria > Pseudomonadota > Alphaproteobacteria > Sphingomonadales > Sphingomonadaceae > Pontixanthobacter. Next base: position 625,201 of record CBDCXY010000016.1, on the reverse strand, counting down.
TATCTCACGGACCATCATCTGCGCCTCGCCCACGGCCAAGCGGGCGAGAAACGCAGTCTCGATTTTTCATGGGACGCGATCAACCAAGCGGTGGCCGACACCTATCTCCGCCTGATCGAAGCGCGTCGATCCGCCTAGTTCAACAGCCCGCGTTTCCGCATCGACCAGGCATAGAACAGCAGCCCGATCGCAATGGCGACAACGATGAACATCATTGGACTATTGGCCATTTCCGAAAGCTCCGCAGGAAAGTCGGCGGTTTGATAATTGATCAGGCCAAGCACCGCGCCAAGGAGCGAAATCGCAAAGGCATGAACGGCGTAACGGTTGCGCAATAACAGCAGGATCGATCCGGCAAGGCCGCCCCATACACCAATTGCCCAGGCCGCATGTGTCCACATCGGGGCCGCGTCCATATAGGCCAGAACCGCATCGGTCATCTGCGCATCGAAGCCCATCATCTCGAAATAACCCCGGTTGCCGAGTTGGGTTTGCGTGTAGTCGTTGGCGCCCATCGCATTCCAAAGCAGCGAGCCGATGCCAACCACCCAAAGATGCCATGGCGTTTTGGTTGCGGTATCATTCATGATGTTCCCCTCCATCAAATCAATAGAGGGGAACTAGCATCACTTCGAGGTTGCGCCAAACGCGACGGCGGGGAGTGCGCTAGAGCCGCTCAATCCGTTTCGCCGCATCATCGATAATATCGACGATTTCCTCGATGTCTTTTTCGTCGAATCCGCCATGGCGGTATTTGTTTTTGAGCACTCCGGCAAGATTGCCCATCGCTCGGAAGAGTTCGGGCGCCCGGTTCTGCTCTTCTCGACCCGACATACCGGCCAGGCGATCCATGATCCGGTCGACTTCGTCCGCGCGTTCTTCGAGTTCGTCCTTGCCCGATTTGGTCGCCTGGAACGGTTTTTTCGCCTCATCCCCCTTTTTCGGCTTTGCTTCCTTGATAACCCCTTCGTCCGCGAGCATCTGCAGCGTCGGATAGATTGTGCCGGGGCTGGGTTCATAAGTCTCACCGGTCAGATCTCCGATGGCTTTGATCAGCTCGTAGCCGTGACGTGGCTCGTCTGCAATCAACTTGAGCAATACGAGACGCAATTCGCCGCTGCCGAACACCCGGCGGCGCGACCGCGGTCCGCCGCGACGCTTGCGCCCACCGTCCCAATCGCTGTCCCAACTGAACCGGCTATCCCAGCCGCGTCCGGACGCCAAAATCGCGGCCATCGGGAACGCCGCTTTCCATGCATTCTTGTTTCTGCGCATCTTGCACTCCACTCTCTCGATATAACTAAGATAGCTCTAAGATATATCTTAATGAGAGATAATCAAGCGCCTGATGCAATCGCTCTACAAACACTCTATCTGCATCGACCAATGACCGATTTGTTCGCCGATGATCCCCCGCAAACCCCAGTCAGCGACCCGCAGCGAGAGGGCGCGCCGCTCGCGGACCGGCTGCGGCCGCGCTCGCTCGATGAGGTCGTGGGGCAAGATCATTTGACCGGTAGCGAGGGCGCAATCGGACGTATGGTCGCATCGGGACGCCTGTCCTCGATGATATTGTGGGGGCCTCCGGGCACCGGAAAAACCACCATCTCGCGCTTGCTGGCAGACGCTGTGGGCATGCGGTTCGAAGCCATCAGCGCAGTGTTCTCCGGCGTCGCCGATCTGAAGAAGGCTTTCGCCACCGCAGACAAAGCCACCGAAGCGGGGCAACGCACATTGCTGTTCGTCGACGAGATCCATCGCTTCAACCGTGCGCAGCAGGATGGTTTCCTGCCCTTTGTCGAACGCGGCACAGTGACGCTGGTCGGCGCGACCACCGAGAACCCGAGCTTCGCGCTTAACGCTGCTTTGCTCAGCCGTGCGCAGGTTCTGATCCTCCAGCGGCTCGATCAGGACGCGCTGGGCCTATTGCTCGAGCGTGCAGAGAAGTTGGAGGGGCCCCTTCCCCTCACCGGCGAGGCGCGCGATGCATTGGTCGCGTCGGCCGATGGCGACGGACGGTTCCTGCTCAATCAGGCAGAGACGCTCTACGCCGCCGAAATTCCGGAACCGCTTGACCCGGCGGGCCTTGGCAAGTTCCTCCAGCGCCGCGTCGCGGTCTACGACAAGGATCGCGACGGACATTACAATCTGATCAGCGCGCTGCACAAAAGCCTGCGCGGATCGGACCCGCAGGCTTCGCTCTACTATCTCGCAAGGATGCTGACGGCGGGTGAAGAACCGCTTTACGTCCTGCGCAGGCTGGTCCGTTTTGCCAGCGAGGATATCGGCCTCGCCGATCCGCAAGCGCTGGCACAGTGCCTTGCGGCCAAGGACGCGTACGAGTTTCTCGGCAGCCCCGAAGGCGAACTCGCGATTGTGCAGGCGTGCCTCTATTGCGCCACCGCGCCCAAATCGAACGCTGCCTACACCGCACAGAAAGCTGCCTTCCGCAGCGCAAAAGAAACCGGCAGCCTGATGCCTCCGCAGAACATCCTCAATGCGCCGACCGCGCTGATGAAGGATATCGGGTACGGCAAGGGCTATTCTTACGACCATGAGAGCGAGCATGGTTTCTCGGGCCACGATTACTGGCCTGAGGAGATGACGCCCCAAACCTACTACGAACCGGTCGAGCGCGGTTTTGAACGCAAGGTTCGCGAGCGAATGGATTGGTGGGACCGCAAGCGGCAGGAACTGCGCGGCAAATGACACCCGGCAGGTTTAAGCACTTCGTAGCCATCGATTGGTCTGGCGCACGCGGGCTGCAGCAAAAGGGCATCGCGATGGCAGTGTGCGCCGCCGAAGGTGGTCCGCCGGTGTTGGTCAAGCGCAACAATGCGTGGAACCGCGACGATGTGCTTGCCGTACTTCGCGACGAACTTCTTACCGACAGTCTCGTGGGAATGGACCTGGGCATTGCCTTGCCCTTCGCTGATTGCAGCGCTTACTTTCCCGGCTGGGAGCAATCGCCTGCAGACGCTCGTAAATTATGGGTGTTGATCGACCAGATTTGCACCAGCGATCCCAATCTCGAAGTGCAGAGCTTCATCACACACCCTGTGCTAAGCTCTTACTTTCGCCATGGCAAAGCGACCGGCGCGCGGTTCCGCTGCGACGGCGCAGAGCATGGGCGCGGCAGGTTTCGTGTGACTGAGCATGCGCAGGCTGCGATGGGCTGCAAACCCTACAGTAATTTCAATCTCGTCGGTGCAGCGCAGGTTGGAAAATCGAGCCTTACCGGCATGCGAATGTTGAACAGGCTGCAACATGAAATTGCTGTATGGCCAATCGATCCGCTACCCGAAACCGGCTCGGTGATCGTCGAAATCTACACCTCGCTGGCCGCCCTGGAAGCCGGGCGGAGCGCTTCGAAGAGCAAGCTTCGCAGCTATGAAGAATTGAACAATGCCCTGGTTGTCTTGGGCTCGCCGCCGGTGGACGGAAACGGCCCGATAGACGACCACAGCTCCGACGCCCTGCTGACCGCAGCATGGCTTCGCAAAGTCGCCGATGATCCTGCGAGATGGAAGCCTGACGGGCTGACGCCGAAAATTGCTGCAACAGAGGGGTGGACCTTCGGCGCATTTTGATACAAAGGGCGCGCCGCACACACAGTGCATGACAATGAGTGCCGGCTTAGCTCAGTTGGTAGAGCAGTTGATTTGTAATCATCAGGCCGCGGGTTCGACTCCTGCAGCCGGCACCATCACTTCCTGACAATCGGCCTCGACAGTTGCGCTTTACATCGTCGCTGCAGACACGTTAGCCAATGAGGATGTCAGAAAGTAAACCGGCGTCCGCCGCTCCAAACATCAAATTTCTGTGCGATCCTGCTTTGGCAGGCAAAATCCCTCAGCCTGACAAGGCGATCCGTTGGGCTCCCGATTGGTTCAAGCAGCTCGACCGCGAGATGGGCATGAAAGATGAAAACGGCCTCCCCGGCCTGACGGTCAAGGCATGTCTGCCCGTCACCGATGTATTCTCGCTTGGTTATGTTTTGCCTCTGCCGTTCGATGTGCAGATAATGGTTCCGGAAGACCGCGTCTCGATCCAGCTGGGCTGGGCACCCGACGTTCCCTTCCAGCCAATTGAACAGCATCATCCGGGCCAGATCGGTGCACCCAACCCGCCCTTCGAAAACACGATGCCGCTAAAATTCATCAACCCTTGGCGGATCGTGGTTCCCGACGGTTATTCGGTGTTGTTCACTTCGCCCATCAATCGGTCAGACCTGCCCTTCACCTGCTTTTCAGGACTGGTCGATTGCGACCGCTTCGACACGACAGTGAACATCCCCTTCATATGGTCGGGACCGACCGGGCAATTTCAACTACCGGCAGGGTTACCGATGGCGCAGATCGTGCCCATACGTCGCGAAACTCTGCTCAAAGACTTTTCGGCCAGAGCTTCGACCGAAGCCGAACTTGAACAGCAAGCTGCCGCCAAGCAACGAAAGTATCACGAGGAATCGACCTATTCACGCAATTGGCGCGTAAAGAAATAGTCGGACACTAACCCCGCCCGCGATAGCCCTGCACACCTTGGTCGGGCACCCACAGCCCCTCGGGCGGCGCGCCGGTCTGCCAGAACACATCGATGGGAATCCCGCCACGCGGGTACCAATAGCCGCCGATTCGCAGCCATTTCGGCTTCATCTCTTCTGCAAGACGCTGTCCGATGCCAACCGTCACATCCTCGTGGAATCCGTTGTGGTTGCGGAAGCTGCCAAGAAACAGCTTGAGGCTCTTCGATTCCACTATCATCTCGTCCGGCGCATAGTCGATAACCAGATGTGCGAAGTCGGGTTGGCCAGTGACCGGACACAGCGAGGTGAATTCCGGTGCAGCAAAACGCGTCAAATACAACGCGTTGAGGCGCGGATTGGGCACGTAGTCGAGCACGGCCTCGTCAGGCGAGGCTGGAAGCGGGCTTTGCTGGCCGAGAAATTGTGTATCGGGGCCACTATCGGAAACTGTGTCACTCATGCCGCGCTGATGCCGTGATCGGACAATTCGCACAAGTCACCTGTGGCATTTCGCAGGTTCAGTGACTATTCAGCGCCGCCCCCGATGGACCTAGACCTTCGACCGATGACCTTTCGATACCTGACCCTGCTGATTGCCTTTGCGAGTGCTGCGCCCCTCACCGCGTCGCCTGGCTCGGTGCAGGACTTTCAACTGCCCGCTCCGACACCCAGTGCGACCAACACCCCGCAGGTACAGGGTCCGGTCGATACCGAAGCTGGTGTGCCGATCAGACCCCGGGTGATCCCGACCGGGACACCCGCAGCAACGCCGAGCGCGATCCCCACAACAACCGCGACGCAGCCCGCTGAGCCTCCGACGGGCGCGGCGACGCCAGCAGCAACGGTCGCCCGCCCGCCGACGCAGCCTGTCCAGCGTTCGGTGCAGCGGCAGCCGGGACCACTCGCGCAGCCGACCATGGTCGCGCCAGCAGACCCGGCATCCACCAGCAGCAACCCGCTGACCGATCAACCGACCGGTACTGCCAGCAATCTCGATTTTACACCCGACCTGTCGAGTGAAGCCGCAGTCCCTACCCCCGCAGTCGCGGCAGACAGCCTGCCATTCAACTACATGTGGTGGATCGCTGCGGTGATCGCGGCAATTGCAATACTCGCCGGCCTGTATTTCTATCGCCCACGCGGCGTTGCTGCTGCCGGAGCTCCCGAAATCGAGCCGCCATTGTCGCGGCGCCATCCTGAGCCCCAACCAGAGCCCGGACCCAACCAGAGACAGGGTAAGGCCGTTCAACCTACGACGCCACCTGCAACCGCGCAGTCTGCAGTCCTGCCCCCGCTGCCGATCCAACTCAAAGCACAGGCGATATCGCTCAGCCGTTCCCTGATGAACGCGACGCTGAGTTACCGGCTCAATCTGACCAATCTCGGAACACAAATGCTCTCCGAGATATCGATCCGTGCCGACGTGGTCACGGCGCATGGCCGCGCTCCGGTGAACCAACAACTGGCTGATGTAGATAGCGATCTCGATGTAGTGGGCGTTGTCGGTGAAATAAGGCCGAGCGACAGCCACGATATCCGCACCGAATTCAAACTGCCCGTTGGTTCGATCAAGACAATTACTCAGGGCCGCGCGCAACTGTTCGTGCCTCTGCTGCGCGTGCGGATCGAGGTCGATGGCAAGGAGCCAATGATCAAAACGTTTGTCGTCGGGATGACACCGCAGGCCGGGCGGGGAAAACTGCACCCTTTCCGGCTCGACGAGATGGCGCAAACCTATCGCGAGATAGGTCTGCGCGCACTGACCTGAACCAACCTGCACACTCGACGCTTCAGACGTCGCTCGCTAGGCAATCTGGATGATAAGTCTCGTCAGCACTGCATGGCTTGCGGATAACCTCGACGCCGATGATGTTGTGGTCCTTGATGCATCTTCGCATCTGCCCGCAGCGGGGCGGAATCCGGGGGCCGAATATCACGAGCAACACATCCCACGCGCGCGCTATCTCGATCTGCCGAGCCTGAAAGACGAAACTTCGAAAGTTCCAGCGGCACTACCGCGCGGCGATCAGTTTGGCGAACGGCTGCGCTCGCTGGGTGTAAGGCCTACCGACCGGGTGGTCCTGTATGATCACAGCAGACTGCGCAGCAGCGCACGGGCGTGGTTCATTTTCCGGATGTTCGGATTCGAGAATGTAGCCTTGCTCGATGGAGGGTTCGAGAAGTGGCTGGCCGAGAATCGACCTGTCGAGCCGGGAACCAGCGACCATGCAGTTTCCGACTACACAGTAGTTTCCGACAATCGCGGCGATGTTCGAGGCAGGTCTGCGATGCTGACCAATTGCCGCACTAGAGCCGAACAGGTCGTCGACGCACGCGACCCAGCGCGATTTACCGGCGAGGAGAGCGATGCGGTGCATGGTCTGCCCGGCGGCCATATTCCCGGCGCGAGGAACCTGTTCTTCCGCGACCTGCTGCAAGATGACGGCACCTTCAAGGATACCGACGAGCTGCGGACGTTGTTCGCCGCATCTGGCATTGATCTGTCTCAACCTGTCACGGCCAGCTGCGGCAGCGGAATGACGGCTTCGGTGCTGCTCTTTGCGCTTGAATTGCTCGGACGGCGTGGCGCGCTATATGATGGTAGCTGGAGCGAATGGGGTGCCGATCCAGGCACACCCAAGGAACAGGGGCCAGCCGCCTGACCATGGCAAGGAAAAGCGATAGTCACCGCCGAGATACGCGCCTGACCAATGCCGGTCGGCGCGGCGAATGGACCGGCCCGGTAGTCAACACGCCCGTGTGGCGCGCAAGCACGCACCTGTATGAGGATGTCTCTGCCTTGCGCGACGGAGTTCGCAGCAACGAAGACGGCAAGTTCTTCTATGGAAGGCGCGGCGCCCCGACGCAGTGGGCTTTGTGCGACGCATTGACCGAGCTTGAACCGGATGCCTTCGGGACCGTCCTCTATCCGAGCGGAGTTGCCGCGATTTCGGGTGCACTCCTCTCTGTGCTCAAACCCGGTGACGTCTTGCTGGTGACCGACAACGCTTACGAGCCGACACGCCTGATGGCGACGGGGTTGTTCAAGCAACTTGGAGTGGAAACGCACTTCTTCGATCCGCTCGACATCGAGGCTTACTCGGCGCTGTTCTGCGAAAACACCAAGGCAGTGATGCTCGAGAGCCCGGGCAGTTTGACGATGGAAGTATGCGATGTTCCAGCCCTGACCGCAATCGCGCGCGAAAAAGGCGTGGTAAGCCTGATCGACAACACCTGGGCAACCTCGGTCGGGTTCCCGGCGCTGCGGCATGGCTGCGATATCGCGATCACGTCATTGACCAAACATGTTGGTGGCCATTCCGACCTGATGATGGGCAGCGCAAGCGCCGGAGAACGCTATTATCGCAAACTGCGGCGCACGGCGCAAACGCTCGGCCATGTCGTAGCGCCCGATGATGCAGCGCTGGCTTTGCGCGGCCTGCGGACAATGGGCGTCCGGCTGGACAAATCGGCCGATAGCGCACTGCAAGTTGCAAAGTGGCTCGATGAACGGCCCGAAGTTGGCGAGGTGCTTTGCCCTTTCCTGCCCGGCGCGAACGGCCACGAGCTATGGCAGCGCGACTTCTCGGGCGCATGCGGCCTTTTCTCGTTAACTCTAAAGAGCGCCAGTGATGCACGGCGCGCGCAATTTATCGACGCGCTTGATCTATTCGGCATCGGCTATAGCTGGGGCGGTTTCGAAAGCCTGGCCCTGCCGGTCGATCCCGCGCCCATCCGCACCGCGACCAGTTGGCCGCCACAAACCGGCACCAATGTCGATGGGCCCATAGTTCGCCTGTCGATCGGATTGGAAGATCCGGCTGATTTGATTGCCGACCTCGAACAGGCATTCGTAACCATGGAGCAAGCATGACCACCGCCGCCACAACTTCACCGGTAACGGAAGCAAGCGAATACCCGCAAACTCTGGAAGCGGGCGATACGGTGGTCCTGACGCCGGTCGAGGGCGGTGCAGCGGCAGAGGCCGCACAAACAGCTCCCGAGCCAGCCCCGACCGAAGCGGTCGCAGCGGCCGACGAGGCCAAGGAAGCGGTAAGCGAGCAAAGCGAAACCGCCGGCAGCATGATCGATGCGATGGATGCGATGGCAATTGAGCTCGGCGACATGCGGCTGTCGCTATGGGATGTCCTGTTCGCGTCGGTAATCGTGCTCGCAGTGATTTTGGGGGCGTGGTTGCTAACCCGGCTCATTCATTCGGCGATCTCCCGCTTCACCCGTTTTGACGAGACGCAGCGCCTTCTTTCCGAGAAGATCATCACGATTATCGTTTGGGCGGCAGCGTTTTTCCTTGGCATCGACCTGCTCGGTATAGACTTGACCGCGCTCGCGGTATTTTCGGGCGCTTTCGGCCTCGCGATTGGTTTTGGCCTGCAGAAGACCTTCGGTAATCTGATCGCGGGCATCATTCTGCTGATGGACAAGTCGATCAAACCGGGTGACGTCATCGCTGTGGCCGACCAGGCCGGAGCCACGACCTTCGGGCAAATCCGCAAGATTGGCATTCGCGCGGTCTCGATTACCACGCGCGACCAGAAAGAATACCTGATCCCAAACGAAAACCTGATGATCAATCAGGTGGAAAACTGGTCCTACTCATCGAAGAATGTGCGGATGCAAATCCCCGTGGGTGTCTCGTATAATTGCGATATCAAGCTGGCGGAAAAACTGATGCTGCAGGCGGCGGCCGATTGTGATCGGGTGTTGAAGTCGCCCCCGCCAACCTGCTGGCTCGACGGATATGGCGATAGCTCGGTCGATTTCGTGATCCAGTGCTGGATCACCGATCCCGAGGCTGGTGTAGGCAATATCAAATCGCAAGTGCTGAAGCGTTTGTGGGATCTTTTTCAGGAAGAAGACATCGAAATTCCGTTTCCGCAACGCGATCTCAACCTGCGCGGCAACCAGCAGTTTGATCAGCTTGTTGCCGCGATCTCTCAGCGCGTCGATCGAAAAAAGGGTGACAATTGAACTCCTTGCATAGTTACACCCTAAGTCTGAAAAGATTTCTACCTGCCATAAAATCCATTCTCGCTGGCTAGGATCGGCGCACAGGCCCATTTCGGCTGCATGGAAAATACTGGCACTATCTATCTCGTCGGAGCGGGCCCGGGCGATCCTGAACTGTTGACGCTGCGAGCCGCGCGATTGCTGCAGGATGCTTCGCTGGTCGTGCATGACGGCCTGGTCGATCCGGCGATTCTGGCGCTAGCTCGGTCGGAAGCGACACTCGTTTCGGTTGCAAAGAAACGTTCGAAACACACGCTCCCGCAAGATCAGATCAACGCGCTACTGATCCGCGAAGCCATGGCTGGCCGCGATGTTGTACGCCTGAAGGGCGGCGATCCCTTCATTTTCGGTCGTGGCGGTGAGGAAATGGAAGTCTGCGAAGCCGCAGGTATCCCTGTCGAAATCGTCCCGGGGATCAGCGCCGCCAATGGTGCCGCTGCGGCTGCCGGCATTGCGCTAACCCATCGCGAAAGCGCGAGCGTGGTCAGTTTCGTCGCCGGACAATGCAAAGGGCTGAAAGACCAGAATTGGGCCGGTCTGGCAGGCAAAGGCCGCACGCTGGTCATCTATATGGGTGTTAAAACTGCGTCGCAAATCGCTGAAAAACTGATGGAAGATGGCCTTGCGCCGGAAATGCCGGTTGCAATCATCGAAAACGGGGCACGCCCCCAGATGCGTGTGCTGCGCGGCCCGCTTGCGGCGCTGCCCGAACTTGTCGAACGCGAACAAGTTGTCAGTCCTGCACTTATCGTCATCGGCGAAGTTACCGCACGGAGCGATGCTTCAATGGTCGCGGTCGCGATGGAGGCTGCGGCATGATTATCCTGACAGGAAATGACCTCAAATCTGGTGCGGTTGTTTGGTGGACAGGCACACATTGGTCGATCCACATTGACGATGCCATTGATGCGGGCGATCAGGCCGAAACAATCATGGCGCGCGAGGAAAGCGCTCGCCGGGTCAATGTACCTTATGCCGTCGAAGCAACGCGGGCAGACGGTGTCCCTCGCCCAAATCACATCAAGGACCGCATCCGTGCCCTCGGCCCGACCGTGCGTCCCGACCTGACCCTAAAGCCCGCCGATCCCGACCACCGCGACTGGGTGATCTGATGTATAAGTATGACCAGTATGACCAGGCGATGGTCGATGCCCGCGTGGAAGAGTTCCGCGATCAGGCCCGCCGCCGCCTCGAAGGCAAATTGAGCGAAGATCAGTTCAAGCCACTGCGACTGATGAACGGACTCTATCTCCAGCTTCATGCTTACATGCTGCGCGTGGCCATCCCCTATGGCACACTCAACAGCGAACAGATGCACGCTCTGGCCGACATCGCGGATAAATATGATCGCGGGTACGGGCATTTTACCACGCGCCAGAACATCCAGTATAACTGGATCAAACTGGAGGACGCCGCCGATATTCTGGCCGATCTGGCCAAGGTCGAGATGCATGCGATCCAGACCAGCGGCAATTGCATCCGCAATATCAGTTCGGATCATTTCGCTGGTGCTGCACAGGACGAACTGGTCGATCCGCGCCCCTATGCCGAGCTGCTGCGGCAGTGGTCGAGCTTCCATCCGGAATTCATGTACTTGCCGCGCAAATTCAAGATCGCGGTGATCGCCAGCGATACGGACCGCGCGGCGATGAAGCTACATGATATCGGCATCCGAATAGTCGAGCGCAATGGCGAGCTCGGTGCACAGTTCTATGTCGGAGGTGGCATGGGTCGCACGCCGATGATCGCGCCATTGATCCGCGATTTCGTGCCGCTCGATCAGTTGATTACCTACGCGGAGGCATGTCTGCGCGTGTACAACCGTTACGGACGGCGCGACAACAAATACAAGGCGCGGATCAAAATCCTCGTCCACGAACTAGGTGCATCTGAATACACGCGTCAGGTGGAGGAAGAGTTCTCCCACCTGCTTGACCAGGGCGTCGAACCGCCGATCGCCGAGTTGGAGCGGATCAAAGAGCATTTTCCCGATCCGGCCTTCGAGGACAGCACGAAAACGGTCGATCGCAGCGACCCCGATTTTGCTCTGTGGATCGACCGCAATACGCATCGCCACAAACATGATAGCTATGTTAGCACGGTGATCAGCTTGAAACCGGTCGGAGGCATTCCGGGCGATGCCACGGTCGAACAGATGCATTTCATGGCGGATCTCGCCAGGGAGTACAGCTTCGACGAGTGCCGTGTGATGCACACACAGAATGTGGTCCTGCCCCATGTGAAAATCGCCGATCTTTATGCGCTTTGGACGAAGCTAGATGAAGCCGGGCTCGGGACGCCCAACCTCGATCAGATCGGTGATATTATCGCCTGCCCCGGGCTCGATTATTGCAGCCTCGCCAACGCCCGTTCGATCCCGTTGGCACAGAAGATTTCCGAACGGTTTGCCAAAAGTGGCAAACAGGACGCCCTCGGCGAGCTGAAGCTCAAAATCTCCGGCTGTATCAATGCCTGCGGACATCATCATGCTGGCCATATCGGTATCCTGGGTGTCGATAAAAAAGGCATAGAGAATTACCAGCTTTCGCTCGGCGGTAGCGAGGCGGAGGACACGGCGCTGGGCAAGATAACCGGCCGCGGTTTCGACGAAGAGGGCATTGTAAATGCCGTGGAAACGGTGACCGACGTCTACCTCTCCAAGAAGCAGGACGGCGAACGGTTCCTGGACACTTATCGCCGCATCGGAATGACCCCGTTTAAGGAGGCGCTTTATGACTGACCTTGTGCGATTTCGCGAAGATGAGCCCGTCGATCATCCATCGGTCACGGTCGACTCCTTTCTCGAACAGAGCAACTCCAACGCCGTGCGCGTGGAACCAGGTGATGACGCGCGCGCGCTGCTACCGCACCTTGACCGGATTAGCCTTGTCGAGGTGAATTTCCCCGCATTCGGTGACGGGCGTGGTTACTCCTCCGCACGCATCCTGCGTGAGGCTGGATACAAGGGCGAAATTCGCGCGGTGGGCGACGTGTTGGTCGACCAACTGCCCTACATGAAGCGCTGCGGTTTCGACGCGTTCGAGCCCGATGCCGCGCTCAATTCTGACGATGTCAAAAATGCACTGGACCGCTGGCCGGAAGTGTATCAGTCGGCAACCGACAACGTCGCGCCTATCTGGACCAAGAGACACGCCGCCGCATCGTGAATGTCGAGCGCGCCATTGACCGGATCGATACCGGGCCCCGCTTTGGTGAGCACGACACCGTTCGCCTGAACAATATGTTTCGTGGGCAGGATACACACGAAATGCTTGCCGGACTGATCAATGACGGGCTCGTCGACAGTCTTGCGACAGTTTCCAGCTTTGGCGCAGAAAGTGCTGTTTTACTTCACCTTATCAGTGAGGTTTCGCCAGACCTGCCCGTGCTGTTTCTTGAAACCGGCAAGCATTTTCCCGAAACACTTGCTTATCGCGACGAGCTTGTGGAACGACTGGGACTGACCGGATTGCGCAACATCCATCCCGATCTGGAAGCGCTCCAGACCAAAGACGAAACTGGTCTCCGCTGGTCCTACGATCCCGATGGCTGCTGCGAGATTCGCAAGGTCGTTCCGCTGGCCAACGCGCTGATCGACTATGACGCGACCCTGACCGGTCGCAAGGCGTTCCAGTCAGCCACGCGGGCAAACCTGCCGCGGTTCGAGATCGACACATCCGACGCCCAGGGGCGTCTCAAGATCAATCCTCTGATCGACTGGACCAGCGACGATATTGAATCCTATTTCGAGGAGCACAGCCTGCCGCGCCATCCACTGGTAGCGCGCGGCTATCCCTCGATCGGGTGCTCCCCTTGCACACACAAGGTTGCGCCAGGCGAGGATCCGCGCTCGGGCCGCTGGAAGGGATGGGACAAAACCGAGTGCGGCATCCACACGCCGCTCGGCGAAAACGGTGAGCTGCCGCCCGGTTACGACCCGGCGTTCTAGAGCCAGCCCTCTTTCCGATACCAGTCAGCGGTCGACTTCAGCCCCTCGTCAGTCGGGATACGCGGTTTCCAGATATCGGGCGGAACGGCCATATTGGAACGCGAAACCCAATTGGGATGCGTCATATATCCGACCCGATCAGGCGTTAGCTTGGCTTTGTCGCCGCGCGCCAGCCGGTCAAAGCCGGCAGCGGTCGATAGCACCCAACCCGGCAAATGCGGCGCGAGCACTTTACGTCCCATTGCGGCACCAATAGCGGCGGCCATCTCCTTATGCGACCAGCCGCCTTCGCGACCATCATCAGGCTCGAACACCTTGTGCCGCAGTTTCGGGGATAAAGGAACACAAGCGAGCAACAGCCGTGCCAGATCTTTGGCATGGATCATCGAGCTAGCGCCACCCGGCGGTAGCGGCACAAAGCCCAGTCGCGCCGATTTGAACATATCGAGATAATCGGTGTCGCGCGGGCCATAGACCCCAGGGGGCCGGACAATAGTCCAATCCAGACCACTCGCTTGCACCAGTTCCTCGGCCCTGGCTTTTGACGCACCGTATTTCGAGAGTTGCGGTTCGCGCGCCGAAAGCGAAGAGACGAATATAAAGCGCTTCACGCCCGCATTCTTCGTCGCGGCCAGCATATTGGCCGTTCCATCGACATTGGCGATCTTGAACTCTTCGGGATCGGGCGTGTTGGTCAGGCCCGCAATATGGATGACCGCGCTCGCATCATCGACAAGCTTTTCCAGCGCCCCGACATTTTCGAGATTACCTTGCACCCAAGACACACGCTCGCGGTCTTCGGGTATTTTCCGCGCCAGCGCACGAACTGTGAGATTTTCCCGATCCGCCGCATCGAGCACCGCCTGCCCGACAAAGCCCGTACCCCCGGTAAGCGCGGTTGTCCCAAAGTCGTTCAAAGCATCACCATCTGATCGCGGTGTATCACAGCCGAACGCGGGGCGTGACCAAGAATGTCCGCCTGTTGCGCCTGTCGTGTCCCGGCGATGCTCCTGCATATATCAGCATCATACTCGACGAGCCCTTGCGCGATGGCCATGCCGTCACCGTCAAGTACCGATACCAAGGCACCGCGTTCGAAATCGCCCTTAACTGTGGTAATCCCGGCGGCCAGCAGACTGGCCCCTTTGGCAAGCGCGGCAATACAACCATCATCGACACAGATCGAGCCGCTGGGTGCCATCCTTCCACCCAACCACGCGCGTCGCGCGTCATCATTACGGCTTGGGATGAACAGAGTGCCCCGCCCCGCAGCAAGCGCGTTTGACACGGGTCTTTCATGGGTTCCGTTGACAATCGCGAGCGCTATTCCCGCCCGTTCGGCGATCTGCGCGGCTTGCAGCTTAGATGCCATCCCGCCCGAGCCTTTGCCGGATGAGGACGCTGCGGATCCCATTGCGATGATATCCGGCCCGATCCCCTCGACACGTTCGACCAGCGTAGCCCCTGAATCACCCGGATCTCTGTCGTAAAGCCCATCCACATCGGACAAGAGCAGCACCACATCCGCACCTGCTGCCTGCGCCACGCGCGAAGCCAGCCGGTCATTATCACCAAAACGGATTTCTTCGGTCGCAACACTATCGTTCTCGTTGACGACGGGCACCACGCCAGCGTCGAGTAACCGAGACAGGGTAGATGATGCATTGAGATAACGGCGCCGATCTTCGAGATCGTCCAATGTAACGAGCATCTGTGCTGCCGGGAGTCCATGGCGATTCAAAGCAGAGGACCAAAGACCGGCAAGCGCGATTTGCCCGACCGAAGCGGCTGCCTGTGCGTCAGCCAGGCTCCCTCGCCCGCCTTTTTCGAGCCTAAGCCGCGATGCACCGAGCGCAATCGCACCTGAGCTGACAAGAATGACGCGGATACCCCGTTTCGTGATTTCGGCGACCTCATCGACCAGGCCGTTCAGCCAGGTGGTACGCGGCTGTCCATCGTTATCGACGAGCAGAGACGAGCCCACTTTGAGCACGATCGTGCCGACCCGCTCGGGGTCTTTCAAATGTTCGAGTGTGTCGATCACCATGAACGCAGGGCTAGCGCGCTGCTCACCGCTTTTGAAGCGCCGGATTGCCTAGAATTCAAATGGGCGACCAAGGTTTCGCTTCGTCAGCATCCTCTTCTTCCGATGCGTTCGTCTCGGTCGAGGTGCGGTCGGGCAAATATTGCAGCACCGAATCGAGAAGCTGCTCGATACCCGCCCCTGTCGCACCCGATACCGCGAAGACTTCTTCCGCCCCCGCCTCAAGCAGTTCCTGGGCAAAGCCGGCAGCAAGTTCCTCATCGGCAAGGTCGAGTTTATTGAGCGCGATCAGCTGCGGCTTGTTTTCCAGCCCTGCACCATATGCCGCAATTTCGTCCTGCACCGTTTGCATCGCTGCAGCGGGATCCTCGCCCGATATGTCGACCAGGTGGATCAACACGCGACACCGCTCGATATGACCGAGGAAACGGTCGCCTATCCCGGCACCTTCGGCCGCCCCTTCGATCAAGCCGGGAATATCCGCGAGCACGAATTCGCGCCCCTTGTGGTGCACCACCCCCAGCTTGGGTATCAGCGTCGTAAAGGCATAATCGCCAACCTTGGCCTTGGCATTGGAAACCGCGTTGATGAAGGTCGATTTGCCTGCATTGGGCAGGCCGAGAAGGCCAACATCGGCAAGCAATTTCAGGCGAAGCCAGACCCACATCTCCTCGCTCGGTTCGCCGGGCTGATGCTGCCGGGGCGCGCGATTGGTCGAGCTCTTGTAGCTGGCATTGCCGCGCCCGCCCGCGCCGCCCTCAAGGAAGGTAACGCGCTGACCAACCTCGGTGAAATCGGCGAGAATGTCTTCCTTGTCCTCCGAAAGAACCTGCGTACCTACGGGCACCTTGATCACAAGATCATCGGCACCCGCGCCTGTCTTGTCACGCCCCTGCCCGTGCATACCGCGCTTGGCCTTGAAGTGCTGCGCATAGCGAAAGTCGATCAGCGTGTTGAGGCCCTGAACAGCCTCGAAAACGATGTCGCCGCCCTTGCCGCCATTGCCTCCATCGGGCCCGCCATATTCGACATATTTCTCGCGCCGAAAGCTGACGGCTCCAGGGCCGCCAGCCCCGGATTTGAGATAGATCTTGGCCTGATCGAGAAAGTGCATGCGCCGCCCTTAGGAGCAATCGCCGCGCAACGCTAGCAAAGTCGGGGAGTCGGTGTTGAGCCCGTTATTGTCCGCCACCATCGTCGGACTCACCCACACCATCGTCGGTCGGAATCGGTTCAACGACCGGATTGCTCACAAACACCGGCTGTGTGCTGGTCGAGAAGCCGGGTGCAGGAGCTGCCGGCGCATCAAGGGTCGCAGAATTCGTAACCGGCGGAGCACCGACCGAATCCGCCACAACCGCTCCACTCGCCGTGGACGTACCGGCGGGAACCGCAGTCGTAGAAGGCACAGCAGCGGGATCAATGGTCACAGCAGACGGCGCAACATCGACCGGCATGATCACCGGCCCGGTCGCTGCCGTCGATGGCAAAGGACCGACCAGGCTTGAACTTCCCGTTCCTGACGGTTGTGTCGACACCATTACGGGCGGCGGTGCATATTCGGCGTCCCATGCAACAACATCACGGCGATATTGCTCGAGCGATGAATAGAAATTGTCGAACACGCTTTCGAGGCGCGCCAACCCGCTGATCGCGAAGCTCTCGAAGCCAGCGGCGTCGGTCAGCATCGAAGCGTTGGCAACCTCCAGCGCAGCGTCGCAAAACTGGCGTTTCGCGGGCGGCAATGCGAAATAATTATAGACCTGCGTCATGTAATTATCGAATTCGCTGCGATAGGTCCGTCCGTATTTCGTGCGAAATTCACGGACCACCGTGTCGTTCGTTCGCGCCAGCGTCCGTTTGTTGTTCTCCAGCATGCTCCGATAGGCAGGTAGGATATTGGCGTATTGCGGCGCGAGACAGTTAAGCGCCGCCACATTCAGGCCAGACCGCAAGTTCCAGACCGTTTGCGGGGTCGACAGGCCGTAATTCACCGTCTGGCGAATGCCGGCCATATCGCGCGGCGGGATAAACATATTGGGCGTGGCGCCGCCCGGCGGCATCGGACGCGGCGGAATTACCTTTACCGGCGGCGGGGGGGGAGGTGGAGGCGGCGGCGGGGGAGGCGGCGGTGTTACACAACCGGCCAGAAGCGCCAGCCCCATGGCAGCGGCGGCAAGACGGATTTTTGCGGCATTCGTTTGAAACATACACCCGGCCCTCCACAGCCTTCACGGCAAGATCACCGATCCGGTATTACTCTTGCGTGAAGGGCCACCCTATAGAGCGTTGCGTACGCAAAGAAAATGCCCGGAATGCGCTTTGCACTCCGGGCACGTTCAAATGAGTCCGTGGTGCGACAAACGCACCGAAGAGGTGTTCTTATTCGCGGCTCCCAAGGAAGCGCAGCAGGAACAGGAACATATTGATGAAGTCGAGGTAGAGACTAAGCGCTCCCAGAATGATCGATTTTTTTGCTTCCGGCGTGCCCCGGACAAAGGAATATTCCTGCTTCAGACGCTGCGTATCGTAAGCAGTAAGACCCGCAAAAATCAGTACGCCGAGCGCCGATATTGCCAGTTCAAGACCGGGCGAGCCAATCAGGAAGGCATTGAGCAGCGAAGCGACGATCAAGCCAACTACGCCCATGATAAGGAAGCTGCCCCAACCCGAAATATCCTTCTTGGTCGTGTAGCCCCATAGACTGAGACCGGCGAACGCACCCGCCGTCGCGAAAAACGTCATTGCGATCGACGAACCGGTGTAGGTGATGAATATGGTCGAAAGCGACAGGCCCATTGCCGTCGCAAACCCCCAGAACATTCCCTGCAAAGCAGGCGCGCTGAACTTGTTACGCCCGAACGACATGAACAACACAAAAGCCAAGGGTGAAAGCGCAATGATCCAGCCAAGCATATTCGGTTGCGCGAAGGTGCCCTGTGCAGTCTGAATGACATTGAACGCCGCAGCAAATAGCGGCGAGTTCACAAACAACATCGCGACGATGCCCGAAAGCAACACGCCCGAAGCCATGTAGTTGTAGATCGAGAGCATATGCTTGCGCAGCCCCTCATCGAACACAACGCCCGTGCGCGGCACCGATGCTCCGGTAAACGACTGCTGCTGAGATCGCTGAGTATCGTTCCAATCAGCCATTTCGATTCAAACTCCTGTTTCCGGGCAACCACGATAGGCGTCCGGCTCTGCGCATAATATTGGGGTTTTCGGGGCGTTTTTCAAGCGAAACCGGAGAAAACCGGTTGATGCAGATTAACCCTGTTCGCGCGCTTCTGCCGCCATCTCGGTTCCGCGATCCCGTGCTGCTTTCAAACATTCGGTGACCAAATTTCCAAGCGCGTCGCCCCCGTCGAGCACATCGAGCCCCTTTTGCGTCATGCCACCTGGGCTTGCGACGCGTTTGGCAAGTTCGCGCGGAGAATATTCGGATGCAGAGGCCAACGCCGCCGCACCCTCGACCATTGTGACCGCGAGCCGCTGCGCCTGATCCTGCGCCAACCCCAGTGAATGCGCGCCAGCCGCCAACGCATCGATAAAGCGATAAACGAAGCCGGGGCCGGAACCGGCGAGCGCGGTAACAAGATCGAATTGGCTCTCATCATCAAGCCATTCCGCAGTTCCGAGTCCGGTGGCCAGCTGCGTGACATTGTTGCGTTTGTCCTGGTCCAATCCGATTGCGCACAGGGCATTGGGTGATTTGCCGAGTGCAACCGCAAGGTTGGGCATAAAGCGCACAATCCCCCCAACTCGCGGGAAGCGTTCGGCATAACTTGCCAGCTCGACACCCGCGAGAACCGATATCAACACCGTTCCCGGGCCGAGCAACGGATCGAGACCCTCTTTTACATCATCGATCATATGAGGCTTCACGCCGAGCAGCACGGCATCGAAATGCGCTTCCGGCCAGTCGTTATGAACCCGCAGACCATGCGCCACTTCGTCTTTCCGCGGGTGATAGACTTCAAAACGCGCTGGGTCATAGCCAGCCTTGAGCCAGCCATCGACCATCGCCCCGGTCATTGTACCGAAACCGACGATCAGGATCTTCTCGAAAGCCATTGAACAACTCCGTTCCAGGGGACGGAGTTAAGCCTCACCCGCCGCATCTACAAGCGCGCTCTTCAACGCCTCCTCGGGTTCCTTATCGCCCCACAACACAAACTGGAAAGCGGGATAGAAACGGTCGCATTCCTCTATCGCCGTTTCAACAATGGCCTGCGCCTGATCGAGGCTCAACAGTCCGTCATCACCCAGCAACGCCGCGTTGCGGTAAACCAGGATATCACCATTCGACCACACGTCGAAATGGCCCAGCCAGAGCTGTTCGTTGACGCGTGCCAGCAATTCATAGGCCGACGAACGTTTGTCTTTCGACACTCGTATTTCGGGCAAACACAACAATTGCAGGACGTTATCCTCAGTCCGCCAGACTGCGCGCAGCTGGTAATTCGCCCAGCTGCCCTGAATTTCACCAGACAATTCTTCTTTAGACAGCGTCTTGAACGACCAACCGCGCGCCTCGAACAACGCAGCGAGCATATCAACGGGCGCCGCATCTTCGTGCAGGGCGTAGAGCTGCTGACTCGTTCTCATCAGGGGGCAATCCGTTCCATCAATGGCTGGATGGAAGCTGGATGATGGGGTTGCAATCAACGGCCCATGCAGCGCTGGGGAGAAGTCGATTTGACTGTTCAAACCTTGTGCAAAACGCCCTTTCGAGCGGTCTCGCTTATTTGAGAGCGAGTATCTCCTGGCCTTCGGGGCTGGTGAAAGTGAAGCTATCGAGACCTTTCTCCTTGAGCGCCGTCACGGCGCGCTGTGCTGCGCGCGAGCTATCGAAAGGCCCGGCAAGAAGCCGGTTGGATTGACCCCAGGGCGTTGTAAACCCTTGGTATTTCTCAAGCACAACACCTGCTTTACGGCTGATTCTTCGCCAGTCAAAGCGCAGGGCACCTACGTTCTTGCCCGTCGCGACCTGCACCCAATAGCGCCTGGGGTGAGCGGGCTTCACCGGTTCGGGCTCGGGCTTGGCCGCGACTTCTCGCGGCGGTTCGATAGTCGTTATGTCGACACTGCCCGTGGAAGGGGCGACCCCTGTGCGTGGAGTCAGGCTAAAGTTGGCAAACGCGTCTGCAACACTTTCGGGTGTGCGCTGAACCACCGGATCCGACACGGTGGGCGTTGGGCTTGTTGTTTGCGCCGCCGGTTCAGCGGAGGACACTTGCGCAAGATCGAAGCCCGGCGACGGACCGATATTCGCCGCCGGCTCTGTTACCTGCAGCTGCGCAGTATCAGGCCGAACCGCAGCGCTTGGTGGTGGTGGAGTGGTTGCCGCAGATACATCCGCTTGCGCGAGCTGGGCAGGTGTTGTCGCCGGCGGAGTCGCTTCTACCACGGGCGCGGTCGCGGCCACCGAACTGCGGCCCCGATCAGGGCGGCGGCGCGGGCTGCTGGTATCTTCCCGGCGGCCCAGCGGTTCTCCTCGTGGAGCCAGGCGTGCATCAGCATTTCGGGCAAGGGGGCTATCAGCATATTGTGCAATCTGCGGATCATCGCGCCCGATCTGCGCGGCGCGCGGAAAGACGCCCAGATTGGCCGCTGCCGCCTGCTGTGCCTTGGTCAGACGCGGCATATAGCGAAGATATGGCGCAATCCGTGATGACAGCCTGCGCGGCATGACCGCTTCTGCGATAGCCACTGCTGCGCCGTCCTCGCCAAGTATCGCAAGACCAAAGGCGCGCGTGCGGTATGATGCCGGATCCTGCTTGGCGATCAACGGCGCCAGAACGCTTTCGAAACCCGCACGGTCGCCTGCCATAGCGTGACTCAGAGCAAGCCGCTGGCGCGTCTGGGGGTCATCCTCGCGCTCAAGCGCTGTTCGGTAGTGGCGCTGCGCGGACGAGTTATCGCCAACGAGATCATAGGCGAGGCCGCGATCACTCGCCAGACTGTCGGTCGATGCGCCCGCCTGTTCTGCTTCGTCGAACAACCGAAGCGCGTCGAGCGGACGTTGCTTCCGGGTGAACGCTGCGGCCAGCCCTACCTTGATCCTCGGATTGCTCGGCGAAAGCTCTTCCGCACGACCGAAGAAACCGATTGCCGCATCGACATCATCGACCTTGAGTGACGCATTGCCGGCGTCGATCAACGCGTCGACATTGCGCGAATTGCGCGCAAGCCGCCGCAGCGCCGAGTTGAGGTCGGTCACACCATCTGGCGGCAGAGGCTGGACGACAGCCTGTGAAATCGATCCGTCATTCGGTTGCGCCCACACCGGGAACGGAAGCGCCACAGCAGCAGCTGCCAGAAGAAATGCGCAGCCAGGCAAACGCAGAGCACGAGCGCCATAGGCTAACCGCATGGGCGCGCCGGCAGTCTCGTACAAATCACAGATTTCATCGTAGCGATGCATTTCAGCGACATGGCAGCCATTGCTGACTTGCGCCAGCTTAACCGCGACCGAACGAGGCGTCCGGCTGCTTACTGGTTGTTTTGACGCCCAAGGAAACGCGGAATGTTGAGCGACGAGCCATCGTCGTCACCATCCTCATCCTCCCCATCGCCTTCCTTGTCGCCCGTGTTCGATCCGCGCGAGAGGTTGGCCATCCGTTCAAACAGGGTGCTGCCGCCCGCAGCACTTCCTCCGCCGCCCGCGTTGCCATTGCTGGCATCGCCATTTCCGGTCGCTGGAGCATCCGGGGCCTTGCTTCCCGCGACCAGGCCGCGACGGCGCCCGCCCTGAACGGGCTCGTCGTCCTCAGCCAGTTTGTCGGCATTGAGCAGAAGCTCATCGTCCCCGGCTTCGTCTCCCTGGTCGACTTCTGCTTCCGCTTCTGCGACCAGATCAAGCGGTTCTTCCTCAGGAACGGGTTCGGGTTCCGCTTCGGGGGCCTGTTCCGGTTCTGCCGCTGGAGCTTCTGCGACTTCGTCCCAGTCATCTTCGCTGGAGCCGGTATCGGCAAAACCTTCTCCACCCGCCGTAGCGTGAGCCGAATCATCCGCCGGTTCGGCAATCTCGCCCTCGGGCTCATATTCTTCGGGAATGTTCTGCCTCATCCCTGCAAGCGGATCGACAATACCATCGACATCGCCGTCTTCATCTTCATCCACTTCGTCGTCTTCACCCAGAGAAAGAGCAGACAAACCAATGGGTTCAGCCACCGTTTCTTCCTGCTCCTCCGGATTCTCTTCGGCCTCGTCGTCCTCTGGAAGATCGAGCACAGGACGCTTGGGTGCGCGCGATTCACCCAGCGACAGCGAATGCGTATCGCCGCTCGCATCGACTGCACCAGCACCCGCTTCGATACCCGTTGCGACAACCGAAACGCGGATCTTGCCTTCGAGTTCGGGGTTGAATGCCGATCCCCAGATGATGTTGGCGTCCTCATCGACCAGCTCGCGAATGTGATTTGCGGCCTCGTCAACTTCGAGGAGTTTCATGTCCTCACCGCCGATGATCGAGATGATGACGCCCTTTGCGCCCTGCATCGAAACACCATCGAGCAGCGGGTTAGCAATTGCGCGCTCGGCAGCTTCGAGCGCGCGGTTCTCGCCCTCACCCTCGCCGGTGCCCATCATCGCCTTGCCCATTTCCTCCATCACCGACTTAACATCGGCAAAGTCGAGATTGATCAGGCCCGGCATGACCATCAGGTCGGTGATCGAGCGAACACCCTGCTGAAGCACTTCGTCGGCCAGCTGAAACGCTTCCTTGAAAGTCGTTTCAGCCTTGGCGACGAGGAACAGGTTCTGGTTCGGAATGACAATCAGCGTATCGACATGCTTTTGCAGCTCTTCGATCCCGGCTTCCGCTGCGCGCATCCGCCGTGTGCCCTCGAACAGGAACGGCTTCGTCACAACTCCGACCGTCAGCACACCCTTGCGCCGCGCCGCCTCGGCGATCACAGCCGCAGCGCCGGTTCCCGTACCACCGCCCATACCGGCAGCGATAAAGCACATATTCACACCATCGAGCGCATCCTCGATTTCCTGGGTGGTTTCTTCAGCCGCGGCTTTGCCTACTTCGGGACGAGCACCGGCCCCAAGTCCGCCGGTAATCTCCGGACCGAGCTGGATGCGCGTATCCGCCGCGGCGGTGTTGAGTGCCTGGGCATCGGTGTTCGCGACAATAAAATCGACGCCTTCGATCTCTGCCGCAATCATGTTGGCAATCGCATTCCCACCAGCGCCGCCAACACCGATAACGGTGATTCTGGGGCGAAGCTCGTCAGATGCGGGCGGGCCGATATTGATGCTCATTGGGTGTCCCTCCAAGGGAAAGTACTGATTTCAAATCTGTGAGGGGTATTTTGGCACAAAGCGAATCGCCGGTGCATAGGGAGAAACCGCTTATCCACAGTGGTTAATGGGTAAGCCAGCACGTCAGAAATACTCTTTGACCGCGCGGTAAATGCGATTGACCATCGCCATTCCCGACACTTTGACCGTTTCGGTGTAGCCTGCATCAATGGTTCGAATATCGACCGGGTCGTCAGCGGCATAAAGGCACAGACCCGAAAGCGTCGCGAAACCGGGTGTCGCATGCGCTTCTGGCAGCCCGCGCAGCGAAGGTGCTTTTCCGATCCGGACTGGCCGACCCAGGGCGCTCTGAGCGAATTCGGCGAACCCGGCGAGTTCCGCGCCGCCGCCGGTCAGCACGACCTGGCTGCCGCGTGCACCGGAAAATCCCATCTCCTTCAGCGCCTTGCCCAGCTCGTCGGTCAGGCGCGAAAGTTGTTCGGTGACGACCGAGACCAGCTCGGCGCGCGGAATACGGTTCTTGTCATCGGCTCCGCGAGCGATAGTGGTGGTCTCAGCTTCACCCGGCCCATTGACCGGGACCATTTCGCGGTGATCAGAGGGGCTGGCTATGGCCGAACCCGCGACGCATTTCAGCCGCTCCGCCTGAAAACGTCTGATCCCGAATGCAGAAGCGATCGCATCGGTGATATCGGCCGAGCCGAAAGGAATCGATTTAAGACCAAGCAGCATGCCGCCGGCATAAACCGAGACGTTGGTCGTCTCGCCGCCAATCTCGATCAGCGCGGTGCCGAGTTCGCGCTCTTCGTGACTGAGACAGGCATGACCGGCCGCAATCGGTGCAGCGACAACGCTCTCAACATCGAGATGCGCGTTTTGCACCGCCTCGATCAGGTTCCTGACTGGCGCGCCGTCGGCAAGCATCACATGGATATCGACACCCAGCCGTTCGGCGTGCAGCCCCTTTGGATTGGCGACACCATGCGCGCCATCGAGCGTGTAATGCGCGGGCTGCGCGTGAAGTACCATACGGCCATCGGGCTGGATGCTGTCGCGGGCAGTGACGAGCAGTTGCTCGATGTCTTCTTCCTCGATCCGCCGGCCGCCAATATCGATTTCAACTTTCGCAATCTGGCTGGCAAGCCCCGCGCCAGCACACCCGACCCAGACACTCGAAACGCTGGTTCCGGCGTTCTTCTCCGCCCGCTCGACCGCATCGCGGATCGCGTAGGTCGCGGCGGCCATATCGGTAATATAGCCGCGCTTGATGCCCTGGCTCGCCCTGTGACCGGAGCCGAGGACAATCATCTCGCCCGTCTCGGACAGGCCCATGATCATCGCAGAGATACGAAACGAGCCGACATTAACGGCCCCGAAAACGCGGCTGATGCGCGGAAGCGCCATTATTCGCCTCCGCCGGTATTGAGGACTTCCTGGGAGCGTCCGGGAATACGCATGTAGATACGTTCGGGAGCGCGCATATCGAATTTGGCAACCTTGCCACCAAGCAGCCGGCTCGTGCCATCCAGCTTTGCAAACGCGACCAGCGCGGTCGATGCTTCCTTCTCACCTTGCGGCAACGAAAGCACCTGATCGGTATTGAAGGTCAGATCCCAGCGGCGATTGCCGATCCATTCGGCTTCATCGACCCGAGGTTTGAGTGCGGGTGCGGCATCAAGAAGTCCGGTAAGTGCTTCGACCTGTTTGCGTGCGCCGGGTCCCGATACAACGAGCATGCCTTTGGCATTGACCGCAGATATCGGTTCGAGTTCGGCCCCGGTCGGATCGATCAGAACCAGCTTGTCTGCTTTCTGCAGTACCGCATGCGGTTCGCGTTCTACAATATCGATAATCAAGCGGTCGGGCAGTTGCCGCGAAACACGTGCGTCCTTGACCCAGTTGAGTTCGAGCAGGTCGCTGCGGATCGCTTCGACATCGACCAGCGGCATCGGACGGTCCCGCGTGCCGAGCACACGGTTGTAGACCTTCAATTCATTCATCCGGTCGACGCCGCTAACCGTAACGTGGCGCACCTCGAACCCGGCATTGGTCGCAAGGCCTGCGATCTGTTGCTGCGCCATCGCCGGAGCTCCTGCGAGGCTGGCCACGAACCATGCCAGAGCTACCGCGCCTCCTATGATCATTGCCAGGAAAATACGCTGCAATTGCTGTTCGGTGAATGGCAGGATTGCCATCGCCGAATCCAGGACCGAGTTGGTATGCGCCTTTGCCTTGCGTGCAGTGCTGGCCCGACTGCGAGATGCAGCCGAGCGGCGGACACCTTTCGCCTTGCGCTTAACCGTTGCCATCATTGCCTCCACTACTCTTGGCTGCCCCGTGCGACCGAAGCGCCTCGGCGATGATCGCTTCGACCAGATCGCCATAATCCATACCGCAATATTTGGCCTGTTCAGGAACGAGGCTGAGCGGCGTCATGCCGGGTTGGGTGTTGGTTTCGAGCACGAACAAGCCTTGTTCGCCCAATTCGTCATCCCAGCGGAAATCGGTACGGCTGGTGCCTTTGCAGCCCAGAACCTTGTGCGCGCCGACCGCGTAATCGAGGCACAATGCCGCGATGTTGTCCGGAATATCCGCCGGACAGATATGGTCGGTCATCCCGTCGGTGTATTTTGCGTCGAAATCGTAGAAACCCGACTTCGGAACAAGCTCGGTAACGGTCAGTGCCTTGGGACCATCGGGCCCGTCTATCACCGCTGTCGTTAGCTCGCGCCCGCGAACAAATGGCTCGGCGAGCAACTGATCGAATTGCCGCCACGGTCCTTCGCTATCACGGCGTATGGGGTTTCCGTAATTGCTTTCATCGGTGACGATGGCGACCCCGACCGACGAACCCTCATTGACTGGTTTGAGCACGTAGGGGCGCGGCAGCGGGTCTTCCTCATAGAGTTCTTCGCTGCGCACGATCCGGCCACCCGGCATCGGAATGCCTGCCGGGACCAGCGCCCGCTTGGTCAATTCCTTGTCGATGGCGATAACCGAGGTCGCGAGGCCCGAATGCGTATAGGGAATGCCCATCAGGTCGAGCATTCCCTGCACCGTGCCATCCTCGCCCGGAACGCCGTGCAGCGCGTTGAACACGACATCGGGCGCAGCCTCCGCAATGCGCGCCGCGACCTGCCGGTCCATATCGATCCGGGTCACTTTGTGCCCACGCTCTTCGAGAGCATCCGCAATGCCGCCTCCCGACATCAGCGAAACTTCGCGCTCGTTCGCCCAGCCGCCCATTAGGATCGCGACGTGGAGTTTGGGTAGATCGCTCATGCCCGCCCCACCCGCTGGATTTCCCATTGCAGGTCGACACCCGAATTGGCGTAGACGCGGCGGCGAACTTCTTCGCCCAGTGCCTCGATATCGGCGCTCGTCGCATCGCCAGTGTTGATCAGGAAATTGGTGTGCTTCTCGCTAACCTGCGCGCCGCCGATCTGGAGGCCGCGGCAACCCGCCTCATCGACCAGTTGCCATGCCTTCTTCCCTGGCGGGTTTTTGAAAGTGGAACCGCCGGTCTTGGTTCGTAACGGCTGCGAGTTCTCGCGCGCTTCGGCGATGCGGTCCATTTCGGCGCCGATTTCTTGCGGATCTCCCGGAGTGCCCCTGAAGCGCGCCGAAACGACCACTGCGCCGTCGGGCAGGTCTGAGTGGCGATAGCTGTAGTTGAGGTCGCTGGCTGGGAGCGTAACCAACTCACCGCCCGGCATAATCACATCGCAATCAAGCAGGATGTCGCACACCTCGCGGCCATAGGCTCCGCCATTCATGCGGACGAAACCGCCGACAGTGCCGGGGATACCGCGCAGGAATTCAAGCCCTGCAATGCCCGTGTCGCGTGCAGTCGAGGAAACGAGGATGCCACTCGCCCCGCCGCCGCAGGTGACGGTGCAATCGCCTTCGTTCTCTACCTTCGCGAAGGGCTTGCCCAGACGGACCACAATGCCTGGAACGCCGCCATCGCGAATGATCATGTTTGAACCGAGCCCGAGAGCCATCACGGGCAGGCGTCCATCCAATGTGCGCAGGAATTCCTTCAAATCGTCCAGATCGACTGGCTCGAACAACCAGTCAGCTTTGCCACCGGTCTTGAACCAGACCAGCTTGGCCAGCGGAGCATTAGCGGTCAGCTTGCCGCGAATATTCTCGATAGGCACGGGTCCGGCAACCGCACCCTCTACCGCACCCGAAGGCGCGCGGCCGGTGTCGTTCATTGCCCAATCGTCGGGTTGGCGCTCGGTCATTCAGCGCCTCTCTTTGCCGCAATGTTGGCTTCGAGCGCGGCCGCCCACTTGGTAATATCGCCGGCGCCAAGACAAACGATCAGATCACCTTCGCCAATCTCTCCAGCGAGCGTTTCCGCAAGATGATCCTGATCACGAATGGTCGCCGCCGAGCGGTGACCGCGCGATTTGAGTCCCGCAACAAGCCCTTCAGCGTCAGCACCCTCAATCGGCTCCTCGCCAGCCTCGTAGACCGGGGTCACATAGACCTGATCGGCTTCGTTGAAGCAATTCTGGAAGTCATCCATCAGATCGTTGAGGCGCGTGTAGCGATGCGGCTGCATCACCGCGATAACACGGCCTTTCGCGCTCTCGCGAGCGGCTTCCAGCACGGCCTGGATCTCGACCGGATGGTGCGCATAGTCGTCGATGATCATCGCGCCGGCAATTTCGCCGACCCGGGTGAAACGCCTGCGAACTCCGCCAAACTTGTCGAAGCCGCCAACGATGACATCATCCGCACATCCCATCTCGATAGCGACTGCAATTGCTGCAAGGGCGTTCTGGACATTGTGCCGCCCCGGCATGGGAAGCCTGACGCCTTCAATCCGGCGATCTTCCTCACCGCGCTGACGGACAACGACGTCGAATTGGTTACCCCCGTCGACCGGTTGGACGTTTACCCCGCAAATGTCCGCCTGAAGCGAGAAGCCATAGGTAATGACCCGGCGGTCGCGCACCTTGCCGACCACCGCCTGCACTTCCGGATGGTCGATACACAGGATCGCTGCGCCGTAGAACGGGACGTTGTGAATGAACTCGACGAAAGCGTCTTTGACGCCGTCGAAATCGCCGTAGTGATCGAGGTGTTCGGGATCGATATTGGTGACGACCGCAATAGTCCCGTCGAGCCGCAGGAAGCTGCCATCGCTTTCATCGGCCTCGACAACCATCCAGTCGCTATCGCCCATCCGCGCGTTCGAACCGTATTGTTCAATAATACCGCCATTGATGACAGTCGGATCGACATCGCCGGCATCGAGCAATGCTGCGATCATGCTGGTGGTGGTCGTTTTGCCGTGCGTTCCGGCTACCGCAACGGTGCTCTTAAGCCGCATCAACTCGGCAAGCATTTCTGCGCGTCGAACCACCGGGATACGGTTTTCGAGCGCATGCGCCACTTCAGGGTTGGTACGTTTGACAGCGGTTGAAATCACAACCACTGCCGCGCCTTCGACATGCTCTTTCTCGTGTCCGATGGCGACTGAGATCCCGCGTTCGCGCAGGCGCAGAACGCTCGGCCCCTCCGCCATATCGCTACCCTGTACAGTGTAGCCGAGATTGTGCATCACCTCGGCAATTCCCGACATGCCTATGCCGCCTATGCCGACGAAATGGATGGTGCCGATATCGGTGCCAACGCCCTTCATTGCGCGGCGTCTTTCGCTGTACCCTGCGCGACTTCGACACCTTGCGAAGCACCACGTTCATTGTCGCCACCGACGCGGATCACATCCATCATATCCGCTCCGCCAAAGCTATCGACCAGATCGGCCAAATCCTTGACTGCATCAGGTCTGCCGCAATTCCATGCCGCATGGGCGGCGGTTGCAAGCGTCTCGGGGCGCTGCGCCAGTGCCTGAATCTGTTTGGCGAGTTCCTTGCCGGTAAAGTTGGTCTGCCTGATCGCCCGCGCTCCACCCGCCTTGGCTACTTCGCGAGTATTGGCAGCCTGATGATCGTCCGTCGCGATTGGCAGCGGAATCAGTATCGCGGGGCGACCCACAGCGGTCAGTTCCGCGATGGTCGAAGCCCCGGCACGGCCGATAAACAGATGCGCCTCCGCAAGCCGGGTCGCCATATCCTCGAAATAGGTTCCGAGCTCGGCAGGAATGTCGTGGCTGCGATAGCGCTCGCGGACTGCCTCCAGATCTTCCGGGCGACATTGCTGCGTGACTTGAAGGCGTGACCGCAGAGCGGGTGGGAGCATCGCCAAACCATCGGGCACGACATCTGACAGAACACTCGCGCCCTGGCTTCCGCCGGTAACCAGCACCCGCAGCAATCCATCCTCGGTAAACGGCGGAAAAGGTTCTTCGCGCAGCTGCAAGACTTCGGCACGCACCGGATTGCCGACCAGGTGAACCTTCTCGGCATACTTGGACTTGAGCCGTTTGATGTCGGGATAGGCGGTCGCAATCGCCTGGACACGCCGGGCAAGCATCCGGTTCACGCGCCCGAGCACAGCGTTCTGTTCATGCACGAGGCTCGGAATTTCCGCCGAGGTCGCCGCCAGCAGCGCGGGCGCTGCCGGGTAGCCCCCGAAGCCGATCACGGCGCTGGGTTCGAATGTTTCGAACAGTCGCAGCGCCATTTTGCGCCCGTCCCACAGCGCCTTCGCTGCCTTGGGCCAACGGAGCGGATTCTTGCCGAAACGGCCGGCGGGCAGGACATGCGCTGGCAGGAAATCGGGTTTTCCGGGAATATTCGCTCCGCGCTCGTCGGTGATCAGCGCGACATGATGTCCGCGTCGCTCCAACTCGGTGGCAAGCGCAAAGGCTGGGATCAGATGGCCGCCCGTGCCACCTGCGGCCAAGACATAATGTCTGTTCGTGCCGCTCATCAGCGGGCCCCCTTCTCGGGCAAAAGCGCGCGAAGCCCGGGAGTTTCGCGCGTAAGAAACGGGTTTCGCCGTGTGATCGCGAGCAGCAATCCTGCCGCCAAACACACAGCAATGGTGCTCGATCCACCATAGGAAACGAGCGGCAATGTCATGCCCTTCGACGGGAACAGCTGCAAGTTGACGAGGATGTTGATGAAGGCCTGTCCACCGATCTGTGTTGCAAGGCCTGCCCCGGCCAGCAGAACGAACAGGTTTTCCTCATCCGCCAACCGCACCAGCACACGAACGATAATCGCGAGATAGAGTGCAACGATGATTGCGCAGGTAATCAGTCCGAACTCTTCACCGATGACCGAGAAGATGTAGTCGGTATGTGCCTCGGGCAGGTTGAGCTTGCGTACGCCGAGCGCATAGCCGCTGCCCGTCCAGCCGCCCGCAAGCAATGTTCTCTGGGCAAGGTCGACCTGATCGAACGCGGTGCCACCGCCAAGGAAGTCGTTGATACGGTTTTGCGCGTTGGGATAGAAGAAATACGCCAAAGTCAGCAGCCCGACACCGCCACCGATCAGCATCCCGATCCGCTGGATCGAAACGCCCGATAACAACACGAGCACAAACCAAACACCGCCGAACAACAACGTCGCGCCGAGATTGGGCTGCAGCATAAGCAAGAGACCAACCACCGCCATCAACCCGCTCACGATTGCCAGCACCGGAAGGTTGGCATCGCGCAACCTCCAAGAAAGGATCCATGCCAGCGCGACGGCGAAACCCGGCTTCAGAAATTCCGACGGCTGGAAACGCATCCCGAGATTGATCCAACGCCTGGCTCCATTCACCTCGTGCCCGAGCACCGGAACGAGAAACAGAAAGAACAACATCCCGGCAGCGAGCAACACGCCAACACGGCGTGCATTGTCGAGCGAGAGCATCGACGCACCGAAAAGGGTCAGCAAGCCGAGGAATTGCCAGCGCAAATGCGCCCAGTAGAAATAGAGATCGGGCAGTTGCACACTCGCGGTCGACAATCGCCGGGCACTTGCCGGAGAAGCAGCTGCAACCGCTGCCGTTCCAACCGCCATCAAGGCGAGGATCAGGAAAAGAAGCACCCGGTCAATCTCGCGCCACCAAATCTTGAGTTCGGCACTCTTCGACGTTTTGAAACGTTCCGGCCCCGGTCGGCGATCTCCCGAATGAGGAATGTAGGGCTGCGCGGTATTCATGCGGCTGACACTCCGTTTTGAACCTGATCGTCTTCGTCGATCAGCGCCGCTACCATCTGGCGAAAATGCTCGCCGCGCCGTTCGAAGTCGCGAAACTGGTCGAAACTGGCGCAGGCTGGTGAAAGCAAAACCACGTCGCCAGGAACTGCGTTTGCCAATGCGCTGCGCACTGCTTCGCAAAGCAATTCGCAATTCTTCACTGGCACCTTGCCGTCGAGCAATTCCGCGAAACGTGGGCCAGCCTCACCAATCGTATAGGCCGCCTTCACTTCGCCCAGATGCTCTTCGCACTCGCCGAGACCGTCTTCCTTGGCCAAGCCACCGACGATCCAGTGAATGCGTGGATCGGGATCGCGCGGAAATGCTGCAAGCGCAGGCGCGGTCGAGGCCTGATTGGTCGCCTTGCTATCGTTGATGAACAGGATGCCATTATGCGCAGCGGCAACTTCCATCCTGTGCGGCAAGCCAGTGAAACCCTCGAAGGCAGGCTGCCACTGCGCGGGCGTTACTCCCACCTCTTCCAGCATTGCGATGGCAGCTGCGGCATTTTCAAGGTTGTGCGGCCCCTGAAGCGCGGGCCAACGGTCCTGCAGCGAAGCGTAAGCCTCCATATCGATCAGCTGCACCCGGCCATCCGGACGCCGCGCCATCTCGGCATCGGCAATTGCGCGCGTCGGCGCATCTTTCGAGCCGAACACAGCGAATTGGTCGACGCCTTGCATCGCAAATAGCCGACCCTTGGAAGACGCATAGGCTTCGAAGCCATCATAGCGGTCGAGATGGTCGGGCGTAATGTTGAGCAACGCTGCCGCTTCGCACGCCAGCGAGCGGGTCAGGTCGATCTGGTAGCTCGACAATTCGAGCACATAGACGCCGCCTTGGGGCAGTGGGTTTTCGCCGAGGATCGGAACGCCGATATTACCGCCCATACGAACCGGCACACCAGCTTGTTCAAGCACATGCGCGACCAACGCGGTGGTGGTCGACTTACCATTGGTTCCGGTGATTCCGATTACCTTGTGCGCAGGCAAGTGTGGCCGGGCGCGCGCAAAAAGTTCAATGTCACCGATAACCGGAACGCCGAACTTCGCAGCATGGCCGGCAATCGGATGCGTGTTGAGCGGAACCCCCGGCGACACGACAACGCCGTCGAAACCCGTCAAATCCATATCGAGCGGATCGGCGAGCTTGCAGCGTCCCTGCAGCTTTGCGCGCGCCTCGTCCTGCCTGTCCCACGCGACAATCTCGGCTTCGCTTGCCAGCAGAGCCTCGGCAGCCGTCAGCCCGGATCTGGCAAGTCCGAGAATGGCATAGCGTTTGCCGGAAAAGGCGGACGAGGTAATCATCTGAGCTTGAGCGTCGACAGGCCAATCAGGGCGAGAACAATCGAGACGATCCAGAAGCGGATCACGACAGTCGATTCCGCCCAGCCCTTCTGTTCGAAATGGTGATGGATCGGAGCCATGCGGAACACACGCTTGCCGGTGCGCTTGAACCAGAACACCTGGATGATGACCGAAAGCGCCTCGACCACGAACAAACCGCCTACGATCGCCAGCACGATCTCGTGATGCGCGGCAACGGCAATCGCGCCGAGCGCCCCACCAAGCGCGAGGCTGCCCGTATCACCCATAAAGACCGCCGCCGGTGGCGCATTAAACCACAGGAAGGCAAGCCCCGCGCCCATGATCGCGGCACACAGAATTGCGAGTTCGCCCGCGCCCGACACATGCGGGATGCCGAGATATTCGGAGAAATCGGCGCGGCCGACCAGATAAGCGATCAGGGCAAAGGTGCCCGCCGCGATAATAACCGGCATCGTCGCAAGACCGTCGAGACCATCGGTCAGATTCACCGCATTGCCCGCACCCACAATCACAATCGCAGCGAAGACATAGTAAAACGGGCCCAGAGGGATCGCCACGTCGGACAGGAACGGCACATAGAGGTTCGTGTTGATCTGGCTCACGATGATGTAGGACGCGATGCCAGCGACGATAAATTCAAGCAGCAGCCGAACTTTGCCGGACACGCCCTTGTGGCTTGCCTTGGTCACCTTGTCGTAATCGTCGAGGAAGCCGATCAGGCCAAAGCCAACCGTCACACCAAGGCATGCCCAGACGAACGGGTTGCGCAGATCCATCCACAACAGCATCGACAGCGTCAGCGAGACGAGGATCATCAGGCCGCCCATGGTCGGTGTGCCGACCTTGGCGAGATGGGTTTGCGGGCCGTCCTCGCGGATTGGCTGACCTTTACCCTGCCTTACGCGAAGCATGTTGATGAAACGCGGGCCGATAATCAGGCCGATCACCAGCGCGGTGAGCAGCGTCGCTCCCGACCGTGCGGTCTGGTACCGGATGAGGTTGAACAATCCCTCGAAATTCAGCCATTCGGCGATCAGATAGAGCATTCAGCCATCCCGTTGAATTTCAATCGCGGCATCTCAAGTCCGTGCCGTGAAGTGTGCGACCAACCGGCCAAGACCAATCGAATTGGAGCCTTTGACAAGAATGGCATCGCCATTGGTGATGCCATATTCCTCAAGCGCCGAAATCGCCTCCGCCGGACCGTCGCAATGCGTGAACGCTGGTGCAGCGGCAAGCGCTCCGCCCGGCGCTTTCCCCAAGTGCCGCGCAAGCGCCTCCATTTCCTCACCCACCAGCACCGCATAGTCGACCGTCGCCTCGGCCAGTGGCTCGGCCAGTTGTGCGTGGAAGCGCGGTGCAAAGTCGCCCAGTTCCTTCATCGAGCCGAGCACTGCCACACGGCGGGTTGCTGGCGTCTGACCAAGCTGGCGCAAGGTAGCACGCATCGAAGCGGGATTGGCGTTGTAGCTCTCGTCGATCAGCAGCGCCTTACCGCTATGCGCGGCAATGCGGTGACGCGCGCCGCGTCCCTTCAGGCCGCCCATTTCGGCAAGAGCGAGACCTGCCGATCCAAGATCTCCACCTGCCGCTTTGACTGCCGCCATCACAGCCAGCGAGTTGCTTATCCAGTGTTCGCCCGTTTCCGCGACCGAGAAACACAGCCGCGTATCGCCGAGGTCGGCAGTAACAAGCGAACCGCCATTCGCGGATGGAATAGCATCCAGCAAACGTACGTCAGCGTGATCGCTCTTGCCGAAAGATACAATCTTCACGCCCCGCTTTTTCGCAACAGCGGCAAGCTGTTCATATTGCTCTATATCCGCCGGGATAACCGCAGTTCCGCCTTCGACTACGCCTTCGAATATCTCGGCTTTGGCGTCGGTAATGGCTTCGATGCTGCCGAGGTTCTCGATATGCGCTGGAGCGATGGTTGTGATCACGGCAACGTGGGGTTTTACCTGAGCCGTCAGAGCCGAAATCTCGCCAGCATGATTCATGCCCATTTCGAACACGCCGAACTCGCTGCGCACGGGCATCCGCGCGAGACTGAGCGGAACGCCGACATGGTTGTTGTAGCTACGTACCGACCGGTGTGTGGCACCACGACTTGTCCGATCCAGCGCGGAAAAGATCGCTTCCTTCACACCGGTCTTGCCGACCGAACCGGTCACGCCAATCCGGCGTGCAACGCAACGGTCGCGCGACGCGGCTCCGAGTACCTCCAACGCTGCGTTGGTATCGTTGACCAGGATGTGTGGGTAATCGATTTTCCGGTCTACAACGGCAGCGGTCGCTCCGTTGGCAAAAGCCTTGTCGAGAAACTTGTGCCCGTCGGTCGCCTCACCTTTGAGCGCAAAAAACAGATCGCCCGGGCGCACATCGCGAGAATCGATCTCGACACCCGAAACCTGAAACTCGCCACTAGCGGTTCCGCCAACCGCCTGGGCAATCGCTGCTGCATCCCATAAGGCGAGAGCGAGCGTATCGCGTTTGTCGACCGGCCATGACCGGATAGCCTTGAGCGCATTCATGCTGCGGCTCCCGCCGGTGCGGCGCACTCGCGCGAAACCGTGACATCATCGAACGGCAAAACTCGCATATTCTCTCCCGAGCCGACTATCTGGCCTTGTTCATGTCCCTTGCCCGCGACAAGGACGATATCGTCCTTGCCCGCCATATTGATCGCTGCAGCGATGGCTTTGCGCCGGTCACCGATCTCGGTCGCATGCGGAGCGCATTCCATGATCTGCGCGCGGATGGCCGCGGAGTCTTCGCCGCGCGGATTGTCGTCAGTGACGATGGCAATGTCGGATGCCTCAGCGACCACCGCGCCCATCGGGCCGCGTTTGCCCTGGTCGCGGTCCCCGCCTGCACCGAACACGGTGATCAGTTTGCCCTGCACATGCGGGCGTAGCGCGCTAATCGCGGATTTAAGAGCATCGGCTGTATGCGCGTAATCGACATAGACCGGTGCGCCCGATTGGGTGATGACCGCGCGTTCAAGCCGTCCGAGGACGGGCTGCAACCTCGCAACGGCATCAAAAACCATATTCGCTTCGCCTCCCGTAGCCAAAGCCAGTCCGGCGGCGACCAGTGCATTGGCAGACTGGTAATCGCCGATCAGCGGCAGCTTGATCGTGCGTGTCTTGCCATCATGCTCGACTTCGAGTTCCTGCCCCAGCTGTGTCGGCGTATGGGCGAGCAGGCGGATGCCGTTACGGTCTTTGGCCCCCTGCTCACCCACCGTGAACACGCGCAGGTTCCGTTGCCGCGCATGCTCGATAGTCCGGTCGGTCCACTCGCAAGAACCCGTCCAGACCACGACTGTTGCATCATCGGTCACGACCTCGTCGAAAAGCCGCATCTTGGCCGCAAAATACTCTTCCATCGTCTCGTGATAATCGAGGTGATCGCGGCTGAAATTGGTGAAGCCCGCCGCCGAAACTGACAGGCCTTCATTGCGATATTGCGAAAGGCCGTGGCTTGATGCCTCATAGGCGACATGCGTCACCCCCTCTCGCGCTAACCCGCTCATATTGGAGAGGAAAGTCACGATATCGGGTGTGGTCAGTCCCGTAGACACAGATTCATCCGGCGTAGTCACACCGAGCGTTCCGATAGATGCAGCACGGTTTCCGGTCATTCGCCAGATCTGCCGCGTCATCTCAACAGTCGAGGTTTTGCCGTTGGTTCCGGTTACCGCGACGATGTGCGGCGGGACCGGCTTGAAATATTGAGCAGCGAGACACGCAAAGGCACGGCGCGGTGTGTCGTCGGCGATATGGATTGCGCCTTCGACTAGCGCCTGCGGACGGGCAACAACCGCTACCGCACCGGCCTGGATCGCGGCCGGAATGAAATCCTCGCCATTGACCGTCATGCCCTGGAACGCGCCGAACACTGTGCCTGGCGCAACCTTGCGATTGTCGATCGCAAAGCCGGTGACATTCGTATCGGCGCCGTCGGTGAGGGCAATTCCGGCGGCGGTGGCGAGCGTGGAGAGCTTCATTAGCGCCCCCCGCCGATGAGCGGCTTGAGGTCACTTATGTCGATATCGCGCGTGGAATCGGGTCGGACGCCAAGGATCGGGCCAATGCGCGGCACCAGGTTTCCTACGATAGGAGCAGCGTTCCATGCTGCAGTCCGCTGATAGGAGCTGGCAGTCGTGCCCTTCGGCTCGTCGAGCATCGCGATCACGACATAGCGCGGCTTGTCCATCGGGAAAGCCGCAGCGAAGGTCGAGACCAGCGAAGTCTTGCGATAGCCGCCGCTGCCCGGTTTTTCCGCCGAACCCGTTTTTCCGCCCACGCGGAACCCCGGCGCATCGGCGTTCTTGCCGGTGCCGTAAATCGCGATCATGCGCAGGAGCTGGCGCATCCGCGAAGAGGTCGAGGCCTTGAATACACGGCGCCCCTTGGGTGCCTCGCCAGCCTCGAGCTTGTGCAGGGTCGCCGGACGCCAGACCCCGCCATTGACCATCGCCGCATAGGCGCTGGCGAGATGCAACGGGGTAACCGCGATACCGTGACCGTAACCGACCGTCATATTGCGCAAACGCGGCCATTTTTCGCCCGGCCAGATCGGATGCCCGCGCGCAGGCAGCTCGATATAGGGGCGCTCGTTCATGCCGAGATCGATCATCGTCCGGCGCAGTTTTTCAGAACCCAACTCGTCAGCGATCCGTGCGGTCGTGGTGTTCGAGGAGTGGATCAGCGTCTGCGCAACATTGAGCTGGTTTCCGATGAAGTGGCTATCTGTGATGCTGAAGCGGCCAACCTTGACCGGCGATGCATCATAGGGACGACCGAAATCGCGGATCGTGCCCGCGTCGATGGCGGCGGCAACGGTCAGTGGCTTGAAGGTCGAGCCAAGCTCGTAGACCTGGTTGGTCACGCGGTTAAAGCTCTTGGGCGTTTCCCCGCGTTTGCGCATCGCTTCTGATTGCAGCAGATCCTCGGCATTGACCTGGTTGGGGTCGAATTCGGGCAGCGAGGCAAGAGCCATCACTTCGCCCGTATCCGCATCGAGGATCACGCCGGCAGCGCCCATGGCGTTGGTCGCCAACATTCCGCGCCGCAATTCATCCTCGAGTGCACCCTGCACGCGCATGTCGATAGACAAGGCGGTCGGATTGTTGCGCATGGCCGGATCCATCAGCCGCTCTTCGAGCACCTGCTCCATCCCGACGCGGCCCTGCCCATCGCGGTTGACATAGCCGAGAATGTGCGCCGCCATTGACCCTTGGGGATAGTGACGGTCGGTTTCCTTGGGCAGTTCGAGCGACAATTCACCGATCGCCATCACTTTGTTGGCATCTTCCGGCAAAACGCGGCGCTGGATATATCCAGGGCGACCAGCCGCCAGTTTCTCGACCGTGTTCTCGACATTGAGAGAGGGGAAAATGGCTTTGAGTTCACCTGCAACCTCGCGCGGCGATTTGACCAGCGGGTTGTCGGGATCGCCAAGTGCCTTCGGGTTATACCACAGCGCATATGCAGGAAATGCGCGCGCGAGCGGAACACCATTGCGATCGGTCAGCTCACCGCGCGGTGGAAGGAGCGCGTCTTCAAGCGAGGTAGAACTGGTGACCTGATCGCTGGAACCAAGATAGACGATCCGCACGACTGCCGCTGCTGCGACGAGTGCAAAGATCAGCGCAACCCAGATCACGCGCAGACGCGCCTCGTCCAACATCTGGCGACGAACACCGGTCAAACTGGCCCGGCTGTGCGAGATGGTCGTGCTGACAGCAAGCGCGGTCATTCGCTCACCTCTGCCACCGGGCCTTCAAGAGGGTTTCCGATGGCGAGACGTTCCGCGAGCGATTGCGGCGCGGACATTTCCCGCGCTTCATCGTCGCCCGAATGCTCGGGCACATCTTCGACCTCGGCGATTTCCTCCTCTTCAACCGGTTGACCGGTCAGCGGTGAAACCATTGCGGGAAAGAGATCGCCTTGCTGCTCGACCGGCGCACGCGCAACGCGAATGGGTTCGGGCGCGGTGCCGGTCCGCGGGGTGCCCAAGGCCGCAAGCTGCCGCGGATTTTCGAGATACTGGTCAGCCTTGGGAGCGCCATAGCCGAATTCGATGCGGTTCCAGTTTGCGAGCTGCTGCTGGTTGGCGCGGGTCTGGAATTCGGTTTCGAGGAGCAGCTTTTCACGCTCGAGCGCAATGATCTCGCGCTCAGCCAGACGAACATCACTCTTCACCGCATTGACGCGAAAGGTCAGCGCAAGAAACAGCGTAAAGCAACAGGCGAGCGCAACGGCCCAACCGATCTGGCGAAGACGGCTGCCCGGGCGCATTATGCGGCCTCCCTTGCCGGCGCGTCGGTGCGGATCGCGTGACGAAGGATTGCAGAGCGCGCACGCGGGTTGCGGGCAAGCTCTGCCTCGCTCGCACGGATTGCTTTTGATACGCTGCGGTAGGTCGCCGGCTTCTGCTCAACCTGCGGGAGATGGCGCGAACCACCGCCTTGCGATGCCGCTTGGCGAAGGTAGCGCTTCACGATCCGGTCTTCGAGACTGTGGAAGCTGACAACCGCCAGCCGCCCGCTTTCACCCAGCAACTGCTCGGCCGCAGACAGACCCGCGCGCAGTTCCTCCAGCTCGGCATTCACGTGGATCCGGACGGCCTGGAAGCTGCGCGTCGCCGGGTCTTTTGGCGCTCCGGGACGGTAACCGAGCGCCTTGCGAACCACTCGCGCGAGATCGCCAGTCGTTTCGAGCGGACGTGCAGCGACAATGGCGCGCGCAACCCGGCGCGACTGACGCTCTTCGCCATATTGGTAGAGCACGTCGGCGATGGTCTTTTCTTCCGCACTGTTGAGGAACTCGGCGGCGCTTTCGCCCTCCTGGCTCATTCGCATGTCGAGCGGCCCATCGGCGGAGAAAGCGAAGCCGCGCTGCGCCTGATCAAGCTGCATCGACGAAACGCCGATATCCATTGTCACGCCGTCAACCTGCGCGACACCCGCCTCAGCCAGCGCCTCGACCATTTCGGAGAAGCGGCGCGGGTGAAGAACCAGTCGTGGCGGCTCCTCGCCGGTTTCGGGCCACTGCGATCCAGCCGCAATCGCATCGGGGTCGCGATCAAATGCGTGGACGATTGCACCGGCATCCAGCAATGCGCGCGTGTAACCGCCCGCACCGAAAGTCGCATCGACGATCACATCGCCGGGCTGCGGAGCGAGCGCGGCGATGACTTCCTCGAGAAGGACAGGGACATGAGGGGCGTCAACGGCGGTCATTTGCGCTTTGCCTTCGCCTGAACCTCAGCCAGCAAATCGCGGCAGGCGGCCTTGGCGTTGGACCAGTCCTTACCCTGCTCAGCGAGAACGGAAGGATTCCAGATGGTGAATGAGGGGCCGGCACCCTGGAAGTAGAGGTAATTCTCGACATTCCCGAGCGACTGGAGAAAGTCGGGCATGGTGAAGCGCCCGCTTTCGTCGAACGGGATACGCTTGAAGCCGAATAGCTGGTTTTCGCGGATTTCGCGGTCGAATTCGCGGTTCAGGCGCGCTGCCATTTCCTCTTCGCGATCAAGCTGCTTGTCGAGTTCCAGCTGGCGGGAAAGGCCAAAGCCCACGAGGCAATCAAAACGGTCGTGCGAAGCCAAACACAATATGCGGCCTTCAGAAGATTCCTTGACCAGATTGCGGAAGTCAGGTGGCAGGACAAAACGGCCCTTGTCACCAATACTGGTGAGGGCCTGTCCGCTGTACCTGATAGGAAGCGCTCCCGCCACTTCGCCCCAATCCCTTGTCAAAATCCTCGCCAAAACCTCCGCACCAGACACAGCTTCCCCGCTTGCGCCCGCGCATGAGCGAGGGCGGCTCGTATCCCGCAGGGAACACGCAGCACGAGACAAACTGTCTGATGGAAGGTGGTATTAACCCGCGAAAAGCAGGGATGAAAGGGGAAATTAGGGAATTAGTGGGGAAATACGGTTATCTAATTGTTTTTACTAAGTTATTATCCTTAATCCCCGTTGCGCTGCCATGCGCAGTATCGCTCAAAACACCATGAAAAGCCATGCTTTCCCGTAAAATTCCCGCCCGAACCCGCGTTTGAAACGAATCTTCCCGCCTCATCCCCGATTGGAGTCGCAAAGGGGATTCGGATGCTCATTCACCCGCTCCAAATGCACTGTCGAGCAGCGTCTTGAGCGCTTCATCATATTCTGCGCCCGATGTCTCGCCATCGAGCAAAGCCGCGTCCGACACGATCAAAACCCGCCCTTGTCCGATGGAGCATTCGGCAACAACACCGTCTCCTGCAATATCGCAGTTCGCACCCTCGACCTTGGTCCATTCAAACCGGCCGGTCTGCTCGATGGGCAACCGTACGTTCTTGTAGGATATGGCCCGGACCCCTTCGTCCTGCGCTTCATCGAAACTCTGTTGCAACCCCCATCTCGCAAGTATTGGCGACATCAACGCAATTGCCTCTGGCCGTCTCGGATCACCGATCCCGAATTCGGAATGCTCGGTCAGCATCGGATCGACGAACAGCAGCGCCCTGCCGCCCCCGCGAACCCATATATCCAACGCGGCGAAATCCGCCGGGGCCAGAGCGCGCGGCTGCGCCAGGATCAACGTTTGCAGCCGCCGGAGTTCAGCCGAAGGCTCGGCTTCCTCTGGCGCGGACAGGGTATCGAGCGGGACCAATGCGTAGCGGCGCTCCAGAAACCTCCGAACGCGGTGTGGCTCCGCCTCGCCCGACAGCGCCGCATCGAACGCATCGCCGCTGCCCCAGTAGATCGGCAGCGATGTCATCAACGCCAGTGGCGGTTTGGCTCGCGACTCGGTCCTTCCGGCCAAGGTCCAGGCGAGCGCGACAATACCTGCGACAACGACAACCGCGCCAATCGCCAGCCTATTGCGTGTTGCCACTACCCTCGCCTTGGGTTGCCTCACCAGTACCCTGTTCAGGCAGCACGGGATCGGTTTGTTCCGCCGCCTCTTCGGGATCGGCGGGGAGATCGGGCACCACGCCGGCGTCTGCCAGTGGATCGCTTTGCGGCGGCGCTTCGACTTCCGCCGCAATCGTTGCTGCCGCTTCGGGCACAGCCTCGGCATCGGTCTGATCGGCCCGGTCGCGCACGACATCGGCAAGTGCGACCAGCAGGACAATTACGAAAATGCCCGAAGCGCCGATCTGCAAGCGCTGGATCGCTTCGGCACGGGTTCCGCCCAGCGGAAC
Source organism: Pontixanthobacter sp. (assembly GCA_965223995.1). Lineage (GTDB taxonomy): Bacteria > Pseudomonadota > Alphaproteobacteria > Sphingomonadales > Sphingomonadaceae > Pontixanthobacter. Next base: position 582,730 of record CBDCXY010000016.1, on the reverse strand, counting down.
CGAGCCATCATCGGCGGGTCCGTGCATAATCCGTTCGAGAAAGCGATTGGCCATGGCGAGGAATCTAGACGAGCGCGCCAATCAGTAAAGAAAAAAGCGGTCAGTCCTTCAGCCAGTCGAACACCGGAAGATCTTTCGACTCCAGCCACTCGGCATTGTACAGCGTCGAAAGATAGCGGAAACCGGTGTCGCAAAGGATCGTGGCAACACGCGGATTCTCGCGGCCCTCGGCGACCAGTTGCTTACCCAGCTTGATCGCACCGGCGACGTTGATCCCGGATGACAGGCCCAGGCAAAGCCCTTCCTCGCGCAGCAACCGTGCAACCCATTCCAGACCTTCCTCGTCGGAAATGCGAAACTGCGCGTCGATTGGCGCGCCTTCGAGATTGGCGGTTATGCGTCCTTGTCCAATGCCCTCGGCCACCGAATTTCCTTCGGCCTTCAACTCGCCCTCTGCATAGTAGCTGTAGAGCGCTGCGCCATGCGGATCAGTCAACGCGATCTGCACATTTTCGTCATGCGCCTTGAGCCCCATCCCGACGCCAGCGATTGTGCCGCCCGTACCGGCAGCGCAGGTGAAGCCGTCGATCCGGCTGTCCATTTGCTCCCACAGCTCTTCCGCGGTGCCATCGATATGCGCTTTGCGATTGGCGGTGTTATCGAACTGGTTGGCCCAGATTGCGCCTTCGGTTTCTTCGGCCAAACGCCGCGACGTATGAACGAAATGGCAGGGGTCGGAAAATTTGGTCGGCGGAACGAGCACCAGCTCAGCACCGAGCGCGCGCAGCGTTTCCATCTTTTCCGCCGACTGGTTATCGGGCATCACGATGATCGTTCTATAGCCCAACGCATTTGCGACCAGCGCGATACCGATACCGGTGTTGCCCGCCGTCCCTTCAACGACGCAGCCGCCCGGCTTTAACTCACCGCGCGCCTCCGCATCGCGGATGATCGACAAAGCAGCGCGGTCTTTCACCGACGCACCGGGATTGGCGAATTCGCATTTGCCGTAGATCTCGCAGTCCGCCGCCTCGCTCGCGCTGCGCAGCAGGACCAGCGGCGTGTTGCCAATCAATTCGAGCGCATCATCGCGCATATCTGGAGCAATCATGGCGCTGAATTAGGCGCTAGGCACGCAAGGTTCAACGCAGTTGCGGTTTGCGGCGTAGAACTCAGTCTTCGGGCGCGATTGTGACCTTGAGCCCGTCGAGTTCAGCCGAAAACGGGATCTGGCAGCCGAGGCGAGAGGTTTCGACGCGGTGGTCGGAGCTTTCGAGCAGATCGTCTTCATCTTCGGACATTTCGGGCAGCTTGTCGGAATGTGCCGGATCGACATGGACGTGGCATGTCGCGCAGGAACAGCAGCCGCCACACAGCGCCAGCAGTTCGTCGAATCCGTTATCGCGGATGGCTTCCATGACGGTCAGGCCGTCATCTACGTCGATGGTCGATTCTTCACCGGCACGGTTGACGACGGTCAGCTTGGGCATGATGGGTTGGCTCCATGATATTTCGGCCAGGACGGCCATTTGCGCGTGCAGCTAAAAGAGGACCGCACGTTTTGCAAGGCGCGAGGAGAGCGAAGTGAGCTTGTCATCAGAGCAGATCAGGGCTGGCGTTGATCATGCCGCGAGTATCGAACCCGTTTTTGCCGAGGCACTGGAAGCCGCCGGCTATCCCGAACCGCGCATCCGCCCGACGGGCTATCGCACGCTGCTGCGCACGATAGTCGGACAGCAGGTCAGCGTCGCCGCAGCCGCTTCGGTGTGGAACAAGCTCGAAGTCGAACTGGGCGAAGATATCGCTCCGGACGAATTGCTTGCACGCGATTTCGACCAGTTGCGCGCCTGCGGATTGTCGCGACAAAAGCAAGGCTATGCCAGATCGCTATGCGAGCTGGTGGTGAGCGAAGAACTCGATCTCGACAATCTGCCCGAAGATAACGAAGCAGCAATCGAAGAACTGACCCGGATCAAAGGTATCGGCCGATGGTCGGCGGAAATCTACCTGCTGTTCGCCGAGGGTCGACCCGATATCTGGCCCGCAGGCGACCTGGCGGTGCAGGTCGCGCTGCACAAACTGCTCGATCTGCCCCAACGCCCGAGCGAAAAAGAGGCGCGCGCGCTGGCCGAACCCTATAGTCCGCATCGCGGCGCGCTCGCGATCTTCGCGTGGCATTGCTACGATAATCCCGCTCTTTAGGCGATAATCCTCACCGGTTGATCGAACGGTGCGAGCACCAATATCGGTGGTTCGTCCATCAGTGTATTTTCACCGAACAAGAGCCTAGCTGCATGACCCATACATTCGACGCCGTTCCCCTAATCCCGCGCGAAAATCTCTTCGGCAATCCAACCAAGGCAGGCGGCAAACTGAGCCCCGACGGCAAATGGCTCAGCTGGCTTGCGCCCGAAAAAGGCGTGCTCAATGTGTGGATCGCGCCGGTTGGCGATCCTGCCAACGCGCGGCTGATGACACATTCCAATGATCGCCCGATAGAGCAGTATTTCTGGGCCCCGGATTCGCAGAGCCTCCTGTATGTGCAGGACAAGGGCGGCGACGAGAATTACCTGCTTTACGGCGTCGATATTGAAAGTGGCGACGAGCGAACCCTGACCGATTTCGAGAATACGCGCGTCGATGTGATCGGCACTTCGAACACGATCAAGGATCGTATCCTGATCGGCCTAAACAACCGCGACGCGCGCTTTCACGACGCGCATATGCTCGATCTGAAGTCGGGTGAACTGACGCTGGTCCTCCAGAATGACGGCTATGCCGGGTTCATGGCCGACGACAATCTCGATATCCGCCTGGCGGTCCGCCCCAACGAGGCAGGCGGAATGGATTTCTTCAAGGTCGACAATGGCAAGGTCGAGGACAAACCAAGCGAAAGCACCGGCCTCGACGACTCGCTCACCACCCAGCCCGCCGGTTTCACCACTGACGGCAAGGTGATGTATTGGATCGACAGCCGTGGCCGGAACACCGCCGCTCTGATCGCCGAGGATGTTGCAAGCGGTAAAAAAACCATCATCGCCGAAAACGACAAGGCGGATATCAGCGAAGCGATGGGGCATCCGACAACCGGCAAAGTCGAGGCTTACGCCTTCACCTATCTGAAGACCGAATGGACTGCGCTCGATCCCGAAATCGGTGCATCACTCGAATGGCTCGGCAAGCGTCTCGAAGGCGACTTCGGTGTATCGAGCCGGACCGAAGATGACGGAAAATGGATCGTCTGGCACGACCCACTGACCGCGCCGGCGCAGACCTATATCTATGACCGCAAAGCGAACACGCTGGAGGATTTCTACACCGGACGGCCCGAACTGGTTGGCGCACCGCTGCAACCGATGCAGGCGCTGGAGATCACCGCACGCGACGGGCTGGCCCTGCCGTCATATCTGACACGTCCCGCTGGCGCAGACGAACCAACGCCGATGGTGCTGCTGGTCCATGGCGGTCCCTGGGCACGCGATGACTATGGCTTCAATTCCTATCACCAATGGCTCGCCAATCGCGGCTACGCAGTGCTCAGCGTGAACTTCCGCGGCTCGACCGGTTTCGGCAAGGATTTCATCTCGGCCGCTGACCTCGAATGGGGCAAGAAGATGCATGACGACCTGATCGACGCGGTCGATTGGGCTATCGAGCAAGGCATTGCCCAGGCCGATAAGGTCGCGATCATGGGCGGCTCCTATGGCGGCTATGCAGCGCTCGCAGGATTGACGTTCACACCCGAAAAGTTCGCTTGCGGTGTCGATGTAGTGGGACCATCGAATCTCGAAACTCTGCTGGCAACGATCCCGCCTTACTGGGAGCCGATGATCGCACAGTTCCACGAACGAATGGGCAATCCCAACACACCCGAAGGCTTGGCGATGCTTAAGGAGCGCAGTCCGCTCAACTCTGCAGGCAATATCGTCAAACCGCTGCTGATCGGCCAGGGAGCGAACGATCCGCGCGTGAACCAGGCCGAAAGTGACCAGATCGTCGGCGCGATGAAGGAAGCTGATATCCCGGTCACCTATGTTCTCTTCCCGGATGAAGGGCACGGGTTTCACAAGCCCGAAAACGACATCGCTTTCAACGCCATAACCGAGAACTTCCTGGCAGAATGCCTCGGCGGGCGGTCCGAACCGATTGGTGACACGGTCGGTAAATCAACGGCCAAAATCGTCGAGGGCGCAGAGCATGTGAAAGGTCTCGAAGCTCAGCTGGCAGGCTGATCTCCCAACTGCTGCTGACAAATATGTAAGTAGGCGCTAGGTCACTTCCAAATTTCAGGAGATTGGCGTGAGCGACCGAAAAGCAATTTTCATAACCGGCGGCGGATCGGGCATTGGCCGCGCGATCGCGGAGTATTTCGGGGCGCGTGGCTGGTTCGTCGGGCTCGGCGATATCGATGCCGACGGGATGAAGGGCACGGCCGCGCTTCTGCCTGAAGGTGCGAGTTTTGCGCACAAATTCGACGTTCGCGACCGGGCAGCGTGGGACACCGCATTGGAAGCTTTCGTTGAAGCGTCGGGCGGCAGGCTCGACGTGCTCGCCAATAATGCCGGGATCCCAATTGGCGGCTCGCTCGACGAAAACACGACCGAGGAAATCGAGCGTTGCCTCGATATTAATTTGAAGGGTGTGCTGTTCGGCGCGCAGGCTGCGCTCGCTTACCTGAAGAAGAGCGCACCCGGTTCCTGCCTGCTCAACACCGCGAGCGCCGCCGGGGTTTACGGAACACCAGGAGCATCGGTCTATAGTGCGACGAAATTCGGTGTGCGCGGAATTACTGAGAGCCTGGACGGCGAGTGGGCCGATTTCGGCGTCAATGTCCGCTCGCTCTGCCCCAGCTTTATCGATACGCCGTTGCTTGATCATGCACCCAATCAGGGAACCAACGAGGCGATCCGCAACCGGGTGAAAGATGCCGGGCTAGAAATCACACCGGTAGAGGAAGTCGCGAAGGCTGCGTGGGATGCGGTCCATGGCAACAAGCTGCACACTTTGGTCGGCAAGACCGCGAAGAGTATCGGCTTCGCCGCGCGATGGATGCCGGGACGGGTGCGTAAGCAGACGCGCGAAAGCTTCAGGCCGCTCGGAAACTAACCTCCGGCGCGGCCGCGGATGGCGCGGCCGTCATCGTTCAGGAAGCGTTCCAGCTCCGCCCAAGGTACGAGTGCGGGCAGTTCGCATACCGTGGCTACATGCGGCAGGTCGGGCTGGAACAGGATGCCACCGCGCTGTAGCTGGTAGTTCCAGTAATTCTGCTCCTCCACGTAAGAACGGCATTCCGGCTCGCCGTCCTCCCCGGCAGACCAGTGTTTCATCACGACCGTACGCAGCGCCGGCAGTATGGTGCGCGTACCGTAATCGGTCAGTTCGGTGCCCTTCTCATTGAACCAGCTTTCAAGCTTGAGTGCCTCGCCGGTCTGCCGATCGAAGGCGTGAAACTCGGTCCAGTGATTGGGATGTGCACCGCCGCAATAGGAACTGTTGGAGCTGGTCACGGAAAGCAGCTCGTCATTTACGAATTCGAGCGTCATATGCCGTTCGTAATAGCCATCGACACCCATATGGCTGAGATTTCCGGCCATACATTGGATGAAGTCGTCATCGACCGTGCCTCGGGGCAGCATCGCGGCGAGCTGATCCAGCACCGAGACATCGCCCCGGCTGCGACGGTTCAAAGGTCAGGCCGGTGATTGAGACATCTTCGAAATGCGCGCTATTGCTGAATGCGAGTTCGGCATAGGCGAACCCGTCTTTCTCCTTCGCTGTACGCGTAAATTCGGGTTCGACAATGCGCGGCCTCAGGAACCGCGCCGAGCCGCAGGGTGTATCGAATCCATCGGCCATAGGATCGTGCGAAACGCGCTTGAGCTTGATAGCGAGCATGGAACTGGCGACGCCTTGCCAAGAGCCGGTGATCTCTTGCCCGTCCATAGATTTGATATTCCAGACGGGACCGGCCTCTACCTCAATAGGCGAGCTCGATTCGTGTTCACTCCAGCTTCTTGTCGGATCGTCTGCCTCCAGCCGGATCGGTTTCAGATATTTGAGGTAGTAGTAGCTGCCTCGCCCCTTGCCGTCATAGCTTTCATCGATGCAAGCCACGACGGGATATTTGCCGATGGCTCCCTCATACACCCCGACCCAATCGGGTGTGCGATCCTCTTGCGCCAACGCCTGTGGTGACAGGATCAGCAGCAGGAGAGCAGCCAGATATCTCACAGCAGTGCGTCGATGGCCTTGGCGAGTTTGACATCACGCTCGGTCAAATCGCTACCATCGCCCGGCACGTCATGCGTGGTCAGCGTGACCTCGACCCTATTATAGACGTTGAACCATTCGGGATGGTGGTCGTGCTTCTCGGCCAGGATCGCAACCGAGGACATAAAGCCGAAAGCGCAGACAAAGTCGTCAAATTCGAGTTTCCGCTCGATAGCCGTGCCATCGCGCGCTAACGACCAACCAGAGAGTGCGGCCAGAGCCGCTTCGCGCTCGTCTTGGGTCAAGGGGTCAACAGCCATCGCGCATTCCTCTTCAATCGCTTGTGACGACAGTAGCTTTCCCTTATCGCGCGCTTTCATGCAAGCCTGCAGCCTTTCCGCACATAATATCGCCTGCCGCCGCGGCGACCGCGTGCTGTTTCGCGGCGTGACTATCGAGCTTGCAGCAGGCGATGCTCTGCATATCACCGGAGCCAACGGAATCGGGAAATCGAGCCTGATGCGGATATTGGCCGGATTGCTTCGACCTTTCGCGGGAACGGTGGAGCGAACGGGACAAATCGGTCTGCTCGATGAACGCCCCGCACTTGATCCGCAGGCAACGCTTGCCGACGCATTGCGGTTCTGGGGAGAGGTCGATGGGTGCAACAACCCGCACGATCCGGCGCTGCTGCTTGGCATCGAAGAGTTGCTCGATGTACCATTTCGCTATCTCTCTACCGGCCAGCGCAAACGTGCGGCTTTCATCCGCCTGCTCAACCAGGCACCGCGCATCTGGCTGCTCGACGAACCACTCAACGGGCTCGACCGCGATGCACGCGACCGGATAACTGCGCTTGTAAAACTGCATTGCGGCGGCGGAGGGATCTGCGTCATCGCTTCGCATCAGGCCATCGACCTGCCCGATGCCGAGCCGCTCGATCTTGAGGCGTTTGCGGCATGATGTGGCAGCTCCTCAAACGCGACCTCGGGCTGCTGCTCCCCGGCGGACGCCGCAGTGGCGGGCGCGGCGGGACGATGTTGCCGCTGCTGTTTTTCCTTGCTGTGGCGATGCTCTATCCCTTCGCGGTTGGCCCCGATGCGTCGCTGCTCGCGCGAACCGGCGGCGGGGTAATCTGGGTTGCGGCGCTGCTCGCAGCGATCCTGCCGCTCGATCGGCTGATTGCGCCCGACCTGGAGCTGGGCGTGTTCGATCAACTGGCGCTTCGCGGAGTATCGGAGGAGGTAATTGCCGCGGTGCGCACGCTGGCGCATTGGCTGAGCTTCGCCCCGCTGCTGCTGCTCGCCACCCTGCCCGCCGCCGCGCTGCTCGGTCTCGAAAGCGAGACAACCCGGCTGGTGCTGCTCGGCCTGCTGGCCGGAACACCGGGCCTCGCCGCCATCGGTGTGATGATCGCCGCCCTCACCGCCAGCCTGCGCGGAGGCGCTGCGCTATCCGGCCTGCTGCTGATCCCGCTCGCCGTGCCAATCCTGATCTTCGGGGCAGGTAGCTTGGCGCGCGGGGAGATAACCGGCATTGCACTATGTGGAGCCATCAGTCTGTTGCTGGTGGCGATTACGCCTTTTGCGGGTGGCGCCGCGATTAGGGCTGCGCGGGAGCAATGACTTTGCAGATTTCCCAAGAACAGAGGCAAGCCGCGTTGATAATGGTGGCGATGGCAGCTGCTTTAACCGTCGCGTGTATGATCGATGGCACGCTCAAAAAGGCTCCGGATCCTAACATCACGTGCGAAATGAGCGCACCTGACAATCAAGAAGGTCCACCCTTTTCAACGGTACCATCACCGATCCGCAAAATTTCGGTGAGCGGTTTTATCGACGATCCCTTCGAAAAAACGCTGTTTGATTTTGAAGGAACCGCGGTCGTCAGTTCCGATGACAAATCAGTCAGTCGCCTTGTGTGGGGCTCCATTTTCTTGGATGATAGCAATAAAGTAGAAGCGCTGGCTCTCTACCTTGGAACAGAACCCTATTCGTCAAATAGCTTAAGTCTGACTACGCTCGATAGCGAAGGCATGCTAAATTCCAATCGTGAAGCCCTTTTTGCCCATGAAGAGGTCCCATTGAAGATGTCTTATCCGATGAAATACCGCTGCACTATCGACCGGGAAAGGCTGGGCCTAAGCGCGGAGGATCAAAGGACGCAGGATCTGTTGGATGATTACCTGCCGATGCTCAGCAATGCGAACTGAAGCGCTGCCTCACGAGTAAGGCGGCTGGTGCAGCCCCTTGGGACTCAGCGTGAAAATCTCGTTGCCGTCTTCGGTAATCGCCAGCGAGTGTTCGAACTGCGCCGAGAGCGACTTGTCGCGTGTCACGGCGGTCCAGCCGTCGGACAGCATCTTGGTCCACGGCTTGCCAATATTGATCATCGGTTCGATGGTGAAGAACATGCCGGGTTTTAGCTCCGGCCCCGTGCCCGCTTTCGCCGCATGGACGACTTCGGGCGCATCGTGGAACAACCGGCCGAGGCCGTGCCCGCAGAACTCTCGCACCACGCCGTAGCGATGCTTCTGCGCGTGCTCCATGATCGCCGCGCCGATATCGCCCAGGTGATTGCCCGGCTTCGCTTGTTCGATCCCCAGCATCAGGCATTCATAGGTCACATCGACCAGCTTCTTCGCCTTGATTGACGGCTCGCCGACAAAGAACATCCGGCTGGTATCGCCGTGCCAGCCACCCAGCAGCGGGGTCACATCGATATTGACGATATCGCCGTCCTTCAGCTTCTTCTCGCCCGGAATACCGTGGCACACGACATGGTTGATCGAGATGCAGCAGCTATGCGTGTAGCCACGATAGCCAAGCGTCGCCGGAACCGAACCACCCGCCAGCATCAGCTCGCGGATTTTGTCGTCGATCGCAGCGGTGGTCACGCCCGGCTGCACCATCGGCGCGATTTCGTCGAGAATGCTCGCGGCAAGCTGGCCCGCCTTGCGCATGCCCTCAAACCCCGCGGGACCGTGCAGCTTGATCGTGCCGTCGCGAATGACGGTCTCGGTGCCTTCGATATGCTGATATTCGTTCATGCCGTGCACATAGCGATGCATACGAAGAATTGCGAGTGTCTAGCCTTTGGTCGAAAATGCCGTGCGGTAAGCGGGCTTCACTGCACCTAGGATTGCCGCATCGACCGGCAGTGTCACTTCATAAGGTCCCTCGGCAAAGGAACCGGCAACATAGGGATCGGCGATCAGGCCTATGCGATCAAACGTCTCGCCATTGGATGATCCAACCAGCACAGTCAGTTCCTCCAGCTTTGGGCACTCATCGAAAATGCCCGCATCGGCACCCTCGCCGCGCCGTTCCCGCCGCTGTTCATTCAGAGCGGCGCAGTAATTCTCGCTCAGCGCCGTTTCCAGCGCAGCGCCGGAGGAGAACAGATCAATCGGAGCCATCGCCCGCGCATTCTCCTTGTCCCAGACCAGCCCACTAGTGAACGAATTGCCATGCGCCCCGCCGGTATAGGCCCAGCTCTCGCGCGACAGGCTGATCCAGCCGGGCAAGTCGGCTACCACCTCCCATGCCGATGTCAGCGAATGTGGTCGGAAGGGGTAACTGAATTCCTCCGCATCGCCCTGTGCCTCTTTCGCATCCGCCGCAAACTCGTTCTGCGTCTTCTCCAGATCGTCGTCGAGATAGGCCTTCAGGCCCGCAACAGAGCCAGCCGCCAGCGGATAGGAATATTCGAACTGATACTGGTCGTTCTCTACCTTCACCTCGCGCGCCGCGCCCTCGCCAGAGGTCGCGCGTGCCGTTGTGCCATCGGCATTTGCAGCCGCCTTGGCTTCAACAAGCAGCTCCTCGCTCATCTCTTCAGGACTGCTGCAAGCAGTGAGAGCAGCAAGCAAGGTGATCGGAACGAACAAGTGAGCCATCAATTTACCCCGTGAAAATTACGCAATGCACGCTATTGGGTGAATATGAGCAAAACACCGGACTTGATACAAGCTGATCGTGGACAGGACGCGATCACCATCCACCTCGTCGAAAAGGACGGGTTCGACGATTTTCTGAAAGGCCTGTCCGCGGGCCAACGCGCCTCGCTGAAAGCGCAGAAGTTCGACGGCAGCGGATATCAGGTCGGCATTGTGCCCGACGGTGATGACTGGTTCGCGGTTGGCGGAGTATCCGATCCCGAAGAGCTTTCCAGTTGGTGCCTTGCCAAACTTGCCGAGACCCTGCCCGAGGGCACATATCGCCTGAAATCGGGTGATCCCGGCCCTGCGATGCATGGATGGCTGGCCGCACAGCACAGGTTCGAGAAATACAAGAAGGACGATGACGCGCCAGGTCCGCGCATCCTGCTGAGCAAACAGGCCAAACATATCGATTCAGCGATTGCCGAAGCGCAGGCCGAGCTTCTGGTCCGCGATATGGTCAACACCCCCGCCGAGGATATGGGCCCGGAAGCGATCGAGAAAGAAGCCGAGAAAGTCGCCAAGAAATACGGTGCCAAAATCAAGGTGACCAAAGGCGACGCGCTCGAAAAAGACTATCCGATGGTCCATGCTGTCGGCCGCGCGGCCTCGCGCAAACACGCACCGCGCATCATCCAGATGGAATGGGGTGACGAAAAGCACCCTCGCCTCGCCATTGTCGGCAAGGGCGTCAGTTTCGATTCGGGCGGCCTCGATGTGAAATCGGCCGCCGGCATGAAACTGATGAAGAAAGATATGGGCGGCGCGGCGCATGCGATTGCGCTGGCCGGGCTGGTCATGGAAGCCGGACTGAAAGTTCGCCTTCATCTGCTCGTCCCGACGGTCGAGAATGCGATTTCGGGCAATGCCTTCCGGCCCGGCGATGTGCTACAAACGCGCAAAGGGCTGACGGTCGAAATCGGCAACACCGATGCCGAAGGCCGGTTGATCCTTGGCGATGCGCTGACCCGCGCAAGCGAGGACGAACCCGAGCTGATCGTCGATTTTGCAACTTTGACCGGCGCCGCCCGGGTGGCGCTCGGCCCCGATTTGCCCGCCTTGATGACGCGCCGCGACGAAACCGCTGCCGAGCTGATCGAGGCCGGCAAGGCGTATGATGATGAACCGTGGCGACTTCCCTTGCCCGAAGGCTATGCCGAATGGCTCAATTCGGACATCGCCGATATGAACAACGCGCATGGCAACGCTTATGCCGGGGCGAGCGTGGCCGCGTTGTTCCTCAACAAATTTGTCGGTGACGGCATTGAATGGGCGCATTTCGACACTTTCGCATGGCGCCCTTTCCCCAAGCCGGGCCGCCCCAAAGGCGGTGCCGCCTACGGATTGCGCGCGGCATTCCATATGCTCAAGAAGCGCTACGGCGAAGAGTGAGTCCGGCTAGCGGAAACTTGCGAGCAATCTTTCCAGCGTATAAGCGCGCGGCGCGGCTTGATGGAGAGCCCTATTAGAGGCAGATGAACGGCGTGAGCGACACGGCAGATTATCCGATTCCACAGGACGGGCTGGGCCTGAAAGGCCCGGTGTCGCGCCCAGAGCTGGGTACGCTGCCTATCCGCGGCGACCTGGCGCATATCGCGCTGGCCCAGCGTTATCTCGTGCCGCATTATGTCGTGCCGCATATCTATCGGGTCGGTGACGCTGGCGCCGATCTCAAATGCGCGCCGGGGGCTGAATCCGAAACGGTGACTGGTCTGGCCGCCGGATCGCGTTTTGAAGTGCTCGACCTTGCGGGCGACTGGTATTGGGGCTGCGTCGGTCCCGATGGCCCGACCGGCTATGTCACGAAAGGCGCACTCGTCGCGCAAGAGGCGTGACAACCACTATCTTCATCGACGGTGCGGAAGGCACCACCGGGCTCGAAATCCGTGAACGGCTGGCTACGCGTAGCGAGTTTACGCTTGTCATGCTCGGCAATGAGCTGCGCAAGGATACTGGTGCGCGGCGCGAGGCGCTGAACGATTGCGATATCGCGATATTGTGTCTGCCCGATGCCGCGGCTCGCGAAGCCGTCGCGTTGATCGACAATGACAGAACGCGTGTGATCGACGCCTCAACCGCGCACCGGGTCACCGACGGATGGACCTATGGCTTTCCCGAACTTGTCGGACGAGAGGTCGTTGCAGAAGCCAAGCGCGTCTCCAATCCCGGTTGCTATCCGACCGGCTTTCTTGGACTGGTCGCACCACTGATCCAGGCCAAGCGCTTGCCCGCATCCTGGCCCTACACGGTTCACGCCATCTCCGGATATTCGGGCGGCGGGAAGTCGCTGATCGGACGCTTCGAAGAGGATCGCGCGATTGCGTGGCGTGGTTACGGTTTGGGCCTTGGTCACAAGCACCTGCGCGAAATGCAGCATTATGCTGGTCTCGATCATCCGCCGCTCTTCGCGCCCGCTGTGGTCGATGTACGCCGCGGTATGGTGGTAGAGGTTCCGCTGACCATTGCGGGGATGGATTTCGACACTGGCCCGGCCCGCATCCATCATGCTCTGAACGAGTTTTACGAGGGTTCTCCCGTCGTAACGGTGGCGCCGCTGACCGACCTGCCCGGCGAATTGCTGCTCCGCAAAGATGCCGAGGCGTGGGATGGAATGTCGCTGCATCTCTTCTTCGACAGCGCTGCCCAGCAAGTTCGCTTGATCGCGCAGCTCGACAATCTCGGTAAGGGCGCAAGCGGTGCGGCCGTCCAATCGCTCAACCTCATGTGCGGCTTGCCCGAGGCGACCGGCCTGAACCTGACTGCCTAATAATTGGGCGGAGCCTGCCCGAAACTTCATCACGTAGGGCTGTTGGATCGCTCCTTGCCTAAAGGGCGGTGACGTTCCGAAGCGGCGAATACCGCATAGCTATGCCCGAGTCCTGCACACTCCGTGCCAGCATTACCGGAACAAGCACCAACTGGCACGGTTCTTGGATAGACAACCACAGCACAAAAGCCGGCGAACCGTCGTCGCAAAGGAAACAACGTGAAAAAGATTGAAGCCATCATCAAACCTTTCAAGCTCGACGAGGTGAAGGAAGCGCTGCATGAAATCGGCGTGTCGGGCATCACTGTCACCGAGGCGAAGGGTTTCGGGCGACAGAAGGGGCATACCGAACTCTATCGCGGCGCCGAATATGTCGTCGACTTCCTGCCCAAAGTGAAACTCGAAGTCGTCGTCAGCGACAATCTCGCCGAGCGCGTGGTCGAGGCTGTTGCCAATGCCGCGCAGACAGGCCGGATTGGCGATGGAAAGATCTTCGTCTCACCTATCGAAAGCGCGCTGCGCATCCGCACCGGTGAAAAGGATGACGACGCGATTTGACGGCCCCGTCAGGCCGTCACCCTGAACTTGTTTCAGGGTCCATCTCTCCTCCCGGACCGGAGGTGCGAATTGGCGAAATGGATGCTGGAATCGAAGATGGCCTTAGGCCAAACAAGTTCAGCATGACGAGTTTTGAGCGAATACCAAATTAGGGAAACGACAATTATGACCACCGCAAAAGACATCGTAAAGCAGATCAAGGAAAACGACATCGAGTGGGTCGACCTGCGCTTCACCGACCCCAAAGGCAAGTGGCAGCACCTGTCGATGTGCGCCAGCGTGATGGACGAGGACGCGCTTGAGGACGGGCTGATGTTCGACGGTTCCTCGATCGAGGGCTGGAAGGTCATCAACGAATCCGACATGATCCTGAAGCCCGACCTCGAGGCTTCCTATGTCGATCCGTTTTCCGCCACGCCGATGATGGTGCTGTGCTGCGATATCGTCGAACCTTCCGACGGCCAGCTTTACTCGCGCGACCCGCGCTCGACCGCGAAACGCGCCGAGGCTTACCTCAAATCGACCGGCATCGGCGACACCGTCTATGTCGGGCCGGAACCCGAATTCTTCATGTTCGATGATGTGCGCTTTGAAGATGGCTATGCCGGTTCAGGCTACCAGATCGACGATATCGAACTGCCGACCAACACCGGCCGTGAATATGAGGCGGGCAATATGGCCCACCGCCCGCGCGCCAAGGGCGGCTACTTTCCCGTCGCTCCGGTCGACAGTGCGATGGACATTCGCGCCGAGATGGTCGCAACGATGATGGAAATGGGCTTGCCGATGGACAAGCACCACCACGAAGTCGCCGCCGCGCAGCACGAGTTGGGCATCACCTATGGCGAACTGACCCAGACCGCCGACCGCGTGCAGGTCTACAAATATGTCGTGCAGCAGGTTGCTCACGCCTATGGCAAGACCGCGACCTTCATGCCCAAACCGATCAAGGACGATAACGGATCGGGCATGCACACCCATATGTCGATCTGGAAGGACGGCAAACCGACCTTCGCCGGTAACGAATATGGCGGTCTGTCCGAAAACTGCCTCCACTTCATCGGCGGCGTGATCAAACATGCCAAGGCCTGCAACGCCTTCACCAACCCCACCACCAACAGCTACAAGCGCCTGGTCCCCGGCTTCGAAGCTCCGGTGCTACTCGCTTACTCGGCGCGCAACCGCTCGGCATCGTGCCGTATTCCTTACGGTGCGGGCGACAAGGCCAAGCGCGTCGAATTCCGCTTCCCCGATGCTCTCGCCAACCCGTATCTGTCCTTCGCCGCCCTGCTGATGGCGGGCATCGACGGGATCGAGAACAAGATCCATCCGGGCGATGCAATGGACAAGAACCTCTACGACCTACCCCCGGCAGAACTTGCCGATGTTCCGACCGTGTGCGGTTCCTTGCGCGAAGCACTCGAGGCGCTGGAGGAAGATCACGAGTTCCTGCTCAAGGGCGACGTCTTCTCGAAAGACCAGATCGACGCCTATGCCGAGCTCAAATGGGACGAAGTCATGCGCATGGAAACGACCCCCAGCCCGGTCGAATTCGATATGTATTACAGCGCGTAATCGATACGCCGTTCAGGCAAATAAAAGGGCGTCCGGAGTGATCCGGGCGCCCTTTTCTGTTCCACGTTGTTACTTGTCGAATTGGCGAAACTTCAGCCACTGGTCTGCTTGAAGGCCAGAAAAACGCCCGGCAACCGGACCAACATAGCGGTTTTGAGCTATGCTATTCCCACGCCACGCGAACGTGATAGTCGCTCCAAATTGCCTCGCCTGTTTCGCGATGCCGACCCGCCTCGAAGGTAAAATCGCTGAGCAACTTGAGGCAAATGTAGGTATCAAGTTCATCAACATTGGTCGGAATGGTCATCATGCAATAGGCCGGTGTCCCATCAGACTGTACCGTCAGGCCGACTGCAAACTCGTCCACCTCATGCGGCAACTCCATGTCCGGGTTTAGCTCCAAGCTATCCAGAGTAATTGGGCTTAGTGGACTAGGCGGCGTGTTTAGAGCTTTTGGAGGAGGCCAGCCTTGCTCACTGATGGTAGCGCCATCGAGTGTGTAGTGAACTTTGACGGCAAACGCCGTCGACTCGCGCTTTCCACGTTCATCAAGTGGAGGAACAAAGCGAATGTTCTGCTCAACATATTTGCAGGCGTAGAAATCAAAGTCGTCGTAGTTAGAATACTTCAGTACTCTACATGTTGTCACATCACCTTCGGTATCGGTATTAAGATAGAGGCTGAGGCTCCCTTCGTTGCCAGCCTCAACGGCCCGCAGCGCATAAAGCCCATTGTCTGGGGTAGATCTGCGATGATCAACCTGCACACGTCGAAAAGTCTTTTGACGAACATCCCAACCGATATAGCGATCATCAGTCAGTTCCAATTGAACTTTTGGATACCGCTTCGTTCCGTCAGGCCCAGTCCAAACTTCACCTGATCGCACACTCTCGGCGGGTTCTTGAGCAACTACGAGTGGTGTCCAAACCACCGTTAGCAGCAAACCAGCAGCAAGTTGGCGCATCATTCAGCCTCCCATTCGCATCCTCAGCAACACCACCGTAGAACTGGTGATCACCTATGGCAATCAAGGGACATGCAGGCTGGGTAGGACATGTTGCCTGCTGCAGTTGAACACCTGTCCATGGAATTGAACTCACAAAGCTGAAGTCCAAAACCATTTTCCTACTCGGCAAATTTGTGCCTAATACCTCCGCCTCCTTCCCCCAAGACGAGGCACTTCCCATGAAACGCACCCCCATTTTCGACACCGTCCGCCGTATGCTTGGACGTGGTTTCCGCCAGCATGAGGTCGACGCGCTGGATGGCGCGTTGGACCGGGCGACAGGCACCCCGGAAAATTTCTCTCAGGACTGTGGTCCAGGTGGTCCATGTCTCGCGCCGAACAGCATCGGAGACCGCGGAATCGCGTTAATCAAGCAGTTCGAAGGCTGCGCGCGATTGCGCACCGACGGACTGGTCGAGGCCTATCCCGATCCGGCCACTGGCGGCGATCCATGGACGATTGGCTGGGGCGCGACCGGGCCTGGGTTGGACGGGCAAGGACGCATCGGACCCGGCATGGTCTGGACGCGCGCTGAATGCGATGCGCGGCTCGAGCGCGACCTGAAACGCTATGCCAGCGATGTCGCGCAGGTAATCGGCGATGTGCCAACGACGCAGGCGCAGTTCGATGCGTTGGTCAGCTTCCACTACAACACCGGTGCGATCGCGCGGGCTACGCTGACCAAACGCCACCGCGCGGGCGATTACGATGCGGCGATGCGCGAGTTTGGCCGCTGGAACAAGGCGGGCGGGCGTGTGCTGAAAGGGCTCACAAGGCGGCGAGCGGCGGAAGCGAAGCTCTATGCGTCGAGTTAACGGATGAGCCTAGTAGTCGCGGCTGACTTCGACGGCGACGCTCTCACGGCCGATGGTCGAGACGCTGGAGAGCAGCGACAGCCAGCTTGTCACGCGGAACTCGGCCTCGGTCGCGCTGTAGCCGCGCCCGTCGGTAACGATCTCGACATAGAAGCGGCGACCGATGTTCTTGCCCACTGCAACGCCGGTGCCGCGGCCCAGTGCGGGATCAGCCCCGACAATGCGCAGCCGGTCGAGTCCGATGGCGCTGCGCAGCTGGTTGATCGGGTCCATACCCGAACCGCCGCGAAGGCTGGCCAGCGCCGCGCCCAGCTGAACAGCATCGGTTGCCGACAAGTCTGTGATCGAACCGCCGAACAACAACCGCGCAAGGATCTCCTCTTCGGGCAGCGCGGGCGTCGAACTGAAGGTGATCTCTGGCGTTTGGGCGTTGCCCTGCACACTGACGGCAACATCGATGCCGTTCTGCTGGGTCTCCGCAATGATGTCGACTCGCGGATCGATCGGGACACTCGCATCGAAGTTGATCCGGCCTCGTGTCAGCTCGAAACGCGTGCCCGCGAAGCTGTAATAGCCACGCACAACCCGCGCCTGTCCGCCTATGCGAGGATCCTCGGTTGTGCCGCGCAGCTGGATATTGGCGCGCCATTCGCTGTCGAGCCCCATCCCGTCGACATCGACCCGGCTGTCGGCGCGCGCATCGATCAAATAGCGCCAGGGTCGAAAACGCTGGCGACGCGGTGCGATATCCGCCGGAACGTTGATCTCGCGTGTCTTGATGCTGGGTAGCGCCATGTCCTCCGCCGCCGTGCCCAGGCGCCAGCTCGCGCGGTTGATCGCGACCCGGCCCGCGATGGTTCCACCATTGCCGTCGGAAACGATGCGCAACGGGCCGGTGATCGTCGCATCGATGCCGTTGGCATTGAGCAAGCGGGCATTGCTGGCCGCGACCTTGATATCGAGCCGGGGGCCTTTGGGGCCGAGATCCTCGAGGTCGACAGTGCCGCTCCCCGAAACGGTACCGCCATTGGCCGTGCTACCCGAAAAGTGCGTGAGCCTCAGCCGCGATCCGGCGAAGCTGCCACGCGCCGTGACATTTCGTATGTCGGTTCCTGACAGCGCCGATCGAACGCGCAGACTGTCGCTCGCAATCGAGCCCCTCACACTGGGATTGGCAAGCGTCCCTCTTGCATTCGCCGCTACGGAGACCGGTCCGGTCAGGTCGAACGCCTCTATCGCCGCAAGGCGCCAGAGCGAAGAAGCCGGGCCATTGAAACGAAGCTGTGCGAACAGATTGCCATTGCGCAGACGGCTGGCAAGACCGCCCGATTGCGGCAGGCCGGAGATACGCGCCTGCAACCGTCCGCGCCGAGCACCGCCCTCTTGCAATACTGCACGTGCTTCGAGGGTGTTCGATGTCAGACGTGACACGAGCGCAAGGTCTATCGGGCGCGAGGAAAGCAGGAGGCCTGAACGGGTGAGGTCATCGACCTGCACCCGCGCGCTGCCAACCGGCACGCCAGAACGGTTGGTGGTGAAATCGACCTGGCCGGAAACCGACCCGCCAAGACCCATATCGGAAACAGTCAGGTCGACCAGCGAGAGTGGCATCTTGTCGAGCGACATATCGAGCGCTGTCCGCCCGCCACCAAACTCGCCCGACACCAGCATTCCGCCCTCACCATACTGGACCAGCGAGCGCGCGAGTTGCCAGCCACCATCGGTCTGCTTGCTGATGATCGCGCGGCGCGGCATGCGGATGTCCTCACCGGCATATTGGCCGCGCGCAGCAATCGCGACACGCTCCGGCGCGATCTGCGAATTAACCTGCAATGCAAAGCGGCTCCCGCGGCGGCCCGAAATCGCGGCGTTGGCGAAACCCGTGCCGTTTTCGAGCTCGCTCCGCGCGGCGAAGCGACCGATGAAGAGTGTCCCGTATGCCAACCCTTCACCGGTCATCTCTGCTCGGATTGTCGAGTTACCGTCTATCAGAAAACCGCGCCCTTCGAGATTGGCCCGAGCGACCGAGATCGGAGTGGCTCCACCGAATTGCGCGCGGTCGGCGTCAAGATCGAAAGCAAAGCCCTGTCCGCCATTGCGTGCGGCAAGCCCGACCCGCCCCCCTAAGCCACCTCCGTTCAGGCGTAGCGAGCCATCGACGCCGCCATCGGCAAGCGTCAACCGACCGGCCACCGAGGTCTTCCAGACATTCAACGTCTCGATATCAATCCGCGTTGGTCCACTCTCGGGCGCAATGAGGGCCAGGCGACCGTCGAATTCGCCCAGCGTCGATTGGCCATCGGTATCGATGTCGAAACCGTTCTCGTTCGGACTGATCGCAACACGCACGTCGCGCAGGCCCGCCGCTGGAAGTGGGTTCGCGAAGACGAGGCTTGCCGTCGGTCCGCTATCGCCAAGCGAGGCCTCGACCGTGAAGTCACCATAGTCGACATGCGACCCATCGCCCGTAAGCGACGTCGTCCCCTGCGTCACTCGGCCATTCATGTTGAGCGCCAGCTTGTCGGCATTCAGCGCTACATTGCGGAAATCGAGCGGGCTGTTCGAACCGATCGAGATCGCGCCCTTGGTAGTGATCGAATCGCCCGCAAGGTTCGCAAGCGTATCGTTGCTAACCTGTGGAATGCGAGCGGAAAACCCGGTCTTGAGCGCCCAAAGCCCGGTGTCGCGCACATCAAGATCGATCTTGGCATTGCCGCTGACCGCGCCGATATTTTCGAGCATCAGGCCTCGCACATCGACCGGCCCGGTCAGGCGATACGATCCTGCCCTCACATCACCCCGCAGCGCAAGATTGGCGGTCGCATCGGGAAAGACGAGGCGAAGGTCGTCCGCCAGCAATTGCGTGCCGCTAAATACCAGCGATCCGGCGAGCGTCCCGCGAACCAGCTTGGGATCGACGATCGCTGCGCCTGTTTCGACTTGCTCGACGGTCGCATCGAGCGGCAGCATCCAGCGCGTTCCGTCGAAAGTCGCGGCAGCTTCCTGCACAATGCCCGTCAGCCGCGTTTCACCGGCGACCGCCTGACCAACCGACAGGCGGTGATCGATTGTCAGATCACGGAACTCGCCATCAAGTGTTGCGGTCAGCTGTGTATCCTCAAGCAGGAAGCCATCGCTCAGAACCGCCGGATCGCGCACCCGCGCACCGACGGCAAACTCGTCAAACGCGTTGCTCGCCAGATCAACCGCACCCTCACCCTCGGCGCGTATGCCCGAACCGATCAGGTCGATCACACCGTCGAAAACGCTGTCCTCCAGCGTCCCGCCAGCCTGCAGAGAGACGGTCTGCCCGAGCGCGCGGGCCGAGATACCGGTGACAAACTCGCCGGTGTTCAACTGTCCGAGCAAGCCAAATTTGCCGGAACGGTTGGTAACCCGGAAGCCCGCAAAACGCTCCTCTTCGCGGCGAACCAGCGCATGACCGGTCCACCGGGACCAGGTGCCATCGCCCTTGATCCGCGCGGTGTAGCCGTCCTGCGCACCGATCAGGCCCGCAAGCACGCCGCCAGCAGGTGCGCGATAATCGAGATCGATATCGAAGGCATCGCCATCCGGTTCTGCGTCGATCAGCGCAAAGAGCCGATCCTGTTCACCCAAATCGCCTTGAGCCTTCAGGAACACCCGGCCATCGCGAATATCCGCCTCGGCCGTCAGATCGACCACTGGAGAGGCATCGCCGACAATACCCTCGGCAATGGTCAGCTGGTCGATCTCGAACCGTCCGATCTTGATGTCAAAATCGGGCAAGATCGGTGCATCGGGATCGCCGGGCAACAGTTCGGGCAATCGCGACAAAGTGCCCCGCCGTGCGACAAGTTTCTCGACATCGAGCCCGCTGGTCAGCCATGCGAGCGGATTCCAGTCGAGCTCGACTACGGGAATAGTCAGGAACTCGCCCCCGGGATCGTAGAGCGTGACGTCGTGCAAGGTTGCCTCGCCGAACAAATCGCCGTCGATCCGTCCAACCTCGAAGCGCAGACCCGAAGCGGGCGCAACAGAAGCGATCTGGTCAACGACGAAGCGCTTGCCGATAGAAGAGTTGAGAACAACAAACACCAGCGCGAGCAAAGCGACAATCGCCAATACTGCACCGGCCAGCCATTTACGCTTCCTGCCGGACTTAGCTGTCGCAGTTGGTGCCTGGTTGCTCGCCCCTTCCGCCATCAGAAGGCCTGGCCCAGCGAAACGTACACCGCGACCGGATTGTCGTTCGGTCCCGGATTGAGCGGCGCGCCGACATCGACGCGGATCGGACCGAAGCCGGTCTCGTACCGAATACCGATGCCTGCGCCGATCTTGATCTCGTTGAAATCGGGCGTCGGCCCGGTTCCGACCGAACCCGCATCGACAAACGGCACGACGGAGACTGCTCCGTCTATGAATCCGGTTCCGATGCGCGCTTCGAGCGAGAATTCGATCGCCGAGCGTCCCCCGCTGGGATCTCCGTTTACATCGCGCGGACCGATTTGCTGGTAGCCATAACCGCGCACCGAGCTACCCCCACCAGCGTAAAGCCTCCGCGAAGGTGCGATGTTGGCAAGATCGGTACCGGGTATCGAAGCGATCCGGGTTCGTGCGGCAATAACCGCCCGCTCGCCGATGGACTGATAATAGGACGCATCGACCTGACTGCGCAGGTAAAAGCTTTGCGTCCCGTTTGTCCTGGATATCTCCGGTGATACGCGGCCACCCAACCGAAAGCCCTTGGTCGGATCGAGCAGATCATCGCTGCTGTCGAGCAGGGCGCTGACGGGCAGCGCGCCAACGAAATAGGTCTGGCGCGGTTGCGCAACACCGTTGACCGCAGGAGGGCGCTCGCCTGTCGCGATTGCTTCAAAACCGAAGCTCCAGCTCAACGGCTTCTGGAATAGCAGTGTCGAAGTGCGCTCATATGTGCCGACAAAGGCAACGGTACGCGCATCGAACGCGTCGCTGTCGATCGTGCTGGCATAGGCATCAAGGCTCAGGATCCGATCACGCCCGCCAAAATTGTTCTTGGTGAAGGTCACGCCCGCAAGCTGTTCCTGCGTACCAACAATACCGCGAACTTTCAGGGCACCTTCAGGGGGAAAAAGGTTGCGGTGTTCCCAGCTGGCCGCAACACGCACACCTTCTTCTGAGCCGTAGCCGATGGCTCCAGCGATGGTCCGTAGCGGCGCTTTGATCATTTCGACATCAAGCGCGACGATGCCCGGCTGGTCTCCGCTCGGTGGCTCGATTTCGCGTGGTGTTACTGTCACCGACGAGACCAGCCCGGTCGCAGTAATTGCGCGGCGCAAATCGAATTCAAGGCTGCGCTTGTAGATATCGCCCGGATCAAAGCGGGCAATTCTCGCCAGATGCTTACCCGACAAGAAGCCGGGCATTGAGCTGATAACCGGCCCTAGCGCATATTTGCCGTTGGGCTCGACCGGCATGGTCAGATCACCTTGCTGCTCGCGATGATCGATCAGCAGTTCCGGTTCTTCGATGATAGCGAAGGGATAACCGGTCTCGCCCAGCGCTACATCGAGATCGAGCTTTTCTTCGACAATCTTATCGCTCGACACGGGATCGCCAGTATCGATTTCGAACGAGGCGCGCAGGCTCTGGGCATCGAGCGCTGCCGCCAGATTGCCGAGGTTCACCTCGCCGAACGTATAGCGCCGACCAGGGATAATATCGAAGCGTACCTTCGCGTCGTCATCGGCATCGCTCTTGCTCGAAGGAACTGCAGAGACTGTGCGGATGACCTGCGCATCGTAATGTCCATAGGCACGCAGAATCTCGATCAAAAGTTCTTCATCCGCGCGTGCCCGTGCGCCAAGTTGAGCGGCATTTTCGTTGCGATCAGACAGTTCCTCGATAGTCGACAGCGCCCTGAACCGCTCGACGAAATCCCGACGCAAAGGAAAGAGCATTTCGTCATCGGGAAAGGCGAGCACGAGCTCGCTGTTGACCTCTTCGGTGATCCCGCCAGTCGAGACAGCAGTATCCGGCAGATCGGGTGCTGCGAACTCGATCTGTTCGTCCTGACCGACAGGCTCGATCTCCGGAAGATCGATGTTGTCCGGCCAATCAACCGCCATTTCGGGCAGTTCAGCCATCGCTGAATCGGGTTCGAGCGTCGTCTCGGGCAGCGTAGCTGCAGGTGGGGGAGCGTCGTCTTCAGCCCATTCCTGCGGATTCTCGACCGCTGAATCGGGAATTAGCTCTTCCAGCTCTGCGGATGTCGTCGGATCCTGGGCCTTCGCTTGATGCGCCGGGAATTGCATCGCCAGCAAGGCGATGCAGGCGCTTCCGGTTTTCAGAAGATCAATCGACGGACGAAGGCTGAAACTGTTTCTGGTCGCCTTCTTTGGAGCCAGCCGTTGCAGGCTGTGGTTCGCTGCGCGAGCCGCTGACCGTATCCGCGATGAGAGCGTCCTGCTCTTCACGGGTGAGGCGCTGCCATCCTTCACGACCAAGTCGTTCGAGCGGACGATAGCGGACCTTGTAACGCATCCGGTCCGATCCATGCACCCAATAGCCGAGATAGACATAGGGCAGTCCCTGCTCGGCCGCGCGGCGGATGTGGTCGAGGATGATGTAATTGCCAAGACCGGATCGTGCCTCATGCTCGGGATCATAAAAACTGTAGATCATCGACAGGCCATCGCCCTGACGATCGGTGAGACAGGCTCCGACGAGGCGACCCGGCGATACTCCGTCCAAAGGCTCCCTATACTCGATTACTTGGCTGTTTACAGGGGTATGTTCGACCATGTCCGCATAGTCGATCTCCTCCATAGACGCCATCCCGCCACCGGGATGACGGACGCCCAAATAACGTTGCAAGAGCTCGAATTGTTCCTCGGTCGCCCATGGACGACACTCGGTTGCAACCAGGTCTTGATTACGCCGCAAGTTGCGTTTCTGGGTCGAACTGGGCGCGAATTCTTGCGCCACAACGCGCACTGACACGCAGGCATTGCAATCCACACAGCTGGGTCGGTATGCGACCGTCTGGCTGCGGCGAAAACCAATCCGGCCCAATGCCTCGTTCAACTGATCGGCATGCGCGCCCTTCAGTTCGGTGAACACCTTCCGCTCCGTCCTACCGGGTAGATAGGGGCACGGCGCGGGCGTGGTCACGAAAAAACGGGGAAAGCGTACGGGGGCCGTCACGGCTTTGGCTGCGTCCTCTTAACAGCGAGAATCGAATACGTTGCGAAGACAACCTATATGGCGCGCTGCAGCCTCCGGTAAAAGACCCTTAACCATGAAACACGGTTAATGATTGATTACTTTGCACAATTTCGCTGGCGGCCGCCAGACTGTGTCGAAATGCATCATTTAAGCGCACGTTGTTTAACCGGTTGGAGGTAGTTTGGAGGACACTCTAGCTGCTTGAGAACTTGCTAGCGGTCTTACCTTGAAGCTTGATCAGATCGAATCGATAGCCGGCTTCGCCCAGCGCCTTGAGCAGCCGGTCGCGCGCTGCCTTGTCACGGACTTCAAACTCAATATCGGTCTGGATGTTCTTGGCCGAGAGGTTACCGAATATCCGCTGATGCGTCACCTCGATGATATTCGCGTTGTGCTCGGCGAAAATTCCGGTGGCCTGTTGCAACGCTCCCGCGCGGTCATCCAGGATCATGCTGACCCGGCTGATGCGCCCGGTTCGGACGAGATTACGCAGGATCACGTTGGCGAGGAAGCGTTGCTCGATATTTCCACCCGTCAGAATAATGCCGATCTTCTTGCCGGCAAACTGCTCTCTTGGAACGCCGCTCGCCGGCGGTAGCAGTGTTGCCAGCCCGACTGCGCCGGCGCCTTCCACAACCGTTTTCTCGATATCGAGCAGCAGCGAGATCGCCTCTTCGATCGCGGATTCCTTGACGACCCGCATCTCGTCGATGAACGCGCGGCAGATTTCGCGAGTGAAGAAACCTGGCTCCTTCACTGCGATGCCTTCTGCCAGCGTCAGTCCGCGACCTGACAGTTTCTTGTCGGTCATCAGTTCATAAAACGCTGGAAACTCGGCCGTCTGAACCCCGATGATCTGGATGTCAGGCTTGATCGCCTTTGCCGCAACAGAGACGCCCGAGACGAGGCCGCCGCCGCCGACAGGAACCATCATCATGTCGAGGTCGGGCATATCCTCAAGCATTTCAAGCGCAACCGTGCCCTGCCCTGCGGCAACATTAGGTTCATCGAAGGGATGAACGAATGTCAGCCCCATTTCCTGCTCGAGTTTTCGCGCATGGGCATAAGCGTCGTCGAATGTTTCACCATGCAGCAACACATTTCCGCCGACGCTTTCGGTCTGCATGATTTTCACCGTCGGTGTCGGTTCAGGCATGACGATAGTCACCGGGACGCCAAGGCGTCGACCGTGGAAGGACAGCCCTTGTGAGTGGTTTCCGGCAGAGGCGGCAATAACCCCGCGCTCACGCTGTTCGTCCGAGAGCAGCAGCAAGGCATTGAGCGCGCCGCGTTCTTTGTAGGCGGCAGTGAATTGCTGGTTCTCGAACTTCAGCCATACTTCCGCGCCCGTAATCTGCGACAGCGTCTTGCTGTGCAATGTGGGCGTGCGCACAACCGCACCCTCAATCCGCTTGGCAGCGGCGCGGATGTGGTCGATCGTCAACTGGTCACAGGCATTCTCGCTCATAGCGTTGAGTTAAGCGAAATCGCCGCGATGGGGAACACTGGAATGGGTTTTGCCGCATATGCATTTGCTTTGCTCTGCAAATTCCGTAATTCCGCCTCCATGCAAACCGCATTGACAATCGGATTTATCGGCCTCGGCGTGATGGGAGGGCCGATGGCGCGCCATTTGGCTGCTGCTGGACATCGGGTCGTCGCTTTCAACCGTACCCCGAGGCGCGCCGAAGACTGGCAGGAAATCCAGCGATCAAAGGGACGCGATACCAAAATCGTCGAGACTCCTGCGCAAGCAGCCGATGGAGTGGACATTGTCATCACCTGTGTCGGGAATGATAACGATCTGCACGAGGTGGTTATGGGCCCTGATGGCGCTCTTGCAGCAATGCCGGAAGGCGCACTCATTGTCGATCACACAACCGTGTCGGCAAAGATGGCGCGCGACCTCGAAGGCGAAGCGGCCAAACGCAATGTCGCCGCACTCGACGCGCCAGTCTCCGGCGGTCAGGCCGGAGCAGAAAACGGGGCGCTGGCAATCATGTGCGGCGGCTCCGAAGAGGCATTCCTACGCGCCAAACCAATCATGCAGGCCTATGGCGCACGGATCGTTCATGTCGGCAAAGCAGGTGCGGGCCAGACGACAAAAATGGCCAACCAGATGTGCATTGCCGGGGTACTTGGCGGACTGGGCGAAGCGATCCGGCTGGTGCAGGCTTCGGGGATGGATTCTGACAGGGTTCTCGAAGCGATCTCCGGCGGCGCGGCGCAAAGCTGGCAAATGGAAAATCGCTGGCAGACAATGGTCGAGGGCGAGTTCGATTTTGGCTTTGCAGTTGACTGGATGCGCAAGGATCTGGCCTACGCTCTGGAAGAAGCCGGGCGGCTTGGTCTCGACAGCCCGGTGACCAGGCTGGTCGATCAATTTTACGAAGAAATACAGGCGATGGGCGGCGGACGGCAGGATACCAGCTCGCTAATCCGGCGCCTTCCGAAAGGTGGATAGTACTTATGAAAAAGCTCGCAACCTGCCTGATGGCGGCAACAGCACTGATCGCCGCGCCAGCTTTTGCCGATACGCTGATCGACAACGTCCAGGGCATAACCATCGACGAAGACGGCAAGGTCGACCGCTTCACCGGATTGCTGATCGATGACAACGGCATCATCAAGCAGGTCTATGACAGCGGAGATGTCCGCTCGGCCGAGGTGGACGGCTATATCGATGGCGAAGGGAAGATCATGATCCCCGGCCTGATCGATTCGCACCTGCATGTGATGGGGCTCGGTTTCGCGGCGCTTTCGCTGGACTTGTCAGACACGAATTCGCTGGCACAGGCACAGGCAAAAATTGCCGAATATGCAGCGCAAAATCCCGGGCACCGCTGGATCATCGGTCGTGGCTGGAATCAGGAAAAATGGGGCTTGGGCCGCTTTCCGACCGCTGCAGAACTGGACGCAGTTGTTGCCGACCGCCCGGTCTGGCTCGACCGTGTCGACGGCCACGCAGGCTGGGCGAACAGTAAAGCGATGGAATTGGCCGGCGTCACTGCTGCGACCACGTCTCCGCCCGGAGGAAGAATAGAACGGCTGGCGAACAGCCGTGCGCCATCTGGCATCTTCGTCGACAACGCAGCCTCGCTGATCCAGGGAAAGGTGCCAAGCCCGCGCCCGGAAGACCGCGATCTTGCTTTTTCGAAGGCGCAAGAACTCTTGCTTTCGCTCGGCATCACCGCTGCGGCAGATATGGGTACCACCATCGAGGACTGGCAGTCCTTCCGCCGTGCAGGCGATAGTGGTCGGCTCCATGTCAGGATCATGTCTTACGCCGCCGGAACCGATGCGATGGAGCTGATCGGCGGTCCCGGACCAAGCCCTTGGCTATATGAGGACAGGCTTCGTCTGAACGGCGTAAAGCTCTATCTTGACGGTGCACTGGGGTCGCGCGGCGCATGGCTCAAGCGACCTTACACCGACGATCCGGACAACACCGGCCTTCCGTTGCAATCCAGCACTCAACTGCGCAATCTGATGAGCCGCGCCGCGCTCGACAAGTTCCAGCTTGCGATCCATGCAATCGGTGACGCGGCCAACGCCGAAGTGCTGGCAGCGATCGACGAGATGTCGCTAACCTACACCGGCGACCGGCGCTGGCGGATCGAACATGCCCAGATCGTCGACACGGCGGATCTCGACAAATTCGGAGAACACGGGATCATCGCTTCGATGCAGCCGGTTCACCAAACATCGGACAGAACCATGGCCGAACGTCGGCTCGATCCGCCCCGGCTAGAAGGTGCCTATGCATGGCGGTCTATCGAGCGAAATGGCGGGAAGCTGGCATTCGGTTCCGACGCCCCTGTCGAATCGCCTGATCCCTTCGCCGGTCTGGCGGCAGCAATCTCGCGCACTGGACCGGACGGACAGCCATTTGGTGGCTGGCGTCCGGAAGAAAGCGTGAATCGCGGACGCGCTCTGGCCGGATTTACTTCGGACGGTGCCTTTGCAGGTTTCGCCGACGGGCGATTCGGGCGACTCATCGCCGGCGAACGCGCCGACTACCTATTCATAGATCGCGATCCGATGCTCGCTTCGCCATCCGATTTGCGCGAGACGAAGGTGCTGGAAACCTGGGTTGGTGGACGGCGTGTTTACTCGGCCCAACAATGACCCATCGACGCAGCTCACCGGAAATATGGAACGGCTGACCAAAAAAAGCTAAACAAGTTCGGAACTTTAACCGAATTGAAACGATAAAAGGTCAACGGACATCCGAACATCTGCATTCGCACATGTTGTGTGTTCGGTCGGGCCGAAACGCCCTTCATTTGCCATTCAGGCAAGAGGGTGAAAAACAAGGATAAGTGTTACAATTCGGTAACATATTTGACACGCTGATACCATTTGGGGCTTGCCTAGTTTCAGGGAGTGCCGTAGTGGGACAGAGAGTTTAGTTTAGATAGAGAGCTCTGAGGAGACGATTTGATGAAGTTCCGTAACCTGCTTGCCGCGACCGCGGCAGTTTCTTTGGCTGCATCGCCTGCACTTGCACAGAGCGCTGACCGTGCTGCTGCACCGGTAGAAGGCGAAAGCCGCCTTGGTGGTGACGATGGTGGCGCCGGCATCATCCTCGCTCTACTTGCTGCTGCGGCAATCATCGCCGGCATCGTGATTGCTGGCGGCAACGACGACGACACTCCGGCTAGCCCGTAAGTCGTTTTTGAAACGAATTTTTGAAGCGGGGCCTTCGGGTCCCGCTTTTTTTATGTGCAATGGAAAATGGCGATTCGGACAAGGCTGCTGTCTGGGCGAAGTGAATTCAGTCTTCGCTGGGCATCTCGCCAGCTTCAGCGGGCAAGGCGTCACCGGATGCTTTCGACTTTCGATCACCCAGCCGCATAATCAGAAGAGAGCCCTCGAACAGAAGAAGCAACGGCAGGGCGAGAAGCAGCTGCGATCCGGGATCCGGCGGCGTAATTATCGCCGCAAGCGCAACAACGCCCACAATCACATAGCGCCGCGCCCCGGCGAGCTGGTGTCGGTCAACGATCCCCGCGCGATTGAGCAGCAATAGCAGCACTGGCAACAGGAAACTGATTCCGAATGCGAGAATGAATTGCATCACCAGCGAGAGATATTCTCCCGCGGCGGGCAACGCCTCCAGCGGTACGCCGCCAGTCACACCCTCGAACCCGATGAACCACCGGAAAGCTGTGGGCATTACGACATAGTAAGCCAGCGCTGCCCCAGCAGTGAAAAGCAACGGCGTTGCGAACAGGAACGGCAGAAATGCCTTCTTCTCTTTGGCGTATAACCCTGGCGCCACAAACGCCCAAAGCTGATTCGCAATGATCGGGAAGGTCATGCAGAACCCCGCAAACAAAGCGACTTTCAGCTCGACGAAAAATGCCTCGTAGAGCTTCGTGTAAATCAGTCGGCCCTCGCCCGGAGGGAAGGCTGCCTCCAGCGGGCGCACCAAAAAACCATACACATCATCTGCAAAGAACAAGCCAATGCCGAATCCGACTGCCAGGGCAAAAACGCAGCGCACGAGCCGCGCGCGCAATTCGACCAGGTGGTCCAGCAACGGTGCCTTGGTATCATCGATGTCCTTGATCCCCATCGCCATCCTGCTCACCCATTCTTGTCGGGTTCGAATGGCAGGGATGGTTCATCGGATGGCGATGCTCCAGTTTCAGATTCCGGCGATGCGTCCTTAGCGGGGGTCTCGCCCGCGCCGAGCATGTCAGACGAATCAGGATATCCTCGCCCGGCGTCGAAGGATTCCATCTCCGCAGACGGATGCTCCGCCATGATCCGTTCGTTCTGCTCTTTCCATTTTTTGTCCATGTCTTCCATCTCGGCCTCGCGCACCATTGCATCGAAGCCGGAACGGAACTGGGCAGAAACACGGCGGATCTTGCCCACCCATCGACCCGCATGGCGCAGGGCGGCAGGCATATCTTTGGGACCGATCACGATGATCGCGACGATCACCACGACCAACAATTCAATGGCACCGATATCGAACACTGCAGTCTCGGCGCTCTAGCGGATTATCAGGAATTGTCGGTCGGCTTGGCGGGCTGTTTGTCACCCACGCCTTCAGCCCTGTTTTTTGCTTCCGCCGACGAAGCCTCGATCTGGCCTGCCGGTTTGGAATCGGACGAATCTTCTTCGTTCATGCCCTTTTTGAAGCTTTTGATTCCCTTGCCGAAATCACCCATCATCTCGGAAATCTTTCCGCGTCCAAACAGGACGAGGATCAGGATTGCGATAATGGCGAGCTGCCAGGGTCCGAGCGACATGGTTCAATTCCGATCAGTCAATTGCTGAAGCTGTTGCAACAAATATAGGGATCAAGCCGTATCAATGCCAGCGTCGCGCGGCAATTCGCCATTGCTGGTAGCCGAATCATCGATTTCCGGCGAGCCGCCAGCGCTCTCATCGCCGCCGTCTGTTTGGTCCGGTTCATCCTCAGGCAGTGCCGTTAGCGCTTCATAGGCGTCGTCCACCGGATCGAGCAGCCCCGCAGCGCGCAGTTCATCGATTCCGGGCAGATCGCGGCGAGAGGCCAGCCCGAAATGTTGGAGGAATTCGGGCGTAGTCGCGTAGATCACCGGCCTTCCGGGTACTTCGCGGCGACCGGCAATCTTTACCCAGCCCGCTTCCATCAGCACGTCGAGCGTGCCTTTGGCGGTTTGCACACCGCGAATAGACTCGATCTCCGCCCGGCTGACCGGTTCGTGATAAGCGGTGATCGCCAGCACTTCGGTCGCGGCACGCGAAAGACGACGAACCTGTTCGCGCTCGCGGCGAAGCAGATGGGCGAGATCGGGTGCGGTTTGAAAATGCCATTTTTTGCCGCGTTCGACGAGATGGACACCTCGCTCTTCATAATGTGCAGCAAGCGACTGCACCGCTGCGCGCACCGCCGGAATCTCAGCATCGCCGAGATGGCCGGCGATCGCCTCAACCGTCATCGCCTCTTCGCTGGCAAACAAAGTTGCTTCCACCGCGCGTTCTAGGTCATCGAGCCCGTCAGTCATGCGACAATCCTTCGCAGGCGCATCTCGCCGTAAATCTCGTTTTGTTCGATTTCGGCCTTCCCCAACCGCGCTAGCTCAAGCGCCGCAACAAAACTCGACGCCAGTGCGGATTTGCGCAGCCGCGGTTCGGCATGCGGCGGGAGGAACTCTTCGAGCGTCATCCAGTCGAGTGTAACTCCCAACATCGCCGAAACGCGGTCGAGCGCGCTGTCGAGCGTCATCACCGGACGTTCGCGTACCATGTGGATCGCCGGCGCCGTGCGCGCCTTCACCTGCCCGTAGCCTTGAATCAGCGCGTAAGCATCGCATTGCCACTGGGTCTTGCGGTCGATACGTAGTCCTTCCGGCGCACCGCGCAGAAACACATCGCGCCCCGTCCTGTCCCGCGCCATCAGTCGCGCCGCCGACTCGCGCATCGCCCCAAGTCGCTGGAGCCGCAATTGCAGTTTCAGCGCCAGTTCTTCGGGGCTCGGATCTTCCTGTTCGTCCTTCGGCAGCAACATCGCGGATTTGAGAAATGCCAGCCATGCTGCCATCACCAGATAGTCGGCAGCCAGTTCCAGCTTCAGCGCCTCGGCGCGCTCGATATAGTCAAGATACTGATCGACCAGTGCAAGGATCGAGATCTGTCGCAAGTCGACTTTCTGACGCCGCGCGAGATCGAGAAGCAGATCAAGCGGCCCTTCCCAGCCATCGAGTTCCAGATAGAGCGCCGCATCATCAGCGCTTGCATCGGCAGGGGCGATCCATTCTCCGTCCGATCCGGTATCGGGTTCGCTGAACATCAGCCCATCGTCGTTCATGCGGCCTGCTCCGACAGTCTGAGAAACTCGTCGCGTTTTGCGAGCAGTTCGACTTTGTCGCCGCCTTCCTGCACCTGATCAGCAACGCTGAGTGCTTTTGAGAGTCGTTCGCTTACTGTCTCGCTCATTGTCGGCAAGCGCTCGACAATCTGTTCCATATCGCCCAATTTTGCCCAGCAGTTCAGCACGATATCACAGCCTGCTGCAATCGCCCGCTCGGAACGCTCCGGAACTGTCCCGTCGAGCGCTTCCATATCGATATCGTCGGTCAATAGAAGGCCGTCGAAACCGATACGATCACGGATTATATCCTTGATGATCTTCGAGGAAAGCGTTGCAGGATTGTCCTCATCCCACGCCGTGAACAGCAAATGCCCGGTCATCCCGACAGGCGCATCTGCAAGGTCTCGAAAGGGCGCGATGTCCCATTCAAGCTCTTCGTCGGTAGCAGTGACCGTGGGCATCGACTTGTGCGTGTCGACCGTCGTACGGCCATGCCCCGGCATATGCTTGATGCAGCCGGCCACGCCCGCATTCGCCAGACCATCGAGTATTGCACGGCCCAGTGCCGCAACCTGCTTCGGCTCACTGCCCAGGGCGCGATCACCGATCACATCGTGCGCACCCTCCTGTCGCACATCGAGCGGCGGATGATAGTCGACAGTGATGCCCATTTCGGCAAGCTCAAGTCCCATCGCAAACGCGTTCAGTCGGGCGGCCTCGATTGCGCTGGCGGGGGCAAGCCGGAACAAATGGTCGAACACCTCGCCCGAGGGAAAGTGCGACCATTGCGGAGGCCGTAACCGTGCGACTCTGCCACCCTCCTGATCGATGGAAACAAGCAAGCGATCCCGGCCGTGCATGTCGCGCAAGCTGTCAGTCAGAGCGCGCAGTTGATCGGGTGTCTCGCAGTTGCGACCAAACAGGATGTAGCCCGCCGGATCGGCCTCTTTGAAGAAGGCGCGCTCATCGGCGGTCAGCGTGGTTCCAGCCAGACCGAAAATCGCAGGCGTCATGGTTTTACGCTTGCAGTCCGGTGCGCGCGGCGCAAGCCGGGCAAGGCGACGCGATGTGGAAAATCGATAGGGTGGTGCTTACTGTTTGACTTGGCAGGCAATGCCATCAGCCTTGAGCGCATTGCACAGACGGTTCGCAGCTGCCGCATCGCCGGCAATAGCCTGCAAGCGGTAGACTTTACCTCCGTCCACTTCGCCCTCGACAATACGGTTCCTGAAGCCTTTGAGAGCCTCGGTCTGGCCGGAAAGCGTGCTCCAGGCCTGCACCGCACTCTGCCGTGAGCTATAGGCTCCGACTTGAACACCGACAAACGAGCCACCGGATGCGCCTTGCGTGGTATCGATGGATGGTCGCGGCCCGTCACCATCGTCGGTCAAGCGACCTTCGCTCGACACCCCCTCTCCGACGGAAGGCGCAACATTGCCGGTACCCTCAAACTCCTTGCCTCCGGGATCCTCTGGACGTTCCTTAACCGGACCTTCGGGCGCTTCGATAGTCCCGCCCGGTTCGACCAGCTCGGGATCGGGCCGGTCGCGCAAAAACCACCACGCCGCAGCCAATATCAGGCCCAAAACAACCAGACTAAGTAGGATAAAGCCAACCAGGCGCCCCGTATCGACGCCCTCATCTTCCTCATCATAGTCGGATTCGAGCCACGGCAGCGGCTCGTCATCCTCGACCAGTGTCAACTCTTCGCTTTCGGTCTCATAGACCTCATCAGTATCGTGATCGGTGTCTTCGGGACCAAAGCCCTGCCCAACGGTCATTTCCTACATCTCCTCAACGGCTTCCACACCGAGGAGTGCGAGCCCATTTCGGATAACCTGCCCGATCTGCGCGGCGAGGAAAAGCCTTGCGGCGCTCAAATCGCGATTCTGTGCCACGATGAAGCGTTTTTCGGGGCTGTCATTGCCGAGATTGTAAAAGGCGTGGAACGCCCCAGCAAGATCGTAGAGGTAGAACGCAATACGATGAGGTTCGCGCGCCTGCGCCGCCGATTCGACGACGCGCGGGAATTGCGCAGCCTGTTTGACCAGATCGATCTCCTCGCTGCCCAGTTGATCGATTGCACCAGACGCCGGATCGATTCCCTCGTCCGCCCCCTTCCGCAAAGTCGAGTGAATACGCGCATGGGCATACTGGACGTAGAATACGGGGTTGTCCTTGGAGGCCTCGACAACCTTTGCGAAATCGAATTCCATCTGCGCTTCCGGCTTGCGCGTCAGCATGGTGAAACGCACAACGTCCTTGCCGACTTCTTCGACCATCTCGGCGATGGTGACGAAGTTACCCGACCGTTTCGACATCTTGATCGGCTCGCCGCCACGCATCAGCGCAACCATCTGGACGAGCTTCACGTCGAAGGGAATCGGTTTGCCCTGCCCCTCGGACAACGCTGCCACTGCAGCCTTGATCCTTTTGACCGTACCCGCGTGATCCGCCCCCCAAATATCGATCAAAGCATCGGCGCTATCGGCCTTCTGCATGTGATAGGCGAGATCGGCGCCAAAATAGGTCCATTTCCCATCGGCCTTCCTAATCGGGCGATCCTGGTCGTCGCCAAACTTGGTCGAGCGGAACAGCGGCAGCTCTACCGCTTCCCAGTCTTCCAACTGCTTGCCCTTGGGGGGGGCAAGAATGCCGTCATAGACAAGATCGTGCTGACGCAGCCATTTCTCCGCCTCTTCAGGCTTCCCAGCCGCCTGTAGCACCGCTTCGGAGGCAAATTCGTCGTGATGGATGCCAAGCAGGGCGAGGTCCGACTTGATCAACTCCATCATCTTCTCGACCACTTGCGCGCGAAAGATGGACAGCCATTCGCCTTCTCCGGCATCGCGGAAACGGTCGCCCAGCTCCTCCGCCAGCGCCTCGCCAACCGGAACGAGATAGTCGCCCGGATATAACCCTTCCGGAATCTCGCCGATATCGTCGCCTAGTGCTTCGCGGTATCGCAGATGCGCCGAACGGGCGAGCGTATCGACCTGACCGCCAGCATCGTTGACGTAATATTCGCGCGTAACCGTATGCCCGGCATATTGTAGCAATGTTGCAAGCGCATCGCCGACAACTGCTCCGCGACAATGTCCCATATGCATCGGCCCGGTCGGGTTCGCCGAGACGTATTCGATATTGACCCGCGAGCCGCCGCCCATGTCCGAGCGGCCATAATCCGCACCGAGCGAGGCGATAGCGTTCAGCTCATCCAGCCAGGCGCTGTCTGCAAGACGCATATTGATGAAGCCCGGCCCTGCAATATCTGCGGTTTCAATGCTTGGATCAGCCTGTAGCTTATCGACAATCTTCGCAGCCAGATCGCGCGGGTTGGTCTTTGCATGCTTGGCGAGAACCATTGCCGCATTTGTTGCAAGGTCGCCGTGGCTGGGATCGCGCGGTGGTTCGACCGTCACATTTCTTCGCGGTGTATCCGCGGGAAGCGCGCCTTCTGCTTCCAAGGCGGCGAGAATTGCATCGACCTTTTCGGCATAGGCCGCGTGTACGGTTCTCATGGTTCCGGTATCATCAGACATGCGGCAGCGCCTAGCCGAACTGGCCAGAATCGCAAGCGATTGGAGAGTGAATGAGGCGCTCTAGCGCGTCGCGT
The DNA here is from genome assembly GCA_965223995.1 of Pontixanthobacter sp. Lineage (GTDB taxonomy): Bacteria > Pseudomonadota > Alphaproteobacteria > Sphingomonadales > Sphingomonadaceae > Pontixanthobacter. The sequence continues at coordinate 547,242 of CBDCXY010000016.1, read as the reverse complement.
TAGCTCTAGCGCGTCGCGTTATAGGCCAGTTGGTCTTCGGTCAGCTGAAAGCCTACGAGAAGCTCGAACGTAGCGCGGTCAACGGCGGCACGAACAATCGGATCAGCCATCGGGTCGAGCGCTGCATCGGGATCACCCGGCTTACGGCGGCGCGTAATCCGCTCGCGAATTTCTGCTGGAAGCGTCGCTGCCGCACGCTCGACGAAGGCCCCGGCCCGACCAACACCTACAGCGCGCTCCTGACCATCTGCAAAGGTCAGGCTTACGGTGCCGATACGCTTCGCCTGAACGGCGGAACCGCCCTGAAGAACCGTCGAGAAATAGGGCAGTTCAACGGTGCGGTTGCCGCGCGTATCACTGCGACGCGCGCGGACCTCGAAACTCGCCTCCGAGTAAACCTGCGCGCCATTTTCATTGCATGTGCTGCGAACATTGGTGATCGCGGCAACGACATCGATCTGATCGGCAGTGGTGGCGCCAGGCGCGCGAAACGTCGTCACATCGCCAGTATAGTCGGGCACACCAACTGCAGGGCACGCGGTGCGTACCGCCGTTACGCCGGCAGCTCCCTGTGAAACCACCAACTCACCTTCGTTCGTGCAGCCAGCTAAAGCCGTACCGATAATAGTCGCAAAAAGGATCGAACGGATCGGTTTCATGCAGTCTTGTCCTTCAAATCAGCATCGGTTGATATCGCCGGAAATCCAGTTCGGCAAAATCGCGTTCCACGCCCCTAGCGGGCGATGCCGCAAAGCGCTAGAGGGCCGGATATGAATGCTCCCTTGCAATCCACCCCGGCAGACGAACAAAAGAACGTTCTAACGGTGCTGATCGCTGCGCCACGCGGCTTTTGCGCCGGCGTCGACCGTGCGATCGAGATCGTCGAACGCGCGCTCAAACGCTACGGCGCACCCGTCTATGTCCGTCACGAGATCGTCCACAACAAATTTGTGGTGGACGGATTGCGCAAAAAAGGAGCGATTTTCGTCGAAGAGCTCGACGAGGTACCCCAAGACGCTCCGGTTGTGTTCAGCGCGCATGGTGTCCCGAAATCGGTCCCGGCCGAGGCTGAAAGACGCGAGTTGGAATATCTCGATGCGACATGCCCGTTGGTGAGCAAAGTCCACCGCCAGGCTGAACGCCAGATCGAGGCTGGCCGACATATCATCTTCGTCGGTCATGCAGGCCACCCGGAAGTCATCGGCACAATGGGCCAAGCCCCCGAAGGCACCATGACTCTCGTCGAAACAGTCAAAGATGTTGCAGATCTACGCTTTTCGTCCGGCGACAAGCTGGCTTTCCTCACGCAGACGACGCTATCGGTGGACGATACAGCAGCGATCATCGCTGCACTGAAAGCCAAATATCCGGAGGTTGTCGGGCCAAAGGCTGAAGATATCTGCTATGCGACATCAAATCGTCAAGCGGCGGTAAAACAAATCGCACCACGCAGCGACCTTGTTCTTGTTATCGGTGCGCCCAACAGTTCAAATTCGCTGCGTCTCGTCGAAGTAGCCGAACGTTGCGGGGCCAGCTCGAAACTCATCGGTCGCGCTTCGGAAATCGACCCAGACTGGCTCGATGGCGTAGGCACAATCGGTCTGTCAGCCGGCGCGTCTGCGCCTGAAGAACTTGTCCGTGAGGTGATCGACAAGCTCGCCGAATGGCGCGACATTGAAGAGCATACGCTGGTCACTACGGAAGAGAAGATGGTCTTCAAACTTCCGCGTCAACTGATGGACTGAGCAGCAGCGCGATGGCCGTTTACACACATCTCGGCGCGGAAGAGCTGGCAAACCTGCTCGCCGAGTATGACGTTGGCGAACTGGTTTCTGCCAAGGGGATTGCCGAGGGTGTTTCCAACTCCAACTGGATTGTCGAGACAACGCAAAGTCGTTTCATCCTGACCATGTATGAACGCCGGATCGACATCGGCGAGCTGCCCTTCTTCCTTGGCTTGTTGGACCATCTCGCGGCTTCCGGCTGCCCCGTCCCGCGTACAATTCATGATCGCAGCGGAGCTTTGTCGCGTAAGATCGACGGTAAAGCCGTTGCTTTGATCGAATTCCTGCCCGGCGTATCGCCATCCACGCCATCGGTAGCCCAAACATCTGCAGTAGGAGCGGCCTTGGCCAAGATGCATCTCGCGACGGACGGTTATCCCGAAAGGCGCGCCAATGATCTGGGACCGCCAAGCTGGCAGGCTATTGCTGACACATGCGGGACAGCGGGATTGGCTTCAATCAATCGATCGCTTCCGGGAATTATCGACAGGCACTTACCCCGTCTATTGCTCGATTGGCCAAGGAGTCTTCCCACGGGCGTGATCCACGCGGACCTCTTCCCGGACAATGTCCTGCTGGTGGGCAACGAGGTTTCGGGCATGATCGACTTCTATTTCGCCTGTGCCGATGCATTTGCCTACGACCTTGCTGTAACCCACGCTGCCTGGTGCTTCGACAAGAGCGGTGAGAAGTTGGACACAAACCTCTCATCTGCTTTGGTCGATGGGTATGAGAGTATCCGTCCGTTGTCCGCCCAGGAACGCGCTGCGCTCCCTGCCCTCGGCCAAGGCGCTGCCATGCGGTTCATCCTCTCACGCGCTGACGATTGGTTGACCACACCTGATGATGCGCTGGTCGAGCGCAAAGATCCGATGGACTTCGCGCGGCGGCTGGAGTTCTACGCAAGCGCCGGCGAGGATGTGTTCCGGTGAGCCAGGTTGAGATTTTCACAGACGGCGCATGCAAGGGCAATCCCGGTCCCGGCGGTTGGGGAGTGCTTCTGCGCAAAGGTAGCACGGAAAAAGAGTTGTCCGGTGCCGAACTCGATACGACCAACAACCGGATGGAAATGACCGCAGCGATCCGCGCGCTGGAGGCGCTCAATCGGCCTTGTGAAGTCGCACTCTACACCGACAGCAAATATGTGATCGACGGAATCACCAAATGGATTCACGGCTGGAAAAAGAAGGGCTGGAAGAACGCTGCCAAGAAACCCGTAGCGAATGCTGATCTATGGCAGGAACTCGACGCGCTCGTGATCAGGCACTCTGTACAGTGGCATTGGGTCAAAGGCCATGACGGCCATGTTGAGAACGAGCGGGTCGACCGTCTCGCCAGCGATGCTGCCGACGAGATCGGTCGAGCCCAACTCGATTAAGAGTTGTCGACGATTTCGGCGCCCGGGCCGTTTTTCTGGATCGACTTGATCGCGTTCTTCGCGCCATCCTTGTTCGAATAGCCCTCGGTCGAGAACATGATTTCCGAGTTGTAGCTGAAGCGCACGCGGTACTCGCCTGCCTTGTCCTTATAGATCTCGAAATGGTGTCCCATACTATCTCCTTTGGTTGAAACTGTGACGGCACACTAACAAGCGTGCTGTGAAATGCTAGGCGTAACCTTGTGAAAACGTGCAGGATCGTAGCACGACGCATCGAGGTTTCGAGTCATGGCATCGCGGCCATAACCGAGCAGCAACTGTGCAGCGAGACGCGCCGCTGCTGGAGCCGTTTGAATGCCGTAGCCACCTTGCCCTGCAAACCAGAAAAAGTGCGGATTCTCGGGATCGAAACCATAGACGGGCAGACGATCGGGCGCAAAACTGCGCAGACCGGCCCATTTTGTCTCGACGCGCTCGATTTTCCAATCGACCACGTTTTCCAGCCGGTCGATGACCCTGGCGACAGCGAGCTCTTCAGGCGCAGCATCGCATGGCGGAGACGGCTCCTCGTCATGCGGACTGAGCCACAGTCGGCCTGATGCCGGTTTGAAATAGAAATTGCCCGAGATGTCGAGCACCAGCGGCATTGTGCCGACCGGTGTCGGCACTGTGCGGATCTGAGCAACTGTTCGGCGAAGCGGCGTTATGCCAATCGGTTCGCAGCTGGCCATTTGCGCCAACCCGTCCGCCCAGGCCCCCGCGGCGTTGATCAGCTTCGCAGCCCGATACCGCGTCCCATTTTTGGTTTTGACCGACCAGCAATCGTCAACGCGCCGGGCCGAAACAACCTCGGACCGGGTTTCAAGATTCATACCGGCACGTCTGCCCGCCGCCAGATAGTGCGCATGCAGTCCGCTTACATCTATATCCGCACAGGAAGGCTGCCAGATTGCCTTGCTCCATGCGGACCGAATGCCAGGAATGCGCCGGGAAAGCTCATCGCCGTTGATCTGCTCAAAAACCGCATCGGAACCCGAAAAACGCCGGAAGAAGTCTTCAAACTTGGGCGCGTCACACTCTCGCCCGATATAAAGCGCGCCGCGTTCGGTGAGAAATCCGTTGTCGCGCAGGAAATCACCCGATGCCAGCGTCAAGGGGACGATTTCCGGTCCGCCATAGCATTGCTCCCAGAAGGCAGCCGAGCGGCCAGTGGCGTGATAGCCGGGTCGATCTTCCGCTTCGAGCACGAGAACGCTGGAATGTGGGGCGAGTTCAGCGGCGAGGCTGGCTCCTGCGATTCCTGCGCCGATGATCGCGTAGTCGTAAAGCTGTTCGCTCACGTCGCGGATACGGCCCGGTCAAGAAACTCGGCAATGCCGGTCATTGCACGATCGCGCACTGCATCTACCTCGCGCAAAATCTCGTGATGCGCTTCCTTGCCGAAAGCCAGTAATTCGCCATTGGGGAGGCGTTCGGTAGCCTCTTCTATGGCACCCATGTCAACGAGCTTGTCGTTCGCTGTTCCAACCAGCAGCACCGGCGTTTGGCACTGTTCCAGCTTTCCAGGTTCGAATAGTGACCGCATCGATGCGTAGGCGCGTTCCACCCAGCCCCAGCTTCCCGGCCCCATGACGATTTCGGGCCGCTCCTTGCGCCAGAAGAGCTCGTCTTCATAGCGATCCTTGTCATGGGTCAGCAGGTTTATCCGTCCCACTGGTATTTCGCCGGGCTTCTCGCTCCATTTCCATGCCGGTGTGGTCGCACCGCGGAAGCGGCTCATAAGTTTGGCCGCGCCATGCATGAAACCGTCGGGAAGGATATTGCCGTAAAATCCAAGCATCGGTGCCGAGAGAACCATTGCATCGGGATCGACGCGTTTCTCGGCCAGCGCACGCAGCACAAGATGCCCGCCCATCGAGTGTCCCATCAGCACATGAGGACCGGGCGTGTCAGCCTTCCAGCCGGCCCATAAGGCTGCAAGATCATCGACCCAATGCGCAAAGTCTTCAATATGCCCGGTAACCGGATCGTCGCCCAGACGCCCTGAACCCGCCTGCCCGCGCCAGTCTGCGGCGGTCACTTTCCAGCCGTCCAAATGCCATTGATGGAGGCTCTCCAGATATTTCTCGTAGGCATCGCCGCGCCCAGGCATAAGCAGGATCGAGCCACGCGGCGTTGCCGCATTTCCCGGCCAATCGATACGGCGGATGGCGTGACCATCGGGCGGCGCCCACGTGCTTTCGGTCGCATCATTTGGGATCGCCCGCCGGTCGAAGCCAGTCGGACCGATAGCCTCGTTAGCAACTTTTTCTGCGTGGCTAATACCGTCCTCCTGCGTTTGGTTACTTTTTGGTAAGCCATGGGCGCTAGCACAGCACCTCAAAGGACCTTTGGGGGCAAGGATGCTGGGCGAATATTTCCAATACGGACTGCTTGTTGCATTGGCAATCGCGCTGCTTGTCGCGGCGTTTACCGACCTTCGCAGCCGCCAGATCGGCAACTGGCTGAATGGCGGCATAGTGGTCGCTGCACCGCTGTGGTGGTGGGCAAGCGGCTTGGTTGTGTGGCCTGACGTCGCAATCCAGATCGGTGTCGCATTTGCGGCTTTCGTTATTCTCGCTGGGTTGTTCGCAATGCGCGCGATGGGTGGGGGTGACGTCAAGTTGTTGACCGCGCTGGCGCTATGGATCGAGCCAACCTGGTTCCTCAAACTCCTAATCGTCATGGCCTTGGTCGGCGGCGTCCTGACCATCGTGATGGGCGCCTGGCACATCATGCGCCGCCAACGTGACAAACTCGCAATTCCCTACGGCGTGGCGATCTCGGCCGCCGGCCTGTGGGTCATCGGAACACATTATCTACCGGCGGCATCAGCAGCCGTAACGACTGGGTGAACCTGATCTTAACCAATCAGCGCGTAACCAAGCATTTCAACCAATGCCCGAAACCAAGATGGGCGAAATAGGGGGCTAGAATAGCCATGGACAGGAAGAAGCTGGTTCTGCTGCTCGGAGCACTGATCGTCGCGATCGGTACTGCACTGGCAGCGCGGAGCATGTTTGCAGGGGCTTCGGCTCCGCAAGTCGAGGCTGCACCCGCTGAGCCACAGGGACCGAAGGTTCTTGTCGCGCAGCGCGCATTGCCAACCGGTACTATCATCACGGCCGATGCAATCGGCTATCAGATGTGGCCGGAAGAACTCGTCCAGGACGCCTATTTTATTGATGGCGAGTCCGATGTGTCGAAACTGATCGGCACTGTGGTTCGTCACCAGGTTACTGCCGGTGAGCCGGTTACCCAGGGTTCGCTGGTCAAGCCCGGTGACCGGGGCTTCCTAGCGGCGGCACTCGGTCCGGGCATGCGCGCCGTGACCGTTCCGGTTTCGGCCAAAACCGGCGTTGGCGGCTTCGTCTTCCCGGGCGACCGCGTTGACCTTGTCCTGACCCAGACGGTCAAGGGTGAAGGCGACGCGCTCAAGGCCTCGGAAACGATCCTCAGCAATCTTCGTGTGCTCGCAACCGACCAGTCGACCACACAGCAAACCAATGAGAACGGCAAAACTGTCGTTCGGGCTTTCCGCACGGTTACTCTCGAAGTAACGCCGCGCATCGCCGAGAAGGTGGCTGTGGCCCAGACGATCGGCACACTCAGCCTGTCGCTGCGTTCGATCGCCGACACCCAAAGCGAGTTGGAACGCGCCATCGCCTCGGGTGAAATCAAGGTGCCCGACGATGCAACGCCCGAAGAGGAAGAAGCCCTTCTGCGTCAGGCAATGTCGCGCCCGGTTGACAAGTCGTCGACTTTCACGACCGGCGGTGATGTCTCGCGTTTCCAGCGCCGGACCAAGCCTGCTTCGCGCAACGCAACGCCATCGGCTCCGGCAATCGGTGTCGAAACCGGCGCTGCGCCCAAAGGTCCGACCGTTCGCGTCACTCGCGGCAAGACCACCACCGAAGTGCCCGTGGCGAAGTGAGGCGAGCATGACCAAGACCAAAACACTCTTCAACTCACGCGGCGTCAAATCCGCAAATGTCCAACCAGGGGGCAAGACCATGAAACGTCGCCTAACTGCAACTTTGCTGATGGCTGGTATCGCCGTAGCACCGCTCGCCGCAATTCCGGCCGGTGTCGCGAACGCCCAGTCGGTTGTCCGGCCATCACAGGACATCGTTCTGTCGATTGGTCGCGGCCAGCTGGTCAACGTGCCCGGCACTATGGCCGATGTGTTCATCTCGGATGACGGCGTCGCCGATGTCCAAATCAAATCGCAGCGCCAGCTCTACGTATTCGGTAAGGCCGGCGGCGAGACGACGATCTACGCCAGCAATTCACGCGGCGACATCGTTTGGTCCGCCAATGTCCGCGTCGGTTCAAACATCGACAGCATCGACCAGATGCTGGCGCTGGCAATGCCACAGGCCAAGGTTAATGTATCCACGATGGGGACCAATACGGTTCTACTGACGGGCACTGTCGCGGCACCCGAAGACGCTTCAGAAGCCGAACGTCTGGTACAGGCTTTCATTGGTGAAGACGCTAATGTGATTAGCCGGCTCAGAATGGCAACACCTTTGCAGGTAAACCTTCGTGTCCGTTTCGCGGAGGTCAGCCGTTCGCTGGTGCGCGATATCGGCGCCAACCTCAACACTGTCGACAGCAGCAGCGGCTTCAAGTTCGGTGTGGGTACCGGACGGACGCCTTACTCGCAGCTAGCGCCGTCATTCATCGATCCGGTCACAGGCCAACGCATAATTAATCCGCTGGCCGTCGGAACGGGGATCGAAGGCGAGGGCTATAACCTTGCCCAGCAGGTTGCGTCTGGCACGACAATCGCCGGAGTTGGACGGTTTCTTGGGCTCGACATTGCCGGAGCACTCGACCTCGCAGAGCGCGACGGCCTGGTGACGACACTCGCACAGCCTAACTTGACCGCACTTTCGGGCGAAACCGCCAACTTCCTTGCTGGTGGTGAGTTCCCGATCCCGATCAGTCAGGGTCTCGGCACAACGGCAATCGAATATCGTAAGTTTGGTGTCAGCCTGGCTTACACACCAACCGTGCTGGCAAATGGCCGGATTTCGATCCGCGTTCTGCCGGAGGTTTCGGAATTGTCGAGCCAGGGTGCTGTCACACTGAACGGCTTTCAGATCCCGGCGCTGACGATCCGCCGCGCCGAAACGACGGTCGAGCTCGGCTCGGGCCAGAGTTTCATGATTGCCGGGCTGATGAGCAACAATGCTCAACAGACGCTGAACAAAGCTCCCGGTGTCGGTGATGTTCCGATCCTAGGTAACCTGTTCCGTTCGCGCTCCTTCCAGAAGGGCGAGACCGAACTGGTGATCGTTGTGACACCGTATCTGGTGAAACCGGTGAACGACCGCGACATCAAATTGCCGACCGACGGCTTCCGTGCCGCCAACGAACTGCAGAGCCTGCTCGGATACCGGGCGCATGACGGTCAATCAGGTGCTTCGCGCCCGGTTCCGACCGCGCGCGACCAGTCGGCACCGCCTCCCGGCGTTTCGCATATTACTCCGCAAGAAGTGATGCCGTCGAACGCGCCGGCCCCGGCCAAACGTGCCGATGGCGACGATGCCAAGAACCGCAACAATGACCGCCGTGCTGAAAATGCAGCACCCGGCTTCAGCCTCAAGTGAGAAAGGTAACAACAATGCCTATTGCACAAACACGCAAACTAGCTGGCGCAATTGCCCTCTCGCTCGGCGTAACGCTTAGCGCTTGCGGCGGAATGCCAACCCATCGCGGTCTCGAAAGCGTCAACCAGCCGGTTGTCGAACGTTCCAACTACACGATCGACGTGGCAGCTGGCGCGGGCGGACTTTCGATCCCCGAACAGCGCCGTCTGGCCGGATGGTTCGAAGCGATGGATCTTCGTTATGGCGACCGTGTTGCTGTCGATGATCCAATGAACAGCCCTGCAGTACGCAACGCCGTTGCCGCGTTGGCTGGTCGGCACGGGATCCTGTTGCAGGATGCTGCTCCGGTAACCGCAGGTTATGTCCAGCCAGGTAACGTCCGCGTCGTGCTGACCCGTTCGAGCGCCTCGGTGCCGGGCTGCCCGAACTGGAGCGCAAGCTCGGACATGAACTACAACAACGCCACCAGCCCTGGTTATGGCTGTGCGGTCAACAGCAACTTTGCCGCGATGATCGCCAATCCTGAAGACCTGATCAAGGGCCAGGAAGGCACCGGCGAAACCGTTGTTTCCACTTCGAATAAGGCGATCAGCAGTTATCGCGATCAGGCTCCCACCGGAGAAGGTGGCCTGAAAGAAGCTGGCACTTCGAGCGGAGGAGAATAAGCCATGAACGCACCTTGGAAACCCAACGGTTCGGGCAACCGCGATCCGTTCGCCGCCTTCATCTGCGATGAAGCTGCGCTCGACGCACTTCGCCCGGTCGTCATCGAAATGGGCTGGCAGCCCGAGAAATGCGCCAAGGGCGGCCTTCGTAACGCCGTTCAGTCGCTCTCTGTCGCCGCGAGCCCGAACATCCTGATGGTCGATCTGTCGGAAAGCGGTGATCCGCTGAACGATATCAACGCGCTTGCCGAGGTTTGCGAACCCGGCACCGTGGTGATTGCGATAGGTCAGGTGAATGACGTTCGTCTCTATCGCGACCTGCTCGCCAGCGGCATTCACGACTATCTGCTGAAGCCGCTTTCGGCAGGGCAACTGCGCGACTCGCTCAATCAGGCCCAGGCTGTATTTGCAGCGCCGCGTGCAAGCGATCCGGAATCTGCCAAGCGTCACATCTCGACGGCCGTCGTTGGCACACGCGGCGGCGTCGGGTCTTCGCTCCTGTCGACTTCGCTTGCGTGGCTGTTCAGCGACGAACACGATCTACCGACGGCATTGCTTGACCTCGACGTTCATTTCGGAACTGGCGCTCTTGCGCTCGATCTGGAACCGGGCCGCGGCCTGACCGACGCTATCGACAATCCGAGCCGTATCGACGGACTGTTCATCGAGCGGGCGATGATCCGCGCGAACGACAATCTCGCGATCCTCTCGGCAGAAGCACCGATCAACTCGCCGTTAATGACCGATGGTTCGGCTTTCGTGCAGCTGGAAGAGGAATTCCGGCAGGCATTCGAAATGACGCTGATTGATCTGCCGCGCAATATGCTGATCAATTTCCCGCATCTGCTCGCCGACGTAAATGTCGTTGTGCTGACTACGGAAATGACACTGGCATCTGCGCGCGACACGATCCGCATCCTGAGTTGGCTCAAGACGAACGCGGCGCATGCGCAACCGATCGTCGTTGCCAACAAGATCCAGGGCGGCATCGCCGAGATCAGCAAAGCCGATTTCGAAGCCTCTATCGAGCGCAAAATCGACTTCTCGATCCCTTACGACGCCAAGGCAGCTGCCAATGCGGCGAAGCTCGGTCAGACCTTTGTCGACGCCAATCCGTCGAACAAAGCAACGGCTGTGCTCAAACAGGTTGCCGAACGCGTACTTGGCGCGAGCGAAGAGGATTTCGATCCCGAAGAGCCGGCGAAGAAATCGCTGCTTGGAAGTTTCGATCTCAAATCGCTCCTCGCGAAGAAGAAAGACAAAAAGGCTCCCGCTGAAGCGGAATAAGTCCATCGAGCGGCCGCGTCCCGTCCGGGGCGCGGCCAACCTCGGCAATTCCAACGCCCGTCGACCGACCAGGGCATCGAACTAGAAAAGGCAGGCAAACAGCATGAACATCGTTCCTCTTCTGCTGATGGGGCTTGGCATCATGACGCTGCTGGTAATCGGCTATGCGCTGATCGCCGGACCTTCTGCCGCCAAGGAAAGCCAGCGCCGGCTCAATTCGCTGCGCTATCGCCATTCCGAAAGCACCGACACCAAGGTGGAATCGCAGCTCAAGAAGGCGATTGCTGCGCGCAAGCCCAAAGTGCATCAGGCTGCGGGATCAAGCTCGCGTATAGACGCGCTTGCCATTCGGCTTGACCGCACGGGCAAGGGTTGGTCGCTTAGCCAGTACTTCTACGCAACTTTGGGCCTCATCCTCGCGGTTGCCGTGGTTGTTTATCTGCGCACCGGTGCGGCACTGCTATCGCTCGGTATCGGCCTGGTGATTGGCGCCGGGCTACCGCATTTGATTGTCGGCTGGTTCATCAAGCGCCGGACCAACGAGTTCAACTCCAAGTTCCCGGATGCCATCGAATTGCTCGTCCGCGGGCTCCGCTCTGGTCTTCCTGTGACCGAGACCCTGGCCGTTGTTGCCGAAGAGCTGCCCGGCGCGGTCGGAATCGAGTTCAAGGGCATCGTCGAACGTATCAAGATCGGCCGGACCATGGAGGAATCGCTCCAGGAAACCGCAGATCGCCTCGGCATTCCCGAGTTCAACTTCTTCTGCATCACGCTTGCGATCCAGCGCGAGACGGGCGGTAACCTGGCAGAGACGCTCTCGAACCTGTCAGACGTGCTGCGCAAACGTTCGCAAATGAAGCTCAAGATCCGTGCAATGAGCTCGGAATCGAAAGCATCGGCCTATATCGTGGGTGCCCTGCCCTTCATCGTCTTCGGTATGATCTACTGGATCAACCCGGGCTATATCGGCGGGTTCTTCACCGATGATCGACTGATTGTGACCGGCCTTGGTGGCCTGGTGTGGATGTCGATCGGTGGTTTTATCATGGCCAAAATGGTCAGCTTCGAGATCTGAGGAAGGGAGGAAAACTATGCTAAATCAACCTTCCGGACCGACGCTTCTCGGCTTTGATGTTGTCCTGATCGGGACGATCCTTGTCGGTGTTGCGGCATTGGCCGTGATTCTCGCGATCTATGCCGCCGTGACGGTCAAGGATCCGATGGCCAAGCGCGTTAAGGCGCTCAACGAACGCCGGGACCAGCTCAAGTCAGGCATCGTAACCGGCACCGCCAAAAAACGCGCAAGCCTGGTTCGCAAAACCGACCAGACCGAAAAGATGAAAGGCCGTCTCGAGGGGATGAAAGTCCTCCAGCAGAGTCAGGTCGAGATTATCGAGCAGAAGCTGGCCCATGCCGGCATCCGCAACAAGGAGCTGGCGATCTTCGTGATCGCAGCGCGCCTTGTCCTGCCGCTCGTTCTCGGCGGCATCGCCTTCTTGGTGATCTACGTTGCCGACTACTTCCCGGACTGGGGCAGCTTCAAGCGCGTTGGCGCATTCGGTGCGGCGCTGTTCGCGGGCTACAAGGGCCCCGAGATGTTCCTCAAGAACAAGGCGTCCAAGCGCACCGACGCGATCCGCAAGGGCTTGCCAGACGCACTCGACCTCCTGGTCATCTGCGCCGAGGCTGGTTTGACCGTCGACGCCGCATTCAACCGCGTCGCGAAGGAGCTAGGCCGGGCCTATCCCGAGCTGGGCGACGAGTTTGCCCTTACCGCCATCGAACTCTCCTTCCTGACCGAGCGCAAACAGGCATTCGACAATCTTGCATATCGTGTCGACCTCGAATCGGTGCGCGGCGTTGTGACCACCATGGTCCAGACCGAGCGCTATGGTACTCCGCTGGCATCGGCCTTGCGCGTCTTGTCGGCTGAATTCCGCAACGAGCGCATGATGCGCGCTGAAGAGAAGGCCGCACGTTTGCCCGCGATTATGACCGTGCCGCTGATCCTGTTCATTCTGCCGGTGCTGTTCATCGTGATCCTTGGCCCTGCGGCCTGTTCGATCAGCGATGCCTTCGCCGCGAAACCCGGACGCTAGGACCGGGTACAGATGAGGACGGGGCCCTGAAGCCGAAAGGCTTCAGGGCTCTTTTCTATCCAGCCTGACGCCGGATCTGGTCGAGCAGGTCACGCAGGAGCTGTTCCTGCCCTTCACCCAATGGTTCAAGCAGCTGCTGCTCGACCCGTCTGGCCATCGGCACGATCTGGTCGTGGACAGCTCGGCCCTCTTCGGTCAGTTCCAGATGATGCGAGCGCCCATCTTTCTCGTTCGGCTGTCGCACAGCAAAGCCGCGCTGCTCGAGCACCTTGCACGCCCGGTTGACTGCAACCTTGTCCATCAGTGTTCCGGCGGTCAGCTCGCGCTGCGTCATTGCGCCGGCATCGGCGAGCATCGCCATGATCCGCCATTCGGTGACCTTGAGGCCAAACTCGTCGCGATAGAGCCGCGCGATCCGGTTGCTTACCGCGTTTGATGCGATCGACAATTGGTAAGGCAAAAAGTCTGCGAGGCTGAATTGCGAATTGCTCATCGATTCAGTTACTAGTGAAACCATCTCGATTGGCAAGCACCCGAACGCTGCGGATAGCTATTCGCCAATTCTAGTCGTATCCCGGCTCTTCCCACCAGGGGTAGAAGCCGGGCATGTCTTCGGAGACCTTGCCCGGAAACTCGGGCGGACGTTTCTCGAGGAAGCTTGCAACGCCTTCCATCGCATCCTTGCCGCGCGACAGCGTGTAGATTGATCGACTGTCAACACGGTGCGCCATCATCGGATGCGGTTCGGACGGCAGGCGCCACAGCATCGCCCGCGTCATCGCAACCGATACAGCGGAAGTGTTCCCGGCGATCTCCGTGGCCAGGCCGCGTGCGGCATCCATCAGCTCACCCTGAGGATGGAGCGAACGCACAAGCCCGCCGGCCAGCGCTTCCTCGGCATCGAATATCCGTCCCGTCATGCACCATTCGAGCGCCTGTTGCTGCCCGACCAGGCGGGGTAGGAACCAGCTCGAACAGGCCTCGGGCACGATCCCGCGCCTGGCAAACACGAAGCCAAAGCGCGCATTGTCCGAAGCGAGCCGGATATCCATCGGCAATTGCATCGTCGCGCCCACACCAACGGCCACGCCGTTGCAGGCGGAAATCAGCGGCTTGGTCGACCGGAACATCCGCAATGTGAGCCGCCCACCGCCGTCGCGCACGATCTCGTCGGACAGGTCGGTCACTTCCTCCTGGCTCGAGAAAGGCCGTGCCCCGTCATCAGGCGTCAGGTCCGCCCCGGCGCAAAACGCCCGATCCCCTGCTCCGGTGACGATCACCGCACGGATCGTATCGTCCGCATCGGTGTCGTCGAATGCGTCGATCATCTCCTGCATCATAACGCGCGTATAAGCGTTCATCTTCTCGGGCCGGTTGAGCGTGATGGTCGCTATCGGACCGTCTTTCTCAAGCAATATCTGGGTATAGGTGCTCATTACCGCTCCTCCACGTAACACCCTGAAAACTGGAGACATGGACCACATGGACCACTGTCCTGAGAGAAAAAGCCGCCCCTCCCGTTTGCGCGACATCAAGAAGCGCAAAATGGGGAGGAGCGGCCAATTTCATAACGTCGTTTCTACCCACATCTTGGGAGTGTAGGAAAGAGCCGGTCCTCTCCGCTTTATCCGCAGGGTCAACGGGGAGGATCGTTTCAGTTACCGTGGCGCCATGCGGATCGCGCCGTCGAGGCGGACATCTTCGCCGTTGAAATAGCCATTCTCGATCATGGTCATGGCGAGATGTGCATATTCTTCCGGGTTACCGAGGCGCTTGGGGAACGGAACCGACGCCGCGAGCGCTTCCTTCACCTGCGGCGGTGCAGCGTTCATCAACGGAGTGTTGAAGATGCCCGGCAGGATGGTGTTCACGCGAATGCCTTCATTCATCAGGTCGCGCGCGATCGGCAATGTCATACCGATCACCCCGCCCTTCGAAGCCGAATAGGCCGCCTGGCCGATCTGGCCGTCTTCACCGGCCACCGACGCGGTGTTGACGATTGCGCCGCGATCACCGTCTTCACCAACCGGATCAAGCGTCATCATGCCTGCCGCAGACTTCGCAATGCAGCGGAACGTTCCGACGAGGTTGATCTGGATCAGCCAGTTGAACGCGTCGAGCGGGTAGTGCGAGATCTCGCCCGTCTGCTTGTCACGCTTGGCAGTCTTGATCGCGCTGCCTGTGCCGGCGCAGTTGATCAGAATGCGCTCCTGGCCATGCGCTTCGCGCGCCCTGGCAAAACCCGCATCGACCGACTCATCGGTTGTGACGTTCACTTCGCAGAAAATACCGCCGATATCCTCGGCAACTTTCTGACCCTTTTCTTCCTGCAGGTCGAAGATTGCGACCTTCGCGCCTTTTGCCGCGAGCGCCCGGGCGGTGGCTTCGCCGAGGCCCGATGCGCCGCCGGTAACGACTGCGGGTGTGTTTGCGCCGATTTCCATTTTCAATTCTCCAATTTTCGTCATCCCAGCGGAAGCCGGGATCGTTTTCAACTATGTTGTTCTCAGCTGCGGGCGATCCCGGCTTTCGCCGGGATGACGCAGGATCCTAAACCGCCTCGACAATCGTGACATTGGCAACGCCGCCGCCTTCGCACATTGTCTGAAGACCGTATTTCTTGCCGCGCGCCTTCAGCGCGTGGACGAGTGTGGCCATCAATTTGGTACCCGAAGCGCCGAGCGGGTGGCCGAGCGCAATCGCGCCGCCATTGACGTTGAGGCCATCGGGATCGGCACCGGTATGTTTGAGCCATGCGAGCGGAACAGGTGCAAAGGCCTCATTCACTTCATACAGGTCGATATCGCCCATCTTCATGCCCGCGCGCTCCAGCGCGCGGTCGGTCGCGAAGAGCGGTTCTTCGAGCATAATAACCGGATCACCCGCGGTAACGGTCAGATTGTGGATCCGCGCCATCGGGGTCAGGTTGTGCCGCTTCAACGCTTCTTCGGAGACGACCATCACCGCGCTCGATCCGTCGCAGATCTGGCTGCTGGTGGCTGCGGTGACGACTCCTTCAGGGCTGATCAGCTTGACCCCTGCAATGCCTTCAAGGCTTGCATCGAAGCGGATGCCCTCATCGATAGTGTGCGTTCCGGTGCCTTCAGCCGTCTCCACCTCGACGGGAATGATTTCGCTCTCGAAAGCGCCCGAATTGGTCGCCGCAATCGCTTTTTCGTGGCTGGCCAGGGCAAAGCGGTCGAGATCGTCTTTGGAGAAACCATGCTTCTTGGCGATCATCTCAGCGCCCATGAATTGCGAGAACTGGATACCCGGAAACTTCTCCTGCAATTCGGGCGACATGTAGTGCCCCATGCCTTCCTTCATATGGAATGTCGCGTTGGTGCCCATCGGCACACGCGACATGCTTTCGACGCCGCTGGCGATCACCACGTCCTGTGTGCCGCTCATCACCGCCTGCGCGGCGAACTGGATCGCCTGCTGGCTCGATCCGCACTGGCGGTCGATAGTCACAGCCGGGGTCGATTGCGGCAGCGTCTTGCTGGCCAGTACGCCCATACGCCCGACCTGCATGGCCTGCTCACCCGCCTGCGTAACGCAGCCGGTCACGACATCGTCGACAGCCTCGGGATCGATGCCGCTGCGCCCGACAACGCCGTCGAGCGACTTGGCGAGCAGATCCACCGGATGCACACCCGCGAGCATGCCCCCGCGCCGTCCACCGGCCGTCCGCATCGCATCGACAATATAGGCTGTAGACATTCGTATTTCTCCGCAGAAGGGTCACTTAGTTAGCTATGTGTGCGGCAAGGGTTAGCAGCGCCCGGAGCTGGGTCAAGCCGCGTCTAGTCCGCCATCGGCAGAATTGTCGGCAATTTGCGGCTGGTCGAGGCCGAATTAGCCTTGTTGCACATAAGTCACACAACGGGTCCGATGCGGCAATTTGACTACAAATATTTTGCATTCACCCCCGCGTATTGGGCAATAGGCGGCATCCGCGTTGGGGGGCGTATTGCGCGTCTAGTGCGGCACAAGGGATCTGATTGTGTTTTGTGTTGGAATAACCCGCAGAAAACACACTAGATATAAGGAAAACTCACATGAAGATGCAAAATAAGCTGAAGCTGGCTTCTGCGCCTTTGGCGCTGGGAATCGCGCTGACAGCAGCGCCGGCAATGGCGCAAGATGATGGGGACACCGCAGATTCGGCGAGCAGCGACCAGCTGATCGTTGTCACGGGTTCGCGTATTAGTAACCCTAACCTCGAGCTTTCGAGCCCGGTTGCTGTGGTCGGTTCAGAAGAAATCGACCTTCGCCAGCAGGGCAATATCGAGAATGTTCTCCGTGAAATCCCCGGCGTTGTTCCGAGCATCGGCTCGAACCTGAACAACGGTAACGGTGGTAGCACGTTCATCAACCTTCGCGGTATCGGTTCGAACCGTAACATCACCCTGCTCAACAGCACCCGCCTGGTTCCGACCGACCGTTCTGGTCGTGTTAACCTTGACGTCGTGCCTGTCGCACTGATCGAGCGTGTTGACGTTCTGACCGGCGGTGCTGGTTCCACTTACGGTGCCGACGCCATTTCGGGCGTGATCAACTTTGTCACGAAGCGTGATTTCGAAGGTATGGACCTCACGCTCAACAACTCGATCACCGAAGAAGGCGATGCCAACAACGCCCGCGCCGACCTGACGCTGGGTGCTAACTTCGACGATGGTCGCGGTAACGCAGTTATCAGCATCGGCTACTCGAAGCGTGATCCGCTTCGTCAGGGCCAGCGCGACTTCTCGGTTTTCAACGTCAGCGCCCGAACCGGTAATCCGGGTGGTTCGTCGACGACCGCGCCTGTCCGTATCAGTGGCGGTGGTTTCGCAGGCTTCCAGCAGATCAATCCTTCCAACGGAACGATCAACCCTGGCTTCACGCCGTTCAACTACAACCCGTTCAACTATTTCCAGCTGCCGCAAGAGCAATATCGCATCTTCGCGCAAGGCCGCTACGAAATCACGCCTGGCATCGAAGTCTTCTCCGAAGCCATGTTTGTTGACAGTCAGACCAATACCAACGGCGCTCCTTCAGGTTCGTTCGGTTTCGCCGGTCCGATCCCTTTGAGCAACCCGTTCCTGCAGGACACGACGCGCAACCAACTGTGCGCCACTGCGGGTATCGCTCAGGCTGATTGTGATGCCGCGGCAGCGGTCACGGATCCGAGCGATCCCGACTACCTGACCTTCACCCAGTTCACCTTCGCACGTCGTTTCGTCGAATTCGGTGAGCGTCTGAGTGAACGTCAGACCCGCTTCTTCCAAATGAAGGCGGGCGTTCGTGGTCAGATCACCGACAACATCAATTTCGAAGTGTTCGGTGCTCACGGTGAAAGTGAAATCGTCCGCAAGCAGTCGGGCAACGGCCTCAAATCGCGCCTGATCCAGGCACTCGCTGCGGTTGACGAAAACACCTGTGTCGATCCCAGCAACGGTTGTGTGCCTTTCAACCTGTTCGGCGACATCGGCAGCATTACTCCGGAAATGCAGGCCTTCCTCGATACGGGTAACCAGCAGGTCCGCTCGTCGGAGCTATCGCAAGTTGGCGGCTACATCGACGGCAATCTGGGCTTCGGTTCGCCTTGGGCTGACGGTGACATCGACTTCGTGCTCGGTGTTGAATACCGTGACTACACCGCTGGCAACACCGCCGACCTGCTCTCGCAGACTCCCGGCGAAGTTCTCGGTAACGGTGCGGCGGTTCCTGACCTCGTTGGCGTCGGCTACGACGTTAAAGAGGTGTTCAGCGAATTGAACATCCCGATTGTAGAAGGTTCTCCGGGCTTCGAAGAGCTGACCCTGCAACTCGGTGGTCGTATCTCTGACTACTCGTCGACCGGCACGGAATACACCTGGAAAGTCGGTGGTACCTACACACCGGTCCTCGGCATCCAGATCCGCGGCAACTACCAGCGCGTTACTCGTGCGCCGAACATCGGAGAGCTGTTTGCTCCTCAGGCGACTGGCCTCGGTAACTTCTCGGCTGACCCGTGTCAGGGCAACATCGCAGGCAACGCCAACCTGGTAGCTGTCTGCTTGGCTCAGGGCGCACCTCAGTCGGCAATCGGGAACATCATTCCTGACCCGGCCGCGCAGGGTAACGTCACCACCGGCGGTAACCCGAACCTCGATGCGGAGGATGCGACAACATGGACGATCGGTGCTGTGTTCCAGCCCGACTTCGCTCCGGGACTGTCGATCACGCTCGATTACTACAACATTGAAGTAACCGGCGCGATCACCAACCCGACCGAGGACGATCTGTTCGCGGCGTGTTTCGGTACGAACTTTGCTACGGCACCGACCGTGGACGCAGGTTCGGCGACCGATCCGGCATGTACCGGTATCCGTCGTAACCCGATCACCGGTAACCTGTTTGGCGACGTTTCGATTACGCCGGGTCTGCCGCAAGTTCTTTCGAACCTGGGTGTGATCAAGACCGATGGTATTGACTTGACTGTCAACTATCGTCGGGACTTCGATTTCGGCACATGGTCGTCGAGCTTCAACGGCAACTGGACAAATCGGAGCCTGTTCCAGGCAACACCGAGCAGTATCAACCGCGAATGCGTCGGCTTCTACAGCTCGAACTGTGCATCGATCCAGCCGGAATTCTCCTTCAACTGGAGAAACACGCTGTCGCTCGATAGCATGGCATTCTCGCTGTTCTGGCGCTGGATTGACGATGTCCAGGTCGAACCATCGGTTGCTACGAACTTCCTCCAGCAGTTCCGTACCGCTGATGCAGAGCACTACTTCGATCTGACCGGTAGCTTCGATGCTTCGGAAAATCTGAAGATCATTCTGGGTATCCAGAACCTGCTCAACAACAAGCCGCCGTTCACCGGCAGCAGCATCGGTGCCACCGGCTTCAACTCGGGTAACACCTTCCCGTCGACATACGATGTGTTGGGTCGCCGTTACTCGGCTACAGTAAGGCTGCGTTTCTAAATTTCAGGAACGTAGGCTAAGAAGGAGCAGGCCAGCGAAAGCTGGCCTGCTCTTTTTTTATCCGCCTGCCTTTTGCCCGCTTATCGCCCAGGCAATGGGCTGGCCTTCGCGCTCCAGCATAAGCGGGAACCTGTCTCGCGTTTGGAGGCCATCGGCAGCAAGCAGCTCTTCGAAGGCTTTCATCTCACCGTCGTTTTTCGATGCAGCCATCATCGCCTGAATGCGCCGAATCTCCTGACGCGAATGGTTGTTCAACTGGGCGATAATATTGCGACAAATCTGAACCGGCTTGCCCAACCCCAGTTCGAGCGTTTGCAACACAGCCTGGCAAAACTCCGTAGCTACGGAGTATGCTCCAAACGTCTCGCTGGCCAAACGGGCAATGTTGTGAAAACCGGTTGGCACCTGGCTACCCAGCTGATCCCGGGAGCGCAAAAAGGCGTCTGCCTTGGTGATGACGTTCTGTTCATCAAGAGCCCACGCCAGTTGCTCGGCTCTGGCCTTGTTAATCGAGTGGATCGGGCTTTCGTTATGGTGCATCAGGAACGCGAACGTTCCTCCAGCCAGCAACGCACGTTCGACTTCTCGCGCGATCTTCCCGACATCGCCGTATTCGACACCAAACCGACTGACAAATGCCGACACGGACGTCTCGCCGAACGGCAGGCTTTCCATATCTACATTCGCGCGGAGTCTTATCGGTTTAGGTATGCTTGGTAACGTGCTGCTGTAATCCACCCCGATCAGTTTGAAATCTCTTCGTAATTTGTGGATTACGCGCAGGACGCTGCCGTCACCCGTGGCCAAATCTACAATCTTGGATTTTCGAGGAAGGCTCCCAAGCGCCGATTTCCAGAAATCCGACTGAAGCCGCTCAATCTCTGGGGTCGCGTCGGGCAAGCACCCTAACGCTCCATTGGCGCGGCCATCGGTCCAGTAGTTCTCCCAAGCCTGTCTATCCAAATTTGAGAGCTGATCGTTCATTGTATCATGGCTATCTTGTCGCAAAAGTTGATTTGCGCCCAGCGAATGGCGGCGCGTAGCTGTTTCGAGACGGAGTCGTTAGGGCGAATCCCCGGAAAATCAGTCGCTGCGTCTATCTCAACCGCTTAACCGCAACCCGTTTCTTGCTGCGGCCTACTTGCAAGCGAAAACCACCGAAACCGGACCTTGAAATCACAACCTTTGCCCCCAACCTCGGCGAGCGTGACAGACTACTGGGCGAGGTTTCTTGCCATATCTGTCCGTTCTCAAGAATGAAAAGGCGTCCCTTTGAAGCCGAACCGACAGAAAAATCTGCTAACTTCGATTCGATCTGATCCGGTTCCAGCTCGTTTCGCTGTTCTTGCCGCGCCTTGACAGCGTCCGGATCACTTCTCGCCAGTTCAGCATCCTGCTTTTCGATATCGAAAGCCGACAGACCGAAATCTGCCCTCGTGCGTGCGCGCCGTTCATCCCTACTTGCGATCGCCAGACTCTTGGCCTCGACGAGCGCAGCATCGAAGCAGGACAAACGCTCTTCGGGTTGCTCAATGCTCTCGCATTTCTCGAATGGCTCAAGAGCGCTTTCTTCGGGAGACTGAGCAAGGGCGGCTCCTGCAAATGCTCCATTCAGCACGAGGATAGATGCTAGCCACTTCTTCATCGGGGCAATTTCTCCATCTTGAGCTGCAGGTCGACTGCAAGCACGAGGACCAAACACGTTGGCTGTCGCGCACAAGTTGCCGGTCCCGTCGAGCTTCGTCAACAATGCCATTGCGGATTGTGTCTGCGCCCGTGACATTCCGCGGGCGATGCGAGGGCAACAGACGTGAAAGTGGTCACGGAACCAAAAAAAGGGCCCGCCTATCATTCTGACAAGCGGGCCCAATTTGAAGCCGTCCAAGTTATGGACTGATCACAGCCCGCCAGGACCACAATCATTTTTCAGGAAGTCGAGTATCTCCGTGTAGAGCTTTTCCTGATGGTTATACATCAAGGTGCGCGAGAAGTGATCCGCGCCCTCCAGCGTCACAAACCGATGCTTTGGTTTGAAATTGGCTCGTTGCGAAGTCGCTGTACGGTCGCTGGCAGCAGCCGCTCCACTCTGGCTGCTTGCGGCCGTCGAGGTTGAACCGGAGCTATCTGCATCTCCAACGGTGACTCTGGGATCCAGCATTCCAGCCTTCTCGAACTCGGTCTTGTAATCCTCGAAGTTGAAGTAGAGTACGCGCGCATCGACATCACCATGGACCATGAATACTGGTATGTTGACCTTGTCGACCTCGTTGATCGGATTGATACCGATCATTCCGCGCCGCTTCGACCAGTCATCCAACGCCTTACCGAACCGTGTCGAACGCCGCTTGTAGTATACCTTCTCGGGATCAGCGACGGCTGCACCAGCGATCGTGCATTGATAGATGTTGGGCTCGCGCGATGCAGCGACAAGCGCAGCATAGCCGCCGTATGACCAACCAAACATGGCGACACGATCAGGATCGACCAGGCCTTGCTCGATCAGGTACAGCGCGCCATCATCTTTGTCGTCCTGCATTGCAAGGCCATGCTCACCATAGCCGGCATCGAAGTGCTCTTGGCCCCAGCCGACCGAAATACGATACTGCGGCTGCAAGACCATATATCCGGCATTCGCCAGAAATTGGCCCCATTCGTCATACGCAATAACTTCGTTTACATGCGGTCCGCCGTGCGGAAGAACGATCAGCGGAAACGGTCCCTCGCCTTTCGGTTTTGTGACATAGGCAGGAATCATTTTTCCGTCGCGAGCCGGATACTTGATGAACTCGACGTCCGACAACTGCTCAGGTTTGAGCAGTGGGTTACGACTGCCGATTTTGACCATGCTGTCACCGCGCACAAGCCACCATGAACCAGGATCGTGTGGGCCAATATTGTGGACGGTCATTGTTTTGCCATCACGCGAACGGCTCCAAATGGTTACCGAATGCGAATTGGGAATCTCTTTTTCGAGATTTTCGTAAAGCTGCTTTTCGGCTTCATCAAACCAGTGGCGCTCGCGTTTCGCGCCAGAATAGCGCGCGGCAACCAGCTTGTTGTCACCAGCCCAACCCATTGAGCTCCGCTGGATGCCCAGCACATCGGCATCGGGGTTCTCGTATAGTTTCTGGCCAAGCTGCCCCGTGTTAAAGTCGAATTCGTAAAGCGCGGCCTTATCGCCATCGACGTTCTCAATCACATACCCGGTATTGGGGTCGCCATCCTTGAAGCCTTGGAAGCCGTGAATACCCCCCAGAACGCGATAAAGATTATTATAATTATCGAGGTCAAAGCGAAGGCTTGTAACCTCTGTCCAGGAACCATCGCCAGGCTTGCGGTAGTAATACTTCTGCTCCTTCGACCCGGCATCGTAGGTTGTCGACCAACGCGGATTGCCGTCATCGTCAAACTGAGCTCGCGGAAATTTGTCATTGCCGCGCAAGACCAGCGAGTTCCGCCCGGTCTTCAAGTTGAACTTGTAATAGGAACGCGGTCGGAAAGCGGCGAAAGGATCAACCCCGGTGCTGCCGTCATTCGCGATAACGCTCTCGACCAGCACATTGTTCGGGTCATTCGGCAGCGTGTTTACGATGCTGAACTGGCCGCCGACTTCGGAGAATTTCCTGGATTTTACATTGAATGCAAAGGCCTTGTAGTCGCGGACATCTTCTTCCGGGCCCTTCACGGTCTTGCGGTTCACCTGCCACGCCGTGCCGAATATGTAGTCGTCATTTACCCAGCGAGCGCTCAGCAGTTCCATTGGATCGGCATTTGTGCGGATGGGTTTCTTGGAGAGATCTGCCGTCTCGTAGATCTCCATGACGTAGGTGCCCTCCTTGCTCTCAAGCTTCATCAGCATGAGATATTTACCGCTCGGTGAAACCTGAACGGTGGGCATTACATCGCGAAGTGCCCATACCTCGATCGGCACGGTCGGCCCCTGATTGGACTGGGCGGTTGCAGGGCCCATGCCGAGCGTCATCGCTCCGGCACAAGCAGCGAGAAGTGTTGATTTGAGGATTTTCATAACGATACCCTAGACAAATTTCGATGAACCGGACCCTAACGCAAAGCGGCCCCCAGACCAAATGGTCCGGGGGCCGCTCCGTTTCAGGTCATTCGACCATTCGTTTATCAGAACTCGACGTTGATGGATGCGAAGAACTCGCGGCCATCATAGTCGTAACCAGCGCCGATTGCCGTGTTTGCAATCGAGAACACTTCGTTCGGGCTCACCTTCGGTGGTGCCGTGTTGAAGATGTTGTCGACACCAACGATCACAGTGAAGCGATCGGCCATGCGATAGCGCAGCGATGCGGTGTGCAGGAACTGCTCGTCAGCAAAGCCAACGTCGCGGCAGAACACGCCGTCGCCTGTAACCGCTCCGTTGGCGGAACCGCCACCTGTGCAGGTATCACCGATAAAGCCGGTCGGGTTTCCGTCGGGCCCGTTGCCGAACGCATCGCTCAACGGATCAATACCGTCAGGATCCTGCTCGACCGGACCAGTATAGCGTGTCTGCCAAGTGAAGCGGAAATCGTCGATGTCGGCGGTGAAGGTCGCGCGACCGGTCCATTTCGGCAGGCTGAACTCACCAGCGTCCTCATCAAACGTAGAGTTACCGTTATCGTCGATAAAGATATTGCTACGCTCGATCAGGTGGTTTGCTCGAACGTTAAGACCAAGATCGATAACCGTACCGAAGGCGATAACTTCCTTGCCCAGTGTCGCGTTGATATCGATACCGCGGACGTTCTCTTCATTCAGGTTGATGAAGCCGCTGTTGACGCCGGAAACCAGCGAACGCGGGTTACCGGGGCCGGTATCAATTTCGATCCGGTCACAGAACTGGCTGCGCGATCCATCCTGCCGGGTGTAGCAGTCATTGATAATGAACTGCGACGATGGCTCGACAATCGCGCCTTCGATCTTGATGTCGAAATAGTTACCCGCAAGGCTGATATCCCAGCCGTCTCCGAAGGTTTCTTCGAAGGCAAAACCAGCGGTCATCGAACGCGATGTCTCCGGATCAATATCGAGGCTACCGCCAGATGTGATCTGCACGCTCTGCGATTGGGTAACATTCGTTCCCAGGGCATTGATACCAACCGTTTCGGGATTACGCCCTTCGCGCCGACAGTTTTCGAGAATGACCGCATCGCGGGTCTCGTTCGCTGCGACATATGTGCCCGGAACATTGCTACCCGGTGCGGGCGGCTGGAAAGCCTCATCGGGTACTGCGCACGGATCGAACCGGGTAAGGAATCCGGTTTGTGCACGCAGGAAATTCTCCCGCAGGTTCGGCGCACGGAACGACGTACCATAGGTGAATTTCAGCTGGAGAGCTGAAATCGGGCGCCAGCCAGCCGCGATCGAGTATGTGAAGTTGGTTCCGTAGAACTCTTCATCGGTCACACGTCCCGCGAGTTTGAGGTTCAGTTCCTCGACCCAGGGTTTGCCGGCCTGCAAAGGAATATCGAGCTCGCCAAACGCTTCGCGAATCCACTTGTCCCCGACCGTGCCCTGATCGCTGTTCTGCTGAATCAGCAACCCGTTGGTTGTGACGTCATCGGCCAGCGAGTTGATCTTATCCTTGCGCCATTCGAGACCGAAAACGGCGCCGACCGGGCCTGCAGGTAGATCGATAAGGTTACCTGTGACGAAGGCGCTGGCAATGATCTGTTCGTACGTGGTGTCGAACAACTTCTGACCGAACACATAGTCACGCTCCGCCTGGGTCGCGAAATCGCCGCCGGACAGAGTGAAAATGCTGGGTGCGAAGAGATTCACCGGCACACAGCCCTGAACGAGGTCAGGCATAGCCAAACTCGGGTTAGCCAGACCATTGTTGGCAGCTCCGCCCGCATTACATGCACCGCCCGCTACCAGCGGAGGTGCGGATGCAGACCGGTTGTATTCGTCTGCAATGCCATCGTCGTTGTTGTCGGCCACGCCATCACCGGTAAAGTCAGCGGTAGGATCGATGCCGAGAGCATACGCCAACTTGTCTTCGCGGATACCCAGGCGGACCGAACGCCCTTCCGATCGCGAGTACACACCGGAAACTTCGAAGGTCCAGCTCGGCGAGATGAACGGCAAGTCGCCCTTGACGCCCAGAACACCGCGATATTGCTCCTGCGTCACGTCAACATTGTTGCGGTCACCCAAGATGTTGAAGAACGGCTGAACGGGAAGATCTCCCGAGGGCGGGAGCACGGTCGGCGGAAAGCCGTTAAAGACAAGAAATGTTGTCCGACAATCGACACCATTCGGATTAACGCTCGTGTTACAAGGATTGAATGCATTGCCGGCAGGTACAAATGCGGCGATCTGCGACTGGCCGGTATTAGCCGAGAAGATTTCGGCTCGCGAATAATTCGCCTCGAAAAACGGCGTGATGTTTGCATCGCCCGCGAGGGTGTATTCACCGTACGCCATGACGTTGTAGAGCTTCTGCTCGCTCAGGAACGTCTGATCGGGATTGAGACCGGACAGGTTATAATCCGCAAAATCAACATCGCGCAGGCCGTCGCCGTCTCTGTCGACCGGCACTCCAAAAAAGTCGGTGTTTTCACTGAAATTCGGAATACCCGTGTTGCCGCCCGCGATACCCGGTCCGTTCGGACCCTGAAAGAAAATCGCGCCAAAGCCGGCAAACGTATCACGGATAATCGCAGCACCTGTGCCCACGAAAAGTCGACAATCCTGTTCGGATGTACCGACGGCACCGTTGGAATCGCGCAGAAGCCGGGCATTACTTGCTACATCAGTTGTGCGGATTTCGCCGGAATCAGTGATTTCGTAGTGAGTATCACAGCCCTGGAAGAAGCGACGATCACGCAAGCGGACAGCGTCACGATAGTCGTACTCGGCGCCAATACCGATAAAGCCGCGATCAAGATTCAGACCATAAGCCGCACTAACCGTGTAGTCTTCACCGGCACCGTAGGGATTGATTTCTCCGCGAGCAAAAAGCTCGAGGCCGTCAAAGTCCTTCCGAAGAACGACGTTACCAACACCGGCAACCGCGTCCGAACCGTAAACCGACGACGCGCCGTCGAGCAGGAGGTCATACCGTTCAATCAACGAGCCCGGAAGCAGGTTGATCGAAGGATTGCTCGGAGCGCCTTCAACACCAGCCGGCGCAACACGGCGACCATTGATCAGCAGAAGCGTCCGTCCAGCACCAAGCCCGCGCAGGTTCAACGTCTGCGAACCCGGACCGTTGTCAAGCACGAAACCCTGGAAGGTCGCGTCGATCTGAGTACCCGAAGCGGATTCCGAACGCTGCAGAATTTGCGAAGGATCGAACAGGCCAGCTTCCTGCGACTGCTCTGTCGTCAAAACCTGAAGCGGCGACACGCTCGAATAAGTGTCACGTTTGATACGTGAACCGGTGACGACGATGGGTGTACCACCCTCTGAACCTTGCGCACCTGAATCGGTAACATCGACGGTACCGGATTGGTCGACGCATTCGCCGTCGACTTCTTCTTGACCAGCCGGGCATTCGCCATCACCGTCCTGTGCAAAAGCAGGCGCACCATAAACAAGTGCTAAGGCCGAGACGGAAAACGCCAGGCCCTTGATCGAGGTTTCGTGAAACTTTTTCATTAAGTACTCCAGTCGCGACATCTGAGATCTGGAGGCTTCCGAATTTTGACCGTCAAAAGGCGACCCAACTGCCGCGCGAATCGGTCAATATCTTATGGAATCAAGCCCCCCAGTCCCTTCGATGGCGAAGTTACTGCAATAGCAACCGGTTCTTGTCAAAGCACGAAAACCAACTTTTTCGCCGCTGCTCGATACCTGTTGCGTTAATCACACAGCAACTTTTCTGCAGCGTAATTTTGTTAGCCTTGGCAGGGGCATTGGCGCATTATTCGACCGCCATCTTCAGTTCGCCATCGCCCTCATCGATCGCAACCGTGCTGCCATCGGGCACCTCGCCCTGCAACAGCATTTCTGCAAGCGGGTCTTGCAGGTAACGCTGGACTGCCCGTTTGAGAGGCCGCGCGCCATAGACAGGGTCGTATCCGACCCGGCCCAACCAGCGCAGCGCTGCGTCGGTCAGATCGAGCGTGATCTTGCGATCCTTGAGGAGTTTGCCGACGCGCTTGACCTGGATTTCGACGATCGGTGCCATATGCTCCATCGCCAATCGATGGAACAGGATAATCTCGTCCAGTCGGTTAAGAAACTCCGGGCGGAAATGTCCGCGCACCACATCCATCACCTGCGGCTCGACATCGGCGACCTTCTGGTCGTCATCCATATTGGCAAGGAACTGGCTGCCCAGGTTGGAGGTCAGGATGATCAGCGTGTTGGAAAAGTCCACCACCCTGCCCTGCCCGTCGGTGAGACGACCGTCGTCGAGCACCTGCAACAGCACGTTGAACACATCGCCATGCGCTTTCTCGACCTCGTCGAACAAAACAACCTGATAGGGGCGTCTGCGAACCGCCTCGGTCAGCACCCCGCCCTCATCATAGCCGACATAGCCCGGAGGCGCGCCGATCAGCCTTGCGACCGAGTGCTTTTCCATAAATTCGGACATATCGATGCGAACCATCGCGCTGTCATCGTCGAACAGGAACTCGGCGAGAGCCTTGGTCAGCTCGGTCTTGCCGACGCCGGTAGGGCCGAGAAACAGGAACGAGCCGAGCGGACGGCCCGGATCCTGCAGACCGGCGCGCGCACGGCGTACGGCCTTGGACACAGCCTCGATAGGCTGGCGTTGACCGATGACACGTTTGCCGAGCATTTCCTCCATCTGGAGCAGTTTGTCACGCTCGCCCTCGAGCATCTTGTCAATCGGGATACCGGTCCAGCGCGAGACGACCGAAGCAATATCGTCTTCGGTGACTTCCTCCTTGAGCAGTGCGTTCTCGGTCTGACCCGAGGCTTCGCTCAGCTTCTTCTCCAGATCGGGAATTGTGCCGTAGGAAAGCTCGCCCGCCTTGGCGAGATCGCCCTCGCGCTGGGCCTGTTCCAGCTCCAGCCGCGCAGCATCAAGCTCTTCCTTGATCTTGCTCTCGGCATGGATCTTGTCGCGCTCGTTCTGCCAGCGCGTGGTCAGCTCGGTCGATTGCTGTTCGAGTTCCGCCAGCTCCTTGCGCAGGGCTTCCAGACGATCTTTCGAGCCGGTGTCGTTTTCCTTCTGAAGCGCCTGCTCTTCGATCTTGAGCTGGATGATCCGGCGATCGAGAACTTCGATCTCTTCGGGCTTGGATTCCACCTCCATCCGGATACGCGACGCCGCCTCATCCATCAGGTCGATTGCCTTGTCGGGCAGGAAGCGGTTCTGGATGTAGCGGTTGGAAAGCTGCGCGGCGGCGACCAGCGCGCCGTCGGTGATGTTCACGCCGTGGTGAAGCTCGTATTTCTCTTTCAGCCCGCGCAGGATCGAAATTGTATCCTCGACACTGGGTTCATCAATATAGACCGACTGGAAACGCCGCTGGAGCGCAGGGTCTTTCTCGACATATTTCTGATACTCGTCGAGCGTGGTTGCGCCGATACAGTGTAGCTCACCGCGCGACAGGGCCGGTTTGAGCAGGTTGGACGCATCCATCGAACCTTCCGACGCCCCGGCGCCGATCAGCGTGTGCATCTCGTCGATAAACAGGATGATCTGACCTTCAGCGCCCTTCACCTCGTCGAGCACCGATTTCAGCCGTTCCTCGAACTCGCCGCGATACTTTGCACCGGCGATCAGCGCCCCCATATCGAGCGACATGAGTGTGCGACCTTTGAGACTGTCGGGCACATCACCATTCGCGATCCGCAGCGCCAACCCCTCGGCAATCGCGGTCTTACCCGTGCCGGGTTCGCCGATCAGTGCTGGGTTGTTCTTGGTCCGGCGAGCGAGAATCTGGATCGTCCGGCGAATTTCCTCGTCACGCCCGATCACGGGGTCGAGCTTACCGTCGCGCGCCGCCTGCGTGAGGTCACGCGCATATTTCTTCATCGCATCATAGGCGTCTTCGGCACTCGCCGAGTCTGCCGTGCGCCCACCGCGCAATTCGTTGATCGCTGCATTGAGCGCCTGTGCGTCGAGATTGGCCTCCTTGAGCGCCTGACCAGCCGTCGTGGTAGAAGCAAGCGTCAGCGCCACCAGCAGCCGCTCTACAGTAACAAAGCTGTCGCCCGCCTTCTCCGAAATCTGCTCGGCGCTATCGAGGACCCGCACGGCATCGTTGTCGAGACCCGGCGTCTGCTGCGCACCGCCTCCTGATACAGCGGGAATCTTCACCAGTGCTTCGTCGACCAAGTCCTGCGCGGTCTGCACATTGCCGCCCGCGCGCTGGATGAGGCCGGCGGCCATACCCTCGTCGTCTTCCAGCAAGGCCTTCAGCAGATGCGTCGGCGATATCCGCTGGTGGTTGTTGCGGATTGCAACGGTCTGCGCGCTTTGCAGAAAGCCCTTGGCCCGGTCGGTGAATTTTTCCAGATTCATCGATAATCCTTCGTTCGTTTCCAGCGGTGAACATGATTCAATTCAGGTGTGTTAGTCGAATATAGGACCCAATCCGCCAAGCAAAAGGGTCTCGATCAATTTCTCCTCTGCCCTTTTTGAATGCTTCACCGCAGCAAGGTTCCTCGCTAGGCAGGAAAGCAAGAGAGGATATTGCATGATGAAATGGTTGGCTCGCGCCGGATGGACGGTGCTCGGCTTGGTATTTGTGACCGTTATCGGTCTGATGACCTGGGAACCGCTTTTCGCGACCAAGGGCGAAGCTCCCGCAAATGATTGGGAACATCCCTATGAAGCCGAAATCGTCCGAAGCGAATTCGGTGTGCCGCACATTTATGGCGAGACCGATGCCGATGTTGCCTACGGCGTTGCGATTGCGCATTCTCAGGACGACTTCTTCACTCTACAGGACGTCATTGCAATGGCGCGCGGGCGCTATGGCGCAATCGCGGGCGAGGAAGGCGCACAGGTCGACTATGCCTATCATCTGCTCGATGCGCGCGGCACAGCGGATCGGCATTACGACAGCCTGCCGGAAGATACGCGCGCCCTGTTCGAGGCCTATGCGACCGGACTCAATCAATATGCCGACGAGCACCCGGGCGAACTCAAACTGGCCAATCTGTTCCCCGTCAATGGAAAGGATGTCGCTGCCGGGTTTGCGCTGCGCCAGCCGTTCTTTTTCGGGCTGGGAAACATCATCGGCCCGCTCGTGGCCGGCGAGGAACTGCAGCCCGAATTCGGTCCGCCAATTCCCGCATATGAGCCGTCTGAAGATGCACCGCCAATCATGGACGAGCCTGCCGAGCAAACCGCACTGCCGCGCGCGCTCCCAATTCATATGGGCGAAGAAGGCGCGCTATCCGGCTCCAACGCCTGGGCTATCGCACCGGCAAAATCGGGCGATGGAGTGACACGGCTTGTCTCGAACAGTCACCAGCCGTGGCGCGGCGGCGTCGCCTGGTATGAACTGGTCGTGCAGAGCAATGAAGGCTGGCATTTCGCCGGAGCGAACTTCCCCGGCAGCCCCTTCCCCTTTCTCGGCCATAACGAGCATCTCGGCTGGACCAACACGGTCAACCGGCCCGATATGACGGACGTCTATCAGTTGGAAATGGACAAGAGCGGCACACGCTACCGTCTTGATGGCGAATGGCGCGATCTGGAGACCAAAACAGTCACCCTTCCGGTCAAACTCGGTCCGCTGGTCCTGCCGATCCGCCGTCAGGTTCATCGTAGCGTTCACGGCCCTGTGATCATCAATGACAAGGGAGCATTTGCGATCCGTTATGGCGGGATGGACAATATCGGGCAGCTCGACGCCTATTACCGGCTCAACAAGGCCAAGACATTCGAGGAATGGCAGAGGATCATCGCAAGGCTCGACATTCCCTCGACCAATTTCATCTATGGCGATGAGGCAGGGAATATCGCCTATGTCTATAATGCGGCGATCCCCGATAGACCCAAGGGGCCCAACTGGCGCGGTATTCTTCCAGGAGATCAGAGCAGGCTGATCTGGCAGGGCACGGTCGACTACGCTGCGATCCCCAAAATCATCAATCCGCCCAGTGGCTGGGTCTACAACGCCAACAACCAGCCCTATTCTGCCACCGCGCCGCAGGACAACATCGATCCCGACAGCGTCGCGCCCGAACTCGGCGTCGAACTCAAGATGACCAACCGCGCGCGGAGAACCGAGAAGCTGATGGCGCAATACCACATTATCGACCGGCGCACGCTGGAGAGCATCAAATACGATACCGGTTACGAGCGCGAAGGCTACGTCGCAGATATGCTCGATGCAGTCGCTGCACTCGACCTGTCCGATGATGGGGAACTGGAGCGCGCCCAACGGATGCTTGCGGAGTGGGATTTCACCTCGGACAGTATCGGAGAGGCAGATTCGCTTGCCCTCCTGATGATCCGACCGTGGATGAGTGCCGAGTACCAGAACAAGGTGCTGCCCGATGCGCGCGACGAATTGCAGCGCTCGGTCGATCATTTGAACAAGCATTTCGGGCGGCTCGATCCGCCTATGTCAGAACTGCTCCGGCTACGGCAGGGCGATGTCGATCTGCCGCTCGATGGTGGCAGCGACACTTTGCGCGCTTCGACGCTGTGGAATGTCGAGGACGACGGCCGCCTGTCCGTTCGCCACGGCGACAGCTTCCTGATGTTTGTCGAGTGGGAGCCGGGCAAGCGTGTGCGCTCCCAGTCGATCCAACCGTACGGCGCAGCGACAACGCGGCCCGATAATCCGCATTTCGCAGATCAGTCGGCGCTGTTCGTCCGTCATGAATTGAAACCGGTTCACTTCTGGCGCGTTGATGCGCTGGAGAATGCCACCAAGAGAACGACCGTCACCAGTCAATGACAGCCTCGCTGTCTACAGGGGATAGACAAATGCACTTACCACCGATCACCCGCTTTGCGTCGGCAAGCCTCGTCGCCTTGTCGCTGGCCGCCTGCCAGACCACTACAAGCGCACCGATTTCCGCCAGCGCCGTGACACAGGCCGAAGCCGATGTCGCCGATGCCAAGGTCGAACCCGCACCTGTCGCCGCGTTGATCGATGCGGTCGATATTCCCTATGACCAGTTCGAACTCGACAATGGTCTGACCGTGCTTGTCCACGAAGACCGCAAGGCGCCCGTGGTCGGGGTTTCGATCTGGTACAATGTCGGGTCCAAACACGAACCCGAAGGCAAAACCGGCTTCGCGCATCTGTTCGAGCATCTCATGTTCAACGGCAGCGAAAATGCGCCGGGCGATTTCTTCGAACCGCTGCAACAGGTGGGCGCAACCGATTTCAACGGCACCACCTGGTTCGACCGCACCAATTACTTCCAAACCGTGCCGACCGGCGCGCTGGACCGCACGCTGATGCTCGAAAGCGACCGGATGGGCTATCTGCTCGGCGCGGTCACGCAGGAGAAGCTCGATAACCAGATCGGCGTGGTCCAGAACGAGAAGCGCCAGGGCGACAACCAGCCCTATGGCCTTGTCGAATATGAGCAGCTGGAGAACCTCTATCCCTCTGGCCACCCCTATCACCACTCGACGATTGGCTCGATGGATGACCTGTCCTCGGCCACGCTCGAGGACGTGAAGCAGTGGTTCCGCGACAATTACGGCCCCAACAACGCCGTGCTCGTGCTTGCGGGCGACATCGACACGGCAACAGCGCGGGCCAAGGTGACCAAATGGTTCGGAGCAATTCCGCGCGGGCCGGAAACGGCGAAGGTCGATGCCCCCATCCCGACACTCGATGGCAACAAGACCAAGACGATTTATGATCGTGTCGCGACCCCGCGTGTCTACCGCATGTGGGCCGTGCCGGGTCTCGACAATCCCGATTTCCTGCCGCTGTCGATGGGAGCGACCGTGCTGGGCGGGCTTGCCTCTTCTCGGCTCGACGATGCGCTGGTGCGTGAACAGCAACTCGCCGTCCGCGTGGTCGCCAATGCGCAGATCTTCGCGCAGGCCGGTCAACTGGTCGTCTATGCCGATGCCAAGCCGGGCGTTTCCAAGGAAGCCGTCGCGGCGGCGCTCGACGCAGAAATCGCGAAATTCATCGCCGAAGGCCCGACCGAGGCCGAAATCCAGCGCGCGACCACGGTCTATGCCGCTGGTCAAATCCGCGGCCTCGAACAGGTCGGCGGCTTTAGCGGCAAGGCACCGACCCTGGCCGAAAGCCTCCTCTATCAGGGTAGCCCCGACGCCTACAAAACAACGCTGACCCGCGCGGCGGCTTTGACACCTGCCCAGGTTCGCAAAGTTTCCGCCGAATGGATGTCACGCCCCGTCTTCGAACTGATCGTAGAACCGGGCGACCGCAAGGAAGGCGGAGAGAACCGCGGCGGGTTTGTCATCTCGCCCGAAGGCACCGGGCCGCAGCCACGCTTCTTCATCAATCCGCTGAGCATGCAGGGATCAGCAAGCCCAGTCCCCGAAGCCGACCGCAGCGAGCTGCCTCCCATCGGAGAGCTTCCTCCCCTCGACTTCCCCGATATCGAGCGGGCAACGCTCGACAACGGGATGGAAGTCTATTTCGCGCGCCGTTCAACCGTGCCGGCGGTCAATGTGCGTATCTCGTTCGATGCGGGATACGGCGCTGATCCAACCGACAAGCTCGGGCTGCATTCTTTGATGCTGTCTCTCATGGATGAAGGCACGACATCGCTCGATTCAGCCCAGCTCGCCAAGGCCCGTGAGCAGTTTGGCGCCTCCATTTCGAGCGGAGCCAACGCCGATACGACCTTCTTTGGCCTCGGCGCCGTCACGCCAAACCTGCTTGGTTCGCTGAGCCTGCTGGCAGACTATATCCGCAATCCGGCGTTTGATGCGAACGAGCTGGAGCGTGTCCGCGCGCAGCAGCTCACCGGCATCCAGAACGAGCTCAACAGTCCGGCCCAGATCGCGCAGCGCGCGCTTGCGCCGGTGCTGTTTGGCGAAACGCACCCTTACGGGATCCCGCCATCGGGCACTGGTGATCCCGAAGTGGTTGCCAATATAACCCGCGAAGAAATCGCTGACTTCCACCGCGTTTGGATCCGCCCCGATCTCGCACGCGTGTTCGTGGTTGGTGATACCACTCTCGAAGAAACCGTTCGTCTGCTCAATCAGAGCTTCGGCGATTGGCAGGCTCCGGGTGTTCCCGCTCCGGTCAAAACCTATGACGCGCCAATCCCCGCGCCAGAGCCGCGTATCATTCTGATCGACCGGCCCAACTCGCCGCAATCGATCATCTTTGGCGGCCGCGTGCTGCCGCAGAAGGGCACCGACGATCTGACGATCCTGCGCGCTGCCAATGAAGTGTTCGGCGGCGGTTTCCTCAGCCGGATCAATATGAACCTGCGCGAGACCAAGGGCTGGTCCTATGGTGTGCGCAGCCTGCTGCGCGCGCCGCTCGATCGTTCGAGCTTCCTGATCTACGCGCCGGTCCAGGCCGACCGGACCGGAGACTCGATCACCGAACTGCGCAACGATCTGACGAGTTACACGAGCGGCAATGGCGTGACATCGGAAGAACTCACGCGCCTGATCAACGGTAATGTCCGCGAGCTTCCCGGCCAGTTCGAAACCAGCCAGGATGTGCTCGGCGGAATCATCAATATCGTCACTTACGGTCGCCCGGACGACTATTACGAGACCTTGGCGGAAAAATATTCTGCACTGACCGCAGAGCAGCTTGACGCTGCGGCATTGCGGGACTTGCGCGGCGAAGACCTCGTTTTCGTGGTGGTCGGCGATGCCGATGTGGTGCGCCCGCAGCTTGACGGGCTCGGTCTGCCCGTGGAAGTGCGGGAAACATCAGACGACTGACACGTTGATTCACTAAACCGAACTACAGGAGAACAGAATGTCCGTAGCAGGAACCTATGATTGCGTAACCAAGAGCCCGATGGGCGACCAGAAGAGCACCTTCACCGTTGTTGACGGCGGCGACGGCACATTCACCGGCCAGAACGCCGGCGCGATGGGCAGCATGGATGTCGAAGACGGCAAGATCGACGGCAACAAGCTGACCTGGGTGATGAACATGACCGTGCCGATGCCGATGAAGCTCGAATGCGAAGCAACCATCGACGGCGACCAGTTGACCGGCAACGTCAACGCCGGTGCATTTGGCTCGATGGCTATGACGGGTGAGCGTCAGGGCTAAGCCCGACCCGCGTTGCAAACGCACAAAGAAAAGCCTCGCACTCTCAAACCGAGAGTGCGGGGTTTTTTGTTGGTGTTGGAGAGACCTAGTTAATCGGTTCAGCTTCGGCGACCGTCGGCACATCTTCAGTCACTACCGTGGCTTCGGTGCTAGCATCGGTCGACATACTTCCGGCCATGGCTCCCATTTTCGCCGCTGCATCTGCTGCGTCATTTCCAGCTTGAGCAGCCTCAGCCTCGCGCTGCCCCTTCACATCGATCGGGATATCGCCTTCATAAGCAAGCACGCCCTCAACTTCTGGCATCCTCGAAATAAATACTCCAAAGAAGTTCGGCGTCTTTCCCGCTGCACGGAAATCGGCATTCTCCACTCCGTATTTAGCGAGCCGTGGCGGGACCGAGTAGTCTATAGGACGTATTGGCGGTGACCGAGAGTAGTCGAACGCCGGACCTGCTTTCATCCGCGCCTCCAGCCTAGCCCACCGGGTCGTAAACATGTCTCCGACATTGGTTATGCGGCCTGCAGGGACTTCAAATTTGAGCGATCCCATGCACATGCATCCACCCGCTCCACTGACATAGTCGAAACCGCCATGGAAGGTATAGATTCCCGGATCAACCTCGAGCAGGTAACGATAGACACTCTTCCCCTCAGCATCCTTTTCTTTGACGTACGGATCGTGAACATTGTACCTTGTCATCAAACGCTGACGGATATCAACCGCACGAACATTATCCCGGTTCGGCTCAGCAGGTCTGTCCGCCTCAGTCGCTTTTCCGCGATCCACATCACGCTTCCAGCGTGCAAGCTGGCGTGGATAGCCTTTTCTAGCCTCCCCGACCTCTTCAGCTAGGTATGCATCATATGCAGCGCGATCTTCAGCATCCGGTTCTTTGAAAAACCGGTACTGAATTTTCGTCGGTACGCTGAACAGGATATAGCCGCGATCTCGCTGAAGCTCCTGCTTCCCCGACTCCAGACGACTCTTCTCAATCGCTTGACGATCAGTTTGCGCGCTTGCCGGGCCTGAACCAATGAACGCGGCCGCAATCAACACGACCAGTAACCGGCGAACGATCATGGCTTCAACGCCCTCATTGACGGAACAGGACCTGACGCAACCTTGGCCTGCACCAGCAGATCTCGCTCGCGTTCAAGCGGGTCCTTCGACCGCAAGCCCTCCTCGAAATTGAAAACGACCCAGAGTGACTTTGGTAAGCCGTAGCGGCCATACTCTTTGTAAGACATGCAATTCCGCAAATTCACCCGGCGTTGGTGACGCCGCATCGATGAACCGTAAATTGCGTCGGACAGCAGACCGCCCAATGCTCCTCCATATCCGCCGAGAGCAGTGCCCTGTCTATAGGTTAGCCCACTGGCCAACAGGTCACATTCCAGAATATCGGCGAATGCAGTCTCAAAGCTCGTATCCTCGCGGTGGAAGTAGAAGTACTTTTCGTAGTCATCGCGTATGTCCTCGGTCTCTTCGAACGTCAGATCGGGCATATTGATCGAATCCACCTCTTCTTGGGTGAACTCTCGCATCGGCGGTTCATTCTTGATAGCTTGCGCTTGCGCAACTCCTGCCATCGGCAAGAGGAGCAGTGCGAGACTTACTCGCTTCATTGTTGCGACTCCCTGTCTTGTCAATCCAGGGGCAGACTAGCGTCGGAGATCGGAGAAGCAATCCAGGTTTCCGGCGATTTGCGCGGCTTTGGTTAGTGCTGAACTAACTACCAAATATCGACTGATGTTCGGTCACCCGGCCATCGGCGAGCAGCTTTGCCTGTGCGACCCATGCATCGCGGGTGATGCGGCCTTTGAAGCTGCCGAGATGTTCGTCGACCGCCTTCACATCGCGCGATGTCCATGCCGCGATCTGGTCGAAGCGTTTGACGCCGAGTGAAATGCACAATTCATGCAGTTTGGGTCCGATGCCCTTGATCCTGGTCAGATCGTCTGGTGGGCCCACAGCAGCGGCAATCGCGGGACCACTTGCGATCTTGGTGTCCTTGTCGTCGATCTCCGACACATCGAGCGGTTTGGGTGCCTTGGCGCGCGGCTTGACGGCTGCAGCCGTCGCCGCGGCGGCAGCAACCGGAGCGGCTTTCTTGACGGGCTCGGGTTCGACCGGCTCGGGTTCGACGACCGTTTCCTCGACCTCCTCTACAGATGGTTCGGCGATTTCCTCGACAACCACTGGTTCCTCGGCGACAGGTTCTTCCTCAAACACCTCATCATAGACATCGTCTTCGGCTTCGGTCGGCGAACTCCACACCCACCAGGCGGTCGCGAGGCCGATGATAAGCGCAAGGATAAAGGGCAGCGGGTTGGCGATGAGAATGGACAGCATTTCTATTCTCCCGGCCTCAGTCGCGTTTCCAGATCAGCCGCCCGGCGATCAGACCGATCGCAAAGCATAGTATCAGGAGGAACCATGTTTCGAGAAGCAATGGCATGGGTCTATTCCTTCTCTTCCGGGGTAGCAGTTTCGGTGTCCTTCGCGGCACCTTCAACCACAAATTCTACGCGGCGGTTCGCCTGATTGGCTTCGGCACTCGAACCTTCGACCTTAAGCTGCGACGCGCCGAGGCTCTTGGTCAAAATCCGTGCGGCTTCCACGCCACGATCCACCATTACGCTTTTGACGCGATTTGCGCGTTCGAGGCTCATGGCATCGCTCGCTGCCGCGCTGCCACCCAGGCTGCTGTGACCTTCGATCGTGATCTTGGCCCCGTCGCATTCTTTCAGTGCATCGGCGGCGGCTTGCGCAATTTCGACCGAGCTGGGCGGCATATAGGCGCTGCCACTGCGGAAATTGATTGTGCGTCCGTCGAGCGCTTCATCAATCTTGGCCTGACAGGTGGCTGCCGCGCTTTGCTCAGCGCCCTCACCTTCAGCCTCAGCTGCATCATCTTCACCAGCCCAGCGCACACCCGCAACGTTGTTCACGCTGCGCACCGCGTCTTCGGCCTTGGTGCGCGCATCACCCTCAAGCTCGCCATGCAGGACTGCCATGCGGCTCAGCACGGGTTCGCGCTGCATATGGACATCGACACCGTTGACGCCAGCTTCGGACAGCGCGGCGCGGGCATTCTCGTCGAGATTTTCGAGATATTTCTCGCCGGTCAGCGCGTGTACGCCGAACGCAAGCAGCGACGTTGCCGCCCCGCCGATCAGCATCTTCATCCAGTCCGTCATCCACCGACTCCCACGCAATATTGCGCGCGAAGGTTAAGACCGCACCCCGGAAAGTCGAGTCTGCGAGCGAATCTGTCCCGAATTAGCCCAGTTTCTGCTTGAGGATCTGGTTGACGATCTGCGGGTTCGCCTGTCCTTTCATCGCTTTCATCGTCTGGCCGACGAAGAATCCGAACAGCTTGTCCTTGCCGCCTTTGTACTGCTCGACCTTGTCCTCGTTATTGGCGAGGATTTCGTCGATGGCAGCTTCGATGGCGCCGGTGTCGCTGACCTGTTTGAGGCCTTCGGTGTCGGCGATTTCTTCGGGATCACGGCCGGTTTTGAGGACGATTTCGTAGATTTCCTTCGCCTGACCGCCCGAAATATCGCCCGCGCCTTGCATTTGCAGGATCGCTGCCTGCGCTTCGGCAGTCGCATATTCGAGATTGGCCTCGTCGCCGAGATTTTTCACCACGCCCGGCGCGACCGACATCGACCAGTTGGCGACCTGCGTCGCAATGTCGCTTTCGGGCTTGCCGAGCTGTTTCGCGGTGATCGCAAGCAGCGTTTCAAACCGCGCGAAGGTTTCGACTTCCGCCGTCAGCACGCTCGCATTGTAATCGCTCAGCCCCAGCTGCTCGATATAGCGCGTGCGCTTGGCATCGGGCAGTTCGGGCAAGCTGGCGCGGCATTCTTCGAGGAAGTCGTCTTCCAGTTCGACCGGCAGCAAGTCGGGATCGGGGAAGTAACGGTAATCATGCGCGTCTTCCTTGGAGCGCATAGACCGCGTTTCGTTCCTGTCGGGATCATAGAGGCGTGTTTCCTGCACCACCGCGCCGCCATCCTCGATCAGATCGACCTGGCGGCGCGCCTCACCCTCGATCACCGCCATCACGAAGCGGACCGAATTGACATTCTTGGTCTCGGTGCGCGTGCCGAGTTCCTCACCCGGCTTGCGGACCGACACGTTGACGTCGGCGCGCATGGAGCCTTGCTCCATATTGCCGTCGCACGAACCGACATAGCGCAGGATAGAGCGCAGCTTGCGCACATAGGCTCCGGCCTCGGCGGGTGAGCGCATATCGGCCTTGGAGACGATTTCCATCAGCGCGACACCGCAGCGATTGAGGTCGACATAGGACA
Organism: Pontixanthobacter sp.; assembly: GCA_965223995.1. GTDB lineage: Bacteria > Pseudomonadota > Alphaproteobacteria > Sphingomonadales > Sphingomonadaceae > Pontixanthobacter. The sequence continues at coordinate 506,945 of CBDCXY010000016.1, read as the reverse complement.
TGGTCGGGTGCTGGTCGTGCATCAGCTTGCCCGCATCCTGCTCGACATGAATCCGTTCGATCCCGATAATTTTGTCCTCAGGGATTCCCGCCTTCTCGTCCTTCTCCAGCAGGATCTGCCCCTCGCCCACGATGGGGTGGTAGAGCTGCGAAATCTGGTAGCCCTGCGGCAGGTCGGCGTAGAAGTAGTTCTTCCGGTCGAAACGGCTGTATTTGTTGATCTCAGCCTCGATCGCCATGCCGGTACGCACCGCCTGGCGGATACACTCGACATTGGGCACGGGCAGCATCCCCGGCATCGCCGCATCGACGAGGCTGACCTGCGTATTCGGCTCCGCCCCGAAAGACGTATCCGCTCCGCTGAACAGCTTGGACGCGGAAGTGACCTGCGCATGGACCTCAAGGCCGATCACGACCTCCCATTCGCCCGTTGCGCCTTGGATGCGGTAGTTACTCATTTCGTTTCCAAATGCTGGATTGTTTTCTGGAACTCAGATTTGAGAAGATCTGCGCGACTGCCCTTCACGTCTATATTGCTAAGAGCTCGAATTATGAGGTCACTGTATTGTGGGAACTTTCTCAGCTCATACGAAACAGCCATATTTCCCAACGCCGATTCACCGGTAGTGCCAAGAGTCCTCATAAGAGTATGAAACTTCTCGAATTCCAGAAATTCCTGCTCGCGCTTCTGGTTCTGGACGTGTTGGATTGCGGCCCAAGCGAGAGCTGCCAACGGCACTACCAAGCCTAACCAAGCTACAACCTGATCCCATGTGTAACTCACCACCACTTCTCCGGTTTCGCGGTGAACCCGGCGCGCTCTTCGATGGCCAACCCAGCGTTCATCACGCCCTGCTCGTCGAAAGCCTTGCCGACGATCTGGAGACCAAGCGGCAGTCCTTCCGAGTTTACACCGCACGGCACTGACATCGCGGGCAATCCTGCGAGCGACGCAGGCACGGCGAACACATCGTTCAGATACATCGCCAGCGGATCGTCCGACTTCTCGCCGAGGCCGAAGCTGGCGGTGGGCGTGGTCGGCGCGAGGATCACATCACAATGCTCCCAAGCCTTGTCGAAATCCTGCGCCACCAGCGCACGAACCTTCTGCGCCTGGTTGTAATAGGCATCGTAGAAGCCCGCGCTCAGCACATAGGTGCCGATCAGCACGCGGCGCTTGACCTCGTCGCCGAAGCCCTCGGCGCGCGTTGCAGCATACATATCCTGCAGCCCCGCGCCCTCGGGCAGGTCGCGTAGGCCGTAGCGCACGCCATCATAGCGCGCGAGGTTGGACGAGGCCTCCGCCGGGGCGATGATGTAATAGGCGGGCAGCGCATATTTGGTGTGCGGCAGGCTGATATCGACGATCTCCGCGCCCGCATCCTTCAGCCACGCAATCCCGTCGTCCCAGCTTTTTAGGATTTCGGGATCGGTGCCCTCCATCCGGTATTCCTTCGGAATGCCGACTTTCTTGCCCTTCATATCCGAATTGAGACCCGCTTCCCAGTCGGGAACGGGCAGGTCGAGGCTGGTGGAATCCTTCGGATCGAACCCCGCCATCGCGCCGAGCATGATCGCACAATCGCGCACATCATGCGCCATCGGCCCCGCCTGGTCGAGCGAGCTGGCAAAGGCCACCACGCCCCAGCGCGAACAGCGCCCATAGGTCGGCTTGACCCCGGTGATGCCGGTAAAGGCCGCAGGCTGGCGGATCGAACCGCCGGTGTCGGTTCCCGTCGCCGCCGGAGCCAATCGCGCCGAAACGCAAGTAGAGCTACCACCCGACGAGCCGCCCGGACTCATCAGTGTGTTCGAACCATCGGGCCGCCGCCACGGCGATGTGACATTGCCGAAATAACTGGTTTCGTTCGATGAGCCCATCGCGAACTGGTCGAGATTGAGCTTACCCAGCATCCCCGCACCCGCGTCCCACAGGTTCTGAGAGACGGTGCTTTCATATTGGGGCGTAAAGCCTTCGAGAATATGGCTCGCGGCGGTGGTTTGTACGCCCTTGGTCGCAAACAGGTCTTTCATCCCGATGGGGACGCCGGCCATGCTGCCCAGCTCCTTGCCCGCCGCGCGGTCGGCATCGACCTTGTCGGCAGCTTCAAGAGCCTTCTCTGGCGTGGTGACGATAAAGGCGTTGAGTTCTGCGGCGGCTTCGACATTGGCGTTGAATGCCTCCGCTACTTCGCGCGCGGAGAAGTCGCCGTTCTTCACGCCATCGCGGATGGCTGCGACGCCGAGATTGGTTAGGTCAGTCATAAAAAATTCCGCTCGTGCTGAGCTTGTCGAAGCACTGCACTTTCTTCAGGCGTGCCGCAAAAAGGAAAGGACAACCCTTCGACAAGCTCAGGGTAAGCGGGGAAGGGAAAGGCGATTTTTCCATCATTCAATTACTTTAGGCACACCGAAAAACCCGTGCTCGGCAGCGGGCGCATTGGCCAGCACATCCTCGCGCCGGTCGCCGCCGGTCTTGGGGTCGGCATTCACCACGTCATCGCGCAGGCGCAGCGTGTTGGGAATGACTGCCGTCATCGGCTCGACGCCGGTGCAATCGACCTCGCCCAACTGCTCGACCCAGCCGAGGATATTGTTGAGTTCGGGCACCATGCGCTCGAGCTCGTCATCGCTCATTTTGATGCGGGCCAGAGATGCGATCTTGGCCACGTCTTCTTTGTTTACAGACATGGCTGCGCGTTAGCGCCGCGCGAACAGAGCTTCAAGACGGATTTGTTCGCCCGGGCAGTGCGCTATTCGAACGGAGCGCTGGCCGGTTTGCCATCGACATAGAGCTGCCGTCCCGTGAAAGGCCGTATCTCGACATTGGCATCAGGCTTGGCGGGGGGAACTTCGAGCGCGCGCATTTCGTCGAGTTCGCCAAATCGGATCCACAGTTCGCGGATTTCGTTTTCCTCCGGGTCAAAGACCAGCATTTTCGGGTCACCATTCCCGATCAACGCAAGCAGCGGCCCGGTTTCAATTGCACCAATCTCGACCACACGGCATCCTTCAAGGCAGAGATAGCGGTTTCCGGCGATGTAGTCGGCGACCGCATCGTTGACGCGTTGATCGGCAACTTCGATCTTCGATTTCTCCAATATCGCCCGCCGCTCGGAAGGAGTGCGCCGGTCATAGCGGTATTCCATCTCCTCCGCTGCCTTGGCCAGTTCGACGACCCTGGGATTCCCCGACTTGACCAATTCGGCCAAAGCCTCCCGGCCCGGCTCACCGAAATCCCAGCGCAAAGCAGCGTAATCGAAATCCTCGACGCTGACTTCTCCGCTTTGCAGTCGTGCCAACTGGTTGTTGGTCGAGATCGCACCGAAATTGAGGATCGGCATTGCGAGCAGGAATGCCACCGCGCAGGTCAGCACCGCCAGATGCAGGTTGGTCTGCCTAAGGAACCCGCGCCAGCCATCCTTGCGCCCCCGGATGGCGGAAACGAAATAGCCGACACCATAAGCCACCGCGACGGCAATCGCGATCAATGCCCAGATCCGTTCGGGGCTGAGGCCATGCTGCGCGATGCGCGTGCCCATCGACAGCGCGGCCATGATCGCCAGCGGCAATATACCGATCGCCAGAACGAACCCGGCAATGCGCAGGATGCGCGATCCGCTCATCGCCTCATCCTCGTCGCGCACCACCGCATTGGTCAGCACGAAAGAGCCAACCCCGCAGGCAAGCAGCAGCGGCGTTGCGCTCTTGGTCGCTTCCCACAGCACATCGATGCCGGAGAAAATCACCGCAAGCAGGAACAGCACCAGCGCAAGCGCCAGCGGAACCGCGAGGATCGACAGCACCAGTAGCACCACCGATTGCAGCGTGCCGATAATCTTGAGCTGGTTGCGCAGCACTCCCAGCGCCGCACCGAATGCCGCGCCGGAGAATATCCAGCCAAACCATTCCTGATCGATCAGCCAGTCGAGCGCGTTGATCTGAATAACCTCGAACAGAGCCGCGAGGATTGCGATCAGTGCCCAGCTAAGACCAACAAAAGCGAGCGCACCGGCACCGGTGATCGCATCGGTCCAGACATGGAAATGCGTTTCGAGATAGGATGTTTTCCAGCGCAGCCGATGAAAGCCCGCCTGAAATAGGGGCAGCGCCAGCGTGATCGCCAGCACGCCCGCTGCGACCCAATACTCCTCGTCTGAATAGCGGTCCCCCGCGCTGGTCGCGCGCCATGCGATCCCGGCCATCACCAGCCCGACAATGCCGGCAAAGATCAGCGGTGGGAAAAAGTCGTCGCGGTCGATCGTAAAAGCGGCGGCAATTGGTCCGAAAAAGCAGAAGGCGGTGAGCGCCATTCGCCACGGAACATCATTGCCTCCATCGCTCGCGAGATGGACGAGCAACCCTGCAATACCGAGCAGCGCGGCCAGCACCCACGGACGCAGCGGCCAGTCTCCCGGTGCCGTTTTGATGTCAGTCGTCGCGGCTCCGGTCATGGCTGTTCCTTACTTATTGCGGCGCCATTTATTGCGGGGGAGGTCCAGCGGGCGGACCTGCTGGCGGTCCACCGGGAGGACCGCCTTCAGCGCCCTGTTGCTGCTGCATCATCTGCTGGAAGGCTTGCATCCGGCGCTCGACATCCTCGCGCGCCATTACTTCGACAATCTCGACCTCGAATACGAGATCGCTGTTGGCCGGGATTTCCGATCCGGGTGGCGGCTCTGCGCCATAGGCAAGCTCAGCGGGTATCTCGATATTGTATTTGCCGCCCTTTTTTGTCCTCAACAGTCCATCGAGGAAGCCGGGGATCAGCGCGCCGTCTTCGAGCAGCATCGGCGTACCTTCAGGGAAGAGCTGCGGCGGAAGCGGGGATTCGCCCGATTCATCGAACACCGTGCCATCGGGCAGTTTGCCGACATACCTCACAAAGATCGCCTCGCCCATTTGCGGGTTGGGCCCGGTGCCTTCGGTCAGGGTTTCTACCGACACGCCCTTGGGCACCGCTGCCCACGCGATCCCGGCGCCGACAAGAATGGCGACGATAATGCCGAGCCACAGCTTGGTAAGCGACCCCTTGGCAATCGGTTGGAGCGGTACGCGGGTGACTTCGGCCATTTGTTGTCCTGATTCTGGGTGCCCAAAACAAAAGGGCGCGGGAATTACACCGCGCCCTGATGGCTTATAGCATCGCTCGGTTCAAGCGAGACTTTGGTACGCTGCGGATTAAATTCCGTCGCGTTCCATCCGCTTGCGCTCCATCTTGCGAGCGCGGCGGACAGCGGCGGCCTTTTCACGGGCGCGCTTTTCGCTCGGCTTTTCGTAGTGACGACGCAGCTTCATTTCACGATACACGCCTTCACGCTGCAGCTTCTTCTTGAGCGCGCGGAGGGCCTGGTCGACATTGTTATCGCGAACCATGATCTGCATAAATTCAAAAACCTCAAATCAATCAAAGGCATCTGGCCCCGCAAACAAGCGGGAAACGCCCGTAAAAATCAACGAAAAGTGGGCCGAATCCAACGTGGATCGGCTCAAGCTGGGGTGCAAGTAACGAATCATCGCCGTTTTGGCAAGGGTCGAAGAGCGTCTTCAGCCTATCGTCATCCCTGCGAAAGCTAGGATGACGTGGAGTATATATGCCGCTACAGGCCGCATAATGTCCAACCTCTCCCCACTCGTTGCTACTCTCAACGTCGCCATCGGTGGTGCAGCCGGTGCCGTGCTGCGCTATCAGGTCGGCCGCTGGCTAACCGGCGCGCTCGGCGTGAAGACCGTCTCGCAGTTCCCCTGGGCGACGCTGACGGTGAATATCGCCGGCTGTCTGACGATGGGAATCCTTGCCGGATGGCTCGCAAAGAATGGCGGGGAGAATTCCGAGCAATGGCGCCTGCTGCTGGGTGTCGGACTGCTTGGCGGGTTCACGACCTTCTCCGCCTTCAGCCTCGAAATGATGCTGCTGATCGAACGCGGCCAGATAGCGCAATCGCTGATCTATGCCTTCGTGTCGGTGATGGCGGGCCTCACCGCACTCTATATCGGTCTCTACATCACGAGGTTGGCCGCATGAGTGCCAAAGAACAAGCCGAAGGATCGGACGCCAACCCGTGGGACGCTGCGAAGCCCGCCGACAAGGTCCGCCAGTTCACCATCGGCAAGGACGATGATGACATCCGTCTGGATCGCTGGTTCAAGCGCAACCTGCCGCAGATCGGCTTTGCAATGGTCAGCCGCTGGGCGCGCACCGGGCAAATCCGCGTCGACGGCAAGCGCGCGAAGCCTGAAGACCGGCTGAAAGCCGGACAAGTCCTGCGCGTCCCCCCTGGCGGTGAAAGCGGCAAACGCGGTCCGCGCAAACGCGAGGAATTGTCCGAAGAGGATATCCAGCGCGCTGAAGCCATGCTGATCACGCAGGACAAGGCCGCGATTGCGCTCAACAAACCGCCGGGTCTGGCGACGCAGGGCGGCACCGGCATGAAGGACCATGTCGACCGGCTGCTCGATGCCTTTGCCGGAGAGGATGATCCGCGTCCGCGCCTCGTCCACCGGCTCGACAAGGATACCAGCGGTGTCCTGCTAACCGCGCGCACGCCGGGCAGCGCTGCGTTCTTTTCCAAGCGGTTTTCGGGGCGCTCGGCGAAGAAGATATACTGGGCGCTGGTGGTCGGCGTGCCCGAAGTGCAAGATGGCGTCATTGAAGCCCCGCTCGCCAAACAACCCGGTACGGGCGGTGAGAAGATGCATGTCGACAAGCAAAGTGGCCAACCCGCCAAGACACGCTATCGCGTGGTCGACCGCGCCGGCAACCGCGCCGCATGGGTCGAGTTGCAGCCCTTTACCGGGCGCACGCACCAGCTGCGCGTGCACATGGCAGCGATCGGCCATCCGATCGTCGGCGACGGCAAATATGGCGGACAGGATGCCTTCCTGACCGGTAGCATCAGCCGCAAGATGCACCTGCATGCGCGGCGGCTGATTATCGACCATCCCGATGGCGTGCCGCTCGATGTAATGGCCGAATTGCCCGAACATTTCGCAGCGTCGATGGAACAACTTGGTTTCGACGAAAATGACAGCGACGCACGTCCCGATGAAGGCCCAGCCCCGCTGACCGGTGAAGCAAAAAAGCAGAAGGCTCGCCAGCACGCCAAGCAGGTTCGCCGCGACAAGCGCAGCGAAGCCCGCGCCAATGCCCGACCGAAGCGCAAGCTCGGCAAGAAATCGAAGGCGAAATTCGCCAAAGGGCCGGCAAAGCGCGGATCCGGCAAAAAGGGAGGCCGCCGGTAATGCATCCGAACCCGGCCTTCCGTAATGGTGAACGAGCGCTGCACGAAACGCTGATCGACCAGATCGGTTTTGGAATGATCTTCGCCGAAACGCCCGACGGCCCCCGCGTGGCGCATGCCGCGTTGCTCTCGACCGGAGATGGCGCGGTGCAGTTTCATCTGTCACGCGGCAATGCATTGGCGAAGCACCTGCCCGGCAGTAATGCACTGCTGCTGGTGAACGGTCCCGACGCCTATGTGTCGGCGCGCTGGTACGAAGATCGCAACACCGTTTCGACCTGGGATTATGTCGCGCTCGAGCTGGAAGGGCCGGTTCGAAAGATGGAACAGGAAGGCCTTGTCGCCTTGTTGGGTGCATTGTCGGATCGGCATGAAGGCCGGATCGAAGGAGGCACGCCGTGGACGATGGATGAGGTATCAGGCGACAACATGCAGCGGATGCTTTCGGCGATCACCGGTTTCGAGATGGAAGTGCGCGCCTGGCGCGATACGATGAAGCTGTCGCAGAACAAGGGCGAGGCCGACCGCAAGGCAATCGCCGAAGGGCTGGAGGCAAACGGATCGAGCGCCATGGCCGAACTGATCCGGACATTCGCCAAATGAGCATGAAACTGGCCGTTTTCGATTGCGACGGCACGCTGGTCGATGGCCAGGCGAGCATTTGCGAAGCGATGGAGGATGCCTTTGCCGCAGCCAAACTCTCTCCACCCGACCGCCACGATATCCGCCGGATAGTCGGCCTCAGCCTGCCGCAGGCTCTGCGCCACCTCGCGCCCGATGCAAGCGATGACCAGCGCGCGGTTGCCGTCGAAGCCTATAAGGAAGCCTTCCGCACCAGCCGCTTGCAGGGACGATTGCAGGAGCCTTTGTTTGAAGGGATCCGGGAACTTCTCGACCGGCTAAAGAGCAATGGCTGGACGCTGGCAGTGGCGACCGGCAAGTCGGATCGCGGGCTGCATTCCTGTCTCGCAACGCATGGGCTCAATGAACATTTCGTCTCGCTTCAGACCGCCGACCGGCACCCGTCCAAACCCGATCCCGCAATGCTGGAACAGGCAATGGCCGATGCGCTGGCCGAGCCGGAAAGCACCGTGATGATCGGCGATACCAGCTTCGATATGGCCATGGCCAAGGCCGCAGGCACGAAAGCCGTTGGCGTGGAATGGGGTTATCACACGCGCGACGAATTGCTGATAACCGGCGCGGACGATGTCGCGGCAACACCGCAGGAACTGGGAGAGATGCTGTTGTGAATGATCCCCAAGCCAATGAAGACGCGGCGAAGAAGCGTTTCTTCGTCATATCGATCACCCGGCTTTCGGGCGCGATCCTTGTCATGCTGGGTCTGCTGGTGGTCAACGGCAACATCGATTGGCCGACCATGGTCGGCTATGCGCTGGTCGCCATCGGGCTGGTCGAGATGTTCCTGCTCCCGCTGATGCTTGCAAGGCGATGGCGGAGCCCGACCGAATGAAGCGCTTCTACAAACAGGTTGCCGTCGCCAAAGCCGACAGAGGCTGGCGCGTCGAACTCGACGGTCGCCCGATCAAGACTGCGTTGGGCAATCCACAAATTGTCCCGACAGAAGCGCTGGCCTGCGAACTGGCGGACGAGTGGGATGGTCAGGGCGAAACCATCGACACGGCGTTGTTCCGCAAGCGCGATCTGGCCGATTTCGCCATTGATATGGTCGAGCCCGATTGTGCAGGAACGACGGCAAAACTGCTCGCTTTCCTCGAGACCGACACGCTTTGCTATCGGGCTGATCCCGACGAGCCGCTCTATCGCCGTCAGCAAGCGGTATGGGAGCCGGTCGTGGCGGCGTTCGAAAAGCGCGAAGGCGTGAAGCTCGAACGGATCAGCGGGATCATGCATCGCCCGCAACCCGAAGCGACCGTCGCGGCGCTGGCCACCCGGCTGGGTGCACTCGATCCGTTCACGCTGACCGCGCTACTAACGATGACATCGCTCGCCGCTTCGCTGATCGTCGGTCTGTCGGCGCTCGAAGAAAACGCCGATATCGAAGCGTTATGGGATGCCGCCAATCTCGAAGAGGATTGGCAAGTCGAACAATGGGGCGAGGATTTCGAAGCGGCGGCGGTGCGCAAGCAACGCCGGGCCGATTTCGTCAATGCGTGGGAATTCCTGAAACTCGGTCGCGGCGATTGAACTCAGCCCCCGCCGATCCAGTCTGCCACCTGCACCGCAACGTCGTTGGCCGCGCGGTTGAGCGCGTCGCCGACCGGTCTCGCCTCTGCAATCACGCCCGGCTGGACGCTTTCGAAGCGTTTGGTCTCGATCGTGTTCTCGCCCGTCGCGCGGACCGCATCGAAGCGCACGACCACCGAAGACGTCCGGGCATCATAGCCGAAATTGCGCAAGGTTCCGCGAAGCTGTGAATTTGCGGTAAGACCCGGATCGTCACCATCGATCACCAGGCGATTGGTCCGTGCCCGGGTTGTTTCGGCAAGCAGGCGGCGAAACAGGCGCGTAGGGCGCTCGACCCACACCGCATCCTGCAGATAGGCGATCTCCGTGTCGTCAATCTGCACGGGCACGCGCGTCACATTGAGACGCTGAGGTGATTCCGGCTCGACAATCTTGATCGCGCTTTCGTGGGTTCCGGTTGCAGCAGCTCCGGCGGGAACAACCGAGGTCGGCGTCAGTGTAAGCAGGCTTTCGGGCGGTTCGGCACCGAAGCTCACGCAGCCGGTCAGCGCAACCGCCAGACAGGCTGCGACGGTACCGCGGATAAGGGGCTTCATCACGTGATCCTTCCTGTCGATCATGGCTCGTAATCCGGCAGCGGTTGCGATCCGAGCAGCGAACCGGCGCCTTCGGTTTCGATCCGCTCGGTGACATTGCGCAGCGCCTTGCTGGTCGCGCGCAGATCTTCCATCGTCGCCTCGGCGGCAGGCAGTGTCTGCGTTGCCAATTGCCGTGCGGCGGGGCGGGCATCTTCCAGCGTGGCGCTGAGCGATTTGGCTGCGCTATCCGCCGCGTTAAGCGTTTCGCGTAGCTGCACCGCCAGCGCAGCGCCTTCCTGATTAAGCAGATTGTCGGTCGAAGTGGTGACTTTCTCGAAAGCGTCGAGCGTTTCACCCGCCTCTTTCAACGTATTCTCCAGCTCGGCCATGGTCGATTCGATCCGCGGCGCAGCATCGGCCAACTCGTTGGTCATGCGGTTCGTGTTCTGGAGAATACCCGAAATCTGGGTCTGGTTATTCTCGTCGAGCACCTGGGTGAGGCGCTCGGTCAGTGTTGCCAGCCGCTCCAGCAGCAGCGGTGCGTCGGAAAGCAGTGCGTTGAGCCCGCCATCCTTGGGCGGAATCACCGGCTCACCCTCGGGACACGCCGTGCTTTCACAGGTGATCGGCGGCGCGCCCTGACGCGCTCCATCGAGCAGAATCGTCGATACGCCGGTAAACGAGCCCTGGATCGTCGCAGTGGTGCCAACAAGGATCGGCACTTCTTCTTTCACCCTGATCCGCACACGCACGAATTCGGGATCCTGATCGGACAGCGCAATCTCGCTTACCTGCCCGACCGGGACACCGGCGAACGAGACCTGTGAACCATTGGCAAGGCCCGAGACCGACTGCTTGAAGAAAATGTCGTAATCCTTCTGCGCGCCCTGACCCAATTGTGCGAGCCAGACGATGAAGGCGGCGAGCGCGGCGAGCAGGACCAGCGTGACTGCCCCGACCCAGATGTGATTTGCGCGTGTTTCCATTTAGATCACATATCCCCTATCGTCAGAGCTTGTCCATCGCGCGCGACGAGCTGGTTGCTTTGCGGATATTGTCACGTTCCTGACTCGCTTGCGCTGCGCGGCCGCGCGGACCGTTGAAATAATCGTCGATCCATGGGTGATCGGTTTCCAGCAGCTCGGGAATCGTTCCCACCGCGATAACCTTCCGGTCGGCCAGCACCGCAACCCGGTCGCAAATCTCGTACAAAGTGTCGAGGTCATGGGTAATCAGGAAAACCGTCAACCCCAGCGTTTCCTTCAGTTCCCTGGTCAGCTGGTCGAACTTCGCCGCGCCAATCGGGTCCAGGCCAGCGGTCGGCTCGTCAAGAAACAACAATTCGGGATCGAGCGCCAGCGCCCTTGCGAGGCCGGCACGCTTCTTCATTCCGCCAGACAGCTCCGCCGGATATTTGGCCACCGCATCTTCGGGCAGGCCCGACAACATAACCTTGTAGCGGGCAATTTCGTGCAGCAGCTCCTCCTCGATCTCAGGATAGAACTGCTTAAGCGGAACCTCGACATTCTCGCCCACGGTCAGTGTCGAGAACAGCGCGCCGCCCTGGAACAGCACACCCCAACGGCTGCGTACACCGATCTGTTTGTCCGGCTCGGCCCCGGTAATCGATTTGCCGAACACTTCGATATGGCCTTCATCGGGAAATTGCAGCCCGATGATGGAGCGCATCAGCACCGACTTGCCCGTGCCCGATCCGCCGACCACGCCAAGGATTTCACCCTTTTGCACCGTTAGATCGAGATAATCATGCACGGTGGTCTCGCCAAATCGGTTGACCAGTCCTTCGACTACTATCGGGTGATCGCCTTCGAACCGTTTGTGCTCGTGCGCGGCCATAACTTCGGGAGGGAGGCCTTCTTCGGTCATGCCCAACCCACCTCGGTGAAGAACACGGCGAAGAACGCATCGAGCACGATCACGGCGAAGATACCCGTGACCACCGCCATGGTGGTGCGCAGGCCGACCTCTTCGGAATTACCCTCGACCTGCATCCCGTGATAGCAGCCAGCCAGCGCGACGATCAGCCCGAAAACAGGAGCTTTGATCAGTCCGACCCACAGATCGTAGGTCGGCACGACCTCCTTGATCCGCTCCAGGAAAGTCCAGAAGGGTATGCCAAGCATCAAATCGCCGACGACCGCACCGCCGATAATGGCCACCACCGACGCGTAAAAACCGAGCAGGATCATCATGAATGTGCAGGCGAGGATGCGCGGGATCACCAGCGCCTCTATCGGAGATATCCCGATGGTCCGCATGGCATCGACCTCTTCGGTCAGTTTCATTGTCCCGATCTGCGCCGCGAAGGCCGAACCCGACCGGCCCGCGACCATGATTGCGGTCATAAGCACACCCAATTCGCGCAGGGTAATCCGGCCGACGAGGTTCACCGTCAGCGTTTCCGCCCCAAATTGCGCTAGCTGCACGGCACCCTGCTGCGCGATAACGATCCCGATCAGAAAGCTCATCAGGCCGACTATGGGCAAAGCCGACACGCCGACCAGCTCCATCTGCCGAACCAGCGCCTTGCCCCGGAAACGCGAGGGGTGGCGGATCAACGAGCCGATGGCGAGCAGTATCTGGCCAAGAAAGCCGATAACTCCGAGCATTCCCTGCCCGAATTCCTTGACCATCTTGCCGAGATGTTCGGGCACACGGCTCCAAAACGGATAGCGTTCCGGACGCATTTCAACCGGCCCGCTCGCGGTCTCAATCGCTTTGAGCAGCCGCTGCGCGCGGTCATCCTTGCCGGTTATTTCTGCGCCGTGTTTGGTCGACACGCTGCAAGCTATCCATGCACCGACCGTATCGATTGCGGTCACGCCGGACAGGTCGACCTCGCTGATCGCGCCGTCGATATCGCGCAAATCCTGATCGATTTCACCGATGGTGGAGACGAGATAGGGGCCCGATAGCAGGAGTTTCGCACCTCCCTTACCATCGTCCTCGATGGAGAATTCCGCCCCTTCGCTCATGGTGGCAGGGTATGCGGCGAAAACTCTCGCACTACAAGCCGTTGCTTCGCATTCGCAGCACTGGCAAAGGCAAGTTCAACCAAACAGTGATATTGAAGCGACAATGACCACCGAACTGGCAAAGACTTTCGATCCGGCTGCCATCGAGCAGCGCTGGTATGCGCATTGGGAAGAGAAAGGGCTGTTCCGTCCCGAACGGCCCGATGCCGAGCCCTTCACCATCGTCAATCCGCCGCCCAACGTGACCGGATCACTCCATATCGGCCACGCGCTCGACAACACGCTACAGGATATCGTGATCCGTTACGAGCGGCTGCGCGGCAAGGATGCGCTTTGGGTGGTCGGCACCGATCATGCAGGCATCGCGACGCAAATGGTGGTCGAGCGCCAGCTTGAGGAGCGGCAGGACAAGCGCACCAATTACAGCCGCGAAGACTTCGTCAAGAAAGTCTGGGAATGGAAAGAGGAATCGGGCGGGACGATCACGCGCCAGCTGCGCCGCCTCGGCTGCTCGATGGACTGGAGCCGCGAGCAGTTCACCATGGACCCGCATTTTTCGGATGCGGTGATCAAGGTGTTTGTCGATCTCTACAATGACGGATTGATCTATCGCGACAAGCGGCTGGTCAATTGGGACCCCAAGCTGAAAACCGCGATCAGCGATCTCGAAGTCGAGAGTCAGAACATCCCGGGCCATTTCTGGCACTTCAAATATCCGCTGGCGGACGGCGTCAAACTCGATGACGGGCGCGACCACATCGAAGTCGCCACGACACGCCCCGAAACGATGCTCGCCGATATGGCGGTCGCGGTTCACCCGGATGATGATCGCTACACATCGGTCGTCGGCAAGGAAGTCGTGCTGCCGATCACCGGACGGCGCGTGCCGATTGTCGCGGACGAACATGCCGACCCGGATCTCGGTTCGGGCGCGGTGAAGATCACGCCGGGGCACGACTTCAACGATTTCGATGTCGGCAAGCGCGCCGGGATCGCGGCAGGCGATATGCTCAACATGCTCGATGCCGAGGCGAATGTTTGCCAGACGGCGGACGGCTTGGTTCCAGACGAGTTTCTCGGTCGGCACCGCTTCAAGCGAGACGGTGTCGACGGCGCGCGCGAGCTGGTCGTCCTGCGCCTCAAGGAACAAGGCTACCTGATCCCGCATATCGCCAAGACCAAGAAGGGCGAGGAGATCGAGCAGGACTCAGAACCGCGCACTATTGCCACCCCTTTCGGCGATCGCGGCGGCGTGGTGATCGAGCCGTGGCTGACCGACCAATGGTATGTCGATGCCGAAAAGCTCGCCCAGGCTCCGATTGCGGCGGTGAAGAACGGCGATATCGAAATCGTCCCTAAAAGCTGGGAGAAAACCTTCTTCAACTGGATGGAGAATATCCAGCCTTGGTGTGTCAGCCGCCAGCTATGGTGGGGGCACCGGATTCCGGCATGGTTCGACACCGAAGGTGGGGTGCACGTCTTAAACGCTAAGGACGAGTTGTCACTAATTAGGGAGCTCACCTCAAGAGTCAGCAAACCCTTCTTGGATGTTGCAAACGTCCATTTGAAAGTGTTCGATACCGAAGCCGAAGCGCGTCAATTCGTCAAAGACGGACCTGAACAGGCGCTCCAATCGGACGACCTCGAACAAGTTCCTCTGCAAGTGTCTACCGGCAAACCGACCGAGCAAAACTTGGAGGGGCGCGAAACAAAAATGATCGGCGTTTGGCAAGACTCCGACGTCCTCGATACATGGTTCTCTTCCGGTCTGTGGCCTTTCGCCACGCTTGGCTGGCCTGAACAGCCCTACCAACCCGTTCGCCCTGAGCCTGTCGAAGGGCTGCACTTCTCTTCCGAAGAAAAGGACAGGGCTTCGACAAGCTCAGCCCAAGCGGAAATTGGGCCTTGGGAGAAAAATCCCAACCTGCTGTCGAAACACTACCCCAACAGCCTGCTCGTTTCGGGTTTCGATATCCTGTTCTTCTGGGATGCGCGGATGATGATGCAGGGGATGCATCTGACCGGACAGGCACCGTGGCCGCGGCTTTATCTGCACGGGCTGGTCCGTGCGGCGGATGGCTCGAAAATGTCCAAGTCGAAGGGCAACGTCGTCGATCCGCTCGGCCTGATCGACCAGTACGGCGCGGATGCGCTGCGCTTCTTCATGGCGGCGATGGAAAGCCAGGGCCGCGATATCAAGATGGATGACAAGCGGGTCGAGGGATACCGCAATTTCGCGACCAAGCTGTGGAATGCGACGCGGTTCTGCCAGTCCAACGGCATCGGCGCGAGCAGCAGCATCGAGGCCCCTGCGGCGACAAGCGCGGTCAACAAATGGATCATCGGCGAGGTCGTCGAGACGCTGGAAAGCCTCGATAAGGCGATGGCCGATTTGCGCTTCGATGCAGCGGCGAACACGATCTATCACTTCGTGTGGGACCGCTTCTGCGACTGGTATCTGGAGCTGATTAAGCCTGTTTCTAGGGGCTCGATTGACGACGAAACCCGCGCGGTCGCCGGATGGGTTCTCGATCAAATCCTTGTCATGCTGCATCCGTTCATGCCCTTCGTCACCGAGGAGCTGTGGGCGGCGCAGGGAGACCGCGCGAATTACCCACTGATCACCGCAAAATGGCCGGAACCGGGTGCGGAGGTCGATGTCGAGGCGAAAGCAGAAATCGACTGGCTCATTGCACTCACCACAGCCGTTCGTGGAGCCAAGAATGAGCTGGGTATTCCACCCGGTGCAAAACTGGCCGCCTATTGCGCGAAGCCCAGCCCGCTCGGTCGTTCGGTGGTCGAAGCAAACGGCGCAGCCATCGAACGCCTCGCGCGCCTCACTCCGGTCGCGTTCGCCGAGGCACCCGATGGCGCAGCAATGCAGATCGCGGCGGGCGACGATATGTTCGTGATCCCCCTCGAAGGCATTATCGACATTGACGCCGAAAAGGCTCGCCTGACCAAGGCGCTCGAAGCCTCCGCCAAGGAGGTCAAATCGCTCGAAGGCCGTCTCGGCAACGCCAATTTCGTCGAACGCGCAAAGCCCGAAGCGGTCGAAAAAGCCCGCGCCGACCACGCGCATCACAGCACCGAAGTTGAGCGACTAACGGCGGCGCTGGAACGGTTGGGATAACAACTCGTCATTGCGAGGAGGCAAAGCCGACGCGGCAATCCAGAGTGTATAGCGAACAGCTCTGGATTGCTTCGCTACGCTCGCAATGACGAGTAACTGCCAACGCTAGGCACTACCAAAATCACCAGCGCGACCTTACCTGACCAATATGTCGCCCTGGCTCGCCCTCGCAATACCGCTGCTTATCGCCGCGTTTCTGCTGTATCGCTGGTATGCGCGTGTGCAGAAGCGCAGGGCGCTTTTGGCGGCCCCGCTCACTCCCGAACAACGCCAAGTGGTCGAGAAGCTCGTGCCACTCGTTACCCGGTTGCCAACTCCCCTGCGGCGCGCGCTCGAGGGGAAAATCAACCTGTTCCTCGACCAGATCACCTTCCACGGCCAGAATGGCCTCGAAGTCAGCGAGGCTATGCGGCTGTCCATCGCGGCGCAGGCCTGCCTGCTGATCGTCAACAGCCCGGCTTGGTACGATACGCTGAGGACCGTGCTGATCTACCCCTCGGCATTTCTTACGCATCGCGGCACACATGACGGCCATTTCGTCCACGAAAACAATCACGCGACGCTGGGCGAGAGCTGGGCGCGCGGGCCGGTTATCCTGTCGTGGGACGATGCGCTGCATGGCGGTCTCGATGCAGAGGATGGACATAACGTCGTAATCCACGAATTCGCGCACCAGCTGGACGGTCTGAGCGGTCACACAAACGGTGTCCCGATCCTGCGCAAGGGGCAAGAATATTCGGGCTGGGAAACGGCGATGCTGGATGCTTACCACGACCATGTGGAACGGCTCGAACGCGGTGAACGAACGCTGATCGACCCCTATGGCGCGACCAACCACGAGGAATTCTTCGCCGAAGCGATTGTCACATTCTTTGAAAGACCCAAGGCTCTGCGCCGCGAAGAACCCGCGCTCTATAGCCAGTTGGCCGAACTGCTGGCGCTGGACCCGGCGGAATGGGGGTAACGCGCACACCGAAGGTTAAGGTGGAATAAAGCCCCCTCTTCTTCAGAGGAGGACGTTTAGGGGTGGTTGCGACGCGCCCGCGTCGTTCGCGCCCAAGCACCACTCCGCTGCGACTAGATTCGCTTGCAGTCCATTAAGTCTCGCTGCCCCTCTTCTGAAGAAGAGGGCATTTGATTTTCCTACACGCCGCGAATGTGCCATGGCGAAGGCGTGACGAAACGAACCTCCCTGCCAAGGATGCGCAAGATCAAAGAAGGAAGCTGTTTCCTTTGGCACTTGTCATCCGATGTGAACTCGGCTTTCCGCGCCCTGTGCAGATCTCCCCGCAAATCCGCGGGAGGGTGTGAACTTTGTCTACTTCCAGCGGTTGTCCAATGCCGCTAGTTCTCGCCACCACAACACCGGGCGAGCCTGAAATCTTCGCCTCGGTCCAGGGCGAAGGGCCATCGGCAGGCACGCCCTGCACCTTCATTCGCCTCTCGCGCTGCAACCTCGCCTGCGAATGGTGCGACACGGCCTATACATGGCATTTCGAAGGCGACGACCGGTATCACCGCGACGATCTGCTCTTTGAACGCAAGGCCAATCAAGTCACTCTCGATGAGGCCGATGTTGCGGCCAGAATCGAAGCGCTCGGTCAATCGCGGCTTGTGATCACCGGCGGCGAACCCTTGTTGCAGGCTCCGGCGCTGGCGAAGCTGCTCGAATTGCTGCCCGATCACACAGTCGAGATCGAAACCAACGGCACCACCACCGCCCCTGCCCGCCTCGACATCCGGGTGGACCAGTACAATGTCAGCCCCAAGCTGGCGCATAGCGGCAATGCGGCGGAGCTGGCGCTGATCCCCGAGAGACTACGCAGCTATTCGGGTGACAGCCGTGCCTATTTCAAATTCGTGGTCGCGACGCCAGCAGATGTTGCCGAGGCGGCGGACCTTGTTCGCGCGCATGCGTTACCCAGAAAGCGCGTGTTCCTGATGCCCGAGGGGACCGACAGCGAGACGTTACGCGAGCGCGAGAAGTGGTTGACGACAGAATGTCTGAAGCACGGTTTCAGAATGTCCGACCGCCTGCATATCCACCTGTTTGGCGATACGAGGGGAACGTAGTTTGTTTGGCCCCCCAAACGCCGGGCGCGAGATTGCTGGCTTGGAATGGAACGGTTCGCGACTAGCGAACCGCAAGGCCGCTCGCAGGTGCCCCGCACCCCGGACGTGATCCGGGGAAGGGAACAGCGCGGAGGCGCTTGCGGAAAACAAGAAATAGCAAGGTGTCGTTAGACGCCTTGCGAACGCCAGCGCTGGACGGTGCGGTAAACCGCCTCTTCCTCGCCGCCGCTGCCGTTCCATAGTTCGACGAAGCTCGGGTCTTCCGACGCGGGTCGTTTGACCTCTTCGAGATTGTCGAAGCTGACGCGGATCGGGATCGCGACACCCTCGCCGCAGATGATGCATTCACGGTTGCGGAGCGCGGGGATTGAATCGAGGAAACCGCGTGCGCCCTCGGGCATCGCGGCCTTCACGAAAGCCTGGTCGCGGTCGTTGTTGAGGCGCATCGAGATGATCGTGCCGCATTGCGACAGCACGCCTTCGGCAAGGTCGGACGGACGCTGGGTAATCAGCCCGAGCGAGATACCGTATTTACGGCCCTCCTTGGCAATCCGGCTGAGGATTGTGCCAACCGAAGAACCGTCGGCATTGGCCTCGTTGGGGACGTAGCGGTGCGCCTCTTCGCAAACGAGCAGGATCGGGCGGGTTTTCTCTTCGCGGCCCCAGATCGCAAAGTCGAACACCAGGCGGCTGAGAACAGCGACCACGGTCGAGGTGATATCGGATGGCACACCCGAAACGTCGATGATCGAGATCGGCTTGCCCTCACCCGGCATGCGGAAAACCTTGGAAATGAAGTCGGCCATCGTATCGCCGACCAGCATGCCGGAGAACATGAACTGGTAGCGCGGGTCAGATTTGAGCTCTTCGAGCTTGTTCTTGATCCGCATGTAAGGCGCGGTGTTGGTTGCTTTGTCGAGCTTGCCCATCTGGTCCTGAATCTCATTCGACAGATCGGAAAGCAGATAGGGGATCGGCGAATCGACAGTGATCTTGCCCATCGTCTCGGCGAGCCGGTTCTTCGAACGGGCCGCAAGCAGACAACGCGCGAGAATGTCGGCATCGAGCTGACGGTCATTGCCGTGACTGGTCAGCAGCACCTCGCAATGCTCCTCGAAATTGAGCAGCCAATAGGGCATCTGCAGATTGGTCACGTCGAGGATCTGGCCGTTGGTCTTGAACGCCGCCGAATATTCGCCGTGGGGGTCAATCATCACGATATGACCTTCGGGCGCGGCCTCGCAAATCCGGTGCAGGATCAGCGCCGCACTGGTCGATTTACCGGTACCGGTCGAGCCAAGCAGCGCAAAGTGCTTGCCCAGCATCGCGTCGATATAGATCCCAGCGCGAATATCCTTAGTCGGATAGACGGTGCCAATCTGGATGTTCGAACGACCGTCGCTGGCATAGATCTGTTTGAGGTCGGCGGTGGTCGCCGGATAGATCAGCGCACCGGGGACCGGATAGCGTGTAACACCGCGCTTGAAACCGTGGATCTTGCCGGTCAGCTTCTCTTCCTGACCTTCGCCAAGAAAGTCGATATTGGCGAGAATGCCGCCCTTCGAGCGGCGATCCTGCTTCTGGTTGCGGACGCTGGCGAGAAGCCAGCTGTTGCCAACGCGGATCTTGACCTGGCTGCCGACCTGACCGGCAAGCGCGATCGAAGGATCGTCGTCCTGCATGCACTGGTTGAGCCTCTCAAGATCAAGCGCGATCTGCGAACCCGAACCGGCAATCTCGAGCACAACTCCAATCGGCTGCATGGCATTGCCGCTCTGCGAGGCCTTCGGCTTTTGCGAGGCTGGTTTCTGGGCGGGTTCAGCCGCCGGTTTGGAGGCTGGAGCGGGTTGAGGTTGGGCAGCGGGCTGCGACGATTGCTGCGGAGCGGGCTGCGACTGGGCTTGCGCAGGTTGGCGCGCCGGCTGGCCCTGGGACGGCTGCCCCTCGAGCGGCTGTCCCTTGTCGAAATTGTGGTTGCTCATGTCACTCATCATAAGTGCCCGTTTCTTCCCCGTTTAAATACCGGGACGCGCTACGGGAAAAAGGTTAATTTGGCGTCAAGCCTGCGCCCGGCAGGGCAGCTAGATCAGCGCAAAAAGCCGCCCTGCGACCCACCCCATGAAGATCGACAGAGAGACCGCAAGCAGACCGTACAAGAGTTCCTGCTCCTGCGAGAATACCTCGACAAACCGTTCGAACCCGACCTTGCGTACTTCGACCTCGGCGATCGCAGATGCAATCACCCGGCCACGCGTGATTGCAAATGTCTCTGCGGTATAGGTTCCGGTCTGCACGTTGGAAGGCAGTTCGATCCGCGCCTGATAGAGCACTTGCTCGCTGATCTCGACGCCTTCCATCTCCTCATTGTAGAGTCCTTCCCGTTCGCGAAGATCGACCAGCCCAGCGGTGAAACGGGCCTGCTCTTCGGGATCGATAGTCCCGCTGGGAGAGAGCTGGATGAATTCGGTGCCGAGCTCATAAATCGCGGCGGTCCGGTCATCGACGATGTCGGAAATCTCCGCCGAAGAGACCACTGCAAAGAAGGATGGGGCAGATTGGAATGCGGTGCTCGACGCGTTCATCCAGATCGGTCCGAACCGCTCCTTCTCGCGCAGCTGGATGGGTTCGGTCGGCCCTTTGAGAACGACCACGATATCGTAGTTCTGGCCCGCCCGCGCACCGGTCGGATCGAGGATCGCACCAAACAGCAACAACTCTGTCCCGATGAAACCCTGGCGAACCTGCACTTCGTCCTGCGACACTTCGGGCACAAGGATCGGATCGCGCTGAGCGCTCAGCGCAAAGAAGCAAAGCAGGATCAGCAGAACCCGGCTCATAGCGGCGACACCGTGTATATTTCATCGGGCTGGATACCAAGCCCGAACAGCATACGCAGCGCTACAACCAAAACGATGCTGGCCAAGATCAGGCGGAGCCATTCGGGCTTCACTTTCTGCGCAAACTGCGTACCCATCTGCGCACCGGTTACCGAACCGATCAGCAGGAATGCTGCAAGAACTATGTCGACCGCCTGTGTCGTCAGCGCGTGCATCATGGTGGTCGCCATGGTTACGAACAGGATGTTGAACAGTGATGTTCCAACAACAACGCTAGCGCTCATTCCGAGGATGTAGAGCATCGCTGGAACAAGGATGAAACCACCACCTACGCCCATCAACATCGTCAGGATGCCAACGATTACGCCAAGTATCAGCGGAGCGAAGGGAGAAATGTAGAGACCCGAACTGTAAAACCGCCAGCGCAGCGGCAGTGCCGTCACAAGCGGGTGATGCCGCCGTTTGGGCGCGGCCTGTTCGGTGAGCTGTTCGTTGGGATTGATCGATTCCCATGCCTCTTTCGCCATCAGCGAGCCAATCGTGCCGAGCATCACGACATACAGGACACTGATCACGACATCGATCTGGCCAACCGATTGCAGGAAGCGGAACAGGATTGCCCCGATACCGGCTCCGACAACGCCGCCGACCACCGTTACCCCGCCGAGTTTATAGTCGACACCCTTACGCTTGCTGTGCGCGAACACACCCGAGACGCTGGCCCCGGTTACCTGCGTCGATGCCGAGGCCGCGGCAACCGTTGGCGGGATGCCGTAGAAGATAAGCAGCGGCGTGGTGAGAAAGCCGCCCCCGACCCCGAACAGGCCGGACAACACCCCCGTCAGCATTCCCAGAAGCACGATCCATATGCCGTTGACCGACAGGTTCGCGATGGGAAGGTAGAGGTCCATTCACTCGCCCTAACCCACGCGCGCACCGGATTAAAGACGAGCGTCCGGAAAAATCGCCCAAAAAGGCCGCATCCTAAAAACCGGTCGAAAGCGTGAGAGCTATTCCCGAGGGAGGTTGCGCATCGCCCGCCACTCTCTGTCGGTAGTCAACCGAAAGACGAACGGGCTGGTCTGCGAGCTTGAAGTCGACACTGGCACTTGGCCCCACATCCAAGCGCTCGGCACTCTTTTGCGCCCCGCCCCAAACCGCCGCGCCCGCACGAACGCTGGCGAGATCGAAATCGACAACCTCACGATCGATTTTCACCTGCCCATCGACGAAGGGCGTTGCAAAGTCTCCACCGACATAACCGCCCTGCAGATAAGCCTCTCCCCGCGCTGCAAACGGCAACGCGGCATGCGGCAACTCGGTAACCGCAAAGACAGCCGGGCGTATGTCGGTTCGCCCGGCAGAGCGGCTCACTCTCATCTCGGCGAGCGTGGACAGAGGCACGCCGGCTATCGGACGCACACCCACCCCGGCTGCAACATCCACCTGCTCGGGCCCGGAAAGCGCGGACGTCAGTCGGGCATAGGCGAATGGCGCAGCTTGGCCAGCATCGCCGAACCTGTAGCGCAAGATAGCTCCGGCCTGGCTCGCTCCATAGGTCGCGGGAAGCTGTCCCAAAGACGACCGCGCAGTGCCGTTCTGGCGGTAAAACACCCAGCTATCCAGCGACCAACGCTTGGGGCGACGCTTGTTCGATATGCCATGCTCTGGAGAAGACGCTGACTCGAAAGCGCGCCGGGCGGGGAGCGACCGGACCACTTCCGGAGAAGCGGGAACATGTGATGGCTCCGACATGCCAAGCCGGTCATGCGCAGTTGAAGGTCCCGGCGGCTGGGAAGG
Organism: Pontixanthobacter sp.; assembly: GCA_965223995.1. Taxonomy (GTDB): domain Bacteria; phylum Pseudomonadota; class Alphaproteobacteria; order Sphingomonadales; family Sphingomonadaceae; genus Pontixanthobacter. Next base: position 484,119 of record CBDCXY010000016.1, on the reverse strand, counting down.
CTGCGTATCCGCCCAGGATGACGCAGAATTTTTGGTTCGCGCATCGGCTGAAGTTGAGCGCAGGACGGCGATCATTGGTCCGGCCGGAGCAACTCTCCCACCCCGCGAGCTTGCAGATTCAACCGGACTCGCCGACTGATTTGAAGCAATCAACGGCAGATCCGCGACCGCATCGGCAATTGCTGGAAACGGCGCCTCCCACAGCATGACCCTGCCTATGACCCAGAGCACGAGCACCGCGCCAAGGGCCGCTATCGGCTGCCCCATGTGCCGGGTTTGGATCGCGGGCATATCAGCGCGTTTCCACTGCCAGCGCAGCCGGGTGGGCGGTGTGTTCTGTCTTGTCCCAGCGCACGCGCTTGCCGACCAAACTGCGCGCATAGGCGAAAGAGGCTCTCCTGCCGGCCATGATTGCGATGATATTGGCCACCGGAATGCGCAAGATTGCCCTTATGCCCTGCACAAGGCCGTGCTCTCGCGCAGTAAATGCAAAGCGCCAAGCCGCCCGCCAAATCAAACTACCAAGATTGAGCCACAAAACGGCTTTGAGGGAAGGTGAAAGCGACAGAGCCTGACCGGCCCCAAGCTCGGCAAGCACCCATCCAATGACTGACAAGATCAACAGCAGATAGGCTGCTGCCAGCACCAGTGCCGTAAACGGTCCGCGCCTATCACGCAGCCGCATCCAGATCTCTGCCGGACGCCCCGACCATCCCAGCCGGTCCCATCCCTGGAAGGCGATGCCGTGCACCCAGCGTGTCTTCTGCCTGACCGATTGGTCCAGCCGGCCCGGAAAGAAGGCCCGCGTTGCCACCAGAGCCCCGCCCGAATGCCGCTTTCGCAGAAAGCGAGCGGAACCTCCGAGTTCGGCGACGCCCAGCCCGAGTTCGTAGTCTTCGGTCAGGCAGTCTGCAGCGAAGGGGCCGTCATCCCCTCTTGCCTTGTGGAGCCTCTCAAGCGTGTTTCGCGCGATTGCGCACCCTACTCCAGCAAGCGGCATACCGGTGCGAAGCGCATCGCGCACGACCATCGATTTACCGTGCGCTTCGGCAAATTCTTCACAGTAGTGGCTCCCTATCCAGGCAGAGCGCCGTTGTGGTATCGGCACAACCGGCAACTGGATCAGGTCAGCAACGTCGATATTTTGATCGAGCAACGTCAAGGCTGCGGGATCGACCATATCTTCGGCATCGTGGAGCACCACCAGTTTGGCTCTTATCCCGGCGCGGGCCTCGTCAAGCGTTAGCGCACGATAGAGCCGGTTGAGGCAATCGGCCTTGGTGCTCGGTCCGTCGCGATCATGCACGATCAACCGCAACCTCGTATCGCCCTGTGCCGCCGCAATAATCGCGGCCATCGTCTCGGGGTCGTTGCGATAACAACCGACATAGAGCCGAAGTTTGTCGTGTGGCCAAACAGTCAAGGCGTGGCGGATCGTCGCGCCGACAACTTTCGCCTCAAGCCATGCGGGCACGAACATCGCCGCCGGCCCGGTTAGCGGCCTTGCGCAATCATGGTCTGCGCCGAGCTTTTCGGTTTTGGCACGACCGGTCAAACGCAGCCAAACCCATACAAGATCGACGCAAATCTCGTCCACCGCACCGATGAGAAAAAACACCCCGGCAAACAGTAACAACTCATGCTGGACGAGCACGAGCCATTGCCACGCGGTAAAATCCTGCAACTGTCTGACCCCTGCCCCGTGAGGTCCTCATCACAAATCAGAGTATCGAAGGCAGGCAGTGCTTGCAACGGACAATCGATTGCCAATATGGGGGCGGCAATCATGGCACAAAGCAGACTACCCTTCCGCTCCGTATTCGCCCCCGTACGCGCGCTGTTCGTCAGCGATGCTTCGTCGGGCATCCTGCTGATCCTTGTCGCAGCCGCAGCAATGCTCGCGGCCAATTCGGAGCTCGCGTCCGAATATAACGCGCTCTTCAACGACAAGTTTGCCTGGTATCCACATGCCAAGCTGAGCACACTGCACTACTTCATCAATGACGGGTTGATGGCGATCTTCTTCTTCGTCGTCGGGCTCGAGGTGAAGCGCGAGATTATCTGCGGGCAACTGTCATCGCCTGCCCAGCGCCGCCTTCCGGTGCTCGCGGCGATTGCCGGGATGGCCTTCCCTGCGGCTGTGTACATGCTGGTCGTTGGCGGTGATCCCGACCTGACGGCGGGTTGGGCAATCCCTGCGGCGACCGACATCGCGTTTGCAATGGGGGTTCTCGGACTGTTGGGAAGCCGCGTTCCCGCATCGCTCCGTCTGTTCCTGCTCACGGTCGCGATCGTCGATGATATCGGTGCGGTGCTGGTGATCGCGCTGTTCTACACGCCCAATGTCGACGTGATGTGGCTGGCGATATCGCTTGCAGTGTTCGGGGTACTGGTCGGCATGAACCGGCTCAATGTTACGCGGGCATGGCCCTTCATCGTGGTCGCACTGGTCCTGTGGTGGTGCGTACTAAATTCCGGGGTCCACGCCACGATTGCGGGCGTTGTTGCAGCCTTGACGATCCCCATGCGGCGCAAAGACGGCAACAGCATGCTCGAGCGGCTCGAACACGGCCTTGTCCCGTGGAGCGCCTATGCGATCGTGCCCATTTTCGGATTTGCGAATGCCGGTGTGAATCTGGCCGATATCGGCCTCGAGAACATCTTCGATCCTCTGCCGCTGGCGGTTGCCGGAGGGCTGGTTCTGGGCAAGCAGGTCGGGATCTTCAGTTGCATTCTCATTGCCGCAAAGCTTGGCTTTGCAAAGGCGCCCAAAGGGGCCAGTTGGCCAGAGATATGGGGTGTATCAGTGCTGTGCGGTATCGGCTTCACCATGTCGCTGTTCATCGGCGAACTCGCCTTCCCCGCCTATCCGCTGCTCAAGGAAGAGGCGAAGATCGGTATCCTGCTCGGCTCGGTGATTTCAGCCGTACTCGGATATGTGATCCTGCGCCTGACAACAACGCATCCCAATGACCGGACTGCAATTCCCGATCCGGAGCCAAGCCAGGCGTAAGCGCCGTTACCAGCTCCCCGTATTCTCCATGCTCGCCCAGGGTTCTTGCGGCGGAAGATTGCCTTCCTGCAACAGCTCTATCGAGATTCCGTCGGGCGATTTGACAAAAGCCATATGTCCGTCGCGCGGCGGTCGGTTGATCGTGACGCCCGCATCCATCAGCCGCTGGCACGTCTCGTAAATATCATCGACGCGGTAGGCAAGATGGCCGAAATTGCGACCGCCATCATATTTTTCGGCGTCACTGCCATCCTCGGGCGGCCAATTGTAGGTCAACTCGACCTCCGCCACGCCTTCTTGCCCCGGTGCAGCAAGAAAGATCAGCGTAAAGCGCCCCGCTTCGACATCAAAGCGCCTGACTTCTTCCAACCCGATCAGCTTGAAGAACCCGACGGTAGCGTCCGGATCGCTCACGCGGATCATGCTGTGCAGATATTTCACCATCGTTTTGCAAACTCCATTCATCGCTATTCAAGCACGGTTCATCGAGAGTTTCCTAGGGCGAAGCTCACGATGCAAAGCCAGCAAGGAGGACTGCCATGAGTGATACAAGCGAAGTGCCCGAAAGTGCCACCCCCTTCTGGAAGGGCCCGACCGCCGGGCGCTGGCTGGCAAGTTCCTCGATTGTCGCAATCGGTCTGATCGTCGGCGGATTCCTTCTCGGCGACGGGCTTGTGCGGGCGAAGGAAGCCGACCGTTCGGTAACCGTACGCGGCCTTGCCGAACGCGAAGTGACCGCTGATCTCGCAACATGGACAGTGTCCTATTCTTCGAGCGCTCCCGATCTCCAGAGCGCGCAAGCCGAAGTCGATCAGGACAGCGGAGCGATCCGGGAGTTCTTCGCCGATATCGGCTTCCCCGAAGACGCCTTGCAGCCGACCGGGGTCAATGTGTCGTTCTATTCGGATCGCGGCGTGCCGCGCTACACCGTGCGCCAGCGCCTGACCCTGCGCACGACCGATATCGAACGCGCGCAAAGCGCGGTGAAGCGTCAGGTCGAACTCGTCCGCCGCGGGGTTGTGCTCGAAGACGGGTCGAGCATGTCCTACACCTTCACCAAGCTCGACGAGATCAAGCCTGAAATGGTTGCCGAGGCGACCAAGGATGCGCGCGCTGCAGCCGAACAGTTCGCCAAGGACAGCGGCGCGGGCGTAGGCAGCATCCGCAAGGCGACCCAGGGATATTTCTCGATCAATGCCCGCGACGGGGAAGCGGGCGGTTGGGGCGTCAGCGACACGCCCTACAAAAAGGTCCGCGTGGTGACGACGGTCGATTTCTCCCTTGATTGACCCACCACGCAAAAAAGGAGCCCGCGCACTGGCAGGTTGCGCGGGCTCCGATCATGTCAGGGTCGCGGCCTAGAAGCTCGCGCTGAGCGTCACGACAAAAGCGTCATCGACGAAATCGTAGGCCGGTGCGACAATGTCGCCGTCAGCGCCGACATAGGCGGCGCCCAGGGTCAGCGGTGTTCCGGCTATCGCCACTTCCGCTCCGATCGACCAGTCGAACGCATTGCCGTCATTGGTGAAGGTCAGGAAACCATCGGTGTAACCAAGGTGACCGGTAATCGTCAGCGGCGTGTCGGGAATACCGATCCCTAAATCCGTGTAGAGATAGAGATTGTCGGTATTGCCAAGCGAATCCTGGCTCGGCGCGTAAGCAACCCCTGCGGTCGCTTCCGCCGGACCCAGCGCGAATGTCAACGAGCCGTAAAGCTCGACATAATCGAAATCACCAGGACCGGCATCAGGATAGAGATAGCCGATCATCCCGACGTCGGCACTAAGCCCCTCGGCAAGATCACCGCTCCAGCCGCCATAGATGTCGAGTTCGGTCGAGCCGTATCCGACCGTCTGCTCGTCGAGCGACGAAGCCCAGGTGCCGATATAAAAGCCCGATTCGTGCGCAACATCGACGCCGCCCTGGACGGCCAGTTCGCCACCCGACAGGTCGACGCCGCGAAAACGGTATTCGCTGGTCAGCGCAACATTGGCGGAAACTTCAACCGGACCGGGCGGATCGGTATCTTCTTCGGCATGCGCAGAAGTGGAAGAAAATGCAGCAAAAGCTGCGAGACTTGCGGCGGTAAGGCCGCGGATGGACGTGAGCATACAAACTTCCTTGGTTTGGTTGGTGCTTCGTCCCACCTGCGCAATCGTCGGTCGCCTCTTTTTGATGTGCGATCTCGTACGATTACGAAACAAACTTGCTCGAATTTGCTGCACTGCACAAGAGAAATTTCTACAATCTGCCCAACAACACCGCTGCCTGTGGTAATTGCAGCACAATGAGGCCGGTTAAGCCCTGTGTCAGCGATTGCAGCCTAGACCGCACACCTCTATGTGGCAGCGATAGACACGGAAACCCGACCTCAACCTATGTTCGAACCGCTCAGAAAAATGTTTTCCGGCAAAGAGGCCAAAAAGCGCACCAGCGTGCCCTCCGGTGAGCGTGTCTATGTGATCGGCGACATCCATGGGCGCTTCGATCTGTTCGAAGGACTCATCAAGGCCATCGAGGATGACGACAAGGCCGCGTCTGCCGCGAAGACGACGGTCATCCTGCTGGGCGACCTGATCGATCGCGGTCCCGAAAGCGCGGGTGTTATCAAGCTGGCCAAACTGTGGCGCGAATATCGCGACATCCGCTTTCTCGCGGGCAACCATGAAGAGATGTTCCTCGAATCGTTCGATGACAAGGAAGTTCTGAGACACTTCCTCAAACATGGCGGCCGCGAAACGATCCTGAGCTACGGCGTGACCAAAGAGGAGTTTAACAACGCCTCGACCAAGGAACTGCAGAAAATCATGCTGCAAAAGGTGCCCCGCGAAGATCGCGAGTTCCTCGCCCAGTTCGAGGACATGATCGCGATAGGTGACTACCTGTTTGTCCATGCCGGCATCAATCCAAACAAGCCTCTCGAGGAACAAAAGCCCCGCGAGCTGCGCTGGATCCGCGAGCCGTTTCTTAAGCACAAGGAGAAACACTCGCATGTCGTGGTCCACGGGCATACGATCACCGAAGAAATTGACGAGCGGAAGAACCGCATCGGGATCGATACCGGAGCCTATCGCTTCGGTCGGTTGACAGTGCTGGTGCTGGAAGGCGACGGGCGCCGCTACATTCAGGCGGTAGAGAAAAAGAAGAACGGGGTGGAAATCGTCAAAATGGATAGAGCGGCATGAAGATCGCAATGGTTGGATCGGGCTATGTTGGCCTCGTCTCGGGCGCATGTTTCGCCGATTTCGGGCATGATGTCGTTTGCATCGACAAGGACCAGTCCAAAATCGACGCACTGCATGACGGAGTGATGCCGATCTACGAGCCTGGCCTTGCCGAACTGGTCGGCGCGAATGTCAAAGCCGGCCGCCTCTCCTTCACCACCGATCTTGCAGAGGGCATCAAAGACGCACGGGCCGTTTTTATCGCTGTCGGTACGCCCAGCCGCCGCGGTGATGGCCATGCAGATCTTTCCTTTGTCTATGCTGTTGCCAAGGAGATCGGCGATAGCCTCGCTAACGATGCCGTCGTGGTCACCAAGTCGACCGTTCCCGTCGGCACTGGCGACGAGGTCGAGCGAATTTTGAACGATAGCGGCACCAAGCACCAATTCGCCGTTGTCTCGAATCCCGAATTCCTGCGCGAGGGCGCGGCTATCGGTGACTTCAAGCGACCGGACCGGATCGTGATTGGTGCCGAAAGCGACTTCGGCCGCGAAATCATGCGCGAAGTCTATCGCCCGCTGTTCCTCAACGAATCACCGATCCTGTTCACCAGCCGCCGCAGCGCGGAACTGATCAAATATGCCGCCAACGCATTCCTCGCGACCAAGATCACTTTCATCAACGAAATGGCCGATCTGTGCGAGAAGGTCGGCGCGGATGTGCAGGACGTGAGCCGCGGGATTGGCAGCGACAACCGCATCGGCCCGAAATTTCTGCACGCCGGCCCGGGATATGGCGGCTCATGCTTCCCCAAGGACACTTTGGCACTGCTCAAGACCGCCGAAGACTATGAGAGCCCCGTCCGCATCGTCGAAGCGGTGGTCAAGACCAACGACACCCGCAAACGCGCGATGGGCCGCAAGGTCGTCGATGCACTCGGCGGATCGAAGAAGGCGCGCGGCAAGAAAGTCGCGCTGCTCGGCCTGACATTCAAGCCCAACACCGATGATATGCGAGACAGCCCGGCAATTGCGGTCGCCCAGACGCTGCACGATGCCGGGGTCGAAGTCGCTGCCTACGATCCCGAAGGGATGGAGCAGGCCGCTCCGCTGATGCCCGAAGTCGCGATGATGGACGATCCCTACGCGGCCATCGAAGGGGCCGATGCGATTGCTATCGTCACCGAATGGGATGCCTTCCGCGCACTAGACCTTGATAGGGTCAAGAACATCGCCAATGCGCCAGTGCTGGTTGACCTTCGCAACATCTACCAGCCGGAAGATGTCCGCGCGGCGGGATTCGAATATTCGAGCGTGGGTCGCGCCTGACAGGTTTCAGGGATCACGATGCGTTGGGGCCGGTCGGTCCTTTGCCGTACAGCGCTACAAACACACCGACAGCAACCACCGCACCGACCAGCTGCGCCGCGATAAACCCCGGAATATCCGCAACTGCAATCCCGGCAAACGTATCCGACAGACCGCGCGCGACAGTGATCGCCGGGTTGGCGAAACTCGTTGAGCTGGTGAACCAGTAAGCTGCTGAGATATACAGCCCCACGCTGGCCGGCACCCAGGCCTTGTTTACCCTAACCGTGCCAAGAATCGTCAGAACCAGTCCGAACGTCGCGATCCCCTCGCCCAGCCATTGACCGAAGCCAGTGCGCGGTTTCACTCCCAACTGCAATGCGGGCAGGTCGAACATCAGATGCGCGGCCCATACGCCGATGATTCCGGCAACCAACTGAACTGCGACGAAAGCCAGCGCCTCGCGCGTCGCAATCTCGCCGCGCAACCGAAAAGCCAGCGTCACCGCCGGGTTGAAATGCGCGCCGGAAACCGGTCCAAGCATGGCGATCAGGACTGTCAGGATTGCACCCGTCGCCAACGTATTGCCCAGCAATGCTACAGCATCATTTCCGCCCGCCAGTGCCTCGCCCATTATGCCCGAGCCAACCACACAAGCGAACAGGAAGAAGCTGCCAATCGCTTCTGCCAACAACCGTTTTTGCATGCCATTCAAAGTGGGCTTATCTCTTAGCGACTACCGACGCCATTGGTGTAGTAACTCAAAATAAGGAACGCAATCGAGCACTACAACCACGCCATACAATTGTTGAATAAGAAGCTTCGAATTTCAGTCGTCCGTCGCTGCCGGAGCAACCGTCCAAATGAGAGACTTTTCAATTGGCTGCGGCAAGATAAACGATCCCATACACGCTATCCAAAGCAGAGCGAACTCGGTCGAGATGATAAGCTTGTACACACTCTCTCGGAATAGCACTTCACCAAGCCACCTATTAACATCTTGAGAGAAAAGACCACCCAAGACCGCGCCGTACAACAAAATTATTGTGAGAGCAGCTTGACCAAGTATCCAAGAATTCCGCGAAAAGGTTCTTATTCTCTTTACCTTCTCATCAAATTTTCTTTTTTTCGCAGTGTCTCTGTGTTTTCCATCAGATTCTACTTCGAATTCGTAGTTTACTGGACTACAAGTCAGAGCAACCTGTACTCGCAAAGCATAGATTGCCAGAAGAAATACTGAAAACTGAACCCCAAAAAAATACCGAGGCTCCAATACAAAATTTTCCATTCAAGCTTCCGAAGTAATTCTACTTTTCTTCAAATTTACCTTAACGATACTATGTTCGGACACAAGACGTTTTCGTACAAGCATGCTAAAACGAGCCGCAAGCTTCTCCACATCGAATGCGTATAAAGCAAACTTTGGACGCCCATGACGCTGCGATGCCTGACCATTGGAACCCGCCCAAAGACGTCCAGTGAATTCAACACGAATATGCCTTTCATCAACAATCATGAAGTGCCGATGATAAATGGGGTTCTCGCAATAGTAGACGTTGATTCTGTCCGAATCTGAACCAAGAAAGGCCTTCACTTCACTGCTTCCCAGATCAATTTCAGGCTCATCTATGAAGACGCTTATTGTGCAAGACTCAGGCAATTCACGAAGAGCTTTTAGCACTTCTGGAGATGCAAATACCGCCCTATCAAGATGCCCAGAGTATATGATGATATTCTCATACGCCAACGAAAAAAGTTCCGAAACTCGATATTGACGCTGAGCTTTGAAGAAATTGAATCTAAGATATGGCCTCGTACCCCGCTGAACAAACAGAAAAATATAAAAGCTGACTATGAGAGAAATTGCCAAAATTGGATCCAGAAAAAGTACGGATGTCATTATTTTGAAAGCAATAACAGAACCGGCAGCCCATATAATGATATGCAATGCAATGGGAGGGCCGTATCGCTTGGTCAGATTTATGGCGGACATATAGGCATCCATGTTATTTACTATTATGCAGACTAGCCCTCACAAACAATACGAGCAAGGCTTGGCAACTAGACGGTGGAAACTGTCCCAATCTGATCTGGAACGGTTTTTGGAAGTGCCAGACGGTTTTTAGAAGTGCCAGGGGGCCTGTAAGCCGGGTTCTGTCCCGCGACCGGTATCAAACGACCAGCGCCGCAGGGGCAGCCATTCCTCTAGGCTACGGATTGCTCCGCAGCTCGAGCAGCCAACCCGGGCGATCACGGTCCGAAACAGACCTGCCGCCAAACTCGAAAGCCTGGCGGCGCGTCGCCCCTATTTGGCCTTGCTCCGGGTGGGGTTTGCCATGCCGCCGCCGTTACCGGCCGCGCGGTGCGCTCTTACCGCACCCTTTCACCCTTACCTCAAATGAGGCGGTTTGCTCTCTGTGGCACTTTCCCTGAAGTCGCCTTCGGCGGGCGTTACCCGCCACCCTTGCTTCGTGGAGCCCGGACTTTCCTCGGCACTTGCGTGACGCGGCTGCCCAGCCCCCTGGCGAAGCTGCATTAGCGGCAATGTTCCGAGTAGGAAAGCATTGCCGCCTAGCCGTTACTCGCCGCCGATATTCTCGAGCGGCTCATCGGGCGACAGCAGGTAGCGCCAGATCACTGCGCCAATCGCGGCGCCGACCAGTGGCGCGACCCAGAACAGCCACAGCTGCGAAACTGCGCCCGTCTCGGCATAGAACGCCACGCTGGTCGAACGCGCCGGATTGACCGATGTGTTGGTCACCGGGATCGAGATCAGGTGGATCAACGTCAGCGACAGACCGATGGAGATCGGTGCGAAACCGCCCGGCACTTTCGACGAGGTCGATCCGAGGATCACCAGCAGGAAGCCGGCCGTCAGGATGATCTCGATCAGCAGCGCCGCCATCATCGAATAGCCGTGCGGCGAAAGCGCGCCAAAGCCGTTCGAGGCGAAACCGCCCGGTGTCCAGCCATCCATGCCCGAAGCGATCACGAACAGGCACCCGGCGGCAACGAAGGAGCCCAGCAATTGCGCGATCCAGTAGGGAACCAGCTCACCCCACGAAAAGCGGTTGCCGATAGCAAGGCCCAGCGAAACAGCCGGATTGAAGTGTCCACCCGAAATGCCGCCAACAGCATAGGCCATCGTCAACACCGTCAGGCCAAAGGCTAGCGAAACACCGGCATAGCCGATACCCAGTTCCGGAATACCGGCTGCCAAAACGGCCGAGCCGCAGCCCCCGAATACCAGCCAGAATGTGCCGAATGCCTCGGCGCTCAATTTACGGATCATGTCAGTCCCCTCTCAAAATCGCGTTCTTTATCAGGCAGAATCGCGAAAAACTCAATAGATTCAGCGTCAGCGCGCTGCTCCCCGGTCACGATCCAGCAACAGCTGGAACAGGATCGCGCGGATTTCGCCGTCGATCTCTCCATTCACCTTGCGCGGTCGCCAGCGGCGCTGGAACGCCTCTACCGCTTTGTGCCCGTCCGTAATGTCGTAGCCATAGCGCTCGAGAGCGAGGTAGAACGCGCCGTCATTGTCGAACGGATCGCCCAGCTCGATCTTGGGCACAGCCGTGGCCAGCCCGTAATCCGCCAGCCGGTCCCAAGGAAACAGCTCGCCCGGATCGGTCTTGCGCGCTGGGGCGACATCCGAATGGCCGACCACATTGGCCTTGGCGATGTCGTAAGTCTGCACGATCCGGTGGAGCAGCGGCACCAGCGCTTCGATCTGCGCATCTTCGAACGGTCGATAACCCAGCCCATGCCCCGGATGGTCGAGCTCGATGCCGATACTCGCCGAGTTCACATCCTTTGTCCCGCGCCAGAAGGACACGCCCGCATGCCACGCGCGCTTCTCTTCGGGGACCAGCCGCGTGACCTCACCCTCTTCGCTGATCAGGTAGTGCGCGCTGACGCCTGCGTCGGGATCGCACAGCCGCTCCAGCGCGGTCTCGACCGGCTTCATCTCGGTATAGTGGAGCACGACCATCGAGATCGGCAGTTTTCGCTCGTTGCAATTGGGCGAAAGCCGTTCGTGATGGACGAGCTCATCCGTCATCCGATGAGACCATCCGGCTGCGGCAGGACAGCGCCAAGCACCAGCGCGTCATCGCTGAGCTGGTACTGCAATCCGCCGCCCGACTTCTCCGCCAGAAGCGAAAGCATATAGGCCGGTGCCGTCCGGCTGCTCAGTTCTCCCGGCGGCAAGTCGCCTTGCAGCGCCTTACCGACCGTCTCATCGAAGGCGATCTTCGGCCCCGATGCGCGCACCACAAGCTCGCTGTTCCCGCCGAGCATCTCTGCGCCAATATCCAGCGTTCCGCCGCGCACCAGCGTTTCCAGCGCCATATTGGCGAAGTTGAGCAACACCTTGATCGCATCTTTGGGCAGCTTGGCGGTATCCATCGCCCAATTGACCTCGACCCGCTTGGCATTGGCCACCAGCGATTCAATCACCGACTTCGCTTCGTCCACCTCGACCATTTCGCCGAAACCACCCGCAGCGCCGAAGGCAAGACGGAAGAACTTGAGCTTGTCGGTGCTGGTCTTCGCGCTCTGTTCGAGCAGGTCCATACACTGCTTGCGCATCGCCGGATCGGTTTCATCGGCGAGCAGCTCCAACCCATTGCTCAGCGCTCCAACGGGCGAGAGCATATCGTGGCACAGGCGCGAACAGAGCAGCGCGGCAAGGTCGACGGAGGCTTTGTCGTTCATGGAAGGTCAGCAATTCCTGAATAGATGGACCACATGGACCACTGTCCTAGAGCAAAAAACCGGCATTGGAAGCCGAGTGTTTAAGGCAGGCTGTGTGGCAGGGTGAACAGCGTATGACATGCGCTCGATATTAGGCATCGATCACCGAGTAGGAAAGCGGTTTGAAACCATCGGGATCGTCGCGCCAGAACTTGATTTCGTCTTGGCCGATGATTGCCCAGATCTTTCCGTCACGCGCCGCCATCGCGCGGTCGGTGGCTGATGGGGTTGGCGGACCTGACGGATGTGAGTGGTAGAAGCCGACAACTTGCGGACCACCTTCGCGTTCGGCTTGGTATGCTGCGATTAGGTCGCCAGGATCGATCTCGAACTGTGTTTCGGGCTTTGGATGGACGTTGGAGGTAGGCTGGATTTGGGTGATCTGGTTTTCGGCTCCGAGCATTAGGCCGCAGCATTCTTTGGGGTGGGTGTCCTTTGCCTCGGCAGCAAGTCGGTTCAGGATTTTCATGCTAACCCCTAAATCCGTTCGCCCTGAGCCTGTCGAAGGGCCGCTCTTACTTCTGGCATGGAATGACACCGCATCCCAATCACCACGGATAAGAGCGAGCTTCTTCTTTCGGGACCATCCCTTGATCTGTCTTTCCGCTGCCAAAGCTTCGTCCCGCTCCACGAACTCCTGCGACCAAACCATCTCCACGGGCGAAAATCTCTTGGTGAAACCCTCGAATGTGCCTGCCTTATGTTGAGCAATCCGCGCTTCCAGATCGTCAGTATGGCCGGTATAGAAATATCCGCCTTTGCAGTGCAGCATGTAAGTCCAAAACGCCATACGCGGGAGCTAAGTGAAGTGCAGGGCTTCGACAAGCTCAGCCCGAACGGATTTGGGCCAAATACTCACTCCGCTTACCCTGAGCTTGTCGGAAGCGAAGCTGGGCGTTGCCCAACGGCTGTCCTTCTTTTAGCGCCTAGTCATGCGGCAAGCAAAAACCATCACCGGCACTCTCACCTTTTCAGCCCGCCTCGACAAGGCGCTCGCCGAAGCATCGGGCCTGTCGCGCGAACGGGTCAAGACACTGATGGCCGAGGGTGCGGTCACAATAGACGGCAAACCCTCCACCAACCCGTCCGCCAAAACCAAACCCGGCACCGCATTCACCATCACAGTTCCACCCGCCGCCGAGCCTGAAGCCCAACCCCAAGACATCCCGCTCGACGTGGTGTTCGAAGACAATCACCTGATTGTCGTCAACAAGCCCGCGGGCATGGTCGTCCACCCCGCAGCCGGGAATCCCGATGGAACGCTGGTCAATGCATTGCTCCACCAATGTAAAGGAGAACTCTCCGGGATCGGCGGTGTTGCGCGCCCGGGGATCGTCCACCGGATCGACAAGGATACTTCTGGTTTGCTGGTCGCAGCAAAATCTACCGAGGCGCATGAGGGGCTTGCCAAACAGTTCGCCGATCATTCGATCAAGCGCCGATACCAGGCGGTCTGCGGCGGCCATCCGAACCCGGCAGCGGGCACGATAAATGCGCGAATCGGACGGTCCGACAAAAACCGCAAAAAGATGGCGATTCTGCCCGACGATTCGCCACGCGGAAAGCACGCTGTTACTCACTACAAAACCATCAACAAACTCAATGATTGCAGCCTGATAGAGTGCCAGCTTGAAACCGGTCGCACCCACCAGATCCGGGTTCACCTTGCGTCAATCGGCCATCCGCTATTAGGGGATCCAGCATATGGTCGCACACCATCGAAATTGAGAGCGGTTTTGAGGGAATTGGGCTTTGCCCGGCAGGCGCTGCACGCCGCGTCATTGGGCTTCGATCATCCCGTAACGGGACAATTTGCCGAGTTCGACAGCGAATTGCCCGCCGATATGCGGGAACTGATCGACGAAACCGCTCGTTCTAATCGATGAATAGCACTGCAAATCATGCAAAGTGCGTCTATATGTAACCAAGTGGCCCGAAAACACGGATGCTCCTTAGAGGTCCGGTAAGCGAGGTCGACGCAAGAAAGGTTAGGGTAGAGTGAGTAACGTAACAGCAAAAGTCCCGGCCCTGGGCGGTGAGCAGAGCCTCAACCGCTATCTGGCCGAAATCAAGAAATTCCCCGTATTGACCGCCGAGCAGGAATATATGCTTGCCAAGCGTTATGCGGAGCATGAAGACCCCGAAGCAGCCGCGCAGCTGGTTACCAGCCACCTTCGCCTCGTCGCCAAGATTGCGATGGGCTATCGCGGCTACGGCCTGCCCGTTTCCGACCTCATTTCGGAAGGCAATGTCGGCCTGATGCAGGGCGTCAAGAAATTCGAACCCGAACGCGGGTTCCGCCTCGCCACCTATGCCATGTGGTGGATCAAGGCGAGCATGCAGGAGTTTATCCTGCGCAGCTGGAGCCTCGTCAAAATGGGCACCACTGCGGCGCAGAAAAAGCTGTTCTTCAACCTTCGCCGGATGAAGAAAGAGCTCGAAGCCTATGAAGATAGCGACCTGCATCCCGACGACGTGACGAAGATCGCCACCGATCTGGGCGTCGCCGAGCAGGAAGTCGTCAATATGAACCGACGCATGATGATGGGCGGCGATGGCTCGCTCAACACCAAGATGCGCGGCGATGAAGACGAAGGCGGCCAGTGGCAGGATTGGCTGGTCGATGACCGCCCGCTGCAGGACGAGACCGTGGCCGACGCCGAAGAGGCCGAAGTGCGTCACGAAATGCTGGTCGAAGCGATGGACGGGCTGAATGACCGCGAGAAGCACATACTGACCGAACGCCGCCTGACCGAAAACCCGCAGACGCTCGAAGAGCTGTCGCAGGTCTACAGCGTCAGCCGCGAACGCATCCGTCAGATCGAAGTGCGCGCGTTCGAGAAGCTGCAGAAGGCGATGAAAACCATCGCCGGCGAACGGTTTATGCCGAACCCGGCGTAAGCGAAACGCAAATAACTAATCGGAAGGGTCGGGCGTTTCGTCCGGCCCTTCTTCGTCAGGTACCAGCTTGATGGTGCCAACAGGCTTTTTACCGAGCATGCGCTCTGCCAAAGCGAGCAGGTCTTTCCGTGAGTTTATTGCGCAGTAGCGAGTGGACCAAATGTCCAAACCTTCCTCTAACTCGCGAATCTGATGGGCTGCACAAATTTGCTGGAGAACGCGAAACTCACTAGCGATTTGATCGCTCGGCCGTCGTGCCAGCAAGGTGTATTGGCTGCCGGGCACCGCGCCCTCTTGAATAGCCCAGAGCTCCCACTTTCGGCCTTCAACCTTGGCCCCACCAATCCTCACAAAATACCCATACTCAAAACTCGCTTCGTCGAGTTCCTCACGCTTGTCAGCGGCTTCCAGAATCGCCGCGCAATGAAGTACGCCATAGTTGCTAAACCGATACCAACTGCCGTCATGGTATTCGTTGTCAGCGTGTGGTGCGAACTTCCAATCTCCAAATCTAATGCGGCTTGCACACCCCCCTAAAGTATCCGGTTCTACTATGCCTCTGGGCCATAGTTCGTCCCACTCGAAGGAGTAGAGCGGCAAATCCGAATGAATTGTTTCCACCACTGGATAGTCTTCGCCTTCCATGTTCTGGGCATGGAGAGGGCACCAAACTAGGGAGGCGATAAAAGCGGTGTAAACTGACTTCACTTCAGCATGGCTATCATCCCATCTTGTGACCGACAAGAGACGGCCCTAGTTGGGTTATCTTATGACCTGGTTCCTCAAAATCCTTGCCAAGATCGTGCTGTGGTTTGTCGGGATCAGCCTGCTGCTCGTGATCGCCTTCCGCTTTGTCCCGCCGCCCGTAACCGCGACGATGCTGATGGACGAGAACGGCATCACCAAGGATTGGGAGTCGCTGTCGAATATCGACCGGAACCTCGTGCGCGCGGTGATCGCGGCAGAGGACGGCAAGTTCTGCAGCCATGACGGGTTCGACAGGGAGGCCATCGAGAAAGCCATCGAACGCAATCGGCAAGGTGGCCGGATCCGCGGTGCCTCTACCATCAGCCAGCAAACCGCCAAGAACGTCTTTCTGTGGCAGGGCGGCGGTTATGTCCGCAAAGGGTTCGAGGCGTGGTTTACCTTCCTGATCGAGAATTTGTGGGGCAAGCGGCGGATCATGGAGGTGTATCTCAACGTTGCCGAGACAGGCATCGGTACCTACGGCGCCGAGGCCGGAGCGCAGCGTTATTTCAACCATTCCGCCGCGCAATTGAGCCCCACCGAAGCTGCGCGGATGGCTGCGGCCCTGCCTCTCCCCAAGAAACGCTCGGTGACCAACCCGACCGGCTTCACCCGCCGTTACGGCAACACGATTGCTGCAAGGATTGGCGTGGTAAGGCGTGACGCGCTCGATTCCTGCGTTTATGACTAGGTTCTATGGGCGCGGGGCATTCGCATAGTCATGAACATGGCCATTCGCACGGGCACTCGCACGCTCCGGCAGATTTCGGGCGCGCCTTTGCCATCGGGATCGTCCTCAACACCGGCTTCGTCATTGTCGAGGCGGCTTACGGCTTCATCTCCGGCTCGATGGCACTGCTCGCCGATGCGGGGCACAATCTGTCGGATGTGCTCGCGCTGCTGCTGGCCTGGGGCGCGAGCATAGCGGCCAAACGCGCGCCGACCACGCGCTTTACCTATGGCTACAAGAGCTCGACCATCCTCGCGGCCATCGCCAATGCCGGGCTGCTGCTGGTTGCCATAGGCGCAATCCTGTTCGAGACGCTCCATCGCCTGACCGACCCTGCCCCGGTCGAGGGGATGACGGTGGTGATCGTCGCCAGCATCGGCATTGCGATCAATGCCTTCACCGCCTTCCTCTTCATGCGCGGCCAGAAGGATGATCTGAACATTCGCGGCGCCTACCTGCACATGGCCGCCGATGCGCTGGTGTCGGCCGGGGTCGTCATCGCCGGGCTGGCAATCATCTATACCGGCGCAGCCTGGATCGATCCGGTCACCAGCCTGGTGATCGTTGCGGTGATCGCCTGGGGCACATGGGGCTTGCTGAAGGACAGCGTGAAGATGGGCATGCTGGGTGTGCCCGAGGGTGTGTCGGAGAGCGATGTGCGGACCTATCTGGGCGGACTGCACGGTGTGGCGGCGGTGCACGACCTCCACATCTGGCCTATGAGCACCACCGAGACGGCGCTAACCGCGCATCTGGTAATGCCCGAGGGGCATCCGGGCGATGCTTTCCTGCACGAAATTGCCGACGAACTGGCGCAGCACCACCGGATCAACCACGCGACTATTCAGGTGGAGCAGACGAGGGGGTGCCGCGCGGGTTGTTGAGCCCGTCGGCCAATCCTCCGGTCGGGCAGGGGTTTGTGAGTTAGTCTAGCATTCCGAGATCGGAGAGCGTCGAAACTTCACAAAGCCCTCCGGCCCCAAGATGGAAAACCCAGCGAGTGGCTCCTGATTGAAACTTGGCATAAAGGCCCCGCCTGCGCGACTATGAAGGTCGAACCATCGTAGACCTCGCTCATGGGCGATTCCGTAAGTAAGTTTGCCATCCGTCGCGACAATCTTAAGGGGCCGCCGCAGATACAGGTCTACGCGGTGGTTTTTTACCGGCAACACCAAAATCTCTAGCGGCCCAAATTCCTGTGCCGGAACGGACAATCCTTGAGCGTTCAGTACTATGCTATCCTGACCAATAGCCTGATAGCATCCATACGCTAAGCTATCATCCAGAACTCGTTCTTCGGCAGGTTTCAGACTCGGACGAGTAAAGGCGAATATCGAAAAACCAAGTACAGCCAGCGCAACCAAGACCTTGATAAATACTGGAAGAAAGTCGCGATCTAGCTCGCGGCTCGCTTTATCAAGCCCGAACATTGAACCGCGCTAAGCCGCTTCGTCTTTCTCTTCGTCGCCGCCGACAACGCGGACGGGTTCCTTGCGGCCTTCCACGACGTCCTTGTCGATCACGATTTCGGTCACACCGTCCATATCGGGCAGGTCGAACATCGTGTCGAGCAGGATACCTTCGACGATAGAGCGCAGGCCGCGCGCACCTGTCTTGCGCTCGATGGCGCGCTGGGCGATCGTTTCAAGCGCGTCCTGCTGGAAGGTCAGCTCGACATCTTCCAGCTCGAACATCTTGGCATATTGCTTGACCAACGCGTTTTTCGGCTCGCTGAGGATTTCGACCAGCGCATCCACATCGAGGTCGCGCAATGTCGCAATCACCGGCAGACGACCGACAAATTCGGGGATCAGACCGAATTTGAGTAAATCTTCGGGTTCGCATTTTTCGAGCAATTCGCCAACGCGGCGCTTGTCCGGATCGGCGACATGCGCGCCGAAGCCGATGCTGCGTTTCTGCAACCGGTCGGCGATAACTTTCTCGAGACCCGCAAACGCACCGCCGCAGATAAACAGGATGTTGGTCGTGTCGACCTGGAGGAATTCCTGCTGCGGATGCTTGCGACCACCCTGCGGGGGAACCGAAGCGGTGGTGCCCTCCATCAGCTTGAGCAGCGCCTGCTGCACACCCTCGCCCGACACGTCGCGCGTGATGCTGGGGTTTTCCGCCTTGCGGGTGATCTTGTCGATCTCGTCTATATAGACGATGCCGTGCTGCGCCTTGTCGACATTGTAGTCGCTCGCCTGCAGCAGCTTGAGAATGATGTTCTCGACATCCTCGCCGACATAACCCGCTTCGGTCAGCGTGGTCGCATCGGCCATGGTGAAGGGCACGTCGAACGTGCGCGCCAGCGTCTGCGCGAGCAGCGTCTTGCCGCAGCCGGTCGGGCCGACCAGCAGGATGTTCGATTTGGCCAGCTCGACATCGCCCGCCTTGCCGCCATGCTTGAGGCGCTTGTAGTGGTTATGCACCGCAACCGAGAGCACGCGCTTGGCGCGGTCCTGACCGATCACATAATCATTCAGCGTGGAGAAGATATCCATCGGCGTCGGCACATCGCCGTCGCTCTTGCCGGCAAGGCCAGCCTTGGTTTCTTCG
The DNA here is from genome assembly GCA_965223995.1 of Pontixanthobacter sp. GTDB lineage: Bacteria > Pseudomonadota > Alphaproteobacteria > Sphingomonadales > Sphingomonadaceae > Pontixanthobacter. The sequence goes on along the minus strand of CBDCXY010000016.1, from coordinate 464,940 downwards.
CGAATGATATCGTTACACAGCTCGACGCATTCGTCGCAGATGAACACGGTCGGTCCTGCGATCAGCTTGCGCACCTCGTGCTGCGATTTACCGCAGAAGCTGCAATAGAGTGTGCTTTTAGAGTCGGTTCCGCTCAATTTCGTCATATCCCGTGTTCCCGAATCCCCGATTTGCGCCGTCCAGCGCGGGATTCGTCCGACTCTAGAGCCGGATATTCGATAATCAACCTGCGAGGCCTAGCAGAAATGCCTTACGGACTGCTGAAAGCGCAGGGTTGCCAAAATGCTACAGTTAACGTCCCGCACCGGCACGTTTACACCTGAAACCTGCCCGCCTACTTACTTCGGCGCTCCGCCGGAGCCGTCCTTGTCGTCGCTTTCCTCGTTTTCGGGGCGCGTCTCGAAGACCTTGTCGACCAGGCCGAATTTCATCGCTTCTTCCGCTTCGAGGAAGGTATCCCGGTCCATCGCCTTCTCGATATCTTTCAGCTTCTGGCCGGTATACTTGACGTAAAGATCGTTCATCCGCTTCTTGATCCGCAGGATCTCGCGTGCCTGGATCTCGATATCCGACGCCATACCGCGCGCGCCGCCCGAAGGCTGGTGAACCATGATCCGCGCATTGGGGAGCGCCACGCGCATACCCGGCTCACCCGCTGCAAGCAGGAAGCTGCCCATCGATGCCGCCTGCCCCATGCACACGGTTGAAACGCGCGGCTTGATATATTGCATGGTGTCGTGAATCGCCATGCCCGCCGTAACCACCCCGCCCGGTGAGTTGATATACATGCTGATCGGCTTCGAGGGATTCTCGCTTTCAAGGAACAGCAGCTGCGCGGTGATCAGCGAAGCCATGCCGTCCTCGACCTGACCGGTCACGAACACGATGCGTTCGCGCAGGAGGCGCGAGAAGATATCGAAGCTGCGCTCGCCGCGGCTGGTCTGCTCGACAACCACCGGCACCAATGCACCGGTGTTCGGATCGCGGGTGAACTGCCCCTGTGTGCCGTGGGTTTCACCGAGCTGCTGGGAAAGGTCGATCATGGGAATCCTGTTCTCTCTGGAAGTGGACAGCATATGTCGCGACTGGCGGCGGACTATTCAAGGGCATTAACTCTTGCCTGGTGTCAGGGCTGTGGAACGCGTTGCTTTACACAGCAGAAATTCATTTTGTCTACAGAAGTAAACGGCTTGTCTGGCGTTGTCTGAGGTTAATGTTGTTTGTCGTCCATCAACGCCGTCCGGTCGAGCCCGGATGTCAAAAAGCGGCGACAGTTGCAAAAGATGCAATCAGGAGGACTGGAGGCATGGTTTCAAGGCCGTCTAGCGCATGTTGGGTTTCGGGTTTGCTCGCTGGAACCGCATTAGGGATATGTTCGCCGGCATGGGCGCAAGACGCCGGGGCCGAGACGTCCGAAGCAGCCGCCGAAAGCCCTGCAGAAGGTCAGGGCCAGGTCTATCCACCTGACTATTTCGAGCAATTCGCCCCGCGCAACGCGCTCGACATGGTTCGCAGAATACCCGGATTTACTATCAACGATGGCAATCGCGGGCAGCGCGGTCTGGGCGAGGCCAACCAGAATGTCATCGTCAATGGCGAGCGCTTTTCGAGCAAATCGGAGAGCATTCGCGATCAGCTGCAGCGCATTCCCGCAAGCGATGTCGTTCGGATCGAAATTCTCGAAGGCACCACGCTGGATATACCCGGACTGACCGGACAGGTGGCCAATATCGTCCGCGAAAACAGTGGCACGTCGGGGCAGTTTCGCTGGCGCACCGGTTTCCGGCTGCACAACACCGAAGCGCAACTGTTCGGCGGCGAAGTGTCAGTCACCGGAAGCTCTGGCGCACTCGACTACACCGTCTCGCTCTCCAACGAAAATAACCGCTTCGGTGCAAATGGCCCGACCTTGATTTCCGCCGCTGACGGTACGCTGATCGAGGCGCAGAACTCGAAATTTTCCGGCAAGTTCGACAATCCGACTCTGGCCACCAACTTCACCTATGATTTTGGCGGTGAAACCGTTGCCAATCTCAACCTGAGCTATGGTGTCGATTATTTCAAACGCAACCAGCCCGAGACGGGTCTGCCGCCGGGCGGCCCGTTGAGGACACGCGAGTCGACCTTCAACGAGAACGGACCCGAATATGAGATCGGCGGGGATGTCGAATTTCCGCTGGGGCCAGGCAAACTCAAACTCATCGGTCTTGAACGTTTCGAGCGCGACAACGCCGTCAGCGTTCTGATTGATCGCTTCGACGACAATTCACCGCCCGAAGGCTCTCGTTTCGAGCAGACAAATGGTGCGGGCGAACGGATCGGCAGGCTCGAATATAGCTGGCCCATGTTCGGCGGCGACTGGCAGATTTCGGGCGAAGCCGCCTTTAACCGCCTGAACCGTCGATCCCGCCTGTTCGAACTCGATCCGACCGAACAATTCGTCGAGATTGCCTTTCCCGCAGGTACCGGCGGCGTCACCGAAGACCGGTTCGAAGCCATAGCCAGCTACTCGACCCAGCTCACAGACACATTGTCGCTCCAGCTATCGGCAGGCGGTGAATATTCGAAGATCGAGCAGACCGGCGTCGCGGCCAATTCGCGCAGCTTCCAGCGTCCCAAGGGGTCTGCTTCGCTCACCTGGAAGCCCGCCGACGATTTCGACATCTCCTTTGAAGTCAGACGGCGCGTGGGCCAGCTGTCTTTTGGCGATTTCCTCGCCAGCGTGTCGCTCAACAACGACAACCAGAACAGCGGCAATAACGAGCTACAACCCGACCAAAGCTGGAACTTTGATGTCGAGATCAACAAGGGTCTGGGTGACTGGGGCTCGGCCAAGCTGGAAATCCGTCACGCCAAGTTCGAGGATTTCGTCGATTTCTTCCCGCTCGCATCGGGCGGCGAAGCGCGCGGAAATATCGGCGATGCCGAACGCACCCATATCGAACTTAACACGACGTTGCAGGGCGAGCCCGTGGGCTTCAACGGGGCGCGGTTGGAAATCCGCGCGATCAAGCGCTGGATGAGCATTGTCGATCCCTTCACCGGACTCGACCGCCCCTTCTCGCGCGATCTGAACGATCTCCTCGAACTGGACTTTCGGCATGACATTCCCGGCAGCGACTGGGCATGGGGCAGCGGATTGTTCACCAATGACAACGCGCCCTATTCGCGCCGTTTCGAGATAGGCCGCGACTATGAAGGGCCGGTGTTCGCAAATGTCTTCATCGAGCACAAAGACGTATTCGGCCTGACCGTAAACGCGACTTATGCGAACATCCTGAACGCCCGTAACAAGTTCGACCGCACGGTATTCGATGGCTCGCGACCCGATGCACCGATCCTCTTCGTCGAGAATATGAATCGCCGGATCGGCCCGATCTTCCGTTTTAGCGTGAGCGGGAATTTCTGACACGGCTTGCGCTCGCGGAGCGAAGTCAGCACTATCCGGGTATGAAGCAGCTACAGACCGCCCTTGCGGCTTTCATGTTTTCGATATCCCCTGCGGTTTTTGCGCAGGAGGCGCCGGTGGCCAGCAATGTCGACGATCCTATCGTGATCGCACATCCACGTCCGATTGCGCAGCGCACTCTGGATCAGATCAACCGCATCAGGCAACTCGACGACGACGGGCCAATGCTGAATGCCGTTATCGTCTACGATTCCGATGCTGCGCCAAAGGCTGTGCAGTTCTCGCAACTGCCACTCGAAGGGCGCACGGTGCTGATCAAGGACAATATCGAAACCAAGGAGTTCCCTACCACCGCTGGCAGCCTCGCGCTCAAGGACAATTGGACGCAGCGCGACGCGCCGCTGATTGCCAATCTGCGCACAGCCGGTGGTGTGGTCCTGGGCAAGACCAATCTCAGCGAATGGGCCAACATCCGCGACAATCGCTCGACCAGTGGCTGGAGCGCGATCGGCGGATTGACACGCAACCCCCACGCCACCGATCGCAACAGCTGCGGATCGTCTTCGGGCAGCGGTGCAGCGGTCGCGGCGGGCTTTGCCTGGGCCGCTATCGGAACTGAGACAAACGGGTCGATCACCTGCCCCGCCAGCGTCAATGGCGTCGTCGGTTTCAAGCCGAGCGTCGGACTGGTCAGCCGTACGCATGTGGTCCCGATCAGCAGCACACAGGACACTGCGGGCCCGATGGCGAGAACCGTTCGCGATGCCGCCATGCTGCTCGGTGCAATTGCCGGAGAAGATCCGGCCGATCCGGCGACAATCGCTGTGCCCAACCGCCGGAGCGGTTACACTGATGGACTGGCGGAATATTCGCTTCAAGGTGTGCGCATAGGCGTCATGCGCAGCCAGATCGGCAATCGCGACGATCTGCGTGGGGTGTTCGAGGCTGCGCTTGCCGATCTCGAACGCGCAGGAGCGGTGTTGGTCGATATCGAGTTCGAACCGAATAGCGAGATGTACCGCGACAGCTTCACCGTGCTTATGTTCGAGCTGCGCGAGGAGATGGGTAAATATCTCCGCTCTCTTCCGGGAGACGGCATGCCGCGCTCACTCGCCGATCTGATTGCCTTCAACCAGGCCAATGCCGACACCGAAATGCGCTGGTTCGGGCAGGACCTGTTCGAACTCGCCGAGGCGACAACAGACCGCGAAGCCTATGAGAAAGCACGTGAAAATGCCATCCGCATTGCCGGAAAAGAAACGCTCGATACGCTGCTTGCCGACAATGATGTCCGGTTTCTGGTTGCCCCGACACGCGGCCCGGCATGGACCAGCGATCTGGTCAATGGCGACCATTTCAATGGCAGTATCGGCTTTGGCAGCCCCGCCGCGATCGCAGGCTATCCGCATCTGACCGTGCCAATGGGTGCGGTCGAGAATCTGCCTGTCGGCATCAGCCTTTTCGGTGCCCAATGGGCTGATCACGAAGTGCTCAAGGCCGGGGCCGCCTATGAACGCGCGCGCAGCGCGACACTTCCGCAGCCTTCTTTCGAGCGTTGGAGGCCAGCGAAGACCGGCAACTGACAAAAAAGGGCCGCCACGGCTTTGCCCGGGCGACCCTTTTCATCGAGTGGACAGAAGCCTTACTTCTTCTTGGCAGCAGCCTTCTTGGGCGCTGCCTTTTTAGCGGGAGCCTTTTTCGCAGCCGCCTTCTTCGCCGGAGCCTTCTTGGGCGCTGCCTTCTTAGCAGGAGCCTTTTTCGCGGCCGTTTTCTTGGCGGGTGCCTTCTTCTTGGCCGCTTCCTTCTTCGGAGCAGCTTTCTTCTTGGCCGGAGCCTTCTTCTTTTTCGACGCCTTCTTCGCGGCTGCCTCTTCGGCTTCCTCGTCAGCCTCGATCGCGGCTTCCAGCTCTTCCCGGGTCACTTCGCGGTCGGTGACATCGGCCTTGTCGAACAGGAAGTCGACGACCTTATCCTCGTAGAGCGGAGCCCGCAGCTGCGCCGCAGCCATCGGCTCGGACTGGACATACTGGATGAAGCGTTCGCGATCTTCCTCGCGATATTGCTGGGCGGCCTGCTGGATCAGCATGCTCATTTCCTGGCTGCTGACTTCAACGCCGTTCTTCTGGCCGATTTCCGACAGGAGCAGGCCTAAGCGCACGCGGCGCTCTGCGATGCTGCGATAGTCGTCCTTCTCGGCTTCGATTTCCTTCAGCGCCTTGTCCGGATCCTCGTCCTTGGCGGCTTCCTGCTCAAGCTGCGCCCAGATCTGGTCGAATTCGGCATCGACCATCTTCGCCGGGACTTCGAAATCGTGGCTACCGGCGAGCTGGTCGAGAAGCTGGCGCTTCATCTGCGTGCGGGTCAGGCCATTGGTTTCCTGTTCCAGCTGGCCGCGCAGGAGCTCCTTGAGCTTGTCGAGACTGTCCATACCCAGCGACGTGGCGAACTCGTCGTCGAGCTTGGTGTCGCCCTCGACCTTCACCTGCTTCACCGTGACAGCGAACTGCGCTTCGTTGCCGGCGAGGTTTTCGGCCGGATAATCGTCGGGGAATGTGACGTTGATCGTCTTTTCATCGCCCGTCTTGGCCCCGGTCAGCTGCTCTTCAAAGCCGGGAATGAACTGGCCCGAACCGATCACCAGCGGCGCGTCTTCGGCCTTGCCGCCTTCGAATTCCTCGCCATCGATCGATCCGGTAAAGTCGATAATCAGCTGGTCGCCATCCTTGGCCTTGCGGCTTTTCGGCGCGTCCTTGTAGCTCTTCTGCTGGTCGGCGATGTTCTTGAGCGCTTCTTCGACCGCTTCATCGGCCACCGGAACGGTCAGACGCTCCAGTTTCAGACTGTCGATATCGGGCGTTTCGATTTCGGGCAGAATCTCGAGATCGACGGTCAGGACGGCGTCCTTGCCTTCCTCGTAGCCTTCCTCGAGATCGACTGCGGGCTGCATTGCCGGGCGCAGCTGCTTTTCCTTCATCAGCCCGTCAACCGATTCGCGGATCACATCGTTGATCGACTGCGCATGCAGCTGTTCACCGTGCATCTTCTTGACCAGATTCGCCGGAACCTTGCCGGGACGGAAACCGGGCATGCGCACTTGCGGCGCAATCTTCTTGACTTCGGCGTCGATTCGGCTGGCGATATCGGCTGCCGGGATGGTCACCTGGTAGGCGCGCGTGAGGCCCTTATTGGTGGTCTCTTTGATCTGCATGATGCGCTGTTTAACCCTTACAAAAATCTCAAAATTTCAAGTGGTGCAGGCGGCGTCCTGGTGCGGGCGAAGGGACTCGAACCCCCACATCGTAAGATACTGGTACCTAAAACCAGCGCGTCTACCAATTCCGCCACGCCCGCAACTCGAACGAAGCCGCACGAGCGTACTACTCGCGAGCAAGGGTGCGCCCATAAAAGGGCAGGCGCAAAAGGGCAAGCATGGATACACGGAATGACTTGCCCGATCTGCACGCTGATACTATCGGGCGCGCATGACAGAAGGCACTTCCCCCGAAAAACCCGCCGAAAAGACCACCAATGCGGGCGATGTTCCACCCGATCGCATGTCGGTGAACCCGCGCAGCAAATGGTTCGACAACGAGCAGCTCCAGCGCGGCGTCGGCATCCGTTTCAAGGGCACCGAACGGACCAATGTCGAGGAATATTGCATTTCCGAGGGCTGGATTCGCGTTCAGGCTGGCAAGACGCTGGATCGCAAGGGCAATCCGCTGACCATCAAGCTCAACGGCCCGGTCGAAGCCTGGTACGAAGATCTGGGCGATGACGCGCCGGTGGCGAAGGTCTAGTTTGTTTGGCCTCAAGCGCCGGCGGTCGCATCCGCTCCCTTAGGCTTCCGCGCGTCGGGCAGTCGCCCTCTGGCTGCCGCGACCAGGAACCAGGGAAAGAACAAAATGCCTAGAATAGCCCGGTTCGCGACTAGCGAACCGCAAGGCCGACTGGCCGCCCGAGCTTATGCGAGGAAGCCAAGCGAGCCGGACGGCTCGCGTCCGGCGTTTGAGGGTCAAAACAAAGGAATCAGTCGTAGAGTGAAATCGCCGCGCGCACCGGATCACTCGCGACCGGACGGCGAACATTCGACACACGCGGTTTCACAGCTCTCGGCGCGCTGCGTGTCGTCGCAACACGACGCTTCGGTGCTGCATTCAAATCCGCAAAAGCACTCATAAAAGCACGCGAGGTCTTGCGCGATACCGGCGCCGGAGGGGGCGCAGGCGCAGCGCGCGCCATCCGCACCGGCTGCGAAAAACTCGGTGTCTTGTCAGGATAGATAAAACCGTGGATTGGCCACGGCGTCTTACCCAGCCCCTGGATCGGGTGATACCAGACGCGCACCTGGCTCCAGTCGTTGCCCGGCGAAACATCAACCGCTTTCACATCATTCTCGATCTGCCCGCGGCGACCATTGATCGGCGACCAGTTGGAATGACGAAGCAGCACGGTGCGGCTGTCTATAATCCGGCTGACGGCTGCCACATGACCAAGCCGCATATTGCGATGCGGCTGGAATGCCATCACCGCACCAACTTTCGGACGGCTGCCGCGATCAAAACGGCCCTCGGCCTGATCCCACCATGTATGCGCGTCGCCATAGATCTGGATGCCCGATTGCTCGCGCGCATAGGGCACACATTGCAAATAGGGCGGCAGCTCTCGCATTGAAGAAGCCGCGCCATCATCGTAAGTCCGCGCTTGCGCCGCTGCGGCGGGTATCATCCCCGCCAGCACAGCCAGTGCGATCATCTTTGAAAAAGCTCTAAACATCACAATGCCTAATGGCGCATTAGGGTTGCGACCATCCTGCCGGTCACGGTTAACAGGAATTCACCATGATCGGACGAAACAACGGCAACGCTTGCCAATCGGGCGATTAGTCGCCACCTGCGGCGCATCATGCTTCCACAAGTCGTCATTATCGGTCGTCCCAATGTCGGGAAGTCGACCCTGTTCAACCGCCTGGTCGGTAAGAAGCTCGCGCTGGTCGACGATCAGCCGGGTGTCACGCGCGACCGGCGTAGCGGCGATGCTGAAATTGCGGGTCTGAAGTTCACTGTGGTCGATACTGCTGGCTGGGAAGACGACGATCCCGACACGCTGCCCGGCCGGATGCGCAAGCAGACCGAGGTCAGCCTGGAGGATGCCGATGCGGCGATGATGGTAATCGATGCGCGCGCCGGGATCACGACGCTTGACGAGGAAATCGCGCTGTGGCTGCGCGGACAGAAAGTTCCGGTGGTGATGGTGTGCAACAAGGCCGAAGGAAAAGCCGCCGAGGCGGGGATTCTCGAAAGCTACTCACTCGGTTTCGGCGATCCGGTTCCGGTGTCCGCCGAGCATGGCGAAGGCATAGCCGACCTGTTCGGCGCATTGTGGCCAATCATCGGTGACAGCGAAGCGCGGATCGAAGCCGAGGAGAAGGAGGCGGCGGAAGCAAGAGCCGCGGCCGAGCTGGAGGCACGCGAGGCTGCCGAAGAGGCGGGCGAAATCTACGAAGAGACGTTCGACGACATGGAGGGGCCGATGAAGCTCGCCATCGTCGGGCGGCCCAATGCGGGCAAGTCGACACTGATCAACCGGCTGTTGGGCGAGGATCGCCTGCTGACCGGACCCGAGGCGGGAATTACCCGCGATTCCATCGCGGTCGACTGGCAATGGACCGATCCCGAAAATGGCGAGACGCGCGATATCCGCCTGATCGACACGGCTGGCATGCGCAAAAAGGCCAAGGTGACCGAAAAGCTTGAACGTATGGCGGTCAGCGATGCGCGTCACGCCATCGACTTTGCCGAAGTCGTCGTGCTGCTGCTCGATGCGACGCAGGGTTTGGAGCATCAGGATCTCAAGATCGCCTCGATGGTGCTCGAAGAAGGCCGTGCGTTGATGGTTGCGATCAACAAATGGGATATCGCCGAAAACGCCTCCAGCCTGTTCAACGGCATTCGTGAGGCTCTGAACGAAGGACTGTCGCAGGTGCGCGGGCTGCCGCTCTTCGCGGTCTCGGCCAAGACCGGCAAAGGGCTCGATCCGATGCTGCGCGCGGCGTTTGAAATCCGCGCCAGCTGGTCGAAACGCGTGCCGACATCGGCGCTCAATCGCTGGTTCGACGATGCGCTGGTGAACAACCCGCCGCCCGCACCCAAGGGCAAGCGGATCAAGCTGCGCTACATAACCCAGGTCGGCACCCGCCCGCCGCGCTTTGTGGTGTTCGGCACAAGGCTCGACATGCTGCCCAAAAGTTACGAGCGCTACCTCGTCAACGGCATCCGCAAGCATCTCGGCTTTGACGCGGTTCCGGTGCGGGTGAACCTTAAAAGCCCGAAAAATCCCTATCATGTGCGCCAGCAGGCGAGCAAAGAGGAGCGGACCAACCGGTGATCGAGATATTGTCCCTCGCCGGAGAACTGCTCCAGCGCACATCGAGCTCGTTGCGCGTGCAGGAAATCGTCCAGCTGTCGCTCGCGCCGGTGTTCCTGCTCGGCGCAATCGGGGCGATGCTCAACGTCGTCAATGCACGATTGATCTGGATCGTCGACGGGATCGACGCAATCGACGCGGCGATTGCCGATGGCACGGCCGGGCGCGAAGCCGAGGAAATGCCCGCCCTGCACCGCCGCCGCGACTATGCGCAGCATGCGGTCAATCTGTGCACGGGCGCGGCGCTGACGATCTGCATAATCGTCGCGACATTGTTCATCAGCGCTTTCATCAAACCGCAGATCGGAACGCTGATCGCGGTGCTGTGGGTGCTGACGATGGCACTGCTGTTTGCAGGTCTACTCTACTTCCTGCTCGAAACGCGCATCGCAACCAGTACGGCCCGGGAACGGCGCCAGCTGTCGCGCACGATATCGGCGAAGCAGGCAGAGGAAAATGTCGAAGGCTAGAGCCGCCGCCTGACGCAGGCGATTTTCCTACAGCACACGTTCACGCTACGCTGCGAATCGCTCTTTGATTTCGTGAAACCTCTTCCGACAAGCCTCGCCTACCAGCGAGGCTTTCGCATTTCTGCGCTACACATGAGCGAATTTCCATGTGCGGTATGGGCGAACTTAGTGAAGTTGCGCGAAACGCAACCCCGTAAATCACCCGTCGCCGTCGCCAGCGCTCTCGCTCTGCAGCTGGACGTAATTTTCCAATCCCATCCGCGCGATCATGTCGAATTGCGTTTCGAGGAAATCGACATGCTCTTCCTCGCTCGAGAGAATGCTGGCGAACAGATCACGGCTGACAAAATCGCGCACGCTTTCGCAATATTCGATGGCATCGCGCAGCAGCGGGATCGCTTCCTCTTCCATCGCGAGATCGGCTTTGAGGATCTCCTCGACCGTTTCGCCGACCTTGAGCTTGTGGATCGCCTGGAAGTTGGGCAGCCCGTTCAGGAACAGCACACGCTCGGCCAGCTGGTCGGCATGCTTCATCTCGTCGATTGATTCGTGCCGCTCATACTCTGCCAGTTTGGTCACGCCCCAATCGTCGAGCACCCGGTAGTGCAGCCAGTACTGGTTGATTGCCGTAAGCTCGTTGGTGAGAGCCTTGTTCAAGAATTCGATGACTTTTGCGTCGCCCTTCACGGCAAATCTCCTGGCTGGTGTGTTGCCCGACCTATGCGCTCTGGCGACAGTCTTTGGCAAGGTGAAACTGCCAAAAAACCGCAGAATTCCGCCATTTGCGAGTGATTTGCGTTAGTAGGAAATTACTCGGCGAGAGCCGGAAGAAGAGCCATTTCGCGCTCTTGCGCAATTACCGTTTCGGCTTCTTCCAGGCATTGGCCGCAATTGGGGCGTTTGCCCATTGCCGCATAAATCGCTTCTGCATTGCCGCCCGATTTGCACGCTGCACGGCGCAGATCGGTCTCTCGAATGGCATTGCAGATACAGGTGTACAACGGACTGGCTCCTGCTGATTCGAGATGCAAGTTAATGCGACTTATTCTCAATAGCAAGCCCGAAAATGACCTTATTGATAAACAAGGACCGCACCTCCGGGAGGGGAGGGTGCGGTCTCGCTGTTAAGTTTTTTGCGAGCCTAGCGACTGGCGACGCGCACCGAACGGTCCACTGCTCCCGGCAAGGGGCGATTCGCCGCCCAGGTGATGCAGCCCTGCTTGCCCGATTTGACGCTGGAGCACATGCTCTTGGCCGAGGCCCGTTCAAATCCGCCCGCAGAAACGCGGTAGTATGTCTTGCCGCGAACCACCGCCTTGCTGATCACGCGGTCGAAGTTCTTCAACTGCGGATAGCGCTTGGTGTAGATACCCCAGGCCCGCTCAGCCCCTGCCCGGCTTGAGAACGAACCCAACTGGATCAGATGTTCGCCTGCTACGGCAGCGCGACCGTCCTGCTTGGTTTGCGCAGTGACAAAGCCGGCTGGTGCCGCGCTGACGGGCGCCTTCTGAACGACGGGGTTCGAGACGAAGCGAACCTTGCTGGTGCTGACCTCGGGCGAAGCCTTCTCGACTGGAGCCCCGCGCGAAGCAAATGCCTCGGCGAATTCCCTGACCTGTTCCACCGGCGCTTCGACCGCTACGGGAAGCTCGGTAGGCTGGGTCGGCATCGCCAGCGCAGGCAGTTCACCACGAGCGGCGACCGCTACAGGAGCGGGTGCCGGAGCTGACACGGATGCTACACTATCGGCGACTGCCGCATCGGCGAGTTGCTGTACCGAGTCGTGGTTTGACAAAGCTAGCATTGCCGGCTGGCCGGTATCGCCAACCACCGGAACACCGAGCAGCTTGGCCACGCGGGCCTGATGGAATTCCGGGGCTGCCGAATGCGCCCATTCGGCGATCCGGTCGCTGACCTTGTCAGCCGGCACGTCTTCAGCCGCCATCAGGCGGGCCGCGCGCCAATTGCCCATCAGGGCGTAGCTGTAGGCGAGGTTCTGGCGAACCTTGGCGGTGTTCTGACCGCCGCGCAGAGCATTGCCAAGCACGTGGACGCCCTGTTGCGGCTGACCTGCGAGCGAAAGCGCAAGGCCAAGATCCGACGCGTCGATCTGACTGCGATGCGCGTCGAGAACGGTAAGCGCCTTGCCATGCTGGCCAACGGCGATTTCTGCCAGAGCATAGCTGAGCGCGGTGCGCGGGCTATTGTCGCCCAGATCCATCGCGTCCCTGAAGCTCTGCGCCGCCGAAACGAAACGGCCGCTTTCCATGTAAACAGCGCCAAGCATCGCGCGATAGGCGGGGTTGCGTGGTTCGGCGAGCACCGATTCTTCCGCGTGGGTGATCGCCTGGCTGGTTTTCCCCTTGGCGAACGCGGCCTGCGCCTTGTTGGCCGAAAAGTCCGCTGACGGTGCAGCTTTTGTTGCACAGCCGGCAAGCGTCGTCGACGCCAGAGCGGTGGTCACGGCCAGCATGATGGCCCGGTGGTTATTGGCAATCTTGGGCATTGTTCCGTTTCCCTACTTAATCGTTGGCCTTTGCTTGCGCGGCGAGAGTTTTGACGTCGGACATCGAACCCAGCATCTGGTCGAGTGCTTCGGTGACGAGTTGCTGTGCGCTCTTGCCGCGCAGAGTGCTGGCGAGGCGCAAATTGAGATGGCGTTCGGCATCGAGACGGAGCGTGAACGCTGCACGCTTGCCGCGCGCAAGTGCGGAGCGGCGTTTGCGAGGAGCAGGCGCGACCGGTTTGTCGACCTTCGCCGCGACAATGTTCTTGGCCGGGGCTTCGGGTTTCGTCTCGATCTTTGGTTCGATCCGGACTTTCTTCGCCAACAGTTCCTGCTGTTCAACGATGGCGGGTTTTTGCGGAGCAGCGACTTTGGCAAGATCAGCTTCGGCAAGCTCATCGTTGTGATGCGCCTCCGCTTCGGCTTCAGCGTTGGCCGGTTCAGGTGTCAACGAGATCGGGGTTGGCTGATGATGCGGCGCTTTTTCATCGCCCATATCGTTCCAGCCCAGATCCTCGAGATTATGCGCGGCAGAGCCGTCGCTCGGCATCACGGCGACTTGTGGACGCATGGCAGGCTTTGCGCCGCCTTTGCGTGCCAAAAGGGTCGGGCCCAGAGATGCAAAATTTTCTTCGCTCATATGCGTGCTCTCCGCCTAAACGTCCAACGCCTCTTACTGGGCCACCCGGCGGCCGAAGCCCCCGGCAGGACGATTGGCAGGTGTCACCTGCGAGACCGAGCCCGGTGCAGCAAACACCGTGCGGCGGAAGTTCTTTTCGAGCCGGTCAGCCATATAGTTCCAAAGCGCGGTCACTTCGGCAGAGCTGCGGCTGTCGGGATCAACCTCCATCACCGTACGGCCATCAATCATGGAAGCGGCAAAATCGGTACGATGGTGAAGTGTAATAGGAGCGACAGTGCCATGCTGCGACAAGGCGACGGCAGCTTCCGAGGTAATCTTGGCCTTGGGCGTGGCGGCATTCACCACAAACACCAGCGGTTTGCCTGCCCGTTCGCACAGATCAACCGTTGCACCCACGGCGCGCAGATCATGCGGGCTCGGACGGGTCGGGACCACGATCAGTTCGGCAACGCCGATGACCGACTGGATCGCCATGGTGATGGCGGGAGGCGTGTCGATGACGGCAAGCTTGAAGCCCTGCTGACGCAGAACCTGCAGATCGCTGGCAAGACGCGCTACGGTTGTTTGTGCAAATGCGGGATATTCCGCTTCACGCTCGTTCCACCAGTCGGCGAGCGAACCTTGCGGATCAATGTCGATGAGAACGACCGGCCCGGCTCCGGCGCGTTGCGCCTGAACTGCCAGATGTCCCGAGAGCGTGGTTTTACCCGATCCGCCCTTTTGCGATGCCAATGCCAGTACACGCAAGGCCTGGTCCCCCTGATTTCGTGTTCAAATTCGTTTTCACGAGCCGCCCAAATGCGGTTCGGACACCGAAATCGCAGGATACCCCTAATTTTGAGTTAACGGAGTTTGTATGGCAGGACGCCGGAGGCACCGTGGATTTCTGTCTCACAGGCGGGCCGGAACAGACGATCGGGGAAGAAACACTTTGCTAACGCCTTGTTCACTATACAATGTCCACGCATGATGGGCCTGTAGGCTGGATGGAAGATTGACGGCACGATGAAGACTTCACGTTTTGCAACTCTTGCGGCAGTCGCGCTCGCACTCGGCTGGACCGTTCCGGCAATGGCCGATCTCGAACGTGGCTATTCCGCGTGGGATCGCGGCGACTATTCGGCCGCCGTGCGCGAATGGCGTGACCTCGCCGCAAGCGGCAATGCCGATGCGCAATATAATATGGCACAAGCCTATCGCCTCGGTCGCGGCGTTGAACAGAACAGCGCCCAGGCAGAAATCCTTCTCGCCAAAGCCGCCGCGCAGGGACACATCCGGGCAATCGATACTTATGGGCTGCTGCTGTTTCAGAGCGGTCGGCGCGAAGAGGCTATGCCCTATGTCATATCCTCTGCCGATCGAGGTAATCCGCGGGCGCAATACCTTCTCGGGATCGGGCATTTCAATGGCGACCTGGTCGAAAAGGACTGGGTGCGCGCCTATGCACTGATGACCCTCTCCAACGCGACCGGTTTTGCCCCGGCCAAGGCGGGCATCGCGCAGATGGATGATTTCATCCCGCTCGACCAGCGGCAGCAAGCGCAAGTTCTTGCCCGCGAGCTGAAGCAGAGAGCCGATACCAATCTGAGCGCGCAGCTCGCAGCAACCGATCTGTCGCTTGTCGATGGTTCGAAAGCACCCGCGTCACAGGCCGCTACTCCGACCACGTCGCCCCTGCCGAGCCGGGCAACGCGCATCCCGCAGCCGATCCCGCAGGCGAAAGTGCCGCCTTCGGTGGCCGCTGCGCAGACCGCCATCGCCGAGGCCACACGCGTGACCGGGACGGAAAGTCCGGCCAGCGCGGGCGCGGATTTCACGCGCAGCAGCACCCCGGCCCGAACTGCGCCACCACGCCCAACGCGTGTCGCGCAAGCCCCACCACCACGTGTGGCACAACGTCCGGCGGCCAGCTCCAATGGCCCGTGGCGCGTTCAACTCGGCGCGTTCTCGGTTCGCTCCAATGCAGATCGCCTTTGGTCGAGCATGTCCCGCAAAAGTGCACTTTCGGGCAAAAAGAAGTTCGTCGTCCCGGCGGGCCGTGTTGTGAAGCTGCAGGCGGGAGGCTTTCCCAGCCGCTCAAGCGCACAGACCGCCTGCAACGCGCTCAAGCGCGGTGGACAGGACTGCCTCGTAACCCGATAGGCTTGTCTGTCGATCGAAGTCGCTGCTAAGTCGCCTCGTAAGAGGGGATATAGATGAGCAGTGACAACGTAGCGCCAGCGGATATGGCTGGCACACCCGATCAACCGAGCGCTGCTCCCGTTGCGAAGAGCAACCGTCTGCTGGGCCTCGATTTCACGCGCGGAATAGCAGTGCTGGGCATTCTTGCCGCCAACATTGTCGCATTTGGTCAGCCCATGTCTGCCTATATGTGGCCAGAGGGCTTCCTGACACCGCATGACGAGGCATCCAACTGGATGTGGGCTGTGCAGTTCATCCTGATTGACGGCAAAATGCGCGGGCTCTTCACACTGCTGTTCGGCGCGGGGCTGGTGCTGTTCATGGAAAAGGCCTGGGCAAAGGGGCAAACGCGCTGGCTCCAGGCAAGGCGGCTGCTGTTTCTGTTGATCTTCGGCCTCATCCATTTTTACCTCATTTGGCCGGGCGACATCCTTATCCTCTACGCGGTGGTTGGCTTCATTGCGATGGCATGTCTGCGCTGGGCGGCAAAGACCCAGATCATCGTCGGGGCGCTGGGCTATCTAGTCGGCGCAATCATGTTCGGGATATTCATGACCTTCCCGTACTTTGTCGCGGAAACATCCTTCGGTGAGCAAGGCCCGATGCTTGAACAACGCGCCGAGATGCAAAACGAAATCGAAAAGCAACTGGCGGATGATGCCGCCGAAGCCCGCATCCATGCTGAGGGAAGCTACCTTGATCATGTGACCCACCGGTTCAACGAACATGCGGAACTGCCATTTATCAATGTCTTGATGTTTATATTCGAAACACTGCCGTTGATGTTGCTGGGAATGGGCCTGTTTCGAATCGGCATATTCAGCGGCGGAGTGGATCCGGGATGGCAAAGAAAATGGGGATGGATTTCTCTTGCATTCGGGGTCGTGCTGACTGTCCCGGTAGCGCTTTGGGCGCTTGGGGAAGGGCTGAGCTACTGGGGCAGCATCGCCGCCTTCATGGGTTTCTCCTTCTTGCCTCGCCTGTTCATGGTCCTTGGACTCGCCATGCTGCTGGCACTGTGGGGGCCAAAAGCGACCGGCTGGCTGGGACAGAGGTTTACTGCCGCAGGCAGGATGGCATTTTCCAACTATCTTGGCACCTCGATCCTGATGATGCTGGTCTTCCATGGCTGGGCGGGCGGACTATGGGGCAAGCTCACACGGCCAGAGCTGTATCTGGTCGTCCTTGCCGCATGGGTGGTAATGCTGCTTTGGTCGAAACCGTGGCTGGAAAAATTCCGCTATGGCCCGCTCGAATGGCTGTGGCGCTGCTTAACCTACGGCAAGTTGTTCCCGCTCAAGCGGTAATCGCGACGCCGCCTTTATAGAGCGCAACCACTCTGCCCTGCGTGGGCTGGCCGTCGAAGGGCGTATTGCCTGCAGTCGCAGCCATCTCACCAGAATCGACGACCCAAGGCTTGTCGGTTTCGATAATCGCGATGTCGGCCTCGTACCCCTTGATAAGCGAACCGGCCTTAACGCCGAGCAGTTCAGCCGGTTCTCGGGCCAACAGGTCGAAAGCCCGGGGCAGATCAATCACTTCGTCCCGGACAAACGATAGCGTCATTGCGAGCAGGGTTTCCGCGCCGGACATACCCGGTTCGGCATCAGCGAAAGGCAAGCGCTTGTCTTCTGGACCACGCGGATCGTGACCTGAGGAAATTACATCGATCGTTCCATCGGCGATCGCCGCCATCACGGCTTGCCGGTCGTTTTCCTTGCGCAGTGGAGGCGACAACCGAGCAAAGGTGCGAAACTCAGCGGTCGCGAGGTCGGACAGCATGAAATGCGCGGGCGTCACGCCGGCGGTCACGGCAACACCCCGTTTCTTGGCCGCTCGGACGAGGTCGAGCGATGCGTCAGTCGTGACTTGCCGGACATGCAACCTCGCACCCGCCATTTCGGCAAGAGCGATATCGCGGGCCACAGCCAGCGTCTCTGCCTCTGCCGGCGCGCTCGGAAGACCAAGACGGGTCGCCATGTCGCCGGCAGTCGCAGCCGCCGAACCCGCCAGCCCTCTATCTTCGGCATGCGAGACGACAACGAGGTCAAGCATTGCCGCATATTGAAGCAATCGCAGCATTGCGCCCGAATCCGCAATCCATTTGCGCCCGGTGGCAACGCCGCGCGCACCAGCCTCTTTCATTAGGCCGATCTCGGCAAGTTCGCGGCCTTCAAGTCCCTTGGTCGCGGCGGCCAGCGGATGCACCCAAAGATCGGGTTTCCCGCTTTGCGCGACCAGCCTAACGCGCGAGGGATAATCGAGCGGAGGGTTCTGGTCCGGCATGATTGCAGCGCGCGTGATGCCCCCGAATTGGAACGCGGGTTTGTCGACCGAGAAAACTCCGAAATCGACCAATCCGGGCGCGACAAGCCTGCCCTTCGCATCGACAACCTCGTCACCCTCCTGCGCGCGGACATCGCCCAGGCTTTCGATCAAACCATCCACACAGCGGATGCCGCCATCCTTCAAGCCACTGGCTGTGACCAGCTTGCTATTCGTGATTGTCAGAGGCTTGAACTGTTTCATGCCCAGCGCTCCTCTGCATCGATCCAGCCGGGTACACCGCGTGTCTTGCGGGTCAAAACATCGAGCGCCGCCATTCGGATTGCCACGCCCATTTCCACCTGGCGGGTGATGATCGAGCGGTCGAGCATATCGGCCACTTCGCTATCTATCTCGACCCCGCGGTTCATCGGGCCTGGATGCATCACCAGCGCGTCGGGCGCCGCGCGCTTCAGGCGATCCTGCGTAAGTCCGAATAGGTGATGATATTCGCGGGCCGAGGGAATGAACTGTCCTTCCATCCGTTCAGTCTGCAAACGCAGCATCATCGCAACGTCGGTACCATCGAGTGCGGCATCGAAATCGTGGAATGGCGCCGCGCCCATCGCTTCGACTTCTGCAGGCATCAACGCAGGCGGTGCACACAGCCGTACGCTCGCTCCAAGCGCCGTCAGACACAAAATGTTCGAGCGCGCGACACGGCTATGCAGAATGTCGCCGCAAATCGTCACAGTCAGCCCGGTAAAGTCGTCGGCATTGTGTCCGCGTTCGCGCAGAGCATGGCGCAGTGCCAGAGCATCGAGCAAGCCTTGCGTCGGATGCTCATGCTGGCCATCGCCCGCATTGAGTACCGGGCAGTCGACTTTACTGGCGATCAGATCGACCGCGCCGCTCGAACCATGCCTGATAACGATTGCATCGGCGCGCATTGCATTAAGTGTGATCGCGGTGTCGATCAGCGTCTCGCCCTTCTTCACCGACGACTGTGCCGCATGCATATTTACGACATCGGCGCCAAGCCGCTTGCCCGCAATCTCGAAGCTCAACAGCGTCCGCGTGGAATTTTCGAAGAACGCGTTGATGATCGTGAGGCCCGAAAGAAGGTCCGAATGCTTTGACGATGTTCGGTTCAGATCGACCCATTGTTCCGCTTCATCGAGCAGATAGAGAATTTCATGCCGTTCCAGCCTGGCAATGCCGAGAAGATCGCGATGCGGGAAGGCCAAAGAGCCAGCCGGATATTCGCGGCCGCTTCCCGATGTTCCGGTGGGGTTGTTCGTCGATGTCATTAAAGCCAAGCCCTTAGTCGAGGCTTATCGGCTGCTCAAGCGGTTTCGACTGGCAGATTGATCAATCTACCCCTAATTAGGTTTCAACTCGCAATTTCTAGGACGACATAATGGCATTTGCAGGCAAGGTCTGGCGGCTTCTGGTTGGAATCAAGGACGGGCTTAGCCTGATATTCCTGCTACTGTTTTTTTTGCTCCTGTTCAGCGTACTTTCGGCGCGACCCAGCCCGGCCCAGGTGCGCGATGGCGCACTGTTGCTCGAGCTCGATGGCGTCATCGTTGAAGAAAAATCGGTCATCGATCCGCTGCAGGTGCTTTTGAGCGGACAGGAACCGGTCCCCGAACATTCGGTCCGCGATGTGGTCCACGCACTGGAGACCGCGGCGAGCGATGAACGCGTAAAAGCTGTCGTGTTCGACCTGAGCGAGTTTTTCGGCGGCGGGCACGTACATATGCAGGCGATTGCCGAGGCTGTTGATGCCGTGCGCAAGGCGGACAAGCCGGTTCTGACACACGCCATCGGGTACGGTGATGATGCGATGATGATCGCGGCCCATGCGAGCGAAGTATGGGTGGATCCGCTTGGCGGTGCCATCGTCGCGGGACCAGGTGGTTCGCGTCTCTACTATGGCGAATTGTTGCGCAATCTCGATATCAATGCCCGCGTCTACAAGGTCGGAACCTATAAATCGGCGGTCGAGCCTTACATTCTCGATGAAATGTCACCCGAGGCACGCGAAAACGCCAACGCGCTCTATGGCTCTTTGTGGGAAGAGTGGCAGGCCAATGTGAAGAAAGCGCGCCCCGATGCCGATCTCGACATGGTCACGAAAACCCCCGTCGAATGGATCGAAGGTGCACAAGGTGACTTCGCCACGGCTGCGCTTGAGGCCGGCCTGGTCGACAAACTCGGCACATGGATCGAGTTTGGCAGCCGCGTCGCAGAAGTGGCTGGCAAAAACGATTTTGATGAGCGACCTGGCACGTTCGCCTATACCGATCTGGACGCTTGGCTTGCAGACAACCCCTTTGACACATCGGGCGATGCGGTTGGTGTCGTTACAATAGCCGGAGAGATTGTTGATGGTGAGGCAGGACCGGGCACAGCCGGCGGCACACGTATCGCAAGCCTCCTAGACGATGCGCTCGATGATGATCTCAAGGCGCTCGTCGTGCGGGTCGACTCTCCCGGCGGTTCGGTGCTGGCATCGGAAGAAATCCGTCAGGCGATCCTGCGCCACAAAGCCAAAGATATCCCCGTCGTAGTGTCGATGGCCAACGTTGCGGCAAGCGGAGGCTATTGGGTCGCGACCCCGGCCGACCGGATTTTCGCTGAACCGGAAACGATCACCGGATCAATCGGCATTTTCGCGGTGATCCCGACATTTGAACGCGCAGCTGCCGAATGGGGCGTCAATGGAGACGGTGTGCGGACCACGCCGCTATCGGGTCAACCCGATCTGATTGATGGCTTCACGCCCGAAGTCGATGCGATACTGCAAAGCTCGATCGAAGACGGGTACCGCGATTTCATCGCGCGTGTGTCGGAATCGCGCAATCTGACAGCCGAGAAGGTTGACGAGATCGGTCAAGGCCGCGTCTGGGACGGCGGCACAGCGCGCCAGATTGGCCTAGTCGACCAATATGGCGGGATAGAAGAAGCGATAGCCTACGCTGCCGAGCAGGCCGAGCTTGCCGAAGGCGAGTGGCACGTGACCTATCTGGGCGAGCAGGTCAGCGGCTACGATTCGCTGCTCCGTAGCCTGCTAGTGGGCGATGACGCCGAAACTGTGCGTGGTGGCGATCTGTTTGCTATGGTCGCGCAGCGTCAGCAGGCGCTGATCGGCCAGGCGCGGATCGATCTGGACCGGATGCTGTCGGTCAAGGGCATGCAGGCCTATTGCCTCGAATGCCCGGTATCGCCGAATGCAAAAATCGCACCGAAAGAACCGCAGGGCTGGTTTGCCCGGCTCATTTCATCAGCGCTGCAATAAGTCCGGTAACCGAACCTGCAACGGCTATCCGATCACCTGGCGATCCCGTTGGCGAGCAGGTCATTGGCTGCCTGTGCAACCTCGTCTGAGGACCATTTCTCGCCCTCGCCCCAGATCGCGTAGCGCAGACCAAGAAATACGTTCATGCCCATCAGCGCCCATGCGTGTGCCTCATGGGGTTCGGGCCTGAGCTCACCCGATGCCGCGCCCGCTTTCAGGCGTTCGTAAATGCGTTCGGCGATGGTCTCGTAATGCTCGCGATAGCTCTGCGGATCGACGAACTCGGCTTCGTCGATGATACGGTAGATTTCCTTGTGCTCGGAGGCGAAGTCCAGAAAGCCCTTCAGCGCAGCCCGTTCGAGATCGATCGCTGAAATCGGCTCGACAATCGCGTCGCGCGCGGCCTGCTTCACCGATTCGCTCATATCGGCAACCAGCGCACGGAAGATCGCGTCCTTGCTGTCAAAATAGGTGTAGAAACTGCCCAGCGCCACACCCGCGCGGCGGGTGATCCCGCTGATCGAGGCCTCGTGAAAGCCGCGCTCGCCGAATTCGACAGTCGCTGCATCGAGCAACTTGCGCAGAGTTTTGCGTCCCCGCTCGGTCCGCGGGCGTTTTTCGGATGCTTCCGGTGCGATCTGTCCCTGCTCCATGCCCCTGCGCCTAGGCTGGAACAGCAGCGCATGCAACAAGAACTTGAAAGTTGGTTCATGTTTCAATATTGGGCGTTCAACACTCAAGGGAGGTTTCCATGCGTTTCACCAATCGCACGCTCGTTTCGACACTATTGATGGGCACAGCGGCGCTCGCTTTCACTGCCGTTCCGGCCCACGCCCAGAATGCCGATGGTCAAGCCGAGGCTGACACGGCAAACGATGGCAACATCATCACCGTTACCGCGCGCCGTCGTGAAGAACGGATCACCGATGTACCGCTTTCCGTGACTGCCATTAGCGGTGAACAATTGGCCAAGACCGGCACACTTGAACTGACCGAAATCGGACAGGAAGTGCCCAACCTCACGCTCGAAGTGTCGCGTGGTACCAACACCACGCTGACTGCGTTCATTCGGGGTGTCGGACAGCAGGATCCCGTCGCCGGTTTCGAGGCTGGCGTCGGCCTCTACGTCGACGACGTCTATCTCAACCGCCCTCAGGCCGCCGTGCTCGATATCTACGATGTCGAACGGATCGAGGTTCTGCGCGGGCCTCAGGGCACACTTTATGGCCGAAACACGATTGGCGGCGCGATCAAATATGTCACTCGCCGCTTGCCCGACGATGTCGAGTTCAAGATCCGTGGGACCTACGGCTCCTACGATCAAGCCGATTTGGTTGTCAGCGGCTCGGCACCGCTCAGCGACAGTCTTCGCTTTGGCGCCAGCGCAGCGCGTCTCTCGCGTGGCGGCTTTGGCGACAATCTCAATCTTGGAACGGAAAACTACAACAAAGACGTATGGGCCGGTCGTGCGACGCTCGAATTTGAAGACGGGCCAGTGTTCGCCCGACTGTCGGGCGACTATGCCAAGGACAATAGCGAGGCTCGCCAGGGGCATCGACTGATCCCCAGCCTGTTCACAGGCGCACCGGTACTCGATGATGTGTTCGACACACGCGCGGGCCTCAATGTCGTCGATCAGGAAGTCGAAGCCTATGGCGGCGCGCTCAATATCGCCGTCGAAGTCAGCGACACGATCACGCTCAAGAGCATCACGGGTTATCGCGAAGACAAATCGACGACGCCGATCGATTTCGACAGCCTTCCCGCTGCCGATCTTGACGTCCCGGCGATTTATGAAAACGATCAGTTCAGTCAGGAATTCCAGCTCCTCTACGAAGGCGACCGGCTGAACGGCGTGGTGGGCGTCTACTATCTCGACGCCAACGCCTTCACCGCATTCGATGTGGCGCTGTTCACAACTGGCGCGCTCCCTTTCGTCAATCTCCCTGGCCTCAACGCACAAACCCTGGGTGACGTTGACACCAGGACATGGTCGATCTTCGGTGACTTCACCTATGACGTTACCGATCAGCTGAGCATATCGCTTGGCGGTCGGTACACCAATGACAAGCGCACCAGCCGGGTGCTTCGCACCAGCTTCGTTGGCGGGTTCTCGGACCTGTTCCCACCCTCGACGGCAACCGCATTTGCTGTCACGTCGGATTTCAACGGCAGCGAGACTTTCAAGGAATTCACACCTCGCGCCTCGATCAGCTTCAAGCCGAACGAGAACCACAATATTTACTTCACCTATTCACGCGGTTTCAAAGGCGGCGGCTTCGACCCACGCGGCCAGACGACCGCCGCGCCCGATCTTGACGGCGACGGCGACATTGATTTTGATGATCAGTTCGAGTTCCTGCGCTTCGCACCGGAAACGGTCGACAGCTACGAGCTGGGCTGGAAGGCCTCGCTGCTCGACAACCGCCTGAATGTCAGCTTTGCGGTATTCAAAGGCGACTACACCGACATCCAGATCCCCGGATCGGTCGGGGTCGACACCAATGGCGACGGCACCAATGACAGCTTTATCGGGATCACTTCCAATGCGGGCGATGCCGATGTGAACGGTTTCGAATTCGAGGGCAGCGCCCTTGTGGGGCGCGACTTTGCAGGCGATGGCAGCCGCTTTAACGTCAATTGGGCACTCGGCTATGTCGATGCCGAATACAACCAGTTCATCGATGCGCTTGGCAACGATGTCGCCGATCAGCGCGTGTTCCAAAACACGCCGGAGATTACCGCAAATATGGGCATCAATCTCGGCCTGCCCGTTGCCAGCGGAATGGTCGATTTCTTCGGTTCGGCAAGCCTGCGGTCGGATGCAAGCCAGTTCGAAGTGCCCAACGCCTTCCTGGACCAGGATGGTTTCGTGTTGCTCGATGCCAGCATTGTCTACACATCGGACGATGGTCGCTGGTCGATCGGTGTTCACGGTAAGAACCTGACCAACAAGCGTTATATCGTGGCGGGTTACAACTTTGTTGCCGGTGGCACGGGCGGCGTCCCTTTCACGCCGACACTGGGCCTCGAAGGCACACTGACCGGATTCTACGGCGATCCGCGGCGCTTCTTCGTTACTGGCGAGGTCCGCTTCTGATCAACTGTTGAGCTTTCCGCAGTGACGCTCCTCCCAGCATCGCTGCAACACATACCCGCGTAGCTTTCATGGCAAAGCTATGCGGGTTTTGTTTTGCGTGCGCCAAGCGCTTGAAGCGCGCCCAAATTCCATCCATAGCCCGCGCCATGCACGATATCCGATATATTCGCGAAAACCCGCAAGGCTTCGACGCTGCGCTCAAACGTCGCGGCGAGGAGCCCGTTTCTGCCGCGATCCTGGAGCTGGACGAACGCCGCCGCGCGGTCACGACCAAAATGCAGGAGGCCCAGAGCCGCCGCAACGAGGCTTCGAAAGCCATCGGCCAGGCGATGGGTAAAGGCGATACCGAAACCGCCGAGGCACTGAAAGCCGAGGTCGCAGAGCTAAAGAAGACCCTACCAGCACTTGAGGATGAATACCGGCAGCTCACTGCGCAGCTGGAGAATGCTCTCGCTGTGATACCCAATCTGCCAACCGACGATATTCCCGATGGCAAAGACGAGGAAGATAATGTCGAGATCGCCAAATGGGGCAATATTCGCCAGTTCGACTTCGAGCCGAAAGAGCATGCCGATCTGGGTCCGGCGCTTGGGCTCGATTTCGAGACAGGCGCACGGTTGTCGGGCGCGCGTTTCACGTTCCTGCGTGGAGGGATGGCGCGGCTGCACCGCGCGCTGGGCCAGTGGATGCTTGACCAGCAGACTGGCGAGAATGGCTACACCGAATGCGCTCCACCGGTACTGGTCAATGACAGCGCGATGTATGGAACTGACAAGCTGCCCAAATTTGCCGAGGACAGCTTCCAGACCACAGACGAACGTTGGCTGATCCCTACTGCCGAAGTCAGTCTGACCGCCTCGGTCCAAGGCCAGATCATCGATGACGCCGCCCTCCCCATGCGGATGACCGCGCTCACCCAGTGCTTTCGCAGCGAAGCCGGGGCGGCGGGCAAGGATACGCGCGGTTTCATCCGCCAGCACCAGTTCGAGAAATGCGAGCTTGTCAGCATTGTTCGTCCCGAAGAGAGCGAGGCCGAGCACGAACGGATGACCCAATGCGCCGAGGGCGTGTTGCAGGCGCTCGACCTACCCTATCGCAAGATGTTGCTGTGCACCGGCGATATGGGCTTTGGCGCGCGCAAGACATACGATCTCGAAGTCTGGCTCCCGGGACAGGCTGCCTATCGCGAGATCAGCTCTTGCTCGAACACAGGTGACTTTCAGGCACGTCGGATGAACGCACGATACAAGCCTGAAGGCGAGAAAAAGACGGTGTTCCCGCACACACTCAACGGTTCGGGCCTTGCGGTCGGGCGAACGCTGGTTGCAGTGCTGGAGAATTATCAGCAAGCCGATGGCAGCGTGACGATACCGTCCGTTTTGCGTGACTACATGGGTGGTGTGGAAAAGTTGACACCAAACTAGAACCCCGTTCATCCTGAGCTTGTCGAAGGATTGCCTTTCTTTCAGAGCTGTATTTGAAGTCAAAGCAGCCCTTCGACAGGCTCAGGGCGAGCGGAATTGTAAGGATGATCCTTGAGAATACTCCTCACCAATGATGACGGCATCTTCGCGCCGGGTCTCAAAGTCCTTGAAGAGATCGCTGCGGAGTTCAGCGATGACATCTGGGTTTGCGCGCCGCATGAGGAGCAATCGGGTGCCGGCCACTCGCTATCGCTCAATGCCCCGGTGCGGCTGCACAAGCATGGCGAGCGGCGCTTCTCGGTAACGGGAACGCCGACCGATGCCGCGACACTCGGGATGCGCAAGGTGCTCGACGGAAAGCCGGATCTGATCCTGTCGGGCGTCAATCGCGGGGCCAATCTGGGTGATGACATTACCTATTCCGGAACCGTCTCCGCAGCTATCGAGGGTGCTCTGGCGGGCGTGCGTTCGATTGCACTCAGTCAGGTTCTCGACCGCTCCGCCGGGCACGAGCAGTTCGACGCGACGCGCAAATGGGGAGCGAAGGCCATCGCACCGTTGCTCGACGCACCGTTGCCCACGCGCACTCTCATTAATGTTAATTTTCCACCACTTGCGGGCAATAATGTTTCAGGCGTTCGCGTGGTTAGGCAGGGTTTCCACGATTATTCGCGTGGTTCGGTGGTCGAGGGGCGTGACCCGCGAGGGTTGCCCTATTACTGGTTTGGCCTGCACGCGATCGAACATACGCTCGATCACGGCACCGATCTAGAAGCGATCGACGAAGGCTATGTCTCGGTGACGCCGCTGCAACTCGACCTCACCCACCATGCCTCGCTCGGCGCGCTGGCAGGGAGATATGAGCGATGAAACGCCTAGGATTGATACTACTGACACCGCTGCTCCTCGCAGCGGGTGATCCGGCCACCGAAACCGAGCATGTCGTCAAGGAAGGCGAGACGCTGGGCGGCATTGCCAATCGCGCGCAAGTTCCTGCCGCAGTTATCGCAGCAGCAAACGGCCTGGTTGAACCATACAACGTCCGCATCGGTCAGAAACTGCAAATACCCCGTCAACGCGTCCATGTAGTGAAAGAAGGCGATACCGGATTTGGCATAGCCCATCGCTACGGCATCCCGTTCGCCAACATCGCAATCGCCAACGGGCTGGAGGAACCTTACAATATCACGACGGGCCAGAAGTTGATTATTCCGGCGGTAATCCAGTCGGTACCAACCCCGCAGGCACCGCGCAGCGAACCCTATTTCCGCTGGCCGCATGACGGCAAGTTGATGCTCGGCTTCTCGCTGCGCGAAGATGGCGGTGGGCATGACGGGCTCGATATCGAAGGCAACAAGCTCGATATGGTCCGCGCATCGGCATCGGGCACGGTGGTTTTCGCCGATGAGGAACCCAAGCGCTTTGGCAGGTTGGTCGTGATCGATCACGGCAACGGCTGGCGCACGCGCTACGGCCATCTCGACCGGATCACAGTGAAACTGGGTGACGTGGTCAAGACCGGAGAGCGTATCGGGCTTGTCGGCGACGCGGGTGTCGCGACGCGGCCAGAGCTTCATTTTGAAATCATGAAAGATAACAAGCGCGTTGACCCCAAGGCCAAGCTGCCGCAACGTTAGGCGCTAATGACCAACCAGATCGATCGGATCGGAACACCGGGTAGCGCACGGCGTGTACGCGGCCCGCAGTTCCAGCCACTCAGGCGGGCATCGCGCATACCCGTCTGGGGCGATCTGGGTATACGGCTCGGGATCGCAATCTTCCTACTGTTTGTCGTGGTAATGATCCACTGGTGGGATCGCGGCGGACTGGTCGACAATCTCGATGGCGAGGTCAGCTTTTCGGACGTGGTCTATTTCACAATGATCTCGGTCACGACGACCGGCTTTGGCGATATCGCACCGATTTCCGACAGGGCGCGTATGGTCGAGGCGATCATTGTGACGCCCATTCGTTTTGCCGTGTTTTTCATTTTCGTGGGCACGGCCTATAACTTCATAATCAAGCGTAGCTGGGAGAAGTTTCGCATGGCGCGCATTCAGGAACAGCTATCCGACCATATCGTCGTGCTCGGCTATGGCGTATCGGGGTCGGAATCGGTCGCCGAGTTGGTCGAGCGCGGAACCGATCCGACCGACATCGTCGTGATCGACCCCAGCCAGGAGCGGCTCGCCGAAGCCGAAAAGCTGGGATGCAATGTCATGGCCGCCGATGCCACACGCGATGACACACTCAACGCCGTGCGCATTACCGAGGCGAGCAATGTTCTGGTGTCGGCAGGGCGCGACGACACCTCGATCCTGATCGTGCTCACCGTACGGCATCTTGCCCCAAATGTCCCGATCAGCGTCGTCGTGCGCGCCGATGACAACGAGTTTCTCGCGCGGCAGGCGGGTGCAAACAACGTCATCAACCCGGTTCGTTTCACCGGACTATTGCTCGCCGGATCTGCCAAGGGCGCGCATATTGCCGACTATCTCGCCGATCTCGCTTCGGTCACCGGCCGTGTCCAGCTGGTCGAGCGGGCGATCACCGAAGAGGAATGCGGCAGCGCGATCACCGACCTCAAGACCGGTGGCCGGGGGCTGCGCGTCTATCGCAAGGGCAAGGTGCTCGGCTTCTGGGAAGACGAGTGCCAAAACCTCCTGCCGGGCGACATCGTTGTCGAGATCGTGCCGACCGAAAGTGGCGAAGAGCGCGGCGACGGACATGATGGCGAAGTTGGCCCTCCACCCACCTGACCGCGCTCCTTGGATCGCTTACGGCAAGTAAGCGTGGACCGTGCCCATCGCGATGTAGAACAGCATCCAGTAAGCCGCGTCGATGAAGAACAGCGTCTTGCCCTTTTGGCTGAACAGGTAGTTGGTTCCGAGCGCGGGCACGATGAAGCCGAGCGCTACACCGAATGCAGTCATGATCTTCGCCTGCACCGACAGGTCGGTAGCATAGCTTGCAAAGGTGTGCGCGAGTGTCCAGCTGGCGAGCAGCGAGAAGGCGAACGCGCCGCCATAGATCAGGCCCATATTGCCTTCCTTGATCTGTTCTTCGGTCAGACCGACCGCGCCCATCCATTTCTTGCCCATGATCGGGCCATACCAGATACCGCCCACGATGAAGCCGCAGGCAGCCGCCAGCACGACGGCCAGCCAGTTGACATCGAACAAGTCCATAAATCCCTCCCTGTAGTGCGACCCAATATCCTTGATGTAGCGCAAACTGGCGAAGGCGTGTAGAGGCGCGCGCATAATGAGCACTGCAACCACATCCCTCCCCGACCAGAAGCGCGTCGGCATGGTCAGCCTGGGCTGCCCCAAGGCCTTGGTCGATTCCGAGCGCATTCTGACCCGCCTGCGCGCAGACGGCTACGCCATGTCGCCCGACTATGCCGGCGCCGATGTGGTGCTGGTCAACACTTGCGGCTTTCTCGACAGCGCGAAGGAGGAGAGCCTCCAGGCCATCGGAGAGGCCATCGCCGAGAATGGCCGCGTGATCGTGACCGGCTGTATGGGCGAAGAGGCCGATGCAATCCGCGCCGCGCATCCTCAGGTTCTCGCCGTCACCGGCGCGCATCAGTATGAGCAAGTAGTCAAGGCCGTTCACACCCATGCCCCGCCGAGCCAAGGCCCGTTTGTCGACCTGATCCCGCAACCTGACGTGAAGCTCACCCCGCGCCACTACAGCTATCTCAAGATCAGCGAAGGCTGCAATCACTCCTGCGCCTTCTGCATCATCCCCGATTTGCGCGGGAAGCTCGCCAGCCGCCGGATCGATGCGGTGCTGCGCGAGGCGGAGAAGCTGGTTGCCGCCGGTACGCGCGAACTGCTCGTCATCAGCCAGGACACCTCGGCTTACGGTGTCGACACCCGCCATGAGGAACGCGACTGGAAAGGGCACCCCGTCCGCGCGCATATGACCGACCTCGCCCGCGAACTTGGCCAACTCGACGTCGGAGACGGAACGCCGCCCTGGGTCCGCCTCCATTATGTCTACCCCTACCCGCATGTCGATGCGGTGATCCCGCTGATGGCGGAGGGGCTGCTGACGCCGTATCTCGACATCCCGTTCCAGCATGCCAGCCCCAAAGTGCTCAAAGCCATGAAGCGTCCCGCCAACGAGGCCAAGGTTCTCGAACGGCTCGCCAAGTGGCGCGACATCTGCCCCGAGATCGCGGTCCGCTCCAGCTTCGTGGTCGGTTTCCCCGGAGAGACCGAAGAGGACTTCCAGTACCTGCTCGACTGGCTCGAGGAAGCCCAGCTCGACCGCGTCGGCGCGTTCCGTTTCGAACCGGTCGAAGGCGCGCAGGCCAACGCGCTACCCGACCCTGTGCCCGAAGAGGTCAAGGAAGAGCGATACGCCCGCGTAATGGAGGTTACCGAACGGATCAGCGCCGCCAAACTCCAAGCCAAGATCGGCAAGACGCTACCCGTAATCATCGACGAAGTCGGCGAGCCCGACGAAGACGGCGATGTTGGCGCGACCGGCCGCAGCCAGGCCGACGCGCCAGAGATCGATGGAGCGGTATACCTGCGCAATGTGCCCGAGGCGCTCGCCCAAGGCGACATTGTGCAAGTCGAAGTCGAGGATGCCGACGCGCACGACCTGTTCGGGGTGCCCGTCTGATCCAGCGCTGAATTCAGCTTCGTCATCCGAAGCCTGAACAGATGGACCACATGGACCACAGTCCTGAAGCAAAAAGCGCATGCCGCGCGCGACCAGGTTTGCAGGAACGTGCTCACGGCAACTTGTGATCGATGATTGTAGCGCATGGTTGAAGCCGGGAAATGAAAACGGCGGTCAGACTAGCGAGCTAAGCGCATGTAGGAAAATGCGAATGCACTGCGTGCAGATCGTAGCCGGACGAAGCGCTAAGGAAATCGTTCTCGCAACAATTCGATCTGTTTCGAACGCGATGTGACGATCTGTTAGTAGTGTCCGGCATCGACGTATAGGCGCGAGGAAACCAACTGCGGACTCGTAGCTGCGAACACGCTGCTGCCAGCATGGTCTTTAACAATACCCACGACGGATAGAACAACCGGCCAGAGGAGTTAGAGACGAGCGGCAAGCGCCCTTACGCGACTCTCAAAATCTGAAATCGGATGAAGTTGGGCAGCCCGTCTTGTGAATTTATAGGAAGCATTCGCTCCAGCCTCCATCGAAACTAGTCGCCCAGCTTTTCCCGTTACCAGATCCGCCTTCGACCAACAGTCAAAAAATATCTCGTCAGGTGCCACCCCGACGAAAATTGCAGCGTCGTAGGGGCGATGATAGCGGATATGGTTGAATTGGAAGCAACCGCTTACATCTTCAGACGCCGTTTTCAGCTCGAACTCTTTTCCCAAGATAGCAATGTCCCAAGGACTCTGGTTCAAGCGCCTCCCATCAGCCATCGGCACAGTGAACGGTAAATTCAGGGCAGCACACAGAGATTCAACGAACGTCTGCCCTACCTTGCCAACGGCCGTGTTGCTGACGACCTTGATACCTTCGTATTTAGAATCGATCCACTTTTTGTCGTTTGCAGCGGCGGCGATGGCCGCATCCATCAGTGCTTCATGGTCGGGAGTTGGCATAGCCACCATCCACGAGCGCGCGCTCAATGTGATACATGCTGATGTGGCGACAATTATGTGCGGCAAGATTGCTATATTTGCGCCAATCAACTTGTCGCAGGTATTGTGTGATTTCGTCCTTGGCTCTCTTTATGATGAGCCCATAGCCGCAAACATAACGGACTTGACTGAAACAATCGACCAGGTTCGGCGGCTCCTTGTAGAATGTTCGTTGTAGAAACCAGTCTGCTTCTGCCATTTTTGATTGACCGCACAAGCGTTCCTTACGCTGGTCAACGGTAAAGAGTTCCACCCAATCTGAGCATGACACACGATGTGCGCTGGTATTTTCACCCTTCGCCCAGATTTGCCAAAGGGCGTTTACCTTAACAGGGCGCCCCATGGCATCGACAAAGCTGTCAGGCGGCAGAATACGCGACGCTTGTAGCGCCATACCCTTCACGCGGTGTTTCGGGCTCCCTTTTCCGTCGCTTTGAAAGGCCATCGGCAAAATCATGCCGATATAGTCAGAGAACTTGGCGGCGTGATTTACAAAAGCCAACGCAAGCCATGCACGATATCCAAACGGTGGGTTACCGATCGTCAGATAGCGCTGTCCTGCCTTTTGCTCTGGCGTCCAAGTCAGGAAATCATCGCGCACGAACTCGCTACGAAGAGGGAGGACGTCTACCCCAATACGCCGATCTTCGGGCATGAGATCAAAAAATGCCCCGGATCCGGCTGAGGGTTCGACATAGCGATAATTCACACTACCCTCGCCACGCTCTTCCAAGAAGCGATGCATCTCTGCGTAGCAATCCATGGCCACCTGTGGTGTGGTGAAAAACTGATCCAAACCAACATCGCTCAGATCAACCCAGTCAGGCGCAATATCATTCTTTGTCCACTGCCGATTTCTAAGGTCGAGAGCATCGGAATGGTCTGATAGAAGGTCATCTGAATACATAGTGTCGTTCCGGCTATGTTCTCGTTACGGCCAGCATAGTCTTGATGCGTTTCAGGTCAAGGCGCGCCACATTCAATCCCAAATTTACCTGCCAAAAGGTGGAGCTTGTTCGTTCACCGAGCGTCGGGCTCGATTGTGCCGCACGGCTCGCATTGCCTATGCGGATATCTCGGATGCAACCAGCGACAGCTGGCAATATCCGTTGAGTATTTCCCTTGCGCTCCGTCTCGCCTATCGCCGCGACAAGAACAAGCCCGGAATAACCGAGAAACCCTCCCCCACCGCAAGCGTTACTCACCCATATGCCCATAACCATCTCCGCTCAATTCTCCTTCTCGACCGAGGAACCAACCGACATCCTCCTCCAGTTCGAGGCCGCCGCCATTCCGGAGCAGCAGCTGCTCTCCGCTGATACGACGATGTCCGAGACGGAACATTGCGCACGCGTTGCGGCGGGGGACGGTATCGGAGAGCGGATATGGCTGCGGGTCGATGGGCGGTTTGATGTCGCTTATCGCGCCGAGGTTGAGCTGCAGCGGTTGCTCAGTCCGATCTCGCAGCTTGATCGCGTCGAGCCTCACAACCTGTCCGCAGAGGCGGTGAAGTATCTGTTCGACTCGCGCTATTGCCAGGCGGACCGGATGCAGAGCTTTGTCCAGGACGAGTTTGGCGACATCGAGGGCGGTGCGCGGATCATCGCGATGCATGACTGGATCGCGGAGAATTTCACTTACACGCCGGGCTCCTCCAACGCCTCCACCACCGCAGTCGACAGCTTTATCGAGCGACACGGTGTGTGCCGCGACTATGCGCATGTGATGGTCACCCTCGCCCGGGCAAGCGGGATTCCGGCGCGCTATGTCAGCTGTTTCGCGCCGCAGGTCACTCCGCCCGATTTTCATGCGGTGGCCGAGGTGTTCCTGTCCGATCCTACCACTCCCGGGGGTGGCGCGTGGTATCTGGTCGATGCGACGGGCATGGCCAATGCCGAGTATATTGTAAAGATCGGCGTGGGGCGCGATGCCGCCGATGTCAGCTTTATGACCAGCTTCGGACCCAGCACGTTTCTTTCGAGCGAAGTGTCGGTCTCGATCACCTAGGGCGCATGAATACGATTGCGGCATGATGTATGCGGGGTGCGCGTCGAGCGAGCCGGTGCTAACATCTGCCTGACCGCATATTTGGGAGAATAGCGCGTATGGGTTTCACCGCCGACAGGCTGCTGCTGTTCGGAGCGACCGGCGATCTGGCGCAGCGTATGCTGCTGCCCTCGCTTGCCGCGCTGCATGCCGATGAATTGCTCGCCGAGGATGTGACAATCGTCGGCACCGCGCGCTCAGACATGAGCGATGCGGAGTACCGCAATTTTGCGCGCGAGGCGCTGGAGAAATACCTGCCTGCCGAGCGGCGCGGAGGGATGGCCGATTTCCTCAATCGCTTGAGCTACCAACCGCTCGACGCGACGACGCTGGAAGGGTTCGACGATCTTGCCAAGAAGGTTGGCGAGCCCAAGCGCGGCCTGGCGATTTTCCTCTCGACCGCCCCCAGCCTGTTCGAGCCGACGATCAAGGGTCTGCAACATGCGGGCCTCGACGGCGAAAACGTACGCATGTGCCTCGAAAAGCCGCTTGGCACCGATCTGGCCTCCAGCTGCGAGATCAACAATGCGGTAGCGGCCGCCTTCCCCGAGGATCGGATTTTCCGGATCGACCATTATCTCGGAAAAGAGACGGTACAGAACCTGCTCGCGCTGCGATTCGCCAACATCATGTTCGAGCCTTTGTGGAATGCCAGCCATATCGAGCATGTCCAGATCACGGTAGGCGAGACGGTCGGGCTGGAGAGCCGCGTCGCCTATTACGACGATAGCGGCGCGCTGCGCGATATGGTGCAGAACCATATGCTGCAGCTGCTGGCGCTGGTCGCGATGGAGCCGCCGGGCGACTATGATGCGACCAATATCCGCGACGAAAAGGTCAAGGTGCTGCGCGCGCTTCGCGAGGTTGCCGAGGGTGAGACGGTTACCGGACAGTACCGCGCAGGGGCGATCAAGGGTGAGGCCGTGCCGGGCTATGATGACGAGCTCGGCAAGGAGAGCGACACCGAGACCTTCGTCGCGATCAAGGCGCATGTCGACAATTGGCGCTGGAAGGGTGTGCCCTTTTACATGCGCACCGGCAAACGCCTGCCCGAGCGGGTTACCGAAATCGTCGTCCAGTTCCGCCAGGTCCCGCATTCGATCTTCGCCGGAAAGGGCGCGACGATGCACCCCAACCGGCTGGTGATCGGTATCCAGCCGGAAGAGAATGTCTCGCTCAGCCTGATGGCCAAGGTGCCCGGGCTCGACCGTGATGGTATCCGGCTGCGGCAGGTTCCGCTCGATATCGCGATGCCCGATGCGTTTTCGGGCGCCGTGCGCCGGATTGCCTATGAACGGCTGCTGCTCGACCTGATCGAGGGCGACCAGACGCTGTTCGTCCGCCGCGACGAGGTTGAGGCGCAATGGGAATGGATCGATGCGATCCGCGCCGGTTGGGCCGAGTACGGATTGACGCCCAAGACCTACACTGCGGGTAGCTGGGGCCCGAGTGCCGCGATTGCACTGGCCGAACGCGACGGGGTGACATGGCGTGAGTAATCTCCACGACACCCTCCACCGCGTCACTCAGCGGGTGATCGAGAATTCGCAGGGCAGCCGTGCAGCCTATCTCGATCTTATCAAGCGCGCGATCGACAATCAGCCCGACCGCAATCAGGTGAGCTGTTCCAACCTCGCCCATGCCTATGCCGGGGCGGAGGAAGACCAGGCCGCTCTGATGGCGCATAAGGGCCCCAATATCGGGATCGTCAGTGCTTACAACGATATGCTGAGCGCGCATCAACCCTACGGCCGATACCCCGAACGCCTGAAAATCTACGCCCGCGAAGTGGGTGCTACGGCGCAGGTTGCCGGAGCGACACCTGCGATGTGCGACGGGGTCACCCAGGGCGAAACGGGCATGGAACTCAGCCTGTTCAGCCGCGACGTGATCGCGCTCAGCACCGGCATCGCGCTCAGCCATGCGATGTATGACGGCGCGCTGATGCTGGGGATTTGCGACAAGATCGTTCCCGGCCTGCTGATCGGCGCACTGCGCTTCGGCCATCTGCCCGCGATTTTCGTGCCCTCCGGTCCGATGCCGAGCGGCATTTCGAACAAGCAGAAGCAGGAAACCCGCCAGCTTTATGCCGAGGGTAAAGTTGGCCGCGACGAACTGCTCAAGAGCGAGCTTGGCAGCTACCATTCGCCGGGCACCTGCACCTTTTACGGCACCGCCAATTCCAACCAGATGATGATGGAAATGATGGGGCTGCACATTCCCGGAGCGGCCTTCATCCAGCCGGGGAGCAAACTGCGCCAGGCGCTCGATCGCGAAGCGGTGCACCGCGTCGCGGCTATCGGCGTCGACGGCAACGATTATCGCCCCATCGGACACTGTGTCGACGAGAAGGCGATTATCAATGCCGCCGTCGGCCTGCTCGCCACCGGCGGATCAACCAACCATGCGATCCATATCCCGGCGATGGCGCGCGCCGCAGGTGTGCAGTTCGACTGGAACGATTTGTCCGAGCTGTCCTCCGCCGTCCCGCTGCTCGCGCATGTCTATCCCAATGGATCGGGCGATGTGAACCATTTCCACGATGCGGGCGGCATGGGTTACGTGATCGGCGAATTGCTCGAAGCGGGTCTGGCGCACCGCGATGTGCAGACCATCGGCAACAGCGACCTTGCACGCTATGCCGAGGAACCGGGTCTCGATAACGACAAACTCATTTGGCGCGAAGTGGGCCCCAGCGGCGATGAAACAATACTCCGCCAGGCGAACGATCCGTTCCAACCCGATGGCGGGATGAAGCTGGTCGAGGGCAATCTCGGCCGCGCCTGTTTCAAGACCAGCGCTGTCTCCGAAGACCGCTATACTATCGAAGCGCCCTGCCGCGTGTTCGAGGAGCAGGCCGATGTCACCGCTGCCTTCAAGGCGGGCGAACTCGACCGCGATGTCGTGGTTGTCGTCCGTTTCCAGGGACCGCGTTCGAACGGCATGCCCGAACTGCATTCGCTGACGCCCCCGCTCGCGGTGCTGCAGGATCGCGGATATCGCGTCGCGCTCGTCACCGACGGCCGGATGTCGGGCGCAAGCGGCAAGGTTCCGGCGGCAATCCACTGCACGCCCGAAGCGCTTGGCGGCGGACCGCTAAGCAAGCTACGCGACGGCGATGTGGTCAAGCTGTGCGCCAAGACCGGCGAGCTTTCGACCAGCGCCGATCTCGATGCGCGCGAAGCCGCCGCCGACCATCCGCACACCGAAGGCTTCGGACGGGAGCTCTTCGCCATGTTCCGCGCCCAAGCCGATAGCGCCGAGCGCGGCGGCTCGGCGATGCTGGCGCAGGCGAGGCTATGACCAAAACCGTTTTTTCTGGAGAACAATCGTGAGCGATATCGAAACCATCATGCGCACCGCACCGGTCATTCCAGTGATTGTGATCGAGCAGATCGAGTACGCGGTGCCGCTGGCCGAGGCATTGGTCGCAGGCGGTTTACGCTGCCTCGAAGTGACTTTGCGCACACAGCCCGCTTTGGAGGCCATCGCAGCGATGAAGCAGGTACCCGGCGCGATCGTTGGCGCGGGTACAGTGACGAACGAGGAAGAGCTTGAGGACGCTCTGGAGGCAGGAAGCGAATTTATCGTTTCGCCTGGCCTGACCGATACGCTCGGCAAGGCTGCGATCCGCCACAATGTCCCCTTCTTGCCCGGCATCGCTAATTCGGGTGATATCATGCGCGGGCTCGATCTGGGGCTGACCCACTTCAAGTTCTTCCCGGCAATGGCCGCGGGCGGGCTTCCCGCCTTGAAAGCGCTTTCCGCACCATTCGGCCAATGCCGCTTCTGCCCGACAGGCGGGATCGGTCCAGCCAATGTCGAGGAGTGGCTGGCGTTCGACAAGGTTCTGTGCGTGGGCGGCAGTTGGGTCGCGCCCAAGGGTGCACCCGACAAGGCTGCCGTCGAAAAGCTGGCGCGTGAAGCGATGGAACTGGCCGGATGAACACTGTCGATGACCTGACCAGACGTTTGAACGAACTTCATCAGCAAACGCAGGAAACTCCCCTGTTCAACCCGGTGTTCCAGCTCTCGCTCGAACTCTCTCGCCTGCTCGAATCGGGTGAGCGATCACTCGACGATCTCGAAGCAATGATTGCCGAACTGGAATGCGGATCGCTCAAAAGCCGTGCAACGCGCTTGCGGCGTAATGTTGGCCCGGTTGCGACCGAAGCGAACAATGAGGCACTGACCGAATATTGTGAAGGCACCGATTTCGAAGCTTTCAAGACGCAATGGGAGAACCCCGGCCTGCATGCGGTGTTTACCGCGCACCCGACTTTCCTGCTGACACCCGAACAGAGCGACGCCGTTGCGCGTTCCGCCAGCAGCGACGCCGACATTACCGACGATACCTGTGTCGCGACGCTCGACCGGCCCGATATCACGCTGAAGTTCGAGCATGAACGCGCAATGCGCGCGATTGCCCATGCGCAAGACGCACGCGATTCCATTGTTGGTCAGGCACTATCGAAAGCGCAGGAGGCGTGGCCTGCCAAATGGCATTCCGCGCGCCCGCTGCCGTTCCGTTTTGCGAGCTGGGTCGGCTACGACATGGACGGACGCACCGATATCAAATGGTACGATTCCATCGGCTTCCGACTGTCGGAGAAAGCGGATCGGCTCGACCGCTATATCGCGTCGCTGGAGGCCGTGGACGACGCGCATCCGCTGATCGAGACCCTGCGCAATGCGGCAGCTTACTCGCATGAACGAACCGCAGATTTCCGCGCCGATCTGTCTGATCCTGCTGATCTTTCGGCAGCAGCGAACCGGTTGACGGCTGATCATCCGCACAAGATCCTCTCGCTGACGCCGATGATCGAGCTACTGGAGGCGGAAGCGCAGACTTGCGACGAGCAACGCGCCATCGGCCTCAAGACGCTAGCGGCGGCCATGCGCGCGGACGGGCTCGGCATGGGCTGGATCCACTTCCGGGTGAATTCAAGCCAGTTGCACAATGCGATCCGCCGCCGGATCGACCCGGACAACACTCTTGATCTCGGCAGCAAAGGCGCGATGGCGACCTTGCGCGAATTGCTCGAACAGGTGCAGCCGCTGCGCAGCAACTTTGCCGCGCTTGCCATCGAAAGCAGCACTGCAATCCGCCAGTTCCTGGCGATGGCGCAGATCCTGCAACATGTGGATGGCGACGCACCGATCCGGATGCTGATTGCCGAATGCGAACAACCTTCAACAATTCTCGCCGCTCTCTATTTCGCCAAATTGTTCGGGATCGAGGACAAAGTCGATGTCTCGCCTCTGTTCGAAACCGAAACCGCGCTAGAGCATGGCGGTCGTTTCCTCGATG
The DNA here is from genome assembly GCA_965223995.1 of Pontixanthobacter sp. GTDB lineage: Bacteria > Pseudomonadota > Alphaproteobacteria > Sphingomonadales > Sphingomonadaceae > Pontixanthobacter. Next base: position 426,228 of record CBDCXY010000016.1, on the reverse strand, counting down.
CCTTGCTCTCCGAGCCGATCTACCAGTGCTACGCCCGCCAGCGCGGCCGCGTCGCGATCCAAACGGGTTTTTCGGACGCCGGGCGGTTTGTCGGACAGATACCCGCGAGCCTTGCGATCGAGCGACTTCAAGGCCGTCTTGCCGAAGCCATGGTGGCGAACAACCTAACCGATGTTGCAGCGCTGATTTTCAACACGCATGGCGAGAGCATGGGCCGAGGCGCGCATCCGGGCGGATTTGCCGACCGTCTCGCATGGCCGCTCAGCCCGTGGACACGGCGGCGGTTTGTCCGCGCGGGCATACGCCTCGAACCCGAGGTCAGCTTCCAGGGCGGCGATGGTTACCTCCATTTCGCTACGCCCGAACTGGCGCTGGCAACGCTCACCCGGATCGCTACGCTCAACCCCTCGGCGACCGATCCCGATGCACCGACCGACCAGTTCTATCGGCGCACCGATCTGAGCCTCGATTTCTACCGTGCGGTTCGCAAGCACCAGCGCGACCATCTCGAAAGCCAGACCTACAGCCGCGCGCTGACCGCATTCGGGCTCGGCCTGCTCAATTCCACCGGCAGCCGCGTATCGCGTCGCCAGTCGGACCTCAGCGCCGACCGCGATATGAACCTGCGCCAGATCCGCGCGATCCCGCATAATGCGATCCTCCAGCAGCTCGGTTATCCGGTAAATGTCATTTCCGGCGTCGGCACCGCGGCGGATGGCAATTACGAGGATATCGCTGTGCTCCTGCAGGAAAGCGAGCGCGGGCGGCAGCTTATCCGCCTTGTGCGCGCTTCCAACGCGCTCGCCAGCATCAAGACCGTCGCCGCGTTCGGCGAGCTGTTCAACAGCGCCTATTGGGCCAGTCGTCCCTATCGCGGGACCGAGACGCACCTATCCGATGCGTGCGAGAACCTCGCCGAATATCTGACCAAGGATGACCGGACGGGCACCTTCCGCCGCCTCGCCAGCCGCCTGCGCGTCGATGCGCTCAAACTGCACCGCCTGCTGGCGCTGATCCCCGACGAGGCTCCGCTCGAAGGGCGCGAGAATATCCGCCGCTCTATCGGTGCACTGCAAGCGCTACGCCTCGCTCTGTTGCAGCACATGTTTATCAAGGCGATGTCGATCCCGGCCTTCAGCCGTGCGAACGACATCAGCCGCGACGACGTGCTGGAGATGGTCTTCACCCTGCGCGTCGACGATGCTCTGGCGCAGCTGCGCCGTGCCTATCCGACCAGTTTCCCGCAGCTCGACAATTTCAGCGTCGATGAGCCTAGCGACTACCCCGATGGTGACGGTGAAGGCTATACGCAGATCCAGCGCGATTATATCGATCCGCTCGACCGTGCGTACCGGCTAAGCCTGCGTGTCGGGACATCTATAGCCAACCATTTCGGGGCTCATGGCTGATTAATCGCGGTCTGCATAGCCGTCTCGCAACGGGACATCTGCCAGCATGGTATGGAAAAATTAGGCGTTTTCTGGCAGTCATGCGTGCATGAACCCGGTATTCAAATGGATAGGCGGCGCGACCGCAGTGGTGGCCCTGGCGCTCGGTGGAGCAACCCTGGCAAGTGGCATGCTGGCCGACGATACGGCTGAAACATCGGCCGAGGCAGCGCCAACGGCATCGCTCGAAGAGGCGATTCCGGTCGACAAGGACGCTATCGAGGGACAGGCGAACCCTGAATTCGTCTCGCAAGAAGTCGTTCAGCCGATCCCCGAAAAGAAGCCCGAGCCCAAGGACGAACGCTTCGTAATCAAGCGTATCCTGCCCATCGACGGACCGATCAAATATGGCGAGTGGTTCTGGGACGACAAAGAGGTACCCAAGGGTCCGCTGGTGATGACGGTCGATCTCGACGCGCGCGTGATCTCGGTTTTCCAAGGCGGTTATGAAATCGGCGCTGCGGCCGTGCTGCTCGGCACCGATGAGCACCCCACCCCGCTCGGCACCTTCCCGATCCGCTACAAGATGCGGCACAATGTCTCGGAGAAATACAACAACGCACCGATGCCCTACTCGATGTTCCTGACCTCGGACGGCGTCGCGCTGCACGGCTCGGAGGTTGAAAACGGCTATGCCAGCCACGGCTGCGTCGGCATGCCCGACGACTTCGCCGCCAAGGTTTTCGCCATCGCCAAAAAGGGCGACAAGGTGATCATCACCCGCGGCAAACGCATCGGCATGGGTGACGCGATTATCTGATCGAGCGGGTTAGCCGGTTTTTCGGGGTGGTTCGGGGGCGAAATCCCACCGCCAGCCATCATGCCCCAGGCCGTCCTTGTCGACTCCAGGACGAGCGAGAATGCCCGACAGCGAGGCATTTTGTTGATTTGCCAAGCGATCTACCATCAACCCGACATCTGACCGTGACGTTTCGCCGCCCATTCTTTCGATGATGCGCGAGACCACTTCGATATTCTCGAAACGGTTCTCTCCCGGATAATACCAGCATTCACTATCCTTCTCGCCGACGTGAGCATTCCACGTGTCAGATAGCGCGCCATCAATGAATGCCTGCGCTTCTCCAAGAAGCCGCGCGCTCTTGGCTAGCGCTGCTGGATCGAGCCAATCGCTCTGTGTCAACGCAGTACGCATTCGGACACGGTCGAACGATGTATCGCGATTGGAAAGATCGCTCACGGGCTCAATGCCTGTTCCCATCACAAGATCGCCGAGTTCGCTTTTCCGCCAGCTCAAGAGGGGACGAATAAGCGTGTAACGGGTCAAGGGGACCATACCCTGAGCGCGCACTCCCAGTAGCCCCGAAAGGCCACTTCCCCGATTAGCGCGCATCAGAAAGGTTTCGGCCTGGTCGTCGGCGTGATGGGCTGTTGCAAGTTCGCCGATACCGCGTTTTGACATCCAGCCGGCCAGCGCCGAGTACCGCGCATATCTCGCTTCGGATTGCAGATTACCTTGGCCGACCGTTACCGGCAGGATGTCGTGCTCAACTCCGAGAGCTTTGCAGACACAAGCAACGAATTCGGCTTCGCCGCGACTTTCCAGTCGTAAACCATGATCAACCGTTGCCGCTTCTATACCTTCAGGCATTGCTGCATGCGCCAACAGTAACAGCGCCAGACTGTCCGGCCCGCCCGATACGGCGATGCCCAGCTTCCCCTCGCCATTCCACAACGCCAAGAGATCGCCTCGGAACCGCTCAACTAACGCGGGATCGACCGCTCCGATCTGCTCCGGGATATCAATTGCAGGTAACCTTGCCCAGATTGCTCTGGTACTGGTTGCTCAACCGGCCCGAAGCCAGCGCGGGGTAGTTGTCACCAAACTCGGACAGCGCGATGCAGGCGCGGTCATTGTCATCAAGCGCGATCATTGTCTCCGCGAGATAAAGCAGACTGTCGGCTGCGCGCGCGGCGTTCTTGTCCGCCTGATAATTGCGCAGAAACCACGGCGCCGCGTCATTCGGTTTGTTGTCATCGAGATAGGCGCGGCCAAGCAGGTTGCGGCCATAGGTCGTGCGCCAATGGCTTGGATATTTCTCGACAAACATTGTCAGCTGCTGCTGCGCCTCGGGATAGAAGCCGGCATTCCACAAGCGATAGCCATAGGAATATTCATCATCTGCCTCGTCTTCGGTTTGCGGCTTGGCAATCGCCTGCACTGCGGCCAGACGCGAGGCACTGGGTGCCGCCGGCTCGGGTACTGAAGCCGACGGTTCGACCGTCTCTGTTTCGGTCGTTGCCGCGGGCGTGGACGTGGTGGCCCCACCCACACTCGCCCCGGTACCGGCCCCGTTTTCGAGCGCGACCAATCGGTCGGTCAACAGCACGATAGCATTGGAATTTTCTTCGGTCTGTGACGTGAGCGACGCAATCTGCGCCTCGAGCGCGTCGAGCCGGATCAAAATGTCGGTCACCGCAGTTGTGGAAGGCGCGGTGTTGCCACCCCCGGTTGTCGGACTCCCCGAAATCTCAGGTTCGAAAAAGCGGCCGTCACCGCCCGGAAAAACCTTGCGTTGCAGCGCGCGCACTTCGGATTCCAGTTTGCGCAGACGCGCTTCCTCACCGCTGCTTTGCGCCAATGCGGGCATCGAGGTGCCACCCACGGCAAACAGCGCCACGCATGCAACCAGCGCCCGGCTTTTACGATTGATCATCACTCAACTAGCTCCCGTCTCGAAACATTCCTCACCCATGACATCATGACGTCAAACACAGGCTGAACGATCAATTGCAGATTCTGCCCAAGGAGGGCGGTTTTGTCGAGGCATGAAGCCGCCAAATCCGTGGATTCGCGTGGTAAAGACTTGGGGCGATGTTCAGGCTGCGTCTGCGCCGCCCGGCTCGGCTTCTTCGACAGACGCTTCGGCTTCCAATTCCTGACTACGCGCGATCAGTGCTTCTGCGGTCACCGAAATGTCGCTGATAACTTCACTCTCATTCGACAAATTGCCGATTGGTTCGCCCCCAACCGTGATGGAAAGCGCCTCCGGTTGGCCAGTGTTTATCTGCGGATCGTCGGCTTCTACGGGAACGGCGTAGCGTTCTCCTGCTGCCATCACTTTTTCGAGCAGCCGTTCGCCAGAACCATCGTAGAACCTGACCCAGACATCGTCCTTCAGGGCAGTGAAAACAACCTGGCCGGTTGGTGCAGGTGCTGTGGCGTCGCCATTAAATCCCGGAGTCTCGCTCGTATCTTCGACCGCCGCGACTTGTGTTTCATCGACAAGCGCCCCTGGGCCGGAACCGGGAAAGAAATAGCCACGGAAATAGGTCAGGCCGCCCACAACCAGAAGCAGGACGGCAAAGGCGCTAAACCAGGCCAGCCCGCGCGACGGCACACGCGCCGGATCGCCGGGCTCGAACCGCGCAGGACGATGGACGCTATCGTCTGCCGCACCCGCCAGCTCTTCGCGAACTTTGGTTGCGACGCCGCGCTCGTCCAGCCCAACAGCCTTGGCATAGGTGCGCGAGAAACCGATCGCGTAGGTTCGCGCAGGCAAGGCCCCGAAATCGCCCGCCTCGATCACTTCGAGATGACGCATCGGAATGCGTGTTTCGTCGGCGATCTCCTTTAGGCTCTTTCCCGCATCTTCGCGTGCGCGCTTAAGCTGCTCCCCCACGCTCTCCAGCGGCAGCTGCTCTTCAGCCTGATCGGCCTCATCATTCATATCGGCGTCCTCGACCCGGGCGTTATCCCTTAGCCCCAAAAGAGGGATAAGTGCCCATTGTGTCAAGCGCGGGGCGCGGGGCAGGTCGCTTGAATCGGCGAAACGTTGGTCATGCAGGGCGAGTCAGTCGATCGAAATACCTTGGTCTTCTGCCCATTGGCGCAATGTGGCGCGCATATCGGCGGGCGGATTCGACAGCCAGCCGGTCATGGCGTCGCTAACCTGCTGCAAGTCCACCTGCCTGACGAGTTCCTTGATCGGGCCGACGCCGACCGGAGTGATCGACAGGCGCCGATAGCCGAGCCCGAGCAACGCCAGTGCCTCCAACTGCCGCCCCCCCATCTCGCCGCATACGCCGAGATCGACCTCCTGCCCGACGGTCGCTTGTGTGATACGTCGCATGAACCGCAAGATTCCGGGGCTGAGCCAGTCGTAACGTTCGGCCAGCTTCGGATTGGCGCGGTCCGCCGCGAACAGGAACTGGGTCAGGTCGTTCGTTCCAACCGATAGAAAGGACAGTTTTGGAATCAGAAGGTCGAGAACCTCGGCAAGCGCAGGCACTTCGAGCATCGCGCCATAGTGGATCGCCTCGGGAAGTTGTTTCTTCTGTTTTTTGACGAAAGCGAGCTGGTCTTCGAACACTGCTTTCGCCGCTTCAAACTCCCACGGCTCGGACACCATCGGAAACATCACGTAAAGCTGTCGCCCCGACGCCGCTTCAATGAGCGCGCGCGCCTGCGCCTTGAGCAAGCCACCGCGTTCGAGTGCGAGGCGCAAAGCGCGCCAGCCCATAGCCGGGTTTTCATCATTCCTGGCTTCGTCCGAATTGAGATAGGGCACCGCCTTGTCGCCGCCGATATCAACCGTGCGGAAGATCACCGGCCTGTCGCCTGCTGCATCCATCACATCGCGATAGAGCCGCAACTGGCGTTCGCGTTGCGGCAGCGTCGCCGAGACAAGGAACTGGAACTCCGTGCGGAAAAGCCCGATCCCGTCTGCACCGACAAGATTCAGGTTCGAGATGTCCTCGCGCAGGCCGGCATTCATCATCACCTGGATACGTGTACCGCAGCGGGTGAACGGTTCGACATCGCGCAATTCGGCATAGGTCGCCTGTTTCTTGCGTGTCTGGGCGAAACGGGTGTCGAAGGCCGTCGCGACCGACTGGCTCGGCCGGATGGTGGCACTACCGGCATCGGCATCGAGCAGCACCTCATCACCCTCGCGGACCATACCGCGAAGGCCCCGCACACGGCCCAGCACAGGCACGCCCATTGCCCGGGCCACGATTACGACATGCGCGGTCAACGAACCCTCTTCGAGAATCACGCCCTTGAGCCGACGCCGATCATATTCGAGCAGCTCGGCAGGGCCGAGATTCTTGGCAATCAGGATTGCATCGCGGCGCAAGCCCTGCGTCGCAGCCGTGCCCAGCTGGCCCGACACGATGCGCAGCAACCGGTTCGCCAGATCCTCCAGATCATGCATCCGGTCCTGCAGCAGCGGATCGTCGATCTCGCGCATCCGCATCCGTGTATGCTGCTGGACGCGCTCTATCGCCGCCTCGGCGGTCAGACCGGTATCGATCGCCTCGTTGATCCTGCGGCCCCAACCCTCGTCATAAGCGAACATCTTGTATGTCTCGAGGACTTCTTCATGCTCACCGCCGACGCCGAATTCGGCATTGCTCGCCATATTGTCGATCTGCTCGCGCATCTTGTCGAAAGCGCGATAGACGCGCTGCCGTTCGACTTCGATATCTTCCGCGACAACCTGATCGATGGTCACGCGCGGCTGGTGATAGACAGCGTATCCGCTCGCCAGCCCCTTCACCAGTTGCAGACCGGTGATAGTTGCCTGTTCGGTCAGCTCGGCAAGTTGGCCAAGTCCGTCTTCCTCGTCGATCAACCCGTTGTTCGAAATCAGCTCCGACAGCACCATCGCGGTGGTCTGGAGCGCTTCGACTTCGACCTCCTCATAACGGCGCGGCTCGACATGCTGGACGCACAACACTCCCACCGCGCGCTCGCGGTAAACAATCGGCACGCCAGCGAAGCTATGGAATTTCTCTTCGCCTGTTTCGGGACGATACTGGAAGTCAGGATGCGCCTTGGCTTCGGCCAGATTGAGCGTTTCTACATTGTCGGCAATCGTTCCCGTCAATCCTTCGCCGATGGCCATCCGGGTGACATGGACGGCCTCCTTGTTAAGACCGTGAGTAGCGAAAAGTTCAAGCATCCCCTCGCGCAGGAGATAGATCGAGACGACCTCGCTATCGAGGTTCTCAGCGATAATATCGACCACTCGATCCAGCTTGCCCTGCGCATGCAGGCGCGATGCCATAACCTCGTGTAATTGAGTCAATATCAGGCGGGCGGCATCGGCGGCTGCGGTCATGCGCCGGACCTAAAGCAAAGCAGGCAAAATGTTAATGGCCTCGATATGGATACGAAGCGCGAAAACGGGGCTGCTAACTGGCCGCGATTTCCTCCTTGATTCGCAATTTCTTCTTCTTGAGAGCCTGTATCGTCGCAGTGTCTGGTACGGGCCGGTTCATTTCCTCGCGAAGCTTTTCTTCGATACCGGCATGCTTGTTTTCCAGCGCGTTGACGTGGGACGATTCCATCTGGCTCTCCTTACAAGTTTACGAAACCCGTGAGAGCGACTCGTCCATGAGCGGACGAACCGCCTGAATGCATAAGAACACAAATTGCGCCTCTTGCGAAGTCCCGATTAAGGCCTAATCGTTAGACAAGGGTTTGGTTGCGGTGAATCGTAGCCATGCGAGAGGAAGAAGCAGGTGTGACCGAAGCGGAACTGCGCAAGAAGCTGGCAATGCTCAAGACCGAGCACCGTGACCTCGATGCCGCGATCGAAGCGCTGCGCGAATCCGGTTCGACAGACCAACTGCAGATCGCCCGCCTCAAAAAGCGCAAGCTCGCGCTGAAAGATCAGATAGGAACGATCGAGGACGCACTTCTGCCCGATATAATCGCGTAAAAGCGCTCCATTTTGGGACGGTCCCGAAATGGTTCGGGATATATTCAGGCTGGCACTGGCTCCGCGCGCCAACGGCAATTACCACCGCCCTTCGATGATAAAACCGACCGACATCAATCAGCCCATTGTCGAGGCGCTGTATTGCGAAGCCCTGCTGCTCGCCGACGATGTTCGTCAGGTGTTCGACCTGGGTAATCCACCCAGCGATATGGATGAGGATACAGACCTCACGCGGCTTGCCTTGTCGGTCGAGGGGCTGCGCACCACCACCCGGGTGATGCATGTGCTTGCATGGCTGCTCAACCAGCGCGCCTATTTTGCAGGTGAACTGACCGAGTTCCAGCTGCGCAGGCACAGTAGATTGCCGGCTGATCGGCCAGCCGAGCCGGAGAACCTCGAACGGCTGGAAGAACCGACGCGTGATCTGATCCGCGAGACCGAGCGGCTGCATGCGCGGATCACGCGGCTCGACGGGGCTTGGCGCGACCGGTTCGAAATGGAGCCCGCCGCGATCCGCCGCTTGCAGGAACGGCTGGGTCGCGTGGTTGCCGCCCGTTAGGCCGCGTTCATCGCCTTCCGCCAGGCAGCCAGGCGGGCATCCCTGACGGATTGATCCATGTCAGGCTCGAACGAGCCGACACTACCGCGCATAGTCTCGCTCGCTTCTTCCAGAGAGGCAACCAGCCCCGCTCCCTTGGCCGCGAGCATTGCAGCGCCCAGCGCTGTAGTCTCGACAAAGTCAGGACGTTCGACCGGCAGATCGAGCATATTGGCGATATCCTGGGCCATCCAGTCATTCGCGCTCATCCCACCATCGACCTTGAGCGAGGTCCACCGCGCGCCATCTGCTGCAAAGGCTTCGGCAAGGTCGTAGGTCTGGTGCGCCATGGCTTCCAGAGCTGCACGAGCAATTTGCGCGCGGCCCGTGGCGAAACTGAGACCGGAAATCACTCCGCGCGCATCGGGTTGCCAATGCGGTGCGCCGAGCCCCGACATTGCCGGAACGATAGTAACACCGCCGCTATCATCAATCGAACGCGCCAGCGTTTCGGTCTCTGCCGCCGTTCCAAGCAGCCCCAGCGAGTCGCGCAACCATTGAACGAGGCTGCCTGCGACAAACACCGATCCCTCGAGGGCATAAGTCCTTTTTCCGTCCTCCTGATAGAGCACCGTTCCCAGCAGGCGGTTGTCTGAGCGAGGGATATCATGCCCCTTATTGGCGAGGATGAACGCACCGGTACCATAGGTCGCCTTTGTCTCACCGGGCGAGAGGCACCCTTGCCCGATGGTCGCCGATTGCTGGTCACCCACGAGGCCGGTGACTGGAATGGGCGCGCCAAACAGTTCCGGTAGCGTCGATCCGAAGTCACCCGCATTATCGACCACTTGGGCCAACGCGCCATGCGGAACCCCGAACAAATCGCACAACCCCTCGTCGAATTGCGCCCCATTGAGCGGGAGGAGCAAGGTGCGGCTGGCATTGCTCGCATCGCTGATTAAGTTGCCGCCCGTCAGTTTGAACACGAACCAGCTTTCAATCGTACCCAGCGCCAGTGAGTCTGCATCCGCGGCGGCTTTCACGGCAGGATCGTTCTCGACCAGCCAGCGCATCTTGGTGCCGGAGAAATACGGATCGAGCAGCAATCCGGTGCGCTTCTGCACCTCCGCTTCATTTCCGGCGGCGCGCAATTCCTCACATAAATCAGCTGTCCGGCGATCCTGCCACACCAGCGCCTTGGCTAACGGCTCTCCTGTTGTGCGGTCCCACGCAACCACGGTCTCGCGCTGATTGGTGATGCCGATCCCGGCGATGTTATCTGCCCCGCCCGCTTTCTCGACCATTTCACGAGCGCAGGCGAGCGTGCGGTGCCAGATTTCGGTTGGATCATGTTCGACTCGGCCCGGCGCGGGGTAGTGCTGGGTCAGTTCCTGCTGCGCGCTGCCCAGCGGTTTGCCATCCTGCGCGAACAGCATCGCACGGGTAGAGGTCGTACCTTCATCGAGAACGAGAATATGTTTGGTCATGGGCTGCATCTAAACATATCCGTCATCCCAGCGGAAGCTGGGATCGTTTTCAATCTTGCCCTGGCCTGCGAGCGATCCCAGCCTTCGCTGGGATGACGGTTGGTCTGCTGGGATGACGGATGGATGGACAGAGCGGTTTCGCCGCTGCATATCCCTACCAATGGCTATGCCCCCCAAACCCTGGCCGACCGGTAAGGTCGAGCAACCCGAACCGCTGGTGCGCCGTGTACTTGCGCCCAACCCCTCGCCCTACACTTACACCGGAACGCAGACTTATCTGGTCGGTGCGGAAAGCGAGATCGCGGTGATCGATCCCGGCCCCGACAAGCCTGAGCACTTGGATGCGCTCAAGGCAGCCATCGGCGATGCCAAAGTCACCGCGATCATGTGCACGCATACACATCGCGACCATTCGCCCGCTGCCAAACCTCTCGCCGATGCTGTCGGCGCACCAATTGTCGGCTGTGCACCTCTGGTGCTCGAAGTCGAAGGCCCGCGCTCAGACGAGGCTTTCGACACCACCTACGAACCCGACCGCGTACTCGAAGACGGTGAGCAGATGACCGGCCCTGGCTGGACTCTCACGGCGGTTCACACCCCTGGCCACACGTCAAACCATCTCTGTTTTGCGCTTGAAGAAAGCGGTGCGCTGTTCACCGGCGACCATGTGATGGGCTGGTCAACCAGCGTCGTTATCCCGCCCGATGGCGATATGGGCGACTACATGCTCAGCCTCGACAAACTCTATCAACGCGAAGACCGAATCTACTACTCCGCGCATGGCGCGCCCATCGAAAAACCGCGACAACTGGTGCGCGGGATGATCGGCCACCGCCGCCAGCGTGAAAACCAGATACTTCGACTGCTGGGTGAAAAAGCGCAGGAAATCGAAGCGATGGTCCCGCAAATGTACAAGAATCTCGATCCGCGATTGACGGGCGCAGCAGGCATGTCGGTCAAGGCACATCTGCTCGATCTGGAACAACGTGGCATAGTCAGCCGTTCAGAAGACATATGGCAGACGACGTAAAGAACTCCGAGATGTTGCAACTCGACGAACCAGTCACCGCACCAGCCCCCTCACCCTATGCGGGCAAGTCGCTCGCACGTATTCAAGCAGTTCCGTGGCTGATCGTGATCCTGCTGATCGCCGCAGTCGCATGGCTTGGCTGGCGCGCGTTCTTCTATCAGGAGGAAGGCGATCCAGTGGGTAGTGCAATGCTGGCCTTCGAAAAACAGAATTCGCTCACCGTGTTCTCCTCGCGTTTCGAGGTGGTAGCAGAGAGCACCAACACCACTTCGCTCGGCCCGATAGATATTGCGGAATCGCGGCAGGCGGCAATCATTCCAGCGACTATCGAGTATCGCCTGGACCTGTCGGCTGTCGACCGCGATCGTTTCCGATGGGATGATGGCAGCGATACGCTTGATATCACCTTACCCGTACTCAAGATTTCAAAGCCCAATCTCGATGAAGCGCGCAAGAAAGTCTTCACAGAAGGAGTATGGGTTACGCGCGGCGCATCGGAAAATCTCAGCCGCGAGAACTCGCTGACCGCCGAACGCAAGGCAGCCGCCTTCGCCAAGAACCCGGAAGTGCTGACTCTGGCAAGACAGGCAGCGAAGGAAGCGGTGAGGCAGAACCTGACCATTCCGCTGCAGGTAGCCGGTTATGACGATATCAAAGTCAATGTCCGCTTCGACGGGGAACAAGCTCCCGCAGAATAACCTGCGTTAAGCCAGTTGCGCCTCAAAATCGCCGCGCACAAAGGCTTCGCTCAAGGCGAACTTCTGTATCTTGCCCGATCCGGTCAGCGGATACTCCTGCACCCAAACCCAATGGGCGGGCGTTTTCTGCGGCGAGAGCCGTTCGCGAATAAAGCACCTGAGCTCAGCCTCGTCGGGCTTCACGGCACCATCGGCACTGCGCATAAAGCAGGCGACAATCTCGCCCCATTTGTCATCGGGAATACCCGCTACCGCGACCTCTGCTACCGCCGGGTGTTCGAGCATCGCCGCTTCAATCTCTGCGGGGAACAGGTTTTCGCCGCCGCGAATGATCATCTCCTTCACCCGGCCCGTGATCTTGACGTAGCCACGCGAGTCCATGCTGCCGAGATCACCCGTATGCAGCCAGCCGTCGCTATCGATAGTTTCCCCGGTTGCCTCCGGATTGTCGTTGTAACCGGCCATCATGTTGTAGCCGCGCATGCAGATTTCGCCCTGCTCGTCTGTCGCGCAAACGGTGTTGTCCCCGGGATTGCGGATCGCGACTTCCATATGCGAGCAGGGTTGGCCGATGGTCTCGGTCAAATCTGCGCCCGTATCGCTCGGCCATGCGGCAGTGATCGCCGGAGACGTTTCGGTCTGGCCGTAAACGATCAGGATTGGCACGCCGAACACTTCCTGTGCGGCACGGTTGAGCTCGGGTGCGACCATCGCGCCGCCGCTAACCACCGTCTCGACACCTTTCAGATCGGCATCCGTCGCTCTGGCCGCTTCGATCATCGCGAAAATCATGGTCGAAACACCGCCGACAACCTCGGGCTTCTCACGCGCAATCGCGGTAACCGCGGCTGCCGGATCGAACACGGTGATGAGCAGAATCGTTGCACCATGCGACAAAGAGCCAAGCACGCAAACCGCGCTACCCGCCGTGTGGAAGAGCGGGAACGGGCAGGTCACCGTCTTGCCCGGAGCAAGGCCCCAGCGCAGGAAGACATCGTGGTTGCTCTGAACCAGGCCATGCTGATGGAGCAGTACGCCCTTCGGAAAGCCTGTCGTGCCAGAAGTATACTGGATCATGCAGATATCGAGCGGTTCGGTCGCGCGCAGTTCGCCATCGCCTTCGCCTGCGAACAGCTCAGCATGGTCCTCGATATCGATCATGTAATTGGCCGCCTCGAGACCTGCCGCTGCCTCGTCGACCACCGGGCGCAGCGCCGATCCACGCACATTCTGCTGGTAATAGACCGCACCCGAACCCGACTGTTCGAGAACATAGCGCACCTCGCGCGGTGTGAAGGAGGGATTCACTGTCACAAGCACCAGCCCGGCCATCGCCGCACCCAGCTGGACAAGGATCCACTCGGGGCAATTGCCTGCCATAATCGCAATCCGGGTCCCCGCTGGATGTCGCGCGGCCAGTGCCCTACCCGTGCGTTCGGCATCGCTCAAAAGCTCGGCATAGGTCCATTCGCGCCCGATGCCACCATCGGCGACCACTTCGCGCAGCGCCAGCCCGTCGGGACGTATCGCGGCCTGTTCGCGCAGGACTTGTTCTATTGTCCGCTCGCGATAGTCGGTGTCCTTTTGAGCCGGAAAATAGGCCTCGCTCAGTTGGGCGTCATACATCGCGCATTCTCCTCTCCCACGCCTCTCCGGCCGATCTTGTGGCCCGATTCCTGCAAACCCGCAACTTTGCCTCGCCATATGGCGTCCCGTCCTTATATAGGCGGCAAGCCAACTCCTTATCGCGAAAGGCCAAATGACAATGACCGCGCTAGATACCTCCATCCCCACCGGCGAAGATTTACGTGCGGAGATCGACCGGCTGCGCAGGGAGAAGAATGCGATCATCCTTGGCCATTATTACCAGAAGCCCGAAATCCAGGATATCGCCGACTATGTCGGGGACTCGCTCCAGCTGAGCCAGATGGCGGCAGAGACCGATGCCGATGTGATTGCCTTTTGCGGCGTTAAATTCATGGCCGATACGGCGAAAATCCTCTCGCCGGAGAAAATCGTGGTGCTGCCCGATATGGACGCGGGTTGCAGCCTCGAAGACAGCTGCCCGCCCGACAAGTTCCGCGCCTTCCGCGAGGCGCATCCCGACCATATCGCGCTGACCTACATCAACTGCTCGACCGAGGTGAAAGCGCTCAGCGATGTGATCGTCACCAGCTCCAGCGCGGAGACGATCCTCCAGCAGATCCCCAAGGACCAGAAGATCATCTTTGGGCCCGACCGTCACTTGGGCGGGTACCTATCCCGCAAATTCGACCGCGAAATGCTGCTGTGGCCGGGCGTGTGCATCGTCCACGAGGCGTTCAGCGAGACCGAACTGCTCAAGCTGAAGGAAGAGCATCCGGACGCCCCCGTCGCTGCGCATCCCGAATGCCCGCCGACCATCGTCGATCATGCCGACCATGTCGGTTCGACCAGCTCGATCCTCAAATTCGCCAAAGAATTCGAAGGCGACACGCTGATCGTCGCGACCGAGCCGCATATCATGCACCAGATGGAAAAGGCGTTGCCCGAAAAAACCTTCATCGGCGCGCCGGGCGCGGACGGCAACTGCAACTGCAATATCTGCCCATATATGGCGCTCAACACAATGGAAAAACTCTACACCTGCCTGCGCGACCTGGAGCCTCGGATCGAAATCGAAGAAGATCTGCGGCTGAAAGCAAAACGCAGCCTCGACCGGATGCTGGAAATGGCGAGCGGGACCGTGGGCATGGGTGATTTGGGGGCTATGCCGTTTAGGGCTGACTGATATCGCAATTTCGCCACCCCCGCGCAGGCTGGGGCTCAGCTTCCTCTTACACGCGATCCTTCTTGGGCAGATGGATTCCCGCCATCGCGGGCATGACGGCTATTGTCGGTTGACCGGGGCGTTGGCGACCTTTGCCTTGGTGCTCTTCGCGAAAACCAGAGCCGCGCCAACTAACGCCATCCCGACAATATCCAGCGGCAGCAGCACTTCGCCAAACCGCACGTAGCCGATCACCGCGGCGACCGCTGGCTGGGTCAATAACGCCAGCCCGATAATCAGCGGCGGGAAGTGGCGCAGGCTGAACACCAGCAGGCCTTGCCCGATGAGCTGGCTGGTGACGAACAGGATGATGATCGGGGTCCAGTCGGTCGGCCAGACCGGCTCGCCATTGAGCAGCGCCAGCACGAGGATTACCGGGCAGGCAAAGATACTGACCCAAGCGAGCAGGCTCCACGCGCCGATGCCTTTGCGCGCATCCTGCAGTGTGAGCAGATACACAGCGTAAAACAGA
Source organism: Pontixanthobacter sp. (assembly GCA_965223995.1). Classification (GTDB taxonomy): domain Bacteria; phylum Pseudomonadota; class Alphaproteobacteria; order Sphingomonadales; family Sphingomonadaceae; genus Pontixanthobacter. The sequence continues at coordinate 411,057 of CBDCXY010000016.1, read as the reverse complement.
CCTGCGGCTAAGCAGAACAAGTCGCCGATCAGCGTCGCGGTGCTGATTTCAAGGCTACGGCCCATCAATATGCTCGCCCCGCCCAGCGCGAAGACAATCGCCAGCCATTCGAGCCCGCGCGGCAATGTGCGGGTGATGATGAAGGTCCAGAACAGCAGCACGATGCTGCCCGCATTGCCAAACAGGGTCGCATTGCCGAGCCGCGTCTTCTCGATCCCGATATGCCATGCCGATAGATCGAGCGCGAAGGCGATGGAACCAAGCGCGACGAGTATCAGCGTCTTTTTCGGGATGCCGGTGAGCCGCTGGCCCGTCCCGCGCGCCAAAAGCGCAAGGAACGGCAGCGCAAGGAACAACCGCCAGAATGCCGCCGAAACCGGCCCTGTATCGGCAAGTCTGACAAACCATGGCCCCAGCGCCAGCGCGACGTTGCCAGCGAGTAACGCGAACAGCAGGATCCAACGCGGCCAAGCGCTGCTATCAAGGCTGAATTGCATTCTTGCGGTTGATTTGCTCACCGTCGCCCCATAGCTCTCCTTACACAAAGAGAAACCGAAAAGTGAGGCTGCACGTGACCGATATTTTGTTCGAACCGATCAAGCTGGGTGCCATCGAAGCGAAGAACCGCATCCTGATGGCACCGCTGACGCGCGGACGCTCGACCACGCCAGGCTCGATCCCAAACGAATTGATGGCGACCTATTACAGCCAGCGCGCGGGCGCAGGCCTGATCATCTCCGAGGCCACAGGGATCAGCGTCGAAGGCCTTGGCTGGCCGTCTGCACCCGGCATCTGGAGCGACGAGCAAGTCGAGGGCTGGAAGCTGACGACGCAGGCCGTCCACGATGCCGGCGGGAAGATCGTCCTCCAGCTGTGGCATATGGGACGGCTTGTGCATCCCGACTTCCTCGGCGGAGAGGCTCCCGTCTCGGCATCGGCCACCACAGCGCCCGGACACGCCCACACGCCGACCGGGCGGCAGGACTACCAACCCGCGCGCGAATTGTCGGTCGATGAAATCAAGCGTGTGGTCGAGGATTACCGCCATGCCGCTGCCAACGCCAGGAAAGCCGGCTTCGACGGTGTGCAACTGCACGGCGCGAACGGCTATCTTGTTGACCAGTTCTTGCGCGAGAGCACCAATCTGCGCGAGGACGAATATGGCGGCTCACCCGAAAACCGTACCCGCTTCCTGCGCGAAGTGCTCGAAGCGCTGATCGGCGAATGGGGTGCGGACCGCGTCAGCGTCCGTCTTTCGCCCAATGGCGAAACGCAAGGCTGCGATGACAGCGATCCCGCAGCGACCTTCGGCGCTGCAGCGAAAGTGGTCGAAGAACTGGCCCTAGGCTTCCTCGAACTGCGCGAACCCGGCCCTGACGGCACATTCGGCCAGACCGAGGTGCCCAAGCAAAGCCCGCTGATCCGCAGTATCTACTCGGGTCCATTAGTGCTCAACAGCGATTACGATGCCGAAAAGGCCGTCGCAGACATGCAGGCGAACGCATGCGACGCGGTGAGCTTTGGGCGGCCCTATATCTCCAACCCCGATCTCGACCTGCGCATTGCCAAGGGCGCAGAACTGCAACCCAATGTCGATATACCCAAAAGCTGGTACTTCCCTGGCCCGGCGGGGTATACCGACTATCCCACGCTGGAGGAGCAGACAACCGCAGCAGCCGGGTAAGAGATGGTTAGGAAATAGTTGCTAACGCGGTCGCTATGAGATCGTGGCTTTTTATCGAGGCGAGCTGTCAGGCGAAACTGAACAAAGCGCCGATGGTCGGTGCCGACGCTATTGTCGTGGACCTTGCCGACATCCCCGCCGATGACGGCGCCGAAACCATGCGCGCCGAGATTGCTGCCTGGCTTCAGACATACAGCGAGCCGGTGCTTGCTAACAAGGCATTTGCCCGCTGGGTTCGCATCAAATCGCTCGACGCCCCGATGTGGCGCGAGGATCTAAAGGCAGTTATGAAGGGTGCCCCCGATGGCGTGATCCTGCCCAAGGCGGGCGGCCCTGAGCAAATCCGCCAGCTCGCTTTCGAGTTGTACGAAATCGAGCAAAAGCTCGGCCTCAAACATAACAGCACCAAGATAATCCCGCAGATCGGCGAAACACCACAAGCCGCGCTGACTTTGGGAGAATTGACGCAGGACCCGCAACCACGCCTGACCGGATTTACCTGGAATGCCGATGGGCTTGCCGAGCGGCTGGGTGCCAAACGCACGCATGACGATAATGGCGAATGGACCGACATCATGCGTCATGTGCGCATGAATGTGATCCTGCTGGCCAAGACAATGGGCGTTATCCCAATCGAAACACCAACCAAGGATCCATCGGACCTTGAACGCGGCGCAGCCGATGCGCGGGCGGCGCGCGCCGATGGCTTCACCGGCATGTGTGCAACGCGCCCCCGCCAGATCGCAGCAATCAACGAGGCGTTTTCGCTATCCGCTGCCGAACGCGCGGAGGCCGATGCAATGATCAATCTCTTCGCTGCAGAGAAAGCTGCAATGGAAGCCGCCAAAGAAGTCGAGGACGTGCCGCGGATAGAGGAAGATGTGCCCGAGCCGCAGCGGAATCTTCGCGCAATCGGCTGATATCAGCCGTCACTCACCCTCTTCCGCACTTTCATCACTATCACTGTCCTCGTCATCACCGCGCGCTGAAGGCGATTTCGATGTTACCGTATCGAGCGGCAGCATCGCATCGCTGATCGATCCTTCGAGCACATCGCCTTCCGCATTCGCGTCGGCATCGCTCGTGACCGGCGCAGGTTCGCTTCCACACGCAGCAAGCAGTGCGAGCGTAGCCAAAGGCAAAGCGATACGGATCATGTTCTAACTCCTGAACCTTCGGCCAATCTATCGAGGAAGTCGGCTCCGCGCGCAAGCAGCGCCTCGTCCCACTGGTCGGCTGTGATATTTGCGCCCAATCGTTTGAGGCTGGTAACCCCGAAATCTTCGATCCCGCAAGGCACAATCCCGCCGAAATGTGACAGGTCAGGGTCGAGGTTGACCGAAAAGCCATGCATCGTCACCCACCGGCGCACGCGCACGCCGATAGCTCCGATCTTTGCCTCCCTGCCATCAACATCGCGTGTCCAGATCCCGATACGTCCCTTGGCACGCCAGCTCTCGATACCGAGATCGGCAAGCGTATCGATCACCCAGCCCTCAAGGCTATGCACGAAGCAGCGCACGTCGCGCCCGCGCCTGGTCAGATCGGCGAGGACATAGCCGACCCGCTGGCCAGGTCCGTGATAGGTATAGCGCCCGCCGCGTCCAGCCTCGATCACTTCGAATTGCGGGTCGAGCAGCTCGTCCTCGGCCGCGCTCGTTCCGGCGGTGTAGACCGGTGGGTGTTCGAGCAGCCAAAGAAGCTCGCTCGCTTCGCCAGCAGCAATCGCGCGGTTACGGTCGTCCATTGCGTCGAGCGCATCGCGATAGGGCACGCGCTCTTCCTCGCGCTGAATCTCCCAATTGTGCATTTCGGATTCTTTGGGCCAGTTTTCCACCATGCGCATTGCGTGAACTGCATCGGACGGCTTATCAAGGACCAAAGAGCATCTTTGGGGGAACGAGCAATGAACTTCGATTTGGGACAGGCATGGAACGAGGGCATCGCCAAGGTGCGCGACAATTTTCAGCTATTGGCGATAATTGCGGGTGTGTTTCTGTTCATTCCCAGCGCGATCTTCGCAGTCGCAATGCCGGATGTGATGTCTATGGCCTATAGCGGCGCGGCAATGAATCCGGAAAACCCGGAAGCAATTTTGAGCATGTTCGGGCCGGGATTCATCTTTGGCTACTTCGCGATAATGCTGTTTTCACTAATTGGTTACACCGCGATGATGGCTCTGATGAACCACGATCAGAACCTCACGGTAGGAGAAGCCGTTGGGCGCGGGGTTAAGTCCTTGCCGACACTGTTTGGCGCATTTCTGCTTTTTCTGATCGGCTATTTTGTTTTCGCTCTGGTTGTCGGGCTGGTCTTCGGCCTGGTAATCGGTGGACTCGGGCTGATTTCCACGACGCTGGCAACTATTGTCGGCTTCGTTCTCGGGGTGGCCTTATTCGGGTTGATTCTGTGCATTTTCACGCGCCTTTCAATGATTCTGCCGGTCGTCGCGATAGAACAGATTACCAATCCGATCACGGCCATCAAACGCTCATGGTCGATGACCGCCGCCGCACAATGGCGTTTGCTGGCGTTCTACGCGCTTCTCTTCATCGCTTATATGGTGATCGCATTGCTGATTTTCGGCATGCTCGGCCTGATCACTGCCGCGACAGGCGGGATGACCGTGATGGCGATACTCAGCAGCCTGTTGGGCATGATTGTTGCGATGATTTATTCGGGTATTCTGGCTGCGGTACACAGCCAGTTGAACGACTCTGTTGGCGGATCGCTTACCGAAACATTCGACTGAACTGACTAGGCGAGCGCGTCTTTCCAGCCCCAGAACAGACGGCAGGGCAGGATGTTCCAAAACTCGAAGTCCTGATCGATCTTGCGAAAATGTTTCGCCATGTAATCGCGCGCCTTGGCGCTGAACTGATAAACCAGAAAGGCACCGCCGGGGCGTAACGCCCGGTGCGTTGCTGCAGCGATTTCCGGCCCCACGCCATCGGGCAGGGTCGAGAACGGCAGGCCCGAAAGCACATAATCGGCATGCTTGTGCCCGTTGTCGGCAATGATAGTCTCTACATCGGCAGCCGAACCATGTACCGCCGTAAACCGGCTGTCGGAAATCGTGCGGTTCAAATAGTCAATATACAGCGGGTTGGTATCGATCACGATCAGCGCGCCATCTTGCGGCAAGCGCTCGAGCACCGGCCCGCAAAAGGTGCCGACACCCGGGCCGTACTCGACAAACAGCTTGCACTCATCCCATTTTACCGGGCCGAGCATTTTTCGGATCGTGAAGCGCGAAGATGGGATGATCGACCCGACCATCTTGGGATGTTCGAGGAAACCGCGAAAGAAAACCGCCCATTGGCCCAGCAGGCTGCTCATGGCGTGTTGCATCCGGCTCGAACGGATCGGAGCGAAGTAGCTAGCGTTTCCAAGAAGGTTTCCTGACGAAAATTATGAGCGCCGACCGCTGGGCCGCCTTAGGGGATTGTTCGCCCGCCCGTTCGCAAATTCGCTGCCGCTTGGCAAGCACCGCCGCCTTGTCAACCATTGCCAGAGCCGCCGCACGCGACTAGCCGCTCTATCCATGGCCGATGCCGATCCCACCCAGCCCGCAGAGGCCACGCCGAAACCAGCCGGTGGCTCCAGTCACAAGGTGATTTCAAACAGCCGGATGGCGTTGCTGTTCACTGTCATGCTTGTAACCGCTGCAGGCAACACGGCGATGCAATCGGTGATGCCCTCGATAGGGACAGCGCTGAAAGTCGATGACGTGTGGATAAGCCTGGCCTATTCTTGGTCTGCGTTGCTGTGGGTCGTTTGCGCGCCGATCTGGGCAGCTCGCTCTGACAGGCGTGGCCGTAAAGCGATGATGGCGCTCGGTCTGATCGGTTTTGTCGTGTCGATGACTCTGTGCGGTGCCGTGCTGTGGGCGGGACTTTCGGGATGGATCACCGCTTTTTGGGCGCTTCTGGCATTTGCCGCAGCGCGCAGCCTGTATGGCGGTTTCGGCAGCGCCGCTCCGCCAGCAGTGCAAGCCTATGTCGCCGCGCGAACTCCGCGCGCAGAACGGACCAAGGCACTGTCGCTGATCGCATCGAGCTTTGGTCTGGGAACGGTCTTCGGACCGGTCCTCGCGCCCCTGCTGGTATTCCCTTTCATGGGTATCGGACTGACCGGTCCTTTTTTGAGTTTTGCTCTGATCGGGCTCGTTGCACTGGTCATCCTGCGCCTGAGGCTGCCCAATGACGAGCCGCAGTTCCCTGCACGGGGGCGTGCCTACGACGCCCCTTACGCCAACGGCTCCGCCGGAGCACCGAGCGACAGCCATCATGTAGACGACCATGACGATGATCAGCCCCAGCCGGCGGAGAAGCTACGTTGGTTCGAACCCCGGCTTCGCTCCTGGGTTCTCGCCGGACTGGTTGGCGGACATGCGCAGGCGATGATAATGGGAATTGTCGGGTTCCTTGTGCTCGACCGGCTGGGATTGCGCGCAACACCCGATGTCGGCGCGAGCATGGTCAGCCTGGTCCTGGTATTCGGCGCGCTTGCGACATTGCTCGCGCAGTGGGGCCTGATCCCGCGCTTCGATCTGGGCCCGCGCACAGCGACACTTTCGGGAATTGTGGTCGCAGCCTTTGGCACGTTGATCTTGGGGGCCGCCGATAGCCTTTTCACACTGTCGCTTGGCTACGCAGTGGCGTCGCTCGGCTTCGGACTGTTCCGCCCTGGCACTACCGCCGGTACATCGCTTGCCGTTACCCGCGCAGAACAGGGTCAGGCATCGGGGATCGTGGCATCGGTCGCCGGCGCAAGTTTCATCTACGCCCCCGCCCTGGGCGTTTGGCTTTACAACCTAAGCGACTGGCTAGGGTTCGGACTGATCATCGCGTTGTGCCTGTTGGTCGCTGCGGCCGGTTGGAGAACGCTGCAGCATGACAGCGACCTGACCCACGAGCGTCGCTAACGCTAGAGAATTTCGAGGAGCGTATCCTGCGGGCGACACAGGCGCACACCCTTCTCGGTCTCGACTAATGGGCGATTGATCAGGATCGGGTCCGCCACCATCGCATCGAGCACAGTATCTGCATCCGCACCAGGCAGGCCGCGCTCTTCAGCATCGGTTCCACGCAGCCGCAGGCCTTCTTGCGGCGTCATCCCCGCATCGGAGTAGAGCTGTTCCAGCTTTTCGCGGCTCGGCGCCTCTTTCAGATATTCAACAACCGTCACATCCACTTTTGAAAGATTTTCCAGGATTGCGAGCGTCTTGCGCGAAGTCCCGCATTTCGGATTGTGCCAGATAGTCGCTTTCATCGGGGAATCTCCTGCAAATCATGTTGCGCGGCATCTACAAAGACGAAGGCAAAAGCGCAAAACTTTCTGCAAACGCACATTTAGCATTGCAAATGCGAATAACTCTCAATAGCACGCAACCCGTTATCGCGACCGAGTCGCAATTAGGGGTTATCAATGCTACAATTTTCTGTCCGTTCCGTTCTCCTGTCCACCGCCAGCCTGGTACTCATAGCCGCGCCCGCTACGGCCGAGGAGACGGATGACGGCTGGGACAATGACGACCAGATCATCATCCAGGGCGAAGTGCTCTATACTGATCAGGTCAACGCGCTACGTTCGCCCACCCCCATCATCGACGTCCCTCAAAGCCTCTCGATCACGACTGCGGATGAAATCGCCGAGCGCGGCTTCACCAGCATCGGACAGATTGTCGATTATACTCCGGGCGTGAACACATCGCAGGGTGAAGGCCACCGCGACGCGATCGTATTTCGCGGTGTCCGTTCGACCGCAGATTTCTTCATCGACGGTGTGCGTGATGACGTTCAGTACTATCGCGGACTCTACAATCTGGAGCAGGTCGAAATCCTGCGCGGGCCGAACGCGCTGCTGTTCGGGCGCGGCGGCACCGGCGGCATCCTCAACCGGGTGACCAAGAAGGGCACAATCGGCAAGACATTCGGCAGCGCCGCAGCGGCCATCGACACGTTCGGCGAATACAGCATTCAGGGCGATATCAACCTTGCTGCGGGCGAGAATGTCGCACTGCGCCTCAACGCTTCCTACGAGAACCTCGACAATCATCGCGACTTCTATGATGGCGAACGGATCGGCATCAATCCGACCGCGCGTTTCCAGCTTAGCCCCGGCACCACGCTCGACCTGTCCTACGAATATGCCAATCACGACCGCTTCATCGATCGCGGGATCCCTACGGGCAGCAATGGTCGCCCGGTTGAGGCGTTCGAGGATATCGTATTCGGCGATCCCGAACTGAACTTCCTCGACCTCGAAGCGCATCTGCTGCGTGCCAATCTGCAGCACAAGTTTTCCGACAATCTGAAGGGCAACTTCAGCGCGTTCTATGGCGATTATGACAAGGTCTATTCGAACTTTTACGCATCAGGGTACAATCAGGCGGCGACGCCTAACGTCGTCACTCTGGATGGCTATGTCGATACGACCGAGCGGCAGAATCTTATCCTGTCGGGCAATCTGGTTGGCGAATTCGACACTGGCAGCGTAGGGCACACGCTTGTTGCGGGCATCGAGTATATCGACACGTCTTCGGATCAGAGCCGGTTCAATCCGCTATGGTCGGCCAGAGCCGCAGATAGGGCAGCTGACATTCTGGCGAACGGCAGCTCCAGCATCCGCACAGATCAGACCGATTTCATCATCGGACGCCCGCTCAACCTGCTGAACGGAACCGGCGTTCAAGCTGATGGCCGCACAACCACCGTGACGTTTGGCGATTCCTCCGCGCCCAACGCCAATGTTGCCAGCCCCAGCATACTCAACGATGACACTCGCGCTTCGGTCGAGGTGTTCTCGGCCTACATACAAAACGAGATCGAGCTAACCGACTGGCTCAACGTCGTGCTTGGCGCGCGTTTCGACAGTTTCGACATCACCGTATTCAACGTGCCTGCCAACGAAACACGCAGCCGCAAGGATGAAGAAATCTCGCCGCGCCTCGGCCTGATCATCAAACCGCAGGAAAACCTCTCGATCTATGCAAGCTATTCGGAGAGCTTTCTGCCGCGTTCGGGCGAACAGTTCGCCAACATCAACGGCAACAACAATGTCCTGGCCCCGGACCGGTTCGTCAATCTGGAAGCGGGCGTCAAGTGGGATATCCGGCCCGATCTCAGCCTGACAGCGGCAGTGTTCGAAATCGAGCAAAGCTCTCCCCAGCCGAACGACAACGACCCGTCGACTCTCGATATCGTTGACTCGAAAATCCACGGCTTCGAAATCCAGCTCGACGGAAACATCTCGGAGTTCTGGTCGGTATCAGCCGGTTACAGCTTTCTCGATGGCGAACAGCAGAGCCGCACCGGCCCGACAGGCCTTCGTCCGCGCGAACTGCCCGATAGCATCTTCTCGGTATGGAACAATTTCGAGATCGCCGATGGCTTCGGTCTGGGTCTGGGCGCAACATACCAGTCATCGAGCTTCATCAACAACGGCAACACCGCCGTCTTGCCAGGCTACCTTCGCGTCGACGCGGCAGCCTATTACGAGGTTTCCGACAATGTCCGGTTGCAAGTCAATCTTGAGAATGTGACCGACGAGCTCTACTTCCCGAACTCACATTCGACGCACCAGGCAACCGTCGGCGCACCGTTCAACGCGCGCTTCGCGATCAACGTGAAGATGTAGGCTGGAACTATTCGCTCTCGGTCGGATCGGCGATGGCCGGAACCGACCGGGCGGCGTCTTCCATGCTGATACCCGGAGCGGGCGCTGCGCTGATCGTCTCTTGACGGCGAGCGACGCGCCCCGCGCGCTGGATCGCGTTGACCAGTCGCGGGTAGACACCGCAGCGGCACAAAATGGGGATCGCGTCCTCGATATCCTTCTTCGAGGGGTTGGCGTTCCTGCTGATCAGCGCCGCACCCGCCATCACTATGCCCGGGGTACAAAATCCGCACTGGATTGCCTGTTCGGCCACCATCGCCTGCTGCACCGGGTGAGAACGGTCGTGGCTGAGCCCCTCGATGGTCGTGATGAAGCGCCCCTCAGCCTCGGCTATCGTAATCAGGCATGACCGCAGCGCCTCGCCATCGATGATCACCATGCACGCACCGCAATCGCCCACGCCGCATCCATATTTGGTGCCCGTAAGATTGGCCGCATCGCGCAATGCCCAGAGCAGGGGTGTCTCCGGATCCATGTCGAATTCGACCGGTTTGTCGTTGACCGTCATGCGCGGCATTGGCGTCACTCTCCAACTCGAATGCACTCTCTTGCCCTGCCTTGCACCCGCAAGGCAACGGCTGAGAAAGGCACTTCCACGTCTGCGTCCGGCCCGCTAGGGCGCAGATGATGAGCGAAGATGCCATTCTGACGCGCGGAGACATACGCGGGCATCTCGTAACGCAGGCCACCCCGATGATGATCGGCGTCGCTGCCATCATGTCGATTGGACTGGTTGATTCCTATTTCATAGGGCAACTGGGCAGCACGCAACTGGCCGCTATCGCCTTTATCTTTCCGATTGGCGTTGCACTTTCGAGCCTGGGTGTCGGCGTCTCGGTCGGGATCAACTCGATAGTGGCGCGTTCGCTTGGGGCGGGTGACCGGGTGGTCGCGTCGCAGCGAGGTAATTTCGGTATCGTCTTTGCCGCCGGGCTGGGCCTCGCGATGGCGCTTCTCCTCTACGCGCTGCTCGATCCGCTCTTCGCACTGATGCAAGCCGACGCAGAATTGCTCCCGCTCATTCGGGCCTATATGGCCCCTTACGCATTCGGCTTTCCCTTGCTGATGCTGATCATGGGCCTCAACGGCGTCTTGCGTGGTCAGGGAGAGGCGAAGAAGACATCCTATGTCTCGATAACCTATGCGGCCGCCAACTGGGTACTCGACCCGATCCTGATCACCGGAGCGTTCGGTTTCGAGGGGTTCGGGATCGCTGGAGCAGCCTATGCGACCATCATTGGCTGGCTGATCGCGATTGTGCTCGGTTTTGCAATGCTCAACGGCACCAAGCTGCCCTTCAATCTCGAACGCGTGCGGCAATGCGACGTAAGGACGTCATTCAAGGCGCTGATCTCGGTAGCTGGACCAGCCGCCTTCTCCAACGCGATAAACCCAATCGGCCTATCGGTCCTCACTGCACTTGTCGCGACGCAGGGCCAAGCTGCCGTCGCAGGTTTTGGTGCCGCCGGACGCTTGCAAAGCTTCGCCGTCGTTCCGCTCCTCGCTTTGTCGGGCGCTATCGGCGCAATCGTCGGGCAGAACTGGGGAGCAAACAAACCCGAGCGGTCGCGCGAAGCGATGCTATGGGCGGGCGGATTCTGCGTCACATACGGGCTGGTGCTTGCGGTCATCCTGTTTGCGGCGGGTGAATGGTTCGCCGATATCTTCACCGAAGATCCGCAAGTCATAGAAGAGTTTGCCACATACCTTGAAATAGCGGCTTGGGGCTACGCCGGATACGGACTGCTGATCGTCAGCAACGGCGCACTAAACGCGGTGGGCCGCTCCGGCTGGGCGCTGGTGCAGAGCTTCGCCCGTGTATTCCTCGTTATGCTTCCGGTTGCCTTGATGTTGCGCCCGGCATGGGGATCCTCGGCCATTTATGCCGCCGAACTCTCTGCCAATGTCGTCGGTGGATTGGTCGCAGCGCTGGTCGTGCGACAAATGTTGCGCCGCAAATAGCCGCTGGTGACCTTACGTTAACCATAGTGATGCATAGCATCCCCTGATTTTAGGGGGCCAATACGCCCGACGGGGAAGCGTCAATGGATGACCTGCTGGCGGATTTTGTCGCGGAAACGCGCGAAATGCTCGAAGCAATTGAGGGCGAACTGGTCGCTTGGGAGGCAGACCCGTCCGACCGCGCGCGCCTCGATGCCATTTTCCGTTTCGTCCACACCGTCAAAGGCAATTGCGGTTTTTTCGACTTCCCGCGCCTTGAAAAGCTCAGCCACGCGGCAGAGAGCGCCCTCGCCGAAGTAAGGGCCGAACGGCGCCATCCCGACAGCACATTCGTGACAGCCGTCCTGGCTGTTATCGACCGTATCTCGAACATGACGAACGCTATCGAAGCCGGCGAAGAACTTCCGGCGGACAGCGACGATCTGCTGATTGCCGCGCTGGAGGACAACTCGGACGACATGGGCTCCCTTGCCGCACCGCAGGCTGCAGATCCTGCCGCCAGGCAATCCGACCGGATTGTGACGCCCCACCGGTCGATCCGTCTCCCCGTCGAATTGCTCGACCGGGTAATGAGCGGCGTTTCGGACATGGTGCTGGCGCGCAACGATCTAGCCCGGCGCTTGCGCGATGCAGGCAATGAGCCCGCGCTGGACGGACCGTTCGAACGTCTCTCAGGCATTCTCGCCGATGTGCGCGAAGCAATCACGCGCATGCGGATGCAGCGTATCGACCTGCTCTATAACGCCCTGCCCCGGCTCGTCCGTGATGTCTCAGCCGAGCTCGGCAAGCAGGTGATGGTCGATTTCGATGGTGGCGACGTCGAACTGGACCGCGAGTTGATCGAGGTCATCCGCGACCCGATCACGCATCTGATCCGCAACGCGGTCGATCACGGGATAGAGAAACCGTCCGAGCGCCTGTCCCGGGGCAAGCGCGAGATCGGCATCCTCAGCGTTGCCTCGCGGCAATCGGGCAACCGGATCTCCATTACGATCACCGACGACGGCAACGGGCTGGACCAAGCCAGGATCGGTGCAAAAGCCGTGTCCGCCGGACTTGTTACACAAGCCGAGCTGGAGGCAATGGGCCCCGAACAGGTGATCAACCTCATTTTCGAACCGGGTCTGTCGACCGCCGACGAAGTCAGCGAAATATCGGGACGCGGCGTGGGCATGGACGTCGTCCGATCCAACATCGAGCAGGTCGGCGGCCGCATTTCCGTCTCTTCCGAGTATGGTAAAGGCAGCCAATTTACCCTCGAATTGCCGCTGACGCTCAGCATCATTTCAGCGCTCACCGTCAGTATCGATGGCCAGCTATTCGCGATCCCGCATTCCTATATCGAGGAAATCGTCCATGGAGCATCCAGCGCCGTGGACTTTGCGAAGGTTGGCGATGCCGATCTTGTGACATTCCGTAACCAGCGAATCCCCTGCCTCACGCTCAACACCATCCTCGATGTCTCGCCTCGCCGCGCTGGACCGGACCAGCGCCTGGTCCTGCTGCGCCTCGGCAACGGCAGTGTTTTCGCTATGGCGGTCGATCGTATCCACGACCAGGAAGACATTGTGATCAAACCCCTGTCGCCTTCGGTGATGGCAGCCGGGGTCTATGCCGGGACCACTCTGCTCGATGATGGTCGCCCGGTTCTGATGCTCGACATTCCCTCAATCGCGGACATTTACGATCTGGACGGCGACATCCGAAATTCGGCGAGCATCTTGGACGCGAGTCAGGACGTGGGCCCAACCGGGCCAACGCGCTCGCTGATGACCTTCCTTGACCTTGACGGGCGCCGCCGCGCAATCGGCATGGAGATTGTTGCTCGCATCGACCAGGTAGCGGTAAGCGAGTTTGACATAGAGGGTGACCGCGCGCAGGTCGTAGTCGATGGCCAGATTGTCGCTCTGGCCGGGGTACCGAAGGGCGATTTGCCCGCCGGGAAGATCAAACTTCTGCGTCTGTCTGACAGCGTGAGTGAATTGGCGTATCCGGTCGCCCAATTGGGCGAAAACATTGACTATCGCGGCAAACTGGCATCGGCAGAGATCGACCCGTCGATCGAGGGTGTCGCGCTGATCAACGGCCTGCCGGTTCCTGTTCTGGATAGCTATCGGCTGTTCGCTCTTCATGGTCACGGTGGGGAAGAACAACAGCGGCTCACTTGCAAACTCCCGCCACAAGACGAATGGGTCAACCGCATGCTCGCGCCGCTAGTCCGTTCGGCAGGCTATCGGGTGGTTGCGGAGGACGAAGAAGCCGACGTTACAATCGTATCAGGCGATGCCGAATGCGCCGATACTGCCGAATCCGACCACATCATCACCGTCGTCGAAGATCCGGTCGAAGCGTCGGGCGAATCGACCATCTACCGCTATGACCGCGCCGCCCTGATCGAAGCGCTTGGCGCAGTTCGCAAAAGGAGCGCGTGATGAGTGAATTGCTGGTTATGCTCAGGATCGGCGGGCGCAGTGCCGCACTTCCTGCGGTCGATGTCCAATCGGTGATCGAGGTGGAGGAAATCCATCGCGTGCCGCGCACGCCTGACTACGTTGTCGGCCTGACCGCCATGCGCAGTCGTTCGCTGACCGTGATCGACAGCCGCCTCGCAATCGGCATCGATCACAGTGAGAATACCGGCGAACGCGCAGTCGTGATCGAAGTGGGCGGACATATGTACGCCGTTCTCGTGGACGCGGTCGAGGACGTGGCCGAGGCGCGGACCGAACCCTGCGCCGTCGCCGGCGGATTCGGTGATGACTGGGCGCGCGTCGCCACAGGAATGGTAGAGACGTCGCACGGTCCCACGCTCGTGATTGACATAGAAAAGCTCGTCGCCGGGCCGGTCGCCAAGGCGGCTTAAGCAAAAAGTTACCATGCGCCTCTATGGGTGCAGGACAACAACAGGGTATCGCACAATGAAAAGCTGCTTGATCGTCGATGATTCACGCGTGATCCGCAAGGTCTCGAGACACATTCTGGAATCGCTCGCCTTTGAGGTCGACGAAGCCGAAAACGGCCAGGAAGGCCTTGACCGCTGCAATCAAGAGATGCCCGACGTCGTGCTGCTCGACTGGAATATGCCCGTTATGACCGGCATAGAGTTCATCACCCTGCTGCGCCAGCAACCGGGCGGCGACAAACCAAAGGTCGTTTTTTGTACCACTGAGAACGACATTGCGCATATCCGCGAAGCGATCAGCGCGGGGGCTGACGAATATGTGATGAAGCCGTTTGATCAGGAGACACTCCAGATCAAACTCCAGCTTGTGGGTATGGCCTGAGGCCGTCGGCCATGGGCAAACACACCGGCATTCTTTCCAAAGGCGATCGGCGAAACCCGCCCGCACCGCGCCGGACGAGTGCCACACGCGTTATGCTTGTCGATGACAGCCTCACCGTTCGTTCTGCGATGTCGCGCATAATTGAAAATGAGCCCGATCTTGAAGTTGTAGCAAAAACAAGCAGCGCGGAGCTCGCGCTAACCGAACTGAAACGCACCGCTGTCGACGTGGTCCTGCTCGATCTCGAAATGCCGGGAATGGGCGGGCTGGGCGCGCTGCCGAAGATACTGGCATCACGCGACGGAATTGAAGTGCTCGTCGTCTCTTCGTTGGCAGGTGACGGTGCCGAACACACGTTGCAAGCTCTTTCGATGGGTGCGGCCGATACCATGCTGAAGCCGCAATCGGGCGGTTTCGATGAACAGTATTATGAAGCGCTATTCGCCAAGATTCGCGCTCTTGGCCCGAGCGAAGCCCACCGCTCCAACGGCCAGCACTCGCATGTGAGTCAATCCACCGCTTCTGGCGGTCGGGTGCGGCCGGAAGTCATCGCTATCGGGGCATCCACCGGCGGCATTCATGCCATGTGCCAGTTTCTCGCGAACCTTGCGCCACAAGTACATGCACCGATTCTGGTTACCCAGCACCTCCCCGAATCCTTCATGGACGTGTTTGCACGTCAACTGGAGCTCGCTTCGTCGCGCAGAGCGGTGATTGCAGCCGATGGCGCACGGTTGGAATACAACACAATCTACGTTGCACCGGGCAACGGCCATCTGAACATTCGTAGTATCGGAAACGACCTGGTTGGCAAAATAACGCACGAAGGCGTCACTAGCGGCTGTATGCCGTCTGTCGACCCGATGCTCTCCAGCGCGGCAAGCGCAACCAAGGGCAAGGCGCTTGCAGTGATCCTGTCGGGGATGGGCAAAGACGGCGCTGATGGCGCCCGCGCTCTATCAGACGCCGGCGGGGTGATCATGGTGCAAGACAAGGAAAGCTCGGCTGTCTGGGGTATGCCGGGAGCTGCAGTCGAAAGCGGCGTAACCTCGGCTATACTCCCTCCCGCTGAGCTCGCGGAAAAAATCTCGGCGATGTTCGGTGCTTCGGCATGGAAGTAACCGAGGTATCCTATCGCATAATTGCCGATCTGCTTGAGGCGCGGACGGGGCAACAACTGACCCAAAGCCGCCGCTGGCGGATCGGTTCGGCGCTTTCGAGCGTCTTCCGCAAACACGGAATCGGCAATGTCGACCAGCTCGTTTGCCTTCTTGCCGATGCCAGCTCCGAGGAGCTGGCACAGGAAGTTGTCGAGGCGCTGCTGAACAATGAAACCTACTTCTTTCGCGACCGGATCATGTTCGAATTGCTTGCGCGTAGGGTGCTACCAGATCTGGCTGAAAGACGGCAAGATACCAAGCGCCTTTCGGTGTGGTCGGCCGGGTGCTCGACAGGACAGGAGGCCTTCTCGCTGGCCATGTTGTTCGCCGACCAACCCGCGACATGGCAGGACTGGTCAATTGATATCGTCGGCACAGATATCTCGCAGCGCGCGATCACCGATGCCCGAGCGGCAGTTTACAACCAGTTCGAGATCCAACGCGGCCTAAGCGTGGCGCAGATGCTTGCCCATTTCGATGAAAGCGAAAAGGGGTGGCAACCGGCGCAAGAACTGCAGCGCAAGGTGCGGTTCAAAGTCCGCAACATTCTCGACGAACCGCCGGTAATGCAGAAGTTTGATCTGGTGCTATGCCGCAATGTGCTGCTCTATTTCGACGACCGGCGACGAACCAATGCATTCGCCCAGATATCGAAAAGCCTCAAAAAAGACGGCTGGTTGATGCTCGGCGCAGGCGAGACGGTGGTCGGGCGTACCCGCTATTTCCGCAGCGCACCAGGTCATCAGGGGCTCTACACCCATAATCCTGAGGGTTTCGCCGAACGCAGTTCCGATCGCCATTCGCGGACGCAGCGCCGCGAGGCCTGGACCGAGGAAGAACGCGCCGTTCGTAAACTCCAGATTAACCGTTCTTTAGGGTGATTTCTTTAGCAATGGGCGCCTCGGCCGCGTGACGGCCATTCGGGGATTGTGATGCAGGCGTATTTGCGAAAATTCGGGCTAGCGCCGACAATGTTGGTGGTCGCGCCACTTGTCGCGCTGACGGCGGTTTTTGTGCTTCTGGTCACCTTTGTTACTGCAAGCGACGCACTCTCCCCCATTCACGCAACAACTCTGCTTTTGGGCACGTTTGCCGCCTATGCGGCGGCGATCGCCTTGCTGTGGCGGATCGGCCTGCGCAACATGACAAAACTGGCCGGGTTCCGCCTGACCGATAGCCTCAGCAACCTGCCCAACCGTCGTGCCCTCCTCCCTTCCATCACCCACAGCACCGAGCACAACCGCGAAGTCGCAGTCGCTCTCATCGATCTCGACGGGTTCAAGACCGTCAACGACCTCTACGGCCACGCGGTCGGTGACGCATTGATCAAAAAATGTTCTGCGTTACTCAAAGACGTCTGCGGCAAAGATGCCGATTGCTACCGCCTCGGCGGTGACGAATTTGCCCTCTCCATGTCCGGACCTCTGTGCAACACAATCCTCGAGGGTATTTGCCGGGCGATGCTCGAGCGGATGAGTCAACCGATGGCGGTCGAAGGTCGCCATATTGCAATCGGTGCCAGCGTGGGATTGTCGCACAGCACCGGCGAGAATGGCCTGAGTTCGTCCGAATTGTTGCGCCGGGCAGATGTTGCCATGTATGTCTCAAAGCAGAGCGGTAAAATGCGCTGCACCTGGTTCAAGCCCGAATTCGATAGAAACCTCGAAGTGCTGCGCGACATGGATGCCCAGCTGCGCAGAGCGCTGACTGAAAACGAGTTCGGCGTCTTTTACCAACCGCTCGTCGATGCAAAATCGCGCCAGATCGTAGCTGTTGAATCGCTCATCCGCTGGCGTCGCCCGGACGGCAAACCGGTAGGTCCGAACATCTTCATCCCGATCGCCGAGGAGACCGGTCTGATCAACTCGATAGGATTGTTCGTACTCCGTCAGGCCTGTCAGGATGCACTCGATTGGAACGGGATTAAACTGTCGGTCAACATCTCCGCAGTGCAGTTGCGCAATCCCGAATTTCCCATCCTGCTGGGGCAGATACTAGAAGAAACCGGTTTTGAGCCTGAGCGCCTCGAACTGGAGATCACCGAGACATGCCTCGTGCTCGACCCGGAGGTGGCCGAACGCAGTCTCGCATTGATCCGCAGCTTCGGCGTCAATGTTGCTCTCGACGATTTTGGAACGGGTTATGCGTCGATTGGATTTCTCCGCCAGTTCCGCTTCGAGAAGCTCAAACTCGACCGCTCGCTAGTCGTCGATTCCTGTGACGATGAAAGCTCACGCGCGATGATGCTGTCGAGTATCTCCATGGCGCAGGCACTAAAAATGGACGTCACAGCAGAGGGCGTCGAAACCGAAGCCCAGGCCGATCTCGTCCGCGCGGCTGGCTGCGACCAGATACAAGGCTGGCTTTACTATCGCGCCATGCCAAGCCACGAAATCGAGCAGCATCTCGCGCGCGCGGACCGAAGCAGCGCACCTATTACCCGAAGGATTGCATCATGAGTGCGATGGACAAGATCGTTGCCCAGTCGGGGCAAACCATTGGGGCTGACGGTGCCAATTCGGATGGGCCTGTTGCCTCGGAAAAAATCGGCCTCCGCACCCGGTTCCGCAATCTTCCGATGGCGGTAAAAACGCGTAGCATTCTCGGTGCTTTTTTTGCCGTTCTGGTGCTGACTGTCACTGTGGCAACCATCGGCATGGGCAGCGTCTATTCACGCTATCAGGATTCGGCCAAGCTGACTCAAGCCATGACCGCGTCAATCGACGTGCGCAGCAAGATGGGTGATGTACGCTACCACGCCGTGCGATACATATTGGCCGGAGAGCCAAGTTCAGCCGAGACTCTATCCGAAACCCTCTCCGAAGCGCGTCTCGAAGTCGCTCAGGTAAGAGACCGGGTAGAAACCGTTGATTCAGATCTCACCGGCCAACTTGCCGAGCTCGATACAAGCATTGCAAGCTATGGCCAGAAATTCGAGGAACTGCGACAAAGCCTCGCTAATTCGGGCCGATCAGCACGAGCCACGGAAATCGCCCAGCAACTCGCCGTAGCCGGCGAACAGGTCTACGACGAGGCTCTCGCTTTCGAAAACAGTCTGGCGGAACTTCGTCGGCAAGATGAGCAAGTCGGCCTCTCCTACTTTTTCAACCTCGTCTATCTCGTTATTGCCCTCGTTACGCTTGCCTTTGTATTCCTCATTGGTGGACTGCGCTATCTATCGACGGATCTGGGATCCAAGTTTTCCGAAATCGGCGATGGCATGAACAAGCTCGCACAAGGGAACGCCGATTTTGAAATCGAGGGTGCGGATCGTGCCGATGAAATCGGTGACATGGTTCGCGCGCTGGAGGTGTTCAAGCGCGCCAATGGCCGCCTGATCCGCAATGCCAAAGAACGCGAAGAACGCCACAAGATAGAGCAAGAACAGGAAGCCGAGCGTCAGCGCGAAAAAGAAGCGCGCGAGGCAGAAGCACGCGAGATGTTGCATCAACTGGCTAACCGTTTCGAACGCAATGTCGGCGAAATCGTTGGCGGGGTTGCTGCAGCATCAACGCAGCTAAAATCAACCGCCGGATCAATGGCTACGGCAGCCGACCAGTCCTCCGACCAGTCCTCGATTGTTGCCAGGTTTATGAGCGAGGCGTCAAACGGCGTTACAGCAGCGGCAGCCGCAAGCGATGAATTCGCCATGTCGATTGGCGAAATCAGCCGGCAAGCTGCATCCTCGGCAGAACTCGCTCGCAAGGCGTCGGATTCGGCACAGGAAGCCGACAGCACAATTTCCAACCTTTCGGTATCTGCCGAAGAAGTGGGTAACATTGTCGAACTTATCCAGTCGATTGCCCGGCGCACCAACTTGCTTGCGCTCAACGCGTCTATCGAAGCCGCACGAGGCGGTGAAGCCGGGCGCGGATTTGCCGTGGTCGCCTCGGAGGTGAAAGAACTGGCCGCACAAACCAGCCGCGCTACCGAAGAAGTCGCCAAGAAAATCCGCACGATGCAAAGCTCCACCGGGAACAGCGTTGCGGCTCTACGCTCGATCGGCACCCAGATCGAGCAATTGGAAGCGACGGCCATCTCGATTGCATCGGCGGTCGACCAGCAATCAGTCGCCGGTCAGGATCTGGCCAGGAGCATCGATCTCGCTGCACGCAGCACCGACGAGGTGTCGGGCAACGTGGCCGAAGTTCGCGAATCTGCGTTGGCGACGGGAGCTGCCGCATCGCAGGTTCTCGGCTCGGCAACCGAGCTCGAAAACCAATCGACTACGCTAAACGAAAAAGTTGGCGAGTTCCTCCGTCATGTCCGTGAGGGGCGGGCCGCCTGATCTAGCGATTTTGCAAAGCCAGCAGCGCAAAACTGGCGAGCCAGTGTTCACCCATGTAATCGCCTGCGACATGCTTCATCGCCGCTCCGAGATGTAGCTGGGCGACCCGTTCCGCGCGATCTGCCTGATCGGGAACCGACACGGCAATCTGCCGCCATGCCCAGGCACGGCTTAGATTGAGACCATCGAGATGTGCTACCTTGCCGTCGCTACGGTCGCTTACTGCCGCCGGAGTAAACAATGTTGCCGGCCGGTTATCCGACAGCTCGGGCAGGAAGCTCCTGAACCAGTTGGCGAAATCCACCGCAGATAGCGCCTTTTGCATCAGCAGCGCTTCGCTGAGCGCCGGAGAGAGAAACTCGTCTCCACCCGGCTCCCATGCCTGACAGGCTTGATCGTGTTCGAACCAGCCGATGGCCTTGGCCCGAATTATCGCCGCCAGACCAGTATCGAAACTGTCAGCCCATTCTGTCGCCAGAGTCAGAGCAAAGGCGCTGTTGAAATGCGTTCCGGTGCGGACTGGATAGGTGAGGATCGACAGGTAGTACTCGAACCGGGCAGCAAACGCTCGCGCGAGCGGCTCCAGCCTTGCGCCCCACTCCTTGTCCTTATGCCGCGTTGCTTCGAGATGAAGATATAGCAGCCAAGCCCAGCCATAGGGCCGCTCGAAACCGGCTGAACCGGGCCGGTCGAGATAGGCCAGTTCTGTAGCCAGCTTGTCCCCGGTGAACGTGTCTTTCGCCAATCGACTGATCTCGGTCGCTTCGGCCATATCCGGATAGAGCCGTCGCAATGTAAGCAACGTCCACCAGCCATGCACGCAGCTATGCCAGTCATAACTGCCGAAAAAGCACGGATGCAGCAAGCGCGGAGGTAGGGCATCCTCGTCACTCGACATCACATGATCCAGCTTATGCGGATATTCCTTCGCCACATGGCCAAGCGCGATGCGCGCGAAGTTGCGCGCGATATCCCGGGTTAGCTCCATAGCAGGAACGCTCCGACATATATGATCGCGACATTGCAGACCCACAGCGGGATCGCTGTACCGATCTGCTGGCGGATGACCCCGTTCTGGTCTTTCAATTCAAGCAGGGCGGCAGGCACGATATTGAAGTTTGCTGCCATCGGCGTCATCAGCGTGCCGCAGAAACCGGCCAGCATCCCGACTGCACCGATCACAGCCGGATTGCCACCATAGTCCTCGACCAATAGCGGAATGCCAATCGCGGCCGCCATTACCGGGAAGGCGGCAAAGGCGTTACCCATGATCATCGTGAACAGCGCCATGCCGAGCGCGAAGATTATCACGGTCAGCAGCACGCTGCCTTCAGGAATGATCGAACCCGCGATACCGCCGATAATGTCACCGACCCCTGCCAGGGCGAAGACCGCCCCAAGCGCCGCAAGCATCTGCGGAAGAATTGCCGCCCAACCGATGGAGTCGAGCAATCTGCGTCCCTCTTCAGCCGCAGCCAATGCAGGCGGTTTCAACCACACGATAGCCGCACCCAGCGCGAACAACACACCGATACCGAACAGTATCAGCGTCTCGCGCCGCTCTTCGAACAGGCCGGTCTCACCGAACGGCGTGTAATTGTAGAGAAGTGTTCCGGCGACTGCCGTGATAGGCACGATGAGTGCGGGAACGAACAGCTTGTTGCCGAGCAATTCGGAGAAGTTGAAGCGTTCGTCCGGCGAGGTCGTTTCGGGATCGCTTCGCCCCAAACCACCGATCCCGGCAATCCCCACCATCGCCAGCACCAGAAGCCCATTGCCGAAATCGCTCAGGTGGCTGCCGAACAGGAAACTCGCAGCGAGCAGGCCCCAGAATGCCGCGTTACCCCAGCGTTTCGCGTTGTATTTGTCGAGCATACTCAGCAGCGACCAGCCAAGAAAGAACAGGCCCGCGAGGATATAGAGCCACTCATAGGTAATCATCGTACCGCCCCCCCTTTCGCGAGCGGAAGCAATTGTCCAAGTCTACGATCAAAGGCGAGTATTCGTCCTCCATGGATGAAAAATGCGCAAATCGCGGTCGGAATAGCCCAGATCGAAAGTTGCAGCGGAGTGAGCGGATAACCCGCACTTTCGAACACGCCTTGGATCAGCAGGATCGAGGCGATGGCGAAGAAGATGTCCTCGCCGAAGAACAGCCCGACGTTGTCGGTCGCCGCCGACATCGCTTTCACTTTCTCGCGCTCATCGTCTTGCAAGGTCCCGTGCGATTTCTCCGCCGCCGCTTCGGCCATCGGTGCGACAAGCGGACGCACCGCTTGGGGATGCCCCCCGATATCCTTCATCCCGATAGCGGCGGTGATCTGGCGAAAGCCAAGATAGACGACCAGCAATTTGCCCATCGTCGCGCCGCGCATACTTTCGATCAACGCCCTCGCCCGCTGTTGCAGGCCATAGCGCTCGAGCAGGCCGATCACCGGCAGAATGATCCAGGTTACGCTGATATAGCGGTTGTCGTTGAACGCCTTGCCCAGCGCCTCGATCACCGCGACGAAATCAAGCCCGCCGAGCAGTCCGGTGGCAATCGCTGCAACCACCACCACGAGCAGCGGATTGAAGCGGAGCGCAAAGCCCGCAACCACGATCAATATGCCGGCCAGCGGCCAATATTCGCTCATCTGATCCCTCTCGCAAACTCGGCCTATTTCTTGCCGTAACTGCCTCCGCCGGGCGTTTGAACCACGAACACGTCGCCCGGCTGCATTTCCGCAGAAGCACTTGCTGGCAGCTCTTTGTGAGAGCCGTCGGCGCGCTCTATCCAGTTGCGCCCCGGTTGCGCATCGCCGCCGCCGCAAATCCCTCTCGGCGCTACCTTGCGTCGGTTGGCAAGCATATTGGCGCGCATGGTTTCTAGGAAGGTCACGCGCCGCTCAACCCCGTCGCCGCCCCGGTTCGCGCCCTCACCGCCCGATCCGGCGCGAATGGCAAAGCGATCCAACCGTACCGGCAGCCGCGTTTCGAGAATTTCAGGATCGGTCAGGCGGCTATTCGTCATATGCGTTTGCACCGCGCTCGTGCCGTCGTGATCCGGCCCGGCACCCGAACCACCGGCGATGGTTTCGTAATATTGGTGCCGTTCGTTGCCGAACGTAAAATTGTTCATCGTGCCCTGACTAGGCGCAAGCTTGCCCGTCGCAGCGAACAGTGCATCGGTCACCACCTGGCTGGTCTCGACATTGCCCGCGACCACCGCAGCCGGGGGCGTCGGATTAAGCATCGATCCTTCGGGTACCAACAGTGTGATCGGACGAAGACAGCCGTCGTTCATCGGGATCACATCGTCGATCAGCGTACGCACGACATAGAGCGCCGCAGCGCGGGTAATCGAGCGCGGGGCGTTAAAATTGTTGCCCTGCTGCGCGCTGGTGCCAGTAAAATCGAACACCGCAGAGCGATTTTCGCGGTCGATCCGAATTGCGACTTTGATTTCCGCACCATTGTCCATCGGATAGGCAAATTCGCCATCCTCGAGCCTATCGAGCAGGCGGCGAACCGACTCTTCGGCATTGGAAAGGACGTGGCGCA
The DNA here is from genome assembly GCA_965223995.1 of Pontixanthobacter sp. Classification (GTDB taxonomy): domain Bacteria; phylum Pseudomonadota; class Alphaproteobacteria; order Sphingomonadales; family Sphingomonadaceae; genus Pontixanthobacter. The sequence continues at coordinate 387,456 of CBDCXY010000016.1, read as the reverse complement.
TATAGGCGGCAAGAACATCGCTTCCCTGCTCGCTCGCAGCCTGCTTGAGCAATTCTTCCCCACGAGCGCAGGCGGCAATTTGCGCGCGCAGATCGGAGACATTGCGGTCTGGATTACGGGCGGGCCATTTGCCGCCGTTAAGCGCTTCGCGAATTTCCGCCTCGCAGAAACGCCCTTCATCGACCAGCAGGAGGTTGTCGAGCAACACACCCTCCTCATTGATGGTCTGGCTTTCGGGCGGCATTGATCCCGGCGCAATTCCGCCGATATCGGCGTGGTGGCCACGCGCCGCGATAAAGGCATCGGGTCCAGCGCTATCGTCCGAATAGAACACCGGCACGATCACCGTAACATCGGGCAGATGCGTCCCGCCACGATACGGATCGTTGAGGACATAGGCATCGCCGCGCCTCATGCCTCGCCCATCGCGCCAAGAACCGTTTGCGGCGCGACCACGAGCCTCCAGAATACGCCGGATCGAATCCGCCATACTCCCGAGGTGGACGGGAATATGCGGCGCATTGGCGATCAACGACCCTTCCGCATCGAACAGCGCGCAGGAGAAATCGAGCCGTTCCTTGATATTCACCGAGGTCGCGGTCGATTGCAGGACAACACCCATTTCCTCGGCAATCGCCATGAACAGGTTGTTGAAGATCTCGAGCCGGATAGGATCGACGTCGGTCCCTTCAGCACGCTTCCTTTCGATCGGCATTGCGCGGGTCAATTCGATGCTCGCGCCAGCAGCAAGCGACGCCGACCAACCGTGTTCGATCACGACCGTTGAGCCGGGATCGATGACCAGCGCGGGGCCCTTGACGGACTTGTCTTGCGGGAGCGAGCCGCGCGCCAAAACGGGCCAGCCTACCGATCCTTCGAGAGCGACCTTCTCCGGCTTGTAGATGGCGGTATCGAGTCCGCCCGACCGTCCATTTGCCTCCACGCTCAGGGCCTCGATAATGATCTGCCCCTCAGCGTCAGAATAACCGAAACGCTTGCGATGCTCACGCCGGAAGGTCTCTGCGAGCGCTTCTGGTTTGTCGAGATCGAGCGTCAAAGTGCTGTCGCTACCGGCGAAACGCAGCCTTGCTCGCCGGATCAAAGCCACCTGGTCTTCGGTCAGACCTTGCTCGCGCATGGCCTCGAGAGCTGAAGTTTCGAGGGCACGCAGTTCCTGTTTGATCGTTTCACCGAGCGGTTTGACAACACTATGTTCGCGGATCGCTTTCACCGGTGCAAGACCAATCCCGTATGCCGAGAGCATTCCGGCGAGCGGATGTACCAGCACCGTCTCGATCCCCAGCTCATCGGCGACTCGGCAGGCCAGTTGCCCACCTGCGCCGCCGAAACAAGCGAGGGCGTATCTGGTGACATCGTGGCCGCGCGCCACGCTGATCTTGCGGATCGCATTGGCCATGTTGTCGACAGCGATTACAAGGAACCCCTCCGCGATTTCCTCGATCGGTTTCCGTTCGGGAAGCGAATCCGCAATTTCTATCAATCGCTGCTTTGACGCCTGGGGATCGAGCGATTCATCGCCATTCGGTCCAAACACTTTGGGAAACAAAGCCGGATCGATCCGACCGAGAAACAGGTTGCAATCGGTGACCGTCAACGGCCCTCCCTTGCGATAACAGGCCGGTCCCGGATCCGCTCCGGCGCTCTCAGGCCCGACACGAAAGCGCGTTCCGTCAAAACGACAGATCGAGCCGCCACCTGCGGCCACAGTGTGGATCTGCATCATCGGCGCAGCCACACGTACACCGGCGACCATGCTGTCGCCGGTCAGTTCATATTCGCCCGCATAGTGAGCGACGTCGGTCGATGTGCCGCCCATATCGAAGCCGATCAGCTTGCGATGACCAAGCGGCTCCGACGTCGCAGCCATTCCCACTACGCCTCCCGCCGGACCCGACAGGATCGCATCCTTCCCGCGAAAGGCGTCGGCTACCGCAAGGCCCCCATTCGACTGCATGAAGCGCAACTGGTCAGCATCGGGCAAACGCGTTGAAACCTGCTCCACATAGGCCCGCAAAACCGGCGAAAGATAGGCGTCAACGACCGTCGTATCGCCGCGCGGGATGAGCTTGATCAGCGGTGAAACCTCATGGCTCACGCTAACTTGCTTGAAACCGATCTCTTTTGCGATTTGTGCCAGCCGCTCCTCATGGCTCGGAAACTGCCATGCATGCATCAAGACGATGGCCAGCGATTCGACGCCGCTTGTGTAAACCCGCTTGAGTTCCGCCCGCGCAGCTGCCTCGTCAAGCTGCTGCACCACTTCGCCATCCACCGCGACCCGTTCGACGATCTCGACAACCTCTCGCGCCAGTTGCGAGGGCAGAGCGATATGGCGTGCAAAAATTTCCGGCCTTGCCTGCGTTCCGATCCGCAACGCGTCGGCAAAGCCGGCCGTGATCGCCAACGCCGTTGGCTCTCCTTTCCGCTCGAGCAGGGCATTGGTTGCCACAGTTGTGCCGATGCGGACTTCAGCAATTGGCGCCTCGGTGCTTTGCGGGCCATAACGCGCCATCAGGCGGCACACGGCCTCACTCGCCGCGTCTTCATATTGCTCGCGATTTTCTGACAGCAACTTGTCCGTCACGACCTTGCCATCAGGAGTCGTCGCAACGACGTCGGTAAAGGTGCCGCCGCGGTCAATTGCGAACCTCCACACCCCTTTTGCAACGTCGGCGATCTGGTCAGACCCAGTCATGCGCGAACTATAGGCACCGAACGAATCCAAACAACAGTCCGATTGCCATCCTTCACCCCATAGACATAGTCTATGCCCTGTGCGTCTATCTCCAGCCTCATAATGTTGCGTTCCGCCTGGAAAACGGGCAATCTTCCTTCGATGAGGAAGCGCATCGGCCGTTTTTGGGGCGGTGGGAATGCGCTGAAACCACTGGGGGAATATATGAAGAAGACCGTTTCGAAACTCGGCATGGTTCTAGGCACCTCGATGCTCGCGATGGCTAGCAGCACTGCTTTCGCGCAGGACACGAACACTGCCGACGATGGCAGCCCACCAGCCGATGAGAACATCATCGTGGTCACTGGTTCGCAGATTCAGGGCGCGCAGGTGGATGACGTCCTCCCTGTCACTGTGGTGGGAGAGGAGCTGATCGAAGCTGTCGACCCGGCATCGGGCGACGAATTGTTCCGCGCAATCCCACAGGCCGGTTCGGTCGAGTTCAACGAGCAGAGTACAGCAGGCGGCGTAAACGGCGCCCGCGGTGATATCGCATCGATCAACCTTCGCGGGCTCGGCACGGGTAATACCCTCCTGTTGATCAACGGTCGCCGGATGGTGCTCAACCCCGGTTTCCAGACCGAGCTGTTTGTTCCCGTCGTTTCGCCTGACACAAATACCATCCAGCCTGGCGGTGTCCGGCGGGTCGAGGTGCTGCGCGACGGTGCCTCTGCGGTCTACGGTGCCGACGCGGTTGCTGGCGTGGTCAATACGATCATGCGCGGCGGTCGCACTGGCGGCTTCCTGCAGGGCAATTACCGGATGTCCGACGGGACGAGCCTGTACAGTTACCGCATCAATGGCGGTTACGGCTTCGATTTTGCCGATGGCCGAGGAAACTTGACCGTCTATGGCAGCTATTTCCACGAAAACGGCCTGAGTGCGCTGGCACGGCCCTACTCGGCAAGTTCAGACCTGCGTCCGTTCCTCGTAGGAACGGATTTCGAAGGCGATACTCAGTTCGACAACCGTTCGATCAATTCACCCTGGGGTGCGTTCGATATTCAGGGTTCCAGCGCGACATCATCCAATACTACTGTCCTACGCGATGACGATTTCCATCTACAGCCCTGCAGTCTGTTCGGAGCTTCGGGTGAACCGAGCGATGGGCGGTTCATCCGTCTGGGCAATGGCATCTGCGCCGACAATGGCGGTACGATTGATCGAGATATCCGCTACGATATCGGGGCGGACCGCCAACTCTATTCGCAGAAGGATCGTTACAACGTCACTGCACTGTTCAACTACGAACTGAGCAACGCCGTCGAATTCTACGCGGAAGGCTCGTACTATCGCTCCGAATCGTTCCGCCAACGCGAACAGAGCACAATGCTGAGCGCGGTTCCGCTGGGCGTAGAGGCGACCGCTTTCTGGAATCCGATCGGCGCGACTACGCTGGCCGATGGGTCGCCCAACCCAAATCGAGCGGACAACGGGCTTGGACCCAATGTCGGCCCGGGTGGCCGTGACCTCCTGATGGAGGATTACCGCTTCATCGACGCTGGTCCACGGCGCGGTTTCGTCACCAAAGACGTCTATCGCATTGTCGCCGGTCTGAAGGGCGATTTGTGGGGTTGGGATTTTGATACCGGCGTTCTCTATTCGCAGGCCAATACGCGCGATCTGACCGAGAACCGCATTTCAAACACGTTGGTTCAGGATGCGATCAACCGCACCGATGCAACCGCCTACAACCCTTTTAATGGCGGCTGCTTCCCGGGTACTGTCGGCACCACCGGAAACGGGGCAAACAACGGCGATTGCACACCAAACCCGCAATCGGTGATCGACGGCATTACGATCGATGTTACCCGCGACGGTGAAACGACCCTCGCCCTGTGGGACTTCAAAGTGTCCAAGCCCGACGTGCTGGAACTGCCCGCTGGTGGCGTCGGTCTGGCCATGGGTGTCGAGTTCCGCCGAGAAACCTTCATCGACGACCGCGACCCGCGCCTCGATGGCACAATCACCTTCACCAACGCAGTCAATGGCGATTTCTTTGGAAGCGACGTGGTCGGTTCGAGCCCATCGCCCGATACAAGCGGTAACCGTGAAGTCTATTCGGCCTTTGCCGAAGCGCTCATCCCTGTCGTCTCGGATGACATGGATATCCCCCTTGTAAACTCGCTCGAGGTCCAGCTGGCGGCGCGGTTCGAAGATTTCTCGGACTCCACCAGCGCTTTCGTACCAAGGGCCGCAGTGGCCTGGCGACCAATCCGTGATATCCTGTTCCGCGGTGCCTACTCGCAGGGCTTCCGTGCTCCGAACCTGATCCAGATCAACGATCAGGGTACGACGCGGTCGAATTCGGTCGTTCAGGCAGTCGAATGTGTCGCCGAGATTCTCAAGGGGATAGAGGATGACGTGCCCGATTGCGGTACGCGCGGCACGATCGATCTTCGGACCGGTGCCGCGACGCTTGAGCCGGAAGAGACCGAAAGCATCAATCTCGGCGCAGTCATATCTCCGAGTTTCATCCCTGGCTTGACGCTGACCGCCGACTATTGGCGTGTCAAACAAAAGGGCATTATCGGCATCTTCGGCAACCGCAACGCGCTGCTGCTCGATCTGGTGCTCCGCTTGCAGGGCAGCTTTAACCCGAACGTCGTGCGCGATGCGCCCGATGCGGGTCAAATTGCCCTGTATGACGGAACGGGGATCAATCCCGCCGGTGATATCCAGCAGATACTGAACCCGTATCGCAATCTCGACCAACGCACCTCTGAAGGTCTGGATTTCGGTCTGTTTTACGAGTTCGGAACCGGCTTCGGTGATTTCGATATTCAGTTGAATGCGGCGCGTCTGCTCGGCTTCGAACAATCGGCGGGTCCAGAGGCCCAGCCTCTGTTCGACGATCTCAATCCGCTGCTCAACGCGCTGCCTATGCCCGGACTTTCGGTTGGCGATATCGCCGCCCTGCAACCGACCGGCTTTGGCGAGCTGCTCGAAATCGACGGACGTCCGAAGTGGCGTTTCTCGGGCTCGGTCACCTGGGATAACGGTCCGTGGCGGGTCAATGTCTTTGGTCGCTATGTCGGCAAGGTGTTCGATCCGGGTGCACAGAACGATGTCACCGCGGCTCTATTCCCGGTGGATGATTGGTACACAATGAACGCCTCGATCAGCTACACAATCGATGACACTGATTCCGCAATCGACGGAACGCGGATCCGCTTCGGTATCAACAATCTGTTCGATAAAGATCCGCCACTCGCCGACGAAAGCTATGGCTATTACGGCAGCCTGCACAGCGGCCGGGGACGCCAGTTCTCGATCGATATCCGCAAGAACTTCTGATCCAATGCGGGCGGGGTGATGCAACGTCACCCCGCTTGTGATCGGAGATAGGACTATGCGCGCAATATTCGCTCTGGCCGCCCTGGCTGCCATCCCGGTTTTCGCGGGTGGTGCCGCAGCGGCAAGCGCACACCCTGCAGAGGCGGCAAGTTCCGTCTGCGAGAACGAATATGCAAAGCTCGACGGAAACTTTCCCACCGGAGCCTATGAGGCGTGCGAAGCGTCGGGTGACAGGCGGTTTTCGCTGACGATCCGCCCCGAAGACGAACCCAGGATCAATTGTAGTGCATGGTATGCCTTCCGCCTTACCCCCAACCGCAGGGGTAGAGTGACCATCGAGCTCGACTACACCCAATGCGGCCATCGCTACTGGCCCAAGACCAGTACCGACGGAGTGAACTGGGATTACCTGCCAAAGAACCGCGTGGTGATCGAGGGCGAGGACGACGACAAGACCGCGCGTATCTCGGTCAAGCTCGGCAACAAGCCGGTATTCGTTGCTGGTCAGGAAATACTTCCGCCGTCAGCCTATGATGCGTGGCTCGAAAACGTATCGAAGGTTCCACATGCCAAACGCTGGCTGCTCGGGAAATCAGCCAAGGGGCGCGATATTCAGGCGCTGACGGTTGCTGGCTCGGAAGGCGGGCAACGCGAGACTGTCGTGCTGGTCGGTCGCCAGCATCCACCCGAAATTACCGGCGCGCTGGCAATGTTACCCTTCGTTGAAACGATCCTTAGCGATAGCGATCTTGCAAAGCGATATCGTGCACGGTTCGAGACCATTGTCGTACCTATGCTCAATCCCGACGGCGTAGTGCGCGGCCATTGGCGGCACAACACCGGTGGGGTCGATCTCAACCGCGACTGGGGGCCCTTCACCCAGCCTGAAACGAAACTGATGAAGAGCCTGTTCGATGAAGTCGCCGCGGACCCGAACCGGCATTTGCGGCTGATGCTCGATTTTCATTCGACACAGCGCGACATCTTCTACACGATTCCCGATGAACTGCCGACCGATCCGCCAATGTTTACGCGCAACTGGCTCGCACGGTATCAGGAGCGCATGCCCGGTTACGAGGTGCGCCGCGATGCGCGCCACACAGTGGGTCGCCCGATTTCCAAAGCCTATGTTTATGACACCTATGGTGTGCCGGGAATTACTTTCGAGCTGGGCGACGAAACCGACCGCAAGCTGATCCAGCGGATCGGCGAACAATCGGCGCTCGCGATGATGGAAACGCTGCTCGCCACCGAAGCAAAATGAGCCAGCGGCGAGCAGCGCGAGTGTTGCCGCTGCTGGCTGGCGCGCTGCTCCTTTGTGGCTGCCAGACAGTCAACCCGCCCAACGTCGCAATGCCGGTCGTCGATCTGCTGATTGTCGGCGGATCGGTTTACGATGGCACCGGCGGCTCCGCCCGCCGTGTCGACATCGCGGTAGATGACGGTCGCATCGCCTATCTTGGAGCCGACGCCGGAGCGCTGTATTCTGCGGGGCAAGTGATCGAGGCGAACGGCCTCATCGTCGCGCCGGGCTTCATCGATCCGCATGCGCATGCGGGCAGCGACCTGGCATCGAGCGACCAAAGACGCCGCGCGAACCTGCCCTACGCGCATCAGGGCGTTACCACCGTCGTCGTCGGCAATGATGGCTTCGGCAAGCCGGATATCGCCGCAATGAGCACGAAGGCATCACGCGACGGGATCGGCACCAATGTCGCCTATCTCGCCGGTTTCGGCCCGATCCGCGAAGCCGCGCTCGGGAAAGCCAATCGCGCGCCCACTGCTGCGGAGCTCGCGCAAATGGAAGCGAACATGCGCCAAGCCATGTGCGAGGGCGCCTGGGGGTTCTCGGCGGGCCTTTATTACGTCCCGCAGAACTACGCAAAGACCGAGGAGGTCATCGCGCTGGCCAAAATCGCTGGCGAGTTCGGCGGATATTACGACACGCATATGCGCGACGAGAGCACCTACAACATCACCGTCACCGGCGCCGTGAACGAGGCGATTGAAATCGGGCGCAAAGCCAATCTTCCTGTGCATATCGCACATATCAAAGCGCTCGGCCCGGCGGTATGGGGGCACAGCACAAGGATGATCGCTGCTGTCGAACAGGCACGTGCCGATGGCCTGCGCGTTACCGCCGATCAATATCCCTGGACCGCATCGGGCACGCGGATTTCGAACGCACTCGTTCCGCGCTGGGCACTCGAGGGTGGACTGGACAGGCTCCGCGCGCGCCTTGCCGAAAAGGATGACGCAGCAAGAATACGCGAGGGAATGATTGCCGGGCTGGAGCGGCGCGGCGGAGCCGACCGTTTGCTCGTGACCGCTCCGCTTGGAGGCATAGAGATGGCCGTCGGGGACACTCTTGCAGAAATTGCCGAAGCGGAAGGGCGCGAGCCCGTCGACAGCGCGATTTCGATCCTTAAGCAGGGCGATGCCCGCGTTGCCTCCTTCAATATGAACGAGGCGGACATCGCGGCCTTTGCCGCGCAGGATTGGGTTGTGACCGGGTCCGACGGTTCAACCGGGCACCCGCGCAAATATGCCAGCTTCCCCAAGGCGTACCGCGATCTGGTGATCGATGGCGACATGCCTCTCGCGCGCTTTATCCAGCGCAGCAGCGGCCAGACCGCTGATATTGTCGGGTTGAAAAAACGGGGTTATCTGAAAGCCGGCTATGCTGCTGATATCGCGATATTCGATCCCAAAACCTTTGCACCCAACGCGACCTACCAGTTGCCGCGCGAGCTCTCATCCGGCGTCCGGCATTTGATCGTCAATGGAGCGGCGGTCATAGCAGACGGCCAGCATACCGGCGAACTGCCTGGCACGCCCCTGCTCAAACGCAACGGGTGCTAGCCTTCCATTGCCGTGTAAGGCACAGTGCCGAAAAGGCTAAGGGAGAGAGGCGTTGAAGGTCCGGTTAACCGGCTGGCAAGTGGTTGTGGCCATCGCTGCAATGCTGCTGCCGATGCAGCATGCGCTGGCCTGCTCGCCGCGCAGCACCGGTGCTCTTTTCGAGTACGATGCCCGCACAAAAACGGTTCTCGATATCGAAGCGGCAATGGCTCGCGCGCAAGCGGCGCATGGATATATCCCTGCATCAGCCGCAGAGGAGATCACCCGGAACGCGCGAGCAGAACTGGTCACGCAGGAAGATTTCGACGCCGAGTATTCGAGAGTCCGACACCGGATGGTCGCGCTGCTCAATGTCTGGCGGCGCAGCCTCTCATCCGAAGCCGCGCAATATGTCCATTACGGCGCGACCACTGTCGACATCTACGACACCGCAACGATTATCCGGATCAACGCCAGTATCGAGCAACTCGACCAATGTCTCGACCATGGCATCGATGCGATGTCCGGACTGGCGTTGGAGCACAGGGATAGCGTGATGATCGGGCGCACGCTCGGTCAGCACGCACAGCCAATCACTTTCGGCAAGAAAGTCAGCACCTGGATCGGCGAATATGCACGCCATCGCGACCGGCTTGCCGAACTGCGCAGGCGCGTGAGGCGCTCGGCCATCCTTAAGGGCGCGGTGGGTGACTATTCGGGACTCGGGCCCAAAGCCATCGCCATCGAGCAGAGCTTCGCCCACGAACTCGGCTTCGATCCGCCCTACGCCGCAGATTGGCACGGCACACGCGATGTTATCGCGGAATATGGCATGGTCCTGAGCCTGATTGCCAAATCGCATGCGCGTGTAGGGCAGGAAATATTCCTGCTTCAATCGACCGATATCGGCGAACTGCGCGAAGCTCTGCCAGCCAGCGTCGTGGGCAGTTCGAGCATGCCGCATAAGCGCAATCCGATCGTTCCCGAGCGGCTGATCCATGCTGGCCGAATGATACCACGTCTTGGCGAAGTGCTCGCCGACGATGTCGTGAGTTTCTACGAGCGCGACAACACCTCGCGACTCGCGCCAGTCATCGAGGACATTTCGGTCGAATCGGTCCGCGCCGGTCGTTCACTTGTCCAACTGATCGAAAGCCTGGAAGTCGATAGGGAGAAAATGCGCACAAATATCGACCGCACCTCGGGCTACGCGATGTCGCAGCGGGTCGCCTTCGCGCTCGCCAAGCATATGCCGCGCACAGAAGCGGAGGCACTGGTGAAGAGGATCATTCGCTCGTCGGCTGCTGCCGATGAGACATTTGAGCAAGCGCTCAACTCCGATCCACAAGTCAGCGCGCATATGACGCCGGCCGATGTTTCGAACTTGCTCGATCCGGCGAAGCTTGATCCACAAGTTGCCGAGCAGATCGAAAAGACCATTCGCGAAGCGCAGTTGGAGGATTGACGAATGCCAGAGCCGATCGCGCAGCAGGGCGAGTATGACGATTATCCCACTGGCACAGAACGCTCGGCGCGGATGATCTGGCTGTTGAGGCTGGCCGGGCCGCTCGCCGCCACGCTGGTATTTTTCCTGCTTGGTTCGTCGCCCGAACTGTCCAGCGACGCGCGCTGGGTTGCGGCGATCGCCACGCTGATGGCGGTCTGGTGGATGAGCGAAGCGATCCCGCTCGCGGCGACTTCCTTGCTGCCCATCGTGCTGATCCCTGCGTTGACCGAACGGACCGTTGGCGAAACGACCGCACCCTATGCGAGTTCCATCGTGTTCCTGTTTCTCGGCGGATTCCTGATTGCGATAGCGATGGAGAAATGGAACCTGCACCGCCGCGTCGCGCTGCATACACTCAAAAGCGTTGGTGTCGCGCCGCAGCGGATCGTGCTCGGGATGATGATCGCAACGGGTTTCCTATCGATGTGGGTCTCGAACACGGCGACCACGCTGATGATGCTGCCGATTGGCTTTTCCATTCTGGCACTGATCGGTGGGCGGGTGACAACGGGCGCGGAAGGCGAAGCATCGGCCGACCCGAACATAGCCAGCTTCGGCACTTGCCTGGTACTCGCAATTGCCTGGTCGGCAAGCATGGGGGGGCTCGGAACACTGCTTGGCAGCCCACCCAATGCGATCATAGCTGGCTACGCGGCGGACGAGCTGGGCCGCACAATCGGCTTTTTCGAATGGATGTTGCTGGGTGTGCCAACCGCGGCGATTTTCATCCTGATAGGGTGGTTCCTGATGACGCGACTGCTTTATCGCTTCGATATTGCCGAAATCCCCGGCGGAAAAGCGATGATCGACGGAGAAATCGCAAAGCTTGGCTCGTTCAGCCAGGGCGAGAAGATGGTCGCGCTGGTGTTTGTAACCGCGGCGTTTCTGTGGGTGGTGCCTGGGCTGCTTGCGACGATCCCCACAATCGGCACCGAGTATCCATGGCTGGGTGAACTGAACGACACAGCCATCGCCATCGCAGCTGGTCTTGCAATGTTCATTCTGCCCGGCAGGGGACGCTCCAAAATGGTGCTCGAATGGAAGGATGCCGAAAACGGTCTCCCATGGGGTGTGCTGCTGCTTTTTGGCGGCGGATTGAGCCTTGCAGGTGCGGTTGCGGCCACAGGGCTCGATGGTTGGTTCGGCCAGCAGGTCACGGGCTTGGCTGCCCTGCCCATCATCCTGATCGTCGCCTCGGTCGTCACCATTGTGCTGTTCCTGACCGAAGTGACCAGCAACACAGCAACCGCGGCAACTTTCATCCCAATATTGGGCGGCGTCGCGGTCGGGATCGGTGTTGATCCGATGAGTCTGCTTGTCCCCGCGGCATTCGCGGCGACCTGCGCGTTTATGCTGCCCGTCGGCACCCCGCCCAACGCAATCGCGTTCAGCTCTGGTGCGGTTACTATCGCCCAGATGGCGCGCGGCGGCTTTGTGCTGAACATCGTTGGCGTGATGCTAATCACGCTGATGGTTTACGTGCTGGGCGGATGGGCGCTGGGGCTCGTGTTCTAGGATCAGTTCGCAGCGAGTGCGTGATCCAGCGCTGCGCAAACCGCGGCGACCTGCGCTTCGTTGCATTGCTGAGGCGTGGCACGCGGGCTGTCGGGATAGACTTCGGTCGTCGTCGTAAACCGCGCACCGGAAATCCCCGCACACATCGAATATTCTGCTGACGGATATTCGATTACTCCATGCTCCAGCACGGGCGAGCCGATGATTTTCCCGTCACCGTCCGGTGGCGCAATATGGGTGATCTTTTCCACCGCCGAAATGATCGCACGCTGGAAGTCGAGTTGTGGATTTTCGCTGTCGTCCACGAGATAGAAACCGTCGGGAATTGTGCCTGGTTCAAATACCTCACCATCGCGCGAAGCCAAAGCCGGGCGAAACTCGCTCTCGTCACTGTCGGTCGTTTCGTGCAGATCGATATGCACCAGAAACTCGCCACTTTGTGCACCAATCAACTCCATCAGAGCAGAGCATTCGCGCGCCTCGCTACCCTTGCGAAAATTCCTGTTCGGATCGATCGCATCGTAATTCCACCGGTTGATACGTTCGTAAGCCCAGGGGCTAACACACGGTGCGACCAGCAGGTTTAGTCTGCGAGCATAGTCGGCCGCGTATGTTTCGAGGAATGCGAGCGCCCCCATTACACCGCTCGTTTCGTATCCATGCACCCCGCCTGTTACCAAGGCCATTGGTAGCGCAGGATCATGCGGCCCGGATCGAAACGCAAAGAGGGTGTAGGCCTCCCCCACATAGTCAAGCTCGCCATACCGGATCGTATCGAGACGCGCTGACAGTGCATCAATGCGCGGCACGACATCGTCTCGATAGCTGCGCTTGCGCGACTGGCTCGCGCGCCAATCCTCCCGTTCCGCCTCTCCCCAAGGCTGACCGGGAGTTCCGATTGGATAGAAATGTTTGCTGCTCATAGATGTCTCGCAGGCTGAAGCAGAACCGATAGGACCAAGGCTTAACCGGTACATGCTGCAATTGACAGCAACAGGATGACCGGCGTTCGCGACAAACGCTCAAACCGCCCCGCATGGGCAGAGTATCTTGCATGGGTTTTGAATAAAGCGATGGTTGCGGGGGTTGGATTTGAACCAACGACCTTCAGGTTATGAGCCTGACGAGCTACCGGACTGCTCCACCCCGCGTCACCGTTTTCTGGCGTCCAAAGACGCCAAAAGGGCTGCCCTTGTGGGGTCAGCCCTTTGACTTGTGAATGGGTTTTTTACCGCGCACGCCCACCAGCTATAATGCCTGGCGACGACCTACTCTTCCAACGCTTAAGCGTTAGTACCATCGGCGCTATCTGGTTTCACGGCCGAGTTCGAGATGGGATCGGGTGGGTCACAGATGCTATGGCCACCAAGCAATAAAGCCAGTGGATGTGCGGGTTTAATCGATGCGATACGTTTCATTAGGCGTCGATGATCTGGCTGTGACGTCTTCCGACATCATCAAGACAGAGCTTTTTCAGGCCTGTCGTTGATGGTGGGATTCATCAAGCATGATCAGAGTTATTAGGACTGGTTAGCTCCACGCGTTACCGCGCTTCCACACCCAGCCTATCAACGTAGTGGTCTACTACGACTCGAAGATACCTTATCTTTAGGGAGGCTTCCCGCTTAGATGCTTTCAGCGGTTATCCCGTCCATGCATAGCTACCCAGCGGCACGCCTGGCGGCATGACTGGTACACCAGAGGCATGTTCACCCCGGTCCTCTCGTACTAGGGGCAACTCCTATCAAGTATCGACGCCCACGGCAGATAGGGACCAAACTGTCTCGCGACGTTCTGAACCCAGCTCACGTACCACTTTAATTGGCGAACAGCCAAACCCTTGGGACCTGCTCCAGCCCCAGGATGTGATGAGCCGACATCGAGGTGCCAAACGATTCCGTCGATATGAGCTCTTGGGAATCATCAGCCTGTTATCCCCGGCGTACCTTTTATCCGTTGAGCGATGGCCCTTCCACGAGGGACCACCGGATCACTATGACCGACTTTCGTCTCTGCTCGACTCGTCAGTCTCGCAGTCAGGCAGGCTTATGCCATTGCACTCTCGCAGACGGTTTCCAACCGTCCTGAGCCTACCATCGCGCGCCTCCGTTACTCTTTAGGAGGCGACCGCCCCAGTCAAACTACCCGCCATAGAGGGTCCCTGATCCGGATAACGGATCTAGGTTAGACATCAGAAAACAACAGGGTGGTATTTCACAGGTTGGCTCCACTCGGACTGGCGCCCAAGTTTCAAAGCCTCCCACCTATTCTACACAGTTCTTTCCTAATGCCACTCTAAAGCTGCAGTAAAGGTGCACGGGGTCTTTCCGTCTAACCGCGGGTACTCCGCATCTTCACGGAGAATTCAATTTCGCTGAGCATATCCTGGAGACAGTGGGGAAGTCGTTACGCCATTCGTGCAGGTCGGAACTTACCCGACAAGGAATTTCGCTACCTTAGGACCGTTATAGTTACGGCCGCCGTTTACTTGGGCTTCAATTCGGAACTTTCATTCCTCCTCTTAACCTTCAAGCACCGGGCAGGCGTCAGACCCTATACGTCGTCTTGAAGCCGACTTAGCAGAGTCCTGTGTTTTTGATAAACAGTCGCTACCCCCTGGCCTGTGCCCCCCGCTAAAAGTTGCCTTCTAACGGGGCCTCCTTCTTCCGAAGGTACGGAGGCAATTTGCCGAGTTCCTTCAGGATACTTCTCTCAAGCGCCTTGGTATACTCTACCTGACCACCTGTGTCGGTTTCGGGTACGGTCTATACGGAGAGGCTATTTCCTGGATCTGCTTGGCAGCCTGCCCAATCCAATAAGGACAAACTACTTCCACAAACCGTCACACATCTCCAGGCCCACGAATATTAACGTGGTTCCCATCGACTACCCCCTTCGGGCTCGTCTTAGGGGCCGGCTTACCCTACGCTGATTAGCATTGCGTAGGAACCCTTGGTCTTTCGGCGAGAGGGCATCTCACCCTCTTTATCGCTACTCATGTCAGCATTCGCACTTCCGATACGTCCACCGTCGGTTACCCTTCGGCTTCATCCGCTTACGGAACGCTCCGCTACCGCTGCAGTAAACTGCAGCCCTAAGCTTCGGTGCATATCTTTAGCCCCGTTACATCTTCGCCGCAGGAACCCTTATTTAGACCAGTGAGCTGTTACGCTTTCTTTAAAGGATGGCTGCTTCTAAGCCAACCTCCTGGTTGTTTTGGGATTCCCACATGCTTTCCCACTTAGATATGACTTGGGGACCTTAGCTGTAGGTTAGGGCTGTTTCCCTTTTGACGACGGACCTTAGCACCCGCCGTCTGTCTGCTGGACAAGACTCGATGGTATTCGGAGTTTGGTTAGGTTTGGTACCGCTCGCGCAGCCCTAGCCCATCCAGTGCTCTACCCCCATCGGCATACATCCAACGCTCTACCTCAATAGATTTCGCGGAGAACCAGCTATTTCCCGGCTTGATTGGCCTTTCACCCCTAAACACAACTCATCCGAGCATTTTTCAACATGCAACGGTTCGGTCCTCCAGTGCGTGTTACCGCACCTTCAACCTGGTCATGCCTAGATCGCCGGGGTTCGGGTCTAATCCAACATACTCAGTCGCCCTATTCAGACTCGCTTTCGCTGCGCCTACACCTAACGGCTTAAGCTTGCATGTTAGATTAAGTCACTGACCCATTATGCAAGAGGTACGCTGTCACTCCCTATGGAGCTCCAACTGCTTGTAAGCATTCGGTTTCAGGTACTGTTTCACTCCCCTAATCGGGGTGCTTTTCACCTTTCCCTCACGGTACTTTGTTCGCTATCGGTCACATACGAGTATTTAGGCTTGGAGGGTGGTCCCCCCATGTTCAGACAGAATTTCACGTGTTCCGCCCTACTCGAATCCTTCATGATCACTTTCGCATACGGGACTGTCACCCACTATGGTCTCACTTTCCAGAGAGTTTTGCTAATTTACATGAAGGCATTGGCCTGGTCCGCGTTCGCTCGCCACTACTAACGGAATCTCGGTTGATGTCTTTTCCTTCAGGTACTGAGATGTTTCAGTTCCCTGAGTTAACTTCACCAAAGCTATATATTCACTTCGGTGATACCTTATCCACCTCGTTCCGAGCATCCGAAGATGATCGAAAAGAAATGGTGAAGGTGGGTTTCCCCATTCGGAAATCGCCGGATCAAAGTTTGCTCACAACTCCCCGACGCTTATCGCAGCGTGCCACGTCCTTCATCGCCTGTATGTGCCAAGGCATCCACCAAATGCTCTTACCTCACGCTTGAGAATCCACACCATCAACGACAGGCCTGCATAAAAGCCCTCGTCTTCACGATAGTGCAGAAGATATCTCAGCCAGATTATTACATCTAATAGTGTCGCACTGCGTCGCCCGACGGATCGAGATCCATCGCTTGATACAATGCGCCACGGCATCGATTAAAAACCCATTCACAATGTCAAAGATCGCGGGGCATATCCCCGCTAACCGGTCGAAACCGGATTAGTTTACTTTTCATCCTGGAGAAGAATATCTGGTGGAGCCTATCGGGATCGAACCGATGACCCCCTGCTTGCAAAGCAGGTGCTCTCCCAGCTGAGCTAAGGCCCCATAGATATAAACGAACCGCGAGAATGGTGGGCCGAGGAGGATTTGAACCTCCGACCTCACCCTTATCAGGGGTGCGCTCTAACCAACTGAGCTACCGGCCCTCCCGCGCGTCGCTGGCCAGACCCTGTTTCCAAGGGCAAGCCGCGGGCGGCAAAAGCCAGCTCAGGCAAATACAACTCGGCGCTTACAGCGCTGAGCTGATCTCCAGTGATGAAAGGACATGAGGACGACGGCAATGTTCTTTGGAACTCACGAAGCTCTTCCCGAGGCTAGCTCAGGCGCTTTCGTGAAAATCCTTAGAAAGGAGGTGATCCAGCCGCAGGTTCCCCTACGGCTACCTTGTTACGACTTCACCCCAGTCGCTGATCCCACCGTGGCTCGCTGCCTCCTAAAAGGTTAGCGCACGATCTTCGGGTGAAACCAACTCCCATGGTGTGACGGGCGGTGTGTACAAGGCCTGGGAACGTATTCACCGCGGCATGCTGATCCGCGATTACTAGCGATTCCGCCTTCATGCTCTCGAGTTGCAGAGAACAATCCGAACTGAGACGACTTTTAGAGATTAGCGTACTCTTGCGAGTTAGCTGCCCACTGTCATCGCCATTGTAGCACGTGTGTAGCCCAGCCTGTAAGGGCCATGAGGACTTGACGTCATCCCCACCTTCCTCCGGCTTATCACCGGCAGTTTCCTTAAAGTGCCCAACTAAATGATGGCAACTAAGGATGAGGGTTGCGCTCGTTGCGGGACTTAACCCAACATCTCACGACACGAGCTGACGACAGCCATGCAGCACCTGTCACCGGTCCAGCCGAACTGAAGAAAAGAGTCTCCTCTAATCGCGACCGGGATGTCAAAGGCTGGTAAGGTTCTGCGCGTTGCTTCGAATTAAACCACATGCTCCACCGCTTGTGCAGGCCCCCGTCAATTCCTTTGAGTTTTAATCTTGCGACCGTACTCCCCAGGCGGATAACTTAATGCGTTAGCTGCGTCACCCAAGCTCTAAGAGCCCGGACAACTAGTTATCATCGTTTACGGCGTGGACTACCAGGGTATCTAATCCTGTTTGCTCCCCACGCTTTCGCACCTCAGCGTCAATACTTGTCCAGTCAGTCGCCTTCGCCACTGGTGTTCTTCCGAATATCTACGAATTTCACCTCTACACTCGGAATTCCACTGACCTCTCCAAGATTCTAGCTTTCCAGTTTCAAGGGCAGTTCCGGGGTTGAGCCCCGGGATTTCACCCCTGACTTGAAAAGCCGCCTACGCGCGCTTTACGCCCAGTAATTCCGAACAACGCTAGCTCCCTCCGTATTACCGCGGCTGCTGGCACGGAGTTAGCCGGAGCTTATTCTCCAGGTACTGTCATTATCATCCCTGGTAAAAGAGCTTTACAACCCTAAGGCCTTCATCACTCACGCGGCATTGCTGGATCAGGCTTTCGCCCATTGTCCAATATTCCCCACTGCTGCCTCCCGTAGGAGTCTGGGCCGTGTCTCAGTCCCAGTGTGGCTGATCATCCTCTCAGACCAGCTATAGATCGTCGGCTTGGTAGGCCGTTACCCCACCAACTACCTAATCTAACGCGGGCCCATCTAAAGGCGATAAATCTTTGGTCCGAAGACATTATCCGGTATTAGCAGTCATTTCTAACTGTTATTCCGAACCTAAAGGCAGGTTCCCACGCGTTACGCACCCGTGCGCCACTCACCCCGAAGGGTTCGTTCGACTTGCATGTGTTAGGCATGCCGCCAGCGTTCGTTCTGAGCCAGGATCAAACTCTCAAGTTTGTGTCATACACCAAGTCGGCACGATAAATCGCTAACCGACAAGGCATAAGCTTCAAGGAGCCGATACCTGCACTTGTCAAACGTAATGGATACGAAGGACATGTTTCATTCCGGCGTGGAGCCGGAATTAGGCATCGACTTAAATTAACCAGTGCACGGAGCCTTGAGGTCCCCGGACTGGGCGCCGTCGCCCACATGTCCCTTCATCAAAAACTAACAATGTCAAAGAGCCAACCACATAAAGAAGCGGACAACAAAGGTTCCCCGATTAGAAACCGGGGGCCGGTTGTCCGTTCAATTTTGGCGACCAACTCGGCGGGGCGGTTGAACCGTCCGCTCCGTGTCGGTGAGGCGGCTTCTACGGGCGAGTTGTGATTCCGTCAAACCCTTTTTGCAATTTTATTTCAAAAGAAACTAACTTCTGCAAAAAAGCCCGGAATTCTGCCGTTTTTGGCCATTCTCTGCAGTGGAAATAAAGCTGCTCCTGGCTGTTTCAACCCGTCGTTTACGCTGCAACTGCGAAGAAAAGCAGAGAATCCGGCATTGAGTCGGCGAAAATTTTGTCCTTCGCTTTGCCGGATTCTTCACTTTTCGTAGTTAAGAATCATGTCCGTGACACAGGAAGCATCCATCCCGGCTCCGGATGACACCGGATTCGCTGCGCGTGTGCGCAGTGCTGTCGCGTGGCGTTGGGGTAGCCAGGTCCTCGCGCAGCTGATTACATGGACCTCCACCATTGGTGTGATGCGGATCCTCGAACCGAGCGACTACGGTCTGTTCGCGATGACGCAGGCGGTGCTAGCCGCGCTCAACTTCCTCAATGGCTATTCCTTTGCGACTTCACTGATTCAGGCCGACGATGTCAGCCAGCGCCGAATCGGTCAGGTCTTCGGAATGCTGATTCTCGCCAACGCAGCGATCGCGCTGGCCCAATTCCTGCTCGCCCCAGCGGCGGCCGCCTATTACGGGCAGCCGCAGGTTGCCGATATGCTGCGCGTGCAAGCGCTCATTTTCCTCGCCACACCCTTTATCGCCCTGCCCTCCGCGCTGCTTGCCCGGCGTATCGAGTTCAAGAACCAGGGGCTGGTCAACCTGCTGTGCGCGTTCGTCGGCGCCGTCACTGCACTGGGCCTTGCGATGCTGGGCTTTGGCGTATGGGCTCTGGTCTATGCACCGATTGCGATGGCTGCAGTGCGCGCAATAGGCCTCACAATCTCAGCAAAATTGTTGGTCATGCCGGTTTTCGATTTCCGCGGCGCACTGGATATATTGTCTTTCGGCGGGGCGCTGACGCTTTGCCAATTGCTATGGATCATCCAAAGCCAGAGCGACATCTTTATCGCGGGCCGCGTTCTGTCGACGCACGATCTGGGCATCTACACGCTGGCACTGTTTCTCGCTCTGGTGGTGACGGGCCGCTTCCTCCCGCCGATCAACGAAGTCGCTTTCCCAGCCTATGCCGAGCTGCACAAGAGCGGCAAACCGTTGGCACCCTTCTTCATTCGGACCCTGCGCACTGTCCTGCTCGTAACAGCACCTCTCTATATCGGCCTCGCGCTGACCGCCGATGCTGCAATCCTGACTATCGGCGGAGAGAAATGGGCAGAGATGATTCCGATTATTTCCGGCCTCGCGCTGGCCATGCCATTCTTCGCCCTGCAGATCGTTTGCTCGCCGGCGACCAATGCCATTGGCCGACCACGCATCTATGTCACAACCAGCGCAGTCGGCGCAGTCATGTTCCCGCTCTGCTTCCTCGCGGGAATTTCTTATGGGCCGATGGGGCTTGTCCATGCGTGGTGGTTTGCCGCACCAGCGCTCCTGCTGGTCACACTCGTGCTCACCCTACCCGCGATCCATGTGCGGCTGATCGATCTGATCGCCGACCTGCTACCCGTCATATTGGCCTGCGCGGTGATGGCATCGGCGGTCATCCTCTTGAAACCGTTCGTTGCGGACTTCATCGCGCCAGTGAGATTGTTGCTGCTCGTGCCCGTCGGCGCAGCCGCTTACTGTGCAACCATATGGCTGGTCTGGCCCAATATCGTGCGCGAAACCTGGGCCATGCTCCGCCAGAAGAAGACCGCGCCGCTCACCCCGGTTCAACCGCTCGCGTAATTCGACGAGCGAATTTGGCGGTTTGCTCTTCGCGTGGTAGCTTTTTGGCGGGCGAAGAGGAGAGATGGCTATGGTCTTTCGGGTATTGCTGGCAGCATCGATGGCTGCGGCATGGACAGGTGCGATGGCCAATCCGACCACACCGACCGCCCCTGCCGCTACGGAAGAGATTGACCCGCAGCATGACCAAACCGATCTGGTCGAAGGTCAGGCAGACCGCTATGATCGGATGACTGTTCCGGTGACAATCGAAGGCCAGGGTCCGTTCCACTTCATGATCGACACCGGAGCACAAGCCACGGTAGTCACACGCGGCCTGACCGAAAAGCTGGAACTGGAACCGATTGGTTCAGCCACGATCGTCGGCATGGGCAGCCGTAAGGCAGCTCAACTTGTCCAGCTGGACGGGCTGGAATTTGCACAACGAGTGTTCGACAATATCGAAGCACCTATGCTCGAAGCCCGGCATGTCGGAGCGGACGGTATTCTCGGGCTCGATAGCCTGCAGGATCTGCGTGTGCTGATCGATTTCCGCAATGATACAATCGCGGTGAACGACGCCGACATATTGGGCGGAAACCGCGGGTATGAAATCGTCGTACGTGCCCGGCACAAGCTGGGCCGCCTGATCATCGCCAGCGCCGATATCGACGGTGTGCGGACGGCTGTCGTTCTTGATACCGGTGCTCAAAGCAGTTTCGGAAATGACAAGCTGAAGCGCCGCTTGCGCGCCCGTAAGGCGCTTGAGGTCAGTTCGACGGATGTCAATGGCGCAACCGTTATCGGAAATGTGCATGTGGTGCGTTCGCTCAAGATCCAGTCGCTGGATATCAACAATCTGCCGATCACCTTCGCCGAAAGCCCGGCTTTTGCTGCTCTTGGTCTCGGCGAGCGGCCAGCGCTCATTCTGGGTATGCGCGACCTTCGCCTGTTCGATCGCGTTGCAATCGATTTCGCGTCGCGCAAGGTCTTGTTCGATATTCCGACTGGTGCCGGAGCACGGGCAAGAATGCGCGAACGGTTTAATCCAACCCGTATTCCAAGCGCGCCCTAAGGGTCGCACCGTACTGGGGTTATGGCGACAATCGCCTGAGCCACTATTGTCGATGAGACACTACCGCCCCACATAGGCGCAATGCCGCCCGATCCAGCCACACCCGCACCCGACGATCATGATAGCTGGAGCACTCTCAAGCGGTTTCTTCCCTATCTCTGGCCCAAGGACAATCCCGGCCTCAAATGGCGAATCGGCATAGCCCTCACGCTGGTGCTGCTCGCCAAGGCAGCGATCCTCGCCGCGCCCTTCGCCTATAAAGACGCGGTCGACAGTATGGATACTATCGGCGACGAAGCGCTGATGGTGCCGCTTGCGCTGGTGCTGGCCTATGTGCTGGCGCGGTTCACCAGCCTCGCCTTCGACAACCTGCGCAATATTGCCTTCGAACGGGTCGGACAGGATGCGACGCGGCAATTCGCCGAGGACGTGTTTCACCGGCTCCATCGGTTGAGCTTGCGCTTCCACCTCTCGCGGCGGACGGGCGAAATCACCAAGACCATCGAACGCGGCACCAAGACCATCGATTCGATGCTCTACTTCCTGCTGTTCAATATTGCGCCGACCGCCATCGAACTGACAGCCGTCGGGATTATCTTCTACATTAACTTTGGCTGGGAACTGGTCGCGGCGACCGCCTTCACCGTCATCACCTATATCCTTGTTACCCGCTGGATTACCGAATGGCGTACCAGGCTGCGCAAAGAGATGAACGATCTCGACGGGCGCGCGCTCGACCGTGCGGTGGACTCGCTGCTCAACTACGAGACCGTCAAATATTTCGGCGCAGAAGCCCGCGAAGAACGCCGCTACGCAGCAGCGGCAGGTGCCTATGCGGACGCAGCGGTGAAGAGCGAGAACTCGCTAGGCCTGCTCAACATCACCCAGTCGCTGATTACCAACGGACTGATGGCGGGCGCGATGGCCTATACGGTCTGGGGTTGGAGCAAGGGTGAGCTGACTGTCGGCGATCTGGTTTTCGTGAACACCTACCTGATGCAGCTGTTCCGCCCCCTCGACCTGCTCGGCTGGGTCTATCGCACAATCCGGCAAGGGCTGGTCGATATGGCGGAGATGTTCCGCCTGATGGATACATCGGTCGAAGTCGAGGACGCGCCCGGTGCACCGGCGCTGCTCATCAACCGTCCCAACGTTGCCTTCGAAGACGTTGTTTTCGGATATGAAGAGGACCGTACGATCCTACATGGCCTCAGCTTCGAAGTTCCGGCTGGCGACAGTATCGCCATCGTCGGGCCATCAGGCGCAGGAAAATCAACTATCGCGCGGCTGCTGTTCCGCTTTTACGATCCCTGGTCGGGCCGCATTCTTATCGATGGGCAAGACATTGCCAAGGTTCGTCAGAATACCGTTCGCGACGCTATCGGAATTGTCCCGCAGGACAGTGTTCTGTTCAACGACACAATTGGCTACAACATCGCCTACGGGCGAGATGGTGCAGGCGAAGCAACAGTGCTCAAAGCCGCGCGTGATGCAGCAATCCTGCCGTTTATCGAGCGACTACCACAAGGACTTGATACCGAGGTCGGCGAGCGCGGATTGAAACTGTCAGGCGGCGAGAAGCAGCGCGTCGCGATTGCCCGTACGCTGGTCAAGGATCCACCGATCCTGATGCTCGACGAGGCGACCAGCGCGCTCGACACACGCACCGAACAGGACATTCTGGCAACGCTGCAGCGTATCTCGGAAAACCGTACGACAATTTCGATTGCGCACCGCCTCTCCACCATTGCCGATGCCGACGAGATTCTGGTGCTCGACCAAGGGCGGCTCGCCGAACGCGGGAGCCACGCCGCACTGCTCAAAGCCGATGCGCTCTATGCCGAGATGTGGACCCGGCAACAGGCGGAAGACAGCTAGTCGTCCGCGCCCAAACCGGCACTGGACAGGTCGAGGTCTTCTTCTGCGATTACTTCAACATCCGGCCGGATCGCTTTGAGATCATCGAGGAACTCGCCGGCATTTCCGACGATCACCAGAGTCGCCTTTCCGGGATCGACATAATCGCTCGCCGCCTTGCTCGCTGACATGGCATCAACCGCTTCGAGCCGCGCGGCATAGCGAGCAGCCTCTTCCGGCCCGATGCCCTGCTGGAGCAGACCTGCGACGATGCGGTTGAAACCGGAACTCGTTTCCAGACTGCGCGAATATCCACCCGAAAGATAAAGCCGCCGCTTGGCGAGCAACTCTTCGTCGAGCGGTTCGCTGCCAAGGCGTGCAAACTCGTCTAAGAACAGCTTGGCGACCTCGTCGGCCGTTTCATTCTTGGTTTGTGCGCTAGCGGTCAGGATCGATTCGTCCGCCCGTGACGCAAAGCCCGAATATGCGCCATAGCTAAGCGAGCGCTTGGTCCGTACTTCCTCAAACAGCCTCCCGCTCGACCCACCGCCCAGCACGCTATTGGCAAGCAGGAGCGGGTAGTAATCGGCACTCGCGCGATTGGGCGCGCGCACCGCTGCGACAACTGCAGCTTGTCCGGCCTCGGGCATATCGATCACAATCGTGCGAACGGGCTGCGCGGCGCCTGCGGGGTCGGCGTCAGCCTCCGGCGCAGGTCGATCAACCTCCCAGTCACCAAACAGGGATTCCGCCAGCGCAACGGCCTGGGTCGGCGCGATACCGCCGCTGATGATGATCTGTGTCGCTTCGGGATGCCAGTAATCCTGCCTGTGTTTCAGCAAATCCTCGCGCGTAATCGCTGCCAGGCTTTCGGGTGTGCCATTCGGCTGGGTGCCATAACCCGCATCGCCATACATGGCCGTGCGCGCGACAAACCGCGCCAATGACCCAGGATCCTTAAGCGAAACCTGCAAGCCATCGATTGCGCGTTTACGTTCACGGGCCAGATCGGCTTCGGGGAAAGTAGCCCCCCGTATGATCTCAGCAGCGATTTTCCCGGCTTCCTCAAGATTGGCAACCGGTGCTGTAAGTCCGAAACTGCTTCCGTCCGTGCCTGCTCCTCCATCAAATGACGCACCCAAGCTCTCGAACTTGGCAGCAATGTCGGGCGCACCCCGTTCGGGCGTGCCGGTATTGGCAATGGCGGCAGCCATTTCGGCGACACCGGCCTTGGCGCGCGGATCGCTCTTGCTGCCACCGGCGACAAGGATGCTCATGGTCGCAATCGGGACGTTGCCCGTCTGAACCGCAACCACCTTCACTCCGTTGTCCAGCGTAGCCTCAACGATCTCGGGCGCGACAACCTCGGGCGACGGTCCTGGTCCGGGAGGCGCCATACGTTCGCCTTCGGGTTTGACCTGCCGGATTTCGCCTGTCGCGGGGGGCAAGGTGCGAAAGGCCGGCATCGGCAACGGGCTGGCATATTTGGACGGATCATCCTCACCCTGAGAATAGGTAATATCGGTCCGCCTGTTCGCATCGTAATATTTCTGCGCGACGCGCTGGACATCTTCGGCCGTCACTGCGGATATTGCCGCAAGCCGCTTGTCCGCGTGATAGGGATCACCGGTCGAGACGAGCGACTCGCCCAGTTCAAACGCCCTGCCGCGCGCGGTTTCGCGCCGCCGTAGCGAGCTGGCAATTATCTCGGCCTTCGCTTCGGCTATTTCTGCCGCAGTGACCGGCTCGCTGCGCATCTTGTCGCGCTCGGCAACCAGAATCGCTCTGACCTCTTCCACATTCGCCTGCGGATTTATGACCGCGAACTGAGCCAGCACACCGGCCTCCTCGCTGGTCTGCGCAAAGTGCACCGCCTGCACGGCTTTGCCGCTCTGGATCAGGGCCGCGTACATCCGGCTGTTGTCACCGCGCGACATGATCGCATCCATCACCTCGATGGCTGCCATATCGGGATGTGCTTCACCGGGAAGTTTCCAGATCGTGCCAACAAGCGGAAGCGGTACGTTGGGCGCGGTGGCGTTGACGACACGCGGCGCAGTGCGGTCGGGCTCGCGTTCTGTAATCGTAACATCGACCGGGTTCTTCCGCGGCGGGATGTCACCGAAATACTCGTCAACCAGCCCGCGCAGTCGGCCCATTTCGAAATTACCCGCGACAATCAACGTCGCCGTATCGGGGCCATAATAGGCTTCGTAGAAGGCCCGTGCATCGTCGAGCGTCGCCGAATCGAGATCTTCAATGCTGCCGATCCCGGGACGCCGATGCGGAAGAACATCGTAAGCGTTTTCGGGGATCACGAACCGGCTGAAGCGGCCATAGGGCGGCGCAAGTACGCGCTGGCGCAATTCCTCTTTCACGACGTCGCGTTCGCGGTTGAACACCTCGTCATCGACCACCGGAAACGCCATCCGTTCGCGGTGGGTCCATAGCATCGTTTCGAGATAAGCCGCCGGAACCTGCTCGTAATAATTCGTCCGGTCCGTCCCATTCGAGGCATTGCGCGTCCCGCCAACATCGGCGGTCAGGCCGTAGATCATATTATACGGCATATTCTCGGTCTTGCGGCTGAGAATATGCTCGAATAGATGCGCAAAACCGCTGCGCCCTTCGGGATCAAGCTTCGAACCGATTTCATACCACAAAGAGGTTGTGACGGTACCTGTGGTATCGTCGGGCAGCGCAATCACCCGCAGACCATTGTCGAGCGTCCATTGGGTGAACTCGATCTCGGGCGCAACCACGCTCGAAGCAGGCGCATCATCCTGGGCGAGCACCGGTTGGACCGCAGCCAGCGCGAGCAATCCCGTCCCGGCGGTGAGTAGTGTACGAAGCATCGTTGGTTCCCCTGCCAAATCCCTGATCGGCAGCGAGTAAATCAAAGCCCGCCTGGACAGGCAAGTCGGGGCGGGCTCAATTCTACCAACAGCAGGTGACATCCTGCCAGTGGCATAGAATCACAGAATGTATTTGCTGAGGTCGCTATCCTGCGCCAGATCGGTCAGACGGTCACGAACATAGACGGCGTCGACCGTCACAGTTTCTCCGGCATGCTCCTCAGCCTCGAAGCTGAGTTCTTCGAGCAGTTTTTCCATCACCGTCTGCAAGCGCCGCGCACCAATATTCTCGACGCTTTCATTCACCTGCGCAGCGATCTTGGCCACTTCCTCGATAGCGTCATCGCCCATCTCGACTGTCACATCTTCTGTGTCGAGCAGCGCCTTGTATTGTTCCACCAGGTTGGCGCGCGTTTCGCCTAGAATGCGGACAAAATCCTCTTCGGTCAGCGCGCGCAGTTCGACGCGGATCGGCAGACGGCCCTGCAATTCGGGAAGCATGTCCGACGGCTTCGCGACGTGGAATGCACCGCTCGCGATAAACAGGATATGGTCGGTCTTCATCGGACCGTATTTGGTCGAAACCGTTGTTCCTTCGATCAGCGGTAACAGGTCGCGCTGCACGCCCTCGCGGCTAACCGAGCCGCCGCGCACATCGCTGACCGCGATCTTGTCGATCTCGTCAAGGAACACGATGCCGTTGGTTTCGGCATTTTCAAGAGCCACGCGCGCGACATCGTCCTGGTCCATGCGCTTTTCGGCTTCTTCCTCGACCAGCTTGTCCCACGCATCGGGAACCTTGAGCTTGCGCCGCTTGGAATTGCCTTTGCCGAACGCCTTGCCCATCATGTCGGACAAATCGATCATGCCGATATTGCCGCCCATTCCGCCGAGATCCATCGGCATTTGCGGCGCATCCTGGACTTCGATTTCAACTTCGGTGTCGTTCATCGAATTATCGACAACCCGCTGGCGGAAGCTTTCACGGGTGGCTTCGGAAGCATTGTCACCAACCAGCGCATCGAGCAGGCGGTCCATTGCGGCCTTGCTCGCAGCTTCGCGCACGGCTTCGCGGCGGCGGTCTTTCTCGAGCCGGATCGCTTCTTCGGCGAGATCACGCGCGATCTGCTCGACATCGCGGCCGACATAGCCGACTTCGGTAAACTTGGTCGCTTCAACCTTGATAAAGGGCGCATCGGCCAGCTTTGCCAGGCGGCGCGATATTTCTGTCTTGCCGCAGCCTGTCGGGCCGATCATCAATATGTTCTTGGGCGTCACTTCGTCGCGCAGTTCGGGACCGAGTTGTTGGCGGCGCCAGCGATTGCGCATCGCGACCGCGACCGCGCGCTTGGCATCTTTCTGGCCGATAATGTGCTCGTCGAGCGCAGCGACAATCGCCTTGGGAGTGAGTGCTTCAGTCATAATGTCTCTTAGATTGTCTCGACGGTCACATTGCCATTGGTGAACACGCAGATATCCGCCGCAACCTGCATCGCCTTGCGCGCGATCTGCTCGGCGTCGTCTTCATATTCGGTGAGTGCGCGGCCGGCGGCTAGCGCATAGTTCCCGCCCGATCCGATCGCGGTGATCCCAGCTTCGGGCTCCAGCACATCGCCATTGCCGGTTAGCACGAGCAGGCTGTCTTCATCAGCAACGATCATCAGTGCTTCGAGATTGCGCAGATATTTGTCGGTTCGCCAATCCTTGGCCATTTCGACCGCAGCCCGCATCAGCTGGCCACGATGCTGCTCGAGCTTCTTCTCCAGCCGCTCGAACAGAGTGAAAGCATCGGCAGTCGCGCCGGCAAATCCGGCAATGACCTTCTCGTCCCTGCCGATCCGGCGAACCTTGCGGGCATTGGGCTTCATCACCGTATTGCCCATGGAGACCTGTCCGTCCCCGGCAATCACGGTCTTGCCGCCGGCTTTCACTCCGATGATAGTGGTCCCGTGCCATTGCACCAGACCATGTGCGTTGTTCGTATCACTCATAGCGCGAATATGGGGTGCAGCGCAGCGCGATCAAGCGGTGACGCGACAGCGGCGATTAGCCACCCGGTCCGGCGGGGCCGCCCGAGCCCGGTGCCCCAACGGTGCCGATATTGCCGAACAGATCTTCGAAGAATGTCCGTTCGCGGCCAAGCGTCGGCGTCTTGTCGCCATCGGGCGAGATAAACGCGACCTGCTCCATACCGGTACGATCCGCCGCTATGACATTGCCCGCTGCATCGAACTTCACCGCCAAAACCGTATGTTGGCGAATACGCGGACGAACGAAAGGTCTACGGCCGGTTACGCTCGATACGTAATACCAGGTCGCGTCACCGAATTGGCTGGTGAAGGTCGGACGACCGAGCGTCTGGGTAACCGATTGCTGGTTATCGATGCCCGGCTGCACGGTGCTGACCAGCGTCTGGTCGACAATGTAGCCACGGTTCTCGCGGATCGAGGAACAGCCGCCAACTGCCATTGCCGTCGCCAGCAGAACCGCCCCACCGAACATCTTGCAATTCATCATCGAAAACCTCTTTGCAGCCCCCGCTTGCCAAAGCCGCTTGGCTAAACCGGGGCAATTCCTATATCGCGCCGTGAGCCTTACGGCGATGCTCATCGCCATGCAACAGCATGTGAGCGCCGCTTGGGGATGGCGGGTTGAATTGCCGCTGAACAAACCTCCTGATGGAGCCATAACGACGTGTCATTTCTCTCCCGACTGTTTGGAACCGAGCCCGACCCGAAAGAGGCATTCCGTCCATTGTGGCACAGCATCGTTCGCGAAGCGCGCCGTCCGCGATGGTATCGCGACTACGGCGCGGCGGATACAGTCGAGGGGCGCTTCGATATGATCACAACCGTTCTAGCGCTCGTAATGCTGCGGCTGGAGCGCGAGGAAGAGCTGCTTCCCGCAACCGCCCGACTGACCGAATTGTTCGCTGAGGATATGGACGGACAGTTGCGCGAGACGGGCCTGGGCGATCCGACATTGGGCAAGAAAATGGGCAAGCTGATGGAGGCGCTGGGCGGACGGATCGGCGCGTATCGCGCTGCCCTGCCCGAAGGACGCCTCGCCGTGGAACAGGTGGTCGAGCGCAATGCCAGCCTGGCCGACGGCGCAACAACCGAGGCGATGGCCGATGGCGTGATATCGCTCCGTCAACGGCTGGGTCTACTGGACACAGAACAATTGCTGTCGGGGGATTTGGGAGCATGAGCGAGAGCGAACTCAGCCGCGTGGTAAAAGTCAAAGCGCTGGCCGACGAACCTTATGTGATCGAGGCGGACAAGAACCAGCGCGCGGCTTTGGCCAAGCGCTTCGATCTCAGCACCCTGCACTCGCTCAAGGCCGAGCTCTCGCTGACGCCCGACAAGTCCGACATTCTCGCGGACGGCTCGTTGATCGCCGAATGGGCGCAGCCTTGTGCTGTATCGGGTGAGGATTTCACCACCTCGGTCAATGAGAAGCTGAGTTTCCGTTTCGTCCCGCCGCATGAAGAGGTGCCGGAAGAAGAGCTCGAACTGGACGCCGAGGATTGCGACGAGATTCCCTTCGAAGGCGACAGCTTCGACCTTGGCGAGGCCGTTGCGCAGAGTTTCGGCCTGTTAATAGACCCCTACGCCACCGGCCCGGACGCCGACCGTGTCCGCAAGGAAAAGGGCATCCGGCTCGAAGGCGAACAAAATGGCCCGATGGCTGAGATGTTGGCGGCGCTTAAGAAGGATTGATCCCCCGCGAAGGCGGGGGTCTCATGCAGGCACGATCTCCTGGATGGCCTGAGATTCCCGCCTTCGCGAGAACTCAAAACGGGATATCGTCGTCCAGGTCGTCGTAATTGGCGCCGCCGCCGGCTGAACCGCCGCCTTGGTTGCTGCCGCCCGAGCCGCCGCCGCCCTGGTTCCAGCCACCGCTCTGGCCGCCTCCACCACCGCCCCCTTGACCTCCGGGACCGTCGAGCATGGTCAGCGTGCCGTTGAATCCGCGCAAGACGACTTCGGTCGAATAGCGGTCATTGCCCGACTGGTCCTGCCATTTACGGGTCTGGAGCTGGCCTTCGATATAAACCTTGGAGCCCTTGCGCAGGAAGCGTTCGGCGACATTGACCAGACCTTCGGAGAAAATCGCCACGGTGTGCCATTCGGTGCGCTCCTGCTGCTCTCCGGTGTTGCGGTCTTTCCATCGCTCGCTGGTCGCGATCCGCAAATTGCAGACCTTGCCGCCATTCTGGAACGAGCGGACTTCTGGGTCAGCGCCCAGATTACCAATCAGCATTACTTTGTTGAGACTACCGGCCATTGCACTTTCCTTCGCGAATCTGTTGCCAAGGGAGTTAGCGGGTCGCCCAAGCCCGCGCGAGTCACGGGCAAAATTTATTGTGCGAAGATGTGGAAAGCGGCCCGCTACAGCCCAGCCCAGACGGCCAGCCAATAGGTCAGTCCGGCGAAAATATAGGCCAGCGCGAACAGATAGGTCAGCATGACAACCGGCCATTTCCAGCCGTTCGTCTCGCGTCGGGCAACCGCGATGGTCGACAGGCATTGCGGGGCAAAAAACAAACCAGGCGAGGAAGGCGAGCGCGGTCGGGAGGCTCCAGCGTGCTGCGATCTGGTCGCGCAGAGCCGCTTCGGTTTCCTCCTCGTCGTCCGACTCCACTGCATAGGTTGTTGCCAATGATGCCACCGCCACTTCGCGAGCGGCCATTGCGGGGACCAGCGCAAGCGTCATTTCGCGATTGAAGCCAATCGGTTCGAATGCGGGCTGGATCGCGCTGGCAATCTGTCCGGCATAGGACGCATCAAGCTGGTTCTCGCCAATCTCAGCCTTGGGAAAGGTCAGCAGCAGCCACAATATGACCGTTACGGCGAAGATAATTGTGCCCGCCCGGCGCAGGAACACCCATGCGCGCTGCCACAGACCGATCAGCAAATCCCTGAACCTCGGCAATTGGTAACGCGGCAGCTCCATGATGAAGCCGCTGGCGGCCCCTGCGGTCACTGTATTCCGCAAAACCAGCGCCACCACCATCGCGCCGACAATCCCGGCGACATAGAGCGCGAATAGCACCAATCCCTGCAGGCCAATTCCCGGGCCGACAGTTTTGCCCGGAATGACCGCAGCAATTATCACAGCGTAAACCGGCAATCGCGCCGAGCATGTCATCAGCGGCGCGATCAGGATCGTGGTCAAACGGTCCTTTGGATCGGCAATGCTACGCGTCGCCATGATCCCCGGAATGGCGCAGGCAAAGCTTGACAGGAGCGGAATAAAGCTGCGGCCGGACAGGCCAACACCGGCCATCATCCGGTCCATCACAAACGCCGCGCGCGCCATATAGCCGGTCGATTCCATCAACAGGATGAAGGCGAACAAGATCACAATTTGCGGCAGGAACACAATGACCGATCCGACCCCGGCAAGCACCCCTTCGGTCAGCAAATCGCGCAGGAAACTGTCGGGCATGGCCGCGACAACCCAGCCATTCGCTGCCTCGCCCGCGCCCTCGATCATCCCGATAAACGGATCGGCCCAGGCGAACACGGCCTGGAAAATGACGAACAGCAACGCAAACAGGATCGGCGGACCAAGCCAGGGGTGCAGCAATATCTTGTCGATCCCCGAATGCAGTCGCCGTCCAGCGGTCTCGGACAAAATTGCAGCTTTGGCGATGTTGCTTGCGGCAAGCCGCCGTTCCGGCAGAGTAATATGCGGACGCGGATCAACGCCAGCAGTGCGCTCGGCGCTGGCGATGGCCGAAACCAGGTTTCCCAGTCCTCTGCGCCGCACAGCGACAGTCGGGACGACCGGAACACCCAAGGCCGTAGAAAGCGCCTGCGGATCGAGCGTGAGCCCGTCGCGCTCGGCCAGATCGAGCATGTTGAGCGCAACTACCGTAGGCAGCCCTTGCTCGATCACTTCCTGCGCGAAAACCAGATGCTGTTCGAGATTGGACGCGTCGACCACCACGACCAGCACGTCCGGCCGCGCTTCGCCCGCGAATTCGCCCATCACCACTTTGCGCGTGACTTCCTCGTCCGGGCTTGTTGTATCGAAGGAATAGCTGCCCGGCAGATCGATCAGCTCGGCAGATGTGCCAGGCAGCAATTCGATCCGCCCCGCCTTGCGCTCGACCGTTACGCCGGGATAATTGGCAATCTTCTGCCGCGCGCCTGTCAGCGCGTTGAACAGGGCGCTCTTCCCCGCATTGGGGTTGCCGACCAGCGCGACGCGCTTGCCCGCTGTCACACCTGCCGTCATGCTCGCTGTCATGTTGGCCCAACCTGCATAGCTGAAGCATGAACCCGGCGCACTGCCACCGTCATTCTGCCGATCCGGATGGCCAGCGGATCGCTGGTTCCAAACACGCCCTTATGCGCAAGCGACACCTGCGCGCCCCGGTCAATCCCCAGTGCGCGAAGACGCTTGGCTTCTTCGGGCGCAAGACTGCCCCAATCGACGGCAATGATCTGCACGGTTTCGCCAAGCGCGATCACGTCCAATGTGCGGGTCGATTGCATTATGCGGCGCTGCCAGAAGGCCGTAGTAATTGCAACTGATTATCAATAGTAGCAGGGTTACCGCGAAGGATAGCGCAGCCGCCCGAGAAAGCGCGACACGCTGAAGCTCTCGCGATCGGGGTTCAGCCATTTGGCCTTGGTCTTCTCGAACTTCATCACGCCTTCGATCCGTCGGTCGAGAAATTCGCGTGTCTTCTGCTTGTTCTCGCTCGCATCATCGGCGAACACGGCCAGTGTCGCGCTGTAAATTCCCGACAGGATCGTGCGTTTGGTGTAATGATTGTAATCGGTCGCCGTGTCGCCCGCGAGCCGCCACATCAGATCGGCGCTTTTCCACGAACGCTTGAGCGAAGCGGGAATGTTCTGCGGCATGGCCATGATCGCGGTCGCGCGCTTGAGTGCTTCTTCCTGCCCCGCAATCGCATCGAGCCGGGACTGCACAAGGCTGCGAATCCGTTCGCGAATCGGCATTTGCGCGAGCTTCTCAACCGGCAGCGCCTCGACCATTTTTTCATCGGTCACTTCGATCCATGCGGCGATCATGTCCATCGGACCATCGGCGAAAGCGAGCTTGGCAACGTCGGGATCGGCACCGGCCATTTCGGCCGCGGCGACAACCGCCGCTTCGCTCCAGCCGTCGAACACCGCCGAATCCGCCACAGTGGGCGCAAGCGCCAGCCGCAGCTCATCCAGCGTCATGTCGGCGATATCGGGCACGTTAGAAGCTGGGCCCGTATGTCTTTTTCTCTCCTGCAGCCGCGCGCGCTTCGTCCGCTTTCTTCAGTTCGCTCAGCAGCATGCCGTTGGAGTTCATCAACTGCACATAGTCGCGCGCTGAACGACCCGAATTGTCGTTACGGTCGGGATTCGCACCCTTCGATAGAAGCAGCCTCACCATCGGAACATCGCGCTTGTGAACGGCGGCGATCAGCGGTGTCTCGCCCGCATCATTGGCGACATCCACATTGGCGCCAGCCTTGATCAGCGCGGTTACCACCTCGATCGAACCGAGGGTCGATCCGATCTGCAACGGAGTAACGCCGTTCTTGTCTGCGATGTTGGGATTGGCCCCGTTTTGCGTGAGAAAGCGCACCCACAACACATCGCGCCGCTTGACCACAATATGCAGTCCCGTTTCGCCGCTGGTAATATCGCGGGTATTAACCACAACGCTGCCCGGCTGTTTAAGCATCTCGGTGGCGATATCCCCCTCACGGTCCTTGACCGCCTTGAGGAACTTGTACCCTTCCGACTGGAACTGGGCGGTAGCCGGCATTGCCAAAGCGCCCACCAACAGGGTCAGACAGGACAAAATTGCGCGTGTGGATGCGCGGAGCATTCTCATTCTCCAGAAATGTATTACGTGACGAACAGAATCGTCCCCTTGCTGAAGTGCAATTAGCAGAGCATGAACTGAGAAGCCATGAAGAACCCCATCAAATTCGCAAGCGCCGCCGCCGCGCTCATGCTCGCAGCGTGCAATCCGGCAACCGAAACTGCCCCGGCAGAGCCGCCCCTGACCGGTACCACGCTGGGCGGGCCGTTCGAACTGATATCCAGCACCGGAGAAACGGTGCATTGGGCCGATTTCGAGGGCAAATACCGGATCGTCTATTTCGGTTTTGCCTATTGCCCCGATATTTGCCCGACCGATGTGTCTCGCGCCGTCAGCGGGTTGGGCAGATTTGCCGAAAACAACGCCCAAGCCGCAACAAAGGTGCAGCCGATCTTCATCTCCATCGACCCGGAGCGTGACACGCCCGAAGTCGTCGGAGAGTTCATTTCCAACTATTCTGACGATCTGATCGGGCTGACCGGCACCGAGGAGCAGATCAAGGCCGCAGCGGAGGCCTTCGGAGTATACTACTCCAAAGACGAAAACGCGCCGGGCGGATTCCAGCATACGCGGATCACCTATCTCTTCGGCCCCGAAGGCGAGCCGCTAGCGACACTGCCCACCGATGAAGGCGCAGAGGCAGTCGCCGCCGAACTCGCGAAGTGGGTCCGTTGAGGGAACGCTTCTGGGAACTGCCCCTCGACCAGCTCGACCGCGCCGAATGGGAGGCCCTGTGCGACGGCTGCGGGCGCTGCTGCCTGCACAAGATCGAGGACGAGGATGAGGGCACGGTGGAGGACACCAACGTCGCCTGCAAGCTGCTCGATACCCAAACCGCGCGCTGCCGCGACTACCGCAACCGCCGCGCCTTTGTGCCCGATTGTATGCGACTGACACTGAAGGTCGTGAAGGACGTCAACTGGCTGCCCTCGACCTGCGCCTATCGCTTGCGTGCCGAAGGTAAACCGCTCGAAGACTGGCACTATCTGCTTTCGGGCGATGTGGAAGCGATTCAGTATGCGGGCGTTTCGGTTGCGGGACGCGTGGTAAGTGAAACAGAGGCCGGGCCGCTCCACCACCATATCGTCGACTGGGAGGCGTATAAGAGCGACGACCACGAAAGCGACGCAGCATGATCGACTGGCTCAATCGGTTTGACAAAGAGCCTTCGATCGAGGTTGCCGGGCAGACTCTGCCAATCGTGGTCAAACGCCATCCGCGCGCCAAACGGCTGACGATGCGAGTCGCACCCGATGGCAGCGAGGTTCGCGTTACGATGCCCCGCTGGGGACAATCGGCCGATGCCGAGGATTTCGCGCGGTCGCGCATCGGCTGGATCGCAAAGCAGCTGGAAACTGCAGCACCGGCGAAAACACCGGGTGCCGGTGGGACTTTCCCGTTTCGCGGTGTCGAGACGGTAATCGCGTGGGATGAGGAACTGCCGCGCAAACCCAGGCTGGACGGCAGCAGGTTGATGATCGGCGGACCTGAGGAAAATCTTGCTGCGCGTATCGAGCGCTGGCTGCGCGCCGAGGCACAGGCGCTGATGGAAACCGAGCTCGCCCATTACTGCTCGGTCGCCGGGGTCGACACCCCCGCCTTGCGACTTTCGCGCGCGCAGCGACGCTGGGGCAGTTGTTCGACCTCGGGAACGGTCCGGATCAACTGGCGGTTGATCATGGCACCCGACGAGGTCCGCCGTTCGGTGGTGGCGCATGAGGTCGCACATCTCGTCCATTTCGATCACAGCCCGGACTTTCATGCATTGCTCGAAAGGATCTTCGAAGGCGACATGCCCGCCGCCAATGTCTGGCTCAAGCAGCACGGCCGCTCGCTCTACCGGCAATTCGGTTGAAACACTGGCGAAGCAGGGCAATTGCCCTTATCTTGTCCGCATGAGCCTGATCAGCAGACTTAACCCCAAGGCCGGGATCGCCGACTTCTGGAGCGAGTTCCGCCGGCCCAACCCCTATCGCTGGCCGATTCTGGGCGTCTCGATGATGATCACATTTGGCTTGATGGCATGGATCACGCAGGACGAGGCAGTCGGCCCGCCGGTGCCGATGGAAGTCACCTATATCACCACTTTCCGCGAAGGCCGCAGCGATGACGAGATCATCGAGGGCAATGTCGCCGCCCAGAAACGCGAGGACGAGCTTGAGCGGATTCTCGCCGAACGCGAGGAGCGCAAGAAGGAGATCTATCGTGCGCTCGGCCGCGCCGCAGGAATGGATGTCGAACGGATCGAACGCGAAGCCGCTGAAGAGGCCGCCAGAGTCGAGGCCGAAGCCGCAAGGGAGCGTGCGCGAATCCTGGGCCGGGCCACCGCCGAAGAGAGTGAGTGAGCGCGGCAACCGACCATGACTGGCTGGAGGCCGCAGCGCGTCTGAGCCTGCGCGGCAGGCCAATGAGCAGCCCCAACCCCTCGGTCGGCGCAATTGTCGTAAAAGACGGCAAGGTGGTCGGGCGCGGCTGGACGCAGACTGGCGGCAGGCCGCATGCCGAGGCTCAGGCGCTCGAAGATGCCGGAGAGGCCGCGAATGGCGCCGCGCTCTATTGCTCGCTCGAACCCTGTGCGCACCGCTCCGAACGCGGTCCTTCATGCAGCGACCTGATCGCAGCGTCGGGTCTCGCGCGACTGGTCTATGCGGTGGAAGACCCCGATCCGCGTACTGCGGGCGCGGGCGCCGAAAAGATCGCGAAATCCGGCGTCAAAGTCACACGGGTCGATTGCGCCGCGGCAAGCGAGAGCCTCGCTGGCTATCTCACCCGCCAAGAGCATGGCCGACCGCATGTTACGCTCAAGCTCGCCATGTCGCTCGATGGATGTATCGCCCGGGCAGATGGCGAGAGCCAGTGGATCACCGGCGAAGCATCGCGCGCGCATGTCCATTCGCGGCGTGCGCTGTCCGACGCGATACTGGTTGGTGGCGGAACCTGGCGCGCGGATTCGCCGCGGCTCGATGTCCGCCTGCCCGGTCTGGAGCAGCGCAGCCCGCGCCGCATAGTCCTGACGCGCGGCGTCCCCATCGACGATGTGAAAATCATCAACCGGCCCGAGCAGATCGCAACACTCGAAGACGTCCAGTATCTCTATGTCGAGGGTGGCGCTCAGACCGCCGCCAGCTTCTTGGGCGAAGGGCTCGTCGACCGGCTCGAAATCTACCGCGCCCCGATCCTGATCGGCGGCGGGCTGCCTGCGCTGACCGATTACGGCCTTTCCACGCTTGCCGATGCGCATGGGCAATGGCAGATGGTCGAACGACGACGGTTCGGCCCCGACACGTTCGAGGCCTACACCCCAAAGGGCGTCATTAGGAAGGATTGGGCCTGACATGTTCACCGGTATCATCACCGCCATCGGCACGATCACCAAGGTCGAACAGCGCGGCGATCTGCGCGCGGTCATCGCATGCCCCTACGATCCCGAAACGATTGCAATCGGCGCATCGATTGCCTGTTCGGGCGTATGCCTGACGGTTGTCGAGAAAGGCGGGGTCACCGGCGATGCGTGGTTTGCAGTCGATGTGTCGCACGAAACCGTATCACGCTCGGTCCCGCGACAATGGGCAGAGGGGCGCAAGCTCAATCTCGAGCGCGCGCTGAAGGTCGGCGACGAGCTGGGTGGCCATATCGTTACCGGCCATGTCGATACGGTCGGCGATGTGGTGATGGCAAAGGATGAAGGCGGATCGACCCGCGTGGCAATCCGCGTCCGCGCCGAATTTTCTCCTTTCATCGCAGCCAAAGGCTCGATCACGGTCGATGGCGTCTCGCTAACCGTCAACGACGTCCGCGACCGCCCCGATGGGGCATGCGATTTCGCGCTCAATATCATCCCGCATACGGGCGAGGTAACGACATTGGGTGCGCTGGCCGAGGGCGACAAGGTCAATCTCGAAATCGACGTGCTAGCGCGGTATCTGAAGCGGATGGAGAGCTTGCGGGGGTAATCAGCCGATGTGCTAGGTAAATGAGCATCGTCGCATCAATAGAAGCCACCGCGTTTCGCACTCAATCAGCCTTCCCGCGTCGGGCGCGAAGTAACCCTTTTCTGATTTTCGCAGAGCGAGATAACGTCTGTCCCTACTGCATTGCACAATGGTGAATTCAGCTCCGGCAAATACCGCCCTCGCGGGTCCGTCACATGGCGTCTTTCCAACGAATTCGGTGTATGTTGTGAAATAGCCAATATCTCGCCGAAAATTCACTGTCCCCAGTACACCCACAATCACCAGGGCCAAGTTGGACAAAATTGCGATCGCCGAAATGCTGCGCCTTCGA
Organism: Pontixanthobacter sp.; assembly: GCA_965223995.1. GTDB lineage: Bacteria > Pseudomonadota > Alphaproteobacteria > Sphingomonadales > Sphingomonadaceae > Pontixanthobacter. The sequence continues at coordinate 349,124 of CBDCXY010000016.1, read as the reverse complement.
ACTGTCCAATCTCCACCACCACAATATCGGTAGTGGATAGCTGGGACCAGAAATATCAGGCCAATAGCAAACATACTCGAATAAAGTTGCAACTGATATTCAGCTTCCGATGGCCCCCAATCTGGTATTGCGCCAAAGTCACGAACTTCATTAACCGACGAGAAAATTACCATAAAAACGACCCCGAACCAGCGAAATAAATTCGAGACTCGGACAAAATTAGCTCTACCATCTGTTACAATGAACGATTTATTGGTTAGTATTACAAATAACAAACCAAACGCGGCAAATATTAGTCCGTATCCAAGATCGAACAAAATATGATTCCCGACATAATCACATCAGATGTCGTTGAGAATGAGAGAAAATTAAAATTCCATGTGCTGAAAGCAGCTGAATTTATAACAGCTGAAACAATAAATCCCACTATCAGAAAAAGTGATAAAGTCTCTATTATCCGACGAAACCAATTATCGAAATCCATTCACTCCTCCCCCACATACAGTGACAATTGATGGATATTATTGTCTCTGCAAGCGGGTAGTGTCCAGTATTGAGCAAAATTGTGTTTTTCCATTTCCTACATATCAGTTGCGAGCTATAAACTACGTAGATCTTTCGAATCGTAGTCACGACGCGTCGCAAGTGCATTTCGCGCATCTGGGTGTCACCTTTTTCAGAACCTAATTTTGCAATTTTGTCAGATGTTTGTGCGCGGTGTGTTAGGTTACAGGTGTAACTTTAGGGCGTCATTTCTCACTCACTGCAGAGCAGCCCTGTCGCAAACCCATCTCTGGTGATCTCATAGACGATATGCAGCACACGCTTGCCGTCATAGCGCATCAGCTCGCTCCGGCTCGTCCGTTCGGCACCGATATTTTCCAGCGCCTGGCGCGAGCGGTAATTGGTCTCGCCGACGCGGAAATCGACGCGCGCGACAAATTTGAAAGCGTGGGCAAGCATCGCGCTTTTCATCTCGTGATTGTGCCCTTTGCCCCAATAGGCCGGATCGAGGAAGGTCCAGCCGATTTCGACCGAACCGCCACCTTCTTCATCATATGCCTGAAAGCGCGAGGAGCCGATGATCCGGTCTTTGGCCCTGTCGATCACTGCAAGCGCGCCGCCCTTTGCCAGAGCGTCGTCGAAGAACTCGCGGAACACATCCTCGCGCCAGCGGTCGTGCATCGGGTGTTGTTCCCACACTTGCGGGTTCGATGCGATAGCAAACAACGCCTCCCAATCCCCGGCTACGAGCGGGCGCAGAAGCAACCTCTCGGTTTCGAGGGTCGGTTGGCGGTTCAATTAGCTGGTCACGTCGGCAAGAGCGTTCACGAACTTCTCGATATTTCCCATATGCAGGCCTGCGATATTGATCCGGCCCGAACCGGCCATGTAAATCGCATGGTCATCGCGCAGCGTCTGGATCTGGTCCTTGGTGAGCGGCAGGACGCCGAACAAACCGTTCTGCTGCCCAAGCGGCGTCAGATCGAGCGATCCGACCTGTCCGGCATTTGCAAGCTCTTCACGCACCTGCCGCATCCGGCTGCGCATGGTTTCGAGCTCGTCGAGCCACTGCTCGGTCATGTCCGGATCGCGCAGCACGACGCGGACGGCTGCCCCGCCGTGATCGGGCGGCATCGACCAGCTGGCACGCGCCAAAGCATTGAGGTTCGACAGGATCGGATCGAAGTCATCGGCGGATTTCGCCATCACGTAAAGTGCGCCAACACGGTCGCGATACATGCCGAAATTCTTGTCGCAGCTGTAGCAGACCAGCGCTTCGGGAACGGCTGCAAGAACCTTGCGGACGCCCGCTACGTCCTCTTCAAGTCCCTGCCCCAAACCTTGATAGGCAATGTCGAGAATGGGCAGTGCCTTGCCGCCCGCAAGCGCCTCGGCGATCTGCTCCCACTCTTCGCCGGAATATTCGATGCCGGTCGGGTTGTGACAGCAGCCGTGAAGCAGAACCGCCTCGCCATCCTGCGCGGTGCGGATCGCGCCGAGCACTGCATCGATATTGGCCGTACCATCCTCGTTTGCATGATCGAATGTGCGCGTTTCCAGATCGATATCGCCCAGGATCTGCGCGTGGTTGGGCCAGCTGGGCACACCGAGATGGATCGTCGAGACGCCCGCTTTCTTGGCAACGGCAACCGCAAGGCGAACCGCGCCGGTTCCGCCAGGTGTCTGCATACCATCGATCCGCCCGCCCATCGTCGCATCCTTGCCGAAAATATACGGCATCAGGGCATGGACAAAACCGAGATCGCCTTCGGGTCCGAGATAGCTCTTGCTGTCCTGCTCTTCGACCAGCCGTGCCTCGGCCGCCTTGATCGATGCGAATACCGGCGTGTCGCCCTGCCCGGTACGATAAACGCCGACACCAAGGTCGATCTTGTCCGCGCGATCGTCAGCGGCGTAGAGTTTGATCAGCGCGAGCAGCGCGTCGGGCGATTGCGGTTCGAGACGGTCAAGCATGATGCGCCCCCAATGCCGAGGGTCGCCGATACTCGCAAGATGTAATGCGCCTTTTCGGCGTCAGTTTTTGTTGCGACGCCGAAGGCGCTCTTATCAAGCCGTCAGAATGGCAGCCAGCGCTGCTTCTTGGAAAACTTCATATAGCCTGCATTGACACCAAGCCTGAGACCTGCCCCGACGCGGATCGGTATCAGCACGGTATCACCCTTGCGCAGGTAGCTGGCATGCAAACCGCCGATGACATAGGCCTGCCCTTCACCCGCCGGGAAGCGCTTGTACAACTCCTCGCTGTCATACAGGTTGTAGACCAGCACGAAGGTGTTGCTTGCGCTGGCACCGGCATCAAGGCCGATAGAGGGGCCGGTCCAATAGACCGGTCGCTGGCCCTCTATCTTGTGGAAGAGCGTGCCCGAACCGTAACGCGCACCGACGATGAACGCACCGCCCGCCTCGCGGCCGACGATATAGCCATTGGGTTCGCCCTGCTCCTTCAGGAGATTCTGGATCATCCGGGCGACGCCTTCCGCGCCCTTGCCGAACACCCCTTGTGCGGCGCCGATCAGATCATCCTCCTTGTAGGTATCGCCCTGGGCTGCCGCGACCTCGGGATCGCCCGCAGCCTGTCCGGCCGCGTCGGATGCGTTGTCCGCAGTGACCACCGGATCGGCCCAGGTCGGTGCGACTTGCTCGTCGCTTGTGCCGGTAGCCATGCGCTCGGCAAAGGTAGGTTCGATCTTGGGCGAATCGACATCGGCTGGCTGCTCGTCAGCGTAGACCGGCTGTTCCCCCGGCTGTTCTTCCAGGTCGCCATCGATCTGTCCGATGGCCTCGTCCGGATCGACGGTTTCGATCTGCTGTGCGCCAAGCGGAGAGGCGACGAGCGCCAGCGATCCGAAAAGTGCCACACCCGCAAGCCTCGCCTGCTCCCGCGCCATGGTCAGAATGCTCATAGAACCTCCGCTTCGCCCGCACACATTCGGCGAGCCTGTCCAAGGCTCATCAGAATCCTTTGCGGCTGAAGCGGCAATGAACCGGCGACGAACCGAATCGAAATCACGATGAAGCGAGTCGATATCGCGACAAAACCGCCAATTTGCCGCATTCACGATTGGCTACTTGCCGCGCCAAGCGCTGCCCGTTATAGCGCGCCTCCGCAACGCATTGCGGCTTGCCTGAGCCATGCAGAGCGATCCGGAGACGTGGGTGAGTGGCTGAAACCAGTTCCCTGCTAAGGAACCATACTCTTTAACGGGTATCGAGGGTTCGAATCCCTCCGTCTCCGCCACCTATAACATCCCCTGAGATCCCAATAAGGCCGTGAAAGTCGCAGAATTCTGCAGTTTTTCGGCCTTGCATTGGATTCTTATGTTCTTATTATGTTCTACATCTTCCCACTATTTCTACGAAGAATTGTGGGAGCAGATGTGGGAGCGGAATGGAAAGGATGGATATGGGAAAGCTCACCGCACTACAGATTCGAAACCTCAAGGAACCAGGACGTTACGGAGATGGCGACGGTTTGGCGCTTGTCTTAACTGCCCAGAACAAGGGTTACTGGGTGCTCCGCAGCACGATCAAAGGGAGGCGTCGCGATATCGGGCTCGGCTCTCTTTCGCTCGTCAACTTGAAGGAAGCGCGCGAGAACGCATTCGAAATGCGCCGCGACATACAGCGCGGCATTGATCCGATCGCAGAGCGCAAGAGGCAGGAGGTCGTGGTGCCGACCTTTGCCAATGCGGCGCGCACTGTTCACGAGGAACAGAAGGCGGGCTGGAAGAATGGCAAGCACCAGACGCAATGGATCACGACACTTGAGAAGTACGCCTTTCCAAAGCTTGGTGACCGGCTGGTCGATGACATCGAAGGTCCAGTCATTCGCGAATGCCTGCTGCCAATCTGGCTGGACAAGCCCGAGACTGCGCGCCGCGTGAAGCAACGCATCGGGGTCGTTCTCGACTGGGCCTACGCCAATGGTATGCGCGAAACCGAAGCGCCGATGCGCTCGCTCGGTCGCGCCCTTCCCCGCCAACCCAAACAGGATAGCCACTTTGCTGCAATGCCATACAAGGACATTCCGGCGTTCTTGGAACATCTCCACAAGCGCACAACCGTTGCCCGCCTCGCTCTCGAATTCCTGATCCTGTGCGCTTCCCGTTCAGGGGAAGTGCGGGGTGCAAAATGGGCCGAGATCGACCTCAAGAACAGGCTCTGGACCATTCCCGCCGAGCGCATGAAGGTTGGTAAGGAGCACGTAGTTCCGCTTACTGACGCTGCAATCGATGTCTTGCAACGTGCCCGTCCCTTCTACGCCGAGTGCAGCGACATGATCTTTCCCGGTCGCAATGTCTTGCGACCGATGTCGGATATGACGCTGCTCAAGATCCTCCGATACGCCAAATTACCCTTCACTGTGCACGGCTTCCGGTCCTCGTTCCGCGACTGGGCGGCGGAGCAAACCAGTTACCCCGGCGAGGTCGCCGAAGCCGCGCTTGCGCACACCGTCGCAAACAAGGTTGAGGCCGCTTATCGACGTACCAACTACCTTGACAAGCGGCGCGACCTGATGCGCGATTGGGCTGCCTTTTGCACCAGCAATGGCAGGCTCAACTGACCCGCATTGCGGCTGAGCCGGAGCATCATCACTTGCTCCGGCTCATCAGCCATTCGTCGATCTCGTGCTCGATCCATGCGACCGAACGCGCTCCTAGTCGGACCGGTTTGGGGAACCTTCCTTCGTCCATCCAGCGATAGATTGTGGACCGGCCAAGGCCTGTCTTGTGCCGCACTTCCTTGAGCCTCAAGACACGTTTGATGTCCGTTTTGCGCGACACATCTTCGCCAATCGCCATGAGAAACGGCATCGACAGTTGCTCGATCTCATTCGCCATGGTCGCCTCCCTCTGGACGGGGTGCGACAAGGCCGAGGCGGACGAGCCTACGGTGATAGGCATCGACCACTAGATCGCGCAGATCGGTTTCGGGATGGTACGTGAGCAACGCATCCAGCGCGACCGTGATGAAGATATTCTGACGCATCGGATCGGTGGCAGGCGTGCGTAAGTCTGCCTCCATATCGCGCGTCCATGCATCGTGGATGCAATCGCCAACCACGATGCTGGAGCTTACCCCGCGCTCACGCGCTTTGGCCTTTATCCAGTCGTCAACTTGAGCGGTAACGTAAGTCTGTAAACAATGATTCCTTTTCATTTATCCAAGCTCCTTGTGTTCAAAGAACCTGGCTCACCCTTCGGAAGGCGACGACCAATTTAAGTCACGGCCAGCCTGTAGGAAAATGAAAAGTTCATCAGTGGTTTCAACAGCTTGGATGTCTCCGACTTGGGAGTGACTTGCGAATCCAATTCGTAAATCACGTTCAAGTTAGAAGTTCCACACCCATAAAATGACGTCCAACATCATGATATCTAACAAAAACTCTCGGCGGCACCGCTGCGTACGGTGTGCTTGTCAAGTTCCAATGTACGGAGGTCGTGCCAGTCGAATGCACTGACTGATCTAGGGAAGCATTTGCCCACTCCACAATCGGAGCGTGAGCAACCACTCCTGCCGAGAAGGTGCTTCCGATTTGTACCCCATTTAAGACATTGAGATAGCTTCTGCGCAATCCTGATAGCGGACATTCTAATAGACCACCAACGTCTCATAATGAGGGTGGAAAGCGGACAGTATTTGTTCGACCGCGCGCAGATCACAAAAACTGTTACCGACGAATCCAGCGCGCCTTCCTACGACGGTCTCTGCACAAACGGGGGTCTGAAATTGGTCACGACACTTCGTAGGTCCGAGGCTGCCGCGTAGGCTGCCGGGACTACGAGCAGAGTCAGGAAAGTCGAAGTGGTTAGCCCGCCGATGATGATGAAACCCATAGCATTGCGCCACTCCGCTGCATCTGACTGCGCCAGCGCTACTGGCAGCATCCCGAATACGGCAGCAAGCGCAGTCATGAGGACGGGTCGTAAGCGTTCTGGCGCGGCGTCGCGCATTGCAGAAGCAGCATCCTTTCCAGCTTCGCAATACCGATTGGCGAGATCGACGAGCAAGATACCGTTTTTCATCACAATCCCCATCAGAGCGATCATGCCGATTTGCGCGAACAGGCTCATTTCCTGGCCCGCTGCCCACATCAGGAAGTAGGCGCCGGAGAACGACAGTGGTGCCGTAAGCATGATGATAATGGGTTGCCCGAAGCTGTTGAACTGGCTGGCGAGCACAATGTAGAGCGCGACGATTGCGAGTGCGAATGCAAAGATAATGGCCTCGCTGGTTTCGGCGAGGCGACGGGCAGTGCCTTCCATTCGCGTCGCCAAGCCGGCAGGTGGCGGATTGGCGGTGAGCAACTCTTCCACATCAGCCACGGCAACGCTCAGCGCCACACCGGGAGCCGTATTGGCGAGCACTGAAATCTGGCGCGATCGATCGATGCGCTCAATTTCCGCAGCGCTCAGCGCAACGTCGACATCGGCAATGGCAGCAAGATCGACCAGAGTGCCCTGTCCGGTTCTGAGCGGAAGTACCTCGACATCGCCAAGCCCCTGTCGTCCACTTTCCTCCAGGCGCACGCGAATGTCATAGCGACGTCCATCAGCCTCAAACGTACCTGCATCGCTTCCGCCAACCAGCGTTCGCGATGCGGCGGCCAGGCTGCGCGCAGAAATCCCGAGATCGGCGGCCCGGTCGCGGTCGAGGACGATTTGCAGTTCCGGCCTGCCACCTTCGTAAGACGAACGTACGTCGACAAATTCGGATCGTGCGGCAAGCTCGCCCTCCAGCCACCGCGCGTATTCGTTGATGGCTGTGATGTCCGGTCCGGTGATGATCAATTCAATTGCAGTCTGTCCGACCCCGGCACCCGATACCCATGGAACCTCCTCCACGGACACCTCCCGCGCTGCCGGAACATCTCCCAGTATCTCGTTCCGCGCGAAAGTCATCACGTCGTCCTGCGTTGCCTCGCGCGACCGCTTGGGCGTCAACCCGATATATACATCCAGTTCGTTGATCTTCGGATTGATTCCGCTGCCCGCACTCACGAAAACGAGTTCGACTTCAGGATTCTGGCGCAGCGAGGCATCGACCTGCTCTGCCGCCTTCTTCGCCTCGGAAACCCCTGTGCCCTGAGGGAGCTTGACCGTCGCGAGGAACTCGGATCGGTCCGTGGTGGACATGAAGGTGCTCGGAACGAGCGCGGCAAAAAATCCGCCGATCAGCACGCTGGCGAGCGCCCCCCCAAGCACGAGATAACGGCGGTTGATCGCCCAGGACACGAGCCTTTCGTAGCGTTGACGCATCCCGATATGGAACCGTTCAACGCGTCCGAGCCAGCCACTTTCCGCATGTTCGGGGCGCAGCAACCTTGCCGATAGTGCTGGTGTGAGCGTGAAGGCGACCAGCATCGACACGCTGACCGAAAAGACGATTGCCAGACCGTATTGAAAGAAGAAACGACCTACAATTCCTTCCATGAAGGCGATCGGCACAAACACCGCCAGCGTCGCGAATGTGCCTGCCAGCACTGCCAAGGCCACTCGTCTGGTTGCAGTGTGGGCAGCTTCGGTCGCGTCTCCCCCTTCATCAACGTCGTTCTGGACCGCCTCGACCACAACGATGGCATCGTCGACCAACAGGCCGATAGCGACTGTCAGCGCCAGCAACGTGACCATGTTAACAGTAAAATCGAAAGCCGCGAAGGCAACAAAGGTTGCGACAATCGAGGTCGGAATAGCAAGTAGCACGATGACCGTTGCGCGCCAGCTAAGGAGAAACAGGAAGGTCACTGCCACCACCAGCACCACGGCAATGAAGAGGTCGAACAGCACGTCGCCAATGGCCTGTTCAATAAAGCGAGACGTGTCGCGAGCGATGATGAAATTGACGCCCTCGGGAGCGGTGGTCCGGATGCTTTCGATTTCTGCGCGGATCTGTTCTGCCACAGCGACCGTGTTCTCGCCGCTTTGCTTGCGGACTTCGAGAACAACGCCCGGTTCCCCATCGAGCTGGGCATAGCTCTCCTCGTCTTCAATGGAGTCTTCGACGCGCCCTACATCGCCGATCCGAACAGTCTGTCCATTGGGCCGGTAAAGGATCGGTATCGCGGCAAATTCCGCCGCCGTTCGTGCTTCGGCAAGGGTGCGGATGCCGAACTGGCGCGTGCGCCCCTCGGTAACCAGGCGACCACCGGGCAGTTCGGCATTCTCGCGTTGGATCGCGCCGAGCACATCGTCTGCCGTTACTCCGCGCGCGCGCATCGCAGCCGCATCGAGCCATATGCGCATTTCGCGTTCTCGCCCGCCAACCAGCTCGACCGAACCGACGCCGGGCACGCGCTGCAATCGCTCTTTCACCTCCTCATCAGCAAAAGTGGTCAGGTTGCGGATGGGCATGTCGCCTGACAGGAGAACCGACAGGATCGGCGCGGCATCGGGATCAACCTTCTCGATCACCGGCGGTTCGGAATCGTCCGGCAGATCGGCCGCCAGCCGCGACATCTTGTCGCGTACTTCCTGCGCCTTGAGGTCGGCATCCTCCTCCAGCTCGAACTCGAGATTGACGATGCTTACACCCTCGGCGCTAATCGATCGCATCTGGCGCAAGCCGGCGATCGTGTTGAGCTGTTCCTCTATGACGTCGGTGACTTCGGTTTCCATGGTGCCCGGAGAAGCGCCCGGCAGAGCGGTTGTTACAGAGACGTATGGAAACTCTACCTCAGGAAAGAGGTCGACGCCGAGCCGGTTGAACGAGACCAAGCCAAGTACGACGAGCGAAGCGATCAGCATCGTCGCGAATACCGGTCGCCGGATCGAAACGTCTGCAAGCCACATATCAGCTTGCGCCGCGGGTTCTGCTTGATTTGACCGGCTCGTCATTCCGCAATGTGGCCGGAGGATTGAGAATAACCTCGTCGCCCGGTTCCAGCCCTGAGCGGATACGCACCCGATCGAGGTCGATACTATCGAACGCCACTTCCCGGCGCTGTGCCTTTCCGTTTACGACCACGAAGACGTAGGCTGTAGCGCTGTCGCCGAGTATTGCCGCGCGGGGCAGAACGATCGCTTGCACTGGCGGCACCGAGATCTCGGCTCTGACTGCCAGCCCTGAACTGATGCGGTAATCGGGATTACGGATCGGCAGCCGCAGTTCGACCATCCGGCTTTCAGGATCAACCCGGTCGTTGATGATGTACACGGTACTGTCGAATGGCTGCTCGAAGCCTTCAATGTAGACCCGCGCTGGCATGTTACGCCGAAACGCGTCGACATATTCCTGCGGCGCGTTGACGATGGCGGCAACGATCCCGAGCTCTTGCAATTCCAGCGCGGCTGATTGACCTCCCATCGAAAAGCGATTGTTCAGGTATACACCTTCATCGACCATCCGCGCGGTTACTACGCCATCGTATGGCGCACGCGTGATTGTGTCGGCCAATGCCTGCTGTGCGGTGCCGAGGGCCGCTTGGGCCTGTGCCTTCTGCGCTCGCGCTACAGCCAGCTCCGTCTCAGCTGCGTCAACTTGGGCTTTCGAAACGAAACCCCTTGGGGCAAGGGCCATAACGCGTTCGTAACGCCTTTCGGCCTCAATCGCTTGCGCACTTGTCAGATCGACTGCTGCCTGTGCTTCAACTACGCGTCGCTGATAGTCGGCCTGGCGGATACGAAAAAGCGGTTGTCCGCGAGATACCCTGTCGCCGACCTTGACGAAAATTCGTTCTACTGGCCCTTCGGTAAGCGCACCAATCGCACTGCGCTGTTTGGCTGCAATCGTGCCGAATGCTTTAACTGGTTCAGCGAACGGTTGGGATTCGACCATCGCCGTCGTAACTTCGCGCGGCTCTGCCTGAGCTTCTGGCGCAGTCTCGCCCCCCTCAGTTTCGCCTGAACAGCCAGCAAGCGTCAGCGCAAACACAGCCAACCCAGCAAGAGCACGGCGCGCTAGCATATGTAGGCACCTCTGCCGCTGGCGAGCAGCTTGCCATTGGGCCCTGTGAGACTGGTCTCGGCAACCGAGAATTGCCTTCCGGCCTTTACCACCTTACCAGTTGCGATCAGCGGTCCAGAGGTCGCCGGTCGATGATAGTCGACCCTCAGATCAGCGGTCGCCTTCGCGGTCACACCGTGCGCAAGCAGGGTATAAAGCCCTGTGAGGTCGATCAATGACGCGAGAACCCCTCCATGGGCCGAACCAATCATCGGGTTGGAAACAATCTCATCACGCCAGGGCATTTCGATCACGAGTTGATCACGCGTAACTGACCGAATCTTGAGGTCGAGCCATCGATGAAACGGGGCAATCCGCAACATCTCATGGAGACGCTCACGATCAATCGGGGTATGATTCTGATTCATGAAACCGGCTCTTCGGGGCTGTGCTGTCGCATCAGGAAATTGACGATAGCAATCGAGAAGGTGTCATTCGCATCACCCACCACCATATGGGTGGCATCGGCGATGTCGGTGTATTCCATGTGCGGAACCAGACCGCGCAGATGTGTCACTGCGTCTTCGGAAACCAGATCACTCGATCCGCCGCGAATGAGGTGAAGCGGCAAGGAAAGCCGACTTGCTGCATCGCTCAGCATATCGAACTGCCGTTCCTGATGGTTCGGATCGCTTCGCTTAGCGGTCATGATGTTGCGGATGAACGCAGGGTCCCAATGCCAATAGTAGCGGCCATCTCCCTTCTGCCTTAAATAGCGGCGCAGTCCTTCCCCTGCACCGCGTTTCTGGCGATGGGGCATGTAGCGGGCGATAATTTCTGCCGCCTCTTCAGGTGAAAAAAAGCCCTGGTCGACATGTTCTTCCATGAAGCCCACTACGCGCATCACGCCGCCCGCATCCATGCGCGGAGCAATGTCAACAAGTGTTAGCGATGCAAAACTTTCGGGGGCGAGGTATCCTTCGGCAATAATCCCGGAAAGCCCGCCAAGAGAGGCACCCACGAGGGCTGGCTTGCGATCCAGCTTCGAAGCGATAGCAACGAGATCGGAGGCGAAGTCACGCATTTCGTATGCTCCGCTACGAGACCATTCGCTGTCACCATGACCGCGCATATCAATGGCAATCGCGCGGTAGCCAGCCCTGGCCAGATCACCAGTTACCCGCTTCCACGCGCGGCGTGTCTGGCCGCCACCATGAGCGAGCAGGACCGGCATCGCGCTGTCGTCACCGACCACTTCTGCGGCAAGGGAAAGTCCTCCCGATCCCTCGATTTTGGTGGTCACGCTTTCCATATCGCAAACCACTATATTGTAAATTGCCTTACAGTAAATGACTTTATCTAAATCGGTGCTGTGTTAAGGTGCTCTGCATGGCAACCAAGTTCGAGAATGATGCCGACGAAAAGGCAGCAGCCTTCCTGACCGATCAAGACCGATTGGTTTTTCTCTTGGAAGAGCTGACAAGACGATTGCGTCGCACCTTCGACACTTCAGTCGAACAGTTTGGCCTCACCCGTACCCAGTGGCGTGCATTGGCCTACCTCTACCGCACACCCGGCATGACCCAGACGGAACTGGCCGGACAACTTGAACTGGAGCGGGCAAGCATCGGGCAAGCAATCGACCGGCTAGAACATCTGGGCTTGGTCGAGCGGCGCAGCGCCAAAAACGACCGGCGCGTGTGGCAAGTGCACCTCCAGCCCGCTGCAATCGACTTGCTTCCAAAAATGCGGGTCGAGGCGGATCAGATCTATGCGCGCTTGCTTGAGGGAATAAAGGGTGAGGACTTGGAAGCATTCAAGTCTACCTTGGCCACAATGCAGCACAATTTGGGCGATGCCTAACGAGAGCGACGGTCCCCCGAAGAGAATGTTACATGGCCAGCTGGATTTGGTGCCATCCCCGAGAAGCGGTGGCAATTTTGCTGCCTGGCCATTTATGTCCACAATGGGTCGTGACCAGACGGTCCGCTTTCGCACGGCTTCCGTTCAACACCAGACAACCCGGAAACGGACCAGAAACAACCTCAAACGCCAGCTTGGCTCAAAATCCATCTGCATGGAATGGGTTTGTCCCATCAGCATCTTTTCTCGCTTCTCCTGGATCGTTGACCGTGGCTGGAAACAGGAGCACACCCTACCCCGCGAATTCGGGATCTATCAATCTGATTTCATTATGAAATACTGTTTTCGGCGGAATCAACCCGTCTACGAGTAGAGCGGGTTTGCGTTGATCCGTGTGCAACTCACTTCACCATAGCCCATTGAAATCAAAACATAAAATTCCGATTGGCTGCGAGTTGTTCACGATTGAACTTTTTCATGCCCTTTCGCAACAAGAGCCAAGTCCGTCGGGCAGACGAAAGGCTGTTTCATGATCCATCAAAATCGTTTCGGAACGTCGGGATTCCATCCCAAAGATTGAGAGGTACTGAGCACGTGCGCGTGGCCTCATCTGTGCGAAACTCTGTGTGAGGCCACTGAGGGCGAGAAAGCCAATTGCACAACTCAAAATTTTGTGGGCGTAATTGTGGGAGCGGATGGTCATACGGCTTGCCGATCCTAGCTTCCACAAGCACTTAAGCGATTGCGCTTGCCACCTCCGTCTCCGCCATATCCCAAATTTTCCCTGACTTTCCGGTATTTTGAGCAATTACAACTGCTTGAAATTGCTAACTGTAACACAAACGCGTAACACATGGGCATGGGTGAAGTGGGGAAACCAAGCGGTCTTACTAAGCGAAAAAACGGCGTTTGGTATTTTCGGAAGCGATGGCCGAAACGCTATCTTCAAGACGGTGAAAAGCGCTCGGATTTTGTGCGCTCAACTGAGACTAGCGATTTTGAGGAGGCGAAAGCTCGGCATGTCTCTCTCCAATTGGAAGCCGAGCATTATTTCCAAACGGAGAGCAGCAAAGCAGTTCAAAGCGGAATTGTTGCGTCGAGCAGTCACATCCCTCGCCCATCAGACACTAGGCTCGCCATTCTCCAGCCGATAGAAGCTGAGCGCCTCGTTCAGAAGTTCTTCTCCGACGCCATGAGGCAGATCGACACCAATCCAGTCGCTGCATCCGAGATGTCACCGCAAGAGGCCGCTGACTATCGAAACGAACTCAACGAGGAACACGGACTGCTTACCGGCACGAACAATCCACGCGATGCTGTGCCGACAGGCGACCTTGAGAACCGCCTTTTGCAAGAAAACGGCTATCGCTGCGAGTGGGACAGCGAAGCGGGAAAACTGCTTCGCGAACATCTTCGTCGTGCGGCCAAACAATTGTTAGACATCCGACGAGCGCGTTTTGATGGCGATTTCTCTGATCGCATCAACGACAGCCTTTTTGAGAACAAGGCAATCAATCAGGCTGATGGAATTGACATTGAAGCCGTTTCCGTCGGCAAAGCGATCAACGAATATCGACAGACGCTCATAGAAAAATGCACGAGCAAGCAACACCAAGCCAAGACTATAGATCGATACGTTCGAGAGCTTGACCATATTGAAAAGTTCTTTGGCTCAAGTCGTCCTATGCACTCCATCAGGGTGCAGGACTGTGAGGAGTTCCAAAGTGTCTTTGCCCGGCTCCCAACGAACTTTCAGATCGAGCTTCAGAATTCTGGTGCAGATTATCGAACGTTAGCTGCCGATACGACAGCAAGGGGATCGACGACCTTACAATGGAACACGCAAGAGAAGTATCTCGCTCAGCTTCAACGTTTCATGGGCTGGGCCGCAAATCGACACTATGTTCGTCGAAATTATGCGGAAAGCATTACTCCATCTGGTAGAAAGCCGACAGGATCAATCGCGAAACTCCCCTTTGAAAATGACGAGCTTCAGAGGTTCTTTGATCGACCGCTTTATACCGGAAGTATTGATGATGCCTTTGGCTTCCATAAACCGGGTCCTAACATCGTCCGGCGGGCACGATACTGGCTGCCCTTGATCGGACTGTTCGCAGGCATGCGCAGCGGAGAAATTCTTCAACTAACACCGGATCACTTTCGACTTTCGCCGGGCGATAACCACTTCATGGTTTTGACCCCCGACATGAAACTCAAGAGCGAAAATGCCGAAAGAGAAATCCCCGTGCACCCATTTCTTGAGCGGATTGGCTTGATTGATTGGGTTCAAAAAACCGGAAGCGCCGGGGAGACACTCTTCCCTGACGTTCACAAAGACAAGTTTGGCAGCGCAAGCTCGGTCTTCTCGAAGCGCTTTCGCAAAGACCTAGAAAAACTGAATTTAGGCGACCGGAGAAAGAAGCTCACTTTTCATTCGTTCCGGCACACTTTCAAACGTGCGCTGGATCGCGCCTCTGTGCCCGAACACGACATGGAAGAGTTGTGCGGTTGGTCTCGCGAAGGGAAAACCTCTCGTAGGTATGGTGTCGGGCTGGAGGCTGACCGTTTGATTGAGCAAATCACCAAGGTCCAATATGATATCAATGTAGAACATCTTGCCGGACATCGTCTGCTATAACGCTTGCTTGTCGTGAGCTTCCCAACCATGCGAGATCAACGGAGTTCTGCGGCTTTCGCTGTAAACCGCACTCAATTTGCGCCTCACGAGATCAATGACTTGAGAATTTGCGGTAAACAAATTGAGCCACATTTGGAGCAGGGGCCGTTAACGTAAATGCAAGTGCAAACCATAACTTGGAGCTGAAGAGATATTTGGGGGCTCACGGCGAATTAGCCAAAGGCTACACTTCAACGATCCTCAGGAAACAGACTGCGCACCAGACGACTATCTACGTCGAGTTCATCGAGTTGCTTGGACGCTAAGAAAGACCTCATCGCAATCTGCATTTGAACGACATATCCAAGATTTTGGCGTCTGATTTGCCATTCGGCCCATTCAATTTCTTCATCTGGATACGCCACGCTTGCATGCGCATCGAGGTAGACGGCCTGCCCATTCTGAAATGCGAACCTGAGCCAACTCGTGCCGTCAAATATGTCGGCACCCGCCAAAAAATAATAGTAGGTTCGCAGCGGATCGAGACCGCCGAAGACATGAATTGGCATTTGCGTTAGCTCGCATTCGTCGAGCACCTGTCGCAGCAACTTTATCTGTGCAACTCGTTGCACGAATGACGCGCCTGCTTCCTTTTCGGTTAAGCCGATTGCCGACAGCTCTCTCAGAGAACCAACATGATCGGGAATTTGTGCGATGATAGGGGACAGATCGACGGATGGATCATCAGGATTTTCGCTACTTTCTGGTTTCAATAGCAGCAGCTTGCCGCTCGTCTGAGCCACAGGGAGTGAGAGTGCAGACTGAACTTGAATTCCTAGATCAGCATTTTCACAATCACTGTTGACGGCAATGATTGGCAGTCGTTCTGGCCACTTTTTCAGAACCTCAAAGTAGTCCGCTTCCGTAACCTCATCTTTCCTTTCCGCGAGCGTCAAATTTTCATACCCGCCGCTATCTACGAAGGTTGGAGCCGCCCCAATCGTAGGAGCATCAGGCTCTGGCATCGGAATATTCTCGTGGTGCAGATCGAATGCACTGATGAGTGCGGGGCCGACAACGTCTTCTCCCATCTGCGCCAAGTAAGTATTGATGGCCTCCTGAGAGAGCGGAGCGCCGACCTTTTTCAGAGGAGCGCGACTGGAAAACGCTGGCACCAGCAGCGGGGTCTTTAGCTGCCTCTCACCAAACTTCAGTGTCCTTGCGGCACTTGCAAATTGCATAAGCTCTCCCGGCACGTCTCTGGGACAGGCTACACAATAGTGCACTGCAATCACGAAAAATATTCTGGCGATTTCCGCAAAGCCGCTCCGTGAAGGGTCAGCCACAGAATTTATTGCATAGACTTATGCACAAACTTCTTCAGTGCGTGAAGCAAGTTGGCAAGCTCTGGATCGACCTTGGCGGTCGCCGCTAGGGCACTTGCCGTCAAGTCAATTTGATTGATAGCCTCGCTGCGAAAATCGGAGGAAGATTGAAGAATATCGATATATTTTCGGACTTTATGTATCTTCTGGGAACGCAGCCGCGACACAGTGCTTTGCGCAACTCCGAATAGTTTTACGAAGTAGTGGTCGTTACGGCCAGACGCTCGCATAGCGTAGGAAAGCAGCTCAGCATCAGATTGCATCTCGCTCGACATCATGCATAAATGTGCATAAATTGCATAAACGTCGCAAGGGGAAATCTCATGCAGCATGTTTGGGTAGGCTGCGGTCACGAGGCGCAGCAGCTAAGCCTTCCCGGGCCGACCCAAGAGGTTATGCCCGGTGTTCCGTGGGGTTGCGCCAGCTCGCCATTTTCGCCCGCTTATTGGATCGCACGCTGTTCATGGCCCCTTGAAGACGCAAGCGACTTTGTGACCAAGGATGGCTCGTTGACAGAGGAATTGGGCTTTTGCCTCCTAGGCGGCTTTGGAATTCGCTACGAGGTCAACAAAGCTGCTTTTGAAAGGCTTCGCGAGAATGGAGTGTTCTCTCTAGAAAGTGAATTCGCGAAGGCTGACATTGAAGACTTACTTTTGAGGCCCTTGTTGGTTGAGGGTCGGAATGTGCGGTATCGCTTTCCGAGGCAGCGGGCGCGCCGCATTTGGAAGATGCGAGAGGTGCTACAAGCATCAACAATTCCATTGGACGACCCTTTGGCTCTACGAGACCAGCTAATGGAACTTGAGGGTGTCGGCCCAAAGACTGCATCATGGGTGGTTCGTAATTTGCTTGGCAGTGATCAAGTCGCAATTTTGGACGTGCATATCATCCGCGTATGCCAGCGTCTCGGGCTTTTCCCGAGCAATGTGACCCTGCCACGAGACTATCGTAAGCTGGAAGAGATATTCTTGGATTTCGCCAGTGTTGGAGGAGTTTCATCTGCGCAGCTTGATGCGACTATCTGGGCAGAGGCTCGAACCGTGCCAGCGGACGCTTGGCGATTGACATAGTGGTCTCTGCCGCCGAATATAACCGTGAAACGGAGAGCAAATGGGCGGACGATCTGGACCACCACCTATCAGGCCAAGAAGTCCCTCGCCAGACGTTGGCGGAGGGGATGAAGACAAGTGCC
Source organism: Pontixanthobacter sp. (assembly GCA_965223995.1). Taxonomy (GTDB): domain Bacteria; phylum Pseudomonadota; class Alphaproteobacteria; order Sphingomonadales; family Sphingomonadaceae; genus Pontixanthobacter. The sequence continues at coordinate 331,660 of CBDCXY010000016.1, read as the reverse complement.
CGAAGAAAATTCAAGCCAGCATCACTGGGCCATCCGACCAGATTGTCGAGGGGGCGTGGCTCGAAGTTCAACTAGATAAGACTACGGAAACCCCAAGAGTTGTCGTTTTTGATGATGCGACCAGCAGCATTGTCGGGGCGCTTACGGGCGTGCCTAACTTGGCGCTCTTAATGAAATGTCTGGAAGACGGAGTTGAATATCTCGCTTACGTTGAAGGCGTCGATGGCGGGCGCATAGATGTCATTCTTGCCAAACAATAATCGGTGATAGTAGCTGGAGGCACTTACCGAGAAGAATGCGTCTATCCGAGAATGGATGCGTTGCTCGGATCAGGTGGCAGGGCGGCTCTCGCACTTCGCGCCAAGATACATGCCCAGCTCCATACGTTCTATCCAGATGATGAGGCGGTAAAGCTCAACTTTGGGCGCGATACTATCGCCCATCAGTCAAGCTCACAGTTCTCCTTTCATTACTTGCATCCACTCGCCTCTCCACGTTTGGCTGGGCAACCTACTCAGGTCTTGCTCCAAGCCGATGTTGAAGGAGGTGAGGTGCTGAGGTTTGGCTGTGTTGAAGGACACTTCAAAGTCAACGCTGACAAAGCGGTCTACGATCCTCAAGGCTCTGGGGAACTGTTTTGTGCGAATGGCTCCAATGCGCAGCGGCTTGCGATTATCCTTAATGAGGGCGAAGCCGAAGTGCTGTCCGGTCGGTTCGACCCGAAGGATGGTGCTATGGCTTTAGTTGCAAAAGAGGGCGCTGAAGCCGTTGTGATAAAACGTGGCGCATCCGGTTGTTTGATTGCAACTGCTGGAGGCTCTGTTTCTCATGTCCCCGCGTTCCGGACAAGGAAGGTTTTCAAGATTGGATCGGGTGATATCTTCTCTGCGGCCTTCGCCTACGCATGGATGACCTGCGGTATGACTGCCCATGACGCCGCACATTTCGCCTCTTCAAACGCGGCGCGGTATGTTGAAAGTCGAAATCCCAAAATTCACACCGAATTTCCGGAGCTGGACCCGGTGACCTCCGAACCGTCTGCGATGAAAATTGCAGTCGTGTCCGATCAGGTAACAATGCTCGACCGTTGGCTGGCATCCGAAGCACACACCGCGCTTCATAGCCTTGGAGTGCGCGATGTCCGCTTATTAGATCAATTTGAGCGCAAGCGACTTGCGGCTACATTGAGCGAAGTGGATGTCATAGTCGCACTCCCTCGATCCCCATGCGGGATGGCAATAGAAGCTGTCACTCTCGGTAGTGATCACGGTAAGCCGACACACGTCTTCGATGATCGAGGATTGCCCGATTTGATCGATTTGGTGGGCAATGAAAGACTACACGATGACCTTGCCGGATGCCTCTACAATTCAGTCTGGCAATAAGATGCGAGCACTACTTTTCTCAGGTGGGATTGATAGCACGGCGATTGCATGGCGGCTGAAGCCAGAAAAATTGCTCTTTGTTGACTACGGTCAAGTGTCGGCAAGTGGTGAAATGAGGGCGGCGAGGTCGATAGCAAAGGCCATAGATCGCGAGCTAGACGTCCGCTCTGTTTCTTTGCGCCAGTTTGGACGAGGATCGATGGCTGGCGATTTGTCGGCCTCCAGCTCCGTTCCTGAGTTTTGGCCCTACCGAAATCAGGCCCTGATTACTGTGGCAGCAATGGCGTATGCTGACTTACAGGTTTCGAGCATTATCATTGGGACAGTAAGCGGAGACGGTGACCGACATGCAGACGGACGTGTTGAGTTTGTCGAGACGATGAACCGATTGCTCAGAATGCAAGGCGGACCTACGCTGGAGGCTCCTGCAATTGAGGTCACTTCTGAACAATTGATTGCGGATGCTAGCGTGCCACTATCGGTGCTTGGCTGGACATTTTCATGTCATACTGGCGAATGGGCGTGTGGAACATGCGCTGGTTGTGTGAAGCATGACGAAATTATGCAGAGGCTTGGGCAAGAGGGTTGAGTTGTGGCTATTGGCGAGAAAGACGAACTGGATCACGCTTGGCGCTATTTCCAGCTCCATGCTGCTCAGCGAATTACGGTGTTCAATTTCTATGTTGCTGCGTCCGGACTTGTCATTGCCGGATTGATCTACTCCCTCAGAGGCGGTGAAGAGACAGCTCTATATAGCGTAATAGCTGGGATCGCTCTTGTTCTTTTGTCGGTTGTCTTCAGCATGATGGACAAGCGCGTAAAGGAGATGATCAAAAGCTCTGAGAGGACCATATCTCGGATAGAGACTTCTTCTATCGAGAAGCCAGAGCATCGCGTGATGACCGTAGAGCAAGAGGAAGAAGCGGCGACGCATTACAGCCTATTCGGAAACTGGACCTATGGGCAGGCATTCCGGAGAATTTTCTGGGTGGTCGGAGCGTTTGGACTGATTGGCTCCGCATTGGGTGCTTGGCAGCTTTTGACACCAGAACCCATCGAGACAGTCGGCACAGCGCAGCCGCAGTCCACCCCTTCATTACCGGAACCCGAGGAAGGCGGCGCAGACGAGGTGCCGCCAGATGGAACGGGGCTGATTGCCGATCCGGTCCCTGCGAAAAGCAACTAGGGTCGCGCTGCCGCGAACCAGTAGCCTTTGCTCCAGTGAGAATTTGCAACTTGTTGCAATAGCGTCCCACAAGGTTGTCCTAAAACTGCTCCGTCAGAATTGTCACTATGTCTAAGTTCTAGTGGGACAATCCATTGCTTGCTTCCGGCTGAGCGACTACTCCTGCGTCAGATGTGCAACCTATACCGGATCAAGGATATGGCAGCCGAAGTCGCTGCTCATTTTCGCACTGCTAATGCGGCAAGCAGTAACGCGGGAGGCGAAGTTTACCCCGGTTACCCCGGATTGGTTATCGCCGATGGATCGGTTCAATCGATGGTTTGGGGCTTTCCGCGTGCGCAGAACAGCAAAGTCACTGGCAAGCCGATCAAACCCAAGGCGGTCAACAATGCCCGCTCGGACAAGCTCGACAGCTTTTTCTGGCGTTACAGCTTCGCCGAGCGGCGCTGTCTGATCCCAATGAGCGCATGGGCAGAGGCTCAGGGTAAGCAAGGTAAGAAAACGCGCACATGGCTTTCCCTGCCAGACGCAGAGACGTTCACAGTCGCCGGTATCTGGAGAGATAGCGACGAATGGGGCCGCTGTTATTCAATGATCATGACTGATGCTTCTGAGCAGGCGACAAAGGTCCACAATCGAATGCCGGTGATCCTAACACCTGATGCTTATTCGACATGGCGGGAAGGCACTACAGCCGATGCCAAAGCACTATGTGTGCCGTTCACAGGCGAGTTGACAATCGATCAGACTGAACAACCTTGGACCAAACGGCGCTAGTTGCTTTGGTTCGCATTCACGCGTCAGTTCGCTTTCGGGCCAAGCCGCCAATCCAGATCTGCAATTAGATATTGCGCGACTCATTTGTTCTTGTCATGTTCCACCCATGTCAGGCCAATCACAGATCACCGAAAATGGGTTCACCTACCAAGTTCTGAGCGAAGAAGACCTTGGACGGGTCCGCGCAGAGTTTGCCGGGATGCCGAATGTTTTGGCGTGTGTGGATACGCTCGATATGTGCTGGAACAATCACCCGCAGGTTTTCCCAATTGCCGAGGCTCGAATTGATGAGCTTGGTGGATGGGATGAATACCCCTCAAACTGACCGTGCGGCTAGAGGATGAGCGCTTAGTGAATTTGGCGCTTTGGACGTTGGAAGAAGCCGCAGCAGAAGCGAAATATCGAAAGGTTCGCAGAACGCTCGGCATTCGGCTCGCCTTGGCATATTTGGCAGCAACTTCGGATTGCCCAAAGCACCTCCTCAAGAGCTTCTGGCAGTCATTGCAGGCCACGAGGGACCAAGGCCGTTCCCAAGAAGCTAGGACAACCCTGTCAGCAATGTATCTCCAGATGGGCCGCAAACAGTGCTCGACGACAACCGCCAACATCGGAAATTCAGTCCGTGAGAGGTTGAATGCGAAACCAAAGACCATGGGTGATGGTTGACACTGCGGCCAACAATTCCGTTGCCAACTAGTCCAGCAAACGTCCTGCTGAAACACCAAGCCCCACGGCAATTTTGTCGAGCACCACAATCGAAGGGTTACGCGTGCCGCGTTCGAGATCGCTCGCATAGGTCCGGTGGATACCGACTTCATCAGCCAGTTCCTCTTGAGACCAACCTTTTTCAGCCCTCAATGCTTTGAGGTTTTTTCCAAGACGAAGACGAACATCCATCGCCTTGACTGAGAACCAGTGTCGCCTATCAGTCTACAGACGACTGTCTACATACTGTAGTCGTTTCTGGGCGAAGAGAAATGAAGCTGGGGCGCGCAATTGCATGGATTTGGGCTGTTTTCGCCGGAGTAGGCGGCATTGGGATATATACTAGCGGTGAAACGTCAGCGGGCCTGCTATGCCTCGTATCTGCGTCTTTCGCTTTTCCACCGCTCTGGGACGCAATTGCTTCTCGCGGATTGCGAATACCAACCTGGCTGCGCGTAATCGGTGCAATAGCCACATTCAGTTTTGCTGGCTCCTACTTACCCTCTCCCGAGACTGAGCCTGATGCGCTCACACTGAGCGAGGTTGAGGCAAAGATTGGCAAAAGCGCGGTTACGGAAATGAGTAGGGCCGACTACGGCGAGACGTTCAATCGGATCGGCGCGGAAGCATTCGACCGGGCCAACGAACTCGCCAAATGGCCTGCGGTAACCGCCGCACTTTCGCCACGCTGCGATACAGTCGAAATCGCGGCAATCTCTGACCAAGCAACACCGGACCAGCTTCAGTGGTTTGTAGATTGCACCAATGGTGAACGGTTTATGATTAACGAGACCGAGGCCGTCGCAACTCGTGATAGATTTGACAACGTTGATAGCGACGAGGCGAGCGCCGTGATCCCATCAGAAGTTTCTGAGCAGGATGCAAAGAGCAAAGATTTCGGCATTGAAACAGAGGCGATTGTGGTCGGTGCATGTGACCGTGCAGTCGCCGAAGCATTAAATGCCAAGAGCACTTTCGATCCTGCTTGGCGATACGATTACCAAGAACTTTTGACCAATGGGCGTGTTTCGGTCGCGCGAGACTTTGAGGCCGAGAACGCCTTTGGCGGCGTTGTATCGTCTAGGTATGAGTGCTTAGTCGAGGTCGAGGGCATGAAGCTCATAAGCCTCAGGGTGAAGGAGCCAACAGGCTGGGAAACGCTCTTTTCTAGGTGACCAAGATTGACATAAAAACCGTGACTTAACGACCCGCTTTCTGTATAATTATACATATATTACAGGAGGTTATATGGATGTCGGGTATTGTCGTGTTTCGACAACAGAACAGCAGGCTGGATTTGAAGATCAGCAGGCGCAACTCGCTGCAACGGGTTGCAGCAAACTCTTTTGTGAGCAGATTTCTAGCGTTGCTAAACGCGACCAACTTGAGGCCGCGCTCGACTTTGTCCGAGAGGGTGACTGCTTGATTGTCACGCGGCTAGATCGGCTTGCTCGATCCACTCGCGATTTTCTGGAGATCATTGATCGGCTGCACGGCAAAGGTGTTGCGGTCCGCATTCTCGATTTCGGCGGGAACGCAATCGATAGCCAGTCGGCGACTGGACGAATGATGCTAACGATGATGAGCGCCTTTGCAGAATTTGAACGCTCGTTGCTTCTTGAGAGGCAACGTGCAGGGATCGCCCGTGCTCGCGCACAGGGCCGTTATAAAGGACGAAAACCCACGGCCCGCGCGAAGGCCCCGGAGATCGTGAGATTGCGTCAGGCGGGTCACACGCCCGCAGAGATCGCCGAATTGACGGGCGTTTCCCGCTCAAGCACATACCGCCTCCTTGCGGAGGCTAGTTGATGCAGGACGCGATCAACGTCGGCGAGCAATTCGCAATCCTCACAGGCCAGATCGAGGATACACACGGAATTGCCGTCGAGGGGCAGCGGTCCGGCCTATCACGTCATGAAGCGCATACTTTGGTGAAACAGGTGAGATGCCAGTTGGCGCGTATCGAGGTTACATGCCGTAGGATAATGAGGGCATGACAGATTGCTGTAACCCGACACGAAAATTTAATGGACATGAAAACCGCAGAATTGCTGGATCACAGGCCGAACAACGCAGGCAAAACATGTCGGTCCAAGGCGAACTGTTTGACCTTCCCACGCCTCGCAAATCGTGGAGGCGGCATTACAACGGCTGGACATGGGAGGAACGCTGCGCAATCATTCCAACCCAGAACAAGGCCGTCCGTGAAGATCGAATAAAGCGCCCGACGGTTTGCTCAATATGCGGCCACTCGAAGCCGGACGATCCAAAGGGTGCTGGCTACATCTTCATGCACACCGAAAGGTATGATCGCCCCCTCGATCTCTATCCGGCCTGCAAGCGGTGTCATGCTGCCCTACACGCTCGATTTGATGACCCGGCGCGGTGGTTGGCTGTCGTGAAGGAGAATTGGCGTCAGGGAGCTTGGTTCACGCTGTTGTCTATGGACCCAGCCTCTCAGTTCCAGCCGTTTGAAATTACATACCCGCGTGGTTTGCCTCTCCCGCTCGAGAAAACCGATTGACGCAGGCTTGGATAAGACGCTCGCGAGAAGCGGTATGGCTAGGACCAATGTCCGGCACGATCTCGTCGATCCCCAATAGGTAACCGTTTGCTTGAAGGGCGTCCAAGATCGCGCTGATCGCCCTTCTGCGATCAACTGCCGACCTACTTTGGAAATATCTCACGCTGGCAATCTCGGCCAAGCCTCTTGCCTCGGTTGCCTCACCTTCAGGCCACTCTGGGTAGGCAGTTCGCCAGTTTATGAGCTTTGCTTCGGCTTCGTCAGTCTCAAAGGCATTAGCCTGAATTGGCCAATCTCCGATCAAGTATTCGGCGATCTTGTCGAAAGTCGGACGCCAAGTTAGCCGGGTGCCATCATTCGAGACTGTCACTTGCTGACCGAGGAAATCGAAACCACATTCGATGTCGATCACTGGGGTTGTCCGGACCCTAAACCGCATCGCGCCAATGCCATTTTGCAACGCCTCTTCTAGACTGTCAGTCAACACCTGAGCTTCCTCCGCAGTCTGACCGAGCAACAGGATGTTGTCGGCATATGCGACGAAATGGCCATCGGGGATTTGACGCAAGAACTGCGCAAGAATGCACTCCCCAACAGCCGCTGAACAGGCGGAGCCTAGTGCGAGACCGACTTGGCCGATGCGGTGAGGATCAGACCCCTCAAAGGCCGACGTTCCGGTTGGACAGTCGTCACCCTCCGAATGTCTGATCGTCAGGTCGTAAACGACATGACGAACGGCACCCGCAGGTAGCGGTCTAAGAACATCTGCCAACCCCTCCAGCGGGATCGATCCGTAAAAATCGACTAGGTCAACTTCTACGCAATATCGCATCCCGCCATTGAGAAAGGCAGCTTCAACAGCACGGCGTGCTGCTGGCATCCCCCCGTTGAAGAGCTTTTGGCTCAGGCGGGGAGGATGTAGGGCGCGGACCACGTCGGCTACGAGCAATTGACGCAGTCGTTTTTGTGGTCCGAATGAAAAGACATAGCGGAACCGCGAACGGGATCGCACCGGGCGCATTGGTGAGTTCTCACGGCAAGGCCGAAACAGATTTGCCCCAGCCGCCAATTCGCCGACCGATCTGCCAGTTGCCTCACGTAGGTTGCCGGACTTCCGAAGGGCCTCGTAAGCATAGAGGCGAAGAAGGCGATTGTCGGTCAAGAGGTCGCGGACCTTGGATCGTTTAGAGCGACGAGAGAGTGCAGCAAGGTTTGCTAGCCGAGCCTTCCTGTATTTCCGAAGCGTGGCCAACTCGTCCACGAACTCCGCATTTCGGCTCCTGAAGACCTCGAAGTCTGATCGTCTACTCCGGGTGCTGAGAACAATGGCCATAAGGTAGACAAGCACAATTTCCCGAACGAGACAATTCGCACTGCCGACGAGTTGCATCGCGTTGCAGTGAGATCAGTCCGCAGCGGTCTGTAACACACGGGTGTTGCACACGGTGAAAATCCATGTTTATTTTGCTTTCGCGGTCAGGGCTTTATCTGGAAGTGGCTGGTTCTCCCTCCGTCTCCGCCATTTTTCGCACGGCGACGCTTTTGGTTTTCATCGAAACCGGATTTGACTAGGGAGCCGACATGGATCGGGCTCAGATAGTTCACGAAAATTTCCTTCGCCGGGTTGAGGCGGGCGACTTGCCACAAGGCGCGGTGCCGCATGGTCCGCTGACCGATAATTTGGCGGTTTCGATCTATCGCTCGGGGTGCCTGACGCGGGCGCTCGACCGGACCAGCCGGGCGATGCAAGCAAAAGGCCAAGGGTTCTACACGATAGGATCTTCGGGCCATGAGGGGATGGCGGCGGTCGCTGCGGCGCTGCGCCCGACCGATATGGCGTTTCTCCATTACCGCGACGCCGCTTTCCAAATCCAGCGTGCCGAGCAGGTGCCCGGGCAAACGATCACATGGGATATGCTGCTGTCTTTTGCCTGCGCAAAGGAAGATCCCATCTCGGGCGGGCGGCACAAGGTGCTGGGCTCGAAAGCATTGACGATCCCACCACAGACTTCGACCATCGCGAGTCACCTGCCCAAGGCGGTCGGCGCTGCCTATTCGCTCGGCCTCGCCAAGCGCCAACCGCCCGAGCACAAGCAGCTGCCCGACGACGCGATTGTCATGTGCTCGTTCGGCGACGCATCGGCCAATCATTCGACGGCGCAGGGCGCAATCAACACTTCGTGCTGGACCGCTTACCAGAACGTGCCGATGCCAATTCTATGGGTGTGCGAGGATAACGGGATCGGTATCTCGACCAAAACGCCGACCGGATGGATCGCCGCGAACTTCGCCAACAGACCGGGGCTCAGATATTTCTCCTGCGACGGGACCGACATTTACGACACTTTCCGGACAACGCAGGAAGCCGCAGAATATGTCCGCAAGCGGCGTAAACCCGCCTTCCTCCATATCAGGACAATCCGTCTCTACGGTCATGCCGGTGCGGATGTTCCGACCACCTATATGTCGAAGGCCGAAGTTGAAGCCGACGAAGCGGACGATCCGTTGCTCCACTCGGTCAGGCTGCTCGAAGAGGCGGGCGCGTTAGGCCGCGATACCGCGCTCGATATCTATCGACGCACCGGCGAGCGGATCGACCGGATCACCGAAGAAGCCTGCACCCGCGCACGATTGGACAATGCCGGTGACGTGATGGCGAGCCTGATCCCGCCAAGCCGCGAATGCGCGCCATCGAACGGACCAAGTGCGGAGGCGCGCAAAGAAGCATTCGGCGGCGATCTCAAGCAGATGGACCAGCCGCAGATCATGTCGCGGCTGATCAATTGGGCGCTGACCGATCTGATGCTCGAACACGGCGAAATCGCACTGATGGGCGAGGATATCGGGCGCAAGGGCGGGGTCTATGGGGTGACGCAGAAGCTCGCGAAGCGTTTCGGCCGGGCCCGTGTGATCGATACACTTCTCGACGAACAATCGATCCTCGGGCTTGGTCTGGGCATGGCGCAAAACGGCTTCCTGCCGATCCCCGAAATCCAGTTCCTCGCCTATTACCACAATGCCGAGGACCAGATCCGCGGCGAGGGTGCGACGCTGCCGTTCTTCTCGAATGGTCAATACACCAACCCGATGGTCGTGCGGATCGCCGGGCTCGGATACCAGAAGGGTTTTGGCGGGCACTTCCATAACGACAACAGCTTCGCCGCCATCCGCGATGTGCCGGGTGTGATACTGGCCTGTCCCTCCAACGGGGCCGACGCTGCGAGAATGCTGCGTGAAGCCGTGCGATTGGCGCGAGAGGAACAGCGTTTGGTGATCTTCCTTGAACCGATTGCGCTCTACCCGATGCGCGATCTACATGGGGCTGGCGACAATGGCTGGATGCGCAGATATCCGGCCCCGTCCGAGCGCCTTCCGCTCGGGCAGGTTACAACGCACGGCGAAGGAGCCGATGTCGCGATAGTGACTTTCGGCAACGGCACATATCTTTCGACACAGGCGCAAAGGCGGTTGGGCGAAAAGGGTGTCGAAGTCCGTGTGATTGATCTGAACTGGCTCTCGCCGCTGCCGGAAGAATCGCTGCTGGAAGCAGCACAGGGTTGCAAACGGGTGCTGATCGTCGACGAGACGCGCCGGACGGGCGGCCTGGCTGAAGCCCTGATGGCGCTGTTCGCCGAGAAGTCCGATCTGCCGCACGCGCGGCTGGTCGCCGAAGACAGCTTCATTCCGACCGGTCCGGCCTATGCGGCAACCATGCCTTCGGCTGATGGTATCGTCGCCAAGGTTCTCGAACTGGCTGGAGGAGCGAAATGAGCGCTTCGCGCAAAACTGCGGTTGTGATCTGTCCGGGTCGCGGCACTTACAACAAGGCCGAACTTGGCTATCTCGGCGAGCGCTTTCCGGATGCGAATCTTCTTGCAGCATTCGATGAGCAGCGCAGCGCAATGGGACAGGAAACGCTATCCGAACTCGACGGCGCGGAACGCTTCAGCCTCGCCAGGCACACGCGCGGCGACAACGCCTCTGGCCTGATCTTCGTGGCGACTTTGGGCGATTTCATGTCAATTGACCGGGAAGCCATCGACGTCGTTGCAGTTACCGGAAACTCGATGGGCTGGTATTCCGCTCTCGCCTGCGCTGGGGCTACCTCACCGGAGAACGGTTTCACCGTCGCCAACACCATGGGCACGCTGATGCAGGAAGCGCTGATCGGCGGGCAACTGGTCTATCCGTTTCTCGGCGATAGCTGGACGCCGGACCTAGCAAAGCGCGAAGAGCTGCTAGCGCTGGTCGAAGACATCGACGCGAAGCTCGATCACACGCTCCTCCCCTCGATCCATCTCGGAGGGATGCTAGTCCTTGCTGGCAACGAGGCGGGATTGAAAGCGTTTGAAAGCGCGGTCGAGCCTATCGACGGACGTTTCCCGATGCGGCTGGGCAATCACGCGGCTTTCCATACGTCTTTACAACAACCGGTCGCCAAGAAGGGGCGCGCGCGCTTGTCGGTCGATCTGTTCGGGCAACCGCAACTCCCGATGGTCGATGGTCGCGGCGCGATCTGGTGGCCGCATGCGACCGAAATCGCAGCGCTGCGGGATTACACACTGGGGCACCAGGTCACCGAAACCTACGACTTCACCCGCGCGATCAAAGTCGCGGCGCGCGAGTTTGCGCCCGATCTGTTTATCGTAACCGGTCCCGGCACAACTCTGGGCGGAGCTGTCGCGCAGTCGCTGATTCTCGCCGACTGGTGCGGGATGGGCAGCAAGGATGGGTTCAAAGCGCGGCAGGCAGAAAACCCGTTGCTTGTCTCGATGGGAATGCCGGACCAGCGCACGCTGGTCAGTTAAAGCCCGACTTTGATCCCGCCCCAAACGGTACGCGGAACTCCAAGATCAATCGCACCGTTCGAATTGCGCGTGACGATGGTTTCATCGGTCAGATTTTCCCCGCGAAACACCAGAGCGACAGTTTTCGTTACCAGAACCTCGGCATAGAACCCTAACGTCGTGAAAGCGGGCAGCCTGTCGGTTTCCAGGTCACTCTCGAACTGCTTGCCGATATGCCGGACCGTTGCCGACAGCAGCCAGCCATCGTCTGGTTTCCATGACAGGGTGCCACTGGCCGCAAACTCAGGCGTTTGAGGCGGGCGGTTGCCATCGAGAGCAATGGAAGCACCGCGCCCGTCAATCTCCGCATCGGTGTAGGCGGCACTGATGTTCAGACTGATTGGCCCTCGTTCCAATGCAAATGAGCCTTCCATCCCCTGTGCTTCGATTGCCGGCAGGTTTTGCCGCTGGCGCAAAGTTGGTGTCAGCGTGACATTCGCAATTGCATTTTCGACCCGGCTGTCAAAGGCGGTCAGGCTGAAGCTGATGCCCTCGCTCGGCGTCAGATCAAAGCCTGCCTCGAAGCCTTCGAGCACCTCGTTCTCCAGCGCCGCATTGGCCTGCGTCACAACGGGAAAAACCACGAATGGCCGGTAGAGTTCATTAAGCGTCGGTAGTCGTAGCCCGCGATAGGCCGCTGCGCGCAGAAGTAGGACTTCGGAGGCCTGATAGGCTGCTCCGGCGCGGTAGGAGATTGTCCAGTCCGAACGATCAGGGGCAATCGTCTCGCTCACCAGCAGGTTGCTGGCATCCACCGCGCGGAAGAACCCGTTCTCGATCACGGTGCGGTCTGCCCGGACACCGCCAGTCAGCACAAGATCGCCGAGCGACCAGTTGTTTTCGATGAAGAACCCCAGATCGGAATTGCGCCCACCAGCCTGGCGCCTCTCGCGCAGGTTCCCAGTGAACGCGCTATAGGCCTCCTCGCGCAATTCGCCGGAGGTGCGGCGATAGTCCGCGCCCAAGCGCAGGACGTGGTTTTCGCCAACCGGCGGGCGGATTTCCAGCTTGCCACCCAACCCGGTCGAGGGCGTGTTGCGCTGATCCAGTACACGTACGAACCGTGTTGAACTGATCACGATGTTCGAGAAATTGCGCGTCTGGAGATAGCCGATCGCCTCGAATTCCCAGTCGCCGCGCCCAACCAGCCGGATGCTGGCATCGGCACCCTCGCTAGAACTATCCGCCCCCTCGAAGCGCAATGTCCGTTCGTCATTGAACACCAAACCACGCGCCTGAATTTCTATGTTGTCAGAGAGCGGTGCCACTCCGCGAACACCAACCGACCAACTATCGAAGGCAGCGCGAGCGCTAATCGGCGCGCGTTGTGCAGCCGGGGTGGTGAAGAAGCCCCTGCCGCGATCCCAGCGCCCGCTAACGACCGCAAAGCCCGCGCCGAGATTGCTTGCCACACTACCGCTCGCCTCGGTCTCGCCTCGATCATTGACCAACAATGACCCGTTGAACATGCCAAGCGCATCTGCGTCCGCGCTGCTGAGTTCGATGGTCCCGGCAAGAGCGCCCGACCCGAACGGCCCAGCCCCACCGCCGCGCGTCACACGGATACTGTCAAGTCGTCCGGGCGAGATGGCGGTCAGCGGGATGTAACCGAAAAACGGGTCCGACATCGGCACCCCGTCGAGCAGCACCAGCGCCCGACTGGTTGCGTTTCCACCCAGTGCGCGCAGGGTAACGCCCTGCGCGCTCGGGTTGGAGCTGCGGCTGTCCGAGCGGCGGAACTGCTGAAAACCCGCCACGGATGAAAGCACATCCTCGATCCGGCCCGAAGAGGAACTGACAATCTGCTTTCGATCGAGATCAAGGGAGGAATAGGCCGGTGTCGCGGGGGTGTCCGACAATCCCTGCCCTGTCACAATGATCGCGACGTCATCCTGCGGATCGGCATCGGTTTGAGCGGCAACGGGCGTCGCGAGCGCAGCAGAAACGGCAGCGACGGCCAGTTTTGTCGGTATATGCATCACAATTGCCTAGCGATACGCAAAAGTCCCGTCAGTATTTAATTGCAACCTGACTCGCATTTGCCGCGCCACTGTGCTTACAATGATGTCAGCAGGAGAGAAGATGATGCTCGCAACCGCCCCCGATTTCGATGTTCTGATTGTCGGTGCAGGAATTTCCGGCATCGGCATGGCGGCGCATATGGAAATGCACTGCCCCGGAACGTCCTATGCCATCGTCGAAAGACGCGAGAATCTGGGCGGCACATGGGACCTGTTCCGCTACCCCGGCATTCGCTCGGACAGCGATATGCACACGCTGGGCTTCGTGTTCGAACCGTGGAAGCATGAGAAGTCGATTGCCGATGCCCCGGCGATCCTCGACTATCTCAACACGATCGTCGACGAGCGCGATATCCGCCGACATATCCGTTACCAGCAAAAGGTCATCTCGGCCGACTGGCGCAGCGATGAGGCGCGCTGGCATGTTACTCTAGAGCAGACAGACGGTTCGCATGCACGGATGACCGCGAACTTCCTGTATCTCGGTTCGGGCTATTACGACTACGACGAGCCCTACGATCCGGGCTTCGAGTTCGGTGATTTCAACGGACAGGTCATCCACCCGCAATTCTGGCCGGAAGATCTTGATTACACCGGCAAGAAGGTCGTGGTGATCGGATCGGGCGCAACCGCCGTCACGATCGTCCCGGCCATGTCGGACAAGGCCGCGAAAGTCACGATGCTCCAGCGCACGCCAACCTGGATGTTCTCGCGCCCGGCAAAGGATGGGATCGCCAATTTCCTGCGCAAGATCCTGCCCGAAGAACTAGCCTACAAGATTACCCGCTGGAAGAACATCAAACTGCAGGATTTCGGCTTCAAGCAGGCGCGCAACAAGCCGGAGAAGGTCAAGAAGGCACTGCACAAACGCATCACCAAATCGATGGGGCCGGACTACGATCTCGCGCCCTTTACTCCGCCTTACAACCCATGGGACCAACGCCTGTGCCTCGTCCCCGACGACGACCTGTTCGAAGCGATCAAATCGGGTAAGGCGGACGTCGTGACTGCGAAGATCAAGCGGTTCACGGACAAGGGTATCGAGCTCGACAATGGCGACGAACTCGAAGCCGATATCATCGTGACCGCGACCGGTCTGAAGCTGGCGGTGTGCGGCAAGATCGCTGTCAGCCAGGATGGCGAACCGGTCGATTTCAGCCAGCGCTTCTACTACAAGGGTTGCATGTTCTCGAACCTGCCGAACCTAGCGGTGGTGTTCGGCTATCTCAACGCCAGCTGGACATTGCGTGCCGATGTGAACTCGGAGTATGTCTGCCGTGTGCTCAACACAATGAAGGCCGGCGGCACCAATGTTGCCGTCCCGGTTCTGGCCGACGACCACAATCTGGAAGAGGACGATATTTTCGACTTCTCTAGCGGCTATATCCAGAGAGCGCTCGACATCATGCCGAAAAGCGCGGTCGAATATCCGTGGCGGCTCAATCAGGAGTATGTCTACGACCGCAAGGTCCTGCGCGAAGGGCCGGTCGAAGACGGCATTCTGTCGCTGCACAAAGTCGGCGCGAACGCGACAATGGCCGAAGAGCAGCTCGAAGCCGCAGAGTAGGCACTATCTGCTTCACCTTGCTGCGAGCTTCGCCTAACCCAGCTGTATGAGCGCCACCGATGAACAACGTATCTATACTGCCGGATTGGTGGTGATCGGCGACGAGATCCTGTCGGGCCGTACGCATGACAAGAACATCGCGCAGGTCGCGAGCTGGCTCCAGGTGCAGGGCATCCGGCTCGACGAAGTGCGGGTGGTCGCCGACGTTCAGGAACGGATTGTCGAGGCAGTCAATGCCCTGCGCGCGCGTAACGACTATCTCTTTACCACAGGTGGGATCGGCCCGACGCATGACGATATCAGCGTCGACGCGGTCTCGGCGGCGCTGGGCGTAGACGTCATCATTCACCCTAAAGCGCGCGCGATCCTGGAGACGTACTATTCGGACAAAGGCGGTCTCAACGAAGGTCGCTTGCGCATGGCCCGGACGCCTGGTGGCGCGGAGCTGATCCCCAACATTCGCAGCGGCGCGCCGGGTATCAAGATCGACAACATCTTCATGATGGCCGGCGTCCCGCATATCGCAGCTGGGATGCTCGATGCCCTGACCGGAACACTCGAAGGCGGTGCACCCTTGCTCAGCGAGACCATCGGCGGCTGGATTCCCGAAAGCGAAATTTCGACACTGCTGCGCGAAGTCGAGCAAGCGCATGAGAATTGCCAGATCGGCAGCTATCCGTTCTTTCGCGAGGGTAAGGTCGGTTCCAACTTCGTGATCCGCTCGACCGATGCCGAAGACCTGAAAAGCTGCGTCGATACCCTGTGCGACGGCCTCGCCACACATGGCTTTGATTTCACGCCGGGCGGGATTTGATTCAGACTGAGAAAGAGAAAGGGCCGGAGGATTGCTCCCCCGGCCCTTCTCAAATTTGTGCCTTGTAGGACAGTACTTTTTACGCGCCTTCGATCTCCGCGAGATCGATCTTCAGGCCCGGGCCCATCGTCGAGGTCAGCGAGACCTTCTTCACGTATTTGCCCTTCGCGCCCGACGGCTTCGCTTTCACGATTGCCTGGGTCAATGCTTCGAAGTTCGCCTTCAGATCGGCGTCCTTGAACGACATCTTGCCGATGCCGGTATGGACTATACCCATCTTCTCGACGCGGAATTCGACCTGGCCGCCCTTGGCATCCTTGACCGCCTGCTCGACATTCGGAGTAACCGTGCCGAGTTTCGGGTTTGGCATCAGGCCCTTGGGGCCCAGAACCTTACCGAGGCGACCGACAACACCCATCATGTCGGGCGTCGCGATCACGCGGTCATAATCGAGATTGCCGGCCTGCATATCTTCCATCAGATCTTCGGCGCCAACCTTGTCGGCACCGGCAGCAGCAGCCTTGTCGGCATTGTCGCCCTTGGCGAAGACAGCGACTTTGACGTCCTTACCCGTACCCGAAGGCAGCGAGATCATGCCGCGGACCATCTGGTCTGCGTGGCGCGGATCGACGCCGAGGTTGATCGCGACTTCGACAGTTTCATCGAACTTCGCCTTGTGCTCACGCAGAGTCGCGATAGCATCGTCTACGGTGTAGAGCTTCTCGCGGTCGAGCTCAGCGACAGCTTTCTGTTTCTTGGTCAGTGTAGCCATTGATTCAGCCCTCCACCACTTCGAGACCCATCGAATGCGCGCTGCCTTCGATGATCTTCATGGCCTGGTCGATATCGTTTGCGTTGAGATCGGCCATCTTCGCTTCGGCGATCTCTTTCAGCTGGCTCTTCCTGATCTGGCCAACCTTGTCCTTGTTCGGCTCGCCCGAGCCCTTCTTCACCTTGGCGGCCTTCTTGAGATAGTAGGACGCAGGCGGGGTCTTGGTGGTGAAGCTGAACGAACGATCTGCATAAACGGTGATCGTGGTCGGGATCGGAGCGTTCTTCTCGAGATCCTGCGTCGCGGCGTTGAACGCCTTGCAGAATTCCATGATGTTGACGCCGCGCTGACCCAGCGCAGGACCGATCGGTGGGGATGGGTTTGCAACGCCCGCGGGCACTTGCAGCTTAATGTAGCCGTCAATCTTCTTGGCCATCACTGGCCTCCTTTCACACTGTCGCCCCGGACCGAAATCCGAAGGCTCATGTTAAGCGGTCGAACAGCCAGTGAACTGGCCTCCCGCACGAGTTCCCTTTCGGGAAGGCGCGCATTTAGCGTTTTCGGAGACGAATGCAAGCGATTCGGGTGTCCATCTTCCAGTCGTTCAGACGCCGCACTTCAAAGCTGAACAGATGGACCACATGGACCACTGTCCTGAAGGAAAAATCCGCGATTCCGCCATGCCCCGTTCCGCTGCCAGAAGCGTACGTTGTCAGGCAGGGATAGCAAGAAGTGCATGCCCCCGACCTAACAGCGCCGCTGCAAGTAGGAAAATGGGACCGGTTAGCCTTCGCAAAGGCGCTTGAGGTTGGGCAGCACGAAGGACGACCATCCGCCTTTCAGCCCTTCCCAGACGTCGCGCAGCTCCTTGGCATCGAATTTGTCCCATCCGCTATGCGCGAACTTCACCCGCGTTGCTTCGGCACCCGCTTCTTCCAGCCTAATGCTCACGACCGTGCTGGGAGTGCCCGGCAAAAACCAGCTGAACGAAAATTCCGACTTGTCATCAAGGGTCAGCACCTCGCAATGCGTAGCACCCTCGATATCGTCCGCTGCCCGCTTCTCAGGGTCTTGCTGCATGTAGAAAACATGTCCGATTTCAGGCTTGTAGCGCATGCAGCCCAGCCATTGCGGCACTTTGTCTTCGGCGGTGAGATTGCTCCAAACGACATCCAGAGATGCATCTATATCGGTGGTGAATTCGATATCATCCAACTGCTTGCTCATAGGGTATCCCTCTCCGACATGTCTTTGAGCTTCGAAATCTTCTTCATCCAGAACTGTTCAAGCCAGTGCTTCACATCCAGCAGCGGCTCGGTTTGCAGGAAATAGACATTCTCCCTCCCGTTCTGACGTCTTTCAATCAGACCCGCTTCGCGCATGATCGCGAGATGTTTGGAGATGGCCGGCCTGCTCATCGTGTGGCCTTTCGCAATATCGTGAACCGCCATTGGGCGCCGCGACAACGCCGCGAGAATATCGCGCCGCGTGGGGTCCGAAATGGCCTTGAAAACAGCCGTCATGTTCGTTGATCCCCCTTCATTTCATTGTTATAGGTAACCATATAGTTACGTGTCAAGGAGTGAAATGTGATGGTAAGATCAAACGCCGAGCATAGAACGACCAGCAAGATCGGTATCGCAGTCTGCATGCTTGCAGCCTTGTCGACTCTCGCCGGAGCAACCGAGGCCGAGGCCAATCCATCGGAAGACAGGCCATGTTCCGGAGAGGAATACCGCTAGTTCGATTTCTGGCTCGGAACCTGGCAGGTTTTCAAATCAGAAGGCGGGACATTGGCGGGCATCGACACGGTTGAGCCGATCCTCAATGGCTGTGCGTTGCGCCAGACGTGGACGCAACTGGACGATTCTTTCCGGCCCGAAAGCGCAGATTACCGGCTGCGCGGCGAGAGCATATTGAGCGTCATGCCCAACGGACAATGGAGGCAGACCTGGGTAGACAATTCGGGCTATTCCAACACGCTAACCGGAGGCTTGGACGAGCATGGCATCATGGTACTCGAATCCGGACCTGTGCCGTATCCGGGAAAGCAGGGCCACGCGAATGTCTATTTTAGATGGCGCTGGCAATTGCGCGATGACGGAACAATCCGAAACTCGGGCGAGACAAGGATAGGCGATGATGGTGAATGGACAATCAGCTTCGACAATATCTACAAACCCAATCGCTAGTTTGCATTCGTGATAACAGGTAGAAGTCGCTTCAACACCGACCTTAGAGACATCCCCGCAATCCAGATCGCATAGCTGCCGAAAAGCACGGCGGCTTCGCGGCAAACTGGACTCGCGCGCCATGCCGGGCCTAGACTGGCTCACGCCATGCGAAAACTTGCTCTTCTTGGCGCCCTGGTGCTGCTGGTCGGAACGCCGGGCTTTGCCTCCGACCAGCCGGTTGATGAGAGCAATCAGTCGGAACTACGCGTAAAACTGCCTCCAGCAGAGATCGACAACACCCTGGCGATTGGCGGCGAGGAGATCGATGGTCGAAAATTGCGCAGCCGGATGACCGTGCAAGTCGAGGTCAACGGTAAGGGGCCCTATCGTTTCGTCGTTGATAGCGGGGCCGACACATCGGTGGTCGGGACCAAGATCGCCGAAACGCTTGCGCTCCCCGCGGGTGACCGGGTTATGCTCGGCGGAATTACAGAGATCGCACCGGTTGATCGTGTACTCGTCGATTCGCTCACTCTTGGACCGACAACTGTGACGGATCTCGAACTGCCAGTACTGCGCGAACGCGACATAGGTGCGGAAGGAATGATCGGTCTCGATGCCCTGATCGAGCAACGGCTTCTGCTCGACTTTGATGATCGCACAATCAGCGTCGATGATGCGCGAACACCAAGGCCTCGATTTCGCGACGAGATTGTGGTTCGTGCACGGTTGCAAAGAGGCCAGCTGATCCTCGCCCAAGTAAAGGCAAACGGTATCAATCTCGACGCTGTGGTCGACACGGGAACCGAGATATCCATCGGCAATTCGCTGCTCCGCGAAAAACTGACGCGGCGTCTTCAGGAGTTTCAAACGCTCACGGTTGTCGGCGTGACGGGGAAGGCAGCCAAACTGGAACTGGCCTTCGTAAGGGAACTAAAGCTCGGCCCGATTACCTTGCGCAACGTCCCCATCGCATTTGCAGATGTACCGCCATTTGAAATCTTCGGAATTGCGGACAAGCCCGCACTACTGTTGGGCACCGACTTGATGGAGACTTTTCGCAAGGTCTCGCTCGACTTCGGAGAGCGAAAGCTGCGTTTCCAGCTGCGCAGATGCAGCATCCAGACGCGGTTGATCCGAACCGTAAGGGGAAGAACCACCCGCATCGGCAGCCGGGACACCAGCGGCCAGGTGTGCGGCCGCTGAGCACGGTCCTGTAATGCCGGCTTGCATGGCAAGCGGCTTCAGACTGTGACCAAGCCTTGATGCGCTGTCAGTGCCTTGAGCCGGCGGCTCTACTTGACCAGTTCGACCTGCTCGAATTCCAGTTCGACCGGAGTCGCACGGCCGAAGATCGAGACCGAGACCTTGACCTTCGCCTTGTCGAAATCGAGCTCTTCGACGACGCCGTTGAAGCTCGCGAAGGGGCCATCGAGAACCTTGATCTGGTCGCCGATTTCGTAATCGACGTGAATGTCTTTCTTGGGCGCAGCCTTCGCTTCTTCGACACCGCCGAAATAGCGTGCAGCCTCTTTCTCGCTGATCGGCTGCGGCTTGTTGCCCGAACCGAGGAAGCCGGTAACCTTGGGCGTGTTCTTGACCAGGTGATAGATGTCGTCGGTCATCTTCAGCTTGGCGAGAACGTAGCCAGGCATGAACTTGCGCTCGACCTGGACCTTCTTGCCACGCTTGACCTCGGTGATCGTTTCGGTCGGCACTTCAACCTCTTCGACGCCTTCGGAAAGGCCCAGCCGCTCGGCCTCATGGATGATCGCGTCGCGAACCTTGTTCTCGAAGCCCGAATAAGCGTGGATGATGTACCAGCGTGCCATCTTTAGTCCCTGTCAGAAATCTTGTGTGCCGCCCGGTCCGGGCGGATGAAAATGGTTAAGCGAGCGAAAGCAGCCAGGTGACGATCGATCCGAAGATCGAGTCGATACCGAGGAAGAACAGCGAGAGGATGATCACCAGAATACCGACGAAAATCGCGGTGGTGATCGTTTCCTGACGCGTCGGCCACACCACCTTGCTGGTTTCGGTGCGAACCTGCCGGATGAATTCACCCGGTGTCGTCTTGCTCTTTTTCGGAGTCTGCTCTGCCATGTTCTCCAGCTTTCGCTGCCTGATTGAATAAACGTCCCTTCCGGGATGGGGTCAGCGCCGCCCCGATTCAAGATCGGGAGGGGCCTTTCTAACTCCGATGTCGGAAGACGCGAGTCATCTAGGCGCGCAGGGGCACAAAAGCAAGACGGTGATTGCCCGCTCCGTCCGGCCCACTTTTCCACTGGCCATGCGCGGCGCTCGGCTCTAGCGTGCGCGCCACGAAAATACGCACAGAACTTACGCATTTGGGGGGAGCCAGATAATGGCCGCAAGCGAAGCAGGGTCGGTTTCACTGATCGACCGGGTAACCAATATTTCCGATTTCATCTGGGTTGGCACATGGAACGGGGTCGAAGTCATCCCCTTCCCGCCAATGACGATCATTCTGCTGGGCATCGGCCTGTGGATCATGGTCGGGTTGAAATTCTATCCTGTTCGCAAGCTCGGCAGCGCTTTTGCCGGGCTTTTTTCGAGCCGCAAGAGCGCGGGCGATGGCGAAATTTCGCCCTTCGCGGCGCTCTCTACCGCGCTTTCCGGGCAGGTCGGCACGGGCAACCTCGCCGGTGTCGCCACGGCCATCGCGCTGGGCGGACCCGGTGCGATTTTCTGGATGTGGGTTACCGCCCTTTTCGGCATGGCGCTTGCCTTTGCAGAAGGCTCACTCGCAATCCGCTATCGTGAACGCACCAGCGACGGCGTGCTGCGCGGTGGCCCGATGACCTACATAATGATGGGTCTGGGCAAGAAATGGACCTGGCTGGCGATTTTCTTCTGCCTCGGTACGCTGTTCTCGGCCATGGTTACGGGCAATTCGATCCAGGCCAACGCGGTTGCTGACGGCCTCTACGAGTTGTTTGGGATCGAGGAATGGCTCGGCGGCCTGATCGTCGCGATCCTGGTCTTCATTGTCATCATCGGCGGCATCAAGTCGATCGGTAACGTTGCCGAGAAGATCGTGCCGTTCATGGCGGCGGCCTATATCGTGATGGCGATCATCGCGCTGATCCTGAATATCGGCGATATTCCGGCAACTTTCGGCCTGATATTCGACGGTGCCTTCAACCCACAAGCGGCGACCGGCGGCTTTACCGGCGCGGCAATTATGCTGGCGATCCGTGCGGGCGTCGCGCGCGGTCTGTTCTCTAACGAGGCGGGCCAGGGCTCGACGGCGATTGCGCACGCAGTCGCACAGACCAACGATCCCGAGCAGCAGGGCCGCATGGCGATGCTGGGCACCTTCATCGATACCATCGTCATCTGTACAATGACCGCGCTGGTTATCCTGACGGTGCAGGGCAACTTCACCGGCGGCGGCGAAACGGTCGCTCATGCGTGGAATTCTGATCTTCAGGGCTTCGCGATGACCAGCGGTGCCTTTGCGGCAGCCTTCCCGGTCGAAGTGTTCAACGTGCCGCTCGGCACACTGGTCGCCAGTATTGTGCTGATCCTGTTCGTGTTCACCACTCTGCTGACATGGAGCTATTACGGCGAGCGCGCGATCACTTTCATGTATGACCGCATTCCCGGCTCGACGCGCGGCGGCGAGAAGGTGCTCCACATGATCTGGCGCGTATTGTGGTGCGTGGTGATCTATGTCGGATCAACGCAGGATCTGACGCTCGTCTGGCGCCTCGGCGATATCTCCAACGCCGCGATGGCGCTGCCCAACCTGCTGGCGCTCGCGCTGCTGTCAGGCGTGGTGTTCAAACTCGCTCAGGGTCAGAAAGATGCGGGTGAAGACCACCATGCCGACACTCCGGAAGAGCCCGAGGAATATTGAGGGTATCTTCAGCCAAACAGAAAGGGCCGGTGTCACCACCGGCCCTTTTCATGTGTATCGCATATTGAGTCTACTTCGCGCCGAACAGGCGAGCGAAAAATCCCGGCTCGTCCATCGGCAGGATCGGACCATGCGCCTGATAGCGCAGCGACGCATCGCGATAGGGGCGTGGCTGGACCCAGCTATCGGGGCGGCTGCTGCGAAATGACAGTGCTGACATCATCATTCTCCTTCTCGTCGCTAAACTCGTTCTGTCGACGGTAAAGCACGGATCGGCTGGGCCGATCCTGAACGGTCAGGTTGCCATTCGTTCAGGTGGCCCAGCGAGTTACAGCGCGGGCAAAGCGTTAGAGAATGGAGAAAATTGCCTGGCAGGGGCGACAGGATTCGAACCCGTGGCCCTCGGTTTTGGAGACCGATGCTCTACCAGCTGAGCTACGCCCCTGCAGGCAAGCAGCGCCTCTAGAGCGAAGCGAATGCGATGGCAAGGCGGCATTTGCGCGCTAGGCGCGGTCGGATGGCTGCGCTACCCTTCCCGCCATGCATGCCCCCACCCCTCCGCTGATCCCGGTCGATATGCTGCTGCTCGCCTATCGCAGCGGTATTTTCCCGATGGCGGACAGCCGCGATGATCCCGAGATATTCTGGGTCGAGCCCAAAGAGCGCGCGATTTTCCCGCTCGATGGTCTTAACGTCAGCAAAAGCCTACGCAAGATTGTGCGCTCGGACCGGTTTAAGGTCACGCTGGACACGGCTTTCCCGGAGGTTATCGAAGCCTGCGCTGCGCCGCGCACCGACCATCCCGAAAGCTGGATCAGCCGCCGTATTCAGTCGAGCTACATCGCCCTGCATCATGCCGGACATGCCCATTCGGTCGAATGCCGGGTCGATGGCGAATTGGTCGGCGGACTGTATGGCGTGTCATTCGACCGTGTTTTTTGCGGCGAAAGCATGTTCAGCCGCGCCAACAATGCTTCAAAAGTCGCGCTGGTCTGGCTCGTTGCGATGATGCGGCGGGCTGGTTTTGCAGTGCTCGATTGTCAGTTTATGACCGACCACCTTGCTTCGCTGGGGGCGACGGCGGTTTCACAGCAGAATTACGTCGTAATGGTCCAGGAAGCAGCCGGAGAGCCGCGCCTCAGCCTTAAAGAGGCTTATACGTCGTTGGTCTCAGCTGCCGCTTCCTCACTCGGACGGGATGCCGGAGCAGGTGCAGAAGGCGGAGCTGCCGGCGCAGCGGGTCGCGCATCGCCCGGGAAGCTCATCGCGCAGTCCTTCACCCACACATCGTAGATCGGGTGCTCGACAACGTTGAGCGAGGGCGATTCCCTGAACAACCAGCCCGAAAAGACCTTCAGCCACTCATCCTCGTCACCCGGCTCGCGCACCAGCACCTGAACGAACGCACCGGTCTCCTTGGGCAATTCCCATGGAGCCGTGCGTTCGCATGCTGCGAGGCGGACAATCACGTCGCCCAGTCGACGCGACTCACCCGGCTTCATCTCCAGTTCCTGCGACAGGTTGTTGCGCTTGTTGAGAAGCCCGATTGTCGCAACGCGCTCTGCCATCGGCGTGCCGATCCCCGCTTCGTCAGCGGGCTGGACAGGCGCGGATGCCTGACCCTGCAATTCTTCGGGAATGTCGGTTTCCTGTTCGCGCGGTGTCTGCGGGCCGCCACCACCGCATGCAGCCAGCGCAAATGTGAGAGTGGCTGCGACAAAAACCCCGGCGTGGTGACGCGTCATCAGCTACCAGGGGTCCAGGCTTCGTAATCGCCCGATGCGCGCGCACGCTTGCCACCGCGCTCCAGCGCTCCGGCAGGACGATAAGCATCCGCGGTCCCTGTCGCATTGGGTGAATAGTCGGCTTCCCAAATCTTGGGTTCGGGCAGGAAACTCTCGGGCACATCGTCACCTGCGCCGTGCAGCCAGCCATGCCATTCGGATGGGACACGGCTCGAATCGTTCGCGCCGTCATAGATCACCCAGCGACGCTCCCGCTCACTTTCTTTGCCCTTGGAGCGGTAATATTTGTTGCCTTGCGCGTCTGTACCTACATGCTCGCCCTTGCGCATCGTGTGCAGCATGGTGCCAAAGGTCGCGCCGTTCCACCAGGTGAAGATCTTGCCGAAAAAGCTCATGGCGCGCGGTTAGCCGATTCGGGTCCACTGGCCAAGGGCGAAAGCGCCGTCATTCGCCCTTGGACCGATCTTGCCATTCGACCGCGTCGCCCGCCCCGATTCCCAGCTCCGCAGCACGCCCACCAGGTATTTCAAGCACGAGCGAGGTCGGGCCGATCGCCGTCACGGATTCCAGCGAATAGGGCACTGTGTTGGCAGCGATGTTCATAATCTTGCCATCAGCCCCCACGAAGATGATATCGAGCGGTAAGGGCGTATTTTTCATCCAGAAACTCGCCACTCCGAGATTGCGGCGCGGGAAAATCATGCCCTCTTCGGGGCCGAGTTCGGTGCGGAACATCAACCCCATCGCCTGTTGCTGCGGCGTACGTGCCACTTCCACGTCGAATTTGTGTACAGCGTCACCGCTGGTGACCGTGAGTGGAACAACATCGAGACCCGATATTGGATGGGCTGCGGCTTTGACCTCCTCCGCCGCGACCGGATCGCTGACCTTTTGCGGAGAGCAACCCATCGCGAACAGCGCCAGAGCCAAAGCAGCGATCCTGCACACCATATCTATGACCTCTCTTCGTCGGCCTCGATGACCCATTCTTCGACGGCATCGGCGTTTCGTTTGTCCATTACCGCGCGGACATGATCGAATCCATGCCCCGCCCGCAGCAACGCGGCAATCTGCTTTTCGCGCCGGTCAGGCGGCAATTCTCCGTCGAAATAGGGGCCAAAGCGACGTTTGCGCGCCATCACCTGCACCGCTTTGCGTCTGTCCGCCTCTCCCGGCGCAACATCTTCTCGGATATGCTCTCCGATCCCAGACGCGTACAGCGCCTGTGAAACCCGGCGCGGGCCATAGCCGCGCCCGAGCAGCCCGCCTGCTTTCGTCCGCGCGTATTCAGCATCGTCGATATAGCCCAACTCAACATAATGCGCACTGATCGAGGCCACGTCGGGTTCCTCCTCGTCCTCCCAGCCCCGCTCGCGCAATTTGCGTTTCAGGTAATTTTCAAGCTTGGCCGCGCTTGTGGAATAGCGGGCGACATAGGCGAGCGCCAATTCCTGCAAACGCGCCGAATCGAGCGGTTTGCGTGGTCGTTTGGAGCGTTTTTGGCGGTTCTGGCTCTCGTTCATCGGCCATATTCGTGCCACACTCTACGGGAAATGGGAAAGATTACGGGCGTGTTGCATAATTTTCACGCCATCAGGGACTGCTTGGATGCGCCAGAATAGGCGCGCAATGGACGGGTTTTCGCACATTTTATGACCGACGCCGCACTTACGCCGACGCCGAATGACTGCCACCTGCCTCGCAGAAGGTCGGACTTCGCCACATTCACCGAGGCGGTGGACTACGCTGCCAAAAGCGAAAAAGGCTGCAACTTTCACGATATGCGCGCCAATCTCGAGCGTGTGTATCCCTATTCGGAAATGCGCGAAGATGCGCTCGTCACCGCACGCCGCCTGATGGCATCGGGCATCGGCAAAGGCGACCGGATTGCCCTGATCGCCGAAACCTGCCCCGAATTTGCGGCGCTTTTCTGCGGTGCGGTCTATGCCGGGGCATGGCCTGTGCCATTGCCTCTCCCGACCGGATTCGGCGGTAAGGAGAGCTATGTTGACCAGCTCGCCGTCCAACTCTCCAGCAGCGACCCGAAAATGCTGATCTATCCCGGCGAAATCGGTGAGATGGGTGCCGCAGCAGCAGAGCGTCAAGGCTGCGAAGGCACCTCCTGGGAAGACTTCGCGACCCGCGATGCGCCCGAGGCTGACCTGCCCGAGATCGACCCGGACGATATTTGCTATCTACAATATTCGAGCGGCTCGACCCGTTTCCCTACAGGCGTAGCAGTGACGCATCGTGCGCTGCTCGACAATCTTGCAGGCCACTCGCATTCGATGGATTTTCGCGAGGGTGACCGCGTAGTCAGCTGGCTCCCCTGGTATCACGATATGGGTCTTGTCGGTTGCTTCCTGTCGGTGATCGCGAACCAGGCCTCGATAGATTACATCAAGACCGAACATTTCGCGCGCCGTCCGTTGGCATGGCTGACGCTGATCAGCCGCAACCAGGGAACCACGCTCAGCTATTCGCCAACCTTCGGGTACGATATTTGCGCGCGCCGTATTTCCAGCCAGAGCCATGTCGGCGACCGTTTTGATCTGTCGCGCTGGCGCACAGCGGGCAATGGTGCGGATATGATCCGGCCCGATGTGATGCAGCATTTCGTCAACGCGTTTTCCGAAGCGGGTTTTCAGGCGAGCGCCTTCACGCCCAGCTACGGCCTTGCCGAGGCAACGCTCGCTGTCACCGTCATGCCCCCGCGTGAGGGGATCAAGGTCGAGCTGGTCGAGGAAGAGCGCCTGTCGGGCACGCGCGGCGACCTGTCGCGCCCCGCCCGCTACCGGGCAATCGTCAATTGCGGCAAACCGATCCCCGGCATGGAAGTCGAAATTCGCGGCGAGAATGGCGAGGCCAAGTCCGACCATCAGATCGGCAAAGTCTGGTGCCGCGGCACCAGCGTGATGCACTCCTACTTCCGCAATGAAGACGCGACCAATGAGTGCCTAGTCGATGGTTGGTTGGACACCGGAGACATGGGCTACCAGGCCGATGGCTACCTGTTCATTGTCGGCCGCGCCAAGGACATGATCATCATCAACGGCAAGAACCACTGGCCACAGGATATCGAATGGGCGGTCGAGCAATTACCCGGCTTCAACCACGGCGACGTCGCGGCCTTCTCAATGGAGACCCAGAATGGCGAGGAAGCACCCGCCGTGCTGGTCCACTGCCGTGTCATCGATCCTGAAGAACGCACCAAGCTGCACGAGACGATCCGCGACAAGGTCAGCTCGATTACGGGTATGAACTGCGTCGTGGAACTGGTTCCTCCGCGCACATTGCCGCGCACCAGCTCGGGTAAGCTCAGCCGCGCAAAGGCGAAGAAGCTCTATCTCAGCGGTGAGATCCGACCGTTCGAGATTCTTGAAGCGGCCTGAGCCTAGCGTTCCACGCTTCCCCAACGCGCCCGGACATTCGTGCCCCTGCCAGGCTCGCTCGCAACCAGCGGTACTCCAGAGTCCCGGAGCGACGTTTCGGCAATATTCGTAAGCCGTTCCGGACCCGTAAGGACAACGGGAGCACCAACGCGGCCCGAAGCCCAAGCGATCAATGCCAGCGCCTCGACACCCGCCTCTGTCGGTTCACCATCGACAAATTCGACGCTGGGCAGCGCCTTTGCCGGAGGAATCAGCTCCACGCGCCAGTCAGGTTCGGTCGCGCGCAAACGGCGTTCGAGCGCGTAGTAGGTTGCCAGCGATGCACCGTCCAGCTCTACCGATTTGACCATCGCACGGCGGCGCTGCCGGTCGACAATCACTTCGTCGAGATCGACGCCCGCCATCAAAGCCAGTCTTTCAGCGAGGGCGTCTGCTCGCTGCGACGCTGCGGCCTCTTCCTGCTCCTGCGCCGAAACCAGCTGGGCCTGCTCAGCGCTTTGCTCGTCGCGCACGAGGAACTGTTTGAGGTCGATATCGACCTTCTCGCCCAAGGCGCGGGCAAGGCTGGCCTCGGCCTTTACCTCGGCATCGGGCTGCAGCGATGTGGTCCAGACAAAGGCGGATACCTGTATCGGATCGCCATCAAAGTTGATCTCCGGCTGCGAAAGTCGCGCAGCGCTGCCAAAATTCGCGACGAGCTCGCTACGCACCTGCCGCGCCGCGTTGGCTTCCCATGCGATCTGACTCAGCGAAAGGCCAAGCGGCACAGCCAATGCAACAAACACAGCGATGATCGCCATATTCTGAAACTGTGTCTGCTTTTCGGACAACCGTGTGCGAAAGCCATACATGCGCGCCATCAACGCAGCGATCAGGGCAATAGCCATCAGGTTGGTAACGTATAGCAGCAGCGCGCCGGAAAAGACGGTCCAGTTCCCCGTCGCCAACCCAAACCCGACCACCGCCAGCGGCGGCATCAAAGCGGTCGCGATCGCGACCCCCACGATGGTCCCCTCGCGTCCGCGGATCATCGCATAAGCGCCCGCAAGAGCCGAGAATACGGCTACCAGCAGATCGAACAGGTTCGGACGTGTGCGCGACGCGATCTCAGCCGTAATATCCTGAATCGGTGAAAGGAACACGATCAGAGCGCAGAGCCCTACGGCCATCAGGGTGCCCCACAGCAGAGACATCGCCGACTGCCTCAACCAGCGATAATCGCCGATAGCCAAAGCGAAGCCGAGGCCCATGATCGGATCCATCAGCGGCGAAAGCAGCATGGCGCCGATGACCACGGCGGGCGATGAGAGCAGCAAGCCAAGAACCGCGATTCCGCCCGACATTGCCGTCATAAACAAATACCGCGCCGACATAACGCATTCTGCACGCCGTTTCTCGATAACCGCGCCTTGATCCACGGTGCCCATCACATCGTCGCGCCACCATTTGCGGAAGCTGAGGATGACGCGTGCAAAAGACAGATTGTTGCTGCCGGGCGATACAGGATTCGGGCTTGAACTCGCCATTCGCAAACGTTCCTCTCGATAGTTGCGATGTCCATTTACGCACTCTCGCACGGGAACGAAAGCATGGACCTTTGCAGGGCGATAAGGCACAATTCTTGAACTTCGTGTCTTATGACCTTAATACAGTAATGAGAACCCACGCGCGCGCGGATCTCTATGCGCGCAAACCAACAGGAGCCGGACGCAGATCATGAGCGCAACCGAGACTAAAACCGCCACCGACCTCGATCTCGAGCTGACGCCGCCCGATCCGGTGCCGGAGGTGAAGCCCGACAGTGCCGCCGGACTGGTGCCGGTTTCTGAAGAGGTTCAGTCGAAGCTTGCGAAGAAAGTCGATTCCTTCGTCACCGACCTGGTCGAAGCCGATGCCAACTCACCCGAATTCGGCAAGAAAGTCGATCAGCTGACCAATATGGGCCGCAAGGAAATTCTCGCGGCGGCGCAGATGTCCAACCGCTTCCTCGACCGCCCGATCCGGGCGATGGACAAGGACGAGGGTGTCGGTGCGAACCTTCAGGAATTGCGCAATGTTGTGGAAGATCTCGATCCCGGCAAACGCGGCAAGCTCACCGGGACACGCAAGCTGTTCGGCATTATCCCCTTCGGCAACAAGCTGACCAACTATTTCCGCTCCTACCAGAGCGCGCAGACGCATATCCAAGAAATCCTCTCCAAGCTGGGCAACGGCAAGGACGAGCTGCTGATGGACAACGCGGCGATCGATGTTGAGCGGCAGAAGTTGTGGGAGGCGATGGGTGATCTGGAGCAGATGATCCATATCTCCAAGACGCTCGACGAGAAACTCGAAGAGAAAGCCGCCGAATTGGACGCGACCGATCCGGCCAAGGCCAAGGCGGTCCGAGAAACCGCCTTGTTCTATGTCCGCCAGCGGACGCAGGATCTGCTCACCCAGATGGCTGTCAGTGTGCAGGGCTATCTCGCGCTCGACCTGGTCAAGAAGAACAATGTTGAACTGGTCAAAGGTGTCGACCGCGCCAGCACTACAACTGTCGGCGCTCTGCGCACTGCCGTGACTGTATCCGAGGCTATGACCAACCAGCGGCTGGTGCTTGGTCAGATCACTGCGCTTAACGAGACAACCGCCGGCATTATCGACAGCACCAGCACTTTGCTGCGCGATCAGACGGGCAAAATTCACGAGCAGGCGGCGGCGAGCACGATCCCGCTCGAAACGCTCCAGCGCGCATTCCAGAATATCTACGACACCATGGACGAGGTCGACCAGTTCAAGGTCCGTGCGCTCGATTCGATGAAGCAGACGGTCGATGTACTGTCGGACGAGGTTGAGAAATCGAAGGGCTATATCGCCCGAGCCGAAGGCCAGGCCCAGGCGCAGAAGCAGGTGGCCGAATCCAACCTGCTGACGGTCGAGGATTGAGGCATAGATGAACGACCTGACGACCCAGAGTGACGATATCGTCCGAGCCGCAGGCCAGTCGCTGGCCGAACAGCGCGCGGGCGGTGTGCATCGCCGCGCGCAGTCGATTGGCCGCGGGTCAGCCAAGCTCAAATTCAAGCACTGGATGAAGAAAGCGCGCAACATCGCGCTGGCTGTGGGTGGACTGTGGATCGGTGCTTCGATCATCGGTGCGATTATCGGCGGGATCGGTTTTACCGGCGTGATGACGCTGGGTATTGCAACGGTCGCGGCATTGGCCATTTTCAGTCGCTATCCCAGGATGAAAATGCCCAAGCGCGCGGATCTCAACACCGAGAATGTACGCCAGCTCGTCGCCAAGACCGAGTTATGGCTCGAAATGCAGCGCTCACGACTACCCAAACCGATTGCCAAGAGCCTGACCTTCATCGGCAGCCAGCTTGATGAACTGCAACCACAGCTCGAAGAAGTCGATCAGAAACACCCCACTGCGGCGGAGATCCGCAAGCTGGTGGGCGAAGATCTGCCGGACATGATCGAAGGATTTCTGAAGATCCCCGAGAGTCTGCGTTACGAAGAAAAGAACGACACCACACCGGTTAAGCAGCTCGAAAGCGGGCTCGACGTTATCAGCCGTGAAATCGACTCCATCAACCGGCAGCTCGCACAGGGCTCGATCGACGACCTCGCCATCCGGGGTAAATATCTCGACTACAAATATAGCGAGAGCATAAGCGTTGACGGAGACGATTATGGCGTACCGCTGCCCGATTTCGACACTGAAAAGACGAAAGCGACCTGATGCGCGTTGCCATTCCACATGATTTGCCGCGCGAGGAAGTTACCCGCCGTCTGCGCGAACGCAGCCACGAAATCGCCGATCATATCCCCGGCGGCATGGCGCAAGTTACAACCGACTGGCCGAGCGACGAGCGGATGAACCTCAATGTCCAGGCGATGGGGCAAGACCTGAACGGCGTAGTCGATGTTGAAGACAACCAGCTGGTGTTCGAGATCGCCTTGCCGCCAGCGCTCGGCTTTTTCGAGCCGATCATATCGGGCGCGATCAAGCAGCAGGGACAGAAGATGCTAGAGGCCCCCGCAAAGGACTGAGCGCCACGCCGGATCAGATCTTGCGATCAAGCTCCAGATAGGTTTCGGGAATACGCAGCGAGGCCGACGCCTCGCGCGTTTCGAGCAGGAACATCACCAGACCAACCAGCAACAGCAGGATCGAGAGGATGAATGCTCCAGCTGCTATCTGGTCGAAATCCTGTTCGGTCAGCCCACCGACAAACAGGATCACAACCGTCACCCCGATACTCAGACCGCTCAGAACCAGCATCAGCATCGCATGGCCGACCAGCTCGATACGCTTGGCGATTGCTCGCATTTCACACACGATCATATCGTGTTCAGCGCCTTCGGTTTCCGAATGTCGCGCGCGGAGCTCTCGCGAACGATCAACCACCCGGCCGAGGCGGGTGGTGAGGAAATTGAGGATGCTGGCAATCGCAACGAGCACAAATACCGGTGTCAACGCAGTCTGGATGGTCTCGACAATCACTGGTTCGCTGCTCCGTCCAATTTGCCGACGATCTGTGCGCCTTCATCGGTCGTGACCAGAACCTCGTCCCCGTCGACCACGATTGTTACACCGTTCAGGCCGATCGCCGAAACGCGCGGTCCGTCGCTCTGGACCAGCACGTTCTCGCAATCGACCAGTTCAGCCTTTCCGCGCACGGTGTTTCCGTCATCATCGCGCTTTCGTGCCTCGCGTAGAGCCTGCCAATTTCCGATATCGGACCAGCCCATTGATACCGGAACCATCGCCGCACGCTCGGTCCGCTCCATCACCGCATAGTCGATAGAGTCGCCCTCGATCTCTGCAAAGCTCGTTGGATGCGGATGGAAGATCGGACCATCCGCTTCACCATTGGCGACCGCCCGACGCAACAGTTCGATCATCTGCGGGCGATAAATCTCCAGTTCTTCCAGAAAACGGCCAGCCTGCAGCGCGAAGATCCCGCCATTCCAGCTGTAGCTACCCTCGGCCAGAAACGTCTCGGCGGTTTCGAGGTCCGGTTTCTCGACAAAGCGCTCGACTTCAAACCCTCCTCCAAGCTTCTGACCTTGCTTGATATAGCCGTAACCGGTTTCCGGCGTGATTGCTTCAATCCCGAAAGAGACGAGCCATCCGTCTTCCGCCAGCGCGGCAGCGGTTTCGGCGGCCGCAACGAATGCCGGGTTCTGCTCGATATGGTGATCGCTCGGGCAAACCAGCATAACTGCGTCCTGCGGGAGCCTCAGCGCGGCGAGAGCAATCGCCGGTGCGGTGTTCTTGCCTTCGGGCTCAACGATGATCGAGGTATCGCCATCGGTTCCTGCCTGGTTCCGCACATGCTCCAGATGACTAGCGCCGGTCACGATGGTTGGCGCAGCAAAGCAACTGCGATCATTGCACCGTGCCAGAGCCTCTTCGAACAGACTCTTGTCGCCGATCAGCGGCAAGAAAGGCTTGGGTTTGCTTGCCCGGCTGCGCGGCCACAAGCGGGTGCCGTTACCGCCGCATAAAATAACGGGATGGATCATGGTCGCTGCCTCATACCGGCATTGCACAAGCCCCCAATGGCCCGTGCTGTCAATGTTTTAGGGTTTCATTCTTTCAGTATGTCGGGCTGAAATCGACACGATAACCATAGCGCGCCTCGACCGGAGTCCCGTCGCGCGTCATTGCCGGATTGAACCGGATCTTGCGCTGGACCAGGCCGCATACCAGCGCCGTTGTCTCGGCATCGACCCCGCTGCGCGCGACCGAGCAGCTCTTTGCACGGCCGTCGGTTGTTACGGTAAAATGGACCGTGACCGACTTGCCAAAGCGTACTTGTCTCCCGCCTTCAGGAACGGGGAAATCCGACGCGGTGTTGAGATTGCCCGACTTGACCGAGGGTTTGCGCGCTATCGCGCCGCCCGAACCGCCCCCGGCGCGGCCACTGCCGGGTCCGCTGCCCTGCCCTGCCGCGCCGGTTCCATCACCGTCGTCTTTCGCACCGGACGAGTTCGCGCTGCCCGTTGAAGAGGCTTTGGGAGCAGGTTTTTTTGTTAGGGGTCTTTCGACTTCGGGGGCTGTTTCAGCACGAGCAACAGCTTCCTTGCCCTGCTCGCCCGCCGCGCCCTCATCGGGCACCGGTTCGTTTTCGGGCGGGATATCATCCTTGGTTGTTTTCACCGTCACCGTGAAAGCCGTCACGACGCTTCGCTCAATCGACTGCGTAACATCGGGCGCGAAAGCGCGCGCGAGCCCGTAGATCGCAAGCACATGAAACAATACAATAATGACCAGCGTTGCCGGTTCGGGGCGTCGGCGCGTTGCCGAATATCTGGTCGCTGCTTCTGACATTGTTCAAACCATCTAGGCGGAATCACTTAGCATGGTCATCGCGATTTGCCGACCATGTCCGGCTAATCCTGCATTTATGAAACCGGACAAGCGAGTTGCCCCCGCCTCCGCTGGCCGTGCCTGGCCCGAACGGCCTTACTGGCCGCTCGACCTGCTGACATGCCTGCTGGCAGCTCTCGTATTCGGAGCACTGGCTCTCATGGCAATCGAGATGACCCGCGGCGATGGACGCATCGCGATGGTCTGGGTTCCCAACGCGTTTGCCGTTGCCGCACTGTTGAGATGGCAGATCGCGCGCAAGTGGGCGCTTTACCTTGCGCTATGGAACGGAAACCTCTGTGCCAACCTGCTCGCGGGCGACACCATTGTTACTGCGCTTGCCCTGTCATCGGCAAATGCTCTCGAGATATTTCTCGCAACATCGCTGGTTGCACGGCTGGTCGGCCCTCGACCCGACATGCACGAAATTCGCGATCTGCTGTGGTTCGTCCTACTCGCGGGAGTTATCGCCCCGGCTGCTTCCGCGAGTTTTGCCATCACAGCTCTAGGCAATATTGGCGAACCGCTTGCAACCGGCTGGCTGAAATGGATGGTTACCGACGCGCTCGGGATGATCCTGTTCGCGCCATCGTTACTCATATTTATCGACAGCATCCGCGATGCACGTTGGCCAAGCCGACGCACAATCTTGAACTGGGTGATGCTCACGATGATCGGCACCGCCGTGACGCTGGCGGTGTTTCTGCAGACCGACTATCCGCTGCTGTTTCTGATCTACCCGGTTGTGCTCTGCCATGCGTTTCGGCTCGGGAGTTTGGGCACCGCATTCTCGATCTTCAACATCGGCCTTATCGCCATTGTTTCAACCCTGCTTGGTGTCGGGCCAATCAACCTTGCGAACGGATCGGTCGAAGAAGGGCTGGTCGTGCTGCAGGCATTTCTTGCCTCGGCCTTTGTCGTCGGGCTGCCGATAGCGGCAATCCTGAACCGGCATCACGCCACATTGCGCGAGCTCGCCGACCGTCAGGCCCAGCTTAGCCTGCTGGCCGACAATATGTCGGACGCCGTTATGCGCTATGATCTGTCGGGCATTTGCACTTACGCCTCGGCATCGACCGAGGACGTTCTCGGTCAACCGGTTGGCGTGTTTGTCGGGAAACAGGCAGCGGTCGATGTCCATCCCGATGCGCGCGACGAGATAACAGCCGTTCAAGACCGTTTGGTTTCCGGGCAATCGGATAAAGAGCGGCTGACATATCGCCGGGTCATTGACGACAAGAAAGGCAGGCCGGTTTTTATCGAGGCCGATTGCGTGCTCGTGCGTGACGATGAAACAGGAAAACCCGAAACCATAATCGTGTCCTGCCGCGATGTTTCCCAGCGCGTCCGTCTCGAAAAGAAGCTCGTCCGCGCGAGGCGTCACGCCGAGAACGCCGCAATCGCGAAGTCGCAATTTCTTGCCAATATGAGCCACGAAATCAGAACCCCGATGAACGGCGTGCTGGGTTTCGTCGAACTGCTGCTGCAAACTGGTCTACCCGAAGGGCAACGTCGTCATGCCGAGCTGATCCAGGAATCGGGCAATTCGATGATGCGCCTGCTCAACGATATTCTCGACATTTCCAAGATAGAGGCGGGCCAGATTGCCGTGAGTAACGAGGCCATAGAGCTCGATGATGTGCTGGGACATTGTGTAACGCTGCATTCGGCCAACGCCGCGCAGAAAGGTATCAAGCTAGTCCACAGATGCAGAGAGAATCTGCCGAAGAACATAGTAACCGATAGTCTCCGATTGCGTCAGATCATCCTCAACCTGCTTGGCAATGCGGTAAAGTTCACGCGCAGCGGTCAGATAGCGCTCGATGCCGGCGTGATCGGTGACAACGTCGTGATTGCCGTGGAGGACAGCGGGATCGGGATCGAACAGGACAGGCTGGAAGCGATCTTCCAACCGT
Organism: Pontixanthobacter sp.; assembly: GCA_965223995.1. Classification (GTDB taxonomy): domain Bacteria; phylum Pseudomonadota; class Alphaproteobacteria; order Sphingomonadales; family Sphingomonadaceae; genus Pontixanthobacter. The sequence continues at coordinate 295,588 of CBDCXY010000016.1, read as the reverse complement.
TCGAGCAGGCCGACAACGCAACCTCGCGCCAATTTGGCGGCACCGGGCTAGGCCTGTCTATCAGCCGGCATCTGGCCGAACTGCTCGGCGGAACGCTCACTGCGGTCAGCAAGCCGGGCAAGGGATCGCGCTTCGAACTGCGCATTCCTCTGATCCTGCCGGACGAAGATGCCATGTCAGATGCTCTGAACACAGTATCAGTCGATCCCACCAAATTGATCGCCGGATCGCGGATATTGCTCGCTGAAGATCACGATATCAATCGGATCCTTGTCACAACGATGCTCGAAAGATGCGGGCTGGACGTGGTCGTCGCTCAAGATGGTCGACAGGCAGTGGCTGAGATCATGTCGGCCCACGGAAAGGGCGAGCCATTCCAGCTTGTGTTGATGGACGTTCAAATGCCCGAATGCGACGGCTACAGCGCGACGCGCACGATCCGGGATCTGGGCCTCGACGCGCACGAATTGCCGATTGTCGCGCTTACCGCCAACGCCTTCGAGGATGATCGAATTGCGGCACGCGACGCAGGGATGCAGGGGCATCTGGCCAAGCCGCTCCGCTTCGATGCACTTGTCGAAACACTGCAAAAATGGCTGCCGACGGTATCCGGCACTCCCGCTGAACCCGATGCGCATGCTCCGTTGACAGAAGGTCAATCCGGAACGCCGTCACTGCAGGCAAAATGGCAGGCTCGACGCTCCGATGCGCTGGACGCCGTCGCCAATGCTCTGCGCGCAAACCTGCTCGAAGGCGAACCGGCAGAGATACTTGCTCGAACCGTTCATAAGCTCGCTGGAACGGCCGGCATGTTCGGTGAGGACCAACTGGGCGAGCGGGCAAGCCAATTCGAGTGCGCGCTAAAAGCCGATACCACCGTGACCGAGCGCCAACAGTTAGCACAAAAGCTGCTCGACGCCGCTTAAGCCAAACGAAAAACGGCGGCCCCGATAAGAGCCGCCGTTTCCGTTTCAGGGATGTCGCTAGCGAACTAGAATTCGTAGCGCACACCAATCTGAATGCGCCAGACCGAAGCGCTGGTGCTAACGCTCTCGGTATCATCGGGGTTGAAATCGGTGATCACATATCGGCCCTGCGTATCAAAGCCGCCATCTACCAGATCGACAACCTGACCGTCGCCGAACGAACCACGCGCTCGGCGGGTGTTCCAGCTGCTGTCGAGGATATTGAGGAAGTTGTCGATATCCGCGAACAGCTCGAACCGGTCGTCCTTCTGGGTGAAGAAGCTCAGCGGCCCTGGGATTTCCTGGCTGATCCGCAGATCGACATCGTTGTGCCAATCCTCGCGACAGGTGTTGCCCGGAATCGACTGACCGGCGAAACCACGCGCACAATCCAGCCCATCGATATAGTTGATCAGCGAAGCCACTGCTGCCGGATCGGAAAGCGGCGAAACGTTTGGATCGTTCGCGCCCGCCGGTATGTAGAGCGGAGCATTGTCGTTACCTGAGCTGCGGTCATTGAAAACGCCGCCGCCATCGAAGGTCAGGCTATACGGACGACCCGACTGACCGCTGTAGTAGATGCCAAGCTGGGTTCCATAATCGCCAAAGAATTCTTCGCGGAAATTGACCGCGAAGGACAGGCGGTGACGCGTTTCGTAGTTCGAAGTCTGGATCGCCGGGTTCTGACGGTCGAAAGCAGCCGTTTCGTCAAAGCTCGATGTAGCGGTCGAGCTGTTGGCGTTGCGGAAGTTTTCCGAGTCGGTCCAGGCATAACCGAAGCTGACATTGGTGCTGCCACCGTCGGTGAAGATGCCGCCATCGAACTGCTTCGACAGAACCAGCGAAGCCACATGGCTTTCATAGCTGCGACCGTTGGTCAGCTGAATCTCGTCATCGCGGCGCGTGTTGAAACATGCCGGGCTGACATTGGTCCAGACAGGCGGGGTTCCGCCGGTTCCCTGAAGTTGCGCGTCACAACCCGCATTGTTGGCATCGATCGCCCGGTAGATCGGACGTCCGTCAACCGTGAAGCCATTGAGACCCAGAGCCGGATTAACCGTCTGCGACAGATCTACGAAGTTCAACGGATCGATGAACTTGGAGTAGATGTAATCGAGGTTCAGGTTCCAGCCGCTGAAGAAACCGGTTTCGGTCAGGTTCAGCTCCGTCGCAAGGCCGAGATTGGCACGCAGCACTGTCGGGACATCGTAATTGGGGTCGGTCGACTGGGTGTCCGAAAGACCTGCAGCAGCAGACGCCGAACCGGCAGCGATTGCGCAAGCCGGGATGCCTGTGAACCCACCGCCGTTTACAACGTCAATCTGGCCGGTGTTCGGATCAATCGTCAGATCGCCTGGTGCACAATCATAGGTGTCACCATTGCCGGTGCTGAACCCGTTGTTCGAAAACGCATTCGAGAAGTACACGACCGGATCGCCGCCGGAGAAGATGCCAACACCGCCCGTAATCCGACTGTTCGAGAACATGCCTTGGTTGTCGAGATGGTATGTGAACGATGCACGAGGCAGGATCACCGGGTCGAGCTTGCCGAAACCGTTCGCGTTGGTGAAACCGTAGCGCGAGAAGAACGCGGGGTTCGCGCGAGGCGCGCTGCCGCTGAACCACTGGACACGAAGCCCGAGTGTAACGTCGAGCTGATCGTTAACCGTCCAGTCATCCTGCGCGTAGACCGACCAGATCTGGCGACCAAAGGTTGCACCAGCGTCGCGGATATCACCCGACGGCGTTACGGCAATACCGGCACCGCCATTGCCGCCATTGGCAAGATCATCGGCATCGTCGAAGACGCTGAACGAACCGCCGCCCAAGGCAAGCAAACCTTGCTCAAAGTCGTCGAGGCTCTGGAAATACAGCGTGCCGGTCGAGTTGATCGCGAACAGGTTGAATACATCCAGATCGTTCAGCTCAGCACCGATCTTGAACACATGACCGCTGCCGGCATCGATGTTCATCTGCGCCTTGTACTGGTTGACCGTCTGTTCGAGCGCGTTGGACGAGCGGAAGATGCCCGGGCCAGTCGAGAGCAGACCGTTGACCAAATTGCCGTCGGGATCGGTGTTCTGCACCAGAACGCTAAGGCGCGGCGTCGGATTGGCCGACTGAGCTTCGCCGAAGCCGACCGGACCCTGAACATCGGTCACATCCGAACGCGAGAAACGCAATTCGGTCGAGACCGAATCGCTCCACTCGGAGTAAAGACGCGCCGAGTAGTAGTCTGAGATCGTGCCTTCGTCTTCGAAGCTGTTGAGGCCGGTCAGCTCGTTGTCGCCCGTGTCCGATTCGACATTGGTTTCTTCGAGGCGCTGATAGGTCAGCTCAAGACGGTGCTCGTCGGTGATGTAAGCATCGAGACGGCCGAAATAGCGAATGCTTGCTTCGGGCAAGGCTGAAGGATAGCCGCCAACGTCTTGTCCATAAACATCGTTCGCAATCTGAGCGAAGCGGTTGAACTGCGCTGCGTCAACGAAGTCTGCTTCGTTGGCGAAGCCAAGGCCTTGCGGGCCAAAGTCGTTCGCGCTGCCCAGATCGGTTTCTTCATAACCGAGGTAGAAGAACAGGCGATCGGGGATGATCGGACCGCCAAGCGTCGCGCCCCAGCGCTTTTCCTGGAACGGATCGACCGAGAAATTGCGTCCATCGACCGTGTCGCCGCGCAGGCCGCCATCACGATAGGCATAGAAAGCCGAGCCGTGAAACTCGTTGGTGCCCGACTTGGTAACAACGTTTACCAGGCAGCCCGTAAAGTCCGAATATTCGACGTCAAACGGAGCGAACTCGACCGAAGTTTCGCGGATCACGTCGAACGGTAACGGTAGAGCGTTACGCGCTGCAAACGGCGTTCCATTCAAACCAAAAGAGTCCGCTTGGGTAATACCATCAACGGTGAAGGTGTTGCTACGGTCGTTGCCGCCAAGGCACGAAATACGGTCGACTTCGTTCGAACGGTCGAGGCTGACGCGCGGGTCGATACGGATAATGTCGCGAACGTCGCGCGTAATTGACGGGAAACCTTCCAGCGTTTCGACGCTGAAACCCGTACCCGGGCCAACGGCAACTTGCTGGACATTGGCGCGCTCGCCCGTGACGACGATGAAATTGTCTTCGCCCGCCGTGCTCTGGCTGAGCTCGAAGGTAAACTCGGTATTGCCCGATACGGTGATGAACTGGCCTTCGACCGACTGACCTTCATAACCCGACGCAGTGACCGTGATCGTGTAAGGACCGCCGGGAACCAGCGAAGCTGTGCGGAAGGAGCCGTTGCCGTCCGAACGCAATGTCCGGGCCTGACCGGTACGCGTATCGGTAACAACCACGGTCGCACCGGAGACGGGCGTGCCGTCAACATCGGTGACCTGGCCTTCGATACCAGAGGTGATCTGCTGGGCTGATGCTGGGGCAGCCACCATAGCCGTCGCCGAAAGGCTGACGACGCTTGCTGCCAGAAGATATTTGAGTTTCATGAAAACAGTCCTTGCGTGACGAAATAGGGCCGTGTCGAGTAAGGGCTCGATTTAACGATGCGCGCCCGATAGTTGCGCTAGGCCACATCCCAAAGAGCTTTTTAAGACAGGCATATGACACGCCCCCAGATTCTTTTGCACAGGGTGTGTATATGTCATTTTTTCGTTTTTCTTCAGCAATTTATTGATGTTGCCGCAATGCAACAGGAGTCAGCCAATTTGACTCAAAGCAAGTCTGCAGACCCAATCAATCGCATCAGGCGAGATTGATCTCGCGGAGTCGCTGCAGGAGGAAGTCGTGACTCGAAATCGGTTCGGGCGCATTTTCGTCGGCGCAGGACGGCAAGGTCTCGATCACATAATCCGGCCGGAAATGAAGGAAGAACGGCATCGAATAGCGTGCCCGATAGGCCGCCTCGCCTTTCGGATTGACCACGCGATGGGTGGTTGATTTCAGCCTGCCATTGGTCAGACGATCGAGCATATCGCCGATATTCACGACCAACGCACCTTCGGGCACATTGATCGCTTTCCAATCGCCTTGCTTGGTCAGCAGTTCGAGCCCCGCCTCTTCTGCCCCCAACAACAGTGTAATCGTGTTGATGTCACCGTGCGCCGCCGCACGGATCGCGCCCTCGGCCTCTGCACCTTCGAGCGGCGGATAGCGCAACAGGCGCATTACCGAATTTCCATCGGCCACGGTCGGATCGAAAAACTGCTCGGGCAGACCGAGATGGAGCGCGATTGCCCGCAAAATTCGCCCGCCAGCCAGCTCAAACGCCCGGTAGAGTTCTTCAAATGTCCCGCGAAATCCTTCGATTTCTTCGGGCCAGATGTTTGGTGCCATATATTCGGAAAGTTCATGGCCTTCGGGCAGCTCGCGCCCGACATGCCAGAACTCCTTGAGATCATAGACCTGTGCGTCCTTGGCCTTCTCGGTTCCGAATGGCGTATAGCCACGCGCGCCGCCGCCGCCGGCCAAAATGTACTTGCGCTTTGTCTCTTCGGGAAGCGCGAAGAACTCCTTCGACAGCTCCTCCGCGCGCACGATCAGATCGGCCGGAATGCTGTGGTCGCGAATGACGGCAAAGCCGTACTCGCCAAAGCTGCGGCCAAGCTCGTCGGCCACTTCGGACAATGGGCGAGCAATCGAAACGGAAGCAATATCGGTCATGCGCGGCTACTTACAACGGCAGAAACAATCCTGCCAGTGCCGCGCTCATCAAATTGGCAAGCGACCCTGCCGCCAGTGCCCGCAGACCGAGGCGCGCAATCACCGGGCGTTGATTGGGAGCGAGCCCGCCTGTCACCGCCATCTGGATCGCAATCGAGCTGAAATTGGCGAAACCGCACAGCGCAAAGGTGACAATGGCGCGGCTACGCTCGGTCAATCCCTCGATCGCGCCCAGTTCGATAAAAGCGACGAACTCGTTGAGGACGATCTTGGTGCCGAACAAACCGCCCGCGACCTGCGCTTGGTTCCAGTCGGGAATGCCGATCAGATACATCACCGGCGCGAACACCCAGCCAAGCACTTGCTGGAAGCTGAGATCGGGATAGCCGAACCAACCGCCGACACCGCCCAGCAGGCCATTGGCCAACGCAACCAGCGCTACAAAAACCAGCACCATGGCGCCTACAGCAACCGCGAGTTTTACACCCGTCTGCGTGCCTTGCGCGGCGGCCTCGATCACATTGGTTGGTTTGTGGCCTTCTTCGAATGTTTCGGAAACAGACACTTCGGCCATCTCGGCGTCATGCGCGGCAGCTTCCTCCTCATCATCGGGCATGATGATCTTGGCCATCAGAATACCGCCCGGTGCCGACATGAAAGCGGCCGCAAGCAGGAAAGGCACAGCGTCCGCTCCGATGAAGCTCGCATAGGCGGCCAGGATCGTCCCTGCGACCCCGGCCATGCCGACGCTCATCAAGGTGAACAGGCGACTCGGCGGAAGCGCGGCGAGATAGGGACGCACCACCAGCGGGCTCTCCGACTGGCCGACAAAGATATTGGCCGCGCTGCCCAGTGCTTCGACCTTGCTGATCCCGGTGATCCAGCCGATCACTCCTCCGACCCAGCGCACCAGCCTCTGCATGACCCCCCAGTGATAGAGGATCGAAACCAGGGCTGCGAAGAAGACAATCACCGGCAGCGCGGCGATCACGAAAGTGTTGGCGAACGGGTTCGACTCCATCGGGCCGAACACCGCAGTGATACCTTGCTTCGAATAATCGAGCAGCGCGATCACGCCGTCGGAAAGGAACTGGATACCCTGGACGCCCCAGGGGGTGCGAAGCACCAGCAGTGCCATCAACGCCTGAAGCGCAAAGGCAGCACCGACTACTCTCAGCTTGATCCGCTTCTTGCCGGTCGAAAGCAGAAACGCGATGGCGAGAATGGCGATGATGCCGAGCAGGCTGGTCAAAATTGGATTCATGGTCGCTTTCACGTTGCGATGGCCAGAGCGAACGCCCGACCGAATCTGAGAGAAGCCACTTTGCCGTTTGCGTGGTCGCAGTCAAACCAACTACCCACAGGCAGCTCTGGCGAAGCCGCTTCCCTTTTTACGCGTCAGCCCATAATCACGCGCCATGACCGATGCCAACGACACCGCAACTCCGCCTGCCGGCTTCCACCTTAGTCGCTCGCTGCTGTTTATGCTGCTGCTCTATGGCGGCATGACCGTCGTCGCCGGTGTGCTTGCATACAAACAGGTCCAGCTTTGGCCAACGAACCTGGCGGTCGAGGCTGGAATTTTCGCTTTCCTTGTTCTCGTCGTGATCTCAAGCACTATCGCGCAGCTGTTCGGCGAAAAACTGGCGAACCGCGTCGTTTGGTGGGGCTTTGTGCCACTCGGAGTGTCTTCGGCGCTGATGACGCTGGTGCTCAATCTGCCAGCCTCGCCCGAGATGGTCCAGTTCCGGCCCGACGACCTCGCCGCATTCGAGCAGGTCCACGCCCAGCTTTGGCGCGTCTGGCTGGCCGGACCGGCGGCTTATCTGGTCTCGCTGCTGCTGAATGTGTGGATTTTCTCCAAACTGCGGGGCAGCGGAGAGCAGGGAACGCTAGGCCTGATGGTACGCGGTGCGATTGCTTCGGCTCTGAGTCAGGCGATTGATTCGGTGATTTTCATCACTCTCGCCTTCTATGGCGAGTTTGACATTACCGACCTGTTGATCGGCCAGGTGGTCGCCAAGGTCGTGCTTTCGATAGTGCTGGTACCCTTCCTGATCACAGGCTTCGTCCAGTTCGCCAAATGGCTCGACGCGCGCGAAAGCTAATTGCGCGCGATAACTGCAACCCCTGCCGCGGGCACGATCTCTTCGCCGATAATACGCTTGCCCGGTAGGCCGGGCGGTAGCGGCCGCGCTGCGCTCCGATAGTTGAACAGGAAACTGTAGCGCCCGCTTTTTCTAAGGCGCATGCCTTCGGGCAGCGGCACCGGCTCCAGTTCGGCATCCGAAGCTGCACGCGCCATAATCGTGTCGATCAATTCGCTTTCTGGCCAAGCCGCACAATAGCGGATGTTGTCGTGCTTCCAGCAGGCTACGGTACTATCCCCAGCGACCAGTTCGGCTTCGGCATCGGTCTCAAGGTGATCAAGCCAGCGGCGGATGACCCAGCCATCTCCAGCGTGTTCGACACGCGGACGCAGGCTTTCCGACTGTACGACCTTACCCCGGAACATTTTTTGCAAAGGACCAGGTGGAAGTTCTTTGGGAATAGAAAATTCATGCGTTTTGCTGCCGCTGCGCGGACCGATCACGATTTCCCCCTGAAAGGATTCGAGCGTCCCAGTCAGTTCATCAGGCACAATGGGCAGGCAAGGCAGAACCGCCAGCTTGTATCCGTCGAGCGATGCGGTTGGCGGCACAATATCGACATTCAGTCCCAACTTGCGCAGCGCCGAGTAACTGCTGAAGGCCGCCCATAGTGCAGATAGGCCCATCCCCTGGGGCTGAGTTGCCGTTACCCATTCACTTTCGTAGCTGATGATTAGCGCAGCCTCCTTCACCGGTTCGCCGATACCACCGAGCGCCGCAATCTCGGGCGCAACCTGCCGTACCTCCTCCAGGCCCGGCGCGGCGGCGCTGTCTGGCCGAAGCAATCCAGCATGCATCTGTTCCTGAGCGAAAGGAGCCTGCCGCCAGCGGAAATAGCTCAGCAATTCGGCCCCGTGCGCCATTGCCTCGAGTGTCCAAAGTCGCACCATTCCTGGCAGAGGTGCCGGATTGTTGGTCGCCCAGTTTACCGGCCCTGGCTGCTGCTCGATCACGCCCCAGCGCCCGTCCTTGCTGCAGCCGCGATAGAGATCGTGGTGGAACGCAGCGATGTCGGGATGGCCCTGCCGAGCATAATCACGCTTGTCGGCCTCGCTGAAACGGAACATTTCTAGGAAGCCGAGCGGATAGCTGTCCCATGTCACAAGATCGAGCTGCGCCCCGAGGGTATGGTGATCATAATCTGTGAAGAAGCCCATCGCGTTGTGCATGATGTCACGGCCGGGCGAGAGCTCGCGCAGGATATCGACCTGGACACGATTAAACGCCATCACCTGATCCGAGCTGAACCGGCGAAAGGCCAGCCAATGCGCGGGATTGGCTTCGGTCACGGTCAGATTGGGCAGTGCGATCTCATCGAAACTGCCATACTCCATACTCCAGAAGACATTGCCCCATGCGCTGTTGAGAGCACCAATGTCGCTATATCGATCAGCCAGCCACGCGCGGAATGCATCGCGTGCTGCGTCGGAATAGCTCAGCACCGTGTCGTGACAGCCATATTCATTGTCGGTCTGCCACATGACGATAGCCGGATGCTCGCCGTAGCGCTCAGCCACCGCGCGCGTGATCCGAGTGGCCTCTCCGCGATAACCCGCATGGCTGAAACAATAGTGCCGCCGCGATCCGAAACCTCGTGGTTTGCCCTCGCAATCCAATGCAACCATGTCGGGCATCCGGTCGACCAACCATTTCGGCGGAGTGGCGGTTGGGGTGCCGAGAATGATTCCAAGACCGGCATCGTGGAGCACCTCTATGGCGCGGTCGAGCCAGGCCCAATCGAAACGCCCGGGTTCAGGCTCGATCCGGCTCCACGCAAACTCGCCGATGCGTACGCGCGAAACACCCACCTTGACCATCCGCCGCGCATCTTCAGCCCATGTTTCCTCGGGCCAATGTTCGGGATAATAGCAGGTGCCGAGCCGCATGGTTTCACGCATGCAGCTGTCCTGCACGTGAGCGCAGCTATTTGTCACGCATTTCCTCTATGCGCGCGCTATTCGTCATCCTCATCGTCGATCAGGATGCGGTTGGCCGCACCATCGAGATCTTCGAACTGCCCGTCGCGCATAGCCCAGAAAAACATCGCCAGACCGAATATACCGAGGCCAAGAGCAATGGGGATAAGGAGGAGAAGCCCGGTCACCGCGTCGACCTTGCAAGCCGCAGCGAATTGGCCACCACGACCAGCGAGCTGAGCGACATTGCAATCGCTGCGATCAGGGGCGTAACCAGTCCGGCCAGGGCAAGCGGGACCGCGAGGACATTGTAACCGATGGCAAAGGCGAAATTCTGACGCACAATCCTCATGGTAGCGCGCGCAACGCCGACGGCCAGTGCGACCGGCAACAGGCGCTCGCCGACAAACACGGCATCGGCGGCCTGCTGGCTTGCATCGCTTGCCGTGCCGGGCGCAATCGATGCGTGCGCTGCGGCCAGGGCCGGGCCGTCATTAAGACCATCACCAACCATCAGCGGCAATCGGCCTTCACGCTTCATCCGCTCGATTTCAGCGAGCTTGTCCTGCGGTTTGACAGCGCCGCGACCGGACAGCCCGATATCCCCGGCAACCGCAGCGACCGCGTTCGCGCTATCGCCCGACAGAATGGTCGATTCGATGCCGTAGCTGCGCAGTTCGGCAATCGCCTCGCTGACATCCTTTCGTAGCGGGTCTGTGAGCCGGATCTGCGTGGCATGATCCCCAATACGCAACTCCACCGCCATACCCTCGCCTGCCTCATCGGGCCGTCCGAGGAAAACCGGCGTACCCGCGCATTCGCCAAAGAGCCCAGAACCGCCAACTTCACTGACATTGTCGAGCAATGCGGGGGGTACACCTGCCGCGGCTAGAGATTTGGCAATCCCCCGGCTCAGCGGATGGCGGCTGTTCTGCACCAGCCCTAGAGCAATCGAGCGCTGCGTCTCATCGAGAGCACCGATTTCTGCACGCGGCTCTCCCACTGTCAGCGTGCCCGTCTTGTCGAAAATCGCGACATCAACCTCCGCCAGCCGTTCAAGCGCACTGCCATCCTTGACCAACAAACCGTGCTTGATCAGCGTGTTGCTCGCCACAACCTGTGCAGCGGGAACCGCAAGCCCCATTGCACACGGGCAGGTAATGATCAGCACCGCAATCGCGATTACCAGCGACTGATGCCAGCCTGCCCCCGCAATCATCCAGCCGATGAAGGCAAGCGCGGCCAGCGTGTGCACAGCCGGCGCATAAAGCCGCGAGGCGCGGTCGGCGATGCGGACATAGCGGCTGCGCGACTGGCCTGCTTCGTCCATCAGTCGGGCGATTTCGGCAATCGCCGTATCGTCCTGCACCGCTGTTACCCGGACATGGATCGGATCGAACAGGTTCATCGCGCCTGCATAGACCGTGTTGCCGACCGAGACCGGCTCGGGCACGCTTTCCCCAGTGAGCATCGAATTGTCGATCGAGCCCGCGCCCTGCTCAACGACGCCATCCGCCGCCAGAGCTTCCCCGGCAGCAACAATCATCATCATGCCCGGGCGAATATTCTCGACTTCGATCCGGCGCGTCGATCCGTCAGGCTGGATCACGCTCGCGCTACGCCCCATACGGCCCAGCAAGGCTCCGATGCCATCGCGCGTGCGCCCTCGCATCGTTGCATCAAGCGCGCGTCCGGCGAGCAGGAAGAACAGCAGCATCACCGCACCATCGAAATAGGCATGCTCGCCGCCGATCAGCGTCTCGTAGACGCTCAACGCAGTGGCGAGCAGGACACCGATAGAGATCGGTACGTCCATATTGGTGCGGCGATAACGCAGCGCCATCAATGCGGAGGAGAAGAAGGGGCGCCCCGAATAAGCGACCACCGGAAGCGCGATCAACGCCGACAGCCAGTGAAACAGGTCGCGCGTAACACCGCCCGCACCCGACCACACGCTGACCGAGAGCAGCATGATGTTCATCATCCCGAAGCCCGCGACCGCAAGCGCGCGCAGCAAAGCCTTCGTTTCCCTGTCGTCCTGCGCCAGCGGATTGGCGAGCACTGGCTGCGCTTCGAAGCCAAGCTTGGCTAGCTCATCTACCAGCGTTACATCGTCGAGCGACGTGTCATGCCGGATAGCAACGCGCTTGGCGGAGAAATTCACACGTGCCGCCTCGACGCCTTCCAGGCCCGAAAGCCCGCGCTCGATCTTCGCGATGCATCCAGCACAGCGCATCCCCGGCACAGTGAAGCGCGTATCGACAGCGGTGCTTTTGCCCCCTTCGTCTATCGCGACCGAAGCATTCACTGGATCATCACCTCATTGGCCCAGCGATCATCCCCAGCCTCGATGTAAAGACGCGTAAGCCAGCGCCCCTCCGCCAGAGCTTTTGGCGAGCGGTAGGTTCCGTCTTCTTCGCGGACGAGTGCGAACGCGGCCTGTTCGGGTTGGCCGAGCGGACGGCGAATATCGGCGCGGATAGTGGCAGCTTCGGGAACCGATACAGTCCGGACCACCAACCGCCCCTCACCATCGCGTGAGGGCTCCACAATCCAACCGAGCTTCTCCTGCTCGCGCGCGGCCTCAAGCCAGGTGTTGTACTTCTGGCTCGCGACATAGGAATTTTCGACCACCACACCGCCAAAGCCGCGTGTAGCCAGCGTCGCCATGAACAGGTTCACCGCAACAACAATGCCGAAGCCGGCCACCATAATGATCGCGAAATGCCGTCCGGTGAATTTGCGTGTCATCAATTGTCTCCCGGAGCAGCAAATCTGGTTTCCGCACTGTCGGTCTCGCGTTGGTCGTCGAGCGTTGTCAATTCAAGCGAGAAGTCCTGAGCTTGCGTGCCCGCCGGTGCCATAACATAGACGCGCGTGCTCAGCGTCTGGTCGGCGGGGACTGTAAAGGCCTGGCTGGGGGTAGCCTCGTCGCTTGAAATCGTCTCGGTCCACATCCGGCCACCGGGCAATCCGCCCAACGCGACCTCCATCTGACGCGGTTGACCTTCCATATTACGCAGCTTGATCGTGTAGGAATTGCGCACCGATCCGTCACTCATCAGCATGAAGGGCGGATTGCGATCGGCAGCAACCGAGATATCGGCATGGCTGCGTACGCCGAGCGCGAACAGCAGACCTAGGCCAATCGCGCCCCAGATCAAAGTGTAAGCCAGTGTCCGTGGACGCATAAGCGCCTTCCACGCAGGCCGTGCCGGCCCGCCAGCCGCCTCGGCCTCGCAATCCTCGAGCGTAGCATAATCGATCAAACCACGCGGACGGCCGATATCCTTCATCACCTTGTCGCAGGCGTCGATGCACAATGCGCAAGTAATGCAGCCGATCTGCGGTCCCTCGCGAATATCGATCCCGGTCGGGCAAACCTGTACGCATTGCATGCAATCGATACAGTCCCCGAATTCTCCGGGATTTTTCTTCGCTTTTTTGACGCTGCCGCGCGGTTCGCCGCGCCAGTCCTTGTAGGTGACGAGCAGCGATTTCTCATCCATCATCGCGGTCTGGATACGCGGCCAGGGGCACATATAGACGCAAACCTGCTCGCGCATGAAACCGCCCAGCACAACCGTGGTAAGCGTGAGGATAGCGACGGTAACATAGGCCGCCATTGCAGCCTGCCCGGTCCAGAAATCCACCGTCAGCGTAGGTGCATCGGCGAAATACATGATCCATGCACCACCGGTCCAGAAACCGATCACCAGATAGATCATCCACTTGAAAACACGGCGGGATATCTTGCCCAGCGTCCACGGTGCGGCCTCCATCCGGACTCGCGCATTGCGGTCTCCGTCGACGAAACGATCAACATGCTGGAACAGGTCGGTCCACACGGTTTGCGGACAGGCATAGCCGCACCATGCACGCCCCACGGCGCTGGTAATCAGGAACAGTCCGATACCGGCCATGATCAGCAGTCCGGCGACGAAATAGAACTCGTGCGGCCAGATCTCGATATTGAACATGTAGAAGCGGCGATTAGCCAGGTCGATCAAAACCGCCTGATCGGGCGCATAGGGCCCGCGATCCCAGCGGATCCATGGCGTCCCGTAATAGATGCCGAGTGTGACCAGCATAACCAGCCATTTGAAGCGGCGAAATGGTCCGTCGACCCGCTTGTTATGAACCGTCTTGGCGGATTCGTAGAGCGGATCGGCCCGCGTCGTTTTCGCCTTGGTAAAGGCGCTCCAGTCATCAGGCCGGTTGTCAGGGCTGGTCATCGACTTCGACCGCCGGGGGTTCGTGATCTTCGGCGGTGACCTCCACGAAGTCTTCGCCTCCCCCGAGCGAGTGGACATAGGCTGCGAGCATCTTGATCGTTACCGGATCGAGCCGCCCTTCCCATTTGGGCATCATGCCCATGCGCGGCCGCAAAATCTGCTGACGAACCTGACTGCGGCTGTCCCCGTAGAGCCAAATCGCATCGGCAAGGTTCGGCGCGCCCTGTGTGCGGTCGCCCGTTCCGTCAGCACCGTGGCATGATGCGCAGTTGGCCTGATACAGTTCTGCGCCAACAGCATTAGGCTGCGCCTTGTCACTCAGCGAGAGAACGTGATCGACCAGCGCATCTGTCTGCGGGCCATCGAACACGCCGTCATAGGCTGGCATTGCGCTGATACGTGTCGCATCATCACCGGGTTGGCGAATGCCGTGAACAAGCGTGTATTCTATCGCCTTGATGTCGCCGCCCCACAGCCAGTCGTCGTCATTCAGATTGGGATAGCCGAGCGTCTGGCTGCCTGCCGCACCCGAGCCATGGCACTGGACACAATTGACCTTGAACGCGGCTGCACCGCCGGCAACGGCTTTTTGCAGCAATACGCTGTCTTCCGGAATCCGCTCGATAGGTGTGCGCGCGAGTTGTTCGCGCACGGTTGCCCGCGCCTGGTCGGCGACACCCATCTCCTCCGCCAGTTGCCCCCGGCTGGTCCAGCCGAGCACGCCCTCGGTACCCTTCTCGACCAGCGGCCAAGCCGGGTAAAGCACCACATAGACGACGCTCCAGATGATCGTGAGATAGAACGTCCACAGCCACCAACGCGGCATCGGCGTGTCGAGTTCTTCGATCCCGTCCCACTCATGGCCGACAAATTCGGTGCCGGTCGGTTCGTCGATCCTCTTGGTGCTGCCAGATTGTTCATTCGCCATCGGTATCGTCCTTGAAAATCGAGTTGGCGGCGGACTGGTTATGCTTGCGCGCACCAGGCCTGAAGGGCCATGCGACGAGCGCGAGGTAAAACACGACCATCATAATCAGCGCGTAACTGTCGGCGAAGTGGCGGAGCGTCTCGTACACGATCAGCGTCCCTTCTCGTTGGCCAGCTCTTCCTGCGCCGCAGCGCTGCCCACATCGACGAGCGTGCCGAGCATTTGCAGATAGGCGACCAGCGCATCCATCTCGGTCAATTGCGAGGGATCGCCGTCATAGTCGCGTACCTGCGATTTGGGATAGCGCGTGGCCAGATCGGCAGCATCACCAAACTGGTCTGCCTGCAACTTCAGGTCGCTTTCGGCGTTGGCGATATGCTCCTCGCCATAGGGCACACCGACACGCTGCAACGCCTTCAGATTTGCCGCCGGATCGGCGATTTCCAGCGGTGTTTCGGCGAGAAAGGCATAGGTCGGCATGATGCTCTCGGGCACCACGCTTTGCGGGTCGATCAGATGCTGGACGTGCCATTCATCCGAATAGCGACCGCCGACACGCGCCAGGTCCGGCCCAGTCCGCTTCGAACCCCATTGAAAGGGGTGATCATACATCGATTCTGCAGCGAGGCTGTAGTGACCATAGCGCTCGACCTCGTCACGGAAGGGACGGATCATCTGGCTGTGGCATGTGTAGCAGCCCTCGCGGATATAAATGTCGCGGCCTGACAGTTCGAGCGGTGTGTAAGGCCGCATGCCTTCGACTTCCTCGATCGTGTTATCGATCCAGAACAGCGGCGCTATCTCCACGATACCACCAATCGCTACAGCTACGAGCGTCGCGGCGGACAGCAGCGTGACATTGCGTTCAAGCCGTTTATGGCCGGTTGCAGTTTCCTTGACGACGGGATCGGTCATTTTCGGCAGTCCTATTCGGCAGGAACGGTTGCGGGGATGGGACGGTCGGCATCCTCATCATATGGCGTTTCGGTCATCGGTTTTTCCTCGCGCAACTTGCCCGCGAGGGTCATCCAGACATTGTAGGTCATGATCGCCGCGCCCGAGAGATACATCAGGCCGCCGGCGGCGCGCATGACATACATCGGGAACATCGCGGAGACTGTATCGGCGAAGGACCACAGCAGATAACCATCGGTGCCGTACTCACGCCACATCAGGCCTTGCATGATGCCCGCAACCCACATGCTCGCGGCGTAAAAAACGATGCCGATGGTCGCGAGCCAGAAGTGCCAGTTTATCATTCGCAGCGAATACATCCGCTCGCGCTTCCACAGGCGCGGAACGAGGTAGTACATGCAGGCGAAGGTGATCAGGCCGTTCCAGCCGAGCGCGCCGGAATGAACATGGCCGATAGTCCAGTCGGTGTAGTGCGACAGGCTGTTGACCGCCTTGATGCTCATCATCGGGCCTTCGAAGGTGCTCATGCCGTAAAAGGCGAGCGCCATCACCATCATCCGGATGATCGGGTCGGTGCGGATCTTGTCCCACGCTCCATTGAGCGTCATCAGACCGTTGATCATGCCGCCCCAGCTGGGCATCCACAGCATGATCGAGAACACCATTCCCAGCGTCTGGGCCCAGTCGGGCAGCGCGGTATAATGCAGGTGGTGCGGACCCGCCCAGATATAGAGGAAAATCAGCGACCAGAAGTGGATGATCGACAGGCGATAGGAATAGACCGGGCGTTCGGCCTGTTTGGGCACGAAATAGTACATCATCGCCAGGAAGCCGGCGGTCAGGAAGAATCCGACGGCATTGTGGCCGTACCACCACTGGGTCAGTGCATCCTGCACACCGGCAAATGCCGAATAGCTTTTGGCGCCCAGCAGGCTGACCGGCATCGCCAGATTATTGACGACATGAAGCATCGCGATCGTGATGATAAATGCGAGAAAGAACCAGTTGGCGACATAGATGTGCGGTTCGCGGCGACGTACGACCGTGCCGACAAAGACCGCTAGGTAGGCAAGCCAGACCACAGTCAGCCACAGGTCGACATACCATTCGGGTTCAGCATATTCGCGCGACTGGGTGATACCGAGAAGGTAGCCCGTTGCCGCCAGCACGATGAACAGCTGGTAGCCCCAGAACACGAAGCGCGCGAGACCGGGAAAGGCAAGCTGCGTGCGGCAGGTCCGCTGCACGATGTAGAAACTGGTTGCGATCAGTGCATTGCCGCCAAAAGCGAAGATCACCGCACTAGTATGCAACGGGCGCATGCGTCCGAAATTCAGGTAAGGTTCGATGTTGAGCTGCGGAAACGCCATTTGCAGCGCGATGAAAACGCCGGCCAGAAAACCCGCCATGCCCCAGAACAGCGTAGCGATGACACCCCAGCGAACAGGGTCGTCATCATAGCGCGTCGAACCCTCGGGCATCTTGAAGAAACTGCGCGCATTGCTCGCGGGGTCGAACCGCGCCGCCGAAAAGCACAGCAACAGGAACGCCACTATTCCGATGATCGTGGCGTGCGCGGCAAAGCCGCTATCCTTCGCTGCAACCACTACAACTATCGACAAGAGCATGACGCCGAACCACAATCCGACTCGCCCAAGCGCCGTTTCTGCCTGCATGGAAATCTCCGCTATTTTGACTGGTCGTTAGTTGGCCGGGACGGCGCATTCATTGATTCAGATCAAATTTGGAAAATTTGTCGGTCTTGCGATCAGGTAAAATCGGAAACAAGGTCGGCCCGGGCTTTCAGAGCGTGGAGATCGTGCAGTTTTACGATCGATCTGCCATACGTCTCAATCAGACCTTCGGTTTTGAGTTCACCCAGCTGACGGCTCACCGTTTCAATGGTCAGGCCGAGGCTGTCGGCAATGTCGCGGCGCGACATGGGCAAATGCAGTTCACAGCTGCTCTCACCGCCCGAGCCACTACGCTCGGCGACTTGAAGCAGAAAGCTCGCCATCCGTTCCTGGGCCGTCTTGCGACCGAGCTGGATCGCCTTTTCCCGGCAGCGCCAAAGGGCAACCAAAGAGCGTTTGCAGATTTCGTCGAGTATTCCAGGTTGGCCAGCCGCCAGCGTCATAAATCGGTCGGCCCTGAACACCAACATCTCGCAGTCCTCCAGCGCGCACAAACAATACGCATGAGAGCCGCGCGCCGGGATCGAGACAAGGTCGTCCTGAAAATGGAATGCAACGATCTGTTCGCGGCCTGACGAAGCGTGCGCGACCAGCTTGGTCGCACCCTCGCCGACAAAAACGAACTTTGACCACTCGTCATCGAGGCGAATGCGCTCGTTGCGAACCGCCCGAACCGTGCGCGCGACCCCGAGAAACTGCTCCAGTGAGTCCTTGTCGCCTGCCTTGGGCAGAATGTTATCGGCAAAGCGCCGGCCGAGATCTCGCGATTCCATGGCGCATCCATTCGCCCATTTTTCGGTCTCGTCTTTGATCTGAATCAATGAGTAGTTACCGCCGCGTGAACATCGGAGCGTTGCGCGATGCAAAAACCCTAGGCCGCACGGTGTGGCCGCTGCTTCGCGGGGATTAGAATAATGAAACGCTCTGCCATTCTCGGTTCCGCCCTCCTTGCCGCGATAGCAAGCCCTGCACAGGCTGAAGATCGCGCTGGCACGGTGCAGGCAAAGGTCTTCGCCACCACTGTCATGCCCGATGGCAAGATTGCGCGGGTCGATGTCGACACCGTCGGGTTGCCAGCGGGCACGCAAACGAAAGCCAATGACAATTTCGTTCCGACAGTCGCTGTTGAATATTTCTTCACCGACAGTTTCTCGGTGGAGACGATCTGCTGCCTGACCCAACACGACGTTGATGGCACCACCGGATTGCCTGGCGCAGAGCTCGTTTCCGATGCCAAGCTGATTCCGGCGACGGTCACCGCTAAATATCACTTCGAGCTCGGCGGCGTTAAACCGTATATCGGCGCTGGCCCGGCCTATTTCATGTTCATCGATGATGAGCCAGGTGCGGCCACGATCCCGCTGGGCGTTACCGATTTCAACCTGTCCGACGAATTCGGTATTGCGCTGCAAGCAGGCGTTGACGTGCCGTTCAACGACGGCGGTCTGGCCCTCAGCCTGGATGCGAAGAAGTACTTCGTCGACACAACTGCAACCTGGTTCGCCGGCAATGCCGTCGCCATCCAGACCAAGCACAAGCTCGACCCATGGGCGATGAGTGCGGGTCTTGCGTTCAACTTCTAAGCGAGAACTGCAATTGCCAGCAGAATGCGGCGGCGCGGACATGTCAAACGCCCGGGACATGTCGTGCCGCCGTGTTACATTCGCGCTTTGAAAAAAGTGGTGAGCCCTGCTGGGTTCGAACCAGCGACCTACTGATTAAAAGTCAGTTGCTCTACCGACTGAGCTAAGGGCCCACATCACGTGGCTTCGGCACCGGGGGCGTCAACTAGGGGCGGCGCGGGGCTTGGTCAAGCGGGCAAATAGCTGGCAGAGCGATAAACCTGTGACGGGGTCACGCCAATCGGGTGCGATCTCACGCGCAGGACCGAGAACAAAGTCCCGTTCACGGAAGGCAGGGTGAGGTATTGCAAGCCCTTGGGAGGCCCAGATCCCGCCATCCCAAAGGACGATATCGAGATCCAGAACGCGCGCGCGCCAGCGCCCGCCGCGCCGTGTACCGAAACCTCGTTCGATAGCCTGAAGCCGGTCAAAAAAAGCCTCCGGATCATGGTCGCTCGTGAGGATCACGGCTGCATTGGCATAGAGCCGCGAAGACGGCCCCAAAGGCGCGCTATCGATGACGGCTGAGATCGCCGCGACCTCTCCCAAATCCTCCAGCTGGCCAAACGCCTGCAGCAAGACGTCTCGCGGTCCGCCATATTCCGGATGCCGGATGTTCGAACCGAGTGCAATCAGATAGGTGTGTTCCAGCGCGCTTCGCCTCAGATGTCTTCGCACAGACGCCCGTAAAGCTGCGGGCGGCGGTCGCGAAAGAAGCCCATTCCCGCGCGGTGCTTGGCGGCGGTTTCGAGGTCGAGCGTCGTGACGAGTATGCCCTCGTCCTCGCGTCCGAATTCGCAGACCAGATCGCCCCACTCATTGGCGATAAAGCTGTGGCCGTAGAAAGTCTGATCGCCCTCCTTGCCAATGCGGTTGGCGGCAACCACCGGCATGCAATTGGACACGGCGTGACCCTGCATCGCACGGCGCCACATGCGGCTGGTGTCGAAATCGGCATCATAGGGTTCTGAACCGATTGCAGTCGGGTAGAACAGCAGCTCGGCCCCCTGCAGCGCCATTGCCCTCGCGCATTCGGGATACCACTGGTCCCAGCAGATTCCAACGCCGACCCGCGTGCCTACCACATCCCACACTTTGAACCCGTCATTGCCGGGGCGGAAATAGAATTTTTCCTCGTATCCCGGACCATCGGGGATATGGCTTTTGCGGTAAGTGCCCAGCACTTCGCCATCGGCATCGACCATCGCGATGGTGTTGTAATAGTGATGCCCGTCGCGCTCGAAGAAGCTGGTCGGGATGGCGACTTTCAGCGACTTCGCCAACTTGCGCATCGCGATAACCGAAGGATGCTCCAATGTCGGACGCGCAAGCGCAAACAACGCCTCATCTTCCTCGCGGCAGAAATAGGGACCGGAGAACAATTCAGGCGGGAGCACGATCTGCGCGCCGCGTCCCGCGGCGTCTTCGACCATCTGCGCAACGGCAGCGATGTTCCCGGTCTCGTCATCCGAGCCGAGCGGGAGCTGAAGGGCGGCAACGGTGATTTCACTCATGCGCCGCCCCTTAATATCAGTCGGCTTTCTTGAACAGCATCGTCATCCGGTCGCTTTCGCCGATAGCGCGGTGTTTGGCCCGTTCTTCTTCGGTCTGGCGGCCGAAACTCAGCATGGGCGGAAGCGTCCACACGCCGCCTTCCCAGTTTGCCGGATCCTTGGGATTGGCGTTGATCTCGCTCTTGGCAACCAGCTCGAAACCGTTTGCTTCGAAGATCGCGATCACGTCCTGTTCGCGCATATAGCCGCGCTGGCGCGCGCCGTAGTCGTCATAGCTCGCGCCCTTGGGAGCACGGTGCTGGACCACGCCGACCATGCCGTCATCCTTCAGCATCAGGCGGGCGGCCTTGAGAACGTCGTCAGCCTGATTGTTGATGTTGAGGCCGTGCATCGAGCGGAAAATGACTACGCGATCGACCGTACCGGCAATATCCTCGGGCATCTCATCCACTTCAAAAGCGACCACGCTATCGGCCTCGACGCCCATTCCTTCGGCCACGGTGTTTTTGAATCTCTCGGTCCAGCCCTTGGCACGTGCTTCACGAGCGCGCGAATCGTACTCGCGCGCATCGCTGTCGCCATTGAAAGCGATATAATTTCCCTGCGGCATGATCCACGGGGCCAGCACCCGCGTGTACCAACCGCCGCCGGGACCATACTCTGCGACGGTCATATTCGGTTCGATCTGGAAAAAGGCCAGCGTTTCTGCCGGATGGCGATACTGGTCGCGGGCGGCATCTTCGGCGCGGCTTTCATCGCCAAGCACAACGGCCAAGCCGGCATCCACACCGTGATCTTCGGCAGAGGCGGGCGCAGTAAGGGTCAAAGCAGCAATCGCCGCACCAGCGGCAAGGAACGAACGCATAATCTCTCTCCAGGGAGTTGATTGAACTCTGGCGTGCACCCTAAGCGGCCATACGCCGATGACAAGAGAACATTCGCTTCCTATCTGTAGTGCCGAGAGCAACACAACAACGAGACTGACATATGGCCGACACGCAACAAGCGATCATCGCAGGCGGGTGCTTCTGGTGCACCGAAGCGGTATTCAGCGACGTTATCGGTGTGAGCCAGGTCGAGAGCGGCTATATCGGCGGAACCGTCGACAACCCGACATACAAACAGGTCTGCACCGGTGCCACAGGCCATGCCGAAGGTGTCCGCGTGACATTCGACACCGGAGTGATTTCGCTGGCTGAAGTCTACGATGTGTTTCTTGGCACGCATGATCCGACCCAGCTCAACCGGCAAGGCAACGATGTCGGCACGCAATATCGCAGCGCGATCTTCCTGCTCGATGGCGATCAGCGTGCTGCGGCGGAGGCCGCAATCGAGCGCTGGAACGAGAGCAACGGCAAGGAGGCGGTCACCACTATCGAAGGTCCGGCGACATGGTATCCTGCGGAGGATTATCATCAGGAATATTGGGAAGGAGAGGGTCAGCGCAATCCGTATTGCCTTGCCGTAATTCCGCCCAAGATCATGAAGCTACGCAAGAGTTTTCGGGACAAGGTGAAGAGTTAGGGCAAGCAGCTTGGCCAACTCCGCGCCCGATATCGAGTTCACGCATGATCGCGTGCTGAGAAGCGACGATACCGTCACCTTTCTATGCTCAACGGATGAGGATGCATGGCCGTGGCTGGCACTCCATCCGCATCACCCGATTGCTCTGCAGAACCTGCAATATTGGGCGAGCGTGGAGGCTGCGCGCCTGCGCGGGACGTTCGATGGTTCGAAATGGACGGCGCTCACCTGGACGCGCTGGCAATGCGGTGCCGCGAACGTCGGCAATCCGGTTCGCGGGGTGTCAGAGAATGTCGAGGAAGAGGGAGAGCCACGGGGTCAGCTGACGTTCTATGATGCCGACGATGCGATGGTATCGACCATGCGAAGCGTCGGCGTCGAATTTCGCACGCGCGATTTCGAGGCATGGCGGAACAAGGCCAAGCAGTCATCGGGTGATATGGTTGCGCCCGACCAGTTCGACTTTGCTTCGCCAGCAGACGTCGGAAGCGAGGGGATCGGGCCGTCCTTTGTCTCGCCGCTCGCGGACGGTGGCAAAGTCCACGTTCATGGGCTGATGACGCTAGAAAACGCCTTTCCCCCCGCCCATCCGTTTATGAGCGGGTCGGGCGACCATGTGAATTCGACACATCTGGCCGAGGCGGCGCACCAGTTCCTGCACCTGCTTGAAGAGAAGCGATCACTGCGCGTTTCGGGCGGCGAGATGCGCTTCACGCATTATGTCGAGTTGGGTCGCCCGTTCCGGATCGATCTGGTAAGGCGCAGCGAAAGTTCCGCGACGATGCAGGTCACGCAAGGCGAGCATGATTGCACACGGATCACAATGGATTTCGAGTCCAAGTAACCCGTCATTGCAAACGAAACGCTATTTCCGCCAACGCGCGACAAAGAATCCGTCGAGCCCGGCTTCGTCCGCCAGCATGCCCGGGTCGGTGCGCAACCAACCCTCTCGGGTCGGTTGCAAGCCTGCCGGAAGTTCGGCTGCGGTGATAGGCGCCGGAGCCAACGCAACCGCCGAAGCCTGTGCCTCGCCCTCGGCATTTTCGAGCGAGCATACCGCGTAAACCAGCGTGCCGCCTTCGGGCAGCCAGTCGCTCGCTCGCATCAACAGGCTGTGCTGCAATTCCGCCATCTCCTCGATCTGCCGATCGCCGATCCGGTGGATGACGTCGGGATGGCGGCGGCAGGTTCCGGTTGCGGTGCACGGTGCATCGAGCAGGATCGCATCGAACTCTTTGGCGGGGACATAGGTCAGAGCGTTCGCCTTGACGATCTCCGCCTCAAGTCCCGTGCGCTGCAAGTTCTGCCGCAGCTTGTCGAGCCGCCGCTCGCTGATGTCGAGCGCGGTGACTTTCCATCCAGCTGCCGCCAGTTGCAGCGTCTTGCCGCCGGGCGCAGCACAAAGGTCAAGCACACGGCGTCCCTCGCCCGGACCAAGCAATCTGGCGGGAAGCGACGCGGCCAGGTCCTGAACCCACCAATCGCCTGCCTTGTAGCTGGGAAGCTGGTCTATCGGCGTACCGCGCGGCATTCGAATATGGCCGGGAGCAAGGCTGCTGCCGCCCATCGACTTCGCGCGTTCTCCGGTGTCGGACCACTCCTTGAGTGCAAGATCCAGAGCAGGAGGTTCGATCAGGCCCGAAGCTATGATCGCGCTGCGTTCACCCCACCTCTCTGCAACGCGTTCAGGCAAGGTCGGCACGTCGGGTAACGCTACTTCGCGCTTGTTCAGCGTCGAAAAAACACCATGCGCCAACCGTCTCGGTCCACCGCTCAGCAGCGGCAGCGCAGTCGCGATCACCGCATGCGGCGGCGTATCGAGCCGCAGCCATTGTGCCAACATCAGACGCAAGACCGAGCGCGGCTTGGCATCGTGCGGGAGTGCTTTCTTTGTCGCGCTGTCAATCAGCCCATCGAGATCGGCCAGCCAGCGTAGAGTCTCCCCAGCAATTGCCATGGCCAGCGCCCTGTCGGCCGGGCCGCGAATACGCCGAGTGGCGTTGCGCTCCGCCTGATCGAGCGTCTCGCCGCGATGGAGCACCGCATCGATCATCTGCAACGCCGCGCGCCGTGCGGGGAGGCCCGGAATGTCACTCATATGCTGCTTTCAACATGAGGCTCGCCTTAGTCGTGCTTGCAACCATCCGCCACCCCGCGCATTTAGGAGACATGACGACAAAGAAATCCAAAGCGGCCAAGGCGTTCAAGAAGCCCGAGCACTGGACCAACGATCCAGCGCCGAAGCCAAAGGCTGTAGCCGACAAGGGTGATCCAAATGAGCTTAGTCCAACGCGTTATGGCGATTGGGTGAAAGACGGGATTGCGATAGATTTTTGAAATCGCGTGAGTCCCAGCGGAGGCTGGGGATCACGCTCATTACAAACTCTTAAACCGCACTTTCAGCCCATCCTTAGGCTGCGGGATCGGCCACGCCTTCCAGTCGGGATTATATCCCTCGTCGATCTCGATCTCGTAGCGCGTCAGCAGATGCGCCATCAGGATTTTCACCTGCATGTAAGCGAAATGCAGACCCAGGCACATATGCGCGCCGCCGCCGAAGGGCACCCATGCATATTTGTGGCGCGCCTTCACCATATCCGGCGTGAAACGCATCGGGTCGAATTTCTCGGGCTCTGGCCAATACTCTTCCATATGATGCACATATTGTGCGTTGATCCCGACATGCGTTCCGGCGGGAATACGGTATCCGCCAAATTCGAACTCGCGCAAAGCGCGGCGCGGGGTGGAAGGGACCGGCGGGATCAGGCGCAAAGCTTCCTTGAATGCCATTTCGGTCAATTCGAGCTTGCCCACATCTTCGTAGGACAGGTCGCGGCCCTCGCCGCCGGTGATCGCGGTAATCTCCTGACGCAGCTTTTCCTGCCATTCGGGATGCTTGGCGAGCAGCCAGATCAACGAAGTCGCGCTGGAGGTGATCGTGTCATGCGCGGCCATCATCAGGAAGTTCATATGGTCGACGACCTCGTCGACCGGCAGCAGCGAGCCATCCTCGCGCTCGGCTGTCGCGAACTGGCTGAACATATCCTGCCCGCCGCCTTCCTGACGCCGGCGATGCGTTTCCCTGGTGAAATAGTCGACCAGGAACTCGCGGCCCTTCACACCCTTGCGCATAAGCGTGAAGGGTAGCGGATGACGCACCGGCGCGACCGAAGCCTGCACCATGTAAACAAACGCCTGATTGATCTCGTCGGCCTCTGGCCCCCACGGGATGCCAATAAAGCTGTCCGCCGCGAGATCGAGCGTCAGCTGTTTGATCGCGGGGTAGAATTTCATCTCCCCTTCCCAGCCCTTTACCGTCTCGGCGATGCCGCGATTGAGGCTGCCCGCATAGTGACGCATCGGCCCCGGCTTGAACGCAATCGACAGCGCCTTGCGATCGGCGCGGTGATGATCGAAATCCATCAGCATCAATCCGCGCGGGAACAGCTGATCGAGCACCGGCCCCCAACCCTGTTCGGAGGAAAACAGTTTTTGGCGGTCGAACAGAACCAGCTCGTTTGCCTCGGCCCCAACCAGCGCTACGACCAAACCGCCAAATGCCTTGTTGCGGTAAACGGGACCGTATTTCTCGACCATTTTCCGGGTGAAGGCATGCGGATCGGCGAGCATGGTGAAGGTGTTGCCGACCAGGGGATAGCCGGTTTCTCCGGGGATGTGCTCCAGTTCGGCTGGAGTCGGATTGCCCTCGGTCCAATGGGTCGGAGCGGCTTGTTCGATTGGGTCGGCAGCGAGCGTGGCCATGTATTCCTCGAAGGTCGTTCTTGTTCCTATTTACACCAATGTAAGTAAATGCATGGTTCAAGTCCAGCCAGATAGCTCGCGGCGGATGATCGTCTCCAGCATCGCCATACCCGGCTCGCCAGTGTTGAGGCAGGTGAGCACGGCGAAATGCTCGCCGCCCGCTTCCTGGAACTGCTCTTTGCCCTCCAGCGCGATCTCTTCGAGCGTTTCGAGGCAGTCGGCGGAGAAGCCGGGTGTTGCGACCGCCATACGCTTGGTTCCGGCCTTTGCCTCTGCCGTGATAGTCGCATCGGTTGCAGGCTCGAGCCACTTTGCTCGTCCAAAACGCGACTGGAACGACGTCACGAAACGCATATTGCCGCGCGGTGCTATTGCCTCTTCCAACAAGCGCGCAGTCTTGCGGCAGTGGCAATGATACGGATCGCCCAGATCGAGCGTGCGCTGCGGCATTCCGTGGAAGCTGAGCAGCAGCACTTCAGGTTCAAAATCCAGCGCATCCAGCTGCGCGCCCAAGTCCATCGCCAATGCATCGATATAGGCCGGATCGTCATAGTAAGGAGGCAGGGTTCTCAGGCTCGGCTGCCAGCGCATATCGCGTAGCGCGTCACCCGCCCTGTCAACGACCGTAGCCGTGGTCGCGCCCGAATATTGCGGATAGAGCGGCGCGAGCAGAATGCGATCGCAGCCCTGATCCATTAGTCGCTGCAATTCATCGGAAATCGCCGGCTTTCCATAGCGCATCGCCCAGCCGACTTTCACCTGATCGCCGAGCCGTTCCTGCAGACCCTCTGCCTGTTCGCGCGTAATATATTCCAGCGGCGAGCCCTTCTCGCTCCAGACCTTCTTATAGGCTGCCGCGCTCTTTCGGGGCCGCGTATTGAGGACAATTCCGCGCAGGATCGGTTGCCATGCAATGGGAGGAATTTCGACGACGCGGCGGTCCGACAGAAACTCTTTGAGATAGGTCTTTACGGCTTTGGTCGTTGGTGCCTCGGGAGTACCGAGATTGACCAGTAGCACGCCCACGCGTCCGCTCTGCACCTGCAGGTGATCGGATGGGAGATTCTGATCCTGCCACGTCATTCGAAATCAGAGCCCCTCGGAGAACAGCGGCAGGCGGCGGAAGCGCAGGCCGGTGGCGGAAAACAGCGCATTGGCTATTGCAGGAGCGCATACAGCGACGCCGAGTTCCCCCGGATCGAACGGACTGTCCTCGCTGGCGATGAAATCGACCTCTATTTCGGGGCAGTCGGCAAGCACCGGTAGATCGAGATCGGCAAGACGCTGGGCAGTCGGCAGGCCATTTGAGTATTGTGTGCTCGACCCCATTGCGAGCGACAGCCCGAAAACCAGCCCGCCCTCGATCTGCTGGCGCGCGATATCGAGATTGACGATCCGTCCGATATCGACCGCCGCGCTGATCCTGGAAACGCGCAAACCGCCTTCTTCGCGCCGTGCAGTCGCGATACAGGCTATCCGCCCCGTCGCCCCGTAACCCTCCATCTTGTGGCAGGCGAGACCCTGGCCCGACTGGTCGCGTCCGCCATCCCATTCGGCAAGCCGCGCCGCGCGTTGGAGGCAGGAAACCATACGCACATCATTGGCGAGCATTTCGATCCGATAGGACAGCGGTTCGCGGCCAAAAAACGCGGCGATCTCATCGAGAAAGCTCTCGGTAAAGAAAGCGGTGTAGCTATCGGCGTTACCTCGCATCCGTCCCGTCGGCTGGCCTATATCGACCGGCACATGCTCAACCACCACATTGGGTATGCCGTAAACGGGCATCGCTCCAGAGACTGCCAGTGGATCGGCTTGGCCCGCCACCGCCTCGCGCGCAGCCCAGGCGGTCTTGTTCTCGAAAAGCCGTTCGCCGAATTCGCGCGCGGTCGGGGGGACCGCGATCCGCGCGTGCAATGCGTCAATTCGCCCGCGTCCACCATCGCGCAGATCAGCCCACAACAGCCCCGAGGCTGGTGTTCGCGGATGACCGGCAAGATGTTCCTGCCAGCGCGACCATACCAGTTGGACTGGGCGCGGTGTTTCCTGCGATATTTCGCGTGCAATCAATGCGACCTCGACTGCATGGTCATGTTCCAGTCGCCGGTCGAAACTGCCGCCTGCGGGCATTGGATAGAGCACCACATCTTCTACCGACAGGCCGATGGCCTTCGCCGCAGCCATGCGCGCGCGCTCGGGTGCCTGGCTGGCAATCCAAAGTTCGAGTCGTCCATCGGCATAGCGCGCCGTCGCGCTGGCGGTTTCAAGCGTGCCGTGCAGTGCGGGGCCGACATGATATTTGCGCGCGAATTCGGATTCGATATTGCCCGGAGCCCCGCGCTCAACGATGCGATAACCCGCCTCGGTACCAAGCGCTTCGGACAATCGTTCTTCGGTCGAGAGGCTGTCGGCGACATTGGTGACCGAGAAACGCGGCTTCATGGCCTCGACCGCCTGTTCTGCGCTCCACCAGTCGGTTGCGACCGCCGCAAGCCAGCGCTTTCCCCTGACGACGTTGGTTACCCGCTCGTTGCCGGCGACTGCGGCTATATCGAAATCGGTCAGTTCGGCTTCTTCGAGCGGTCCGTGCTTGATCGCGGCATAGACCATATCGGGCAGCCGCACATCGCCCGCAAACAGATGCGATCCGTCGACTTTCGAGGGCATGTCCAGCCGCGCATACTCACCCACACCTCCGGCTTGTCCGGGTATCGGTTGTTCCGATGCAGGTCGGCCTCTCAATGGCGGATTTTCCGGCGCATCGCGCTGCGCGGCGCCGCGCACCAGTTCCGCAAAGGGCAGACGATTCTCGCCATCGGAGACAAAGCCTGCTGCGGCATCGCAAGCATCGGGCGATGCGCTCAATCGTTCGGCGCCCTCCTCGATCAGCACCAGACGCGCAGCGGCTGCCGCCATCCGGCAAGGCAGTTCGTAGGCCGCAAGGCTTGATCCATCTGCCGTGGCGGAGAAGCGTGTATTCTCCGCGAAACGGGTCGCCAGCAAGTCGTCCGGCCCATCCGCAAAAGAGGCCAGCATGGGTGACCACAGCGCCGACCATTTCGCCGCCAGCGGGATATTGGCATAAGCGCCGCTGATGGGGGCCGGTTCGACTGCAACCTGGCGCCAGTCTGCGCCCAATTCCTCGCAGATAATCTGCGGCAGGACCGTGGTAATACCCTGCCCCATTTCAAGCTGCGGAACGGCTACCGTCACCACCCCGTCCTCGGCGATCTTCAGCCAGGCATCGAAGGCGAATTCGTTCTCTCCGGGCGTCAGCGGCGTCGGGAATGCACGCGAGCGCAGGTTCCACGCAACCAGCAATCCGCCGCCGACTGCAGCACCAAGCAACACTCCGCGTCGGCTGATCGCCATGCTCACGCCGCCTCCAGCCATTCGGCGAGTTTGCCCGCCACGGCTTTGAAGGCTTGCGCTTCATCACCATCGCCAGCAGCAGGCGGGCTACCCGCATCGCTCGCCACGCGGATTTCGATCGCCAGCGGTATCCGGCCAAGGAAGGGAATGCCCGTGCCATCGGAAGCAGCCTCGACCCCGCCCTCACCAAAGGGATGGCTGATCTCGCCGCAATGCGGGCAGGCATAGCCGCTCATATTCTCGACCAGCCCGACAATCGGCACCTTGCCGCTATCGAACAGGTTGGCTGCGCGCTGCGCGTCAATCAATGCCAGATCCTGCGGCGTCGAGACGATCACCGCACCGTCGGGCTTGAATTTCTGCAGCATCGTCAGCTGCACATCGCCGGTGCCAGGAGGCAGGTCGATCAAAAGCAGTTCGACATCACCCCAATGCGCATCGACCAACTGCGCCATCGCATTGCCCGCCATCGGCCCGCGCCACGCCAGCGCCTTGCCCGGTTCGACCAGATGCCCCATCGACAGCACCGGCACGCCATGCGGGCTCGGCACCGGAATGAGCTTGTCATCCTTGCCTTCTGGCTTGGCCCCTTTGTTGTCGAGGATTGTCGGCTGCGAGGGACCGTAAACATCGGCATCGACCACGCCGACCTTGTGCCCCATCCGCGTGAGCGCCACCGCAAGATTGGCCGTCAACGTCGACTTGCCAACCCCGCCCTTGCCCGATCCGACCGCGATGATCCGGCGGCGCTTGCGATCAGCGACCATTGCCACGCGGACCTCGGAAACTCCTTCGACCTCGCCCAGCATTTCCTTGACTGCAAGTTCGATACCGGTGCGGTTCTCCGGCTCGAGCCCGCCGACATCGAGCACCACGGTGACAACGCCATCGTACTCTTTCAGCGACTGCACACGGCTGGTAATCGAGTCCGGAAGTCGTGCCTTGAGTGCCTCATCATCCATGGTGTGACGCACTAGCATCAAATTCCGACATGCAACCCCTGTTTTTCCTACAATCGACACCTATAAAGGACATATGACGACAATCGGCGATTTCGCAAAAAATATCGGTATGGCCATGGCGGGCAAAAACCCGTGGGGCGACAAATCATCGGATTCAAAATCCGGTTCGGGCGGAGAGAAAGGCGCGAGCAACGGTTCGGGCGGTTCTGGTTCGGGCGGGGATAAGCCCAAGGGTCCGCGCAATCCGTGGCTCCCTGGTGGAGACGATCCATCCCGTTCGGCCAAGATAGAGGATATTTTCAAGAATCGCGGCGGCCCAGGCGGCGGCGGAGGCGGGCCCGGTGGCCCCAATTTCCGGCTCCCCGAGCGCCCGGGCGGCAAGAGCTGGTTTCCGGTGGTTGTCGTAACGATCATCGCGGTAGGCCTGTTGACGACCAGCGCGCATCTGATCGGCCCGCAGGAAAAGGGTGTAGTCAAAACGCTGGGTAACTACACCCGGACGATGGATCCCGGACTGAATTTCTCGGCGCCTTTCCCCATCGAGACGGTCGATGTCGAGGATGTGCAGGGTGTGCGAACGGTGCGCATCCCCGAAAGCGGGCAGTCTGTAAAACTGATCCTGACCGGCGACCAGAACCTCGTCGATCTCAGCTATATCGTGCGTTGGAACATCAAGGATCTTGCCGAATTCAAGTTCCGCCTGGTCGAGCCGGTCGAAACGGTAAACGAGGCAGCCGAGGCTGCCATGCGCGCGGCTATTGCCGAGAAAGAACTCAACGAAACCTTCACCGGTCAGGGCCGCGCAGCAATCGAGCAGGATGTGCGCGAGCGTATGCAGGCGACGCTCGATTCCTATCAGGCGGGGATCCGGGTGCTCGGTGTCGAAATCGAGAAGGCTGACCCTCCGGCGGAAGTGGTCGACGCATTCCGCGATGTGCAGGTTGCCGAACAAAACGCCGATGCCGCGCGGAACCAGGCGCGAGGCTACGCGCAGCAGGTCCTCGCCACCGCTCAGGGTGAAGCAGAGGCCTTCGACAAGGTTTACGAGGAATATCGCCTTGCGCCCGATGTTACCCGGCAGCGTCTCTACTATGAAACCATGGAGAGCATTCTCAGCCAGACCGACAAGACGGTAATCGAGGCCGACGGCGTAACACCTTACCTGCCGCTGCCCGAATTGAGGAGGCGCGCGACAACGCCGCCATCCGCAGCCGCTCCGGCGCCAAGCCAGGGAGGACAGTAAGATGGAAAATCTCTGGAACAATTATCGCTCGGCAGTTCTCTTCGCCGGCTTGGCAATTGTTACGCTGTTCTTCAGCGTCTTCATCGTCCCGGAAGAGAAACAGGCCGTTGTAATTTGGACCGGTGAGCCGACCGGTACGGTCAATACCCCGAACGGTCAGAAAGGGGCGGGCCTCTACTTCAAAGTGCCCTTTCTTGAGAGCGTCACCTTGATTGAACGGCGCCTACTCGATCTCGAAATGACCGATGAGGAAGTCTTGTCGAATGACCAGCAACGCTTGCTGGTAAATGCCTATGCACGTTTTCGGATTACCGATCCGGTGAGGATGGTCGAACGCGCCGGGACGACAGAGGGCGTGCGGACTGCGCTTGAGCCGATCCTTAACTCGGTCCTGCGACAGGAACTCGGACGGCGAACCTTCCAGGCGATGTTGACCGCCGAACGCGGTACGGCGCTGGCCAATGTTCGCGCCAATCTTGACCGGCAAGCACGCCAATATGGGGCCGAAGTCGTCGATGTGCAGATCAAGCGGACCGACCTGCCCGAAGCACCCCTTGAATCGGCTTTCCGCCGGATGGAATCGGATCGTGAGCGCGAAGCGCGTACTATCCGTGCTCAGGGGCGGCGCGATGCGCTGATCATTCGCGCAGAGGCAGACGCGGAAGCTGCCAAGACCTATGCCGATGCATTCGGCAAGGATCCGCGCTTTTATGACTTCTATCGCGCCATGCAGAGCTATCGAACAACCTTCGCCGAGCGCGAGGACGGGCCGGAAAACAGCATGATCCTGTCGCCGGATAATGAGTATCTGCGGCAGTTCAGAGGACGGCGTTAGTCGTTCGTCGATAGGAACCGGCGGCCCGCACCGCCGTTCAAACACTGTTCAGCCCCGCTATCCTTGGTGGATGCGGTGTTGGTTGGCGCAGTTGCTGCGCCCAAGAAATGAAGAGGACAAAAGGACGTGAAGCCTGTGCGATATGCTTATGGATTGACCTCCGCGCTGCTGGTGAGCGGTGCAGCCATCTCCCTCGTTGGCGGTTTTCCCGCCGGTGCGCAGGTGGCGCAGAACGACGACAGCCGCATGGCGACCGTGGTCCCGCGCGCCGGAGCCCCCGCCAGCTTTGCCGATCTGACCGAGCAGTTGCAGCCTGCCGTGGTCAATATTTCAACACGCCAGCGGATCGAAGTGTCGAACCGCAATCCGTTCGCCGGAACGCCGCTTGCCGATATGTTCGGCAACCGCCGTGGTCGAAACCAACAGCCTCAAACGCGCGAGGCGCAATCGCTTGGCTCGGGCTTTATCGTCTCGGCAGACGGTTTCGTCGTGACCAACAACCACGTCGTCAGCCCCAACGGTCGCGGAACGGTTGAAGAAATCACCGTAACCATGCCCGATGGCACCGAGTATGAAGCGCAGCTGATCGGTGCCGATGCAGCATCCGATCTTGCCGTGCTCAAAATCGAAGGCGGGAGCGATTTCCCCTTTGTTGAGTTCGGCGATTCGTCGCAAGCTCGTGTCGGCGACTGGGTTGTTGCCATCGGCAACCCCTTCGGCCTCGGCGGGACGGTAACTTCGGGCATCGTGTCATCGGTGCTGCGCAACACCGGTGGCGGTGCCTATGACCGCTATATCCAGACCGATGCGAGCATCAATCGCGGCAATTCAGGCGGCCCGCTGTTCGACATGCAGGGCAATGTGATCGGCATCAACAATGCGATCTTTTCGCCTACCGGCGGCAGCGTGGGTATCGGCTTTGCAATCCCCGCAGAGACGGCCAAGCCGATTGTCGAGCAGCTCAAGAACGGCGAAGCCATCGAGCGCGGCTATCTGGGTGTAAGCATCACCGCCGTTGATGACGATCTGGCCGATTCGCTCGGCCTCAGGAAGAATCGCGGCGAGATCGTCCAGCTGGTGGAAGCCGATCAGGGCGCGGACAAGGCCGGTATCGAAGCCGGTGACATCGTGCTGTCGGTCAACGGGCAGGAAGTAACCCCCGACCAGACGCTGTCCTTCCTCGTCGCCAATATCAAGCCGGGTACGACAATCCCGATTGAGCTGCTGCGCGACGGAGAGCGTCGCACCGTGCGTGCGACGGTCGGTTCACGCCCGAGCGAAGAAGAACTGCGCAACCGCCAGATGTTCAATGATGATAACCAGCCGGAAATGCCCGACAGCACCGAGGATGGCAGCCCGATCATCGAAAAGCTCGGCCTGCAGGTGGTCGAGATCGATGCAACGATTGCACGCCAGCTCGGTGTCGCACGCGAGATGCGCGGGCTGGCCATCCTCCAGGTTGATCCGAATTCTGATGCTGCCCGCAAGGGTCTGCGTCGCCGCGACATGATCCTGACGGCGAACTACAAGCCGGTCACGTCAATCGCCGATCTGGAAGCCGCCATCGAGGAAGCCGAAGCCGATGATCGCGACGCGATCCTTCTGCGAATCCAGCGGCCCGGCGGCCCGGCGGCCTACCGCGCAGTTCGCTTGCGGTAGGTTTCCGGTCAACCCGACAAGGAAAAGGCCCCTCCGGCATCTCCGGCAGGGGCCTTTTCCTTGTCCGCTGTCAGCCACCAGGAGGCGGTTGGTTCCTGGGCGGCGGATTTGGCGGAGGCACCGAGCGCGATGGCGCGGTTCTTGGCTGCACCGGTCGCTCGCCCGTCGCCTGATCGAGGAAATCATCGCTGGCTGCTTGCGGAGCGTCATTGCCGGGCACTTGCGGCCTGAGCGCGGCATCGCCCTGGACAGAACCCGATTCAGGCGGAACCGGCACCAAACCGCCATCTTCGGACACGCCCGGCTCGATCAGGTTGCCCTGCTCGTCGATGTAATAGTAGTCATCGGGATCGCCGAAATAGAACTCGTCATCGGGTTCGAGCTGCCATTCGGGAAGTTTCAGCTCGGTGTTGAATTCCTCGACCGGGCGATCCTTGACCGCATAGCGCATATAGGCCGCAAATGCCTGCGCCGGGGCGCGGCCACCCTGCAATCCGGGCACACGTTTGGCATCATCGCGGCCCATCCACACCCCGGTGGTTATCCCGCTGGAAAAACCGATAAACCAGCCATCCTTGTTCGACGACGTCGTCCCGGTCTTGCCGGCCACCGGACGCCCGATCTGCGCCGCGCGCCCCGTTCCCGTATTGACCGCAGTCTGCAACAGGTCGGTAATCCCCGCAGCGACATAGTCGGGCACCAGCTTGGTACTACGCGCTTTCTCGTGCTCATAGAGTGTCTCGCCATCGGCGGTTTTGACGCGCACGATCCCGTAGGGTTCGACCGATTTACCTCCGGCAGAGACCGACGCAAAAGCGCGGGTCATATCGATCACGCGCGTTTCGGAGCTGCCGAGCACCATCGAGGGATAGGTCGAAACCGGTGTGGTTATGCCGAACCTTCTCGCCATACTCGCAACGGTGCCGAAGCCGACCTCGTTGCCGAGTTGCGCCGCGACTGTGTTTTTGGAATAGGCAAAGGCGGTGCGGACATCGATCTCACCCGCATAGTTGCCGCCCGAATTGCGCGGGCTCCATCCGTCGATGGTCACCGGCACATCCTTGACCGTGTGCTGCGGCGTATAACCAGCCTCCAGCGCTGCGAGATAGACGAACAGTTTCCACGCCGAGCCTGGCTGGCGCACCGCATCGGTCGCGCGGTTATAGTTGGTCTCGACATAGTCGGTGCCGCCGATCATCGCGAGAATTGCCCCGTCGCGATCAAGGCTGACCAGAGCGCCCTGGGCACCACCGGGGGTGTTGGACTTGATCGCGGTCGCCGCCGTTCGCTGCATACCCACGTCGAGCGTGGTCCACACCTCGATGGGTTCGAAAGTTTCGGGCAGCAACAAGTCGAGCTGCGGCAACGCCCAGTCGGTAAAATATCGCACCGAGTTCTGACCGCGATCCTCCTTCAACTTCACTGCCGAGGGATCGACCGTCACGCCCGGATCGATCCGCTCCTGTTCCTTCATCAACCGCAAGACCACCTGTGCGCGGTCAACCGCCGCCTGCACATCGGCGGTCGGCGAGTAGCGAGAGGGTGCTTTGACGAGCCCCGCAATAATCGCCGCCTCCGCCGTGCTCAGATCGGTCGCAGGGTGGCTGAAGAATTTCCGGCTCGCGCTGTCGATTCCGTAAGCGCCGCCACCGAAATAGACCTTGTTGAGATAGAGCTCGAGGATCTGGTCCTTGGAGAACTTGCTCTCCAGCGCCATCGCCAGCACCGCCTCGCGCATTTTGCGGTCGAGCGTGCGATTGGAATTGAGAAAAATATTGCGTGCCAGCTGCTGGCTGATCGTCGATGTGCCGCCGATACGCTTGTCGCCGGTGAAGGATTCGAGGATCGCACCGGTCAGGCGGATCGGATCGACACCGAAATGCGAATAATAGCGGCGATCCTCGACCGATATCATCGCATCTTTCATCACCTGCGGAATCTCGTCGCTGTCGAGCCATTTGCCGAAACTCGGCCCCAATTCGACAATTTCGGTCCCGTCGCGCGCGCGCACGATAATCGTCTGCGCGTTCTGTGTTGCTTTCAACTCATCATAGGATGGCAGCGAGCGCGCGGCGAACAACACGGCGAGCGCCACGAAAATGACACCCAGCACAGCCGCGACACCGCCCCATACGAAGAAACGGCGCAGCCAAAGGCGCCAGCCGGTTGCACCGGCCTTCTTCGGTTTACGGCTTGCGGCGGCTTTGCGCCGACTGCCCCGTTTCGCCATCTGGTTCCACCATTCTCGTTACCGGAGCAATCCGCCCCGAATATCGGTCATATGTGCATAGAACAGTTGTAACGATGCGTGAACGGGAATGCGATTTTCATCCCCGTTCACGGCGGTGGCCGCAAGTGGTCAGTCGTCTTTCTCGAAGTCGAGCGCAGCGCTGTTGATGCAATAACGCATCCCACCTGCCTCGGGCGGACCATCGGGAAAAACATGCCCCAGATGCCCGTCGCAATTCGAGCAGGTAACTTCGGTACGGATCATACCGTGCGAAGTGTCGCGATGCTCGGCAACCGCTTCGCCTTCGGCAGGCTTGGTGAAAGCGGGCCAGCCGCATCCGCTGTTATACTTCGCGTCGCTTTCAAACAGCTTCGCCCCGCAACCCGCGCAGGTATATTCACCCTCTTCGAAATGCTTGTCGAACTGGCCGGTAAAGGCGCGTTCGGTTCCCTTTTCGCGCAGGACATGGAACTGCTCCGGAGTAAGCTTGTTGCGCCATTCGGCGTCGGGGGTCGATTTCGGATCGGTCATCATGCGTCTCCTTTGACAGAGATATGGGAACTGCCGGCTTCGCGCTCAATAGCATCGTCATCGCGAGGAGCCGCAAGGCGGCGCGGCAATCCAGGGCGCAGTTCCATGAATTTGCTTCGCTACGCTCGCAGTGACGGTCTTAACGGGAATTACGCGTTTACGTCTGAATAATGGCTTGGTGGCTGGATCACTTCCATCCGCTCTTTCAGCAATGGCCGGAAGCTTGGGCGGCTTTTGAACACCGAATACCAGCCCTTCGATTGCTCGTGCCCGTCCCAATCGATCCCGCCAAGGTAGTCCGCCACCGAAATCTGCGCTGCGGCAGCCAGATCGGCGAGGCTCATGCGCGAGCCCGCCAGCCAGGGACGGTGGTCGATCAAATAGTCGATATAGTCGAGATGGCCGTGCGCCATCTTCATTGCGCGGCTGAGCATCCGCGAATCGGGCGGTTGGCGCAAAACAATCCGCTTCTTCATCCGTTCGTGCAGCAGCGGATTGGTCACGTCACCGAAGAAATTCTCGTCGAACAGGGCAACCAGACGGCGGATTTCCGCGCGCTCTTTCACAGTGCCGTTGATCATCGGTGACTGATCGACGGTCTCTTCAAAATACTCGCAGATCGCACGGCTGTCACACAGCGTCAGCTTCTTTTCCGGATCGTGCAGGACCGGCGTGCGTCCTGCCGGATTGAGCGCCCAGAATTCGTCGCTCCCCTCCCAGGGATTTTCGCGCCACAGCTCGTAGCCGACGCCCTTCTCGCTCAGGAGCAGACGGACTTTCCGGCTAAAAGGACATAAGGGGAATTGGTAAAGGCGCCACATGGCTCCGCTCATGCCGCAAGCGCGCAGAGGCGTCTATATGATGATTGCCGAAAACCGAAAATTAGCGGTCTCCGGTCCTAGAGACCCGATGCATCGAGCAGCAGCAGGCAGGACGGCATGATGCGTTCGATACCGTCGCCCTTTTCAAGATCCTGCGCCTCGACATAGAGCAGCCCCGCAACCTGATCTCTGCTCATTCCCGTCTGATCCATGAGCTGCGCCGAACTGCGCACAAAAAATTCGCGGCCACGCTGGGCCATGGCCGGGTAGGACGCTGCCTGTTCATCGCCATTGGCCTGCCGCTCGGCAACAATCGCAAAGGCCGCCGAGCAGCGCAGAGCTGTCTTCTGCTGCAGGGTCAAATCCGGGCTCGCCCCGGTGTCCTGCGCGATTGCCACGGTTGCGAAAAAGGCGGCCAGCGGCAGCGCGAGAGGAACGATATACTTGATCATCACTCGGCTAATAGACACATCAAGCTGAATAGACACTGCCAATAAGGAAAACGCCGTGAGTGATTATCCCGAACTGCATCTGTTGATCGATGGTGAAGCAATTTCCGGCGATGGCCGGAACAGCGAAGAAGTCGTCAATCCGGCAACCGGAGAAACGCTTGCCAGCCTTCCGCATGCGACCGCAGCGGACCTCGACCGGGCGCTCGAAGCGGCACAGCGCGGCTTTCGCGAGTGGCGCAGCACCGCTGCGGAGCAACGCGCGTCGATCCTGACCAAGGCGGCCGGACTGCTCAAGGCACGCGCAGGCGATATCGCGCAAGCGCTGACGCGCGAACAGGGCAAGCCGCTCGGTGAAGCCAAAGGCGAAACGATCTATGCCGCGATGCTGCTCGAATTCTATGCCGGTGAATGCAAGCGACTCTATGGCCGCACACTCGTTCGTCCCGAAGGCAGCCGTGTTGAAATACAATATCACCCGGTCGGCCCCGTTGCGGGGTTCGCGCCGTGGAATTTCCCCTCGCTCAATGTAATGCGCAAGATCGGCGGTGCGCTCGCCGCAGGCTGCTCGGTGATCGTGAAGCCGAGCGAAGAGACCCCTGCAGCGGGCATCGCCGTGGTCCAGGCGATGCTCGATGCTGGTGTGCCAAGCGGCGCCGTACAATGCGTGTTCGGCGTGCCGAGTGAAGTCAGCGAGCATCTCCTGGCCTCGCCGATCATCCGCAAGCTCACCTTCACCGGCTCGACAGCGGTGGGCAAACATCTCGCAAAGCTGGCGGCGGAAGATCTCAAGATCACCACCATGGAACTCGGCGGCCATGCTCCGGTGCTGATATTCAACGACACCAATATTGACAGGGCGCTCGATATGATGACCGCCAACGCCTTCCGCAATGCAGGCCAGGTCTGCGTCAGCCCGACACGCTTTCTGGTCGAGGAGGATGCATTCGAACGCTTCCGCGACGGCTTTGTCGAGCGGACCAAAGCGCTCAAGGTCGGCAACGGCCTGGAAGATGGCACGCAGATGGGGCCGATGGCGAACGCACGCGGTGTCGACGGTATCCAGAACACAATCGCCGATGCGATAGAGCATGGTGCGAAGCTGCTTAGCGGCGGCGAGCGGATCGGCAATCAGGGCTATTTCCACCAGCCGACCGTGCTCTCCGAAGTGCCGACCGATGCCGAAATCATGAACGAGGAGCCGTTCGGTCCGGTCGCAATCCTCAATCCGATGGCAGGTGAGGATGCGATGATCGAGGAGGCCAACCGGCTACCTTATGGCCTCGCTGCCTATGCCTGGACCGAAGATCCGGCGCGTCGCCGCCGCCTCGCAGCAGAAGTCGAGGCGGGTATGCTTGCGATCAACACTGGCGGCGTCTCTGCCGTCGATGCGCCCTTCGGCGGGGTCAAATGGTCAGGCTATGGCAGCGAAGACGGCCGCGAAGGCGTGATGGCCTGCATGGTTCCCAAGACGGTGCATGAGGGCTAGGTCTTCTATTCGAGGAGATTCGTCACATGAAAACCCGCGCCGCAGTCGCTTTCGAAGCCAAGAAGCCGCTCGAGATTGTCGAGCTTGATCTGGAAGGGCCGAAAGAGGGTGAAGTGCTGGTCGAAATCATGGCGACCGGCATTTG
The DNA here is from genome assembly GCA_965223995.1 of Pontixanthobacter sp. Taxonomy (GTDB): domain Bacteria; phylum Pseudomonadota; class Alphaproteobacteria; order Sphingomonadales; family Sphingomonadaceae; genus Pontixanthobacter. The sequence continues at coordinate 255,974 of CBDCXY010000016.1, read as the reverse complement.
CCACACCGATGCTTACACACTCGACGGATTCGACAGCGAGGGGATCTTTCCCAGCGTTCTTGGCCATGAAGGCGCAGGCATAGTTCGTGAAGTGGGCGCGGGTGTGACCTCGGTCGCGCCCGATGATCATGTCATCCCGCTTTACACGCCCGAATGTCGCCAGTGCAAAATGTGCCTCTCGGGCAAAACCAATCTGTGCAGCGCGATCCGCGAGACGCAGGGCAAGGGGCTGATGCCCGACGGTACCTCGCGCTTTTCCTATAAAGGCGAGACTATCTACCATTATATGGGCTGCTCGACCTTTTCGAACTTCACCGTCCTGCCCGAAATCGCGGTCGCGAAAATCCGCGAGGACGCGCCGTTCGAGACGAGCTGCTATGTCGGCTGCGGCGTCACCACGGGCGTTGGTGCGGTACTCAACACCGCCCAGGTCAAGCCGGGCGACAATGTGGTGGTGTTCGGATTGGGCGGAATTGGCCTCAACGTGCTGCAAGGCGCGAAGATGGCCGGCGCAGACCGGATTGTCGGCGTCGATATCAACCCGGCACGCGAAGAATGGGGCCGTAAATTCGGCATGACCGACTTCGTCAATCCCAAAGATGCCAGAACATCAGGGGGTGATGTGGTCGAGACGCTGGTCAATATGCTCGATGGCGGGGCTGATTATACGTTCGACTGCACCGGCAACACCGATGTTATGCGGCAAGCGCTGGAAAGCTGTCACAAAGGCTGGGGTACCTCGATCATCATTGGCGTGGCCGAGGCTGGCAAGGAGATCGCCACGCGTCCGTTTCAACTGGTCACCGGTCGCAACTGGCGCGGCACAGCGTTTGGCGGAGCCAAGGGGCGCACCGATGTGCCCAAGATCGTCGACTGGTATATGAACGGCAAGATCGCAATCGATCCGATGATCACGCACCGGTTGACGCTGGAGGAGATCAACAAGGGCTTCGACCTGATGCATGCCGGCGAAAGCATCCGCAGCGTGGTGGTCTATTGATGGCTGCATCCGCGCGCCCCAAGGTCAATCTGGCCGACAAGTTCACCGCTTTCAGCGAACAGTGGTCACCCAAGATCGTCGCGCGGTTCAACGACAATGAAGTGCGCCTGTGCAAGCTGGAGGGCGAGTTTCACTGGCATCATCACCCCGATACGGACGAGATGTTCCTGGTTATAGAAGGCGAACTGCAAATCGACTTTGAAGATCGCACCGAAACGCTCGGCCCGGGCGAGATGATCGTCGTCCCGCGCGGCACCGAGCATCGCCCCCGCGCCCCGCATGGCGAGGTGAAGGTCTTCGTGATGGATGCCGAAGGGACACCCAATTCGGGAGATGAAGCAACGGCGACCAGAGCGGTCGAAATTTAGGTTCGGGAAACAAAGGAGAGAAACATGCTCAATCACATTATGATCGGTTCGAACGATATCGAGCGTTCGAAGAGTTTCTACAACGCGGTGCTGGGCGTGCTCGGCGCGGGCGAGCCGATGGCGCATGTCAACGATACCGGCCAGACACGGCTGTTCTATATGCATGACGGGTCGACCTTTTCGATCAGCGAACCGATCAATGGCGAGCCCGCCGAGCCATCCAACGGCAGCACAATCGGCTTCCTTTGCAACTCGCCCGAACAGGTGGTCGAACTTCACGATGTCGCGGTGGCCAATGGCGGCACCAGCATCGAAGACCCTCCCGGACCGCGCGAAGGCAGCATGGGAGTAATGCATCTGTGCTATTTCACCGATCCGGATGGCCACAAGATCTGCGGCATCCATCGTCCGGGCTGATCCGGCACCAACCTCTCAGGAGACACTAATATGTTCAGCCATGTCATGGTGGGTGCCGACGATATCGAGGCATCCAAGAAGTTCTACGATGCCTGCTTTATCGCTCTCGGCGGACGCGAGGGATCGGTCGATCCCAAGGGCCGGGTGATGTATTTCAAGGATGGCGGCATCTTCATCATCACCAATCCCATCGACGGCGAGCCGGCAACGCATGCCAATGGCGGCACGATCGGCTTCAATGTCGAGAGCGCCGAAATGGCCGAAGCGTGGCATGCGGCAGGCGTCGCCAATGGTGGCACGGCCATCGAAGACCCGCCCGGCATCCGCGAAGGCGGCGGGATGAAAATGCATCTCGCTTATCTGCGCGATCCGGCGGGCAACAAGGTCTGCACGATGATGCGGGTTGAGTGATTTGGATGGGCCGGTTAGCTGCATATCGTTCGGCTAGCCGGCCCCCATTTCCGTTCACCCTGAGCTTGTCGAAGGGTTGCCCTTCACTTTAGCTGAAGGTCCGAGAAACAAGGGTAATGCTTCGACAAGCTCAGCATGTACGGGTTTTGATGTTATGGATCTAGAGGCTGTCAGCAAAAACCGCGCATTCGGCGGAGTGCAGGGAGTTTACTCCCACGACTCCGCCGAAACCGGCACCGAAATGACCTTTTCGGTTTACGTCCCGCCGCATGACGAAGGCGCGAAGCTGCCGGTGCTGTGGTACTTGTCGGGCCTCACCTGCACCCACGCCAATGTTACCGAAAAGGGCGAATACCGGCAGGCATGCGCCGAACACGGGATCATCTTCGTCGCGCCCGATACCAGCCCGCGCGGAGACAGCGTTCCCGATGCCGAAGACGAATACGATTTTGGCAAGGGTGCCGGTTTCTATGTCGATGCGACCGAAGAGCCGTGGGCGAAACACTACCGGATGCGCAGCTATATCGAGAGCGAGCTGCCCGCGCTGGTCGCCAAGAACTTCCCCGCCGATATGGAACGCCAGTCGATCACCGGACACAGTATGGGCGGCCACGGCGCGCTGACCATAGGCTTGCGCAACCCCGAACGCTTCAAATCGATCAGCGCATTCAGCCCGATAGTCGCGCCAAGCCAATGCCCGTGGGGTGAGAAGGCGTTGGGGCGCTATCTAGGCGAGGACCGGGATGCCTGGCGCGAATATGATGCGGTCGCGCTGATCGAAGACGGACAGCGCCACGACCATATCCTCGTCGACCAGGGCACCGCGGACGATTTCTATCAGGAACAGCTAAAAACCGGCCTCCTCGCCCTCGCCTGTAAGAAGGCCGGTATGCCCGCAACAATCAGGATGCAGGAGGGCTACGACCATTCCTACTACTTCATCTCGACCTTCATGGCCGAGCATGTGCGGTGGCATGCGGAGCGGTTGGGGTGATATGTCGGAGCTCAGCTTAATAGAAGATTTTCCTACATGCCCCGCGCCTGCTATCCCGCAATCCGCTCTTTCACATTGTGGTCATGGGTACTCGGCATGCAGGGTGTCACCTTGAATCCAACAAGATAATAACCGCTTTTCAGTAAGTTACTGGAGGTGTGTTAGGTGACAGGTGTAACCCGGATGCCCCGTTTCGATCCGTCATCGCGAGAAGCGAAGCTACGAAGCGATCCAGAACTGGCGCGTACCACACTGGATTGCCGCGCTTCGCTCGCAATGACGGAGAGTGGGTTCTCGGCGGCCCGGCTTTTACCCCCAGGACTGTGGTCCATGCGGTCCATCTGTTCAGGGTTGCGGCGCTTAGGCTGAACTGCGCTCCACTTCGAACAGCGCATATTCTGCGCGCCAGTTCGCCCCGCTCCCACTTATCTGACGTTCGCGGGTGAAGAACCAGCGGTTGGCAATGGCGATATCCAGATCGCTCGCCAAAGCCTCGAAGTCCTTCACGGTCACATGGTGGATGTTCTGCGTTTCGTACCATGTGACCGGCAAGTGCCGCGTAACAGGCATCCGGCCGTTGCTCAGCAGCGCCCAGCGCATCCGCCAATAGGCGAAGTTGGGGAAGCTTACGAAGGCGCGGCGACCCACGCGGAGCAGTTCGCGGAGCATCCGGTCGGGACGTTCGGCGGTCTGCAGAGTCTGGCTGAGGATTGCATAATCGAACGCGCCATCGGGATAGAAACCGAGATCGCGGTCGGCATCGCCTTGCACCACGCTGAGCCCCTGCGCGACGCAGCGTTCGACGCAGTCCGGATCGATCTCGATCCCGCGTGCGTCCACTTGCTTCTGGTCGCGCAGCGCCGCCATCAGCACCCCGTCACCGCAGCCGACATCGAGCGCGCGGCTGCCCGGCTCGACATGCCGCAGGATCACCGCGAGGTCGGGGCGCAGCTGGTCAGTCATGCAGGAAGCCCTTCACCACCCGGTCGAGGGCCGGAACATCGAGCAGGAAACTGTCATGCCCGAACGGCGCGGAGAGTTCGACAAAGCTGACCGGCGCACCCGCCGCATTGAGCGCATGGACGATATGGCGGCTCTCTGCAGTCGGGTAGAGCCAGTCGCTGTCGAAGCTGACGAGGCAGAAGCGCGAGGTTGTCCCAGCGAAGGCATCGGCCAGCGCCATCTGTCCTTGGCCACCATGCTCCTCGGCAATATCGAAATAGTCCATCGCGCGGGTGATATAGAGGTAGGAATTGGCATCGAAACGGCGGGTGAAGCCGCTGCCTTGGTAACGCAGATAGCTTTCGACCTGAAAATCGGCATCGAAGCCGAAGGTCTTGGCGTCTCGGTCCTGCAGGCGGCGACCGAACTTGTCGGTCAGGCCCGCTTCGGAAAGATAGGTGATATGCGCCGCCATCCGCGCCACCGCGAGCCCCGCATCGGGTGCCGCATCCGAAGCGTAGTAATCGCCTTCTGCCCAATGGGGATCGGCCATAATTGCCTGCCGACCGACCTCGTGAAAGGCGATGTTCTGCGCCGAATGCCGCGCGGTCGTCGCAATCGCCAGCACGCGCTCAGTCCGCTCGGGAAAATTCGCTGCAAGGCTCAGTGCCTGCATCCCGCCCATCGATCCGCCAACCACCGCATGCAGCCGCTCGATACCGAGCTGGTCGAGCAAGCCGACAAGCCCGCGCACCATGTCGCGAATGGTGATAACCGGGAACCGCATCGCATAGGGCTTGCCATCGGGCGCGTCGCTGGCAGGGCCGGTCGAGCCCATACAGCTGCCGATCACATTGGCGCAGATGACATGGAAACGATCAGTATCGATCGGCTTACCCGGACCGACCATCCTCTCCCACCAGCCGGGCTTGCCCGTCACCGGATGCTCGCTCGCGACAAACTGGTCGCCGGTCAGCGCGTGGCACAGCAGGATCGCATTGCTCTTGTCCTCGACCAGTTCGCCATAGGTCTCGTAAGCAATGGTCACGCCCTCCAGCGCCTCACCGCTGTCGAGCGGGAGCGGATCGAGGAGCAAAAGAGAGTTCGACGGTACGTTCAAAGCGGACCTTGCCATGCAGAAAAGAACGGTGCTTCGACAGGCTCAGCACGAACGGGTTAGACCGAGCCTCTTTAACCGTTCACCCTGAGCTTGTCGAAGGGTCGTATTTGTTTAAGAGCCAGTAGCCGAGATGTCAGAGCAAGCTCCAACTCCCAAACCCTGGATCGAGGCGATCCAGGCCTATGTGCCAGGCAAGGCCAAGGCCGCTGACGGGCGCGAGCTGGTCAAGCTGTCGGCGAACGAGAACCCGCTTGGCGCAAGTCCGGCAGCGATGGCTGCGCTGGCTGTCGCGAAGGGGCCGGCGAGTTATCCCGACCCCGATTCGACGCGGCTACGCGCGGCCATCGGCGAATTGCACGGTATCGACCCTGCGCGGATAGTGTGCGGAACGGGGTCTGACGAGCTGCTCAATCTCGCCGCACAGGCCTATGCCGGACCGGACGACGAAGTGCTCTTCTCCGATTACAGCTTTGTCGTTTACGAGATTGCTGCAAGGCGCTGCGGAGCGACACCGGTGGTCGCCGAGACCCGGGATTACGGCACCGATATCGACGCATTGCTGGCGAAAGTGAGCGGCAGGACGCGCGTTGTATTCATCGCCAATCCCAACAATCCGACGGGCACGTTCCTAACTGCAGCGGAGATCGCACGATTGCATGTCGCGCTGCCGAGTGACGTCCTGCTGGTGCTCGATCAGGCCTACGCCGAATATCTGACAGACGAGGATGACGATGGCGGCCTCGCACTGGCTTCGGGGCATGACAACGTCCTTGTCACGCGTACCTTCTCGAAGATCTACGGCCTCGCCGGCGAACGGATCGGCTGGGCGACCGGTCATCCCGATCTGATAGGAGCACTCAACCGGATCAGGGGACCGTTCAACGTCACCACGCATGGGCAAGCGGCGGCGCTCGCGGCGACCAGCGATCAGGCTTTCGTAACAGCGTCGCGCGGGCACAACGCCGTCGAGCTGGCACGCTTCACCGGCTTCGTCGAAAGCCTCGGCAATCACGGCCTGCGCGCGATCGCGAGCAAGGCCAACTTCCTGCTCGTTCTGTTCGAAGGCGAAGTGACTGCAGAGCAGGCGCACGACGCGTTGGCGCAAGCAGGCTATGCGACGCGCTGGCTGCCGGGGCAGGGGCTCCCGCACGGTTTGCGCATCACCATCGGCACAGCCGCGCAGATGGATGATGTGATGGGCGTGTTGCGCGACTTGCTAGGGTCGGATTGATGGCTATCGAACGCGTCGCGATTATCGGCCTTGGCCTGCTCGGCGGATCGATCGGATTGGCCGTCGGGAAGCACAACCCGCAGGTTGTAACTGCGGGATTCGACGCCGATCCCGAGGTCCGCAGGGTCGCAGCCGAGCGCGCGCTCGCCGGCACGGTTTGCGATACGGCTAGCGCCGCCGTAAGCGATGCCGATCTGGTCATCCTGTGCGTGCCGGTGGGCGCGATGGGATTCGCGGCCGAGGCGATCCGCGATGCCTTGCCGGAGGGCGCGATCATCAGCGATGTCGGCTCGTCAAAACAATCGGTGGCCGAGGCGCTAAGGACTGCGCTGCCAGACCATTGCATCATCCCCGCACACCCTGTTGCAGGAACCGAGCAGAGCGGGCCGGAAGCGGGCTTCGCCGAACTGTTCGAGCAGCGCTGGTGTATCCTGACGCCTCCCGATGACGCGCCCGATGATGCCGTTCAGTCGCTCGCGCAATTCTGGGAAGAGCTCGGCTCGAATGTCGAGATCATGGGTGCCGAACATCACGATCTGGTCCTCGCGGTGACCAGTCATATTCCGCATTTGATCGCCTACACCATCGTCGGCACGGCTTCGGATCTCGAGGAGGTGACCCGCAGCGAAGTTATCAAATATTCGGCTGGCGGCTTCCGCGATTTCACCCGGATCGCAGCGTCAGACCCGACCATGTGGCGCGATGTATTCTTGAGCAACAAGGGTGCGGTACTGGAGATGCTTGGGCGCTTCACCGAAGATCTGACCGCGCTCCAGCGAGCTATCCGGTGCGGCGATGGCGACGCGCTGCACGAGCTCTTCACCAGAACGCGCGCGATCCGGCGCTCGATTATCGAACAGGGTCAGGACGATGCGCGGCCCGATTTCGGCCGGGCGGATCATACAACCGAGAGTTAATGCCTACCGAACTGCCAGATCGTCGTTCAAGGCGTTGATCGCTTCGATTACGCGCGCCTCGACTTCCGCTCGCGGCAGGCCAGGCGGAATGATCTCACCGAACCGATAAGTAATCACACCGGGTCGCTTGAGCCGGTGGTGGTAGAGCGGCCCGCTATTCACAGCGACCGGCACGACCGGCAATCCGATCAACTTGTAAAGTCCTGCGAAACCGGCACGCAGCTCACCGCGCTCTCCATGCTTCACCCGCGTGCCCTCGGGGAAGATCACCAGCGGCCTGCCTTGCGCCGCGATCGTCCTGGCTGCAGCCACCATGGCCCGCAGTGCCTTGGCTCCCTCATTCCGCGCAACCGGCACGCAGCCATAGACCTTCGCGGCCCAGCCCCAGCCGGGGATCCAGAACAGCTCTCGTTTGGCGAACGGCGCGGGCCAATCAAAGTTGGCTGGCGCGTCGATCGCTTCGAAAAAACTCTCATGCTTGATCGCGTAGAATACCGGCCCGTCAGGCTTTTCACCTTCGATGCGTATCTCGATGCCGATGAAGGTCTTGAGGCACCAGCGGTGAAAGTTGCACCAACGGCGCACCCAGCGGCGCAGAGCATTGACGCTGAAATACATCACCAGCACCGAGGCGATCACATAGATCGGGCTGAAAAGGTAAAACACCAGGTAGAAGCCGAGATTTCGAAGCAGTAACATTGTCGGTTATCCGCGCCACAGGCCCCAAAGCCAGCTTGCCAGCAACTTGTGATATTCGAGAAACAAAATGCGCAAAGAGGGTTCGGAAGGCACCGCATCACGCCGTACTTTGGTACCTTCGGGAATGGTGCGCTGCAATTCGTAAGCAGCACGACGCATATGCCAGTCGGTTGTCACCAGACGGATCGATTTGACCTTATTGCGCGTAATCCAATCTGCGGTTTCTGTCGCATTGCCACGCGTGTCGACCGCGCGGAATCCTAGCGTTACGCAGCACTCCATCACCCTCTCGGGCACTTCGAACTCGGCAGCGAATTCGCCGGGCTTCACCTCGCGATCAACTCCGGTGACGAGCATCATTTTCGCTTGTTTGTTTTCGAGTATCTCCAGCCCGTGCTGGATCCGGCCAGCCGCGCCGGTCGGCACGATGACCGCCTCGGTCACACCCTTGCCCATGGGTGCGGGAAGCGTGGTGGCGAACCAGACAAAACCGCCAAACCAGATGATCGCCAAGCCGGCGAGAATGCGCCTCATCACAGCATCCGCCTCAATGTTGCGAGCACTGTCATTCGCGCGGTGAGCATAGCCAACATAACGCCAATTATCGGGATCAGAGCAATCAGCACCCAATCGAGCCAGCCCAGTGCGCCACCAGCCATCATGCCCGAACCGAGTGCAACGAATTGCCGCCCCAGAACCAGCACCACGACGAGTCCAAGGCCAAGCCCGACAGCTCCACCCAACGTGGCGTCGAACCCGATGGAGCGTTCAAAAATGCGTGCGATCTGGCGGTCGGTGCCACCGAGCAGATGGACGACTTCGATCGTATCCTGATTGGTTCCCAGCGCAGAACGAGCGGCCAGCCACACAGCGGCTGCGCTGGTAATACCGAGCAATATCGCGAGTGCCGCGGCCAGCCATTTCAGCGACTGGATCGCCGAAAAGACCGGCGCAAGCCAGCTGGATTGTGCATCGAGCCGCGCAGCCGGAACCCGGGTCGCCAATACACCGCGCAGCCGGTTGAGCGTTGCTTCGGTCGCATCCTCGCGCAACCGAACATCGACCAGCGCGGGTACCGGCACCGCCTCGTTGTCCGCGCCTACGCCGAGCCACGGTTCGAGTAGTGCGTCCAGTTCCTCATCCGGAACGCGGCGGATCGATTCCACCACCGGATCTTCGCCAAGCAGGCTTTGGGCAAGCTGCGTCTGCCGATCACGTTCAGCGAGATCGGGCTCCATTACCTGCACCGTTACACCGCCCGCAATCTCGCTGCGCGCGCTGTCGGCTACATTGCTCAGCGCGAGCCCGCCTGCCACCGCGATGACCGTCAGTGCAACCATGATCGCGATCACCCACGGCATCGGCCCAGCGAGCCGTGCCTGCGGCACCAGCTCCGCCGCGCGCTCACCGCGAAACGGGTTGAGACCGCGTTTGGTCGTGTCCTTGATCGCCGGAGGCTTCTTCACGCGCTGCCTCCCGAAGCGCGCGGCGGATAGCGCAGCGCACCGGTGGGATCGGACAGCTTACCCTTGTCGAGCCGCATGATCAGCGATTCGGGCACTTTCTTGAGCAAATGAACATCGTGCGTCGCAACAACCACTGTCGTTCCCAGCCGGTTGAGCGACTCGAACAGGCGCAGCAGTTTGAGCGCCATTTCAGGGTCGACATTGCCCGTCGGCTCGTCGGCCACGAGCATATCGGGCCGACCAATCACCGCCCTGGCTATGGCGACACGCTGCTGCTCGCCGCCGGAGAGCGTCGCGGGACGCGCATCCATCCGGTCGGACAGGCCGACCCAGTCGAGCATGTCGCTAACCGGCTTTCGCAGATCATCCTCGCGTACGCCTGAAACGCGCAGGGGCAGCGCAACATTGTCGAACGCCGAAAGATGCGGGACAAGGCGGAAATCCTGAAACACGACGCCCAGTCGGCGTCGGAAAGTGGGCAGACGTTTCCGGGGCAGCGTAATGATGTCGGTCCCGAACATGCGGATCGCTCCACGCGAGGGTCGCTGCGCCAGATATAGCAGCTTCAGCAAAGAGGTCTTGCCCGCTCCACTGGCGCCAGTGAGGAAATAAAAGCTGCCGGGGAAAAGCGTGAAGGAAATGTCGCGCAGCACCTCACGATCGGTGCCGTAGCGCAATCCGACATTGTCGAACGTGACGCCTTCGCTCTCTGCATCGCTCACGATGCAGGCCTCTCTTTTGTTGTGTCGGGGCGGCGGGACAGCATAGGCCAGCGCTATAGCGACCCTTCGATGTGGAAAAAAGGCACAGTCTGTCCTGCCCACAGTCGCGCGAGCCTTGTTGCGATTCGCACACAGTCGTAAGGACATGCAGTAACCATGATTATCACCTGCCCCGCCTGTTCTACGCGCTATGCAGTCCCCGACAGCGCTCTGGGGGTTGACGGACGGACCGTGCGCTGCGCCAAATGTCGGCATAGCTGGCATCAGGACGGGCCAACGCTGGATCTCGGCGAATACGAGAAGCGACCGACCGAACAGGCTCCGCCGCGACCTCCGGCAGAAGAGAAACCGGACGTAGAAACACCCAAGCCGGGTTTCGGTGATACACATGTCGCAGCGCCGCCTGCACCGGACCCTGCTCCATCGGCGACTGAGGCCGAGCAACATGTGCCCGAGCAGGTGGAGCCTGAAGAACCCGACGATTTCGCGGTACCGCCGGCGGGTGTCGATGCAGAGCCCGAGCCCGAACCGGTTCCCGCCTATCGTGACAGCTATGACGAGGACTATTCGCAGTTCGACTATGAACCGCCGTTCCGTCCACGCCGCAATCCGCTGAAAATATGGACGGCAGCAGCCGCGGTTTTCGCTTTCCTTGCGCTCGGAACGGTCTTCGCCGTCAGCTATTACGGCCTGCCCGACTGGGTTCCGGTGAGCCGTCCGACATTTGCCGTAGCGGCGGAAGATCTGGTGCTCGATTTCCCGGCTGACCAGCAGGAACGGCGCTCTTTACCCGACGGCGTCGAGTATTTCGGGGCGAACGGCACGATCACAAATACCGGGCGCGAGACGCGCAAAGTCCCGTCGATCCTGATCGTGATGCGCAACGAGCGCGATACAAGGGTTTATGACTGGGTCGTGGTGCCGCCCAAGAACACGCTCGCCCCCGGCGAGAGCATGACTATCAACGAGGTTATGGTCGGCGTCCCCAAATCGGCGAAATTTGCCGAGTTCGGCTGGAAACCCGGCTGAACCGGTCTCAGCCGGTACGCCGCACCGGACAATTTCGCTTTGCATGCAAAGCCGCGCTTGCGGAGCGCAAAAGGCGGTGCTAGTGGCGCGCTCCTACCGAGCGGGGTGACACGATTACCCCTGCTGACCGGGTGCGGTCGTGGCGGAACTGGTAGACGCGCAACGTTGAGGTCGTTGTGGGCTAACGCCCGTGGAAGTTCGAGTCTTCTCGACCGCACCAAACAGTCTTGAGCTCCCGATTATTCCGGCGATGGTTGCACCCCGCCCCACAGTCGGGGGTCGAGCGCCGACACCGATCCATTGCTTATGCGCAAACCGCGCTTGCGATCTTTGGCAAGCAATGCGGGCGCATCGACATCGACAAAGCGCGCTTGTCCGGCAACGAACAGGGCCGGAGCGATACCAAGCGAAGTCCCGAGCATACAGCCGACCATTACCTCGAAACCGGCCTGTTTCCCGGCATCGCACAGAGCCAGCGCCTCGGTAAGCCCGCCCGTCTTGTCGAGCTTGATGTTGATGCCCTGATACTTGCCCTGAAGCCGGGGCAGATCGGCCCGTGTATGGCAACTTTCATCAGCATAGATGGGAAGCGACAGAGACATATCGGCCAAGGCATCGTCTTCACCCGCAGGAAGCGGCTGCTCGACCATTGCGACGCCGAGATCAGCCAACGCCGCGACATTCTCGGTCACATGGCCAGCGCTCCAGCTCTCATTGGCATCGACGATGATGGCCGAGTCGGGCGCATTGGCACGCACCGCACGAACGCGCTCGACGACCTGATCGGCCGACAGCTTCACCTTGATTGTCGGGAAGTCGGCAAGCGCTCTGGCTTCGCGGCCCATCTCGTCGGGCGGCAATATGCTAATTGTCTGGACGGTCGGAAGTCCTTCGGGCCAACCAACGCCGGTCAGATCGCCGACATTGCGCGCCGATAGTCCGGCCTCGAGATCCCATAACGCAGAATCGACCGCATTGCGCGCCGATCCAGCTGCCATCGCCTGTTGCAGCCCGGCCCGATCAAGCCCGTCCTGCAACAGCGGCATGACCGCCTCGATCTGCTTGCGCGCGGAATGAAGCGTCTCGTCATAGCGCAGGTTTGGCACCGCCTCGCCGCGCCCGATCGCATCGCCATGGCGGAGCTCGAGCAAAAGCGTTTCCGCCTTATCGCGCCGCCAGCGCGAAATGATGAAAGGCTTCTTCAGCGGCCAATTTTCGTCGGCCAGATCATACCCGTCAATCATTGCAGAACATCAACCAGACGGCCCGCTCCGTGAACCATCGGATCGAAGCACGGCACACCGAATTCGCGAGCGAGCTCGTCGCACAACTCGTCTGCCTTGTCAGGCCCGACCAATCGGCAATTGAGCGAAATCGCGCCCAACTGCACAGCCCCATTGGTCAACCGTGCCATCTGCAGATTGGTATCAATGCATTCGCGTAAATCGGGCACAGGATATCCAGCCTTGTCCTTGATTTCCTTGCGCCCTGCCTCATGGCACATCACCAGCACATCGGCCTGCGCACCATGCATCAGGCCGAGCGAAACGCCGGCATAGGCCGGGTTGAACAACGAGCCCTGCCCTTCGACGATATCCCAATGATCGGGGTCGTTCGCTGGACAGAGTTGCTCGATCGATCCGGCGATAAAGTCGGAAACCACCGCGTCGACAGGGATACCGCCCCCGGCAATCAGGATCCCGGTCTGGCCGGTGGCCCGGAAGTCGACATCAAGGCCCGCCTTTTTCATCTCCTGCTCGATGGCCAATGCGGTGTACATCTTGCCGACGGAACAGTCGGTCCCGACCATCAACATCCGTTTGCCCGCGCGTTTCGCACCCGTGCCGATAGGAACCTTGCCGAAATCGTGGCGGATATCGTGCAGCCGGACACCGACGGTTTCCGCAGCAGCGCGAATTTCGGCCACATCGCTCAGCCGTTCATGCAACCCGTTGGCGATGTCCATTCCCGCGTTGATGGCCTCCAGTATTGCAGGCCGCCAGTCATCGGCAATGTCACCGGTCGTGTTGGTCAGGCCGAGCACGAAGGTTTTCGCGCCCTTTGCTGCCGCTTCGGCAGGCGTCATCTGAGGCAGGTCGAGCGTCAACCGCGTTCCGTATTCACCGACGCATAAATCGGGCCGCCACTGCGCGATCCCGCGAGACGTCTTTATCTCCAACGGGTTATCGCCATTGCCGAGATATAGAAGATAGGGCCCTGTCAGGTTACGCATTCAGCTATTCCAAAATTTGTATGTCTGAGTATAGAAGCACTCATACCGCCGATTCGCGGACAACAATAAATGCAATATCTATCTGTATATATGCCTATAATCTATGCTTTCATGGCATCAGCTTAGCTATAAAATTATTTGAGAAGTTTCATGCGTTTGCGTCATATCGAGATATTCAACGCGGTCTATGCGGTCGGTTCGGTGAGCGGCGCGGCACGCTATCTGAATATCAGCCAACCGACCGCCAGCAAGATTCTCAAACATGCCGAGGACCGGATCGGCTTCAAACTGTTCCGCCGGATCAAAGGACAGTTGATCCCGACCGAAGAGGCGAACGTACTCTACGAAGAAACGCGCCGGATCACCGACCAGGTTACTCATCTGCAGAAGATGGCGCGCAATCTAAACGACGCCAAAAAGGGGCATATCAAGCTGGGTTCGATTTCGGCGCTCGGTCTGGAGCATATTCCACGCGCCATTATCGCGTTTCAGCAACAGAATCCGGACGTGCATTTCGAGTTTCAGACACGCCATTACGACAATCTGGTTACCGCCATCCAGCAACAGGAAAAGGATGTCGGCATTGCCTTCAACGCACAGAGCCAGAAAGGGCTCGAGCGGATGGAAATCGGCTCGGGTGAATTCGTGTGCGCATATTCGGGAGACGAGTTCGCCGATCGACCGGGCCGGATCGCAATTGCCGATATTGCGGAGCATGATCTGGTCGGGATCGAAAAAAGCGGCCCGCTGGGCGATCTATTGAGCCAGATGATCGACGATGCCGGAATTGCGCCCCGGTCAACGCTGACTTCGCACACATACATCGTGGCGCGCAATCTGGTCGCGATGGGCGGCGGGATCGCCATCGTCGATGAGTTCACGGCAACGTCGCACGGCGCGGGCGAAGTGAAATATAAGAAGTTCGATCCGCCATTGCGATTCAAGGTGCATGCGATCCACCGCGAGATGCACCCACCTTCACGATTGATGAAGAACTTCCTTATGGTGTTGCGAAAGGAGCTGGCGCGCAGTCGGCTGGATTGAACTGACCACCGGGTCGCGTAGGATGTGCAGGTTACGGGAGAAAATGGTGTCCGCTCAATCAGTCTTGTCGCACATCTTGCTCGCTGCGATCTTCGTTTTCGGTGCTTCGCTAGGCGGGCAATTGTCAGCGCAACCGCTTGAGGCCAAGCCCGTTAAAGCCGATCTGAGCGTCTGGGACGGCAAAATTCTCGGCGAAGGACGCAGCCGCTTTCTGTTCTCCGGTTGGGAGGGACCGGATCTACCAGTTTGGGCCTATATTCCCGAAGGCGTCGACAAGCGCACGGCACCGATCCTGATCGTTATGCATGGTGCGAGCCGCGACCCGCGTCGCTACACCGAGGAATGGATTCCATTCGCGGAAGAAGACGGCTTCATCATCATCGCGCCCGAGTTCTCGCGGGAGGACTTTCGCGGGTCGCGCAAATACAATCTCGGCAACATGTGGGAACGGGGCGCGAAGGCGCCCAATCCGCCCGAGATCTGGTCCTTCTCTGCCATCGAGCCGCTATTTGCTCAGGTCGTCAAGGCAATCGGAGGCAATCAGACGAGTTATAACCTCTATGGCCATTCCGCTGGCTCTCAATTTGTTCACCGCTTCCTGTTTCTGACGTCCGGCGCGCGGGCTCACCGTTTTCTGCCCGCCAATGCCGGCTGGTATACCATGCCCGACCCCGACATCGAGTTTCCTTACGGCCTGAAAGGTGTCGGCCTGTCCGAGCAGGCCCTCAAGGATGCGCTCGCGAAGGACGTCGTCATCCTGCTCGGCGATGCAGACACCGATACCCAGCATGAAAGCCTGCGCCGTACCGAGGAGGCGATGGCGCAAGGTCCGCACCGTTTCGCGCGCGGTCTCAGCTATTTTGCCCGTGCAAAAGCTCTGGCCGATGAGCTGGATACCGAGTTCAACTGGTCATACCGGATCATCCCCGGGGTCGCTCACAAAAATGGAGGTATCGCCGCAGGCGCGCACGATCTGGTGAAATAGCAAGCATGAATATCACCAGCGGAACCGGAGAGCGGCCTGATCATTGAGCTGCCATGGGGGAGAAGGCATGTCGAATAGCAAGAGAACCATCATCAGCCTGTTTGTCGTGCTGGTCGCGACAGCGGTCGGGCTGATCTTTGCCTGGTTTGCAGGTACCGGGCAGCAGAGGTTTGAAGGGCACACGGTGCTGTTCACCTGCACCCTGATCGCCTTTGCGGTGAATTGGCTAGTCTATGTCCCCTCGGCCATCGCGCAAACCGAGAAATATTATGACCTGACAGGCTCGGTTACCTATCTGGCGGTGATCGGTGCAGCCTGCTGGATGTCTTCGCCGCTCGATCTGCGCGCGATCGTGGTCGCAGCGATGGTCGCAATCTGGGCCGTGAGATTGGGCAGTTTTCTTTTCGCGCGGATCGGGCGCGACGGGCACGATTCTCGCTTCGACAGGATCAAGGTGAACCCGGCACGATTTCTCGTCGCATGGACGCTGCAGGCGGTCTGGGTGACTTTCACGGCGGCGGCGGCGATTGCCGCTATTGCGATGGCAGAGCGCGCCGAAATTGGTTTGTGGTTCTGGATCGGCGCGGCGATCTGGCTCCTCGGCTTCGTGATCGAAGTGGTCGCCGATCACCAGAAGAGCGCGTTCAAGAGCGATGCGGCGAATGAAGGCCGGTTTATCGACACGGGGCTGTGGACATGGTCACAGCACCCGAATTATTTCGGCGAGATCGTGCTGTGGTTGGGCATCGCTATCATCGTGGTCCCGCTGCTGTCGGGAACGGGCTGGCTCGTATTGCTATCACCGGTTTTCGTGTTCCTGCTACTGACCCGGCTGAGCGGAATACCAATGCTTGATGCCAAGGCGAAAGAGCGCTGGGGGGACGATCCCGACTTTCAGGAATA
Source organism: Pontixanthobacter sp. (assembly GCA_965223995.1). GTDB lineage: Bacteria > Pseudomonadota > Alphaproteobacteria > Sphingomonadales > Sphingomonadaceae > Pontixanthobacter. The sequence continues at coordinate 239,493 of CBDCXY010000016.1, read as the reverse complement.
TCGCCGGAAGACCTCGAAGCTGATCCCACTTCCGCCCTCAGGCTGAGGCGCTCTCGAGCTCGTCGGCAAACAGGATCAGCTCCTTGCAGGCGAGGAAGATATGATAGCCTGTAGCCGGGGTGATATCGGTGATGAGCGAGCTGCCATCGGGTGCGATTTCGTCGATCCATGCACCGGGCAATGCATTGTCGACGTGATCGGTGAACATCTCCTGCGCCGTTTCGACGACCAGCCCAGCCAGTTCAGCGGAAGGCCGCATCCGCCATAGGGCAATATGTGCCTTGAGCTTCTCGGTCGGCCCCCAGGTCCGCTGCTTCGCCTCGCGCACCGAGCCGTCGCAATGCTGCGATAGCGGCAGGTAGTCGAGCCCTTCGAGCAGCCGCATCGCGCCTTCGTGCAAAGCGGCGGCGAAATCTTCGGGCGCTTCGCCGGTCAGATCTTTCAGCCGACCCAATATCCAGACCCACTCGAACAGATGGCCCGCCTCGACGCGGTTTTCGGATGATGGGCCGCCCGAATATTCGAGCAGTAAACCACTCTCCTCGTCGAAAAATGTCTCGCGCAGAAACGATACGATGTGTCGCGCCCGCTCGAGCGCGCCACCATCATTCGGGTTCGCCTCGAACCATGCAAGCGAAGCCTCGGTCAGATGCATATGCGGATTTTGCTCGCGGATATCGGGCGCGGGAAGACGTTCTCGGTAACCTCCGCCGGGATGCGACAACTCGCGCTCAATTGCCTCGGACAATGCCCGGCCCGCTTCATCGGCGATGGTCAGACCGAAGACTTTGTAAGCCGTTGCAAATGCCAGCAATGCAAAGGCGGAATCGTAGGTTTCCGCCGCATCATCGACCAGCCCTGCACCCGTGCGCACCATACGTCCGTACAAGCCATCGGATCTGCGGCACTCCCGGGTCAGCGTTTCGATCCCGCGCTGCGCCAGTTCCAGGGATTTCTCCCGATCCCAGCCGAGATCGGCTGCGAGCGCGAATGTGAACACCATTCGCGCCTGCAAGCGCACACGGCTGTCGAGGCCGTCGACCCCGCGTCCTTGAAGGTCCAGTTTCTCGTAGAACCCGCCCCTGGGATCGGGTGTCCGCTCGGCCCAGAAGGGAAAAGCCTCTTCCAGCATCCAGCGCCGGGCATGGTCGGCAATCGCGCGCGTCTGTTGTGCAAGTTGGTCGCTCATCGCCCTCGCAAATCGCAGCCTTGATGCTCCTAGGCAAGCATACAATTGCTCTTTAGGGTCGAGCCATATGACTGCCGACATCCAATCCGCACTGCAATCGGTGATGCAGCGCCATCTTGGCGAGGGCGAGATGAGCGACGTTGCCCGCCTCACTGGCGGCGCCACCATGGAAAGCTGGCGGTTCACCTTTGTCGGCGAGGATTATGTCCTGCGGCGCGCGCCAAGCCTGGAATTTATTTCCGAGCGACCCTTCGGCCACGATACCGAAGCGGCGGTTATCCGTGCAGCGCATGCGGCAGGCGTGACCGCGCCCGAAGTCGTCGCCGAGTTGGAACCCGATAACGGTCTAGGCAGCGGTTTCGTAATGCGCGCTCTTCCCGGGACGCCCGATCCGCGCGCGATTCTGGCGATGGATGATCCGGATCGACTGCTCAACGATGCAGCGCGCGATCTTGCCCGAATACATGCGATTGGGCGCGATGAGGTGCCGGGTGACGTTCCCGAACTCGACTATACCGAGGGGATCGCAAATCTGCGCGAGCAGTTCGAGGAAGCGGGTGGCGACCGGCCGATTATCGCGCTCGGGCTGAAATGGCTCGCGGACAATGTCCCCGAGCGCGTTGAACCGGTGCTCAATCATGGTGACTATCGGCTCGGCAATCTACTGGCGGAGGACTCGCGTCTGACCGGCGTGCTCGATTGGGAGCTGGCGCATTTCGGCGACCCGCATGAGGATCTGGCGTTTGGCTGCATGGCGGTGTGGCGCTTTGCCCGATGTGACCGGCCCGCACTGGGTCTCGGATCGCTGGAAGATTATTTCGCCGCCTATGAAGCCGAAAGCGGGCGGACGGTTGACCGTGACCGTTTTCGCTTCTGGCTGATCTACCGCACCGTATGGTGGGCGCTTGGCTGCCTGCGGATGGCGAAGATCTGGCGCAGCGGCGAGGACCGGATGCTCGAACGCGTGGTGATCTCGCGCCGCGCGAGTGAGCAGGAATTGGATCTGCTGATGCTGCTTGAGGAGGATGCGCCGGAGAAGGAAAAAGCATACCCTCTTATCGGTTATGATAATCGCCTCGCCAGCCAAGGTGAAGCGAGAGCGGGGGAAGTTGCTGCCGCAGTGTCTGAGTGGTTGGCGACTATCAAAGACAAGATGGTTGGTCACGACCGGTTTCAGCTGGCAGTAGCGCGGAATGCCCTTGGCATAATAGCGCGAGAGGACGAGACTTTGGCGATGCTTGCAATCGACCATCCCGAGCTGTGCGAAGAGATACTGGCAGGCAAACAAAATTTGAGCACACCGGAGTTGCTCTCAGTACTGCGAAGCTGGGCGCTGCTAAAGCTCGAAGCCGACGTTCCCAAATATCCCGCCCTTGCCGTAGCGCGAAAGAAATGGACCGGAGAGGACTGACCGCATGATGTTCGAGCTACCCACCGAAATCACCGATTACCTCGCTGAACTCGACGCCTTTATCGAGGCTGAGATCAAACCCATCGAGCAGCGCGATGACAATATCCGTTTCTTCGATCATCGCCGCGAGAACAGCCGGACCGATTGGGATAATAACGGGTTGCCGCGCAAGGAATGGGAGGAGCTGCTACGCGAAATGCGCCGCGTCGCCGATGCCGCGGGGCATTACCGCTTCGCCCTGCCCAAGGAGTTCGGCGGGCAGGATGGTAGTAATCTGGCGATGGCCGCGATCCGCCATCACCTCGCGCATAAAGGGCTGGGCCTGCACAATGATCTGCAGAATGAAAGCAGCATTGTCGGCAATCTGGTCCAGCCGCTGTTGGTGCGCGATTTCGGAACCGAAGAGCAGAAACGCGACCTGATTCCGGGCATGTTAGAGGGCACAATTCGCTGGAGCTTTGGCCTAACCGAAGAAGCGCATGGATCGGACGCAACCTGGATGGAAACGCGCGCGGTGCCCGAAACGCGAGATGGCGTGGATGGCTGGCTGATCAATGGCGAGAAGATGTGGACCACCGGGAGCCATGTGGCGACGCATTGCATGGTGTTCGCGCGGCATTCGGGCGAGGATGGCAGCCCGACAGGGATCGGTTGCTTTATTGTCCCGTACGATACCGAGGGGCTGGAGATCGGCGAATATCTGTGGACCTTCAATATGCCCACCGATCACCCGAAGATCAGCTTGAACAACGTCTGGATCCCGGCGGATTCGATCCTCGGCGATCTCGATTACGGACTCGCCTGCGCGCAAGGCTTCGTCCATGAAAACCGTATCCGCCAAGCCGCATCCTCGCTCGGCGCGGCACAATACTGCATCGACGAGGCGGTAAAATACGCGCAGGAGCGCAAGCCCTTTGGTAAGCCGCTCGCGGTCAACCAGGCGATCCAGTTCCCGCTGGTCGAATTGCAGACCGAGGCGGAGATGCTGCGCCTGCTGATCTGGAAAACCGCCGCGCAGATGGACACGATGCCCAAGCCCGACGTCGCCAAATATCTCTCCGACAAAGTCAGCATGTGCAATTACCGCGCAAACCGGCTGGTATGTGAAGCGGCGGATACGGCGATGCAGGTGCATGGCGGCATCGGCTATTCACGGCACAAACCGTTCGAGCATATCTATCGCCACCATCGCCGCTACCGCATCACCGAGGGGTCGGAGGAAATCCAGATGCGCAAGGTTGCCGGGCATCTTTTCGGCTTTATGGGGCCGAACAGGCGGGCAGGCTGAGCAGCGATTTTCCTACACAGCTTGCTTTTGCTATGCGCTCGCGGCGGATTGAGAGTCGCAAGGCCAGCTCCAATCCGGATCGGGCCGGAAATCCGATAATTCGTTCTCGCGGGGGTAGGGTGTCACCTTTTTCCAGACCCGGTTATAACCGTATTTCAAATAGTTGTTCGAGGTGTATTAGGTGACAGGTGTAACTTTAGACAGACGATTGCAACGTAGCGGACCGGTTTGAAATCATGACTTCGACCGACCCAATCTGCGTTGCTGCGCTCTACCAGTTCACACCCTTTGACGATCTCGAAGCCGTGCGGACGCCGCTGGCCGAATTGTGCCAGGAGCAAGGCGTGCGCGGCACGCTGCTGGTCGCGCATGAGGGAATCAATGGCACGATTGCGGGCAGTGATGCAGCTATCGAGACCGTACTGGACCATATCCGCACCCTGCCCGGCTGCGCCGATATCGAGGTCAAGGTCTCGCGCGCGCCGAGAATGCCGTTCCTGCGGATGAAAGTGCGGATCAAGAAAGAGATCGTCACCATGGGCCAGCCCGATCTCGATCCGGTCGGCGATGTGGGGACCTATGTTTCGCCCGAAGACTGGAACGCGTTGATCGACGACCCCGACACGATCGTGATCGATACACGCAACGATTACGAAGTCGGGATCGGCACATTCAAGGGTGCGATCGATCCCGAAACGCAAAGCTTCCGCGAATTTCCGAAGTGGTTCCGCGACAAGCGTGCCGACTTCGAGGCCGACGGCAAGATGCCCAAAGTGGCGATGTTCTGCACCGGCGGCATCCGCTGCGAGAAATCGACCGCGTTCCTGAGAAGCGAAGGCGTCGATGAGGTCTATCACCTCAAGGGCGGCATCCTGAAATATCTCGAAACGGTGCCCGAAGAGGAAAGCCGCTGGGAAGGCGAGTGCTTTGTGTTCGACGAGCGGGTGAGCGTGAAACACGGGCTTGAGGTTGGCTCGCACACGCTTTGCCGCGCCTGCCGCAACCCCATCGGACCAGAAGATCTGAAATCAGAGCTGTTCGAGGATGGCGTCAGCTGCCCCAATTGCTTCCACACCAAGACCGATGAGCAGCGCGCCCGCTATGCCGAGCGTCAGAAACAGGCCGAACTTGCCCGGCAGCGCGGCGAGCAGCATATTGGTGACCCGCCATTGGAAGGGCCGTCAATCGAGGGACGCGATGATTGAGACCGGAAAACTGCCGATCCTCTACAGCTTTCGCCGCTGTCCCTATGCGATGCGCGCACGGATGGCGCTGACCGTCAGCGCGACCGAGGTCGAAACGCGCGAAGTGGTGCTGCGCGACAAGCCCGAGGCAATGCTTGAGGCCTCTCCCAAGGGGACGGTCCCGGTACTGGTGTTGCAGGACGGTACGGTGATCGACGAAAGCGTGGATGTGATGCGATGGGCGCTGGCTGAGAACGATCCCGAAAATTGGCTTGCGGGCGATGACCGCGCCTTGATCGAGACCAATGACGGGCCGTTCAAGCACCATCTTGACCGTTACAAATATTCGACCCGCCACGATACCGATCCCGAAGAACACCGCACGGCAGGGGGCGAATTCCTGCAGGTGCTCGAAGATCGACTCCAAAACGGAACACAGCTTGGCGGCGATACGTCCGGCATGACCGATATCGCGATCTTCCCCTTCGTCCGCCAGTTCGCCAACACCGACCGGACATGGTTCGATGCGCAGCCACTGCCCAAGCTCCAGGCCTGGCTGAAAGGTTGGCTCGAAAGCGAGCTGTTCAAATCGATCATGGTCAAACGCGACCAGTGGCAGCCAGCGCCGGTTTGACCATTCAGCGGCCCCTATCTGCCTGTACAAGGCATGCGCGCGAGCGCCTCGCCGCGAAAATCGGATCGCGCATCGTGCTGATGTTCGCTCTGTTTGCGCTGCTACTACCCCAGCCCGTTGCTGCCGACCGGCCCCGGCTGCGGATCATCCCCAATTCGGAATTGCGCTTTGGCACATTCGCTGTGATCGACCGCGGTTATCGGATCGTTTCGCCGGGCGGTACGGTGCAGAGCTCGGGTATTTTCTCGATCACCAGTGGCGATACCTCTCCCGCGCGCTTCACCGTGCGCTACAATCGCGGAAATAACGGCCGGCGGCGTCTCAACCTGCGCATCCAGCTCGTAATAACGCAGCCTCCGCCTGTGACTCAGGGGGGAATTACGGCGAAATTATCGGGCCTGCAAACAGACTTGCCCGGTGCGGCCAATGTCCAGCCGGGCGAGGTCATCGAGATCACCATTCCCAATTGCCGTACGCGCATCTGCCGCAAATCGTTCAATATTGGCGGACGTCTCGATATCGAAAACGATTATGGCGGCGGGAAGGTCGAGATTCCGATCTTCGCCGATGTTGTCCTGATTTCGGTCAGGTAGGGGAAAACGCCTAAAACCCGCTTCACAGATCACATAGAACGGCGCTTCATTGATTGCGACTGATGGAAGCGAGGGGCGGCCGTGCGGAAAGTCATAACTGCAATTGCATCGGCGGCGCTCATTGCCCCCCTGCTGTCCGCTCCCGCTTTTGCACAACCGGGTTCGGCAACAGGGCAGGGCTTTGCCAGCGCCCGGATCATCGACCCGATTGCGGTTCGCTCGATCAGCGATCTGGAATTTGGCGGAATCGCGGTCTCTCCAAACGAGGACGGTGCGGTTGCCATCTCGCCGGAAACCGGGAGGGCGAGCTACACCGGATCGGCCGCACCTGTCTGCACGGGTTCGGGAACATGCTCGGCTGCACCGGCGCTGTTCGAAGTAACGGGCGAGAAAAACCGTAGCTATGTTGTCGATCTGCCCACCATGGTTTTCGCCAGGCCGGTTGGCACCGATGGCCCGCAATTGCCCGTGTCTTCGCTGAGATCCGTCAGCAAGCATTTGCCCGGTATGCAAACGCGAGGCTTTCTCGATGCAGCCGGCAGCGATGAAATCCGGGTCGGCGGGACACTCGCGATTCCCGCTGGAACACCGCCCGGAAAATACCGCGCAGAGGTGAAACTGGTGGTCAGTTACGATTAAGCCCGGGTAAACGCCGTCTCTAAGTTGCTGCGTCTAAGGGGTTTTCCCTAGTAACTCTTCCTTAAATCCTACGGCATAGAACCTAGGTCAGACACGAAGGGCATGTTCCGATCGTGTTGTGGTGCGCCTGTCGCACCGACCAGGACCACAAGCCTTTTTGGGGAAGACCAAACATGAAAAAGATCATTCTTGCTACTTTCGCAGCAGCAATCGCCGTTCCGGCAGCAGCCGCTCCGGGCGACACCGACACCACTCAGGGTGCCGCAACCGCTGAAATCGTTGCACCAATTTCGATCACGCATGACGCTGGCGCGGCTCTGAGCTTCGGTACCGTTGCTTCGGGCGACGCAGGTACTGTTGTTGTTACGCAGGCTGGCGCACTCGACGCGGCAAGCACCGCAACCACGCTTAACGGCTCGACCTACTCGGCCGACTCGTTCACCGTTTCGGGTGACGCAGGTCGTTCGTTCAGCATCACCACCACCGGTGGTAACGTAACTTCGGGCGGCGACAGCATGGCATTCACCACTGACGCTCCTGCAAGCGGCACGCTTTCTTCGCCCGCTTCGGGTCCGGGCACCGCATCGTTCAGCGTTGGCGGTACTCTCTCGGTCCTGGCGAACCAGGCCGCCGGTGACTATACCGGCAGCTACGACGCCACCGTCACCTACAACTAAGTCTGATCGTCTTACCGGATTGGGGGCGGGCCACGCGCTCGCCCCCGGTTTCGGGAAAGACGATTGCATTTCATGCGCATCACCGGAAGCATACAGCGTGCTGTAAAGTACGCCTTGGGGGCACTCGCCCTGACGACATCGATGGCGGTGTCGGCAGAGCCGGGCAACACCGAGACGGTAACCGGTACAACCGATGCCCGGGTCGTTGAACCTATCGGCATCCAGAATGTCACTGACCTCCGCTTCGGGCGGATCATCCAGCCTACATCTGCAGGAACGCTGACAATCGCTCCCAATGGAGCAGCCACCGAGGGTGGCGGAGTTGTCGGCAATTCCAACACACCACAAATCACCAATGGACGCGGACGCGGCGCATTTGCCGTATTCGGCGACCCCAACCGCTACTTCGCGGTGTTCGGCCTTCCCGCCAGCACCACAGTTTCCAACGGATCTGCGACTATGACGGTCGACCAGTTCCAGATCGGCACCTCGTCGCCGACATTGTTCGGAGTGTTCATCCGGCTGGACGGCACAGGTTACTCAGACCTGTTCATGGGCGCACGTCTCAATGTGTCGGCCAATCAGGAACCGGGCAGCTATTCGGGGACATACCCCGTCAGTGTGTTTTATTTTTGACCCTTTGATGCTCTAGTCGATCACCGGAAAATCGGTGAGTGTCGCGTCACGGGGTTCTAATGAGTTTTCTTACCACTTTTCAACATGTTCGCATGGCGGCCTTCGCGCCGCTGGCGGCTTTCGCCTGCCTGACAACAAGCGCGTCGGCGCAAACTTCTGACACGGCGGGCGAAACAGCCGAAGCTACCGAGCCTCCTGCTGGCTCTGTCGGCGGCTTTGGCGACGTCAACCTGTTCCCCAAACGGATAGTGATCGAGGGCCGCCGCCAGATTGCCACGGTCGGGCTATACAACAAGACCGCCAATGAGGGCGATTACGAGATCAAGGTCGTCGATATGGCGATGACGCCCGAAGGCCAGTTGCTCGCGTTCAACAATGGCCTGAGCGATCAGATGAAAGCGAGCGTCAAGACCGCAAGCCCGTTCCTGCGCTACTCGCCCCGACGTGTGACCTTGCGCGGAAGCGACTCCCAAGTCGTGCGGATTATGGCCCGGGCAAGCTCCGATCTCCCGCCGGGCGAATACCGTTCGCACTTCAATGTCACTGCTATACCACGAGACGAAACAAGCGGTTTTTCGATTGACGATGCAGTGAACGACACCGAGCAATCAGGCATCGGTGTGACCATTCGCCCGCGTTTCGGTATTTCGATCCCGATCATCGTTCGTGTCGGCGAGACCACGCTCGATGTTGGAGTGCGCGAGGCCGCGCTTCTGACCGCCCAAGACGGATCGCAAGCCGTCGGCATCATCCTCACCCGGTCGGGCACACGCTCTGCCTTTGGCGATATTACCGTGACCACCGCCGGTGCCGATGTGCCAGTGACGGTCGCGAAGGGCGTCGGGATCTATCCCGAGATCGGCGAGCGGCAGGTAATCCTCCCGGTCAATCCGGAGCTCGACAGAAGCTTCCTGACATCGGGCCGGACATTGAAAATCACCTATGTCGATGATGATTTCGAGCCCGGCGCAACTCTGGCTGAGCATACAATCACGATACCGTGAACAGGAAACCATCGGTCCGAAATGTTGGAGCCGTCTGTGTCGGGACGGTCCTTCTCGGAATGGGATGCGCCCAGCGCGAGGAACAACCTCCACCGGACAAAGGGCGATCATTTGATGAACCGCCCTCAACCAAGCGCCAGCTAAGTCCTCAGGGTGATGAGCTGCCGCAACCAAACTTCGGTCCGCTTGGCCGCGAGGCAGCGCGGCAGCAGCGCGCCGAAGTTGAGCTTCATCCGCCTGTCAGGCTGGCCAATCCGGTCGCACCGGAACCGCCCCAGCTCGACTCCCGCAAAGCGCTGCTCTCGACGACCAGCGATGCAACGATTGCCGCGACCGACGAACCAGAGCCGCGAGTCTCGGCGGAAGAACCGGCACCGCTGATCGTTGCAAATGACAGAACGCCCCTGCTGCAACGTCCGGTCGAACGGCCGACCGAAACGGTCGAGCAAGCGCCCGTGGCAAAGGCCCAGCCTGAGCGGGCAGAAATCCCCCCTTCACCGCCATCCGAAACGTTGACCGCTTCGGCCTTCGACGGTTTCGAGGTCCGGCAGCCCGCTACTGAACCTGCTGTCGAGGCGGCTGAAATCGAGCCCAATCCACGACAAGAGACCGGGAACGCTTTGACGGAGGGGCCGCCGTCGGAACCGGGCGGCACAGCGCCGCCACCTCCTCCTGCTGCTATCGAGCCCCCTGATCGGCAGACATCGTCTCTCGCTGAATACCCACCCGAACAGCCGCGCGAGAAATCTGAACGGCCGGGTCAACTTGCCGAGCCACCTGTGCCCGCTCCCGCTCAGCCGCCGCCAATCACCAACGGCGAACCGGCGCCAACGGCCTCACCCGAGCAGGAGCTTGATTACACTCCGGCACGTCGATCAATACCGGCTCGCGATGACACCGAACCGCCACCGGTCGAACCTGAAGCCAGAGAGCTACCGGGTCTTGCTTCACTGGTCCCGCCCAACAGATCGTCCTTCGCGATGGCGAGCACCGCCCCCGATCCGCCCACTGCCGCACCGCCCGAACCGGCGAACGATACCGCGCCGACCCCGGTCCAAAGCGCCAATGAACCCACACCGGTATCGCTGGTCCCTCCAGCGCGCTCGAGCACGACCCTTGGCCTCGGCGAAACGGCCGCGCCGGACGACCCGACCGACACGCGCCTCGCAGACGACAACCAATCCGCCTTCACCGCCTCCGCCGAACCGCCCGTTCTCAGCTACCAGGATGAGTTGATTCTGGAGATCAAAGTCAAAGGTGTCGCGGCAACCGACACCATTCTTGCCTATGGAACGCGAACCGGAATTTATCTTCCTGTCGGCACACTCGCGCGTATTCTCGATGTCGCGATTACGGTCAGCGACGATGGCAATTATGCCAGTGGCTGGGTACTCGATGAAGATCGAACCGTGACGATAAACCTGCGCGAAGGAACGCTCGAGGCGGCAGGCGAGATACGCGATCTTGCTGCGGATACGGCAGTCGCCTTCGATGGCGAACTCTACTACCGCGCCGACCGGCTGGGGCAGATTATGCCGCTATCAGCAGAAACCAGCTTGCGGACACAATCGGTCACGCTCGAAACGCTCGAACCCTTCCCGTTCGAAGAGCGGATGCGTCGCGAGGCTGAACGGCGCAGGCTGGAAGCACGCGGCTTGCGCACAAACGAGACCAAATTTCCGCGCGAAAAAACGCCCTACAGAGCTGCGTCGCTGCCACTGATCGATCTTGAATTGCGTGCCTTGTCCGACAGCGGTCTGGGCACCCGGATGGAGGCCGACATGCTGTTGGCCGGTGATCTTGGCTTCCTGACGGCCGAAGCCTTCCTGGGCGCGGATTCCAACAATGGTCTGGTAACGTCGCTGGTCGAAGTGGGCCGGATGGACCCCGACGCAGAACTGCTCGGCCCACTGCAAGCAACCGAATTTTCGGCGGGAGATGTGTCGACCGTTTCGATGCCCCTTGGACTGCGCGGTGTGACCGGACGCGGCTTTGTCGCAACAAACGTCCCGGTCGAAACCGTGTCCGTCTTCGAGAAGATCGATTTACGTGGAATCCTGCCTGATGGCTACGAAGTGGAGTTGTACCGCAACGATATCCTGGTCGCATCGACGAGGGACTCGGTGAACGGCCAGTACGAGTTTCTGCAAGTGCCTGTCGATTTCGGGCTCAATGTCTTCCGTCTCGTGTTCTTCGGTCCGCAAGGTCAGCGAAGCGAGCAAGTCAGGCGTGTATCGGTCGGGGACGGTCGTCTCGCTCCGGGCAAGCTCGTCTACCGGATCGGTGCGGTGCAAAAGGACGAGAACGTGTTCGGCGTGCGTAGCCCGCGCTTTATCCCCGCACCCGATTTCGGCACATGGCGTGCAAGCGCGGAACTTGCCTACGGTCTGTCGTCCGACATCACGACGGTGCTGAGCGGAGCCTGGTTCGAGACAGCGGCGGATGATCGCTGGATTGCCTCGGCGGGCGTCCGCACGGGCATTGGGCGCTTTGCGGTCAAAGGCGATATCGCCGCAGCGAGTGGTAACTCTTTCGCGGTAAGCGGCGGCGTAGCGGCCCGCTTCGGCGGATCGGCAGTCACGCTAAGCCACACCGAATATAGCGGCGAATTTATCGACGAGACGCGCAGTATCGCCGGAGAGTTCCTGCGCCGTTCGACCGAACTCGACCTCAACACCACGCTCAATCTGGGCAATCCGGCGACCGGGTTGATCATCCCGATCACGGCGCGCGCGCGGCATGTCGAAAGCGCCAATGGCCGCAAGCAGACCAATGTCGCGGTGCGCGGCTCAGCCCGGTTTTCAAACCTCCTGGCATCCAACACGCTCGAATATTCGCGCACCTCGCTACCGCAAGCCGAGGCGTTCTCGCGCCTCTTCGGCAATTTCGATCTCGCGACTGTGGGGCGAGGCCGGACCAGGGGGCGGCTCTCGCTCGGCTATCAGGTTCTGCCCGATCCATCGGTTCAGACAGCGGCCATCGAAGTCGATCACGCAATCGACGAAAACACCGCAGTGCGCGGATCGGTCAGTTATGCCTTCCAGTCCAAATCGACCCAGCTTGGTCTTTCGGCGGTGCGCGATTTCGACCGCTTTACGCTTGCGCTCGATGGCAGCTACGGCTTTCGCGACAACAATTATTCAGTCGGGCTTAGGCTTGGCATCAGCTTTGGTCGCGATCCGTTACGGGGCAATTTCTTCTTTGCCAGACCCGGGCTGGCCAGCTCCGGCGGAGCTTCGGTCAGAACCTTCCGCGATATGGACGGCGATGGAGTCTTCGGCCCCGCCGACAGTGTCTTGCCCGAGGTGGACGTGATCGCCTTCAACCAGACCGTGCAGACCGGTACGGACGGCATTGCCCGGCTCAGCGGCCTTGGTCGCGGGCGCGGAGTCAGTGTTCAAGTTGATCCGGCCACGCTTCCCGATATTGACCTCGCCCCCGCCAAAGACGGCGTTGAGATCGTGCCCCGCCCTGGGCGTATCCATGCAACCGAATTCCCGATCATCGCGCTCAGCGAAGTCGAGGGGAATGTCAGCTTCGTGCAAAATGGGGAGGCGAAGGGAGTTTCCGGTGTCAGGTTGCAGCTGCGCGATGCAAGCGGCAAGCCGTTGGGATTTACCAAGACCGAGATCGACGGCTATTTCTTCTTCGAACGAGTCAAACCGGGGACCTACGAAATCGTGCTCGATCCCGGACAGTCGGAACGGCTGAATCTGTGCATGGCTGATGATAAGGAAGTGAGCGTCGGCTTCGAATCTGACCTGATCAAGCGCGATATCGAGATCGGTGTTTGCAGCGCCGCCCAGAAAGTGGAGAAGTGAAAGCGTGACAATCAAGATTGTGTTCTACGGCCCGCTGGCAGACGCGATCGCGCGCGAAGTCGAGATGCCGCGTGACGATACCCTGCAATCACTTCGCGACCTAAGACGCGCCCTGGCCGACCAGCATCCGCATCAAGCCGAGACCATCACCGGTCCACGTACTCGCTGGGTGCTCAACGGTAGCTTTGCCAAAGATGATGCGGCACTCGATAGCGTGCAGTTGGTTGAGTGCCTCCCGCCGGTTTCGGGAGGCTGATTTTATGATTCACTGCCGACTGGCTGACAGCGCCTTCGATCCGGCCGCCGAGCTTTCCGCGTTTGCCGCTGAAGCGAGCGGATGCGGTGCGATGGCTAGCTTTTCCGGTATTGCCCGTCCGGTGAGCAAACAGGGCGAAGTGGTTGTGGAGATGCTGCTTGAAAGTCATCCCACGCTGACCCTCGCATCGATGGAGGAGATTGCCGACCAGGCGAACGCGCGTTTCGATATTGCTTCGCTCAGGATCGTACACCGGCACGGTTCCATCACACCCGGCGAAGCTATCGTCTTCGTTGCCGCTACATCGAAGCACCGCAGAGCAGCCCTGCAAGCAGTGGATTACATGATGGACCGCCTCAAGACCGAGGCGGTGTTCTGGAAACGCGAAGATACAATGAATGGCAGTGAATGGATCGAACCCACGACCGAAGACTATAACGCTCAAACGCGCTGGGATGAACGGGATTAGCCGCCCGTGACGCTCATATGGCGCTCGACGGCGGGGCGGTCGCTTTCAACATCGAATGTGTGCTTCTCGGGCTTTCGAGCTATCAGATCATCGAGCAGGACGCCGACGGCTTCGGGTCCGTCTCGCCGAAGGGCGCCGCGCAACTCTACATTGTGCGAGTGGCCAAGGCAGCCATAAACGGTGCCTGTGGCCGTGATCCTGATCCTGTTACAATCGCCGCAGAAATTCTCGCTAAGAGGGGTAATATATCCAATCCGCATGCCAAATTCAGGCACGTCGTCATAGCGCGCCGGACCGCCGGAGCGATGCAGCGATGGAACGAGATCAAATCGCTCGCGCAAGCTTTCACGCACCTTGTCGAGGGGGACGAACTGCCGTCCGCGATCGACCTGCACTTCGCCCAGCGGCATGGATTCGATCAGGGTGAGATCGTGCCCCTGGTCTCCGCACCAGCGCAGCATGTCGGGCACCTCCTTCTCATTCTCGCCGGCCATAACGACCATATTAATCTTGACGCGAAGGTCTGCCGCTTTGGCCGCCTTGATCCCATCCAACACCTTGTCGAGCTCGCCGCGACGAGTGACCCGTGTGAACTTCTGCGGATCGCGCGTATCGAGGCTGACATTCACCCGGCGCACCCCGCTGTCCGCAAGGTGCGAAGCAAAGCCAGCCAACTGCGTACCATTGGTTGTCAACGTTAGCTCGTCCAACCCTTCTCTGAGCCGCGCTCCGAGCATCGCAACCAGATCGTGGATCCCGCGGCGAACCAGAGGTTCGCCGCCGGTAAGTCTGATCTTACTCACCCCGCGCTCGATCAAGATATCGCCGAGCTGAGCGATTTCTTCCAGCGTCAACAGATCGCGCTTGGGCAGGAAGGTCATATTCTCCGCCATGCAGTACCTGCATCGCAGATCACAGCGATCAGTAACCGACATCCGCGCATAGGTAATCCGCCTGCCGAAGCTATCGACGAGCTGTCGCCTCGGCATGGCCAAGCCGCCGTCAGGGGAGAGATCGGATGCAGTCATACGCCACCCGCTTGTTGGCTAAAGGCTGGCCAACATCAAGGGCGAAAAGAGAAGAGGGCCGCTTGCGAATTGCAAGCGGCCCTCTGTAATCCGGTAGTTCAATCAGAATTGCGTACGTACAGTCACGCCGTAGCTGCGCGGTTCCTGTATGAAAGTAGAGCGTGAACCCGAACGAAGCGTCGTGCTGAACGTAACGCCGCGCGTCACTTCATTCGTCAGATTGTTGACGAACGCTTCGATCGACCAGCTATCATCCTGCGAGCCGATACCGGCGCGAAGATTGATTTTGGCAGTACCATCCTGAACGTCGAACGGCAGCAGCGGCGTGTTGCCCAACGCCGCCGCAGTCGTCGGCGGAGTTGAGGGCTGCGTCGAAGTTCGACGATCATCTTCCATCCGAATCTGACCGTTGATGAACCAATCGAGATTGCTGCCCAGATCACGTTCGTACGTCACGCCCAAGATCCCGACAATATCGGGCGCATTGGTCAGGGCAGCGCCGCACAGGTTCTGAACCCGAAGCGCGTCTGCCGCTGTCGCACAATCGTTCGGGTATTTTGCATCAAGGACGGTAACTGCACCATTGACCGTCAAGTGGTCGCTGGGGCGAATAACCGTTTCGATTTCAATACCCTTCGATTCGGCCTTGGGCACGTTGAACGTCTGGAACTGCGCACCGGTGAACTCAAGCACCTGGAAGTTGCTGAATTCCTCATAGAACAGCGCGATATTCAACGTTACCGCATTGTCGATGAAGCGGCCTTTCATGCCAACTTCGTAGGCGTCGACCTCTTCAGAAGCGAAGCGCGGATCGGTGCCGCCAATCGCGGCTGTGGTATCAAGGTTGAAGCCACCCGACTTATAGCCATGTGTGAAGCCACCATAGATATTGACATTGTCCCACTCGTAACCAAGCTTGATCGTGTAAATCAGCTCATCGTCCTTGAAATCGCCGACATTGCTGAGAGGTCCGGGGAAGCTCCGTGGCAGCGGCAGGACGGCAGCCGCAGCCAAATCAGCCGGCGCAACAAACGGGAAACAGCCAAGCACGATCGTATTTGCAAGAAACGGCGCGGGAATGCTCGGCGCACCATTTTGTGGGTTCCCAGTCGCGTTTGCCACAAGGTTAGGGCAAGCGCCGGGATTCGACGCAAGTTGCTGGAACCCGCCAGTTTTGCTTTCGTCCGAATAGCGGGCGCCCAGCGTCAGCGAGAAACGATCGGTTATGTTGATCACATTGTGCGTAAAGATCGACCAGCTCTCGCTCTGCTGCGTATATTGGTTGATCGAAGACGTCCCAGCGGGCGACACACCACCAGCGAACAGTGTCAACGGCGTCGCTCCGAGGAAAAGTGGGCTCCCCGGAGTGATCGTCGCGCCACCGGTTGCCCCTGCAAACAACGCGCCAGCATGCAAATCCCATTGGGTGCCCAACGATGCGTCCACGGTGGACTGGATATCTTCGTCAGAATAGTAAGCACCGACCAGCCACTGAAGTTTACCGTCGAATGCGTCACCCTGCAGGCGGAGTTCATGGGTCATAGTTTCAATATCGACAACCAGACTGTCGATGTTGAACAGATCCAGCCCAGTGAAATCGGAGTCGTAGTTCTCGAACGAACTGAAATCACGATAGGATCCGATGTAGATCAGATCGGCATTGTCGCCGATCGGGATCTCGAGTTCGCCCGTCACACCCCACTGATCAACATCAGCAATCGGAGCGAAGTTAGCGGTCGCAATTCGATTCTTCCGTGCTTGTTCGGCAGTCGTATGATCAAACGGATTGGTGGCGACAACTGGTTGGGCCTGCCCACCGCGCGGACCGAGACCGACAGCGGCAAAAAGTCCTGCCGTCTCGACGCCTGATGCCAGTTGCTCGATAGCCGAACAGCACCCGGCGGTGCTCTTTGTGTAGTCGGCAATCAGACGACCGCGAATGCCGCTATCACCCTCGAAGCCGAGCTGACCACGAATGAGCCACTGGTCGGTACCGTTCGATTCACCAACCCGGTTACCGGCACCATCAACGACGGTGACATAACCGTCGCGCTCACGATAGGCGCCCGTCAAACGGAAACCCAGCGTATCCTGAACCAGCGGCAGGTTGACTGCACCCTGCACGCTCATCAGGTCGCGATTGCCGTAAGTTGCATTGGCAAAACCGCCGAACTCGGAAACGTCGGGGCGAACCGTGGTGATGTTCAAAGCGCCCGCCGATGTGTTGCGGCCAAATAGAGTGCCCTGCGGCCCGCGCAAAACCTCAACCCGTTCGATATCAACGAATTCGGAAAGCGCGACTGCCGGGCGCGACTGATACGCACCATCGATGAAGATGCCGACCGCGCTCTCAAAACCGATATTGTTCGACGTGGTACCCACACCGCGGATACGCAGCACGACCGAACCCGATGCGACTTGTGCATTCGAAGTCGAGAAGCTGGGCGAGACCTGAGTGATGTTCTGAACATCCACCACACCCTGGCGTTCGAGCTGTTCAGGGCTAACCGCAGTCACCGCGATAGGAATATCCTGCACATCCTCTGCACGGCGGGTTGCCGTAACGATGATAATGCTATCATCGACCGTATCAGCTTCGGTTTCTCCAGTGTTGTCTTGCGCATAGGCAGTGACCGGTATTAGCGCCGTGCTACACACCAGAGCAGCAGCAACTTTGGTAAGCCGTTTCATTGATTTCTCTCCCAATGTAATCCTCATGCCCGCCTGACGCTTACGGGGGAATTTCCCATCGGGAACGCCGCGCCATATCCGGGTTGCGTTGCAACATATGTCAGGGAGCACCAAAAACCAGTATTTCTGTCGTTTTGTGACATTTTTGCGCAATTTTTTTGCCAAGTGTTGCGAAAGAGCCATATCGGTTTCGGATCGCGACCGAACTCTACAACCGATTTGCCAACAGGCGACCTGATGTTATGGACGCGTGCATATGCTGACCAGCAAGCGGTCGCAACGTTGTGCCAATCCTTGACCCGACCCGCCAAAGGATGCGGCGGGCGACTTTCCGGATAAGTCCGGCGATGAAGAAGATAGCGACCTTGTCTCGGCAGAAAGTGATAACATGAGCGATCCGGTCAACACACGCGACGCATTCCGCGACGCGCTCGGTTCGTTTGCAACCGGTGTGACGATCGCTACCACGCTCGACGCGAATGGAGAACCGGTAGGTGTAACTGCGAGCAGCTTCAACTCGGTCAGCCTGAACCCGCCGCTGGTGCTATGGTCGCTGGCGAAGAACAGTCTTTCGCGTGAAGCTTTTTGCGGCAGCGGCCACTTCGCAGTGCATGTCCTTGCGGCCAATCAGGAAGAGCTGTCCAATCGCTTCGCGCGTTCGGGCGAGGACAAATTCGGAGACGTCGAATGGGCCTTGGGGGGGCTTGGTTCGCCAATACTTGCCGAACACGCAGCCTTGTTTGAATGCGAAACGCGCCATCAATACGAAGGTGGTGATCACATTATTTTCGTTGGCGAAGTCAAAAGTTTCGAAGCTTGCGAGGTTGCCCCGCTGCTGTTCCATGCGGGCAACTATGCCGAAAGCCGTCCCCGCGCAGCAACACAAGGCCAGCATTCTGTCGATCTCGAGCATGGCCAGTTCAACGACAATTTCCTGTTCCATCTGATCACGCGTGCGCATTTCCAGACGTCGCGGCCCATGCGCGACAAGATAGGTGACCTCGACCTGTCGATGGCCGAATATATGACGCTGACGCTGCTCAGCACCGATACGCCGCTGGGCGAAAGCGATTTGATCGACCGTCTATCGCATACCGGTCATGCGCCGGACCATGCATTGCTCGCACGAATGGTGCAGCGGGGACTAATCCATTCGGACGGCCGGGCATTTGACCTTGCCGAGCAGGGCCGCGAGCTTTTCATCGAAACGCTCGCTTTTAGCAAGGCGTTGGAAGCCGATCTGGCAGATCATTTCAGTGAGCAGGAAATTTCTGAGGCCAAACGTATTTTACGTCGGATCATCGAACTGACTGCGAGCTCCTAGAGTTCGGCGACAGCTGCCAGCACGCGGTCAGCCCACTCCGGTGTGCAAATCAGCAGATCAGGCAGGTAAGTGTCGGCCTGATTGTAGCGCAGCGATGACCCGTCGATGCGGGAGCAATGCAAACCCTGTGCCTGTGCAACCGCCACCGGCGCGCAGCTGTCCCACTCATATTGACCACCGGAATGAAGATAGATCTCGGCTTCCCCGCGGACGACTGCCATTGCTTTCGCGCCGGCCGAGCCCATCCCGATCAGTTCACCGCCTATTTTTTCCGACACGGCGACCGCCTCTTTTGCCGGCCGGGTGCGGCTGACGACGAGACGCGGCGCTGCATCATGCTTCATGCGCGGAACGGGCCTATCGCTGCGCAATACGAGTCCACCGTCCAGACCGGGCAGGGCCACAGCACCGACCGTTGCCTCTCCGTCTACGGACAGGCCGATATGTACTGCCCAGTCGGCGCGCGCTTCGCCATATTCGCGCGTTCCGTCGACCGGATCAACGATCCACACTCGCTCTTTATCGAGACGCTCGCGCGTGTCCTTGCTTTCCTCGGATAGCAAACCGTCATCCGGGCGTTGTGCGCGCAATGCATGGACAAGGAACTGGTTGGCTGTTTCGTCACCGGCAGCTCCCAGCGCCTTACCTCCGAACATTTCACTTTCGCGCACATTGATCAAAATGGAACCGGCGACTTCAGCCAGATGCGCAGCCAGTTCGGTATCGCTCATACTCATAGGTTGGCTCACTTCAGGGGGAGTATCTGGGCGACGATGTAGTCGGCAGCTTCTTCGACCGTCATATCAACCGTATTGACGTGAATTTCGGCGTTCTCGGGTTCTTCATAGGGGCTGTCGATGCCAGTGAAGTTTTTCAGCTCGCCGCTGCGGGCCTTTTTGTAGAGCCCTTTCACATCCCGCTCCTCAGCCACCTCAAGCGGTGTATCCACGAAGATCTCGATGAACTCGCAGTCATCCATCATCGCGCGCACCATCTGGCGCTCGGCGCGGAACGGACTGATGAAGGCGGTCAACACGATCAGCCCGGCATCGGTCATCAGTTTCGCAACCTCGCCAATCCGCCGGATGTTCTCGATCCGGTCTGCTTCGGTGAAGCCGAGATCCTTGTTCAATCCGTGACGCACATTGTCGCCATCAAGCAGGAAAGTATGCCGGTTCATCAAATTGAGCCGCTGCTCGACCGCATTTGCAATCGTCGATTTACCCGAGCCCGAAAGGCCTGTGAACCACAATACGCGCGGTTTCTGGTTCTTCATTGCCGCATGATCATCGCGCGTGATGGTTGTCGCCTGCCAATGGACATTTTGAGCGCGGCGCAAGCTGAAATGGAGCATCCCGGCGCCAACCGTTGCATTGGTGATCTTGTCGATCAGGATAAATCCGCCGAGCTGGCGGCTGCCAGAATAGGGCTCGAACGTGATCGGGCGTTCGGTGTGGACTTCAGCAACACCGATGGAATTGAGTTCAAGCGTTTTGGCGGCCAGATGCTCCATCGAGTTCACATTGATCTCGTATTTCGGCTCCTGGACCGTGGCAGTTACCATCTGGCTAGCGAGCTTCAGCCAATATCCACGGCCAGGCTTCAGCGCGTCTTCATCCATCCAGACGATGGTCGCTTCGAATTGATCGGACGCTTCTGGCGGCTCATCAGCCGTGGCAATCACATCGCCGCGGCTGCAATCAACCTCATCTTCAAGCGTCAAAGTGACCGACTGGCCCGCAACGGCCTGTTCAATCTCGCCTTCATAAGTGACTATGGACTTGATCGTGCTGGTTTTGCCCGATGGTACGATGCGGACGACATCCCCAGGCGTCACGCTTCCGCTGCCGATCAATCCGGAGAATCCGCGAAAGTCCAGATTTGGACGATTGACCCATTGGACGGGCATCCGGAAGGGCCTCTCCTGCGCAGCAACACTGGCAATCTCCACACCTTCCAGATGTTCGATCAGCGATGGCCCGGAATACCACGACGTGCTGTCTGATGGAGCCGCGGCGATGTTATCGCCCTTGAAGCCCGAGATGGGAATCGCGGTAAAGCCCTCAATGCCTATTTCTTCGGCAAATGCGGAATAGTCTGCGACAATCTTGTCGAACGTCTCCTGATCGTAGTCGACCAGATCCATCTTGTTCACGGCCAGGACCAGATGTTTGATGCCCAGCAGATGCGCGAGATAGGAATGGCGCCGCGTCTGGACGAGTACGCCCTTGCGAGCATCGACGAGGATCACGGCCAGATCGGCGGTCGAGGCGCCGGTGACCATATTGCGCGTATATTGTTCATGCCCCGGCGTGTCGGCAACAATGAACTTGCGCTTTTCGGTCGCGAAAAAGCGATAAGCGACGTCAATCGTGATGCCCTGCTCGCGCTCGGCAGCAAGCCCATCGACGAGCAGCGCAAAATCGATTTCCTGACCCTGTGTGCCGACCTTCTTGCTGTCTGCTTCGAGTGACGCGAGTTGGTCTTCGAAAATCATCTTGGAGTCGTAAAGCAGGCGGCCGATCAGCGTGCTTTTGCCGTCATCGACGCTACCGCATGTTATGAAGCGCAGCAGCCCCTTGTTCTGATGCTGTTCGAGATAGGCATCAATATCTTCGGCGATCAGTGCGTCTGTTTGATAAGCTGGCTCGGACATCAGAAATACCCCTCCAGCTTTTTCTTCTCCATACCGGCACCGCCTTCGTCCTTGTCGATTGTGCGGCCCTGACGTTCGGATGTGGTGGTCAGCAGCATCTCCTGCACGACTTCTGCGAGCGTTGCAGCTTCGCTCTCCACTGCACCAGTCAGCGGGAAACAACCAAGAGTACGAAAGCGGACCGAGCGTTCGGTAATCTCGGGCTTCGCTCCCATCACACGCTCAAGCCGCTCGATATCGTCGGCCATGTAGAGCCCGCCTTCATATTCAAATGTCGGGCGTTTGGCAGCGAAATAGAGCGGCACGATCTCTATGTTTTCGGCCATGATGTACTGCCAGATATCGAGCTCCGTCCAATTGGAGAGGGGAAAAACACGGATGCTCTCGCCCTTCGCCTTTTTCGCATTATAGAGATTCCACAATTCCGGGCGTTGTTGCTTCGGATCCCAGCCGTGCGAAGCCGTACGGAAGCTGAAAATGCGCTCTTTCGCGCGGCTCTTTTCCTCGTCGCGGCGAGCCCCGCCGAAAGCCGCATCAAAACTGTGATGGTCGAGCGCCTGCTTCAACCCCTGCGTCTTCCACATGTCGGTGTGCAGTGGACCATGATCGAACGGGTTGATCGCACGCTCCGCCGCTTCGGGGTTTTGCCAGATGAGCAGTTCCATCCCGGCATCCCGCGCTGCCTTCTCGCGCAGGGCATACATATCCTTGAATTTCCAGGTCGTATCGACGTGCATCAGCGGGAATGGCGGCGGGGAAGGGTAAAATGCCTTTTTCGCGAGATGCAGCATCACCGCACTGTCCTTGCCGACCGAGTATAGCATAACCGGTTTGGTTGCCTCGGCGGCGACTTCGCGCATTATGTGAATGCTCTCGGCTTCAAGCCGCTGGAGATGGGTTAGTCTTTGCATAGTCTGCTCGATCTGATTCCGTGAGGCGCTGTTAGCGAAATTCTGCGTGGTGCAAAGACATTTCTATAATGTCGCGTGATGGCTCGACTATGCCACGCGGAAAGTCACGCAAAGATCAGTTTGGCCCCTGCGATCAGCAACACGACGCCCAACCCTTGCAACAGGCGGGTTTTGTCGAGCCTTCTCGCGCCAAGCCAGCTGCCGATCAACGCCCCACCACCCGCCATGGCAGCATAGAGCGGCAGTTCCTCGGGAAGCGAACCCGCTGCCCCGTAATTTCCAGCAAGGCCGGCGGCGGAGTTGATCAGAATGAAAGTCGCCGCAATACCCGACGTCTTGCGCGCATCTTCCCAGCCCAGCAGAATAATGAGTGGGCTGAGGAAAATGCCCCCGCCGGTTCCGGTTAGCCCAGCCAGCAGCCCAAGCGCCGCGCCGACGGAAAGAGCGACACTGATACTCGGCGCACGCAGTTCGCGGGATGCTGTTCGCGACGGATTCAGAAACAGCTTTGCCGCTGCCAGAAGGAGGACAATTCCAACCAGCGGGCGATAGAGCGTCGGAGAAATGACAATCGCACCCGCCAGATAGGCTGCAGGAGCAGCGGTAATCACGAACATTGTGAGCAGTCGCCAGTTGATCTGACCCGCATGGATATAGCGCACGCTGGCAATGCTCGCCGCTACCAGGTTTAGCGCGAGTGCGGTCGGTCGCATTACCTCGGGTGCAACAGCGAAGAGGGCCATGATCGCCAGATAGGCTGATGCGCCGCCATGGCCGACCATGGTGTAGAGGCATGCCGCAAGGCCGATCAGTGCCGCGATAATCAGGATGGTGTTCGAGAAATCCACGCGGTGACCCTGCATAGATTGCAGCGAAAAGCCACCGGTAGTTGATGAAACACATCCGGCAGCATCGATCGGAACGCCGCATTACTGCAAATGATTCTTAATCGCATTTTATTGTTGACAGAGTCCTGTCGCAAGATCATTGGCTCTTGCGAATGACTCGCAATATCATATTGAGTCGAAGAAGGGGTAGTGTTTTGCAGAATTCACGGTTCAGTTGGCTCGCGCGCACCGCGGTGAGCGCTCTTGCTCTCACGGCGGCGCAGGCGGCCTATGCCGCAACGGACACAGCAGCCGAGAGCGAAGGGGTGTCTTCTGATGCCTCCGAGGATCGTCCGAGCGACAAGGAAACCATCACAGTCACGGCCACGCGCGCGCCGGTCACGATTGCCGACGCTCCGGCCACGGTCACCGTCATCGATGCCGAGCAGATCGCCGATGAGCTTGCCACTGATATTCGCGATCTGGTCCGCTTCGAGCCGGGTGTCACGGTCCGCCGTGCCCCGGCTCGCTTCGGCGCAGCGCTGGGCACAACCGGTCGCGCCGGAAACGAGGACTTCAACATTCGCGGAATCGGTGGAAACCGCGTGCTGATCCAGGTCGACGGGATCCGTTCACCGCAAGGCTTCAGCTTTGGCGCGCAGGATGTCGGGCGCGGCAATGCAACCGATATCGGCCTGGTCAAATCGGTCGAGATCCTGCGCGGCCCCGCCTCGGCCTTCTACGGCAGCGACGGGCTTTCCGGCGCGATCAGCTTCACCACCTCCGATCCCGAAGACCTGATCCAGCCGGGCGCAAATTCCGGTGGCTTCGCCCGCGCGCAGTACAGTTCTGCCGACACCGAATTCACCGAGACAGTCGCGCTTGCCGGCGCGTTCGGTGATGTATCCGCGATGCTGGCCTATTCGCGCCGCGACTTCCAGGAGCTGGACAATAAGGGCACCGTGGACGTCGAAGGCCCGGGGCGCACCACACCCAACCCGCAGGACGGCGAGTCCAACGCCTTTCTCGGCAAGCTGGTGTGGAACAGCGGCAATCACCGCGTCCGCCTGACCGGCGAATATTTCGAACGCGAGATCTTCTCCAACGTCCTGTCCGGCGTCGGCCCCGTATTCCTGTTCGGCCCTTCCCCGAGCTGGATCGTCGACAGCCTCACCGCCAACGATACGACAGAGCGCAAGCGCGCGTCGATCGACTGGACATGGCAGGCAAATAGCGCCGGTAGCGGTGTGCTCGATTACGCGCATATCGCGGCCAATTGGCAGGACGGCAATGATCGCCAGTTTGCCGATGAAGACCGTTCGCCAACCGGTGCTCGCCCTCGCCCGGACCGCGAACGTCTCAACACGTTCGACAATCGGGTCTACGGCGCAACCGCCGATTTCCGCTCCAGCTTCGACACGGGCGCGATCTCGCACACGCTTTCGCTCGGCGGCGATGTAAGCTGGACACGGCAGGAAGGGCTGCGTGACGGCGTCGAACCGCCATTCGGCGAGACCTTCCCCGCGCGCGCCTTCCCGGTCACCGACTTCACGCTTGGCGGCGTCTTTATCGGCGACGCTATCGAGTTCAGCGGCGGCACGGTCACGCTTTACCCGGCGATCCGTTACGACTTCTACGATCTGAACCCCACCGACGATCCATTGCTGCCCAATTTCAACGAGGCCGGTCAAAGCGGCTCTCGTTTCTCTCCCAAAGTTGGCGCAGTGGCTCAACTCGGCGAGGCGGTTCGGCTGTTCGGCAACTATGCGCAGGGTTTCCGCGCGCCGACGCCGAGCCAGGTCAATAACTTCTTCGAAAATCTCGCCTTCGGCTATACTTCGGCACCAAATCCCGATCTGGAACCAGAAACCAGCGAGACGTTTGAAATCGGCATTCGTTATTCGACGGACGAGGTCAGCATGACGCTGACCGGCTTCACCGCCGATTATGACAATTTCATCAGTCAGGAGGCGGTCAGCGGAACCGGTACACCCTTCGATCCAACCGTGTTCCAGTTCGTCAATCTCGACAGCGTGAAAGTCGAGGGTGTCGAAGCCAAAGCATCCTATCAGTCGGCAAGTGGTTTCCGCGCGCGTTTTGCCCTGGCTCTGGCCGATGGTGAAGTGCGTTCTCCCGGTGCGCCAGCATCCGCGCTGTCGACCATCGATCCGCTCAATGTTGTTATTGGTCTTGGCTACCGCGATCCCGACAACATTTTCGGCGGCGAGTTGATCGCGACTTACAACGCGCGCAAACCCGGGCGTGAAACCGCTGGCGTCTGCAACGGCACCTGCTTCCGTCCGGAAGAGTTCCTGATCCTCGATGCCACGGCATTCTACCAAATCGGCGAGCGGCTCACTTTGCGCGCGGGAATCTTCAACATCACCGACGAAACATACGCCTATTGGAGCGATGTCCGCGGATTGACCACGACATCGACCATCACCGACGCATTCACCCAACCGGGCCGCAACGCCAGCGTCTCGCTCAGCTTCCAGTTCTGATCAGGAGGGACAATCCATGAAATATCTTGCAACCACCATCGGCACCGCATTTGGCGCAATTGCCCTGGCCGCAACACCCGCAATCGCCGAAACGACCGCTATCGCCGCGACTGCCGCTATCGACGGACACTCTGCCGAGCAGCAGAAATTCGCCCGTGATCGCGAGGCGATCCTCGCCATGACCGGCGACTACAAGGTCCAGTTCAAATTTACCGAGACGGTTGCCTTCACCGATGGCTACACGCCCAAGGATCCGTATCTGTCGGGCGGCTACGAGATCGTCCGGGTCGTAGAGGACAGCGGCGACTTCATCAGCCTGCAGCACATCCTGGTGGTTGGCGGCGAGAAGAAATTCCCGATCAAGCACTGGCGGCAGGACTGGCGCTATGAACCGGCCAAGGTGCTCAAATTCGTCGGCGGCAATGCATGGGAAATGCAGGACGTCGATGACGGCGAGCGCGAAGGTGCCTGGTCGCAAACCGTCTATCAGGTCGACGATGCGCCGCGCTATGGTGCCGTGGGAACATGGCACCACGAAAATGGCGTATCCGAATGGGTGCCACCCGCTGAATGGCGCCCGCTGCCACGCCGCGATATGACCAAGCGCGACGACTATCACGCGGTGGTAGCGATGAACCGCCACGCGATCACCCCCGATGGCTGGGTTCACGAGCAGGACAATTCCAAACTTGCGCTCGATGGAACCCCGCGCGTGCTGGTGCGCGAAGTGGGTGTGAACACCTATGTCCGCAGCGGCGAGTTCCCGACCGAGGTGGGCGATGAATATTGGGCCAAGACCTCTGCCTATTGGGCCGGAGTGCGCGAAATCTGGAACGGAATGGAAGCCGCCGGACGGCCAATCGCGATCAAGCAGAAGGGCGAGACCGAGCGCCTTTATATGGCCCTGCTAGGCCTGGCAGACGAAGTGGCCAAAGGCGAGAAGGCAGTGGACGCAGCCACCGCCGAAGCTAAAGAGGTGATCGCACGCGAAACGACGAGTGAGCTTGCGCCGCTGGCTGAAAGGCTGCGCGAGCGTTCGCCGCAAGCCGAATATTAAGACCCAAGAAGGACATATCCGATGAAATTTCGCGCATTACTTGCCCTTGCACCCGTGCTGGCCACGCTGGCGGCTTGCAGCGATGCGGGCAGCGACGACGGCGAGACGCTGGTCGTCTTCTCTTCGCGCCACTACGATTCCGATTACGCGCTCTACGAAGCATTCGAAGAGGCCACCGGCGTCGATGTCCGCACGATCGAGGCCGACGGCGACCTGCTGGTCGAACGGCTCAAGACCGACGGCGAGCGCAGCCCGGCGGACGTGATCATCACGGTCGATGCGGGCCGTTTGTGGCGTGCGGAGCAGGAAGACCTGTTCGCACCGATCAACTCGGACACGCTGAACGAAGCCGTTCCGGCCGGCCTGCGCCATCCCGATGGACTTTGGTATGGTCTCGCGAGCCGCGCGCGGATTATCGTTCACGCGGCCGACCGCGTTTCTGCCGATGAAATTTCGGGTTATGAATCGCTCGCCGACCCGAAGTTCAAAGGCCGTGTTTGCGCGCGTTCGTCGAGCAATATTTACAACATATCGCTGATGGGCGCGCTGATTGATCGCTGGGGCGAAGAGAGGGCCGAAGAATGGGCCTCGGGCGTCAACAGCAATTTCGCGCGCGCTCCGCAGGGCGGCGATACCGACCAGATCAAGGCCGTTGCTGCGGGCGAATGCGATATCGCACTGGTCAACCACTATTACTTCTCGCGGCTGGCCAAGGACGATCCCGATGTGGTCGACGGCCTTGCAGTGTTCTGGCCCGAAGAAGGCCCCGGCATCCACATCAATGTCTCGGGCGCGGGCGTGGCCAAGAACGCTCCCAACCCGGAACTGGCCCAGCGATTCATCGAGTTCGCGATGACCGAAAAGGCACAGCGTTTGTTCGCCGAACTGACCAGCGAATATCCGGTGACCGGCATCACCTATGACAATCCGGCGCTGCAGAGCCTGGAGGGCAAGACAATCGATCCGATTGCACTGGGCAAGTTGGGTGAAAACCAGGCCAAGGCACAGGAGCTGTTCAACAAGGCAGGATGGCCCTGACGACATCAATCACCGGCCGCGTACAACAATATAGAAGCGGTCGGCGCAACCTCTCTCGGGGTTTCGATCCCAAGATAGCCGGAATTGTCGGGGCGCTGATTTGCACCCTGCCGGTTCTGGCGCTGGTGCCCATGGCCTTTTCTGCAGGTGGCGGGCACTTTGCGCATCTGTGGGATACGGTGCTCGCCACCTATTCGCTGAATTCGGTGCGGCTGGTGACCGGTGCGATGCTGGGCACGATGCTGCTGGCGATCCCGACCGCATGGCTGATCGCGCGATACGATTTTACGGGGCGCGGGCTGGCGACGATCCTGCTGCCGCTACCACTTGCAATGCCAAGCTATGTCGCGGCCTATGCATGGCTGTCGATGACCGCATCGGGCGGGCCGCTGAGCGAAGCGACCGGAGGGTTGTTTCCGTCTGTCAGCGGGGTTGCCGGCGCGGGTTTCGTCTTCTCGATCTGTTTCTACCCCTATGTGTTCCTGCTCGCGCGGCAGGCTTTCGAGAGCGAGGGGAGCCAGTCTTTCGAGGCGGCGCGGATACTGGGCGCGGGACCATTCAGGGCCTTCTGGTCGGTCGCACTGCCGATTGCCCGCCCGGCGATCATGGCGGGGCTGGCGCTGGTCGCAATGGAAACGCTGGCCGATTATGGCACGGTCGATTTCCTCGGTTCCCCGACCTTTACCGTGGGTATCATCCGCGCATGGATCAGCTTCGGCGATCCCGAGGCGGCAGCGCGGATGGCGTTGATCCTCGTCACGCTGACCCTGCTGTTTTTCGGCTTCGAGCGCTGGACACGGCGCAGGCGCAGCGTCGCCCAGGCCGGGGGGCGGCACAAACCGCATGTGCGTACCGCACTGTCGGGCGTGCGCGCCGCGTTCGCGTTGCTCATATGTCTGCTGCCAGTGACGTTTGGCCTGTTCGCGCCAGCCGCTCATCTGCTCCAGCTCGCATTGGAAACACCCCGCCTCGCTTCGCCATGGGCAGCAGCAGGCGGGACGCTGATCCTGGCCGCTCTCTCGGCGATCCTCGCCATTCTGGTGGGGCTCGGGGCGGCTTATGCGGTCCGCACCGGGGGCGCATTCGCGCGCAGCTCGGTCCGCGTGGCGCAGACCGGATATGCCGTGCCCGGCGCTGTCGCGGCGCTCGGCGTGATCGCCATTTTGGGACTCGCTCAGGCGGCGCTCGACAGCCAGAACTGGTGGACATCACCGACCGTCACGGGTGGAGGTCTGCTGGCGCTGCTCTTCGCCTATCAGGCGCGCTTTGCCGCTGCGGCGATCGGCCCGTGCGAAAGCGCCTTTGCGCGGATTACGCCGGGCATGGACCACGCCGCGCAGTCGCTCGGCGCGAACCGGCTCGAGATCATTCGCCGGATCCATATCCCGCTGGTCACGCCCGGCATGCTGACCGCCGCGGCGCTCGTGTTCGTAGAGGTGATGAAGGAGCTACCCGCGACGATGATCCTGCGCCCGCTCGATTTCGATACGCTGGCAATCAGCGCGCACAACTACGCCTCGGACGAGCGGTTGGCGCAGGCCGCGCTCCCCTCGCTGCTGCTGGTTGCGATGGGCATCCCGGTGATGTTGCTGATCAGCGGGCTTTCGGTAAGGAGGGCGCAATGACCGACTTCGCCATCCGCGACTTTGCCATCCGGACCCGGGGCCTGACCAAGTTTCGCGGCCAGCGCTGCGTGCTCGACACTGTCGACCTGACTTTGTGCAGCGGACAGGTGACCGCCATTCTCGGTCCATCGGGCGCGGGCAAGTCGACACTGCTGCGCGCAATTGCCGGGCTCGAGGAACTCGACCAGGGCCTGATCGAGAGCCCCGAGCGACACCTCACCGATGGCCGGGTGCTGGTCGAACCCGAACGCCGCAATGTCGGACTGGTGTTCCAGGATTTCTCGCTGTTCCCGCATTTGACCGCTTTCGAGAACGTGATGTTCGGCCTGCGCCGCGGACCGATGGCCGAACGCAAATCGCGCGCGATGGCGATGCTCGATCAGGTTCGCCTCGCCGCCCGCGCGGATGACTATCCGCACACATTGTCGGGCGGAGAGCAACAACGCATCGCTCTGGCCCGCGCGCTCGCGCCCGCTCCCTCGACAATCCTGCTCGACGAGGCGTTTTCCGGCCTCGACAGCACCCTACGCAAGGAACTGCGCGACACCGCGCTCGACGCAATCCGCGCACAGGGAGCCGCCGCGCTGATGGTCACCCATGATGCCGCAGAAGCGATGTATATGGGCGACGAACTGGCGCTGATGATCGACGGAGCCATCGTGCAATCCGGTCCGCCCGACCAGCTTTACCTCAACCCCGTATCAGCCGGTGCAGCGCGGCTGCTCGGCGAGGTCAATGAGTGGGTCGGCGATGCAGTCGAGGGCAAGCTGGCCACGCCCTTCGGGATCATCGAAACCGAACTGGCGGGCCCCTGCCGCCTGCTCGCGCGACCCGAAGCGGTAGCCATAACCGCCGATGATCAAGGCGCGCACACCATCCG
The DNA here is from genome assembly GCA_965223995.1 of Pontixanthobacter sp. GTDB lineage: Bacteria > Pseudomonadota > Alphaproteobacteria > Sphingomonadales > Sphingomonadaceae > Pontixanthobacter. The sequence continues at coordinate 209,151 of CBDCXY010000016.1, read as the reverse complement.
CGAAGCGCATGTTTCGGGCGCAGCCGCTACGATCACCCTGGAAGCACCGGACGGCGAATGCTGGCTTGTCAGTGCATCAATCGAACACAGCTTCGCCGCCGGACAGAAGGCAAGCGCCAGCCTCAATCCGCTGTTCTGCCAGATCATCCCTGCCGATTGAGCACAGTTCGTCAGTTGTAGCGAGCTTCAACCTTCGGCCCGCCTTCCCCCGCCCCGACCACGGCCGCACATGCATCCAGATCGGCGAGATATTCGTCGATCACCTCGGCATGTTTGGGCGACAGCATCAGATGCAGGCTGGGCGGCTGGGTGGTGACCGAGGTGAACCAGCCTTTGCGGCACATCTCGCTATATATCGCAAAATTGTCATGCACCGGATGGCGAAACGCGATCAGGGCAAGCAGCGGATTTCCGAGAATCTCGAACCCCAAATCCTTCAACCCAATCTCGGCCCGTTCGCGCGTTTGGCAAACCAGCCCCTGCTTCTCCCGATATCCCTCGACACCCAGAACATTCATCACCGCCCAGGCCGCCGAAATCGCCCCGCCCGGACGCGTCCCGGCCAGCGTAGGCGTCATCATCGGCGCACCGCTCCAGTCATGCATGTTGAAGGGCATGTGCTGGAAAAGTTCCTGCGAGCGGAACAACACGGTCGACGCTCCCTTGGCGGCGTAGCCATATTTGTGGAGGTCGGCGCTGATAGAATGGACAGCGGGCACCGCGAAATCGAATGGCGGCACCGGCACCCCGTTCATTCGTGCAAAGGGCGCGAAATAGCCGCCCACGCAGGCATCGGTATGCAGCCATATCCCTTTGGCTTCAGCCACCTCTCCGAGCACTTCGATCGGATCAATTATCCCATGCGGAAAGTTCGGCGCCGAACCGACCATCATAATTGTCTGGTCGTCGCAAGCCGCGCCCATCGCGGCGGGATCGGCTTCGTAGCTGCCGTCATTCTTCAACGCGATACGGCGCACTTCGATATCCATCAGATGCGCCGCCTTGTCGAAGGCCGGATGCGCCGATTGCGGGAGGACGATATTGGCCGGGCCGGACAATCGCTTCACCGAGCGCGCATAATCGCGCGCCGTCTTCATCGCCATGGTGATGCTGTCGGTCCCACCAGAGGTCATCGCCCCGGTTGCATCATCGGGGCCGTGCAACACCGACAAAGCCATTTCGATTACCTCGCGCTCCATCTGCGCGAGCGACGGGAAGGCAATCGGCCCCAATCCGTTTTCGGACATGTAGGCGGTGTAAGCTTCGTGCTGGACCTCGGCCACCTCGAGGCCCGCATTGAAGACGTAGACGGCGGTCTTGCCATCGCGCCATTTGGCATCGCCTGCTCCCCTCGCGACGAGCGCTTCCCTTACCTCTTTCCAGCTTTTGCCCATCTGCGGCATATTCATCGAGCGCCCTCCCCGTTGTGAATCTCGCATGTGCTGTCATACGAACCGCGCCAAAGCAAATCCTCCATCCGAATGGGTGGTTTGGACCGATAATCGCGATCACGAGGATCATTTCATGTTATCGGGATATCGAGTGTCAAGGAACGGAGCGCGGATTGCCAATATTGGGGGCCATAATAGGAGGGGGTGCGTCTCGCCGGTTCGGGAGCGACAAGGCGATTGAACGGGTCGATGGACAGGCATTGATCGAGCGCGTCTCTGCAGCATTGTCAAAACAGGTAGACGACCTGGTAATTTGCGGACGCGGCTGGCCTGGGATCAAACAGCTGGACGACCGCCCCGCGCCCGATTTGGGTCCGCTTGGCGGGGTTAATGCAGCGCTGCATTATGCGGCAGATCGAGGCTTCGATGGCGTTTTGTGCATGCCGGTCGATGTGCATCCGGCACCTGTGCATGTTGCAGAGCAACTTGTCGGCGAGCGACTCGCAGTTCTCAACGAACAACATCTTATCGGCTATTGGCCAGCGGACATGGGGAATCAGCTAGAGGCGTATTTGCAGGCAGGCCAGCGAAGGGTTCGTCATTTTCTGGATCAGATGAATGCGCGCCGCGTGGATGACCCGCCGGGGCTGGTCAATATCAACCGGCCGGGCGACCTCGAAAAGCTAAAACTCTAACACCGGAACCAGCGCACCTTCGCCCCGCACATTCATTCCCGCACCACAGCGTACCAGGCAGTTGGCAAGCGCCAGCACTTTCTGCGCTCCGGAATCGGTTGAGGTCAGCGGTTCAACCGTCCCATCGTGCAAGGTGCCGCGCACAAATGTTTCCCGGTCGCCGGTTGCCGCCAGAGGCGCGCCGAGTGGAACCGTTTGCCATTGCAGGGCGAGCTGCGGATTGGCACCCGCAAGGCCAGCCACCAATGGAGCGAGAAATAGCCTTGCGGTGACTATTGCCGATGTCGGGTTACCTGGCAGGCCGACGATCAAGCATTGGCCGACCCGGCCCGTCCAAACGGGTTTGCCCGGTTTTATCGCAACCTTGCTGAATACTGGATCGAGACCAAGAGGCTCGAACATGGCTTTGGCATAGTCGCGAGCGCCAACCGATGCGCCTCCGGTAACAACCACAATATCGGCATATTCGGTCACCCGTACCGCCGCTTTTTCGAGTGCATCGAGATCGTCGGGAAGGCGGATTTTGTCGACAATTTCACCGCCCCACAATTCGGCTAATGCGGCCACACCAAACGATACGCTGTCCGGAATGCTTCCTGCAGTATGGTGCGCCGTTCCCGGCGCGACAAGCTCGTCGCCCGTGCTCAGTATTGCAATGCGAGGTGCGCGCCATACAGCCAGCTTCTCGACATCCGCGCCTGCGGCTGCGACAAGTTGATGCGGGCCGAGCCTCGTTCCTGCCGGGAGCAGTTCCTCTCCAGCGTGGAAATCGGAGCCGGCAGAGCGGACATGGCGGCCAGAACCCGGCGCTTCATTGAGTGTGGCTGAATTGCCCTGGCGAGCGACGTATTCCTGCATGATCACCCGGTCAGCGCCCGCAGGCACGGGAGCCCCGGTGAAGATACGGACAGCCTGATCCGTCGCAACATTTCCGGCATATCCGGCACCGGCGAACGACTCCCCAACGACTTCGAATGCTTTGGGCAACCCTGTGATATCAGCGCTGCGAACGGCATATCCGTCCATTGCAGAGACATCCGATGCCGGGGCACTGATTTGAGCGACAACCGGCTCGGCCAAAACCCTGCCCGCTGCGTCGGAGATCGAAACAAGTTCGATCTCCAATGGCTTTGCTGCCCGCGCAATCAGGCTTGTCGCTTCATCGAAACTGATCATGGCATTTCAACGCTACCTGCATCAGGCACAGAGGTTACGCAGTCTGGGAATTTGCCCGGCGAGCGAACACGGTTTGTAACGGCTATCAAGTTCTTTGCCCAATATCCCGTCCCAACCGTCGCGGCACGCACCCGTCGAACCGGGCAGGCAAAAAACGAAACTGTCACCCACCTGCCCTGCGAAAGCACGCGATTGCATGGTGGATACGCCCACCGTGGTCGCGCTGTATTGATGGAACAGAACGGAAAAACCATCCATTTCCCGGTCGAATATCGGGCGTACGGCCTCAGGGGTCACGTCGCGCGGGGCAAAGCCGGTTCCACCGGTTGAAAGGACGACATCAATCGCCGGATCGGCCGACCAGTCTTCGACCTGCCCGCGAATCTGCATGACATCGTCGGTCACTATCTCCCGGGCGGCCAGAACATGGCCCGCCGAGGTGAGCCGCTCGACCAACAATCCGCCCGAAATATCGGTTTCCTGTGTTCGGGTGTCGGAAACGGTCAATACTGCGATATTGAGCGGGTAAAAGTTCAGGGCTTTGTCGATACCGGCCATTCTTATCCCCCAATCGATGCCAGGTGAGGAGTAGCACCGCTGTTGCCGCTGTGCAGACTATGGCTAGGCGCCTTGTGTATCATCAACCGGCAGATGCGATCCATAAGCTGCTCCTGCATTGAATCGCATTGCAGCAAAGGCCGCAGATCATAGCCACCTTCCCCGAACAGGCAAAGATGCAGCTTGCCGTTCGCCGATATGCGCAACCTGTTGCAAGTCGCGCAGAAATCGGGCGAGTACGGGGCGATCAGTCCAATACGTCCGGCGCTGCCGGGATGCGCGAATTCGATCGCCGGGCCGGCACCGTCTGCTCTTGGCGTGCGCCGCCAGCCCGACACTTCGAGCATCCTGCTCACCTTTCTCCCCGAAAGATGATGGCGCTCGAAATAGGCGGAATTGTCGTTGGTTCGCATCAGCTCGATGAAGCGTAGCGCAATCGGGCGGTGCTTCACAAAAGAGACAAAGTCGGCCAGCTCATCGTCATTCAGGCCTTTGAGCAGGACGGTGTTGACCTTGATCGTCTCTATGCCGGCATTTTCGCACGCTTCGATGCCATCGAGCACTTCCTGAAATCGGTCATGCCTGGTGATTTCGCGAAACTTCTCGGGCTTCAGTGAATCGGTGCTGATGTTGATTGCAGAGATACCTGCTGCCGCGAAGCTTTCCGCCCGTGCGGGCAGGCGGTAACCGTTTGTTGTCACGGCCAGCTTTCGTACACCGCCGATTGCGCTGATCCGCTCGGCTATTTCGAGGAATTCGGGTCTGATGGTGGGTTCGCCGCCGGTTAGCCTGATCTTCCACACCCCCAGCGCGGCAAAGGCCTGTGCCACGCGGACAGTCTCATCCGCCGTAAGCTGGGGAGGAGCACCCTTCTTCTTCCGATATCCACCGGGCAGGCAGTAACTGCAACTGAAATTGCAGACATCGGTCAGCGACAGGCGCAGATACTGGAACCTGCGCGCGAACCGGTCCTGCAGCCGGTCGTCGGCGATGTCGATCATGTCTCTCATGTGGCTCTTACTGGACCAGAGGCCCTTCGGCCTTGCTGAGTTCAATTCCTTCGACTTCGGTCTGCGATGCCAGGATTGCGAGATATTGTGCAACTGCGCGCCGCCAGCTCGTTTCCTCAAGATAGTCGGCGATCTTCGGCCTTACCGCCTCGAAAGGGAAAGTCTCGCCCGAGATCTTGCGCCCGGCTTTCACCACATGAACCCCGTAGGGGGTTTTCACCGGTACCGGACAAAGCTGGCCAGCATCGAGATTGAACAGGAAGGATTCAAACTCGCCGACCGTCTGACCTGGGCCGATCTGCCCCAGATTTCCGCCTTGCTTCGCAGAAGGGCAAGCCGAGAGTGTCTCTGCGAGTGCCTCAAAGCGTTCAGGGTGCTGCTCGAGTTCCTTGATCGTGTCGATCGCCTGAAGCTCGGCCGTGGTGTAGCGCTTCTGGTCGTCGCGCGGTGCGGCAAACAGGATATGCGACGCTTCGACCATGTCAGGACTTTTGAACTGGTCGATATGCTGGTTGTAATAGCGGCGACAGGTTTCGTCGTCGGCCGACGGGACAGTCACTTCCTGCTCCAGCAGGGTCTCAATCCGTGCATCGTCGGGCAACAGCGTCCGGCCCTTTGCATCCTCGATTGTCGGTGCTTCGATCTTCAGCCGGTCGGCCTCGGCGAGCAGCATCGACTTGATTGCCAGCGCGCGCGCAGCTTCGGACCACGCCTCTTCGGGATTGTCAGAGGGATGGTTCTGCGCCTCTGCAGCGATCGCTTCAGGTGGAATCTCCGTTCCGTTGACGCACAGCGCTGCGGTTTCCGTTTGAACAGTCACAGCGCGGCCTTCCTGCTGCGGGTGATCTGATAACCCGAACGCCAGATGTAGCGGATCGGTGCGGAAAGCATGTGAACAAGCCGTGTGAACGGGAAGAGCAGGAATATCGTCAGACCCAGGAACAGATGCGCTTTGAAGATCGGATGGGCATTAAGCACGTAGGATGACGCATCGCTTTGGAAGGTGAAGATGCCCTGCGCCCAGGTCATGAATTTGACCATCTCGTGACCATCAAGATGATCGAGCGATACGAATATTGTCCCAATCCCGAGGACCAATTGCAGCCACAGCAGGAACAGGATCATAATATCGGAAAAGCTCGATGCCCGCCGTATGCGCGCGTCGAACAGCCGACGGTGAAGCAGCAGGCTGGCACCGACAAATGCCAGAACGCCGGCAATACCGCCGACCACAATCGCAATGATCTGTTTGGCGCTGTGGCTTATGCCCAACGCATCGAACAGCGCGATCGGGGTGAGCAGGCCGCCGAGATGGCCAAAGAAGATCACCAGCACACCCAGATGGAAACAGAGCGATCCGATCCAAAGCTGCTTGCGGCGAAGCAACTGGCTCGATCCGGCGCGCCAGCTATAAGGTTCACGGTCGTATCGGATAATCGATCCGATCCCGAGCACGGCGAGTGCGATATAGGGGTAGATGCCGAAGGCGAGATGATTCAGAAATTCAGCCATTTTTCGCGCCTCCTTTGGGCTTCGCATTGGCAGGCATTTCGGCCTGCAACTTGTCCAGCATGTTCGAAACTTTCGGGCACCCGTCCACGGGTGATCCCGGCCCGAATGTGACCTGTTCAGCCTCCCAGATTTCATCGAGTGCCTCGAGATCTTCAGGATCGTCCTCGGGCTCTTTTCGCAGCGCCTCCAGCACGGCCGCATCAGCCGGCCCGGAAAGCTGGCCAAGCGCCTCCAGAACGGCAGCATAGCTGCTGTCGCGCTTGGCCAGTCTCTCCCCGAGGGCGGCGATTACGTGAGCGGGTTCACCCAGTAATTCGAGCGCTCCGTCTACGGGCAATGTCGACAGGAATTCGAGGAACAGCGGGAGGAAATCGGGCAGTTCGGTTGAATCGATAACCAGCCCTTTCTCCTCATACATCGCCTTCAGGTCGACCATCGCCTGACCGCGGTCACGGCTTTCGCCGTGAACATGCTCGAACAGGTGCAGCGACAGCGAGCGTGTGCGGTCGAACAGCAAAACGTAGCGTTCCTGCAAATCGAGCAGGTCGCGTTGCTGGTATTCGGCAATCAAGGGCTTAAGTCGTTTGACGAATGCCGAGGGGACGAGCGCCTCATCCTTGAGCAGCGGCAGGAAATCGGATGCTGCCTCCTGAATTTCCGCAGTCGGATAGGTCAGCAATGCCGCGAAAACCTTGAATGTCTTGGCCATTCTACGCACCCCCTCCGAAAACATCTGACGGCGTCTGGATTTTCTTCTTCTTGGGCGTGCCGAACAGATTGGTCTCGCTCGATCCACCCGAACAGCCATTACCGAAGGAGAAGCCGCAGGTTCCGCGTTCTTCGAAAGCGTCCTCGGTTTCTTCGCGGTGGGTCGTGGGAATGACGAAGCGATCCTCGTAATTGGCAATCGCCATGACGTGATACATTTCGTCGATCTGTTCAGGCGTCAGCCCGACACGTTCGGCGACATCGGTCGCGACGACACCATCGATGGTCTTGGCGCGCATATAGCTGCGCATCGCCATCATCCGCTCAAGGCACAGCGCAACCGGCTCTTCCTCGCCAGCGGTCAGCAAATTTGCGAGATAGCGCAGCGGAATACGCAGCGAGCGCACGTCGGGCATGTCGTCATTGACGGCGATCTTGCCAGCCTCTGCCGCCGAATTGATCGGCGACAATGGCGGGACATACCAGACCATCGGCAACGTGCGATATTCGGGGTGGAGCGGGAAGGCGACCTTCCACTCCATTGCCATCTTGTAGACCGGCGATTTGCAGGCCGCCTCCAGCCACGCTTCGGGTACGCCGTCCTTGCGCGCCTGGGCGATCACTTCGGGATCGTTGGGATCGAGGAAGATGTCGAGCTGCGCCTGATAGAGATCCTGCTCATCCTCGACCGAGGCCGCTTCTTCGATGCGGTCGGCATCGTAGAGCATGACGCCTAGATAACGGATGCGCCCCACGCAGGTTTCCGAACACACTGTCGGCTGGCCAACCTCGATCCGCGGATAGCAGAACGTACACTTCTCTGACTTGCCGCTGTCCCAGTTGAAGTAGATTTTCTTGTAGGGACAGCCCGACACGCACATCCGCCAGCCACGGCATTTTTCCTGGTCGATCAGGACGATGCCGTCTTCCTCGCGCTTGTAAATCGAGCCCGATGGGCACGCTGCGACACATGTCGGATTGAGGCAGTGCTCGCACAAGCGCGGCAGATACATCATAAAGGTATTTTCGAACTCGCCGTAAATATCCTTCTCGACGCCTTCGAAATTGTAGTCCTCCGACCGTTTGGAGAATTCTCCGCCGAGAATTTCTTCCCAGTTCGGCCCCCATTCGATCTTCTCCATCCGCTCGCCCGATACCAGTGAACGCGGGCGCGCGGTCGGCATCGCCTTCATCTCAGGGGCTTTTTGCAGATGCTCGTAATCGAAGGTGAAGGGTTCGTAATAGTCGTCGATCTCGGGCATGTCGGGATTGGCGAAGATCTTCGACAGAAGCCGCCATTTGCCGCCCATTTTGGGGCGGATGCGACCATTGCGCTGTCGTTCCCAGCCGCCATTCCAGCGCTTCTGGTTTTCCCAATCCTTGGGGAAGCCGATGCCGGGCTTGGTCTCGACATTGTTGAACCAAGCATATTCCATGCCCTCGCGGCTGGTCCACACATTCTTGCACGTGACCGAGCAGGTGTGACAGCCGATGCATTTGTCGAGGTTCAGGACCTTGCCGATTTGCGCACGAATTTTCATTCTGCTGCCTCCATCTGGTCATCCGTTTTTTGGGAGGGAATTTCGCCAGCGGGGAGCCTGTCCTTTTCGCCGTCGAGCCAGTCAACCTCGGTCATCTTGCGAACAATCACGAATTCATCGCGGTTGGACCCGACCGTGCCGTAATAGTTGAAGCCGTAGCTTTGCTGCGCATAGCCCCCGATCATATGCGTCGGCTTGAGCACCGCGCGGGTCACGCTGTTATGGATGCCGCCGCGCTGTCCGGTGATCTGCGACCCCGGCACGTTCACGATTTTCTCCTGCGCGTGATACATGAAAAGCGTTCCCTCTTTCATGCGCTGCGAGACAACCACACGGGCGCAAAGAGCGCCGTTGGAATTGAACGCTTCCACCCAGTCATTGTCGACGAGTCCGGCCTTCTCCGCATCGACTTCGGACATCCACACAATCGGGCCGCCACGCGAGAGGGTCAGCATGAGCAGATTGTCGGTATAGGTCGAGTGGATACCCCATTTCTGGTGCGGGGTGATGAAGTTGAGCACCACGTGCTTTTGCCCTTCGGCGCGGTCGAGCATCGGTTTGACCGCCTTGGTGTCGATCGGCGGCCGGTACACGCAGAACCCTTCGCCAAAGGCGCGCATCCACTGATGGTCCTGGTAAAGCTGCTGCCGCCCCGTCAGCGTGCGCCACGGGATCAGTTCGTGGACGTTGGTATAGCCGGCATTGTAGCAGACATTTTCGCTCTCCAGCCCGGACCAGGTCGGTGACGAGATGATCTTGCGCGGCTGCGCGACCACATCGCGGTAACGGATTTTCTCGTCTTCCTTGGGAAGCGCCAGATGTTTGTGATCGCGCCCGGTAAACTCGCCGAGGGCATCCCACGCCTTGACCGCAACCTCGCCATTGGTTTCGGGCGCGAGCATCAGGATGACTTCGGTTGCGTCGATATCGCTTTCGATCTTCGCCAGCCCCTTGGTCGGCCCTTCTTCGGTCACCACACCGTTTAGGTCTTTGAGGTGCTGGACCTCATGGCCGGTTTTCCAGGCAATGCCTTTCCCCCCATTGCCGACTTCATCCATCAACGGTCCGAGCGCGGTGAAGCGTTTGTAGAGATTGGGATAGTCGCGTTCGACCACGGAAATTTGCGGCATGGTCTTGCCCGGAATCGGCTCGACTTCACCCTTCGTCCAATCCTTCACATCCATCGGCTGGGCGATCTCGCCCGGCGTGTCGTGGAGGATCGGCGTCATCACCACATCCTCCTCTGTGCCCAGCACTTCGGGCGCAATTTCGGAAAATTTCTTGGCAATCGCCTTGTAGATTTCCCAGTCGGATTTCGATTCCCACACCGGATCAACCGCGGCCGAAAGTGGGTGGATGAAGGGGTGCATATCCGAGGTGTTGAGGTCGTTCTTCTCGTACCAGGTGGCGGTCGGCAGAACGATGTCCGAGTAGACGCAGGTGGTGGACATGCGGAAATCGAGCGTCACGACCAGGTCGAGCTTACCCTGCGGCGCATCGTCATGCCATTTCACGTCTTCGGGCTTTTCATGGCCCATCTCGCCAAGATCCTTGCCCTGAACGCCATGTTCGGTGCCAAGCAGGTGCTTGAGGAAATATTCGTGCCCCTTGCCCGACGAGCCGAGCAGGTTGGAGCGCCAGACAAACATGTTGCGCGGCCAGTTAGCCGGATCGTCGGGATCGTGGCAGCTTAACTCAAGATCGCCCGATTGGAGTCCTTCGACGACATAATCCTTCGGCTCCTTGCCCGCCGCACGTGCAGCCTTGGCCACTTCGAGCGGATTGGTCTTGAGCTGCGGCGCGGAGGGCAGCCAGCCCATCCGCTCTGCGCGCACGTTGAAGTCGATCAGCGATCCACTCAACTCGTCATCGGTAGCGGTTGGTGAGGTGATCTCGTCGACACCCAGCGTTTCATAGCGCCACTGGTCGCTGTGCGCGTAGAAAAAGCTGGTCGAATTCTGGTGCCGGGGTGGCCTGTTCCAGTCGAGCGCAAAGGCAAGCGGTTGCCAGCCGGTTTGCGGGCGGAGCTTTTCCTGCCCGACATAATGCGACCAGCCGCCACCCGACTGACCGATGCAGCCGCACATGATCAGGAGATTGATGATCCCCCGATAGTTCATGTCCATGTGATACCAGTGGTTGAGACCGGCCCCGAGAATGACCATCGACTTGCCGTGTGTCTTTTCCGCATTGGTCGCGAACTCGCGGGCAACCGCGATGATGCTGTCCGCAGGGACACCGGTAATCTGCTCTGCCCAGGCCGGAGTGTAGGGCTCGTTGTCGCTGTAATCCTTGGCGATATTCTCGCCCCCGAGCCCGCGATCAAGCCCGTAATTGGCCATGAACAAGTCATAGACCGAGGCGACCAGCGTATCGCCCTCGGCCAGCTCGATGCGCTTTGCAGGGACGCGGCGCATCAGCTTGTCCGGGTGGTCGGTGCCCTTGAAATAATCGTGTTCGCGATTGCCGAAATAGGGAAACGCGACATCGACCACAGCGTCGTGATCTTCCTCGAGGATATTGGTCAGTTGAAGCCGGGTTTCTGCGCCGCCGCTTTCCTTCTCTTCGAGATTCCACTTGCCTTTCTCGCTCCAACGCGAACCGACCGTTCCGTTGGGTACGACGATTTTTTCGCTCAACTCGTCAAAGGCAACGGTTTTCCATTCGGCATTTTGCTTTTCGCCCAGCGCGTCTTTGAACTCGGATGCACGAAGCAGCCTCTCGGGAACAAAGTGGCCATCCTTCTCGACCAGCCTCACCAGCATCGGCATGTCCGAATACTGACGCGCATAATCTTCGAAATATTTCGCCTGCCGGTCGAGGTGATATTCGCGCAGGATAACGTGGCCCATCGCCATCGCCAGCGCCGCATCGGTTCCCTGCTTGGGGTGCAGCCACATATCCGAGAATTTCGCCGCTTCGGAATAGTCGGGTGAAACGACGACCGATTTTGCGCCCTTATAGCGCGCTTCGGTATAGAAATGCGCATCGGGTGTCCGTGTCTGCGGGACGTTGGAGCCCCACAGCATCAGGAAGCCCGCATTGTACCAGTCCGCGCTTTCGGGGACGTCGGTCTGCTCGCCCCAGGTCATCGGTGAAGCGGGCGGCAAGTCGCAATACCAGTCATAGAACGACATGCAGGTCCCGCCGAGCAGCGACATGTAACGCGAGCCGGCTGCATATGAGACCATCGACATTGCCGGAATCGGCGAGAATCCGATCACCCGATCGGGACCGTATTTCTTGGCAGTGTAGGCGTTGGCAGCGGCGATGACTTCGGTCACTTCATCCCAGTCGGCGCGGATGAAGCCGCCATGGCCGCGGATCTTGGTGTAGCTGTCGCGTTTGTGCTGATCTTCGACAATCGATGTCCATGCGGCCACCGGTTCCATCGTCTTGCGCGCCTCGCGCCACAATTTTACCAGCCGCGAGCGGATCAGCGGATACTTCACCCGGTTTGCCGAGTAGATATACCAGCTGTAGCTCGCCCCGCGCGAGCAGCCGCGTGGTTCATGGTTGGGCAGGTCGGGACGCGTGCGCGGATAGTCGGTCTGCTGCGTTTCCCATGTGACGATGCCGCCCTTCACATAGACTTTCCAACTGCACGATCCGGTGCAGTTTACACCGTGCGTGGAACGGACGATCTTGTCGTGCTGCCACCGTTTGCGATAGCCGTCTTCCCACCGGCGATCCTCGCTCGTGGTGACACCGTGACCATTGGCATAAGGCGCTTTGGTCTTGCTGAAGAAGTTCAGGCGATCGAGAAGATGGCTCATAGTGCGAGTCCTTGGGTTCAGGCGGTAGCGGGAATGGGTGAGGCGTCTTCTTTGCCCCGCTCGATATCGTGGAGCAGGCTGCCGCGGCGCGTGTAGTAGAACCACGTCACGGCTGCACAGGCGGCATAGAAGATCAGGAAGCCCCACAGCGCGGCGTTGGGTGTGCCCGTCATCGAGATTGAGCTGCCATAGGCTTTCGGAATGAAGAACGCTCCGTAAGCCGCGATTGCCGAGGTGAAGCCGATAATCGCCGCCGATTCTTTCTCGGCATTGCGAAGCTGCTCGTTGGCGGGCAGCCCCGGCATTAAACGACCAACTTCCTTGCGCATGATGATCGGGATCATCTGGAAGGTCGATGCATTGCCGATGCCGGTTGCGAAGAACAGCACCATGAACATCGCGAAGAAGCCCCAGAATGCGCCCGGCTGATCCTTGATGCCGAGGAAATAGAGCACTCCGCCAACCGCTGCGATCATCAGCAGAAAGGTCCAGAAGGTCACGCGTCCGCCACCCCATTTATCCGAAATCCAGCCCGTGGCCGCCCGCGAGATTGCACCGATCAAGGGACCGAGGAAGACATATTTGAGCGAGTCCACATCGGGAAAGGCGATCTTGGTGAGTAGCGGGAAACCGGCGGAATAGCCGATGAACGATCCGAATGTGCCCGTGTAGAGGAAGCACATGATCCAGTTATGCTTGCGCTGGAAGATCACCGCCTGCTCGGAGAAGCTGGCTTTTGCGGAGGCGATATCGTTCATACCGAACCATGCGAGTGCGGAGCTGATCAGGATAAAGGGTATCCAGATGAAGCCCGCATTCTGCATCCACAGCTGGCTGCCATCGGTGAGCGTCTGCGGCTCGCCACCTATAGCACCGAACACGCCTGCGGTGATCACAATCGGGACCAGGAACTGCATGACCGAAACGCCGGCATTGCCCAGCCCAGCATTGAGCGCGAGCGCATTGCCCTTCTGCCGTTTGGGGAAGAAGAAGCTGATATTGGCCATGGAAGATGCGAAATTGCCGCCGCCGAAGCCGCACAGCAGCGCCAGCGTCAGGAAGATGAAGTAGGGCGTTTCGGGATTCTGCACCGCGTAGCCGATCCCGAAGGCGGGAATCATCAGTGATAGCGTGGTCAGCGTGGTCCATAGGCGGCCGCCGAAGATCGGCACCATGAAGCTATAGAATATCCGCAATGTAGCGCCCGATAGGCCCGGTAGTGCCGCCAACCAGAACAGTTGGTCGGTCGTATAGTCGAAGCCGATCGATGGCAGCTTGGCGACCACGACCGACCAAACCAGCCAGACGGAAAAAGCGAGGAGCAGGCACGGGATCGAAATCCACAGATTGCGCTGGGCGATCTTCGCGCCCTTGTCGGCCCAGAACTCTTCGTCCTCGGGTTCCCATTCCTCCAGCACCTTGCTCGAAGCGCGCATCTCCTTGTGCTCGGCGGGGCCTTTGATGTTCTCCATCTCGGGAAATTCGGGGAGCTCGGACAATTGCTTGCCGACTGCTCTCTGTTCCATCTGTCGGACCGAGAAATGCATCCAGGCAAGCGCGATGCCGACCAGAGCGAACAGCAGCATGTAGCAGCTGGTCCACACGCCGGTCAGATCGTTCATTGCACCAAAGGCGATTGGCAGGATGAAGCCGCCGAGCCCGCCGATCATGCCGACGAGGCCGCCGACGCTGCCGACATTCTCCGGATAATAGACCGGGATGTGCTTGTAGACTGCGGCCTTGCCCAGCGACATGAAGAAGCCGAGGATGAAGATCGCGATCACAAACGGGACCAGGCCCATCTCGGTCGAGAAGGCAATCGGCCCCTCGATACCATGAATGATGTAGTCGGTCTTGGGATAGGACAGCATGAACAGGCAGATCAGCGACACCCCGAAGGTTGCGTACATGACCTTGCGCGCGCCGTAGCGATCGGACAGATGGCCGCCATAGGCGCGGAACAGGCTGGCCGGGATCGAATAGGCCGCAGCGAGCAGGCCGGCGGTCTTGATGTCGAGCCCGTATACATCGATCAGATAGTGAGGCAGCCACAGTGCCAGCGCGACGAATGCACCGAAGACAAAGAAGTAGTATAGCGCGAAGCGCCAGACCTGCTGGTTCTTCAGCGGTTCCAACTGCATCAACGCGGAACGGGGCTTCTCGCCGCTTTTCCTGCGCGATTTGATGTCCGGATCGTCTTCTGTCGTTATCCAGAAGAAGATTGCGGTCGCCGCCAGAGCGATTGCCCAGATCTGGGCAACGCTGTTCCAACCATAGGCAACCAGAACCATTGGCGCGAGCAGCTTGGTGACCGCGGCACCGACATTACCTGCGCCGAATATACCAAGCGCTGTGCCCTGCTTTTTCTGCGAATACCATTTGGACACATAGGCGATGCCCACGGCGAAACTGCCCCCCGCCAGACCGACGCCCAGCGCCGCGACCAGCATCAGGACATAGCTGTCCGCCATCGACAGAAGGAATGTGGCCGCTGCGGCCGCCAGCATTGTCAAAGTAAATACCAGGCGTCCGCCATATTGATCGGTCCAGATGCCGAGAAAAATTCGCGATAGCGAGCCGGTCAGAATCGGAGTGCCGACCAGCAGGCCGAACTGCGTATCGGTGAGCGCCAGATCTTCCTTGATCTGGATGCCGATGATCGAGAAGATCGTCCACACGGCAAAGCAGATGGTGAAAGCATAAGTGCTCATCCCCAACGCTTTGTATTGCTGCCCTGGCGTTACGTTGGCGACATCTTGCACTGTGCGCTCCATCGGTGCGGGACACATTCATGTCCCTTGTTCGCGCCCAACTTCGACGCTCCCCCGCAGACCAGCTTTGATCTGTATCAAACAGTCCAAAAAACCGGCAAATTAGGAGAAATATCGCGCGCAGACATAACCTGGTCGGATGCATGATTTGCGAGATCCCTGACTTTGACTTGATATATATCAACTCTTCGACCAACACGGAAAGCGAGCGAATCGGGGGCCACCAAATGATGCGATCACAGGACATTCCGGCGGTGCGGGACTTGCCTATGTTCGCTGGCATGGGGGATGAGAATTTCGACGATCTGGTGTCTGCTGCGTTCCTGCAAAACTTTCCCGCGCAGGTTGACCTCATCCGCGAAGGCGACAGCGCTGATTTCCTGTATATTCTGATCGAGGGCTCGGTCGAATTGTTCGCGCAAAATGCCGGACGCGAAACCAGCATGGCGATTGTCGCTCCGACCTCGGCCTTTATTCTCGCTGCGGTCCTGCTCGATGCAGTCTGCCTGATGTCAGCGCGGACGCTCACGGGCTCGCGATTGCTGATGATTCCGGCAAGTCATATTCGCCGTCACTTCGCTGACGACCAGGCCTTTGCTGGCTCGATCTCTTCCGAGCTGTCGAAAGCCTATCGGCAGATGGTCAAGATGCATAAGGAAACCAAGCTGCGACCGGCCTTCGAACGGCTCGCGAACTACCTGCTGCGGCTGTCGAAGGAGCAGGGCAGCGCCTCCACCTTTGACCTACCGGCAGACAAGAAGACGATCGCAGCGTTGCTCAGCATGACGCCTGAAAGCCTGTCGCGGTCATTCGGTGCCCTCAACGCGCATGGGGTCCGTATCCAGGGGCCCAAAGTGCATATCGATGACCTTGGGGCGCTGGAAAAATTTGCTCGACCCAATCCGCTGATCGACGACCCCGAAGTCGGTCTCGGAGTGCGCTAGCGCCGCTTGGCAAACAGCATCGGTCCGTACAGGATCGCGAACAGCACGAACCCCGCCGCCCAAACCATGCCGGCAATCGACATGCCCAGCGCATGGTTGAATCCGGTGAAGGGCAGGCCGACACGCAGTGCAGCCCCGGCGAAGATCAGCAGATAAATCGTCGTAGTCCCAGCCCCTGCGCGCAGCTCGCGTCCGCTATGGCCCAGGCTCGCGCGGGTCATGACCGCTATGGTTAGCTGACCGATAGCACCGGCGGTCAGGGCATGGAGGGCGTGGGCTCCGGTCAAAATATCGGGCCGCAATATCGCTAGCCCCATAAGCGCGAACGCAAGCGGAACCCACGCATATCCAACATGCAGAACCAGGACGAGCGGATCTCGCACCGCATGCCAGCCTCGCCATCTGAGCAGGCGGATTACATGGAGGAGCGTAACAATCAGCAGGCCAATGCCGACGACGAAGGAGGCCGGCGCTGCCACCCACCCGATCAGAACCGGCACGGTCAGAAGCAAGGTGGATTTGTCGAACGGGCCGAACGGTGCAGGCAGGTGCGAGACACGCTGTTTCTTCATCCAGTTGGCAGTGAAGGATGGAATAATCCGTCCTCCGATGAGCATCATCAAAATCGTCACCAGCGACAAAGCCGACCTCTGGCCAAGTTGATATGGCAGGTTCAAAGCTGTGCCGGCGTGGTCGAGAATATTGCTGATGGCGAGCAGGCTGATCAGCACGCATACCGGCACATTGCGCCAGTTCCTGCCGGTCAGAACCTCGCGCCACGCAAAGCCTGCGACAGCAACCAGGAACAGGCAATCGATAATCGCGATGGTCACTGGCTCGCCGCCGACAAACATCGCAATCCTGCCCGCCAGCCACAGCATGAACAAAGCGGCAAGCCGCATTCCCATGACCGGCAATCGCCCGGTCCAGTTGGGAATGGCAGTCAGGATAAAGCCCGCGACCACTCCGCCGACATAGCCAAAGATCATCTCATGCGCGTGCCATCCCAGGGCGTTGCCGCCGGGGCCGACTGCATATCCGTGCGAGAACGCGGCCATCCATAGCGGGACCGCGAGGCCAGCGAACAAAGAGGCGAACAGGAAGAACGGCCGAAAACCGTGGCTGAAGAATGCCGGTCCCGAAAAAGCGCGCCGCTTGTCGCCCAGGCTCTGCCCAGTTCCGGCCATCAGAAGATCAGCTGCGTGGTGAACCAGAACTTTTGCGTGTCAGTGGCAAAACCGTCGCTATCGTAGTCCGCATATTTGACCGATACCGAGACATGTTTGCCAAACTTCCGTGCGATCAGGAAGTTCCATTCCTTACCATAATCCACGCTCCCGAGAGTCGACCGATAATCATGATAGACCGCGCGAAAGGTCGTGCCCTTAAGCCATTCGGGGCCGTTCGGTTTGACGATGATATCGCCGTACACATCGCGCAGGCCACTGGCCGGGGTGTTCAGGAACTTGTCCGCCCAACCATTGAATTTGTGCAGCGTTGCCAAGGGAGTTTGCAAAGCGGAGGTACCGTCCCCCTCCAGCCTCTCTAGCCCGGCCCTTACCGTAACAGGCCCCGCCGAGATTCCCGGCTCGAGCAGCAGGTAATCATGCGCGAAACTGGCTGGATTGGAGCCGTAATCAGACTGCCGAGCATATTCGGCGGCATAAAGCAGTTTCGCGCCGCCGAGATCTTGGGAACCTGCCAGCCGTGCACCGAATGTCTTTGACGATGCCCCTGGTGCGTTGGGGATGTCGAGCAGGTAGGAATAGGCCGTTATCTTTCCGACCGCCGGCGCGTCATAGCTCGCGCGGATCATGTGAATGTCGTTGTTGCGGAATGTGCCGCGCGGCGAGTCCGGGCCGAAGATACGCTGGATGCGCCAGCTATAGCCATAACTCGCCGAGAATCCTCCGCCCGGCGTCAAGGCAACCATTGCAGCGTCCATCGTCTGGTCGTTCTGCCGCCAGCCGACCGAACCGATCCAGCGCTGGTTATCCAGATTGACCGTTTGCCGACCGACCTTCACATCGGCGACGCCATCTTTCCGCCAGCGCACATAAGCCTGGTTGAGCACCACATCGGATGGGTCGGCGACAACCGGGAACTGCACCAGCCCATTGACAGTATCGTTGTAGTTCTCCTTGCCGACATCGGTGATTGCTTCGGCTTCAACCTCGGCACTGAAACCGCTCCATTCGGCCGTTTCGAAGCCCGCCTTGATCCGCAACGTGGAGGCGGTTGCATCACGTGGAAGCCCGGCCTGGTCCACCGTTTCCAGTCTATAACGGATATCCGCATAGGGCTTGATCGGCGCTGCGGCATGATCGGGCGCGTCAACCGGTTCAGCCCAGACTGGTTGCGCGTTAAACATTGCAACCACACACAGTATTGCGAGGGTCGAGGGGGATTGTGGCCGAGACATCGAATCGCTCCTGTGGCAAATTCGATGCCAAACCTAAGCCTTACCTCCACCTGTGAAATTGATGCGGATCAAGAAAACCGAAACTCATGTTCATTCGGGCAGAGGCAGGTTGCCCGCAGCGAGCCTCCCGGGAACAGGCAGACCGACTTTCACGGGCCCTTATGGCGCGGCAGAAAGGACTGCCAGCGACATATGTTCAGAGACGGAAGCCGGCTCGTACTACTGCTAACTCGCCACTATACTTTAGTAAGTAAATGGTGCCCAGAAGAGGACTCGAACCTCCACGCCCTTGCGAGCGCCGCCACCTGAAGACGGTGCGTCTACCAATTCCGCCATCTGGGCACACAGGCGAGTCGGCCGTCGGATGCCGTCTCGCGGGTAGGAGCGCGCCACTAGCGAAGGGGGGCACCTGCTGTCAACGGAAATGGGCGGCGAAAGCAAGGTGAGCAGCGGTTGCACGAACTGGCGCGTTCCGGCATGGCCAGCCCGAGTATCACGACTTCTATTTCAGGTCTTCGAGCAATGGCACAATCCGATCCTCTCAATGACAAGCTGGTGGTCCTTACGGGCGGCAGCGGTTTTCTCGGCAATTATGTCGCGCAAGCCCTGCTGCAGCGCGGCGCGAGGCTGCGGATCGCGAGCCGCAATCCCAAGCAGGCGCTGAACCTGAAGCCGCTCGCCAATCTGGGCCAGCTGCAATTTGCCAATTGCGATGTGACCCGCCCGAAGCATGCCGAGGCGGTTGTGCAGGGTGCCACCGCAGTCGTGAACCTGGCCGGCTCGTTTGACGGCGATCTGGTCGAATTGATGGGCCGCGCGCCGGGCCGTCTCGCAGAAGCGGCCAAGGCTGCGGGCGCAAGCGCGTTCGTCCATGTAAGCGCGATCGGCGCGGATGCGGGGAACGAGGACAGCGAATATTCGCGGGCCAAGGGGCTTGGTGAGCAAACCGTCATCAATGCGTTCCCCAAGGCGACGATCATACGGCCCTCTGTGCTGTTCGGCGAGGATGACAGTTTCATCAATATGTTCGCCGGACTGATCCAGCTGTTCCCTGCCCTCCCCGTTTTCGGGCCCGATGCGCAGTTGCAACCGGCCTATGTCGACGACTGCGCCGAAGCGATTGCCCTCGCGCTGGCCGATCCGGACACACATGGCGGCAAGACCTACGAGCTGGGTGGTCCCGAAGTGCTGACCATGATGGACATCAACCAGCGGATTGCCGATGCGCAGCGCCGCAGCCGCCTCTTCGCGCCGATGCCCGATTTCGTCTCGGGCCTGTTTGCCGCATTGCCGCTGACCCCGATGGATAGCGACCAGTGGACGATGCTCAAATCGGGCAATGTCGTGTCGGACAAGGCCAGGGGCTTCAAGCATCTGGGTATCGAGCCCAGGCCGCTCGGCCTGTTCCTCGACAAATGGATGAAACGCTACCGCAAGCACGGACGCTTCACGCTCGAAGCGAAGGCCTGACCTAGCTCTCGGCTTCCGCCGTCGGGCCTTCCAGTTCGGGCACACCGACCGGCTCGACCGTCAGGATCGGGCCCTTTACCGCCGTAATCTCGACCCGCGTTCCGACCACGCTGTCGGGTCCGCGCGCGATCCATTCGCTGTCGCCGATCTTCACCCGGCCCTCTCCGCCGTCGATGGCTTGCACCACCATTGCGGTCTCGCCCACCATCCGCGCGCCGCGATTGTTCATCAGCGGATCGCTGCTCACAATGGGCCGGTCACGCAGCCAGCGCTTGGCCGAATAGGCGATGATCAGCGAGAGGAACACGAAATTGACCACCTGCAGCGTCAGCCCCGGATCGAACACGAAAGTCAGCACGCCGGTCAGGATCGCGGCGACGGCGAGCCAGATCAGGTAGACGCCGGGTACCACCAGTTCGAGCGCGGCCAGCGCCAGCCCGATGGCAAACCAGATCCAGTGCGGATCGAAGCCGTCGAACAGGTCCATCAGCTATCGCCTCTTGTACGCGGCACTGCGCTGCGTCCGCGGCCCTTGGGCAGCGGCGTTCCAGAATCTCCTCCAGCAGCGCCATCGCCCGTCACGGCTTCCTTCACCAGCTCGCCAATCCCGCCAAGCGAGCCGATCAGCTGCGTCGCCTCTACCGGGAACAGGATCGTCTTGGCATTGGGGCTGTCGGCGAACTTGCCGACCGCCTTGGTGTATTCCTGCGCGACGAAGTAGTTGATCGCCGCGCTGCCGGATCCGGCAATCGCATCGGACACCATCTGCGTCGCTTTCGCTTCGGCCTCGGCGGCACGCTCGCGCGCTTCTGCATCGCGGAACGCCGCTTCCTTCTTGCCCTCCGCCTCAAGGATCGCCGATTGCTTCGAGCCTTCCGAACGCAGGATGGCGCTGGTCTTGTCGCCCTCTGCCTCCAGGATCTCGGCGCGCTTCAAACGCTCGGCCTTCATCTGCCGCGCCATCGCTTCGGAGATGTCGAGCGGCGGGCGGATATCCTTGATCTCGACGCGGGTGATCTTCACGCCCCAGGGCGAGGTTGCATGGTCGACCACGCTCAGCAGCCGCGCATTGATCTCGTCGCGCTTCGACAGCGTTTCATCGAGGTCCATCGAGCCCATCACCGTGCGCAGGTTGGTGGTAGTGAGCGCCATGATCGCATTGTAGAGATTGGCGACCTCGTAAGCGGCCTTGTCCGCCTCCAGCACCTGGAAGAACACCACCGCATCGACGCCGACCATCGCGTTATCCTTGGTGATGATCTCCTGCCCCGGAATGTCGAGCACCTGCTCCATCACATTGATCTTGCGCCCGATGCGGTCGATGAACGGGACGAGGATATGCAGCCCCGGCTCGGCCGCCTTGGTGAACTTGCCCAGCCGCTCGATGGTGTAAACATAGCCCTGCTTCACGACGCGCACGGTCGAGAACAGCACGAAGATGATGAATGCCAGCAGCAGGATGGTGATTATGAGGTCCATGATATCTCTTCTCCCTGGATTGGGCCGAGTTTAGCGCGTGGCGGCGGTGGAGGGAAGGGAGAGCGGTCAGACATGCGAAGCGGCGGCGATGAAGTCGATGTCCTCCGCCGCAATGGCATCATAGAAGCGCACCCCGCACAGTCCGCCGCGCGCCCAGAGGATCTGGCCTGCTGCTCCGCGATCGCCTGTGAAGTCGAGAATGACCGTCGCACCAACCTTTGCAAACTCGCAGTCGGTCTGCATCCGGCAACCGGTCGTCGAGAGGTCCAATATCCGCACCGCTCCGCGTACCGCCGGAAAGCCGGCTGTGCAGTCGAAGCTAACGGGAACGCGTTCATCAGAGCGTAGCTGCAAGTCGGAAATCCGGTGTCGTGAGAAGGACGATAGGGCGCGCTATGGCGAGCAAGTCTAATGAATCGTTCGCTGATCACCGCTAATGCAGAGTTAACGCGGGCCGAGCGGTGGGAAGAGGAACAAACCGTCATTGCGAGGAGCCGTAAGGCGGAGTCGAAGACGGCCCAATGGGCCACCCGGCAATCCATAGCAAAGCGCAAACCCTCTGTGGATTGCCGCGCCCTTCGAGCTCGCAATGACGGGATAGAGACCTGATCACCATCGCTATAGTATCCGCCCACACCACAAATGGACCGCATGAGCATCGTTTTATTTCCGTGACTTTCCATCTCAGCACTCATCCTCGTCGATATTCCGGCACGCCCGGTCCAGCCGCGCGAGATGCTGCAAAAGCGCGGAATTGTCGGGTTTCTGGGTGACGGCAACATGCTTTCCGGCACGCATCACCGGGCGCAGCTTGCCCGACAGGGCATGCTGCCACAGCAGCTCGGGTGTGACCTTCCGCGCAGCGCGTGTGACCTTGTCGATTTCGCGTGCCCCATCGAACAGTCCGCACTGACCAAGCGCCATATCCCACACCGCCGCAAATGCCTCCGCCCCGGGTTTGCGGCGCAGGCGATAGGCACTCTCGCGCGAGCGCCCCACCCGCCGCGCCGCCTCCGCCACCGAACGCGTCTCGGCCAGATAACCGATGAACATCGCCTGCCGCACCGGCGTCCACCCGTCCACGCGAGCGCGTAGAGGGACAGGATGGAACGCGGGGATGCGGGTGGGTGGTTTTCGGTGATCTGCCATCCGGCAGGTTAAGGCAGATTTTGATGATGTAGGAAAGTTTCACCACCACTTTCGTCATTCCCGCGAACGCGGGAACTTAGGGTGGTCTAGTGCATGCTGGCCCGTTGGAAAACCGGCTAGTTTAGCGCGTGGCCAATTTCCCTGCCAAAATCCAATCTCACTCGCCCTCATTCTGGGTTCCCGCGTTCGCGGGAATGACGGGTCGAGGTCGGGCGGTGTTTTAGTTCAACGGTTCAAAGCCTAGGTCGTCAGCCAGGTCTCGCCAACATCGGCTGTCGTTCTCGATCAGTTCGAGCTTCCACGCTCTGCGCCATTTCTTGATGCGGTAGAGATCGCACATGCGACCGCTCGCACAGCGTCTTGATTAAGCCCGTACAGCGACCGCCGCTGACATCAATGGGCGGTGGATTGATGCCTCCACATCGACCAAATGAACGTCATTATGTCTCAGCACGTTCACAAGTAGGCTTATGAACGCGCCCATCAGCAAAAAAATGATGGATAGAAAACCGAAGATCGGGTTCGCAGCAAAAATTGAGGCGAAATAGAGAGCCGAAAACCGCCGGGTGCGTTTATCCCGGAAGTGATTGGGGCGCCCCGGCTCAGACCCCAAGATAAGGTCAGCGGTAGCCGCCAAGACAGCAATAAAAACCAACACTGAAACCTTGAAGGACATCGATGTGTCCATAAGGTGATTGATCCGGTCCTTCATCTCATCTGAAACACGGTCGTCCGCGAGAAGGTCTTCACCGAGCGCAACCATCTTGAGGCGCGGGCGATGCATAAGCGCATTTATCCCCAAGTGCAGCACTGCGTATGCACCCAGAACAACGTAAATGGTCTCAATCGTCGTCATCGCGTACTCCATGCGTTACATATCGGGGGACGCAAAGCAAATTCAAGAACTGCTTTCATCGTGTATCATTGCTGGGCGGTGGTGAATTTTCCCTTAACTTTCTGTTATTTAACGAAGCGTCTTCGCCCTGGTTGGAGGTTCGAGGCCATTCAGGGTCGCTACGCATCATTTCCATCTGCATTCTCTGAACTCGATTGTAGAGATCTGCTAACAGCCAAACTGCAAAAAAGCCAAAGAAAATAATTGGGTAAGCCCAGTCCTCGGCTCTGATTGCCTGCTTTAGTTCTTCAGCCATTATCCAAAATTGTGAAGCAACATGAATTGACGCACTGACTGCCATAAATGACAGCAGCGCTTTTCCGACGGTTCTCCAGATCGAAAAAGGTCCAACGAGCTTCTCGGAATCAGTCACGCGGGCGACAAATACAGTGCCTCGCACAGTCGTCAACAAGGTTGGTCAGTGATTTAACCAAGTAATTGCTTCAGATACTTTCACAGGACGCGAGTTCGCTAGGTCGGGGAGTCAATCGCTACTCGACTTCTCCAACCCAAGAATCAAGTCTGATCAGCTAGAAGTTTCGGTAGTGCTCCTCACAACCCTCCAAACAGCACCAGCATCCGCGCCCACGCGCGTTCCGCCTGTTCCTTGTCGTAAACCGGGCTGTCGATCGTGCACCAGCCATGTGGGGCGGGATAGACTTCGATTTCGGCGGGGCGGCCTGAAGCTTCGGAGGCTTTGCGCAGTTCCACCTTGTCGTCGGGGCGGCGGGCGTCGTCATTTTCGGCCACGGCGAAGAGGTAGCTCGCCAGCGTTTCCTGCATCAGGCGGTGCGGGCTGTCTTCGTCGTCGCGCACCAACCCGCCTCCATGGAAGCTCGCGGCGGCCTTGACGCGGCCCGGTTCGGCGGCGGTCGAATAGACGGTGAAGGGCCCGCCCATGCAATATCCATTGCTGCCGATCCCGCGCGATGTGTCGACCGCATCCTGCGCGTCGAGGAACGCCACCGCCGCTGTCGCATCGCGCATCACCGCATCGGAGCTGAGATTGTCGATCATCGGGCGGAGTTTCGCGCGACCCTCATCGGTGCGCCATTCCATGAAGCTGCCCAGCACCGGCGCCTTTGCATCGCGGTAATACTGGTTCATCGCCAGCACCGCATAGCCCTCCTCCGCCAGCTGCGTCGCCATGATTTCGTAGGCTTCGCGCAGGCCCGCAATATCGGGCCACAGGATCACGGCTGGATAGGAGCCCTTGGCCGGGTGAACGAAATAGGCATCGATCTCTCCATCGGCAGAAGGAAAAGTGACCGTCTGGCCGACCAGCGTCCCCTCGGGTGGGGTATCGACATCGACACCGTTGGGCGCACAGGCTGCGATGGCGGCGCTGCCCGACAAGGCGGCGAATTGCCGGCGACTGATATTCATGCGCCGCAGCGCGGCATCTTCCTGCTGCTGGGTAAAATCGTCGCACATCAGTAGCTTCTCCTCTTTGCCCGTATGATGGAGCTGTCTGCGCGGCAAGGCAATGGACTCATTGGGCGACTTGCGGCAGAACAGTTTCAATGCGCGACCGAAAACGGCGCCAAAGGCCAAAAAGGCACATACCTTGGGAGAGGGCACGGGATATGAAACTCGCACCGAAATTGCTGGGCGCTGCAGCGGCTGCGCTGGCGCTGACCGGGACGCTGGCAGCGTGCAAAGAGCGGATGAGCGAAGCGGGCATTTCCGCCGAACGCCTGCTCGCCGCGCAGGATGATGGCGCGAACTGGATCACCTATGGCCGCAATTACGAAGAGCAGCGCTTCTCCCCGCTCGACCAGGTTACCCGCGAAAATGTGAGCGAGCTGGGCCTTGCCTGGTCCGCCGATATGGACACGGCGCGCGGGCAGGAGGCGACCCCGCTGGTGATGGACGGCAAGCTCTATCTCACCACTGCGTGGAGCAAGGTGAAGGCCTACAACGCGGCGACGGGCGAGGAGCTGTGGAGCTATGATCCGGAGGTTCCGGGCGAGACGGCGGTCAAGGCCTGCTGCGACGTCGTGAACCGCGGCGTTGCTGCGTGGGGCGATGCCTTGTTCCTCGGCACGCTCGACGGGCGGCTGGTCAAGCTCGACCGCGACAGCGGCGAGGTGATCTGGGAGAAACAGACCACCGATCCCGAAATGTCCTACACCATCACGGGCGCTCCAAGGGTGATCGACGGCAAGGTCATTATCGGCAATGGTGGGGCGGAATTCGGCGTGCGCGGATATGTCGCGGCCTATGATGCGGGCAGCGGCGAGGAAGTGTGGAAGTTCTACACCGTGCCCGGCGGCGACGAGGACGACAGCTCGCCCGAATATATGCAGAAAGCCGCCGAGACATGGTCGGGCGATGTGCTTGGCAGCGAAAGCGGCATTGGCGGCGGCGGGACCGTGTGGGACGCGATGGCCTACGACGCAGAGCTGAACCTGCTCTATTTCGGTGTCGGCAATGGCAGCCCGTGGAACCGCGCCTATCGCAGCCCCGGCCCCGACGGCACGGGCGAAGGCGACAATCTCTACCTATCGAGCATCGTCGCGGTGCGGCCCGATACGGGCGAATATGTCTGGCACTATCAGACCACGCCGGGCGAAACATGGGACTATACCGCCACGCAGCACATCATGCTGGCCGATCTCGAAGTGGACGGCGAGCAGCGCAAGGTGCTGATGCAGGCGCCCAAGAACGGCTTCTTCTACGTGCTCGACCGCGAGACGGGCGAGTTCCTTTCGGGCGATCCCTATGTCCCGACCAATTGGGCGACAGGCATCGACGCAAATGGCCGTCCGATCGAAAATCCCGAAGCGCGAATCGACAAGACGGGGCAACCCTTCATGGTCTCTCCGGGAGCGCTTGGCGGGCATAACTGGCACCCGATGGCGTTTCATCCAGGCGAAGGGCTGGTCTATATTCCCGCCTTCGAAGCAGCGATGATCTATGCGCCCGAAGAAAACTGGAAGCCTGATCGCAACCGGGGTTTCAATGTCGGCTTCGACCTGGCTGCGGGCGACCTGCCGCCCGATGAAGGCATCCGGCGCGAGATTGCCGGTATCCTGAAAGGAACGCTGGTCGCTTGGGATCCGGTGAAGCGCGAACCGCGCTGGAAAGTCGAGCATCCCGGCCCGTGGAACGGCGGGCTCCTCGCCACCGCCGGTGGGCTGGTGTTCCAGGGCACAGCGGGCAGCGAGTTCAACGCCTATGATGCAGCGAGCGGTGACAAATTATGGAGTTTCCCCGCGCAAACGGGCGTGGTCGCACCGCCGATCACCTACACCGTCGATGGCGAACAATATGTTGCTGTGCTGGCCGGTTGGGGCGGCGCTTATGCGATCACGGTCGACGGCGAATTGCTCGAGCGCAAGGCACCGGTGCGCAACATCTCGCGGCTGCTGGTGTTCAAGCTGGGCGCGGATGGCGCGCTGCCCGACGCACCCGAATTCGCCAAGACCCCGCTCGATCCCCCGCCGAGCCGCGCGGATGCCGATACTATCGCTGCGGGCGGCAAGAGCTACGCGCGCTATTGCGCGGTGTGCCACGCCCCGGGTGCAGTCGGCTCGACGGTCCTGCCCGACCTCCGCCGCAGCGGCGCGCTGGTCAACAGGGATGCATGGCAAAGCATCGTCCATGACGGCGCGCTGAAGGACAACGGCATGGCCGCCTTCTCTGGCTCGCTCACAGCGGAGCAGGTGGACGCAATCCGCGAATGGGTGATCTTCCGCGCAAACCAGGACAAGGTGCTGGCTAGCGAGCAGTAGAGCAAGGCCGTCATCCATGCTGCGAAATCTCGCCTTCGGACTCATCGGCCTGATCGCGGTGCTGGCTCTCGCGACCTTCGCGTTTCAGGCACGGATCGGCGAGATGTTGTTTCAGCGCGCGGTCGAGCAAAACACTGCGCGTGATAGCCTGGCGAGCTTGCCCGATGGCCTCCATATCGGCCTGTGCGGAACCGGATCGCCCATGCCCAATCCCGACCGCGCGGGGCCATGCATATCGTGATCGCCGGCGAGATGATGTTCGTCGTCGATGTGGGCGAAGGTGGCAATCGCAACATCGCATTGATGGGCTTCAACGCGGCCGATCTCGACGGAGTGCTACTGACCCATTTCCATTCGGACCATATCGACGGCCTGGGCCCGCTCCAGCTGTTTCACTGGACGCGCGGCGCAAGCACGGCTCCGCTCCCCGTATATGGTCCCGAAGGGGTCGGGGAAATCGTCGCAGGGTTTAACATGGCCTATGCGACCGACGACACATACCGGATCGCCCATCATGGCGAGACGGTCGTGCCATCTTCAGGCAGCGGGTCCGAGGCTCGCCCCTTTGCCATGAGCGGCCCCAGCCAGATCGTGTTCGAAGCGAATGGGTTAACCGTCACCGCCTTCACCGTCGACCATGATCCCGTCGAACCCGCCGTCGGCTACCGGTTCGACTTTAAGGACCGTTCGCTTTGTATCAGCGGGGATACCGCCAAGTCCTCCAATCTCGGGCGTTCCTGCAAAGGTGTCGACCTGCTCGTGCATGAGGCGTTGCAACCTGCGCTGGTCAAAGAAATGGAAGCGGCGCTAAAAGCACAGGGAAACGACAACGCAGCCAAGATCATGTTCGATATCGTCGACTATCACGCCTCGCCCGAAGACGCTGCGGAAAGCGCGCAGGAAACGGGCGCGGACATGCTGGTGCTGACGCATCTCGTGCCGCCGCTGCCAAACGCGTTTCTCTACCCGGCTTTTCTCGGCGATGCAGAGAGCCGCTTTGACGGTGAGATCATTGTCGGAGAGGACGGGATGTTTTTCTCGATGCCATCAGGCAGTGACGCTGTTGCCAAAAGCGAGCTTCCGTGAATAGCTGGCTTACGCCTTCAAAGGCACGTCGCACATTCGGTGCAGTGAGCATCGGATTTCCCAATGGCGAACATGAGCAGCTTCATCGGACCTGTGATCAATCGGTAAAGCCGCCGCTATGACGAAACTCCAATTCGCGGTCGCCGCTGTTCTGGCAATTACTGGCTGTGTGGTTCTGGCGCGTATTCTGTTTCCTTTGCCTTCGCTGGAAGGCAGGTCCAACGGCACGGCCAATCCTGCGGCCTCTCACGGACTGCTTGCCGACAGGATTCTCGAACAGACCGAAAAAGAGGACGGCAAATCGGGGGTCCATCCCCTGCCCGATGCGGCAGCCGCCTTCGCCGCCAGAGTGATCCTCGCTCGATCAGCTGAACATGCAATCGATGTGCAATACTACATCTGGCATGCTGATCTCACGGGCCTGCTACTGCTTCAGGAATTGCGCCTGGCGGCAGATCGCGGGGTGAGGATCCGGCTGCTGCTGGACGATAACGGGATCGAAGATCTCGATTCCATACTGTCACAAATGAACGGTCATCCGAATGTTGAAATCCGGCTCTACAATCCGTTCACCACCCGGAGGTTCAAACAGTCCGGCTACATTTACGATTTCTTCCGCCTCAATCGGCGTATGCACAACAAGTCGTTTACCGTTGACGGACTGGTGACGATTGGTGGCGGCCGCAATGTTGGCGATGAGTATTTCGGAACAGGGCCACAACCTGCATTCATGGATCTGGATTTGCTGGCGGTTGGCGCAGTGGTACCGGACGCTTCACACGATTTCGCAGGATATTGGAACAGCTCCTCTGCTTTCCCGCTCGAACTCATCATAGAGCCGAAGAGCACGTCCAGCAATCTGCTGTCGGCAGCCCTTGAGCGAGTGTCCGAAGGCCCGCAACGCGCTGCATACGAGCGGGAGATCGAAGAAAATGAGACAGTCCGGCAGTTGGTAGGCGGCACGCTTCCGCTGGATTGGGCCACCGCGACCCTGATTAGCGATCCACCATCAAAGACGCTTGGCCAGGCTCGTGAAAACGAACTCCTGATCGGGCAACTTGACGGTTTGATGGGGGAGATTGAGCATAGGCTGGATGTTGTTTCGCCTTATTTCATTCCGGGACCGCGCGGCACCGAATACTTCGTTTCGCTGGTCAAGCGAGGCGTTCGGGTTCGTATTCTCACCAACTCGCTGGAGGCAACTGACGTGCTTCCGGTCCATGCCGGATATGCAAAATACCGGAAAGAACTGCTCGAAAACGGTGTCGAACTGTATGAGCTCAGAGCCGACGCTGGATCTTCTATGAAACGGTCCGATACCGGCTTTGCAGGATCGAGCAGCGCCAGCCTCCATGCCAAGAGTTTCGCAGTCGACGGCAAACGAATCTACATCGGCTCTTTCAACTTCGACCCCCGATCAGCGCGGCTCAACACAGAGATGGGGATGTTGGTTGACAGCGATGAACTGGCCCGAGAACTCCATCACCGGTTCGACAGCGAGATTGATGCGGTCAGCTATTCCGTTGTGCTCAGGGAAGACGGCAGTCTGGAATGGCGCGACGAAAGCGGCGTTAGCGTCAAAACCTATTCCGAAGATCCGAACTCCTCTGCATCGGCCCGAGTAGCCGTCAATGTGCTGGGATGGTTGCCCATCGAATGGCTGTTGTAACTGCTAATCGCCGCGAAGCCGCGCTGATGCGCGCGCCGGCCATGCGGTGTTGGCCAACCCGGCATTAGCGCCTACCCCAACCGGTTCCACGGCCCGGTTATCGCATAGGTAAAACCCGGCACCTGCACATTGACGAACATTGTGCTGCCATCGGGGGAGAAGCATGCGCCGCAGAATTCGGCCTGCCCCATCATGCGCGTTGCGGGCGAGGTCGAGAATTGCACCCTCGGGTGTGAGCACACGCAGGTAATTGTCGCCGCGACCGTCTTCGCACAGGATCAAGTCGCCATAGGGTGAGATCGCCAGATTGTCGCACAGGTCGAGCGTATCAGCGCCAGTGCTTTCATAAACCAGTGTCAGCGTGCCGGGTTGCTCATCAGCCGTGCCTTCACCAGCACCGGGCGCATAGGACCAGACTTGTCCTGATCTCTCGGCGCCGCCTTGCGTGCAGTTGAAATAATGCTCGGCACGCCCGTCGCCCCTTGTACCATAAGCCATACCCTCACCTCGGCAGAACATCGCTGCACCCGCCGCGAATCCGCGATCCTTCAGGTCGGCATTGGGGCTTTCGACATCCTCCATATCGATCCAGCGGGTCGCAAACTTCATCCCCACCGGAACGCGCCGCGCTGTCTCGCGGCTCCAGTCGAGCGGCCAGTTGCGCGTATCAGCGCTATCCCATTCACGAATCGCCAGGGCCTGCAGTTTGCCCCCCTTTGCCAGGTCGCCCGGAACATCGGGCAGGAAGCGATAGAATAGCCCGCGAAAATGGTCTTCGGTCAGATAAACCACACCGGTTTCGGGATCGACCGAAGCGGCCTCATGGGCAAAGCGGCCCATCGCCTTGAGCGGCACCGGATCGGCCAGCCCCCTTGCGCTGCTCGGCACTTCAAACACGAAACCATGATGCTTCTGCGCGTCTTCCTCGCCGGGCTTGAGCATCTGCTCCTCGCAGGAAAGCCAGCTACCCCAAGGGGTCGCACCGCCCGCGCAATTGCCGACCGTGCCGATAAGCGAAAGATGGTCGTGCTCCACTTCGCCGCTCGCCAGATCGACAACCAGTGTGGATGTGCCGCCGAAAAAGGGCTGCTCGGGACGGCGCGGATCGTAGAGCTTGCCGGTCGGCACTCGCGGCAAGAGCGCGCCATTTTCGCCAAAAGGTGCACCCTCTTCTATGCTTGCGAAAATCTCGTGGTTCCGCACCAAGACGACCTTCCCGGCGTCACTCGGATGCGCAAAGCAGGCCATTCCGTCCGGGCGCCCCGGCGTGACGAAACCGTCACTCATGGGCTTTCCGGTTTGCGTAATCAGCCGGTAAGAGAAGCCTTCCGGAAGATCGAGCAGCCCCTTCGGATCGGGGATCAGAGGCAGGGCGGCATTCGCGCTGCGGGCGTTGCCGCAGGCTGCGCTGCCCAAAGCCGAGAAGGCCACAAATGTGGCGGCGGAGCGCTTGAGCGCGGTGCGGCGAGTGATCGACATAGTGGCCCCCTCTGATAGTCGGGTGGGCAATGCCACAGCGGCGCTTCGCTCTCACGCAGGAATCGACGGGTGCACCAATGCGAAAGACGAACGCGCTGTCGAAGCGCTTACGAAAGGACGCACTGCGTGATAGGTTGCCGGAGAAAACTGGATGATTCGGAGGGAACCTCAATGACCAAGGCATACACAAACCTGATCGACGGCGAGCTTGTCGGCACTTCGGAGATGATGGAGGTTCTCAACCCTGCGAATGAGGAAGTGGTCGGCCTGGTCCCTTCCTGCGGCAAGGAAGAGCTCGATCGCGCCGTTGCGGCTGCGCGCAAGGCGTTCAAGAGCTGGTCGCGCACGCCGATTGAGGAGCGCCGCGCGGTGATCCAGCAGATCTCGGGCGCGATCAAGGAAAACGCCGACGAACTCTATCGCCTGCTGACCAGCGAGCAGGGCAAGCCGCATGAGCAAGCCAAGGGCGAGATTTTCGGTGCTGCGGGCATGGTCGCTGCGCAATCAACGCTCGATCTCGAAGACGAAGTCAACGAGGATACCGACCAGCGCCTCAGCCGCACGCGCCGCGTGCCCGTGGGCGTTGTCGGCGGGATCGTGCCATGGAATTTCCCCGTGATGATGGCGATGCAGAAGATCGCACCGGCAATGCTGTCGGGCTGCACCATTGTGCTCAAGCCCTCGCCTTTCACCCCGCTCGCGACGCTCCGCATTGCCGAGCTGATCAAGGACATCGTGCCCGCAGGCGTGGTCAACATCATCACCGGCGAAGATTCGCTCGGCCCGCTGATCACCGAGCATCCGGATATCGACAAGATCACCTTCACCGGCTCGACCGCGACGGGCAAGAAGATCATGGAAGGCGCCAGCAAAGACCTGAAGCGCATCACACTCGAACTCGGCGGCAATGACGCGTCGATTGTGCTGCCCGATGTCGATGTCGAGAAAGTCGCGCAGCAGCTGTTCTGGTCAAGCTTCATGAATGCCGGCCAGGTCTGCGTCGCAGCCAAGCGCATCTATATCCACGAAGACATCTATGACGATCTGTCCAAGGCGATCGCCGAATATGCGAAGACGGTGGTCGTGGGCGACGGATCGCAACAAGGCACCGGCGTCGGACCGATCCAGAACAGGAAACAATATGAGCGCGTGCTCGAACTGATCGAGGATGCGAAGTCGAACGGCTACAAGTTCCTGGTCGGCGGTGAAGGCGGCGATGATCCCTCCGGCACCGGATATTACGTGCCGATTACAATCCTCGACAATCCGCCCGAGGATGCGCGGATCGTGGCCGAGGAACAGTTCGGTCCGGTCATGCCGCTGATGAAATATTCCTCCGACGAGGAGGTGATCGAACGCGCCAATGACAGCGCCTATGGCCTCGCCGGAGCGGTGTGGACCAAAGACACAGACAAGGGTGTCTCGATTGCCGAGAAGCTCGAAACCGGCACGGTATGGGTGAACGAGTTCATGCAACTCAGCCCCTTCGCGCCCTTTGGCGGCCACAAGCAGTCGGGCTTCGGCGCCGAATATGGCAAGGAAGGCCTGCTCGAATTCACCTATCCGCAGGTGATCACGGTGAAGAAGGATGCCGCCGTCTGACGAGCTCTATCTCGACAACCCATACGACCAGCCGCCAGAGGAAATCGGCGTGCTGGTTGGATGGGACTCGACCATTGTCGATGGCCAGATTCACCTGAAACTGGAATATTTCCCGCCCGGAAAGCGTCCGCTGCGCCCTTTGGTTATGCGCCTGATCCTCGATCACAATTCGGCGAGTGTATTGGGCAACTACCTCTATCAGATCACCGGCGAATCCGGTCCGGTGCGGCGGCCCAAAGGGCTGATGGGGCGTTTGCCGAGGGATTAGCGCGTCACATCTTCATCCGCGCGCTTTGGCCGTCGTCGACCTTGATCACCGCGCCGGTGACGCATTCGCTCGCCGGGCTGCACAGATAGAGCAGCGTTGAATCGAGCTGGGCCGCGACGGGAATGCGTTTGCGCGCGACCCATTCGCGCGGATCGCCGATGCGTTCGAACATGCCGTCGGTCATTTCGCTGACAAACATTCCCGGCGCAATCGCGTTGACGTTGATGTTGGCGAAGGCCCATTCGGTGCTGAGCGTCTCCGTCATCCGCGTGATCGCGGTCTTGGTAACGGCATAAAGCGCCGCGCCGCCGCCATCGTAGCGGTAATGCGCGGTTGAGGAGATATTGACGATATTGCCCGGTGTCTTCGCCGCAATCAGCCGCTTCGCCACCTCGGTCGCCAGCAGCCACGGCGCGCGCAGGTTCACGCCCAGCACGTGATCGACCAGATCGACCGACATCTTGTGCGCACGCTGCGCATCGGGAACACCGGCATTGTTGACCAGGATATCGACCGTACCAAAGGCCTGTTCTGCTGTATCGACCGCCGCGACCAGCGCATCGGCATCGCGCGCATCCATCGCGACCGGCACCGCCTTGCCGCCCGTCTCCTCGATCTCCTTCGCCAGCGCTTCCAGCCGGTCCATTCGCCGCGCGCACAGAGCAACAGCTGCGCCCTGCGAAGCAAGCACATGAGCAAACCTCTCGCCCAAACCGGACGAAGCGCCGGTCACCAGCGCGACGCGGCCAGTGAGGTCGCTAGAGACATTGGGCATTGCGAAATCGGTCATGGTCCTAACCTCTGAACACAACGGTGCGCTGACCGTTCAGCAAGACACGCTCTTCGAGATGGAGCCTGACCGCCTCGGCCAACACGCGGCTTTCGATATCGCGGCCCTTGCGGACCAGATCATCGGGGCTGTCGGCATGCGTGATTGCCTCGACGTCCTGATGGATGATCGGACCCTCATCGAGATCGGTGGTCACAAAATGCGCGGTCGCACCGATCATCTTGACCCCGCGCGCATGCGCCTGATGATACGGTTTCGCGCCCTTGAAGCCGGGCAGGAAACTGTGGTGGATGTTGATGCAGCGTCCGGCGAAATGCCCCGCCTGCTCATCCGACAGGATCTGCATGTAACGCGCCAGGATCACCAACTCGGCGTCAGCCTCTTCGGCGATTGCACGGACCCGCGCTTCCTGATCAGCCTTGGTTTCCCTGGTGATCGGCAGGTGATGAAAAGGCACATCGCCAATATGCGTATGGCTGATTGCCTCGCGCGGATGGTTTGAGACAATCGCGACCGGCTCCATCGGCATCTCGCCGATCCGCCAGCGATAGAGCAGGCTGGCAAGGCAATGGTCGAACTTGCTGACCATAATCAGCACCCGGCGCGGACGGTCGCGCAAGGCGAGTTTCCATTCCATCGCATATTCGTCAGCCAGAGCGGCAAACTCCTCGCGAATCTGCTCGCGCGAAGTGTCGGCAGGATCGAACTCGACACGCATAAAGAACGCATCGCTATCGCGGTCGTTGAATTGCTGGGCATCGAGCACATTGCCGCCGCGCTCGAACAGAAAGGTCGTAACGCGCGCGGTGATGCCGGGCCGGTCGGCGCAGCTTAGAGTCAGGACGAGTGGTTCGGACATATCAGCGCCTGGTCAGCGCCTCTTCGCTCTGCCGCATCAGCTTCTGGATAATATCGGCGACAGGTTCCTCTTCCTTGAGCATCCCGACCGACTGGCCCGCCATGATCGAGCCGCTCTCTACATCGCCGTCGATCACCGCGCGGCGCAGCGCGCCGGCCCAGAAATGTTCGATCTGCAATTGCGCTTCACCCATTTCGATCTCACCCGCATCCAGTGATCTGGCAACCTCGATCTGCTTGGCGGTGAACTCCTCGGTGCCCTTGTTCTTGAGTGCACGCACGGGGATCACCGGCAGGCGCGGATCGACCTGCACACTGGTGATCGCGTCGCGCGCATTAGCGCGGAAGAAGGCTTTCTTGAAATTCTCATGTGCAATCGATTCCTTCGCACAAGCGAAGCGGGTGCCGAGCTGGACTCCGATAGCACCCATTTCGAGGTAGCCGGCAATTGCCTGACCGCGCCCGATGCCGCCCGCGACGAACACCAGGTGATCCTCGGACAGATCGGGCAGGAATTCCTGCGCCAGCACGCTGGTCGATACCGGGCCGATATGTCCGCCCGCTTCCATGCCTTCGATCACCAGTGCATCGCCGCCGCTGCGCAGCAGCTTCTTGGCTAGCGCGAGAGTCGGTGCAAACACGATCACCTTGGCTCCGAATGCCTTGATCGCCTCGACACTGCCCTTGGGCGGGATGCCGCCCGCGAGCACGACATGGGTAACGCCGTGCTTGGCGCACACATCGATCAGGTCGAACAGCTGCGGGTGCATTGTGATCAGGTTCACGCCAAAGGGATTCCCGGTCAGCTTCTTTGTCTCGGCAATCTCGGTATCAAGCAGGTCGGGGGTCATCGCGCCGCAAGCGATCACGCCGAAGCCGCCCCCATTCGAGATCGCCGAAACGAGGTTGCGTTCGCTCACCCAGCTCATCGCGCCGCACAGGATCGCATAGTCGCTGCCGAGGAAATCGGTGCCGCGCTCCATAAGGCGCAGCGTCTTGGGAAAATCGCTCATTTGGCGCGCATAGGACGCGCTGTTTCAGGCGGCAAGTGGGCGCATTGCGATGAGTCTGGCGAAAGGCCGGAACAAACCCCGCTCGCCGCCATTGGTCAGACAGTAGGAATTTTCCGGGCCAAGTGTGTTGCCACAGCGGTATTAATCGCTTTTCCCGATCACGAATAGCGGAGTTAATTGCTTTCCTCGATTGAAAAAGAGGCGTAATTCCGCAGCCATACTGAACACAAAGGAGAGATTCCCGATGGATATGAAGACTGGCGATATGAGCGGATGCCCGTTCAGCGGCAATGGCGAAACGCGCGACCTGATGGGCCGCACCAACCGCGACTGGTGGCCCGATGCGCTGCAGCTCGACATCCTTGGCCAGAACGGAAACTCGCCCGACCCGATGGGCGAAGATTTCGACTATGCCGAAGCGTTCAACGCGCTCGATTACAACGCGCTCAAGGCCGACCTGACGGCGTTGATGACCGACAGCCAGGACTGGTGGCCCGCCGATTATGGTCACTATGGCCCGTTCTTCATCCGTATGACATGGCATGCGGCCGGCACCTATCGCACAGGCGATGGCCGCGGCGGTGCAGGCAGCGGTCAGCAGCGTTTTGCCCCGCTCAACAGCTGGCCCGATAACGGCAATCTCGACAAGGCGCGCCGCCTGTTGTGGCCGATCAAACAGAAATACGGCAAGAACATCAGCTGGGCAGATCTGTTCATTCTCGCCGGTAATGTCGCGATCGAATCGATGGGCGGCCCGGTCTTCGGCTTCGGCGGCGGACGCAAGGACGTGTTCGAGCCCGAAACCGTCTATTGGGGCACCGAAGAGAAGTGGGTCGATACCGGGGCCGAAACCCGTATCCAGCCCGATGAAGGAAATGGACGCTGGAAAACCCGCTCGCGGCAATCCAGATGGGCCTGATCTACGTCAATCCCGAAGGTCCGGGCGGCAATCCGCACGATGCCGAAGGCTTTCGGCGCGCGACATGCGCGAAACCTTCGCCCGGATGGCGATGAATGACGAGGAAACCGTCGCTCTGACCGCTGGTGGCCATGCCTTCGGCAAGGCGCACGGCGCTGCGCCATCCGACACCTTCAGCGGTGCGCCCGAAAGCGAAGCTCTCGCTCTGCAGGGCTTCGGCTGGCTGACCGACAAGGACGAAATCGGGAAAGGCAACATCACCACCTCGGGCATTGAAGGCCCGTGGTCGAACAACCCGACCTCGTGGAGCCACGACTATTTCCGCCTGCTGTTCAAATATGATTACGAGCTCACCAAGAGCCCGGCTGGCGCGCAGAGTGGCAGCCTGTCAACCCTGCCGAAGAAGACATGGCCCCCGATGCGCGCGATCCGGACAAGAAGGTTCCGACCATGATGACCACCGCCGATATGGCGCTGAAGATGGACCCGGAATATCGCAAGATTTCGAAGCGCTTCCTCGAAAACCAGGAACAGCGCTCGACGATGCATTCGCCCGCGCATGGTTCAAGCTGTGCCACCGCGATATGGGCCCGAAAGCCCGCTATCTCGGCCCCGAAGTGCCCGAAGAAGACGCTGATCTGGCAGGATCCGGTACCGGCCGGCTCGACGCCGGGCGACAGCGCGGTTGCGGATTTCAAGTCGGCCATCCTCGAAAGCGGTCTCGCGGTCAGCGAACTTGGTCAAGGCGGCCTGGGCGTCGGCTTCGACCTATCGCAACTCGGACCATCGCGGCGGCTCCAACGGCGCGCGCGTCCGCCTCGCTCCGCAGAAGGACTGGGCGGCGAACGATCCGGAAGAGCTGGGCAAGGTTCTCGGCAAGATCGACGAATTGCGCGGCGATATCTCGATGGCCGACGCCATCGTCTTCGCCGGTGCCGGCAGCGGTCGAAAAGGCCGCGAAGGATGCGGGCTTCGATGTCAGCGTTCCGGTGTTACCGGCGGCCGCGGCGATGCGGGCGACGAGCACACCGATGCCGAGAGCTTCGAGCCGCTCGAGCCGTTTGCCGACGGCTTCCGCAACTACCTCAAGACCAAGGCTTCGGTGAAGACCGAGGACATGCTGGTCGACAAGGCGCATCTGCTCGGCCTGAGCATGCCCTGAAATGACCGCACTGGTCGGCGGCATGCGCGCACTCGGCGCAAACAGCGGCAACACCGGTCACGGCGTGTTCACCGACCGTGCGGGCCAGCTGACCAACGACTTCTTCGTCAACCTGCTCGACATGGGCACCGAATGGTCGCCGGTTGATGGCAGCGGTGACGAGGAATTTGTCGGACGCGATCGCGCATCGGGCGAAGAAAAGTACCGTGCGACGCGCACCGACCTTGTCTTCGGCTCGAACTCGCAGCTGCGCGCGATTTCGGAAGTCTATGCCGAAAGCGGCAACGAACAGAAGTTCATCGACACTTTCGTGTCCGCATGGACCAAAGTCATGGAGGCGGGCCGCTTCTAAGGCCCGCTTCCATCATCGCGCCGGCAAGCCCCCTCGCCGGTCGCGACAACTGGCCTCCCCGCATTTCAGTGCGGGGAGGCTTTTTGTTGTATGCGGAGCACAGACCGGTTTAGGGGGCGGACCATGACCACCTCGTTCTCGACCATCGGTAGAACTTTTGCAGCCGTGATCGCCGTCGCTGTGTTCGTCTCGCTTGCTTTGCAGGTGAGTATCAATGAGGAGCCGGGTCGTTCCGCGATTGGCGCATTCGGCCTGATGCTGCGCTTCTTTACGATCTGGACTAACCTGGCTGTCGGTATCGTGATGGGTTGGATCGCGCTGAAGGGAGATGCGAACCCACGCGTCCTGTTTGCGCTGGCCACAGCGATCACCATCGTCGCCTCGGTCTATCACCTCGTCCTTGCGGGTGATCATCATCCGGTCGGGCTCGACTGGTGGACCAACCAGATGTTCCACACCGTGATCCCGCTTGCGACAATAGCATGGTGGCTCGGCTTTTCACGGCCCTCGATCATAGGCTGGCGCTCGGTGCCGGTGGTGATGATCTGGCCAATCCTCTATACGGGCTTCGCGCTGATCCATGGGGCGATAACCGGCTTCTACGCCTATTTCTTCCTCGACCTGCCCGCGCTGGGTTGGGGGCAATTGCTGGTCAACATGGCGGGCTTGTCGATCCTGTTCATGCTGATCGGCGCGGTATTGCTGGGACTGCGCGGCCTGCTGGCCAGAGCCACGGGATAGGTCAGAGCCACCCCGCCTCTTTCAGCGGTGCGACATTTGCGCGGCTGACCGGAGCTTCCAGCTCGCCTTTGAGCGTGAGCCGCACATTGCGTCCCTCTTTGCGTGATCCCTCAACCGCCCCGCGTGCAACCCACCAGCTGCGATGGACCTGCTGGCCCTCCAGATCGCCCAATTCGGCGACCGCATCGCGCATCCGCATCAGGACAAGATCCGATCCCGCCGCCGTATGCACCCGCACATAGTGGTCCTCCATCTCCAGCGCGATCAAATCGGTGCCGAGCTGTTTCGGGATACGGTCGAAGAAGGGAACCGATGGCTCGGCAACTTCGGCAACGGGTTCAA
The DNA here is from genome assembly GCA_965223995.1 of Pontixanthobacter sp. Lineage (GTDB taxonomy): Bacteria > Pseudomonadota > Alphaproteobacteria > Sphingomonadales > Sphingomonadaceae > Pontixanthobacter. The sequence goes on along the minus strand of CBDCXY010000016.1, from coordinate 169,636 downwards.
CAGCCGCCGCATCGGCCCGCTGCGCGCTCGATTCCAGCGCGTAGAAGAAAGCCGTGATCCCGCCGCCAACCACAAACACATAGAAATAGGAGGTCAGCCCCTGCTCGAGCGTTGGCAAGGGTACGGGGCGCGGGAGGAAGCCCATCGACCAGACAATCGCCGTCATCGGTATGGTCGCGAGCGTCACACCGAAAAACCACAGCAACGGTAGCGGCAAATCGAGCGACGCGTGGAGCCGGTCAACCAGCCAGTTCATCGGACGATAGACCGCATAGCCGATCCACGCGAAGCCGACCCAGCTCACCAGCCGATAGGCCAAAGGCGCATCGAAGCTGCCGAATGGTCCGATAAAGGCGAGCACTATTCCGATCACCGTCATGATCGACAGGTCGATCACCAGCTTGCGCGCAAATTGGCTGCGCCGTGAGGTGGCGGGACGGTCCATTTCGCTCATTGCCATCGATTTTTAGCGCCCACTCGCGCTTCGTAAAGTGGCAATCCCGCGGAAATTCGCGACTTTCACGAAGCGAACAGCCAATCCGCGCAGTCGCGATTGCAGACCAACGGGCAGGCGGCATTGTGGTTCTCAAGACACGCAATCACGGGGGACCGCATGACCACTGCAACGCTTTCATTCGCGAATATTCTCAAGCCCACGGGCCCGGCCGGTTTCGATATCGGAGGCCTGACGCGCGGCGCTGTCGCATCGGTTGCGACCATCCTCACCGTGCTGACGTTTTATGCTCTGGCGCGCGGAATACTCGGGCTTGCGCCGCCACACCCCAATACCCGCGAGTTCGCCATCGTACTGCATGTCGCGACAGTGCTCCCGGCCATTCCGCTGGGGGGTTACCTGCTGCTCGCCCCCAAAGGTGGCGCGCGCCACAAGCTGCTCGGCAAAATCTGGCTGGCGCTGATGATCACCACCGCCACCTCGGCCATCTTCATCAAGACGAGCGGCAGCTTCAGCTTCATTCATATCTTCATTCCGCTGACCTATATCGCCTCGTACAAAGTCATCACCAAGGCGCGCTGCGGCGATATCAAGGGGCACAAGAACGAGATACTCGGCCTCTATCTAGGCGCGCTGACGATCCCCGGCATCGTCGCCTTCGCGCTGCCCGGCCGACTGCTCAATGTATGGCTGTTCTGGTAAGTTCTAGTCGCGATACCGGATCGTCACACGGCCCGCTGCCTCTGTCGCGATGCGACGGGCTTGATCCGTCGAGCCTGCACAGGCAAGCGCGACACCCATCCGGCGATAGGGCCGCGAAGTGGGCTTGCCGAAAATGCGGATATCCGCGCCGTCCGCCATCGCCACGTCGAGGCCAGAATAGGAAAGGCTCTCGCTGTCACGATCAGCCAGGATCACCGCCGAGGCCGAGGACCGCGCCCGAATCACCTCGGGAATATGCAACCCCATGATCGCACGGGCGTGGAGATCGAACTCGCTCAAATTCTGGCTGACCGATGTCACCATCCCGGTATCATGCGGACGCGGGCTGAGCTCGGAGAAGATGACCTCATCGCCCCTCACGAAGAACTCGACCCCGAACAGACCCCAGCCTTTGCCTTCGCCCTGCAGCGCCTCGACCACCTTGCGCGCCATATTCTGCGCTTCGCCAATCGCTGCATCGGACATTTCGGTCGGCTGCCAGCTTTCCTGATAGTCGCCCCGCTCCTGCCGGTGTCCGATTGGCGGGCAGAAGGAAATGCCGTTCCTGTGCCGAACTGTCAGCAGCGTAATCTCGTAATCGAAGTCGATAAATTGCTCGACGATCACGCGTTTCCGGTCGCCGCGCATATTGGACCCGGCATAGTCCCACGCTTCCTGTAGCGCGGCCTCATCGTCGACCTTGCTCTGACCCTTGCCCGATGAGGACATGACCGGCTTGATCACGCAGGGAAAGCCGGTGATCTCCGTCGCCGCGCGCACCTCCTCGAAATGCTCCGCATAGCGATAGGTTGAGGTTGTGAGGCCCAGCTCCTGCGCCGCCATATCGCGGATCGCATCGCGGTTCATCGTCAGCTGCGTCGCGCGCGCCGAGGGCACGATATTGACGCCGTCCTGTTCTAGCTCGGCCAGCACTTCAGTCCGGATCGCTTCGATTTCCGGGACCACATAGTCGGGCGCATGTTTCTCGACCGCCGCGCGCAGTTTCCCGCCATCGAGCATCGAAAACACTTCGCGCTCATCCGCCACCTGCATCGCGGGCGCGTTGTCATACGCGTCGCAGGCTACGACATGGGCTCCCAACCGCTTGGCCGAGATCACAAATTCGCGCCCCAACTCGCCCGAACCGAGCAGGAGAATTTTCGCAGTGAGCGGCATCAGCCGACGCTGTCGGCAGGCGCCGGGATCGGATGCGCGATCATGGTCGTGCCTTCGAATACAGGCGCATCGGGCACAGTCTTGCCGTCACCAAAATCGAACACCCCATCATCGTTCGCATCCGAATGCAGCATGATAATGAACATATCGCCCTCGGTCGGCAGATCGCCGACATCGATAGTGACGTTGTCATTGCTGCCCGCTGGAACGAGCGTCGAGCCGACATATTTGTCGCGCACCGGCTCGCCGTCTTTGAACGGGTGCATCACCAGCCAGCCATTTTGTTCGATGGTGACATTGGGGACGGTCAGCACGGAGCCCGCGCGAGTGATACCTTCGGTTGTGATTGCATTATACTCACCATTACCGAGTGTGATATCAGCTTCGTTCGGCGCAGCGTCAACAGCGGGTTCTTCAATCGCCGGTTCGGTTTCCACGGGCTGGCAGGCAGCCAGCATCACGGCCCCAGTAAGTCCCAAAACTCTCATCGAATCCTCCCTCTATTTGGGAAGGAACCTAAGCAGCCTCGTCTTCGGCGTCGAGCCCATAGGCCGTATGCAGTACACGCACGGCTAGTTCGGTCTCGTCTTCGTCGATCATCACGCTGACCTTGATTTCCGAGGTGGTGATCGCCTGGATGTTGATTCCGCGCTCCGCAAGCGAGCTGAACATCGTGCTCGCGACACCTGCATGGCTTTTCATGCCCACACCGACGACGCTGATCTTCGCGATACGGCTGTCGGTGATGATGCGGTTGAAACCGATATCGCCGCGTTTGTCTTCCAGCAGAGCCTGCGCCCGTGCGAGATCGGCCATCGGCACTGTGAAGGTCACGTCGGTCTCGCCCTTGTCGCGGCCGACGTTCTGGATGATCATGTCGACATTGATCGAGGCCGCAGCAAGCGGTTCGAAAATATGCGCCACCGCACCCGGTTTGTCGGGCACGCGGGTGAGGATGATCTTCGCCTCGTTCTTGTCATGGGCGATGCCCGTTACGTGCTGGCGTTCCATATCGCCCTCCTCCAAAATCCGTTCCATCTCCTCGTCGGAGACTATCATCGTGCCCGGCAAATCGTCCGCCGGCGTCGCATCGTCATCGATAAAGCTCGAGAGCACCTGCACCCGCACACCCTCTTTCATGGCGAGGCCGACAGAGCGCGTTTGCAACACCTTCGCTCCGACCGAGGCCAGTTCGAGCATTTCCTCGTAGGTCACCGCTTTCTGCTTGCGCGCCTTGGCGACGATGCGCGGGTCGGTGGTGTAGACCCCGTCGACATCGGTGTAGATGTCGCAGCGGTCGGCATCGATGGCAGCAGCGACTGCAACGGCGGATGTATCCGATCCGCCCCGCCCCAGCGTGCTGATCCGCCCCTCATCCGAGATGCCCTGAAAGCCCGGGATAACCGCGATCTCCCCGCGCGCCATCGAGGTGATCATTTCCTGCGCGTCGATTGTTTCAACGCGAGCCTTGGCATGCGCTTCGATGGTCTTGACCGGAATCTGCCAGCCGAGCCAGCTGCGCGCCTTGCAGCCCAGCGATTGCAGTGTCAGCGCGAGCAAACCGCTGGTGACCTGCTCCCCGCTGGCGACGACGACGTCGTATTCGGCGGGATCATACAGCGCATTGGCCTCGCGGCAGAAATTGACCAGCCGGTCGGTCTCGCCCGCCATCGCCGAAACCACCACCGCAACCTCGTGCCCGGCGGCCTGTTGGCGGCGCACGATCCCCGCCACGCGCCGGATGCGTTCGGTTCCGGCCATCGAAGTGCCGCCGAATTTCATCACGATACGGGCCAAGCGGTGCGTCCCCCTAAAACGGTGTTATGCTGGTGCGAGTGCAACGGCGCTGTTACGAAGGCTGTATGAGCGATGCAACTCTCGATGGGCAACCCCAAGGGCAAACCCAAACGCAAACAATGTCTTTAGGCGCGACAATCCGGCCTGAAGAGGCGGAGCATTTCGGCAAGCTCGCCAAGGACTGGTGGGACCCGAAGGGTTCTTCCGCGATGCTGCACAAGCTCAACCCCGTGCGCCTGCGCTTTATCCGCGAGGCTGTGGATGTGCATTGGAGCGATGCGGCGGAAAGCGTGAAACCGCTGGCCGGTAAGTCGGCGCTCGATGTGGGTTGCGGTGCGGGACTATTATGCGAACCGTTAGCGAGGCTGGGTGCGGATGTGACCGGCGTCGATGCTGCGCCGGAGAACGCGCAAGCAGCAGCCCTTCATGCGGAGGGTTCGGGCCTCGATATCCGCTACCTCGCCGGAGAGATCGGCGATCAGAATATCGGGCAGTTCGATCTCGTTACCTCGATGGAAGTCATCGAACATGTATCCGACAAGCTGGCATTCCTGCGCGAATTGAAGGCACGGCTGAGGCCCGGCGGGTTGATGATCCTCTCCACGCCTAACCACACACTCGCCTCGCGCCTCTTGCTGGTCGAGGGAGCAGAAGCCGTCGGCATGATCCCGCACGGCACACATGACTGGAACGACTTTATCGGGCCGGACGATTTGTCCGAACTGCTCGGCTCGATTGGAATGGAGATGAGCGAACCGACCGGGATAGCCTTCAATCCGATGAAGGGGCTACACCTGTCGGGCGATATATCGCTGAACTATATTGTGACCGCCACGCGGGAAAAATAGCTTCGCTCACAGAGTCCTCGTGGCACTGCCCATTTTTTCCCACTCGTCATAGTCGGAAATCCGCCCTTCGAGATTGGCCGGCAGGTTAAGAATACCGGGTTTGTCTGTCTCGACATAGACCCGCGCATTGGGGATCCATTCATCCTGTCCGAAAACCTCGCCCGGTTCGCGATCCGGATGCCTGGCGGACAATGCTTCTCCCTCACCTGCGGTGAACGACCAGGTTCCGCCTGAGCCGGGATCGCGCAGGCCGTGGATAATCGTCTGCCCGGAGTAATAGCCCTGCTGCTCCATCCGTTCGCTCGAAGTCACAACGAAGGCCCGCGCCTCATCACCGACGCGAACGAATTCGATCACCCCTCCGAAACGCGGATTGGTCCAGCGCCCGATCAGCGGCGTCCAATCATCGCATAGCTCTGAGTTTAACGAGCACATCTGCTCCTGAAAGCTGATATTGCGTGCCTCGGGCTGCGCAAGCTGTCCGGTTGCATCGCCCGTCTTCGTGGGCCTGGGCGCGCATGTCAGGTCGATCTTCGCAACCTTGGCTCGTGCCGCCACGGCATCATCGAGGCCGCTCTGGACCGAAGCCAGCGGAAAACGACTGTTCTTGCCGAGTCTCTGCACAGCGTTGCGCTCGCGCAGACGCATCCGCGCGATGCGATCGATCTTGTCGCTCAACCGCTTCATTTCGGCGGCGAGCTGCGGGCGTCCGTCCGGGGGAAAATCCCTATTGTCGCAAAAGCCGCGATGGAGGCGAATTCGGCGCAGGAGATTGTCGGGATCGCAAGGCCGAACGGCGTGCTCGTCCGCATATAATCGCATTTCTTGCGCGGCGTCGTAATAACTCCGGAAGATTGCATGTTGGTCCCGCTTCGATGCCGGAGACAGTGTTTGCCTTACATTGATCGCCATATCGATATAGCGCTTGTCGGTTTCGTATGTCTTCTCCGCGAAATCGGCGAGTGCGCCGTAGCTGCAATCCTTGCCGACAGCGATGGCCTCGGTCCTGAACTGAGTCAATTCCTGCAAAAGCGTGGTAGGCTGCGCCAATGCCGGTGCCGATAGGATCGAGATAGCCGCAAGCGGCGCATATACTGCCAGCCCGACTGCCCTTTGTAACTTGCCCGTGATGTGATTGCGCGTCCGCACAGCCCGTCCTCCGACTCGCTCGCGACCACCTGAAGAGGTTAGCACAATTTCAGAAAAAGCGCATGATAGTGCGATCTCGGCGAACCGGTACGCCGTCTGCTAGAGCGAGCAGAGCAGGTTTTCCTTCCCGTCTCGCAGATAAGTTACGGCGCGCGATGTATCGTCGGTAAACACTCCGTCTACACCTGCTTTCCCAAGCGCCTGATATAACAGTCCGTCGCAACCGATTCCTGCAGGATCGTCGCCCAGCCGAGCCATCGGTGGGAGAAATGCATTTTCTTTCCGCGCCGTCCAGGGATGGACTTTCAGGCCTTCACGATGCGCTGTTTCGACGAAGTGTTTCGCGCTGCCATCGGAATTGAGAACGTAGCCGAAATGCGGGCCGACACCATCGGCATAGGTGGCAATTTGCCCGAGGCCGTCAGCTGTCGCCATATCCGAATAACTCATCGAAGGCTCGTCCGCCGGACCACCCAGCGGTGCGATAAGTTGCACCAGCTTGAAATCGCTCGTTTCATTGAGCCGCTTGAGCGGACCGACTTCGAAGCACTGGATGAAGATCGGATCATCTGCGGTCAGGCCATGTTCGGCCAATTCCGCCAGCAACAATCGGGCCGTGTCGAGACCGTGCGCATTCAGCAGGAATGAAGGATGCTTCAGCTCGGGATAGAGCCCTATCCGCCGCCCTGTTTCCGCCTCCTTCGCTTTCACCAAAGCGACCACCTCGGCAAAGGCCGGCACCTGATACAGCCCATCGAAGCGCGTATTGGCCGGGCGGATATCGGGCAAGCGTTCTTTCGCGCGCAGGGTGCGCAATTCGGCCAGCGTGAAGTCCTCGACAAACCAGCCGGTATAGTCGCGCCCGTCGATGGTCTTGGTCGTCTTGCGATCCGCAAACTCGGCGCGCTCGGCGACGTCGGTGGTTTCCGAAATCTCGTTCTCGTGCCGCGCGACCAGCACGCCATCCTCGGTCACCACTAAATCGGGCTCGATATAATCGGCGCCCTGATCAATCGCGCGCTCATAGGCGGCCAAAGTGTGTTCAGGCCGCTCGCCGCTGGCACCGCGATGCGCGATAATCAGGAAGTCATCGTTGGCATCTTGTGCGGCGGCAAGTGTCGTCATGGCAAGGCCGATCAGCGCGATGGCACTCAGGAGAAAACTTCTGACCATTCATTTTCCTTGAAGCCTACCAGCAGGCCTGCCCCCGAACCGGAAACGTGCTCGACGACCGGGCGTTTGATCATGCTACTATGCTGCGCCATCAATGTGACAGCCTTGCCCGCATCGATATCGGCCTTGTCGGCATCGTCGAGCTTGCGAAAGGTGGTGCCGCGCTTGTTGAGCAGGACTTCCCAACCTTTCTGATCAACCCAGCTTTCCAGCTTGGACTTGTCTGCGCCTTCCTTCTTGTAGTCGTGAAAGGTGTATTCGATGTCCTGCGCATCGAGCCATTTGCGCGCCTTCTTGACCGTGTCGCAATTGGGTATGCCGTAGAGGTGAGTGGTCATAAATTCTCCGTTGCTTCGTCATTGCAAGCGTAGCGAAGCAATCCAGAGTCTCAAGGACCTACTCTGGACTGCCGCGTCACCTTCGGTTCCTCGCAATGACGATCTAGGGTCAGGACCCATTAATCACGCGGTGCCAGATGCGCGTCGGCGATGGCAACCGCCAGCGCATCCGCCGCATCCGCACCCGCCACCTCCGCACGGGGCAGCAGCACTTTCAGCATCGCCTGGACCTGCGTCTTGTCGGCGCCGCCTGTGCCGACAACCGCCTTCTTGACCTTGCGCGCCGCATGTTCGTTGACCGCAAGCCCGGCCGCGCCGCATGCGGCCAGCACCGCACCGCGCGCCTGTGCCAGCTTGAGCGTAGATTGCGGGTTCTTGTTGGCGAAGACTTCTTCCGCCGCCGCGCGGTCGGGACGATGTTCGGCGATCACCGCGGCTAAGTCGGCCTGCAATGTCGCAAGCCGTTCGGCCATTGGCGTTTTAACGCTCGTCTTGATCTGGCCATTGGCGATATGCGCAATGCGCGATCCCTCCGCCCGGATCACGCCCCAGCCGGTGCAACTGAGCGAAGGATCGAGGCCCAGGATAATCATCTAGAAAGTTGGTTCGCAGGCGTTTGAGATCGGAGCGAGAATGGTGCTCATTGAGGACCGGCGCGCAGCGGACTTTCGGTCCGTGAGCACCGGAAGCGGAAATGAGTGCCGTTCGCAGCCCGATATCAAGCGTCTGAGTCCAACTTTTCCATCACCTCGTCGGAGATGTCGTAGTTGCCCCACACGGTCTGGACATCATCGTCGTCGTCGAGCGTGTCGACCAGCTTGAGCAGTACGCCCGCATCTTTCTCGCCAAGTTCGACGGTCAGGTTGGGCTTCCACGCCAGCTTGACTTCTTTGGCCTCACCCAGCGCCTTTTCCAGGCTTTCGGCGACTGCGTGCAGATCATCGGCGGCGGTCCATATCTCATGGGTCTCATTGGACGACTGGATATCTTCGGCACCCGCTTCCAGCGCGGCCTCCAGTACTTTCTCCTCGTCGCCCGCATCACCGCCATATTCGATATAGCCGACGCGTTCGAAACCATGCGCAACCGAACCTTCGGTGCCCAGATTGCCGCCATTCTTGCTGAACGCGGTGCGCACGGCGGTCGCGGTGCGGTTGCGATTGTCCGTCAGCGTTTCGACGATGATTGCGCTGCCGCCGGGGCCATAGCCTTCGTAGCGCACTTCTTCGTAATTCTCGTCATCACCAGCCGACGCCTTGTCGATCGCGCGCTGGATATTGTCCTTCGGCATCGATTGCGACTTGGCTGTGTTGACCGCCAACCGCAGACGCGGGTTCATATCCGGGTCGGGCGTACCCATCTTCGCCGCCACGGTGATCTCGCGGCTGAGCTTGGAAAACAGGTTGGAACGTTTCTTGTCCTGCGCACCCTTGCGGTGCATGATATTCTTGAATTTGGAATGGCCTGCCATGGGTCTCTTCTGGATATTCGATGATAATCTGAAAGTCTGGATGGCCTCCTAGCCCAGCAGTGCGGAGCGGACAATCGCCTATGGCGCGATATCGAAATGCCGCACGGATTCTTCGCTGTCCGCTAGCGAACGATACAGCGCGAGTGCAGCCTCGTCCTCTGGCCCGGTGTCGGCCTGGACCATAATGCTCCACGTCCCGGTTTTGCGGGCAATCCGGCGAACTTCGTCGATCAACGCCGTCGCCACGCCTTGCCGGCGCGCGCCTTCCACTACCGCCAGATCGTAAATGTAAATCTCGGATCGTGCCTGCTCGAACTTGTCGAGCCGATATCCAGCCAGAGCTCCGACGACCTGTTCATCCGCCACCGCGATAAGTGCGATGTTTCGATCATCCGACAGCCAGGCGCGAACATAATCGTCATCCGGCCTCGCACTCGAATAGTCCTCCGGTAGCTCGAACACATCGGAGAAGAGCGCATTCATCGCCCGATATTCAGCGATGTGGCTCGTCTCGAGACGGCGGACCAGCACCATGGTCAGACTTTTACCGCAGTCCCGCTCGCAGAAACCATCAGCATGGAGCCAGTGTCTCCGATTACCTCGTAATCAAGGTCGATCCCGACCACCGCATTGCCGCCGCGAGAGGCGCATTCGGCCTGCAATTCCTCAATCGCCTGGTTGCGGGCATCGGCAAGGATACGCTCGTAACTGCCCGAACGGCCGCCGACGATATCGCGGATATTGGCGAACAGGTCACGGAACAGGTTCGCGCCGACGATCACTTCGCCGGTGACGATGCCGATATATTCGCGGATCGGCTGCCCCTCCAAAGTGGGGGTGGTGGTTACGGTAATGCCGCGCGCGTCTTTGTAAGCTGGTCTGGCCATGATTGCTCCCTTTGTGCCCTATTTTAGTGTGTTGCTAACATAACGCACCACATCGCCGCAGGTTCCCGCAAATCAGGCCAAACCGAGCGCCGCCTTATAGGTGTCGAGGATGGTTTCCATCTCGACGCGGTCATTGTTGTCCATCTTCCGCAGCCGCACGCATTGGCGCATGATCTTGGGATCGTAACCGACCGCCTTTGCCTCGGCATAAACATCGCGAATATCGTCGGCGATGCCCTTCTTTTCTTCTTCGAGGCGTTCGATGCGCTCGATCAGCAGGCGCAGGCGGTCATCGGTGGCGTCGGCCATTTGGTAAGCTCCAATTTATGAGAATCAGTCGGCCATTCTGATAGCGTTGCGGTGGCAGGCGGTGAAGGTGCCGTGACCGCAATTCACGCCTTATTTTTTGCCACGCTTTCCTGCATCCGCTGGAGTTGCTCCTCGGTTGCCGGGGACTGGCGCGTGGCTTTCCACTCTTCCATAGGCATGCCGTGAATCAGCTCGCGCGCGGCGGCCTTGTCGCCCTCATACCCGGCATCGCGGATCCAGTCGGCGAGGCAGTTTCGGCAGAAGCCCGACAGACCCATCAGATCGATATTCTGCGCATCGTGGCGGTGCTGCAGATGGCGTACCAGCCGTCGGAATGCCTGCGCCGCTACGACATCGGGCAATTCGCCCAAGCTGTCGGTTCCATTAGTATCCATCGTAACTCCCATGCGTTTCGTCTTTGAGTTGCAACGCGGCTCTGCCATAGGCGAAGCTTATGAAAAAGCTTGCTCTCGACCCCAGGGGTCGCAAAGTCAAAGTCCTCGCCACGGTCGGTCCGTCCAGCCGCGATCCGGAAATGCTGCATAGGCTGATCCGCGCGGGCGTCGATGCGTTCCGCGTCAATATGAGCCACGGCGAACACGCGACGCATGGCGAGACGATCGATGCGATCCGCTGGCTCGAGCGCGACCTCAACCGTCCGATTGCGATTTTCTGCGATTTGCAGGGGCCGAAATTGCGCGTCGGCAAGTTCAGGGACGGCCAGGCGGTAATCCGCCATTCGGGTCACTTTGCGCTCGACCGCAACCCCGAGCCGGGCGACGAGAACCGCGTCGAGCTACCGCATCCCGAGCTGTTCGGATTGCTCGAAAAGGGTCAGCGGCTGCTGATCAATGACGGTAAGATCCAGCTCAAGGTGATCCGGGCGGACGAGAATGAAATCCTGTGTTCGGCAGTGGTCGGCGGGGTGATTTCGGACCGCAAGGGTGTGAACGTACCCGATGCCGAAATTCCTATCCCCGCGCTGACCGAGAAGGATCGCAAAGACCTCCAATTCGCGGTCGAGAAGGGTGCCGACTGGATCGGCCTGAGCTTCGTCCAGCGCCCCGAAGATCTGGCCGAGGCGCGCAAGCTGATGGGCGGTCATGGTGCTCTTTGTGCCAAGATCGAAAAGCCGATGGCAGTGCGGCGTCTCGATGAGATTATCGAGATGTCCGACGGAATCATGGTCGCGCGCGGCGATTTGGGGGTCGAGCTGCTCCCCGAAGAAGTCCCGCCGCTGCAGAAGAAAATCGTCAACAAGACGCGGATCGCCGGCAAGCCGGTGATCGTTGCGACACAGATGCTCGAAAGCATGATCGAAAGCCCCGCCCCCACCCGCGCCGAAGTGTCCGACGTCGCCAATGCGGTCTATGACGGGGCCGATGCAGTGATGCTCAGCGCCGAAACAGCGGCCGGTGAGTGGCCCGAAGAGGCGGTCACGATCATGGACCGGATCAGCGCGCAGGTCGAAAATGACGAGGCCTATCTGGAGCGGGTGCGATTCCTCGATACCCCGCCAGACCGGACCACAGCGGACGCGCTGGCGCATAGCTGCATGACCATCGCCGATACGGTCAATATCTCCGCAATCACGGTGTTCACCGGATCAGGCTCGACCGCGCGACGTGTTGCGAGAGAACGCCCCTCGGTGCCGATGCTGGTGCTCACACCCTCGCTCAAAACCGCACGCCGCGTCGCGCTGCTATGGGGCGCGCATGCGGTGGCGACCAAGGATATCGGCAGCTTCGAGGAAATGATCGCCAAGGGCAAACGCATGGCCCTGCGCCACGGCTTCGGCAAAGCCGGCAGCAAGCTGATCGCGCTGGCGGGCGTGCCTTTCGGGACGCCGGGGAGCACGAATCTGCTGCATGTCGTGACGCTGGCAGGGGATGAGCTGGAGAGGCATGGGGGCTGAACCATCCGTCAAATGTCAATGCGGGTAGTTTTGACAGGCAGCTCGGGTCGGATTGGCCGCGCGATCTTTAACGCACTGACTCGCGCGGGGCATTCGATTGTCGGGGTCGATCGCAGCGCCTCCTCGACCACGAGATTCGTCGGCGATATTTGCGACGGAGATTTGATGGCAGATGCAATGAACGGGGCCGACGCCGTTGTTCACACAGCGGCGCTCCACGCCCCCCATGTCGGGCTGATCAACAACGATGAGTTCGAGCGGATCAACGTCCAAGGTACAATCGCAACAGCCCGTGCGGCACGCGCAGCGGGTATTGAACGTTTCGTGTTTACGAGCACGACTGCGCTCTACGGGCATGCCATCACCAAGGGTTCGTGCACATGGATCGACGAAGACACTCAGCCACAACCGCGTACAATTTATCATCGAACCAAGCTTGAGGCAGAGGCTTGGCTGGAGGAAGAGGCGTCGGCTACTTTTCAGGTTCGCGTTATGCGCATGTCGCGTTCATTCCCAGAACCAGCCAGCCTGATGGCTCTTTACCGTCTCCACCGCGGCGTCGATGCGCGCGATGTTGCAGATGCGCATGTGCTCGCACTGAAGAACAGAGGTCCGTCATTTCAGCGCTATATTATCTCCGGCGCAACGCCATTCTCTCGCGGTGATTGTGATAAGTTGGCAAGCGTACCCAAGTCGGTGCTTGAGAACATCGCGCCCGGGCTTGTCACATCGTTTCACCAACGTCGCTGGTGGCTCCCTGATGCGATTGATCGAGTATACTCTTCAGAACGAGCGCAGGACGAGCTCGGTTGGCAACCAAAATTCGGTTTCGAAGAGGTTATGCGTCAACTCGACAATCACAGCATCGAGGTATTGCCGGTCGCAGCAAATGATGCGCAACAATCAGATTAGTTGTCAGATCAGTTTTGTGCCGCCCGCTCCAACCGCCGCCGTGCTGTCTCTTCACCGATAATCGGGAGCAACTCGCCCATATCGGGGCCGGAATTCTGGCCGGTTAGCGCTTGGCGGAGCGGCAGGAACAGCGCTTTGCCCTTGCGGCCTGTGCTTTCCTTTAGCGCGCCCGTGAGCGCACCCCACGGATTGTCGCCCCATGTCAGCGCGTTGGCAGCCTCGGCTAGATATTCGCGGTCTTCATCGGAGAATTCGGGCAGCTCGATCGGACCGGTGACGATTTGCCAATAGTCCTGCGCACCGCCGACCGTTTCCAGGTTCGGGCGGATCGCATGCCAGGCTTCTTCGCCCATTCCCTCAGGCAGGCGGTCTTTGGCCTCGGCATAGCCCATCTGATGCACAAGCGCGGTGTTGATCCGGTCAAGTTCGGCATCGTCGAATTTGGCGGGCGCGCGCCCGAAGGTTTCGAGTTCGAACGTTTCGATCAGTTTCTCGACATCGGCAATCGGTTCGACCGGAAGAGAGGTGCCCAGCCGCGCCAGCAATGCAATGATCGCTTCTGGCTCGATCCCACGCTCGCGAAACGCATCGCAGCCGAGTGAACCAAGGCGTTTCGAGAGCTTGCCCTCCTTACCGACCAAGAGCGCCTCATGCGCAAAATGCGGGCAGCGATCGGTGACCGGGCAATCATTCTGCTCGAAACCCGCCGCATCAAGCGCGCGGAACATCTGCACCTGTACCGCAGTGTTGGAAACGTGATCCTCGCCGCGCAGCACATCGGACACACACATATCGATATCGTCGACCGCGCTTGGCAGCATATAGAGCCAAGACCCATCCGCACGGCGGATAACGGGATCGGACAATTGCGCCGGATCGAATTTCTGCGGGCCGCGCACACCGTCTTCCCAGCCAATGGGATCGTCATGATCGAGCTTGAAACGCCAATGCGGGGCAATCCCCCCGGCCTCTTTCGCTGCATGGTCCGCATCGGTCAGCATCAAACCAGCGCGGTCATAAATCGGCGGCTTGCCTCGCCCCAGCTGGATCTTGCGCTTTAGCTCAAGCTCCTGCGCGGTCTCGTAACAGCGATAGACACGGCCCGCCTCTTTCAGCTTCTCGAACGCATCTTCATACAGGGCAAGCCGCTGCGACTGCCGTTCCTCACCATCGGGATGGATGCCGAGCCACGCCAAATCCTCGCGGATCGCCTCGACATACTCCTCCTTGCTCCGTTCGGCATCTGTATCGTCGATCCGCAGCATAAAGCGTCCGCCGCGCTTTTTCGCGAGCATCCAGTTATGCAGCGCGGTGCGGATATTGCCGACATGGAGGCGCCCCGTGGGTGACGGTGCAAAACGGGTGATCGTATCGGTGCCGGTGGTCATGGCGCGCCAATTACAGCGCGGAGCCAATGCGGACAAGCGCAATGCCGACGCATCACACCCTATTTCGGTCTGATCACGAAATTGTGCTCGATATAGAGGAACACTTCGGTTTCGCTCGCCTGATTGAAGTAGAGCTCCGAATCGAGGCCGCGAATTTCGATCCCGTAATCGCCGCCGAACATTCCTGCATAGCGCTTGGCTTCGTCCGCTATCGCTTTGACCACGGCACCGCGATATTGCTGCGGATTATCGATTGCGAGATTGGTGCTGCCGGTTTCGATGTAGGAACGACCGGTCACGGGCACATCTTTGACGAACGGCCTGACGACCTCGTCGACCTCGTCCACGCTCCCGAACCGGCCACCAACCGCGAGCCTGGCATAGATCTGTACCCGGGTGGTGTCGGGACGCCGCCCGCGACCGAAGCTCAGATCATCGAGCGATGCCAGCGTGAGCGGTTTCAGCTTGTAGTCACCGGCAACCAACGAAATCCCGTCACGCTCGGCACGCTCGATCGTTGCGCGCAGCATCGCGGTGACTTCCTGTCTGCGGACATCCGCGTCGCGCGAATCCGAATTCACGTAGATCGGCTTGACGAAGAAATCCGCTTGCCGGGTCAGGCCAATGGCCGATTGTTCGTCGTCGTAATATTCGTCGTAATTATCATGCTCTACCCGCGAACCGGTCACAACGATCAGGTCGTCTTGCGCGGCCGAAGTCACCGGAATTGCCAGCGCGAAAGCGGTCAATCCGCACAGTAAGGTTTTGCATTTCATCGGTCAGTCCCTCCTCTGGCCGGGAGCCTAACACGAAGTGCAAGAGGGACAAATTCCTGACAGAAAAAGAAAAACCCCGCCGAAGCCGAAGCTTCAGCGGGGTCTTTTGTGATCAGCCGGTGAAAGCGCTTATTCGGCGTCTTTCTCCGGTACTGTTTCTTCTGCCGCAGGAGCTGCCTCGCCGCTCATAGCCGCGGCCATTGCGGCCTCGTCCATTGGTGCGTCAGCTTCGGGCTCGTCCGAGCCAGGGTTCTCTGCGGCCTCGGCAGCGGCAAGTTTTTCCTGCTGCTTCTTCCACGCTGCGCGCAGCGCGGCGTCGCGGCTGGAGGCGGTGACGCGCATGCGGTTCATACCCGCGCCGGTACCGGCGGGGATAAGACGACCCACGATCACGTTTTCCTTCAGACCGATCAGCGTGTCCTTCTTCCCTTCGACCGCCGCCTGCGTCAGCACACGGGTGGTTTCCTGGAACGAGGCCGCCGAGATGAACGAGCGCGTCTGCAGCGAAGCCTTGGTAATGCCGAGAAGGATCGGGGTACCCTGCGCCTTCTTCTTGCGCGGCGCCAGCTTGGCATTGATCTCGTTCATTTCTTCGAGATCGACCTGCTCGCCGACCAGCAGCGTGGTGTCGCCGCCATCGGTGATCTCGACCTTCTGCAGCATCTGGCGAACAATCGTCTCGATGTGCTTGTCGTTGATCTTCACGCCCTGCAGTCGGTAGACTTCCTGAATCTCGTTGACGAGATATTCGGCCAGCTCTTCGATCCCGAGGACATCGAGGATGTCATGCGGGTTCGGCGAACCGGAGATCAGCGTGTCGCCCTTCTTCACGAAGTCGCCTTCCTGAACGTCGAGGACTTTCGTCTTCGGGATCAGATATTCGACCTTATCGCCCTCTTCCGGAACGATCGCGATTTTGCGCTTGGCCTTGTATTCGCGGACGAATTCGATCTTGCCCGAAATCTTGGCGATGATCGCATTGTCCTTCGGCACGCGCGCTTCGAACAGCTCGGCAACACGCGGCAAACCGCCGGTGATGTCGCGCGTCTTGGCGGCTTCACGCGAAGCACGGGCGAGAATGTCACCCGCCTGCACTTCCTGACCGTCATCGACCGACAGCGAAGTGCCCGGTGCGAGCATGTAACGCTGCGCATCGGTCTCGTCGTCTTCGAGCGATTGGCCCTTACCGAGCAAGGTCAGGCGCGGACGAAGGTCTTCCTTCTTCTTCCGGCCCGTCGCACGGTTTTCGGTGACAACACGCTGGGCGATACCCGTTGCATCGTCGACACGTTCTTCCATGGTCGTACCATCGACAAGATCCTGGAAACGCACGGTGCCCGAAGTCTCGGTGATGATCGGCAGCGTGAACGGATCCCATTCGGCGAGCCGATCGCCTTCCTTAATCTTCGCGCCATCCTTGTGGAGCAGCACGGTACCGTAAGGCACCTTGTGCATTTCGCGCTCGCGGCCTTCCTTGTCGATCACCACGATTTCACCCGAACGGGCAAGCGAAAGGATCCGGCCCTTCTTGTCCTTAATCGTCGGCATATCGCGATATTCGACCTTACCGTCGGAGATCGCTTCGAGATGCGAAGTTTCGTTGACTTGTGCTGCACCGCCGATGTGGAAGGTACGCATGGTCAGCTGGGTGCCAGGCTCACCGATCGACTGCGCGGCAATAACGCCGACAGCTTCACCGATATTGACCGGAGTGCCGCGAGCGAGGTCACGGCCGTAGCACTTGGCGCAAACGCCCTGTTGAGCTTCGCAAACCAGCGGGCTGCGGATCTTGGCCGACTGGACTTCAGCCGCCTCGATTTCCTTGACCATTGCTTCGTCGAGCAGCGTGCCCGCCTTGACGATAACCTCGTCGGTCTTGGCATTGACCAGCGGCTCTGCGGTCGTCCGGCCGAGAATACGCTCACCGAGCGAGGCGATAACCGAACCACCCTGGACAATCGCGCGCATTTCGAGCGCGTTCGAGGTCTTGCAGTCTTCCTCTACGATCACGCAGTCCTGCGACACGTCGACCAGACGGCGGGTCAAATAACCCGAGTTCGCCGTCTTGAGCGCGGTATCGGCAAGACCCTTACGAGCGCCGTGAGTCGAGTTGAAGTATTCAAGAACGGTCAGGCCTTCCTTGAAGTTCGAGATGATCGGCTGCTCGATGATTTCGCCCGAAGGCTTGGCCATCAGACCGCGCATACCGGCGAGCTGCTTCATCTGAGCGGGTGAACCACGCGCACCCGAGTGGGCCATCATGTAGATCGAGTTGATGTCCGCCTGACGGCCGTCCTTGTCGACCGGCTGGGCCTTGATCTCGTCCATCATCGCGTCGGCAACGGTGTCACCACAGCGCGACCATGCATCGATCACCTTGTTGTATTTTTCCTGCTGCGTAATCAGGCCGTCCTGATACTGCTGCTCGTAACCGGCAACCAGTTCCTTGGTCTCTTCGATCTGCGCATCCTTCGAATCGGGGATGATCATATCGTCTTTACCGAAGGAGATACCGGCACGGAATGCGTGGCGGAAACCGAGTGCCATGATGGCGTCGGCAAACAGCACCGTGTCCTTCTGGCCGGTGTGACGGTAAACCTGGTCGATCACGTCACCAATTTCCTTCTTGGTCAGAAGGCGGTTGATGATGTCGAAAGGAACCTTGTGGTTCTTCGGCAGGCACTCACCGATCAGCATGCGGCCCGGCGTGGTGACGAAACGCTGCATCACGATATTGCCGTCTTCATCCGCCTGCGGAACGCGGGCGATGATCTTGGAGTGCAGCGTAACCGACTTGGCTTCGAGTGCCTGGTGCACTTCTGCCATGTCGGAGAAGCGCGGCAGCTTCTCGATCTTCTCGCCGTCTTCCTCAACGAATTCGGGCGTCTTTTCCTGACGGTCCATCGACAGGTAATAGATGCCCAGCACCATATCCTGCGACGGAACGATGATCGGCTTGCCGTTGGCGGGCGAGAGGATGTTGTTGGTCGACATCATCAACACGCGCGCTTCGAGCTGGGCTTCGAGCGACAGCGGCACGTGGACCGCCATCTGGTCACCGTCGAAGTCGGCATTGAAGGCCGAGCAGACCAGCGGGTGAAGCTGGATTGCCTTACCTTCGATCAACACCGGCTCGAAGGCCTGGATGCCCAGACGGTGAAGCGTCGGCGCGCGGTTCAGCAGAACCGGGTGCTCGCGGATCACTTCATCCAGGATGTCCCAGACTTCCTTGCGCTCCTTCTCGACCCACTTCTTGGCCTGTTTGAGGGTCATCGAAAGACCCTTCGCATCGAGGCGGGCGTAGATGAACGGCTTGAACAGCTCGAGCGCCATCTTCTTCGGAAGACCGCACTGGTGCAGTTTCAATTCAGGGCCAGTCACGATGACCGAACGGCCCGAATAGTCGACGCGCTTACCCAGAAGGTTCTGGCGGAAGCGGCCCTGCTTGCCCTTGAGCATGTCGGAAAGCGATTTCAGCGGACGCTTGTTGGCGCCCGTGATGACGCGGCCACGGCGACCGTTGTCGAACAGAGCGTCGACGGCTTCCTGAAGCATGCGCTTCTCGTTGCGGACGATAATGTCCGGCGCGCGCAGCTCGATCAGGCGCTTCAAACGGTTGTTACGGTTGATGACGCGGCGATAAAGATCGTTGAGATCCGAGGTCGCAAAACGGCCACCATCGAGCGGCACCAGCGGGCGCAGTTCGGGCGGGATCACCGGAACGACTTCGAGGATCATCCATTCGGGGCGGTTGCCCGAATCGATGAAGCTCTCGACGACTTTGAGGCGTTTGATGATCTTGGCGGGCTTGAGCTTCGACTTGGTCGTCGCCAGCTCTTCCATCAGATCGTCGCGTTCCTGCTCCAGGTCGAGATCCATCAGCATGAACTTGACCGCTTCCGCGCCGATACCGGCGGAGAAAGCATCTTCGCCATATTCGTCCTGCGCTTCGAGCAGCTCATCTTCGGTCAGCAGCTGGAATTTCTCCAGCGGCGTCAGGCCGGGCTCGGTAACGATGTAGCTTTCGAAGTACAGCACGCGCTCAAGCTGCTTGAGCTGCATATCGAGCAGCAGGCCGATGCGCGAGGGCAGCGATTTCAGGAACCAGATATGCGCAACCGGCGCGGCCAGTTCGATATGGCCCATCCGCTCGCGGCGAACCTTGGTAACGGTCACTTCAACGCCGCACTTTTCGCAGACGACGCCCTTGTACTTCATGCGCTTATACTTGCCGCACAGGCATTCGTAATCCTTCACCGGACCGAAGATGCGCGCGCAGAACAGGCCGTCACGCTCGGGCTTGAACGTGCGGTAGTTGATCGTTTCCGGCTTCTTGATTTCGCCGAAAGACCAGCTGCGGATACGCTCCGGAGAGGCCAGACCGATCTGGATCTGGTCGAAGGTTTCCGGCTTGGCCAGCTGGTTGGTGAATTTTGTCAGGTCATTCATTCTTCAGTTCCCTTTAGAGGGGCGAAAATTAAAGGTCGGCGTCAACAAATTCGGCGAGTAGGATCAGAGACAAGAGTGGAATGCCAATAAGGGCGACCATGACCGCCGCCTTTTTGATCCAACCCGGCCCCTGATACCGCTCACCCATCTAGTCGCTACTCCGCCGCAATCTGCATCGCGTCGTCATCGTCTTCATTGCCATCCGACAATGAAGAGAGTTCGACATTGAGGCCGAGGCTGCGCATTTCCTTGACGAGAACGTTGAAGCTCTCCGGAATGCCCGCTTCGAAGGTGTCGTCGCCCTTGACGATCGCTTCGTAAACCTTGGTCCGTCCGATCACGTCGTCCGACTTCACGGTGAGCATTTCCTGCAGCGTGTAGGCTGCACCGTAGGCCTGGAGTGCCCAGACCTCCATCTCACCGAAGCGCTGGCCGCCGAACTGCGCCTTACCACCCAGCGGCTGCTGCGTCACGAGGCTGTAGGGGCCGATCGAGCGTGCGTGGATCTTGTCGTCGACCAGGTGGTGCAGCTTGAGCATATAGATATAGCCCACGGTCACCTTGCGGTCGAAGCTCTCACCGGTGCGCCCGTCATACAAAGTCACCTGACCCGAACCGGGCAGGTTTGCTTTTTCGAGCATGGTGGTGACATCGCCTTCGCGCGCGCCGTCGAACACCGGCGTGCCCATCGGCACACCATGCGTCAGATTGCCCGCCAGTTCGACGATTTCCGCGGTCGAGCGGTTGTCGATCTCGTCGGCATAGTCTTCGCCGTAGGCTTCCTTCAGCTTCTCGACCACGGCTTCGGGCGGTTTCGCCTTCTTGTAGTCTTCTGCAGCGTTCGGATTGGCGAGCTTCCACTCTTCCAGGGCCTGTGTTACCTGCTGGCCAAGGCCGCGAGCGGCCATGCCCAGGTGGGTTTCGAAGATCTGTCCGACATTCATACGCGATGGAACGCCGAGCGGGTTGAGCACGATATCGACCGGCGTACCGTCTTCGAGGAACGGCATGTCTTCGGCCGGAAGGATGCGCGAAATCACACCCTTGTTTCCGTGACGGCCGGCCATCTTGTCGCCCGGTTGGAGTTTCCTCTTAACCGCAACGAAGACCTTGACCATCTTGAGCACGCCCGGAGCGAGTTCGTCGCCGCGTTCGAGCTTCTCCTTGCGGTCTTCGAATTTGTCTTCGATCCGCTTGATCGCCTCGTCATACTGGCTCTTGACCGCTTCGATCTGCTTCTGACGCTTGTCGGTCGCGACCGCGAACTTGAACCATTCGTGCTTGTCGACGCCTTCGAGAACGTCCTCGGTGATCTTGCCGCCCTTCTTGACGCCCTTGGGCGTGGCGGAAGAGGTCTGGCCGACGAGCATGTCGCGCAGGCGGTTGTAGGTTGCACGGTTGAGGATCGCACGCTCGTCTTCGCTGTCCTTGCGCAGACGCTCGATTTCCTCGTTCTGGATCGCACGCGTACGGTCGTCGATCTCGATACCGTGGCGGTTGAACACGCGAACTTCGACCACCGTCCCGGCAACACCGGGCGGCAGGCGCAGCGAAGTATCGCGAACGTCCGAAGCCTTCTCGCCGAAGATCGCGCGGAGGAGTTTCTCTTCCGGCGTCATGGGGCTTTCGCCTTTCGGCGTGATCTTGCCGGCAAGGATGTCACCGGGGTGAACTTCCGCGCCGATATAGACGATGCCCGCTTCGTCGAGGTTGCGCAGGGCTTCCTCGCCAACATTCGGGATATCGCGGGTGATGTCTTCAGGGCCGAGCTTGGTATCGCGGGCCATGACTTCAAATTCCTCGATATGGATCGAGGTGAAGACATCGTCCTTCACGATGCGTTCGCTGATGAGGATCGAGTCCTCATAGTTGTAGCCATTCCACGGCATGAAAGCGACGAGGCTGTTCTTGCCCAGCGCCAGTTCGCCCAGATCGGTCGAGGGACCATCGGCGATGATATCGCCTTCCTCGATCACGTCACCGACCTTCACCAGCGGACGCTGGTTGATGCAGGTGTTCTGGTTCGAACGCTGGAATTTCTGCAGCGTGTAGATGTCGACGCCCGACTGGCCTTCCTCGACCTCGCCAATGGCGCGAATAACGATACGCGTAGCATCCACCTGGTCGACGATACCGCCGCGAGTAGCCGAAATCGCGGCGCCCGAATCGCGCGCCACGGTTTCTTCCATGCCGGTGCCGACGAAAGGCGCCTCTGCCTTCACCAACGGCACGGCCTGGCGTTGCATGTTTGATCCCATCAGCGCGCGGTTGGCGTCATCGTTTTCCAGGAACGGAATGAGCGATGCGGCGACCGAAACGAGCTGCTTGGGCGAAACGTCCATCAGCGTGATCTGCTCGCGCGGCAGCATCACGAATTCACCGCTCTGGCGCGCAGAGACGAGTTCTTCGACGAAGGTGCCGTCGGCATTCAGTTCGGCAGACGCCTGCGCAACGGCATGCTTCTGCTCTTCCATCGCCGACAGGTATTCGACGTCACCGGTAACCTTGCCGTCCTTGACCGCACGATAGGGCGTTTCGATGAAGCCGTATTTGTTGACCCGGCTGAACGATGCGAGCGAGTTGATCAGACCGATATTCGGACCTTCGGGCGTCTCGATCGGACAGATACGGCCATAGTGGGTCGGATGAACGTCGCGGACTTCGAAGCCAGCCCTTTCACGGGTAAGTCCACCCGGGCCAAGCGCCGAAACGCGGCGCTTATGGGTGACTTCGGACAGCGGGTTGGTCTGGTCCATGAATTGCGAGAGCTGCGACGAACCGAAGAATTCGCGAACCGCGGCCACGGCCGGCTTCGCGTTGATCAGGTCGTTCGGCATCACGGTCGAGACATCGACCGAGCTCATGCGTTCCTTGACCGCGCGTTCCATACGCAGCAGGCCAACACGATATTGGTTTTCCAGCAATTCGCCGACCGAGCGGACACGGCGGTTGCCGAGATTGTCGATATCGTCGACTTCGCCTTTGCCGTCCTTCAGGTCGACCATTTCCTTGACCACGGCGAGGATATCTTCCTTGCGCAGAGTGGTCACGGTGTCTTCGGCATCGAGGTCGAGACGCATATTGAGCTTCACACGGCCAACCGCGGAAAGATCGTAGCGCTCGCCATCGAAGAACAGGCCTTCGAACAGGGCTTCTGCGGTTTCCTTGGTTGGCGGTTCGCCCGGACGCATGACCTTGTAGATCGCTTCCAGACCCTCGTCGCGATTTTCAGCCTTGTCGACGGCGAGCGTGTTGCGGATCCACGGGCCAGTGTTGACCTCGTCGATATCGAGCAGCTCGAGACGATCAACGCCTGCGGCATCCAATGCTTCGAGATTGTCGGGCGTCACTTCGTCGCCCGCTTCGATATAGATGCGCCCGGTTTTCTCGTCGATCAGGTCGCGCGCTGCATAGCGGGCGAACACTTCGTCGGTCGGGATCAGCAGATCCTTGAGGCCGTCCTTGGCCGCCTTGTTGGCAGCACGCGGCGAAATCTTCTGATTGGCGGGGAACACTTCCTCGCCGGTCTTGGCATCGACCAGAGCAAAGGCCGGCTTCTGGCCGCGCCATGCTTCCGGATCGAACGGCATCTTCCAGCCCCCGGAATCTTCGGCACCCTTCTTCCCCGACACGCGCTCCCACACGACGGTGTTGTAAAAGTGGTCGAGAATGCCTTCGCTATCGAGACCAAGCGCGAACAGCAGGCTGGTGACCGGCAGCTTGCGCTTGCGGTCGATACGCACATTCACGATGTCCTTGGCGTCGAATTCGAAATCGAGCCACGAACCACGATAGGGAATGACGCGTGCAGCGAACAGCAGCTTGCCCGATGAATGGGTCTTGCCGCGGTCATGGTCGAACAGAACACCTGGCGAACGGTGCATCTGGCTGACAATAACGCGCTCTGTGCCATTGATGATGAAGGTGCCGTTCTCGGTCATAAGCGGCATGTCGCCCATATAGACGTCCTGCTCCTTGATATCGAGCACGGAGCGGGTTTCGGTTTCCTGGTCGACCTCGAACACGATCAGGCGCAAAGTCACCTTCATCGGCGCGGCGTAAGTGATGCCGCGCTGGCGGCATTCGGTCGTGTCGTATTTCGGCGGCTCAAGTTCGTAATGGACGAAATCCAGCTCGGCGGTGCCGGCAAAGTCGCGAATCGGGAATACGCTGCGCAGCGTCTTTTCGAGGCCGGAGACGTAGTCGATCTCCTTGTTCGAGCGGAGGAACTGTTCGTAGCTCTCGCGCTGGACCTCGATCAGGTTCGGCATCTGCACCACTTCATGGATGTCGCCGAAAATCTTGCGGATACGCTTTTTCGCTGTGCCGGTATTTGCGCCCGTTTTCTTGAGCGGCTTCTTCGCTCCGGATTTCTTTGCCGGGGTCTTCTTCGCCTTGGTCGCCATGGAGGTTTTGCCTCTTTAATTTTGAGGGCCGACTGCGCGCCAAAACCTGGACGCCGGCCCAATTCAATGTGTCTGCGCGGGAACACGCCAAAGCCCAAACGCAAAAAGGCCGCAGCGAATCGCACTCGGTTTTCGAGTGCTGCTGCAGCTTCAAAAGCGTCGCGGGCTATGGAAAGCTACTTCCGTTCCTGGACTGACCACCGCGCAATGGACTGTCTCGCTCGAAGTAGCGGTTGACGGCCATATAGGAATGCCTCGGCGGAGTGTCAAACCGAGTTTGCCGGGTAGGGAAATTCGCCACCACCGGCGCTATGATGCCCATCATGCCAGACTCGGAAAACCGCGGGCGACCTCGCCACCCAGACATATTGACGCCAGCCGAATGGCGTGTGGCCGAAGGTGTTCGCCACGGGTTGAGCAACCCGCAAATCGCCCGCCGTCAACAAATCAGTGTGAATGCAGTCAAATTCCACGTCTCCAACATACTGACCAAGCTTGGAATGGGTAGCAGACAGGAACTGAAGCAATGGAGCGGGGTCGCTGCATCAAGCACTTTAAGGAGGAACTCAACCATGCCTGAGAACAGACAACTGGGGACTATCGGACAGATTGCCCGCACCGTCAGCAATATCAGCGAGGCTCGCCAATGGTATCGCAATGTGCTCGGACTCGAGCCGCTATTCGATGCCGGAACAATGGCCTTCTTTGCCTGCGGAGGCGTCAGACTGATGCTGTCGGAGGGAGAAGCGGGCGCGGAATCCATCCTCTATTTTCAGGTCGATAATTTGCACGCGGAGTTTACGCGCTTGTCCGAGGCGGGCGCCAAAGTGGCGTCCGCACCCCACCGTATTCACACGCATGAAGACGGCACCGAAGAATGGATGGCGTTCATAGAGGATAATGACGGCCGCCCATTGGGCCTCATGGCAAAAGCCAAGCCGCAATAGCGACGCAAAAAGGCACGCCTGCACAGCGGATTCCCGGACGTATTATCGTAAAACAACACACCACATATTGTTTTTCAATATTATTGATTGACAATAAATCGAATCACTCTTATTGATTTTCGATATCGAGCATATTGGAGATCGAGAAATGACAAATATCACTCAAAATTTCGCCGCGGCCATTGCCGCTATCGCAATCGTTGCTGCAACTTGGATGCCGGTTATCACTGTGCCGACTGCCCAAGCTGCGACGTTGATCGCGCCGGTCTTGGCCTGATCAATACGTCAAGAGGGATTCACATCATGAACCAACAGCATCAAACCGCACCGCAAGGGGATGCGATCCTCAAGATCGGCAAGATTATGACGATCCTGCTGCAAGTGATCATCGGATTGGTCGTCGCGGGACTGACAATTCTCATACCAGTCATCCTCTTCAACAGCGATCAAGTGGCCAGTTCGTTGGCCGAAAGCGGCAGCACCGCCAGCCTAGCCGCTGTGCTGGCGCTAATAGTCGTGTTTCTGGTTGCGGTGATTGCGGTCGTCGCGACTGCATTTCATTTCTTCCAGCTTCTTGGACGGATCATTGACACTGTCAGCGAGGGAGAGCCTTTCGTGGAGATCAACGCCGATCGTCTGAGCCGGATGGGGTGGATCGTCCTGGCATTCCAGGTGGCAGCAATTCCGATCGGCGCAGTGGCAGCATACCTGGCGGCACAATTGCCGGATCATGTAGATATCAGCGCTGATATCGAGTTTTCCCTGACAGGCCTTCTGATGGCTGTGGTGCTGTTCATCCTCGCCCGTGTTTTCCGGCACGGAATTGCGCTCCGCGAAGATCTGGAAGGAACGGTCTGATGTCCGAAGAAAACAACACAGCAAACGGCGGAGGGAGAATTACCGTGAAACTCGACGACCTGCTGCACGAACGCCGCATGACACTCACCGAATTGGCGGAACGCGTCGGCCTGACCCTCGCCAATCTGTCAATCCTCAAGACCGGCAAGGCCAAGGCGATCCGCTTCTCCACCCTCGAGGCGATTTGCCGTGAACTGGAATGCCAACCGGGGGATTTGCTCGGATACGAGTAACGGTCACGCGGCGTTGCCAATTGACTGGGTCTGCCCCGACCGGGCTCGTCGCTTGCGCGGCGAGCCCATTCTTTTGGTTGACTCAAAGGCGCAATACGCTAATTGGCCGCTCGTTCGCTGGGCTGACGGGTCCAGTGAACATCCGTCCGAGACAGTTGGTGACCGGAATTTGCCGGTCTTAATTTCCAGCCTAGACGGGGATAAGAGATTTCCGCGCATGCCTCACGGCGTTCGCAACCGCGCTCCAGAACTATGGCTGCGCACCTCCTTCCCCATCAACGGACTTGCCTGTGCCGGTTTGCGGCATGGGTGAATTGTGAGCCGGTCGGGTGGCGCCAGCCATGCGGCCATAGTGAAGGAGTAAGACATGGATCGTTCGCAAAAATCTGAAGCGGTCGCCGGTCTTAACGCAACTTTCAACGAGAGCGGCGTGGTCGTTGTGACCCGCAATCTCGGCCTCTCGGTGGCTGATTCCACTGAACTGCGCTCGAAAATGCGTGAAGCTGGTGCATCGTACAAGGTTGCGAAGAACCGTCTTGCCAAGCTCGCCCTGAAAGACACGGATTATGTCGAACTCGGAGACTTGCTCTCCGGTCCGACTGCTCTGGCGACTTCCAGCGACCCGGTCGCTGCTGCCAAGGCTGCCGTGGAATTCGCCAAGACGAACGACAAGCTCGAAATCGTCGGCGGATCGATGGGTGGACAGATGCTCGACGAAGCCGGGATCAAGGCGCTCGCCTCGATGCCGAGCCTCGATGAGCTTCGTGGCACGATTGTTGGCCTCGTTAACGCACCGGCGACGAAAATCGCCCAGGTCGTCAACGCACCCGCCAACAAGCTTGCCCGGGTCTTCGGTGCCTTCGGCGCCAAAGAAGCGGCGTAAGCGGTTTTTTGAATTGAACATTTTTCGGGAGCGACCTCAATCCAGAGGCATCCCGCCCAATATCGTTTGGGGTCATCTATTTGGAGTATTAAGTCATGGCCGATATCGCCAAGCTTGTTGAAGAACTTTCGAAACTGACTGTCCTCGAGGCAGCCGAACTCGCCAAGGCACTGGAAGAAGAGTGGGGCGTTAGCGCCGCTGCTGCCGTTGCCGTAGCCGGACCCGCCGCTGGCGGCGACGCACCCGCTGCTGAAGAGAAAGACGAATTCGACGTCATCCTCACCGGCGACGGTGGCAAGAAAATCCAGGTCATCAAGGAAGTCCGCGCCATCACCGGCCTGGGCCTGACCGAAGCAAAGGGTCTCGTCGAAGGCGCACCGAAGCCGCTCAAGGAAGGTGTTGCCAAGGCAGAAGCCGAAGAAATCAAGGGCAAGATCGAAGCAGCCGGCGGTACCGTCGAGCTCAAGTAAGCTGCCACCCTGTATGGGGCTTACACTTCGATCTCTTCCAAGAGATCACCAAGGGGGCGGTACCGCAAGGTGCCGCCCTTTTCGTTTGCTTGATCACAGCCGAAATGCGACGCTCGGATGAAACTCGAATAAAACCTGCGGGAGAATGCGATGATTATCGTAATCGGGACAGCGCTGGCACGCCCCGAAACATCGGCCACGGTCCTGGGGTTGAGCCTCGCCCACTGCACCCGGTCGCGGGATGAGGATGGTTGCATCGATCACACGGTGTCAGCCGATCAGGAAACGTCCGATCTGTTTCGCTTCGTCGAGTATTGGCGCGATGAGGAAGCGCTGAAAGCGCATTTTGCAGTACCGGGATCGCGCAAATTTGTTGCGGCGATTGCGCCCCTGCTTGCCCGGCCTCCCGAGATAGCGATCTATCGCTCGGAGGAAGTCAATCTGGGGTAGCTCTGCCCGATGCGGGGTTCACATCCCCGAATAACTGATGCAACACACTGCCCGACTTCACTTCAGGGGTAGCATAATGACCAATAGACACCGCTTTCTCGCATCCGCTGCGGTCACACCGATCTTGCTCTTCGCCGCCGCTGCAAGCGCGCAAGATGCGCCCATCATCCAGCCAGGTGCACCGGGCGAGCCGGTCAAACAGCTCACGCCCGAAGAAGCAGTTAAGCTCGCCGACACCGCCTACTCGCCCGCCGACGTGATGTTCATGCAAGGCATGATCGTCCATCACCAACAGGCGGTCGATATGGCAGCGCTCGTCAAAGAGCGGACCAATACAGAGGAAATCGTTGCGCTCGCCGGGCGCATCGATGCTTCCCAGCTCGACGAGATGAAATTCATGCGCGGATGGCTCGAGGAGAAGGGCGAACCGCTCGAGATGGAAGGCATGGGGCATGCTGCCCATATGGGCATGATGGGGATGGCAACGCCGGACCAGATGAAGCAGCTGGCCGCATCAAGAGGGACCAATTTCGACCGGCTGTTCCTCGAGTTGATGACCACACACCACAAGGGTGCTGTGGAAATGGTCGACGATCTTATCGAGCAGCCAGGCACGGCCTCGGATCCCGTATTCCTCGAATTCACCGACGAGGTGAAGAACGACCAGAATTCCGAAATAGAACGGATGAACGCGATCCTTGCGAGCCTTTCGTCCGATCCGCGCGCAACGCTTGCGGCCGGCCTTACCAATGCAGGCGAAGCGGTCCTCAACCTGCGTAAAGTCGCCGCGCTGCCCAAGCCGACCGGTTTTTTCGATCCGGCCAATCCGGGTGAGCTTCGTCCTGAAATCAAGGGTGACGATGATGAGGAATCCGAAGCCACCACAAAAACAACCGCCGGTCAGGACGACGAAGACGACAAGCCCGAATTTGCCGAGCGCGGCCCGCTGCTCGATTTCGGCAATACCGACATGGCCTTTAGCGGTGATCTGCTGGTGGCGGGCAGTTATCATGGTTTCAACGCCTATCGCCTGGGCGAAGACGGAGTGCCCAACCTCGTCAGCTCGGTAGTATGCCCGGGCGGCCAGGGTGACGTTTCTATTGTCGGTGATCTGCTGCTGATGAGCGTTCAGGACACCCGCGCAAGGGTCGATTGCGGCCTTCAGGGTGTGCCCGAAAGGATCAGCAAGGATCGCTTCCGGGGATTGCGGATATTCGACATTTCCGACGTTACCAACCCCATTCAGGTAGGACAGGTTCAGACATGCCGCGGTTCGCACACGCACTCGGTCGTGTCGCAGACCGAAAATTCGCTGATCGTTTACAATTCGGGCACGTCGCGCATTCGCGACGAAAAGGAGCTGGCAGGCTGTATCGGAAATGTGCCGGGAGATGACCGGACCGCTCTTTTCCGCATCGATGTGATCGAAATTCCGCTCGCCGATCCTTCCAGATCGCGAATAGTCGACAGTCCGGCCGTATTTGCCGACCCGGAAACCGGGCGTCTGGCCGGATTGTGGCAGGGCGGCGATCACGGCGAGGATACGCAGGACACCAGCCCCACCGACCAATGCCACGACATTACCGTGTTCCCTTCATTGAAACTGGCCGCCGGAGCATGTTCGGGGAACGGAATCATTTTCGATATATCGGACCCGTTGAAGCCAACCCGTATCGACGAAGTCGTCGACAAGGGCTTTGCCTATTGGCACTCCGCGACATTCAGCAATGACGGAACGAAGGTGCTGTTTACCGACGAGTGGGGCGGCGGGGGGCGGCCGCGCTGTCAAGCAACCGATCCACGCAACTGGGGCGCAAACGCGATTTACGAAGTCGTCGATGGAAAGCTCGAATTTCGCAGCACCTACAAATTGCCCGCGCCGCAGGGCGACAAGGAAAACTGCGTCGCACATAACGGTTCGATCATTCCTGTGCCCGGCCGCGATGTCTTCGTGCAGGCCTGGTATCAGGGCGGGATCAGCGTGATCGATTTTAGCGATGCGAAAAACCCGTTCGAGATCGCCTATTTCGATCGCGGACCGATTGACGCGGACCAGCTGGTCACCGGCGGTTATTGGTCGGCCTATTGGTATAAGGGCCGTATCTACGCGACCGAGATTACGCGGGGACTGGATGTGTTCGCGCTCGAGCCGAGCGAATTCCTCAGCCAGGCCGAGATCGACGCCGCGATTGCGGCCGATCAGGGCGAGACTTTCAACCCCCAGACGCAGTTCCCCGTCACCTGGCCAGCAGAGGTGGTTGCCAAGGTAGAGGAAAGTCGCAAAGGCGGGTGACCGCCAACCACACGAATTACAGCGTTTTCAGATACTCGATCAGCTCGGCGCGCTGATCAGCATCTTTGAGCCCGGCATAACTCATCTTGGTGCCGGGAACCTTGATGCGCGGATTTTCGAGATAGGCATCGAGCGTCGTATCGTCCCAGATGAGCCCCGAACCGCGCATAGCGGTGCTATAGGCAAACTCACCGACATGGCCGGCTTCCGCCCCGTAAACGCCCGCGAGCGAGGGGCCGATACCATGCTTGCCCGGTTCGATCTGGTGACAGGCGATGCATTGAGCAAAACTTTTCGGACGCGCGCCTGTGTTGGCCGATGCCGTGTCGGCGGCCGGGGCGGCTTCGCTCGGCGTGTTTTGAGCTGCCGGCGCCGACGTTTCGACCGCATCGCCATCTGAAGATCCGCTTTCGGGTGAACCGCAAGCCGCCAGCATTGCTGCAAAGCTGGCGGTAAGTAGGATACGGCTGGACATCTCTGCTCCTCCTGAATTTCGCGCGCTTTCTGGCGCGCCCGCGATTGCTTATCAAGCCCGTATCACGACCAGCGATTGTTGCCGACTTGTCGCGGCGGTGAAATCAAATTTGGCTGAAGGAACTGTGAGCTTTCGTTCACCCTCCCAAGAGGATATCCGGTCCGGCCCTTCGATGTGCTCAGGACAGGTTTTTGTCGCAGACATACGCCCAATCCGCCGGGTCGAAACCCTGGCGCACAGAGCTGGCAGCCACACTTCGGCTGAGCTGGCCGCTGGCGCTCGCCAATCTGCTGCAGATGCTGACCTATGCAGTGGACGTGATCTTTATCGCGCGGCTGGGCGAGACTCCGCTCGCAGCTTCCTCGCTCGCGATATCGCTGTTCGGCCTCGTTTTCTGGGCTCTGAGCGGACTGACCGGAGCTGTCGCGCCCGTGATTGCCGCCGAGCTGGGAGAGCGCGCTCCTGCATTACGCCCTGTTCGGCGCGCAACCCGCATGGCTTTGTGGCTGGCGGTTATCAGCGGCGCAGTCGGCATGCTGATCAGCCTGTTGCTGGGGCCGCTGATGCACGCAACCGGCCAGCACGAGGAAGTCATCGGCCTCGCGATCTCCTACAATCTCATCATCATCTGGTCGATGATCCCGATGGTGATCAACAACGTGCTGCGCAACTTCGTCTCGGCGCTGGGACGCCCGATTTTTGCGACTGCAATCACGGCAGGCGGGATCGGTGTGAACGCGCTTGCCAACTACGCCTTTATCTTCGGTAATCTGGGTGCTCCCGAACTGGGGATACGCGGCGCAGCGGTGGCCACGATCATCACCGCGCTTGCGACATTGCTCGCCTATGTCGCAGCCATCCGTTTCGACCCGCTGATGCACCGCTATCATATCTTCGGTCGCTGGTGGTCGCCCGACTGGAATCGGTTCTGGGATATCGTCAAGATCGGCACACCGATTGCCCTGACTGTAACCGCTGAAGCGGGTGTATTCGGAGCGGCAGCATTCCTGATGGGAAGTATCGGAATAGCGCAGCTTGCCGCGCATACGGTTGCACTGCAGATCGCCGCACTGGCCTTCCAGATCCCCTACGGCGTCGGTCAGGCAGCGACAATTCGCGTGGGCTACTTCTACGGCGCACGCGACCGCGAAGGGATCAAGCGCGCTGGTTGGGCCAGCATCGCCATAGGGACGGGCTTTATGGCTCTGTCCTGCTCGGCAATGATCTTCATGCCGCGAACATTGCTGCATATCTATATCGATCCCGACGCGGCCAAGAACGCCGTGCTGGTCGGTTTTGCGCTCAAATATTTGCTGATCGCTGCAGCCTTCCAGCTGGTCGACGGATTGCAGGCCGTTGCTGCCGGGGCTTTGCGCGGATTGCAGGACACGCTTGTGCCCATGCTGATCGCGATATTCGCCTATTGGGTTCCCGGATTCGGCATTGCCCTGGGACTCGGCTTGGGATCTTCATTGGCTGGGATCGGCGTGTGGATCGGCCTCGCCACGGGGCTTGCAGTCGCCGCAACGCTGCTTATCTGGCGGTGGATGCGGCGCGAAAGGCTCGGCTTGACCGAGCGCCCCGAACGACTGGCCGAGCAAGCGGGCTGATCGCCCGACAGTATCGCTGATCCGTTCGCAACTTTTTTCGCCCCAAACCCGTTGACTCTGCAGGCGCGCATCCCCAAATGCGCCGCGCTGGCACTCTCATGCCGAGAGTGCCAATCGAAGTTCAACAACCACTCAAGCATGAAGAGGTCAACACTATGGCATTTCGTCCGCTTCACGACCGCGTATTGGTCCGTCGCATCGAAGCCGATCAGAAGACGTCTGGCGGGATTATCATTCCCGACAGCGCTCAGGAGAAACCGAGCGAAGGCGAAATCGTCGCTGTCGGCAATGGCTCGAAGGCTGAAGACGGCACCGTCACCGCTCTCGACGTCAAGGCTGGCGACCGCGTGCTGTTCGGCAAATGGTCGGGCACCGAAGTCAGCATCGACGGCGAAGAACTGCTGATCATGAAGGAAAGCGACATCATGGGCGTGATCGGCTGATCACTTCTCGTCATCCCAGCGAAAGCTGGGATCGCTGGCGGTCAGTGCCAGCTGCTTTTCACTAGAAACAACCCGATCCCAGCTTTCGCTGGGATGACGTAAATGGAGAAACACCAATGGCAGCCAAGGACGTAAAGTTCTCGCGTGACGCACGCGAAGGCATTCTCAAGGGCGTCGACACGCTCGCAAACGCCGTCAAGGTAACGCTCGGCCCGAAAGGCCGTAACGTCGTTATCGACAAGAGCTTCGGCGCACCGCGCATCACCAAGGACGGCGTCACCGTCGCCAAGGAAATCGAACTGACCGACAAGTTCGAGAATATGGGCGCGCAGATGCTCAAGGAAGTTGCGTCGAAGACCAACGACCTCGCCGGTGACGGCACCACCACCGCCACAGTTCTGGGTCAGGCCATCGTTCGCGAAGGCATGAAGTCGGTCGCAGCGGGCATGAATCCGATGGATCTCAAGCGCGGCATCGATACCGCCGTTTCGGCCGTCGTCGAAAACCTCAAGGGCCGTTCGAAGGACGTTTCGGGCAGCGAAGAAATCGCCCAGGTCGGCGTGATCTCGGCCAATGGCGACAAGGAAGTCGGTGAAAAGATCGCAGAAGCGATGGAAAAAGTCGGCAAGGAAGGCGTCATCACCGTCGAGGAAGCCAAGGGCCTCGAATTCGAGCTCGACGTTGTCGAAGGCATGCAGTTCGACCGCGGCTACCTCTCGCCTTACTTCATCACCAACCCCGACAA
Source organism: Pontixanthobacter sp. (assembly GCA_965223995.1). Classification (GTDB taxonomy): domain Bacteria; phylum Pseudomonadota; class Alphaproteobacteria; order Sphingomonadales; family Sphingomonadaceae; genus Pontixanthobacter. The sequence continues at coordinate 136,079 of CBDCXY010000016.1, read as the reverse complement.
GATGACCGTGGAACTGGATAACCCCTACATCCTGATCCATGAGAAGAAGCTGTCGAACCTCAAAGACATGCTGCCGGTTCTCGAAGCCGCCATGCAGTCGGGTCGCCCGCTCCTCATCATCGCCGAAGACATCGAAGGCGAAGCGCTGGCCACTCTCGTGGTCAACAAGCTGCGCGGCGGCCTGAAGGTCGCAGCGGTGAAGGCACCGGGCTTTGGTGATCGTCGCAAGGCGATGCTGCAGGATATCTCGATCCTGACCAAGGGCGAAATGATCAGCGAAGACCTCGGCATCAAGCTTGAGAACGTCACGCTGGGCATGCTGGGTGAAGCCAAGCGCGTCACCATCGACAAGGACAACACCACCATCGTCGATGGTGCCGGTGACGAAGCCGACATCAAGGCGCGCGTTGGTGAAATCCGCACGCAGATCGACAACACATCGAGCGATTACGACCGCGAGAAGCTGCAGGAACGCCTGGCGAAACTCGCTGGCGGTGTTGCAGTGATCAAGGTCGGCGGCGCTTCGGAAGTCGAAGTGAAGGAACGCAAGGACCGCGTTGATGACGCGCTCCACGCAACCCGCGCTGCCGTCGAAGAAGGCATCGTCCCGGGCGGCGGTACTGCCCTGCTCTACGCCACCAAGGCGCTCGAAGGCCTGAAGGGCGACAATGACGACCAGACCCGCGGTATCGATATCGTCCGCCGCGCAATCGTCGCGCCTGTCCGTCAGATCGCCGAGAACGCCGGTAATGACGGTGCAGTGGTTTCGGGCAACCTCCTGCGCGAGGATAACGAGTCGCAGGGCTTCAACGCTGCGACCGACACTTATGAAGACCTGGTGAAAGCCGGTGTGATCGACCCGACCAAGGTTGTTCGCGTCGCACTGCAGGATGCAGCTTCGGTTGCCGGCCTGCTGATTACCACCGAAGCGGCGATCACCGACGCTCCGGAAGACAAGGACGCCGCCCCTGCAATGCCCGATATGGGCGGCATGGGCGGAATGGGCGGCGGCATGGGCTTCTGACGACCTGGAAAGGATCGTCATCCCGGACTCGATCCGGGATCTCGTGCCGCTTGGTCCGACCAAGCTGCTAGCCATCCCGGCTTTCGCTGGGATGACGGAAATGAGGCCCGGCGGAGCGATCCGTCGGGCCTTTCCGTTTGTCGATGCGGTATTCCATCTGGTCGATTTTTTACAAGGCCGGTGCGCAACCCTGTGATAAGCGGCAGACATGTATCAACCGCCTCGTCAGAGGGGGGTCGCGCATGATCCGCAAACAGCGGAGCGGTACATTCGTCCCAAGCAAAAGCCGATTGTCCGTTTCGGCAAGGCGATCCGCGATCCGGTGAACCGGTTCCTTGCGAGCCAGTCGCTCGTCGGCGACACTCCGATTATCGACCCGTCGCTCGTCCCCGGCCTCGACGAGGTCGCGCATGAATGGCTGGCGATGCGCGAGGAGATCGAACCGCTGATGATCGAGCGGGTCGATATCCCGCCGCTGGGGAAAATATCGCCCGACCACCGGCGGATTGCTTCGACGCCCGCATGGAAGAGCTTTTTCTTCCAGGGCTATGGCTTTCATTCACACGAAAACGAGGCCCGGTGCCCCAAGATCGTCGAGGCGATCGCGCGCATTCCCGGCGTTGTGGTAGCTTTTTTGTCGATCATGGAACCCGGTACGCACGTTCCGCGCCATCGCGGACTGACCAAGTCCTGGCTTAACTGCCACTTGCCGCTGATCCTGCCCGATGACGGAAATCGCTGCGAAATTGCGATCGATGATGAAATTCACCAATGGCGCGAGGGCGAGTGGCTGGTGTTCGACGAAACCTATCCGCATGAGGTCTGGAACGAAACGTCGCAGCCACGCGTCTGCCTGCTGCTTCAGGTCCAGCGCCAGATGAAGCTTCCCGGCCGAATTGTGACCAGCGCGATCTACCAGTGCGTACGGCATTCGCCCTTTGTCGGCGATGTGCGCAAGGCGGTTGGCGCCTGATCTACTCTGGTTGGTCCCTGAACGGCGCAGCGAGGGCGTGCGGCAGCTCGATATCCTGCTGCCGGTCATCCGGCACCCCGATATCGATTGCGTCCTGCGGCACATCATCGCGGAAAGTACCATGAAGCCGGTCCCAGAAACTCAATCCGCTGGTGAAGTTGCTGTTGCGCTGTGATCTCACGATGGAATGATGGATGCCGTGCATCTTCGGCGTGGTGAACACACGCGCCCATTTCGCATCGCCCGCAAGCCGCATATTCGAGTGATGGAACAGGATCGAAGCGTTGAAGAAGCGCCGCCACCAACGCAGCGACTTGGGACTTACGCCCGACAGTCGCACCTGCATCAGCCGCCACGGGAGCGACACGAGCATATCTACCGGATGGAAGCGCACCGCCGTGCTGATATCCATATCGGGGTCGATATGATGCACCCGGTGGAAACGCCACAGGAACGGCACCTTATGCGTCGCGACATGCCACCAGTAAAAACCGTAATCCATCGCTGCGATCCCGCCGAGAAGGCGTAGTGGTCGCGGCAATTTTTGCGCGAATCCGCGGCTGCGCGACTGGTTCTTCGCCGCAATCGCCTCGGTCAGAGGCTCCTCAACCGCCGCGACGATGACTGCGCAACCGGCTCCCAGGGCAACATTGCGAACATTGCGCGCGATGGCGGGCGCACCCTGCTTGCGCAGCGGACGTTTGCGTTCGGCCAGCGCGATGCCGCCCACCACGGCCACCGCCCCCGCCACCAATGCCATCCTACCAAGCCTCATTTTGCTCCAATGCCGTATGGCGCGCGGGCAGTCGAGCAGTTAGAGCACTCGCAATGCTCAATCCCGAACCGCAACCGCTTGTCCGGATATTCTGCCGCTGGCCCGAACCGGGTGAAGCAAAAACCCGGCTGATCCCCGATTTCGGTGCAGAAGGTGCAGCGGCAATCTACACCAAGCTGCTCGCGCACACGGTCGAGGTTGCACGCGCGAGCGAAGTGCCGTTCGAATTGCGCGTGACGGGTGCGTCGCCCAAGAAATTCCGCGCGGGGCTGGGCGAAGATTTGCGCGTCATCGACCAGGGTGAAGGCGATCTGACCGACAAACTGTCGCGCGTTCCGGCCCCGGCAATACTGATCGGCAGCGATTGCCCTGGGCTCACACCGCAAGTGCTGCGCGCTGCGCGCGATACGCTCGAAACCGACCCCATGGTGATCGGCCCGGCGAGCGATGGCGGCTATTATCTGCTGGGCTATAACGAACCTGCCGATTTTGCCTTCTCCGATATCGAATGGAGCACCGACACGGTATTTGCCGAGACGCTTAAACGGTTTGCGGCAAAGGGAATCCGCCCGGCTGTGCTGCCCGAACTGGGCGATGTCGATACCGCTGCCGATCTCCAGGACTGGCCGGATTTCCTGCCGTGACGACGGTCGGCATTGTGCTCCCGGTCCTGGACGAGGAACGTGCGCTGCCTGCCATGTTCGCAGTGCTGGCGAAGCTTGAACCCGCGCCCGCCGACATCCTGTTCGTCGATGGCGGCAGCGAGGATCAGACATGTGCGATAATCGAACAAGCGGGCTACCGTCTGCTCACGTCAGATAGGGGCCGCGCGCTCCAGATCAATGCCGGGGTCGCGGCAATCGGGACCGATGCCGTCTGCGTCCTCCATGCCGATACGATCCCGCCCTCCGACATGGTCGCGGTGATCGCCGAAACGCTGGCCGATCCATGTATCGCGCTCGCCAGCTTCACCCCGCTGATCAAGGGGCCGGAAAAGACCCGTTGGTTCACCACATTCCACAACTGGATCAAGACCTGGTACGCGCCGCTGATCACCCGTCCGCATCTGTTTGTTCGCGGCGTGCGGCTGCTGTTCGGCGATCACGCGATGTTTTTCCGCAAGGCCGACTTTCTCGCCATCGGGGGCTGCACACCCAGCGATGCGGTGATGGAGGAAGCCGATCTGTGCGTGAAATTTGCCCGGCTCGGAAAGATCAGGCTGGTCCCCCGCTGGGTCGAAACCTCGGACCGCAGGATCGCGGCTTGGGGTCCGCTCAAGGCGAACTGGATTTACTTCAAGGTCGGGATCTTGTGGGCGGTTGGTGCGCGCAGCCGGATGGCGAAGGACTATCCTGATGTGCGGTAGGTGGGGAAGTCGTCATTGCGAGGAACCGCAGGCGACGCTGCAATCCAGAGAGTAACCCGCGAAAACCCCGAGATTGCTTCGCTTCGCTCGCAATGACGAAAATCAGGCGCTGATCGATTCCTCGACGCCCTTCAAAAACCCAACGCTGATACAATAGTCGATCAGCCGCTTGAGATAATCCGGCCCTGTCTCGGGGCAGACCAGCCCGGTCGCCGCCTGGGCTTCGCGATCATCGAAAAGGGGGTCGCGCTGGAAGTAGCTCGCATATAGCCCCGCGACACGCTTGTAGAGGCGACGCTCGAGCGCGGGCAGGTCGGCGGGATCAAAGACATCGGGTTCGACCGTTTCGGGCCGGTGGAATTGCGGGAAAGCCGCAATCGCGTCGAAGAAAGTCGTCACCGGGATCGGGCGGCCGGAAACGAGGTGGTAAGCACCGCCTTCCACGCGCCTCAAATTCTCGGCCAGTGCGACAATACCGGCGGCAACATGATCGAGCGGAACGAAATCGAGCGTTGCATCTTTGCGCGCGGGCATATGGCGCACGCGGCCCTCGGCGATCAGCTTAAAGGCGGCATAGGTGGTGTCGAACTGGCGGATCATGCCCATCTCGCTCTCTCCCACCACGATGCTGGGGCGCGCAATCGCGAAGGGAATGCCGCTTTCGCGCACGAGCCTCTCCGCCGAAGCCTTGCTCGCCTCATAACCGTTGGCAAAGCCGCTTGTCGGCAGTGGATCGCTTTCCATGATGGCGCCCTCGCGGGTGCCGCAGACATAGGCGGTGCTGACATGCAGGATCGGCATACTGCCCGCGCGCGCGAACTCGACCGCACCCGCCGCGCCGCCAATATTGACCGCGCGATAGTCGTCATCGTCGAGATCAAACCGCACCGTCGCCGCACAATGGACAATCAGGTCATGCGCAGAGGTAAGCCGGTCGAACTCGCCCTTCTCCCAGCCGAACAGCGGCTGCGAAACATCGCCCGACACGACCTCGCGCACCGCGACCTTGCTGCCGTCATTGGCGCGGATATCGCGGTTGTTGTGGACGAGCGCAGTGACGCTGTGCCCCCTCGCAACCAGACGCGCAGCAACTTCGCCGCCGATCAATCCGGCGGCTCCGGTGAGAACGATGTTCAAAGGCGGCTCAACGATCCGCGATGCCCGATTGGCCCGCAGCAGCGATAGTTGCGATTGCGTTCGATATTCATGTAACTTCCAGTCCCTCGAAGCCGAATGGCAAGCCAGCACCCCAAAATGCCCGCAACACAAATTGCTTCGTCAGAGAGTCATAAATGGTTACGAGAGCCGCACAATGAAATTTACCCATGATGCAATCGTTATTGGCGGGGGTGCCGCCGGGCTGACCGCAGCGGGCGGCGTGGCTTTGTTCGGGCTGAAGGCCGCGCTGATCGAAGGTCACAAGATGGGCGGCGAATGCCTCAACAATGGCTGTGTGCCGTCGAAGGCAATCATCACCGCCGCAAAACGAGCGCAGGAAGCGCGCACCGCGACCCGCCACGGCGTGACGCTCGCCGAGCCCAAAGTCGAATGGTCGGGCGTGCACAAGCATATCCACGACGCCATCGCGCATATCGAACCGCACGATTCCGCCGAAACCTTCGAGGAGATGGGCGTCGAGGTGATCAAGGGTTGGGCGACGGTGACCGGCAAACATACGGTCGAAGTCGATGGGCGTACGCTCTCCGCACCGCGCATCGTGGTCGCGACCGGATCGAAGCCGTTCGTCCCGCCCATCGAGGGGATCGACAGCGTCCCCTACCTGACCAACGAAAACCTGTTCGATCTTGAAGAGCAGCCCGAGCATCTGATTGTCGTCGGTGGCGGGGTGATCGGAATGGAAATGGCGCAGGCCTTCCGCCGGCTCGGCAGCGAGGTGACGGTGATCAATCCGGGGCAGCTGATGGGCCGCGATGATCCCGAATCGGTCGCAGTGGTCGCCGAAGTGATGCGCGATGAAGGCGTGGCTTTCATCGATGGCAAGGCCGAGAAGGTCGAAGGCAGCGAAGCCGGAGTTACTGTTCACGTTTCGGAAGGATCGACGCTCAGGGGCTCGCACCTGCTGGTCGCGGTCGGGCGCAAGGCCAACACCAGCGGTTTCGGTCTCAAGGAAACTGGCGTCAAAATCGGCAAAAACGGGATCGAGGTCGATGCCCGTCGCCGCACTTCGGTCAAATCGATCTACGCCATCGGCGATTGCCGCGACGGGCCGCGCCTGACGCATGTGTCGGGCTATGAGGGCTCCAACGTCGCGCTCGAAATCGTCACCGGCCTGCCGACCAAGGTCGATTTCAAAGCCCTGCCCTGGTGCACCTATACCGAGCCCGAAGTTGCGCAGATCGGCATGACCGAGAAGGAAGCGCGCGAAGAGCTGGGCGATGCGGTGACCGTGGTGCAGGAGGGCTTCGATCACAATGAACGCGCCATCGCCGAGGATTCCTGCCTGGGGCATATGAAGATGGTGCTCAAGGGCAAGAAGGTGCTCGGTGTCAGCATTGTGGGCAGGAATGCAGGCGAATTGCTGCTGCCCTTCACCCAGGTGATTAGCGGCAAGAACAGCACTTTTGCGCTTGGCTCGGCGATCATTTCGTACCCTACGCGCAGCGAGATTTCGAAGGCCGCGGCCTTCTCCGCATGGGAGCCGACCGTGTTCGGTAGGCTGCCGAAGAAATATGCGGCACTGGTTGCGAAAATTCGCAGGGCTCTCAATTGACCGAAGCCCGCACGAAATCCCGCAACGCACCGCAAGGCCCGTCTCCTTTCCGCGTGGAAGCAGACGCGTTGCCAGAAGAGAAATTCTCCGATCCTGGCTGGACCGCGAAGGGCGAGCGCCGCGCTTCGGTCCCGCTGACGCAGCTCGAAACGCTGTGGTTCAACACCGGGACGTTGTGCAATCTCGCCTGCGCGACCTGCTATATCGAAAGCAGCCCAACCAACGATGCGCTGGTCTATATCGGCGCGGCGGATGTTGCGCGCTTTCTCGATGAAGCAATGACAATGGGAACGCGCGAGATCGGCTTCACCGGCGGCGAACCGTTTATGAACCCCGAATTCCCCGCGATGCTGATCGATACGCTGGAGCGCGGCTTCGAGGCGCTGGTGCTGAGCAACGCGATGAAACCGATGCGGCGGCATGAGGCGGCGCTGCTCGATCTCAAGCAGCGCTTCGGCGACAAGCTCACCATTCGCGTCAGCCTCGATCACCACACGCAGGAAGGTCACGAAGGCGAACGCGGCCTGCAGAGTTGGAAGCCGGGGCTGGATGGGTTGAAATGGCTGTCCGGTAATGGCTTCAGTATCGCCGTCGCGGGGCGGTTGCTGCCGGGTGAAAGCATGGGCGAAGCGCGCGATGGCTATGCGCGTCTGTTCGCCGCCGAGAATATCAGGATCGACGCCCACGACCCGATGCGCCTCGTCCTCTTCCCCGAAATGGATGCAACCAGAGATATCGCCGAAATCACCACCGACTGCTGGCAAATCCTTGGCAAAGACCGGACGGAAATCATGTGCGCGACCAGCCGCATGGTCGTCCATCGCAAGGGCGAGGAGGCTCCGCGCGTCGCAGCCTGCACACTGATCCCCTATGATGACGGATTCGATATGGGCGCGACGCTGGAAGAGGCATCGCACGACATATCGCTCAACCACCCTCATTGCGCGCGATTTTGCGTCTTGGGCGGGGCTAGCTGCTCGGCCTAGTCGTCGATTGATCCGATACACCCTTGATTACCCCGAAAATTGCTTCATCCTCCGGCATCAACAAAAGAGGATGTTCGATGAAGTTTGTTCGGGCCAAGATGCTGCTGCCTATTGTTGTTCTGCTGACGGCGCAGGCGGCAAGCCCTGCGCCGCTTACTTTCGATTGCGACGCTCCTGCGAACGTGGTTTCGTCGGTCGGCAATCTGGCTCAGGCCTCACCAACAATCAGCGGCGTTATCGCAGCCAAACGGGCTCGCGAGGGGCGGCTTGTCCCCACCGTCGGGGCCCAGATCGATTCGCCGGACGGGGCGAGCACTGCCGGTTTTGTGCTGACGCAAACAGCGCCCGGTGCGCAGCAAATGGACATAAATCTGGTCATCAAACGGTCGGATGAAAGCCTCCGCCGCAAAGTGGGGACGGTCAGCGCGACCGAGCCGATAGCTTTCCGCTTGTTCGTTGATCAGACCGGTCAGGCAACCTTCTATCTCAACGATCAATCGTGGTCCTACGACTTCATTCGCCTGATCGGCGGGCAGGAAAAAGTGTTCTGCTCCACCGGCCAGTTCGCGATCAGCGAGCTGCGGTTCTCGGACTAGAGCACTCGCCCCGCAACCGCATCCAGTTTCGCCAGCGTCGCCGGGTCGCGCGCCTCGGGCGATGTGATCATTGCGAAATCGAGCACGGTATCGAGCGGAGAGGCCCCGCGCTCTTCGGGCAAGGCAGCGATGAATTCCTCGACCGCACGCCTCGCGATTTCACCATTGGCGTTCATCTGCTCGATCACTTCGCTGACCTCGACAAAGGCGGTGTCTTCGCGCCAGCAATCATAGTCGGTGACCATGCCGACGAGCGCATAGGGCAGCTCCGCCTCGCGCGCGAGTTTGGCCTCGGGCATCGCGGTCATACCGATTACATCGGCACCCCATTGGCGATAAAGGTTGCTTTCGGCGCGAGTCGAGAATTGCGGCCCTTCCATCGCAAGATAGGTCTTGCTGCGGACAACCTTACCGCCCGCCTTCTCGACCGCAGCGGCGGCCATGCTCGACATCCGTTCGCAGACCGGTTCGGCCATGGAAACATGCGCGACCATACCGGTGCCGAAGAAGCTCGACGCGCGTGTTTTGGTGCGGTCGATAAATTGATCGACCACCACGAACTGCCCCGGTGGGAGTTCCTCCTGCAATGAGCCGACAGACGAAATCGCCAGCAGATCGGTGCAACCGGCGCGTTTCAGTGCATCTATATTCGCGCGCGCATTGACCTCGCTTGGCGGGATTTTATGCCCGCGACCGTGGCGGGGCAGGAAGCGCACCTGAACATCGCCAATCCGCCCGCACAGGATCTCGTCCGATGCTTCTCCGAAAGGCGAGTTGACCCGGATCCATTGCGCATCTTCGAGCGCGTCGATCTGGTAGAGGCCACTGCCCCCAATAATGCCGATAGTCCACTTGTTCATATGCGACCTCTAACAGTGACCTTGTTCTGCGAAAACCGGAATTCCTCGCAACGATTCAGCCGCTCATACGTTGATATCAAAAGAAACAAGGAGCCCCCATGAAAATCCCGCATAACGCCCATGTTGCAATCGTCGATGGCGAGAACTTTATCGTGATGCAGAATGAAGGCCAGATTTTCGAGCCGAAGCTGAAGCGGGTGGCCAAACCTAATCTAACAGCAACCAATTTCAGCGCAGGTGTAAAACATCAAGACGATATCGGGCAGCGCACTGGTGCAACCGATCTCGATGAGCTGGCACATGCCGCCGCGGCGACCGAGTGGCTCAACCAGCAGGCCATCGGCGGCAAACTTGACGACCTCGTGGTGATTGCCGACCCTAAGACGCTGGGTGAAATGCGTCGCCACTACCACTCAGAGCTCAAAAATAGAGTGGCAGGAGAAATCGCCAAGACCATGACCGGTGAAACAACTCAGCGGATCGAGGCGGCAATCGCCGAGGCGTGACACACAGCGTAGCACGCTACGCCGCGCACATATTTCAGACTCCCATGCAAGATTTTGTCGCGCGAGCGACACTTTTCATCGCTATCTTGCTTGCAGGGTGGAATCGTGCCCCGTTAAGCCTATGAAAACGATAAATGGGGTAGTGATGCTTATATGCGCATTGGACTGAACAGAATCGCGCGGCCGCTCGCCGCAATACTCCCGGCTTTTGCACTTGGCATCGCAGCTACATCTGCGCAGGCGCAGGATGCGGACTTCCTGACCGACTTCGACAGCACTTTCGGCACCAGGGTCGAACGGCCAGAGCGTTTCGATGCTGTCTATGAAACCGGCTTTGAGCAGCGGGTCGCGCAGCTTGCCGATGGCAGCAAGGGCCGCATCGGCGTGGCGGCAATCGATCTTTCTACCGGGCAGGAAATCTCGATCCTGGGCGACCAGCGCTTCCCGATGGCAAGCACCAGCAAAGTTGCCATCGCTGCGACATTCCTGGCGGGGGTCGATCAAGGCAAGTGGAGCCTGACCAGCGAGTATCCGCTGCTACGCCCGGTGCGCTCCGCCAAATATTCGAGCGCCCGCGCACCCGTGCGCGAGGGCAACTATATTTCGGCGCGCGAACATCTCGATCTGATGATCAGCAAAAGCTGCAACGCCTGCACCGATGCGCTGCTGCGCGTGGTTGGCGGACCCCAGGCGGTCAACGCCTGGATGCGCCGGGCCGGCATTCGCGACTTCACGCTGTCGCGCGATATTGCAACGCTGGTCCGCGATGATGGTGAGTTCGATCCGGCATCGGTGATCGACAAGCGCGACAGTGCCACGCCCCGCGCCATGGCGAAACTGCTCGCCGGCATCTACCAGGGCAAGTGGCACAGCAATCACAGCCGACATGTCATTCTCACAGCGATGAAGAACACGACAACGGGCAAGAAGCGCATGCGTTCTGCGCTACCGATGAGCGCCGACATCGCGCACAAAACCGGCACGCTCAACCGAACGGCAAGCGACATCGGGATTTTTCGGACACCCGATGGCCGCGCAATTGCGGTGGCGATTTACGTTACCGGACAGAGCATCTCGAACGATCACGAGAAGTATAACAAGCGCGCCGCGCGTGCCGATCGTGACGCCCGGATCGCCAGCATCACGCGCGCCCTGTATCAGGGTTTTGCATCCGACGAGGGACGCAACTGGGCCGATGCGCGTTATGACCGCGAGCGGACCGGCGGGTAATAGCGCGCGATGATTATCGTGCGGCGATTTCCGGTCGACACATAAAGAAAGGGCGGCACCTCGCGGTACCGCCCTTCTCATTTGCTAGAAGCGGGAAGCGCTTATTCAGCAGCTTCTTCTTCGCCTTCCATAGCGGCTTCAGCGTCGGCAGCAGCTTCTTCAGCAGCGCCTTCGACAGCTTCAGCAGCGTCGCCAGCAGCTTCAGCAGTTGCGTCAGCAGCTTCACCAGCAGCGTCGGTAACAGCTTCAGCATTTGCTTCAGCGTCAGCAGCCATTGCGTCTGCGGTTTCACCAGCTTTTTCAGCGGTTTCCGAGCAAGCAGCCAGGGTCAGAGCGGCGCCGGCAGCTGCGGCAGCAAGAACGATCTTACGCATGTATAAATTCCTTAAAACAGCGAGTGGATATCGCATGACCCGAAGGGGTCACACGCGAAATCTCCCCCCTAGGACAGACTTCGTGAGTGCTAAATAATGGCGGAAATGTGACGGCGCAAGTGGATTCATGAAAAATGTGCCTTTTTTTTGCCTTATTTGGCAAAAAATGGCGGAAACGCGTTACTTTGCCTGTTCAAAAAACGACTCTCATGGATGCTGACCGGTCTGCGACTCGCTGCTAGACAAGCACCATGTCCGACAGCAAATCCAACAGGCAGCACCTCTATCTCGTCGATGGTTCGGCCTATATTTTCCGCGCCTATCACCGTCTACCCCCTTTGACCGATCCCGAAGGCACGCCGGTGGGCGCGGTCTACGGATATACGACGATGCTGTGGAAGCTCGCCGACGATCTCGACGCCGCCGAAGGACCGACGCACCTGGCGGTGATTCTCGACAAGTCGGGCTATTCCTTCCGCAACGAGATTTACGACCAGTACAAGGCGAATCGTCCCCCGCCGCCCGAGGATCTGGTCCCGCAATTCCCGCTGATTCGCGATGCGACCCGCGCATTCTCGCTGCCCTGCATCGAAGAGCCAGATGTCGAGGCGGACGATGTGATCGCCTCTTACGCCCGCGCCGCGCAGACGCAGGGATGGGATGTCACCATCGTCTCGTCGGACAAGGATCTGATGCAGCTGGTTGGCGAGAAGGATGGTGCCACCATCGACATGCTCGACACGATGAAGAGCGCGCGAATCGGCCCCGAGGAGGTCGAGGAGAAGTTCGGGGTGCCGCCCGAAAAGGTCGGCGACGTGCTCGCGCTGATGGGCGATACGGCTGACAATATTCCCGGTATCTACGGCGTTGGTCCCAAGACCGCGAGCAAGTTGATCGCCGAGCATGGCGATCTGACCGCCGCGCTCGATTCGGCGGAAGGCATGAAGAAGAGCAAACTCAAGGAACGTTTGCTCGAACATCGTAGCGATGCCGAGCTCAGCCGGGTGCTGGTCACACTCAAGGAAGATTGCGAACTGCCCGTCCCGCTCGAGGAGATGGCGCTCAAGACTATCCCGCAGGAACCGCTGGCTGCGTTTCTCGAGAAGCACGGTTTCTCCAGCCTGCTGCGCCGCCTCGATGCAGGCAGAGGCAGCCCGGAGCGACCAAACGACCTCAGTCCGGCCAAGCCGCAAACCGCGGGTGTTGACGGCACGGCCGATGGCAACCGCCAGCCGCCGCCCGAAACGCCAGCCGTCGATCGCAGCGTCTATGAATGTGTACAGACGCGCGAAGCGCTCGATGCGTGGGTTGATAAGTGCATGACCGCGCGCCTTGTCGCGGTCGATACCGAAACCAGCGCGCTCGATGCGATGCAGGCCGATCTGGTCGGGATCAGCCTGGCGGTGGGTCCGAACGACGCCTGCTATATCCCGCTTGCGCATGGCGGGACCGACTTGCTGTCAGAGAAACCCGAACAGATCGACCGCGACGAAGTGCTTGAGGCGCTTGGGCCGATGCTCGCAAGCGACGCGGTGCTCAAGGTATTCCAGAACGGCAAATACGATCTCAATGTGCTCGCGCGGTACGGCGTCGATATTTCTCCGATAGACGACACAATGATCATCAGCTTCGCGCTGGATGCAGGCCGCTCGCAGGACGGAATCGGGGGCGGGCATGGAATGGATGAACTTTCCGAGCGCCATCTCGGCCACACGCCGCTGTCGTTCAAAGAGGTATGCGGGACCGGCAAGAAAGCGATCCCCTTCGGCGAAGTCCCGCTCGGCCGCGCGACCGAATATGCTGCGGAGGATGCCGACGTCACCTGGCGTCTCCACCAGCATCTCAAGCCGCGCCTGCCCATCAAAGGCGGAACCAAGGTCTATGAGCGCGTCGACCGCCCGCTGATCCCGGTCGTCGCGATGATGGAGCGCAATGGGGTGAAGGTCGACCGTGCGCGGCTGGCCAAATTGTCCGAAGAATTCGCTGCCGAGATGGGCAAGCTGGAAAAGCTGATCCATGAGGAAGCGGGACAGGAATTCACCATCGGCAGCCCCAAGCAATTGGGCGAGATCCTGTTCGACAAGCTGGGTTATAAGGGCGGGCGCAAGGGCAAGAGCGGGCAATATTCGACCGATCAGACCGTGCTCGAAAAGCTGGCCTCGCAGGGCGCGGAAATTGCCACCCGCGTGCTCGAATGGCGACAATTGTCGAAGCTCAAATCGACCTATACCGACGCGCTTCAGGCAGCGATCAATCCCGAAACGGGCCGCGTGCATACCAGCTACTCTCTGGTTGGTGCGCAGACGGGGCGGCTATCATCGACCGATCCGAATTTGCAGAATATCCCGATCCGCACCGCCATCGGCCGCCAGATCCGCGAGGCGTTTGTGGCCGAGGATGGCAATGTGCTGCTCGCCGCCGACTATTCACAGATCGAACTGCGCCTCGCCGCGCATATGGCCGATGTTCCCTCGCTGAAAGAGGCCTTTGCCGAGGGTGAGGATATCCACGCGCGCACGGCCAGGGAGATGTATGGGGAGGTCACCCGCGACACACGCGCGGCGGCCAAGACGATCAATTTCGCGATCCTCTATGGCATATCGCGCTGGGGTCTGGCCGGAAGGCTGGGCGTCGAGCCCGACGAAGCGCAGGCAGTGATCAACACCTATTTCGACCGCTTCCCCGGAATTCAGAAATACATCTCCGAAACGCTGCTGCAGGTGAAGGAACGCGGCTATTCGGAAACGCTTCTGGGGCGCAAAACGTGGTTCCCGCGGATCAATTCCAAGAATCAGACCGAACGCCAGGGCAGCGAACGCGCCGCGATCAACGCCCCGATCCAGGGCACCAGCGCCGACATCATCAAACGCGCCATGGCGCGGATGATGCCCGCACTGGCAGAGGCCGGGCTGGGCCATGTCCAGATGCTGTTGCAAGTGCATGACGAACTGGTGTTCGAACTGCCCGAAGGTGATGTCGAAGCGGCGAGCAAGGTAATCGAGAAAGTGATGGCAGAGGCTGCCGAACCTGCGGTCAAGCTATCGGTCCCGCTGGGTATCGATATCGGATCGGGGAAGAGTTGGGGCGAGGCGCATTGATGGCGCGCGGTGCATACCGCCAAGTCCAAAGCAATGCATCCCGGCGATAGGGCGAACTGGATGGCCGGTACCGGAACTATACTGTGCAGAAGGAAGAACGAATCACGGGCATTCAGCTGCCTATGCGAAGGGGGTTTGCAGCCTGCTCCGGCCCACATATGACTTTCCTATGCTAGACCGGATGCAGTTCTCAGGGACTTGGCGAGACTATCAAGCCCGCATTCTCCAGGAGATGGAAGATCATCTGCACGATGATCGTTTGCATGTCGTTGCAGCTCCCGGCGCAGGCAAAACTGTCTTGGGGTTGGAAATTGTGCGGAAGCTGGGGCGGCCCGCATTGATATTCACCCCAAGCCTCGCAATCCGCGACCAGTGGTGTGAGAGGCTCGCTCCGCTATTCATGCGCGAACCACCCGACGACTGCGACATTTCACGTAACCTGGCCAGGCCACGAGCACTCACGCTGTCAACATATCAGTCGCTTGATAGCTTCCGGCGGTCGGATGATCTTTCACGGCTGATCGATGGCCTGAATCGCGAGGGCTCGTTCACCCTTGTGCTCGATGAGGCTCACCATCTGCGAAAAGCATGGTGGGAATGCCTCGACCGCTTGGCCAGTGAACTGCACGAGGTAAAGATTGTCGCGCTGACAGCGACACCGCCTTACGATGCCAGTCTTGCCGAGTGGAACCGCTACGAAGCGTTATGTGGGCCAATCGACCTGGAGATCGGCATCCCCGAACTCGTAAGGAACGGGGATCTGTGCCCGCATCAGGATCATGTAATCCTGTCTGAACCAACCGAGGAGGCTCTGGATCTGCTAGACCGTCGTCGCGCGGCAATAAGCGACCTGCAATTGGACCTGCGGAATGACGAAGATCTGCTCGATTGGCTCGCTGATCATCCATGGCTGACCGATCCTGACACGCATCTCGAAGACATTCTGGATGCTCCCGAGATGCTCTCAGCCGTGCTCATTCTGCTGGGATCGGCTGGGCGAGCGCTGCCGAAGGAGCCTCTCAAGCTCTTGGGTGTCTCCGTGCGCGACCTGCCGATCCCCTCTCTGTTCTGGCTTGAGCGTCTGCTCGACGGGTTCGTTTTCCGACACAAGCACGTCTTTCCATTGGACAAAGAGCGCCGTGTAGCGCTGGACAGCCGACTACAACGCTATGGTTTGATCGAGGGTAAGCGAGTTCGCTTGACTCACACCCGCTCAGTCTTCCGACTACTCGCATCGAGCCTTGGCAAGATGCAAAGCATCTGTGAGATCGCAGACAGCGAGCGAAGTGTGCTCGGCGACGGGTTGAGGATGGTGGTGTTATCCGACCACATCCGTGCCGGTGAACTCCCCAAGCGACCGACCGATAGGTTTGCACCCGCAAAACTCGGGGTGATTCCGATATTCGAGACGCTGCGCCGGGCGTCGATATGCGAAGATCGCCTCGCAGTGCTGACGGGAAGCCTCGTTATCATTCCAAAACGTGTTGCCGAGGCAGTTAGGGGCGTGAGCGAGAAGTTGGGGATCGTGCAGGGCGATGTTCTGACCAAGAAAATGAATGCCTGCCCTCAACATGTACAACTGCAGTCTGCGAATCGAGCTGATCTGACCAGACTGGTGACAGCGCTGTTCCAGCTTGGCGAGATTCAGATTGTCGTAGGCACCCAGTCGCTGCTTGGACAAGGGTGGGATGCCCCCGCGCTCAACAGTTTGGTGCTGGCAAGCAACACCGCATCTTTTGTGCTTTCGAATCAGATGCGCGGACGAGCGATCCGGGCTGATCCGCTCAACCCTGACAAGGTTTCAAATATCTGGCATCTGGCAACGATCGAACCGGGCGTGGAGGGAATGCGCGATGCGATTGCAACATCTCTCGATTGGGGGGCGCTAAATGATCGTGATAACGTAGGAACAACCGATATTGGCACGGTGGCCAGACGTTTCCGAGCGTTCGAGTGCATTTCCAACGGCCATTCCCTCCAGATCGAAAACGGCTTGGGAAGGCTCGGCCTTGATCCTGACCGACCCTTGAAAAGTCAGAACGGAGACACTTTCGCTCTTGCCAGAGACAGACTGGCAATATCCGATAAATGGCAACGGTCCCTTGGCGATAGCGAGGCACGTTCACAGGTTCGAGAAACAGCCGCCCCAAATTATGCACCCCGCGCGCTTAGCTGGTCCGACACTTTGCAATCTCTGGTGTGGACGGCCTCTGGAACAGCCGGAATAGCGGCTGCTGACCAGCTGCGCGGCGTAGCCTCGCTGGAGGAGCTAGGGCTCGTCGCCTTAGGTGCAGCAAGCGCCGCAACGCTGGCCAGCCTCCCACGGCTGTTCAGAGCCGGACGCCTTTTTTGGCGAAATGGTTCACTCGAGGGCAGTCTTTCCGAAGTCGCTGGAGTAGTTCTTGAGGGTCTGTTCTTATCAGACCAGGTCAGCCAACTTGAATTCAGCGAAGCGCGTTTTGAGATTAAATCGAGCATCAGCGGTAGAAAGGACATCGTCGTTTCAGGCGTAAGCCGCGCATCGGAACGCCGCATCATGACGGCAATCGCAGAAGTCTTGGGGCCTGTTCAGAATCCTCGATACCTCCTAGTTCGGCAATCGTGGTTCGGAGCATTCGGTCGCGAAGACTACCACGCAATCCCGACAAGCATAGGAGTGCGCAAAGAAACGGCAGAACAGTTTGCCAAGCTGTGGACGCGCAATGTTGGATCATCGCGTCTTATCTTCACGCGTAACGCCGAAGGGCGCCGGATGTTGTTGAAAGCGAGGATGCGATCCTTGGCCGCCGGACTCCAGCGTTCTGTAGATCGCCGGTCAGCCTGGCTATGAGCTGATCAGCGCATCTCTTTGCTTCGCGCGCATGTGGATTCCAGCTGGCTTCCGATTTTGCCCTTTCCTACATGCCAAAAAATGTGCACGGTCACCGCAGGCTCTACACGACAAAGCCGCAACACCTGGTTTCCGGGGCGGGGGCTCCGGGGCTTGTCACGTTTGGCTGATTGGTCATTTTATCCTTGTTTTATATATGGTTAGGATAATTTCGCACGGTTGACACCCTGTCGCCTTTGTCAACCATCTGTCACCCAAATCGAGACTTTGCTTGAAACCCAACCGCGCGCTTCATAGGTGCTGGCCATGCTAGACAGGTTAAACCCGCAAAACTGGAACATCGACTGGGGTGAGGCGACCGGTGCGGCGATCTCGCTGACCATTGCGGTCATCGCCGCTTATGCGATCTACCGCGTGGTTTTCGCGATCCTGCGGCGCGTTACCCACCAGTCCGAAACAACCACCGACGACCTTGTGATCGAGAGTATCCGCAGGCCGATCAAATGGTCGTTGATCGCGATTGGCGTTACCGTTGTCGCACAAGGCAACGAAGCTCTGGCATTTATATGGGAGCCGATTGCACGCTTCGTGCGTCCGGCGCTGCTTGGCTGGATTGGCTACACCATCGTCAAGGCCTTCACCGCCGCGATGGAAATCAAGCTCGATGCCTCGGTCGATCCGGTGGCGGTGCGCAGCCGCCGCACGCGTATCGCGATTTTTTCGCGCACGGCGATTTTCGTGATCATCTTCGTAACCGTTGGCCTGATGCTCTTCAGCATTCCGGCGGTCAAATCGATCGGAACCACGCTGCTGGCCTCTGCCGGCCTGGCGGCCCTGGCGGTCGGTGCTGCCGCGCAGCCCGCGCTCAAATCGCTGATCGGCGGATTGCAGATTGCCTTTACCGAGCCGCTTCGCCTGGGTGACCTGGTGGTTGTCGATGGCCATACCGGCCGGGTCGAGGAAATCCGGATGAGCTTTATTACGGTGCGGACCTGGGACGAGCGCGCGATTATCGTCCCCACGACACAAGTGCTCGACGAAAGCTTCGAGAACTGGTCGCGCAAGAGCGAGAAACTGACCGGGCCGATCATGCTCCATCTCGACCCCGCGACCGAGGTCCAGCCGATCCGTCAGGAGCTGGTGCGTTTCGTCGAGAGCAATCCGCTGTGGGACGGGCGCAAGGTCCAGTGCCTGATGACCGAAGCCTATCCCGAGAGTATCGAGCTACGCCTTGCCGTCAGCGCCAAGACGATTGGCGAGCTGTGGGAGCTGCGCTGCCATGTGCGCGAACATATGCTGGCTTGGCTGCGCGAGGAAATGCCCGATGCGCTTATCCGCCACCGGCTCGAAGTCGAAGCGGCAAACGAGCGGGTGAAACGGGGCGGGTAACGTCGCGGCTAGTCCGACGCCCCGCCATGCTTCTTGTCGCGGGTCGGCTCGACCATCCCTTCATGCACAAAGCCGATAGGCTGAACCGATGCAGCGCGCTTTTTCAGCTCGCCGCGCATCTTCTTGTATTCGGCCTCCATCTTGGTGGTGACCGTGGCGCGCGAATCCTTGAGCGCCTCGGCGAAGTCCGCCGCCTTGACCTCTTTGACCTCGCGCCCCGCCCGGCGCAGCGCGTTGAGGCCAGCGCGGCGCACGACATCTTCGAGATCTGCGCCGGTGAAACGCCCGGTCTTCGCGGCAATGTCCGCCAGATCGACATCCTTGGCGAGCGGCATATCAGCAGCATGGATGCCGAGAATCTGCTCGCGCCCTTTCGGGTCGGGGGTGCCGACATAGACCAGCTCGTCGAACCGGCCCGGACGCAGCAAGGCGGGATCGACCAGCGTCGGGCGGTTGGTTGCACCGATAACGATCACCGATTGCAGCTCTTCGAGCCCGTCCATCTCGGCGAGGATGGTGTTGACCACCCGGCCCGTGACTTGCGGTTCGCCCTGCCCACTGCCGCGCGCCGGAACCAGACTGTCGATCTCGTCGATAAACACCACGCAAGGCGCAACCGCGCGGGCGCGCTGGAACATGCGCGCGATCTGCTGCTCGCTTTCGCCATACCACTTGCTCAGCAGGTCAGAGCTTTTCATCGAGATAAAATTGGCCTCGGCTTCCTTGGCCACAGCTTTTGCGAGCAGCGTCTTGCCCGTTCCGGGAGGGCCATAGAGCAGGAAGCCCTTGGCCGCGCGAATGCCCAGCCGGTCGAAGGCTTCGGGATTTTTGAGCGGGAGCTCGATCCCTTCCTGCAACTTTTCGATTGCATCGTCGACGCCGCCAATGTCGGACCAGCTCACGTCGGGAACCTGCACCATAACCTCGCGCATCGCCGAGGGCTGGATACGCTTGAGCGCGGAGAGGAAATCCTCTCGCGTCACGCACAGTTCGTCGAGCACCTCCTGCGGTACGGTACGTTCGTCGAGATCGAGCCTGGGCATGATCCGCCGGACGGCATCAATCGCCGCTTCGCGGGTCAGCGCGGCAATATCGGCGCCGACAAAGCCATGCGTCGTTTTGGCCAGCTCGGTCAGATTGACCTTGTCGCCCAGCGGCATCCCGCGAGTGTGGATTGCCAGAATCTCACGACGCCCCTTCTCGTCGGGAACACCGATCACAATCTCGCGGTCAAACCGCCCCGGGCGGCGCAGCGCTTCATCAATGGCATCGGGGCGGTTGGTCGCCGCAATCACGACGAGGTTCGAGCGTGCCTCCAACCCGTCCATCAGCGTGAGCAATTGCGCGACCAGTCGCTTCTCAGCTTCGCCCGGCACCTGCGTGCGCTTGGGCGCAATCGAATCGATCTCGTCGATAAAGATGATTGCCGGAGCAACACGCGAAGCCTCTTCGAAAACTTCGCGCAGCTTCTTCTCGCTTTCACCATATCCGGACCCCATGATTTCGGGCCCGTTGATGGTGAAGAACTCGGCATCGCTCTCATTTGCCACCGCCTGCGCAAGGCGAGTCTTGCCGGTGCCGGGAGGGCCATGGAGCAATACACCCTTGGGCGGATCGACGCCGAGGCGGGTGAACAATTCGGGATAGCGCAGCGGCAGTTCGACCATCTCGCGCAGCTGCTTGATCGTCTCGCCAATCCCGCCAACATCGTCGTAATTCACGCCCGCGCGCGCATCGCGCGGCTCTTCATATTCGGCGCGCAGCTCAACCTCGGTATTCTCGTCAATATGGACGATACCCTTGGGGCTGGTCGAGACGACGCTGAGGCGGATCTGGGTGAGCGCATAGGCAGGCGTATTGAACATGCGTTGGACTTGCGGCGGCATGTTCTGGACCGGTTGCTGCCCCGTCGTGGCGACCAGATCGCCCATGCTGATCGGCTTGCGGAAGAAATTGCGCTTGAGTGCCTGGGTCGGTCCCTGAAGGCGCATCTCGCGCTGGGCCGGGGCGAAAACAACGCGCGTCGCAGGTTTCGATTCGGCAACCGAGATCTGCACATGCTCGCCCGATCCAGCCTCGGCGTTGCCGCGTTGCAAACCGTCGAGCCGGACAACCTCGAGCGACTGGTCCTCGTCATAGGCGGACATGGCAATGGCGACGGTGGTGCGCTTGCCTTCGATCTGAATCACATCGCCCTCGGTAATGCCGAGCGCCTGAAATGCAGATCGCGGCATACGCGCGATGCCCTGACCGCTTTCCTCCTGCCTCGCCGCCGCGACTTCCAATCGCACTGTTTTCGTTTTTTCCGCCGCGTCGGTCTTGGCCATCGAGTGTCGGCTCCCTGAATTCCTATATCGGTCAGCGGCCTAGCTAGGAACCGCATCGCATGCGGGCAAGAAAAAAGGCCCGGTCGTCGCCGACCGGGCCTGAATAGTTTGGGAGAGGATGCCTAAAAGGCCTCTCTCAAATGGGGGATTGCGGCTTTTTGTGCAAGTGCGAAAAGAGCAGGGTTTGTTGCGAGAAACGCAACATGCTCTAGCCGCCCGTGGGCTTCCGGAACTTCATCACAAACCGGTCGGTTTTTCCGCGGATCGAAGGATCGAACACATTCTTCGAGTGATCATCCGCACTGCTGCGCAGCATATCGGATTGGGCCTCCAACTCGAAACCGGCCTTGGTCATATCCGCAATCACGCGTGCTGGATCAATACGGTGAAAATCGGCGGTCACCTTGCGCGGATCGCCCGATGGGCCAGCATGATCGACCACGATCACCGAACCGCCGGGCTTCACACCTGCATACCAATTGGCGAGCATCATCTCGACGTCGAGCCGGGGGAATTTGTACTGCTCCGATTCCCAGTAGAGGTCATGGAACACCAGATGCGTGAAGATCGTATCGACACTGCCGGGCGCGACCACCATTGCTCTCGGATCGACCGCAATCGGGCGGATGTTCTTATGGGTTCTGGTCAGCGCTGCCCAAGCCTCGGGGTTGTGAAAACCGACCGGATTCAATGCATAGACCTTGCCCGACTTTCCAACCAGCGTGGCAATCAGCTCTGTGTAGTAACCGCCGCCGGCCATGAAATCGGCCACCACATCGCCATTTTCGACTCCGGCGAATTCGAGCACGGCTGCGGGCTGCCGGCTTTCATCCAGCGCTTTGTTCGCATCGCTGCGGGCCGAGGCCCCGATCGCGCTCTCAATCGTTTGAGCGCCCGCCTGCAATGGCATGGCCATGACCAATCCTGCGGTCGCAAGTGCAAATGCTATCTGTCGCATGGAAACTCCCCCTGATTTGCTCCGACCATAGCACAGCAACGGATCAAGCGTTGCGCTATTCGCAATCGACCAACCCACGGTGTATCTCGACAGGCTACCAGCCACTCTCTATGCGAAATGCAAAGTCAAACGACCTGAGGTGTTTATGCAAAAGCTGTTCCCCGATGCCACTACCGCGCTCGACGGGCTCCTGCGCGACGATATGCTGATCGCCAGCGGCGGTTTTGGCCTGTGCGGGATTCCCGAGCGTATCCTGACCGCCATCCGCGATAGTGGCGTCAAAGGCCTGACCTTTGCCAGCAACAATGCCGGGATCGACAATGAGGGTATCGGCATGTTGCTGCGTACCAAGCAGGTCAAAAAAATGATCTCGTCCTATGTCGGCGAGAACAAGGAGTTCGAAAGGCAGTTCCTTTCGGGCGAGCTCGAAGTCGAATTCTGCCCGCAGGGCACGCTGGCCGAGCGCATGCGCGCGGGCGGGGCCGGCATTCCCGGGTTCTACACCAAGACCGGTGTTGGTACGCAGGTCGCCGAGGGCAAGGAAGTCAAGAACTTCGACGGTGAGGATTACATTCTCGAACGCGGGATCTTTGCCGACCTGTCGATCGTCAAGGCTTGGAAGGCTGACGAAACAGGTAACCTGGTTTTCCGCAAGACCGCGCGCAATTTCAACCAGCCGGCGGCGACCTGCGGCAAGGCTTGCGTCGTCGAAGTGGAAGAGGTTGTTCCTGCCGGATCACTCGATCCTGACTGCATTCACCTGCCGGGCGTCTATGTACAGCGGCTGATCGTGGGTTCGCCCTATGACAAGAAGATCGAGTTCCGCACGACGCGCGACCGTGAGGACGCCTGAACCGATGCCGCGCCGACTCCTCAAACTGACTCTGGCCGCGACCGCACTGCCCATGCTGGGCGGCTGCGTGGCAGCGATCGTTCCGCTGGCTGCAGGCGGTGCGATGTTCGGCGACGACGTGATGGGCGGCGACGATAACGAGGACAATGCCGAGGCCATCGCGGTTCGTGAAGCGGAGGTCGAAGTGATCGAAACCGCCGCTGCGGCACCACCGCCCGTTTCGGAGCCGGTCGCTGAGGCACCCGTCGAAGCATCGGTCGCCGAAGCTGAGCCGGTCGAGCTCGCTGCAGTCGATACAGCCGAAACCCACGCACCCACGGAAGCGCCCACGCTGATCGGACCCGTCGATAGCGAACCGGTCGAGCCGCTGTTCCGGCTGCCGACTGCCGATGCCGCAGAACCCGTCGAGAATATGGAAAGCACCGAAGTTCTCCCGAACCCGAGCGAGCCGCCGCGCGCCGAAGTGGCAGCGACGGTGGGTGCCGGCGAAAATGTGCCGGTCAGCGCGCCGCCTGCACCACCACCGCCTCCCACGCAGACAGTTCCCTACGGGCCGACCGACTTTCGCGCTTATGATGTGCTGTATAATTATGTCGATCTGCAATCGCGGCGTGATCCGGTCGACAACGCTCGCCAATCTGCCATCCTGGCGGCCCCAGGCACGCTGAGCCCGATGCGCACCGATTGCAGCATTCGTCCTCCGGCGGTGCTGATCGATCTCGATCCCGGAGACGGTGTGTTCGATCCGGAGATCGCAGCCTCTCCCAATCCCGCATTAAGCCAGATGCTGGCTTCGCTGCGTCTCCAGGAGGTAGAGGTATTCTGGATCTCGCAGCTCGCCGCGATCAGAGCGGCTGAGGTGCGCAGTGCGCTGGTCGATAGCGGGATGGATCCTCAAGGCCGCGATCAGCTGTTGCTGATGCGCCGCGTCGATGATCGCAAGCAAACCCGTCGCCGCGAGTTGTCGGAAACGCATTGTTTGCTCGCAATCGCCGGCGACAATCGCGCCGACTTCGATGAGCTGTACCTTTATCTCAAAGACAAATCCGCCGCCCAGCCGCTCGAAGAGCTGATCGGTTCCGGCTGGTTTCTCACGCCACTTCCACTAACGATCCCATCCCCAACCGAAAGACCAAACCCATGAGCTGGACCCGTGACCAGATGGCCGCCCGCGCCGCCCAGGAATTGCAGGACGGATATTACGTCAATCTCGGGATCGGTATTCCGACACTGGTGGCCAACCACATTCCCGAAGGTATGCAAGTCACGTTGCAGTCCGAAAACGGCATGCTTGGCATTGGCCCGTTCCCCTATGATGACGAGGTCGATGCCGATCTGATCAATGCCGGCAAACAGACGATCAGCGAATTGCCCCACAGCGCCTATTTCGACAGCTCGCAAAGCTTCGCGATGATCCGCGGCGGCCATATCGACCTAACCGTTCTGGGCGCCATGGAAGTGGCCGAGAATGGCGATATCGCCAACTGGATGATCCCCGGCAAGATGATCAAGGGTATGGGCGGCGCGATGGATCTTGTCGCAGGGGTCAAGAAAATCATCGTGGTGATGGACCATGTCAGCAAAGCGGGGGATCCAAAGTTTATTCCCAGCTGCACCCTGCCACTGACCGGTCAGAATGTGATCGACATGATCATCACCGATCTTGCGGTGTTCCATCGGACAGACCATGATAGCCCGTTCAAGCTCATCGAGCTGGCGCCGGGTGTAACTGCTGAAGAAGTCGCCGAGAAGACGACGGCGAAATACGTCAGTTAAGCCGGAGCAACGCGGATGGCCTACACCCTTATCACCGCGAATCGGAATTATTCGAGCTGGTCGCTGAGGCCGTGGGTGCTGATGAAAGCGCTAGGGATTGAATTCGCTGACCGAGTCGAGCCTTTTGCTGCGCTGTCAAACTATGACACGTTTCGCGCATTTTCACCGGTCGGGCAGGTTCCAGCCCTGCTCGACGGCGAAAGGACGGTCTGGGATTCGCTCGGAATCGTGCTCTATCTGGCAGATAGATACGAAGGCGTCTGGCCGGACAATGAGGATGCACGTGCCTTTGCCCAATGCAGCGTCGCCGAGATGCATTCGGGCTTCTCCCATCTGCGCAACGATTGCCCGATGAATGTCGGCGTGCGGGTCGAACACCATCAGGCTAGCGCTGGATTGCAGCGCGACGTCGGGCGGCTGCGCGAAATATTCGAAGAAGGCCTGGATCGTTTCGGTGGGCCGTGGCTGGCGGGCGGGCACTTTACCGCGATCGACGCGTTCTTCGCCCCGGTTGCCTACCGCATCCGCACCTATGCTCTGGACGTAGGTATGGGCCAGAAATGGGTCGATCACATTCTGGCTCATCCGGCCATGAAGCAGTGGGAGGACGAGGCACTGAAGGAAGATTGGCGCGAGCAGGGCCATGAGGATGAGCTTGCTGCCACCGGCCAGATTGTTGCCGACTATCGAACTGGCGGCGCATGAACCGGGTGTGCGAGCTGACCGGCGCGGAATTTCCGCTGTTTGCCTTTTCGCATTGCCGCGACGTGGTTGCCGCCGTCAGCAAGGCTGGCGGTTTTGGGGTGCTTGGCGCGACACGCTTTTCGCCCGAAGCGCTTGAAGAAGAGCTCGCATGGATCGACGCGCATGTCGATGGCGCGCCCTACGGTGTCGACGTGCTGGTTCCCGAAGTAATCGATCCTAGCGTTGTCAGGTTTTCGAGCAATGCCGAGCGCGCACAGGCCATCGATCCGCGTTACAAGGATTTCGCCAACGAGCTGCTCGACGCGCATGGGATCGCAGCCGACGGTGACCTGCCCGTCCTGCGTGAGCGGATGGGGATCACGCCGGAGAACGGCCTCGCCTTGATGGAAGTCGCATTCAATCATCCGATCCGGCTGATCGCCAATGCGCTGGGCATTGCTCCGCCCGCCATGATCGAAGAGGGCAAGAAACGCGGCGTTCCGGTCGCGGCTCTGGTGGGCGCGAAAGAACATGCCATCCGGCAAGCCGAGGCAGGCGTCGATATTGTCGTCGCGCAGGGTACCGAAGCGGGAGGCCACTGCGGTGAAGTCTCGACCCTCGTCCTGATTCCCGAAGTCACCCGCGCTCTTGAGCGGGCAGGTCACGACATTCCCGTGCTCGCAGCGGGCGGAATCATGACTGGCGGACAAATGGCCGGGATGATGGCCGCCGGTGCGCAGGGCGCATGGACCGGATCGGTCTGGCTCGCGACGCCTGAAGCAGAAACCAGCGAAGCCTTCCGTGACAAGATGGTTGCTGCACGCAGCCGCGATACTGTCCGCTCAAAAAGCCGCACGGGGAAACCGGCCCGTCAGCTCAAAACCGCGTGGCACGATGCATGGGACAATGAAAACGGTCCGGGCACACTGCCGATGCCGCTGATGGGCATGGTTTCCGAACCCGCATTCGCCAAGATTGAGCGCGAAGCTGCCGCGGGCAATGAAGAAGCGCGCCAGCTGGTTAGCTATTTCGTCGGCCAGGGCGTCGGCCTTGTCGAACAGGTCCGATCAAGCCGTCAGGTCGTGCAGGATTTCCGCGAGGAATTTATCGAGGCGGTGTCCGGTTTGGGCTCGCTACTTTCACGCGATTGACTGGAGTTAGCCCAGCGCCGCCTTCAGATCATCGACCAGATCGGTCTTTTCCCATGGGAAACGGTCACCGTCGGGCGTCCGTCCGAAATGGCCATAGGCCGCACTGATCCTGTAGATCGGCTTGTTAAGCCCCAGATGTGTTCGGATCGCGCGGGGCGTCAGACCGCCCAGCTTTTCGATAGAGCCTATCGCCCGTTCGAGCACGGCATCGTCATGCGTACCCGTCCCGTGCGTATCGACATAGAGCGAGAGTGGCTGCGACACCCCGATCGCATAGGCGAGCTGGATCGTGCAGCGCTTCGCCAGGCCCGCTGCAACGATATTCTTGGCCAGATAGCGCGTGATGTAAGCGGCCGAGCGATCAACCTTGGTTGGGTCCTTACCGCTGAACGCACCGCCACCGTGCGGAGCAGCACCGCCATAGGTGTCGACGATGATTTTGCGACCCGTAAGGCCGGCATCGCCATCGGGGCCGCCGATCACAAAGGATCCGGTCGGGTTGATGTGCCAAACCGTATCGTCCGACAAGAAGCCATCGGGGAGAATGGTCCCGACCACGCTCTTCACGTAGGTCTTGAGCTCGGCTTCCTTCTCGCCCTCGTCAAAGCCTTCCGCGTGCTGGGTCGAGACAACCAAGGCCGTGCAAGCAACGGGCTTGCCATCCTTGTAGCGCAGGGTCACCTGGCTCTTGGCGTCGGGCTCGAGGAACGGCGCTTTGCCGCTTTTCCGGTCAGCTGCCATCTGCTCGAGGATCTTGTGGCTGTAATCGATCGGCGCGGGCATCAGATCGGGTGTTTCGTCGCAAGCGAAGCCGAACATGATGCCCTGGTCGCCGGCGCCCTCGTCCTTGTTGCCACTGGCGTCAACGCCCTGTGCGATATGTGCTGACTGGCCGTGCAGGTGGTTCTCGAAGGTCAGCGTTTCCCAGTGAAACCCGTCCTGCTCGTAACCAATTTCGCGAACGGTTTTCCGAACCACATTTTCGATTTCCTGCTCGACGCCCGGCGCCCAGTTTCCGTCGGCATCCATCACTCCCTGTCCGCGCACTTCACCCGACAGGATCACCCGCTGGGTGGTCGTCATGGTCTCGCAAGCGACGCGTGCCTCGGGATCCTTGCCGATAAACAGATCGACGATTGCGTCCGAAATCTGGTCGGAAACCTTATCGGGATGGCCTTCGGAAACGCTCTCGGAAGTGAACAAATAGTCGCTGCGCATTGCCAAAAAACGGGCCTCATATAAAGAAAGCTTTATGTGTTGTGGGCGTCCTAGCTTCGTCTCAGGCGCGTGGCAACAAGCGATACGAGGATCGCGGTAATCGCCCAGCCAAGCGGCAGCCAGTTTCCCAGTCTCGAAAACAATGTCGGCGCTTCTGCTGGCGGGACATAGCCGTCAATCCGCGCGGCGCGGTGCATGCCGATGGTATCGCGCACAATACCGTTCGCGTCGATCACTGCACTGATCCCGGTGGTTGTCGAGCGCAAGACCGGCAACCCCTCTTCAATCGCGCGCATCCGCGCTTGCGCCAGATGTTGCGGCGGCCCCCACGATCCGAACCAGCCATCGTTCGACGGGTTGAAAATATAGTCGGGGCGATTATCGGAATCGACCACGTCGCCCGAGAACACGATCTCATAGCAAATCTGGATACCGGCCCGGCCCCATTGATCGAGATCGAGCGTCTGCGGCCCCGGACCCGGCCAGAAGTCAATCGAGCCAGCCACCAATCGCGTCGCGCCGAGCGGTTCGAGCAACCAGCGCAGGGCCAGATACTCACCATAGGGCACGAGATGTGCCTTGTCGTAACCGGCGACGATCTCGCCGTTTTCGTTGATAGCGGTGACCGCATTGCGCGCGCCGAGTGCCCTGATGCGTCCATCTTCTTCGCCAACTTCCAGATCGACTGCACCGGTCAGCAGCATCCCGCCCTCGCCAGCGACCCGGCCCAGACGATAACGGGCAAAGGCTGGATCGCCTTCGACCGTCATCTGCCGATAGTAACGCTCCGGATAGCCGTCGCGCAGATAGTCGGGGACGCCCGATTCGGGCCACAGAACCAGCCGTGTATCGATCTCGCGCCGTTTGACCGACAGGCCCGCCGAACGCAGGAACTGTCCCTCGAATTTCGACGGATCGTCGAGCTCGTCCTGACGCGTATCGGGTTGGATCAGCGTAAAAGCGAGCGCGCCCTGACGTTCCTCCCGCAAATCGGGCGCATGCATGGCGACTGCCATCAAACCGGCGAGCGCAATGGTGGCAATGTTACGGCGAGAACTCACCAACCAGCACAAGAATCCGGCCAACAACACCACCAATCCCGACAGTGCATATGTGCCCATCCAAGGGAGCAGGATCGCGATGCCGGCCCGATCCCACGGACCGAGAAACACCAGACCCAGCGGATCCCAGGCATAGCCGGTAAAAACCCAGCTCCGCAGCCATTCGCTGATCGTCCAGCAACCCGCAAATGCGAGCGCGAAACCGACCACATGCCCGTCGCGTTTCAGCAGATGCGCTCCGAGCGCAGCCAGTGCGGGGTAGACCGCCAGATACAGCGCCAGCAGCGGCACGGCCAGCCAGCCAAGCCATGTCGGCATTTCGGCCTGATAGGTGAAGGCAGTCGCGATCCAGTTGTTGGCGAGCGTGAAATGGCCCACACCGAACAGCCAGCCGCGAAAGGCCGCCTGTTTCCAACTTTCGGATTCGAAAACCAGCCACGCGAAGAGCGCGATTGCAAGAATCGTCAAAGGCCACAAATGCAGCGGCGGAAAGCCGGTTGCCGCCAGCGCGCCCAGCAGCCCAGCGGACATCTTCGGATATTGCCCGATCAGATTACCGGTTTTTCCGAGGACATTCACCCTATCGCGCCCTCGCTAGCCTCAGCCGAATTTCCGGCTTCTCACTCAGCCGCTTCGGCCGCGCCGCTATCATCAACGGGCTTGCGACGACGCAAAGTGCGCTTGGGCTTGACCTCGGCCTCTTCACCAGTGTCGCCAATCGCGGGCGGCAAGGCTGCAGCATCAATCTCGCCATCATCGGCGGCTGCGGGCTTCCTGGCGCGCGGTTTGCGCGGCTTTTTTGTTTCGCGAGCGAAGGGGTTTTCACCTTCTTCACCCTCATTCTGGCGATCACCTTCCTCGCCGCCCTTTTTCTTAGGGCCACGAGCGCGGCCGTTCGGCTTCTGGTGATCGTTGCCATCACCATCATGGTCGTTCCGGCGACCGCGGCCGCGCCGGTTGTTGCGGCCGTCGTCATCATCATTGTCGTCCGAATTGTCGCCGCGTTCTTCCTGCTTTTTCGCACGCGCTTCTTCCTGGCGTGCTTTGTTGTCGGCGATCACGCGGAAATAATGGTCGGCAAATTGCAGGTAATATTCCTGCTGCACACGGTCGCCATTATGATAGGCGTCCTGCGCGAGCTTCTTGTATTTATCGAGCAATTGCGGAGCGTTGCCACGCGCGCGGTTGTCGATCCGGTTCTGCGCGTTCGGATTGCCGCCCTGATTGCGGTTGTTGCGACCGCGACCGCGGCGATTGTTACGATTGTTATTCAAGGAATTCTCTTCCTGGCAGCGACCATTCGGCGGCGTATTTCCTATGCCGGCCCGGCCTAAGTTCGACCCCTGACCGCGCCTGTATTCACGCAGGTGCGGTGCTCCATTTGCTCGTTTGCCTGTTCCGTTCGCATCAGCGCCTTGGCGCAAGCGGTTCGCAAATGTAGGAGCTAGACCAGGTTGGAGGCGAAACTGCCAAAAACCGCAGGTCTGGTTGAAGGGGTAATGCCTGATTCGATCTTTGCCAAGCCCTATTTGAGCAAGAGCGCGCGCGGCCTGTGGGCAAGGTCGCGGAACAATTTGGTCGCGAAACCCGATTCTTTGGCGAGAAGCGCGACAGATTCGTCCTGATTGTGACCGATTTCAAGCACAATTGCTCCGCCTTTGCGCAGCAAATCGCGCAATTGGGGGATCAACGTTCGGTAGTCATCGAGACCGTCTTGCCCGGCAAAAAGAGCGATCTCGGGCTCATAATCGCGAACATCAGGTTCAAGCTCGGCACCTTCCTCGACATAGGGAGGATTGCACAGGATCAGGTCGAACTTTCCCAATCGCCTGGCCCAGTCGGCCTTGGTCCAGTCGCCAGTCGTGAAAGTTACCCGCTCGCTCACACCCAATCGCGAGGCGTTCTCGTCCGCGACTCCGATGGCTGCAACCGACTTGTCCATGCCGACACCCGTTGCACCGGTTTCAGCGAGGAATGTCAGCAGCAAGGCGCCCGTGCCGGTGCCAAGGTCGAGCACGCGGCCCGCATCGGGCTTTTTATCCAGTGCAGTAGCAATGAGCGTCTCGCTATCCGAACGGGGAATCAGCGTGTCGCGGGTGACCTGAAACTCGCGTCCGAAAAATTCCTGATAACCGACGATATAGGCAACCGGCTCTGATTGTTTGCGCCGCTCGACATATCCGTGAAACCGCTCGGGCGCAGCGTCGCCGAGTCCCTGGAGCAGGAGGTGCGAACGCGACACGCCCATTGCGTGCGCCATCAACAGCTCGGCATCGAGGCGGGGTGTGTCGGACACATCTTCCAGCCGTTTGGCCGCGTTACGAATGGCTTCGGAGACATTCATATCCCAATTCCGTTCGCCCTGAGCCTGTCGAAGGGCTGCATTTCACTTCGCAAATCAGGCCACAAGAAAAAACAGTGCTTCGACAGGCTCAGCACGAACGGGGGTGGGGTCTTAGCCATCAAGCGCCGCCAGCCGCTTCGCCTCGTCCTCTGCGATCAGCGCGTCGACCAGTTCGACTAACCCCGCGCCTTCGAGCACTTCGGGCAATTTATGCAGCGTCAATCCGATCCGGTGGTCGGTCACGCGGCCCTGCGGAAAATTGTAGGTGCGGATGCGTTCGGAACGATCACCCGAACCGACCATAGCCTTGCGCGCTTCGGCCTCTTCGCCATGCGCCTCGGCGCGCAGATGGTCGTAAATCCGGGTGCGGAGCACCTGCATAGCCTTGGCACGGTTTTTGTGCTGGCTGCGCTCGTCCTGCTGTTGCACGACAATTCCGGTCGGCAAGTGTGTGATCCGCACAGCGCTATCGGTCGTATTGACGTGCTGCCCCCCTGCACCGCTGGCCCGGTAAATATCGATCTTGAGATCATTATCATCGATCTGGACATCGACCTCGTCCGGTTCGGGCAGCACCGCGACAGTGGCCGCAGATGTATGGATACGCCCACCGCTTTCGGTGACGGGGACGCGCTGTACGCGGTGGACGCCGCTTTCGAATTTCATCTTCGCAAACACGCCCTGCCCGGTAACGTTGGCGACAATTTCCTTGAAACCGCCGACATCGGCGGCGTTCATGCTGACCGGCTCTACCCGCCAGCCCTGCTCGGCGGCGAATTTTTCATACATCCGGTAGAGATCACCCGCGAACAAAGCCGCTTCGTCGCCGCCCGTGCCGGCCCGAATCTCGAGCATGGCTGGACGGCTGTCGGCGCTGTCACGCGGCAGCATCGCAATGGCAAGCGCGCGTTCCTTTTCGGGCAGGCTGGCGCGCAGTTCGGCGAGCTCCTCTTCTGCCATCGCCTTCATCTCGGGATCGGAGAGTATCTCTTCGAGACCGGCGATTTCTTCGCGCATCGCGGCAACTTCGCTGGCGATCTTCGCGACCGGCTCGATCTCGGCATAGTCACGGCTCGCCTGGACGAATTCCTCACCCTCAAGCGTACCCGAAGCCATCCGCGCTTCGAGCTCGGCGAAGCGGTTGGTGATCTGCTGGAGACGTTCGGCGGGGATTTGCATCACATCATCCCAAACCCGTCATGCTGAACTTGTTTCAGCATCCATTCTTCAGCCCGAACCGAAGCCAGGTGAGGATAAATGGACCCTGACACAAGTTCAGGGTGACGAAAAGAAAGTGCAATAGGGATGGTCATGGCGTTTCAGGGCGACAGATGGTTGACAAAGGCGACAGGGTGTCAACCGGGTGATTTCTTTCTAACTCTTTGAATTTACGTGGTTAACTGTAATACTATGCGGTTGACACCCATTGGGGTGCCCCCCGGGGGGCTACCGTTTGGTTGCTAGTCTGGCAGAGGCAATAGCGAAGGATGGTCCCTGTAGGAAAGTGCTTTCGTTGCGCCCCATCGTCATTCCCACGAAGGCGGGGAGTGAAAGACGTGCAAAGCACAATCCAGCTTAACTTTCTATCAATCGCCGAAAGAAGCTGGGCCCCGGATCAGGTCCGGGGTGAGGACAAAGTAAGGTACAACCATTCCAATCCCGTCATGCTGAACTCGTTTCAGCATCCATTCTTCGGCCCGCACCGAAGCTACGTGAGGATGGATGGACCCTGAATCAAGTTCAGGGTGACGATAATGATCATTTGTGAGCAGACACTATTCTATGCACCGTCTGAGCGAAATCACCTTTTCCTCGAACGCCCCAAACGGGCTTGCTCTCGGTAAAATTCAAAACAGCAATGGTTTGGGAGCCGGTTTTCACTGCCTTGTCATACCGTTTCCGTGGGCTTCCCGCAGCGATCAACTCCACGCTCAACTTTTCGGAGCGGAGCCGCTTTGTCGCTGCCAGCGCCATACCTGTCAGACCGTCATCTTCAACTACGACAGCGACATCAGGAACAGCCTCACCCCGCTCCCCAACCAACATCGCCAACCGCTCGATCCCTGCGGCCCAACCAACCGCAGGTGTCGCCGGGCCACCCAGATTCTCGATAAGCCCGTCATAGCGCCCACCACCGAGCACCGTGCTCTGGCTGCCCAGCGCATCGGCCGAGGCACTCCCCTCGTCGGGAATAAACTCGAACGCAGTATGCCGGTAATAATCGAGCCCGCGCACCAGAGCCTCGGCGCGTTTCCATTTGACGCCTGCCGCATCGAGCCCGCCGGTCACGGACTCGAAAAACGCCCCAGCCTCATCAGACAGGAAATCGTCAATCTTCGGCGCATCGGGCAGGAAAGGCTGGTCGCGGCGGTCCTTGCTGTCGAGAATGCGCAGCGGGTTTTTCTCCAGCCGCTCTTGCGAGTCTTCGCTCAGATCACCCTGCACCTTGCGGAAATAGTCGACCAGCGCCGCGCGCCATGCCTCGCGGCTTGTCCCGTCGCCGAGCGTGTTGAGATGCAGCGTCACATCCTTGATACCCAGCTCTTTCAGCAGCTGGTCGGCCATTGCCAGCAGCTCAACATCGGCTTGCGGTTCGCCCGCACCGATAATCTCGGCGTCGATCTGGTGGAACTGGCGATAACGGCCCTTTTGCGGGCGTTCGTAGCGGAACAGCGGGCCGTGTGTCGCGAGCTTGAGCGGCGCATGCTGCTGCCAACCATTGGTCAGGAACGCGCGCGCGATCCCGGCGGTAAACTCGGGCCGCAAGGTGAGCGATTCCCCGCCGCGATCATCGAAGGAATACATCTCTTTCGACACCACATCGGTCGTCTCGCCCAATGACCGCGCGAACACTTCGGTTTTTTCGAACACCGGCATTTCCGCGCGGCGGAGGCGATACAGCTTGCGCACCCGCTCGAATGTCTCGACGACGAAGGCGAAAGCCTCGGCATCGGGCCCGAAAATGTCCTGTGTTCCGCGAATGGCTTTAGGTGTGTGAGACTTGTTTTTCTGGCCCATGAGCCGCGCTTAGGCGAGTGCGCTTTGCCTCGCAACACGGGCGTTATGCTGCAGCGCAACAAATTGGCCTTGGCGAGGACATACTTCGCAGCTATGGGCGCGGCCATGGATATCAGCAAGATCAGCGTCGGCGACAATCCGCCCGAGAGCCTCAACGTCATCATCGAAGTGCCCACCGGCGGCGAACCGGTGAAGTACGAATTCGACAAGGATTCGGGTGCCTTGTTCGTCGACCGCATCCTGCACACGCCGATGCGCTATCCCGCCAATTACGGCTTCGTCCCGCACACGCTTTCACCCGACGGCGACCCATTGGACGCATTGGTGATCGCGCGCAGCCCGTTTATCGCAGGGTGCGTCGTCCGCGCTCGGCCCATCGGTGTGCTCAAGCTCGAAGACGAGCATGGCGGTGATGAGAAGCTGATCTGCGTACCTGTCGACACGACCTTCCCCTATTACGCCGATGTCGGCGAGCGGCAGGATCTGCCCAGCATCGTGCTCCAGCAGATCGAGCACTTCTTCACCCACTATAAGGATCTCGAAGCCGAGAAATGGGTGCGGATTGGCGATTGGGGCGATGCTGAGGAAGCGCGCAAGATCGTGGTCGAGGCCATCGAGCGGGCAGGCAAGTAACCCTCACTCGCCCGCTATCGTCATCCCCTCGACCCGCAATGTCGGCACGTTGACCGCGCGGTACATTTCGAGGTCGCTGGCAGGGGTCAGAGCGGCGAACATATCCACCAGATTCCCCGCAATCGTAAATTCGGACACCGGCTCGGCCAGTTGTCCGCCGCGAATCCTGAAGCCCGCAGCGGCGCGGCTGTAATCGCCGGTAATCCCGTTGACGCCCTGACCAATCAGCTCGGTAACATACACGCCGTCGGCCATCTCGCCGATCAGCTCATCGCGGGCGAGCGAACCCGGTTCGAGATGGACATTGCTCGACGAAATACCGGGCGCGCCGCCTCCATGCGATGCATGACCGGTCGGTGCCAGTTCAAGCTGCCGCGCAGCCGCACAATTGAGCAGCCATCCCGTCACACGCCCATTTTCAACGATGTTACGCGGGCTGGTTGGCAATCCCTCGCCATCAAAGGGTTTGGACTTCATCCCCCTGGCGCGGTGCGGGTCTTCGCGGATTGCAATGTCCGGACCGAAGATATGTTCATCCAGTCGGTCAAGCATGAAGCTCGATCGCCGTGCGATCGACATGCCATTGATCGCGCTGAGCAAATGGCCGACCAGACTGTTCCCGACACGCGGATCGAACACGACAGCCATCGCCCCGCTAGGCAGGCGCACCGGATCGAGCTTTGCGACCGTGCGCTCACCGGCAAGCGTTCCAATAGAGGCTGCGCCGGGCAAATCCGCCGCATGACGCGACGTGCGGTATTCGTAGTCGCGCTGCATGCTGTCGCCCTCACCCGCAATCATGCTCGCGCCGATGCTGTTCGAGGTCGCTTCGTGGCTGCCGATGAAACCGCCGCTGGTCGCAAGCGCCGAAACCGAATGACCAAACGTGGCTGTTGCGCCCGCACTGTTGGTGACGCCCCTGATCGCTCGCGCGGCATCTTCGGTTTCGAGTGCCGTTGCGCGCAGATCTTCGGGCGCGGGCTCCGCGCTATCGACCAGATCGTAATCGTCAAACGGGCCGGCCGCGAGAAGGTTTTCTGCGGCGATGCCCGCATAGGGGTCGTCGGGGGCGAGCTTCGCCATGGCAAGGGCCCGGTCGACCATCTCGCCGAGTGCATTATCCGAAAAGTCGCTCGCGCTGACGCTGGCCGATTTCTTGCCCAGAAACACCCGCAGCGAAATCTCTTCGCTTTCGGAACGTTCGACATCTTCCAGTTTGCCCAGGCGGACCGAAGCGCTTTCCGATGTCGACGTCATCGCCACAGCATCGGCGGCGTCCGCCCCTGCTTTGGTCGACAATTCCACTAGCCGCGCGCAGAGATCGCACGAATCTTTCGCAGTAATCATGGATGCGCCCTAGGGCGACAGGACACCAACGGCAATCCGGTGCGGCGGGTCAACCCGCAGCAGCAACACCTCTGAAGGCAGCCGTCAGGATAAAGGGCAAGCCGACGGCCAGCAGCCACAGGACGATCTGGTCCCGCCGGAACGAGCCCGCAAGGCTCTCATCGGCGGCTTCGGCATCGGACAGGTCGCGCCAGCGCGATTCAAATTTACGGCAAGCGGGAATAATCAGGGCAACCAGAACAACCAGCGCGAACAGCGCCATCGATTTCATCCCGGTCTGCTTCATCGCATCGACCGTCGCGAAGATATGCAGCGCAGTATAGACCACCAGTGCATAGGCGACATTGTCGCTCATCTTCTTGCGCCAATCGAGCGTATATTCCTTCGCCTGCGAAACCGAATCGTCGAGCGCCTTGTTCATGCGCCTCTCTCCCAATGCCCTCTTCCGCAGGTGAGTATTCCAACAAACGCGCCGACAATCAAGCACGGTAACCAAACTTCAAGGGTGGCCGTGCTTTACCGTCAAATATGATTGCCATGCACGAATCCTGCCAATTTTGGCCGAACGGGCCTTTTCAAGGGGCTTCGCGATGCTACATGGTTAAGGCATGAGCATGCAGGAAACCGCCGAATTCGCTGAAGAACCCACCGTGGATGCCAATGCGCCGCTGCCCCATGGCGGCCTCGAAGTCATCTCGATCGCCAAAAGCTACGACAAGCGCGCGGTTCTGACCGATATCTCGCTTACCGTGGGCAAGGGCGAGGTGCTTGGCCTGCTCGGCCCCAACGGCGCGGGCAAGACGACCTGTTTCTATTCGGTGATGGGGCTGGTGAAGCCTGATTCCGGCCGCGTATTGATGGATGGCGAAGATGTCACCCACTTGCCGATGTATCGCCGCGCGATCCTTGGGCTTGGATATCTGCCACAGGAAACCAGCATTTTCCGCGGGATGACGGTCGAGCAGAATATCAACTGCGTGCTCGAAATGGTTGAACCCGATGCGGACACGCGTTCTAGCGAGCTGGAGCGTCTGCTCGACGAATTCGGCCTGACCCGTTTGCGCGCGTCGCCAGCCATGGCGCTATCGGGGGGTGAACGCCGCCGCTGCGAAATCGCCCGGGCGCTTGCGGCCAAACCCTCGATCATGCTGCTCGACGAGCCATTCGCCGGGATCGATCCGCTCTCGATCAGCGATATTCGCGATCTGGTGAAAGACCTGAAAACACGCGGAATCGGCGTGCTGATCACCGATCATAATGTCCGCGAGACGCTCGAGATCGTCGACCGGGCCTGCATTATCTACGGCGGACAGGT
Organism: Pontixanthobacter sp.; assembly: GCA_965223995.1. Classification (GTDB taxonomy): domain Bacteria; phylum Pseudomonadota; class Alphaproteobacteria; order Sphingomonadales; family Sphingomonadaceae; genus Pontixanthobacter. The sequence continues at coordinate 98,656 of CBDCXY010000016.1, read as the reverse complement.
TCTGTTTGCCGGGACGCCGCAGGATCTGGTCGCCGACGAGAATGTGAAGCGGCTGTATCTGGGTGAAGGTTTTACGCTGTAAATTATGCGCTGTTCTTCCCTCTCCGATTACCCTGAGCCTGTCGAAGGGTTGCACTTTTGTTTGAGCGCCAAGTTCAGAAGAAAAGGCAGTGCTTCGACAAGCTCAGCACGAACGGGTTGATAGCTAACTCCTATGGCACTCGGTCCGCGCCTCGATTTACGGCAATCGCAATCGCTGGTGATGACGCCGCAGCTTCAGCAGGCGATCAAGCTGCTGGCGCTGTCGAACCTCGAAATCGAGACCTTTATCGGCGAGGCACTGGAAGCCAACCCGCTGCTCGAAGCGGGCGAGCTGCGCAGCGTCGATGCGCCCGAAAGTCCGGGCGAGGAGGCGCCGCGCGAACCGGGGGCCGACACCATCGAGAACACCAATGCCGCGCTCGATATCGATCGCAGCGCCGTGGATGTCGACCGCGATACGGGTGATGGCGAATGGGGTGCAGCCGGTTCGAGCGCGCGAGGAGAAGAACTCCCCGGGATCGAGGAGCGTGGGGGCGGCGAAACCTCGCTCGCTGATCACCTCAACGAACAGGTTGGAGCGGCGGCCGGCGATGCACGCGAGGAGTTTGTTGCGCGTTACCTGATCGGATTGCTCGACGAGGCAGGGTATCTGCGCGGGCAGTTGCGCGAAGTCGCCAGCGAGCTGGGCGTCACTATTGCCGAAGCCGAACGCGCGCTCGAAGTCGTCCAGTCGCTCGAACCGACCGGCGTCGGCGCACGCGGGCTCTCCGAATGCCTCGCAATGCAGGCGAAGGAGATCGACCGCTACGATCCGTGCATGGCGCGGCTGATCGACAATCTCGATCTGGTCGCAAAGGGCGAATTCGCCCGGCTCAAGCGTATGTGCGACGTCGATGACGAGGACTTTGCCGACATGCTCGGCGAATTGCGCGAATTCGATCCCAAGCCTGGACTGGCCTTCGGCGGCGCACCCGAAGCGGCTGTTGTGCCCGACGTCCTCATAACACCGGGCGATGACGACAGTTGGAAAATCAGGCTCAACGAAGCCACGCTACCGCGTCTGGTGGTCAATCGCAGCTATTTCATCGAACTGAAGGATGGTTGCACCGACAAGGAATCGCGCGGCTGGCTCAACGAAAAGCTGACCGATGCCAACTGGCTGATCAAGGCGCTCGACCAGCGCCGCAAAACGATCCTCAAGGTCGCTTCGCAGATCGTGAATCTGCAGGAAGGCTTCTTCCGCAAGGGCGTGTCCGAACTCAAACCACTGACCCTGCGCGAAGTCGCCGAAGAGATCGACATGCATGAAAGCACGGTCAGCCGGGTGACATCGAACAAATACCTCCACTGCGACCGCGGCACCTATGAACTCAAATATTTCTTCACCAGCGGGGTCGGCTCGGCGGGCAGCGAAGAAGGGGCATCATCCGAAGCGGTCAAGGCCCGTATCAAAGCAATGACCGATGCCGAAGACCCGAAGAAGATCCTGTCCGACGACAAGCTGGTCGAACTGCTAAAAGGCGAAGGTTTCGACATCGCCCGGCGTACGGTCGCAAAATATCGCGAGGCCATGGGTATCGGGTCGAGCGTACAACGAAGGCGGGCCAAAAAACTCGCCGCAATGGGGTGAGTCCCGAAGGCCACACCCAAAAAGTGTTAACGGCCTTTACCGTGCGTTAACCTTTTTTGTTCAGATGTTGTGTGGTTAATCCACGGCAACACCTCTTAGCGAAGTGTTACCAGGGCGAATTTGGGCCGACTTAAGGCAAAAGGGGGGGACCACCCATGCGTGTACTGTTGATCGAAGACGAGCCGACAACGGCAAAAGCCATCGAGCTCATGCTGACGACCGAAGGTTTCAATGTCTATGCCACCGATTTGGGCGAGGAAGGCCTCGATCTGGGCAAGCTGTATGATTACGATATCATCCTGCTCGACCTTAACCTGCCCGACATGCATGGTTACGACGTTCTCAAGAAATTGCGCGTCGCCAAGGTGCAGACACCCGTGCTGATCCTTTCGGGTATTGCCGAAATGGACAGCAAGATCCGTTCGTTTGGTTTCGGCGCTGACGATTACGTGACCAAGCCGTTCCACCGTGAAGAGCTGGTCGCCCGCATCCACGCCGTTGTGCGCCGCTCGAAAGGCCACAGCCAGTCGATCATCCGCACCGGCAAGCTCGCGGTCAACCTCGACGCCAAGACCGTCGAAGTCGACAATGCCCGCGTCCACCTGACGGGCAAGGAATATGCGATGCTTGAGCTGCTCTCGCTCCGCAAGGGCACCACGCTGACCAAGGAAATGTTCCTCAACCACCTTTATGGCGGCATGGACGAACCCGAACTCAAAATCATCGACGTCTTTATCTGCAAGCTGCGCAAGAAGCTCAGCCATGCTTGCGGCGGTGACAATTACATCGAAACCGTATGGGGACGCGGCTATGTGCTGCGCGATCCCGAAAGCACGGCGGAAGCCGCGTAGTTTGTTTAACCTCAAGCGCCGGCGGGGCCATCCGGCCCCTTGGCTAACGCGCTAACCGCGCACAGCCGGCCCTGCGGATCGCAAGCGATCCGAATTCTTCTAGTCCTTCAGACAGTGAGAGACGCCCGGGGTGGAAGCATCCCGGGTGTTTTTTATGTTCCTTGTTTGGGCCCTCAGACGCCGGACGGGACGCGTCCGCGTCCCTTGGCTTCGCCCTACCGGGCGTCGCGCAGTCGCGCTCTGGCTGCCGCAACCAGGGACCGAGTGCGGGATTGCCAGCCTGGAATGGACCGGTTCGCGACAAGCGAACCGCAAGGCCGACTGGCCGCCCGAGCTTATGCGAGGATAGCCAAGTGAGCGGATGCGAACGCTGGCGCTTGAGGCTAAACAAAAAACATGTATGCGAAGCATGCATGACCGCTCACAAAGAAGGCGACCCGACAACGCTCAACCGGCTCTATGGCCGTTCGGTAGGCAAGCCGCTGCGCGCCTATCAGCAAAGCCTGGTCGACGATTTTCTGCCGCAGATCGCAGTCCCTGCGGAGGGGCCTGTCACTTCGGAAAAACTATTTGGCAATGATCGCCCGATGCATTTCGAGATCGGCTTCGGCTCGGGTGAACATCTCGCAGACCGCGCCGATATGCTGCCCGATCACGGCTTTATCGGCGCCGAACCGTTCCTCAACGGTGTTGCGGGTGCGCTGACGCATGTGAAAGAGCGCAGCTTGGCCAATATCCGGTTGCATCATGGCGACGCGCTGGAAGTCCTTGCACGGATTCCCGATGGTGCGCTCAGCTTCGTCTATCTTCTGCATCCCGATCCATGGCCCAAGGCACGCCACGCCAAACGCCGGATGATGAATGACGGCCCCGTTCAGATGATCGCCGACAAGCTGAAACCCGGCGGCGAATTCCGCTTCGGCACCGATCACGACATCTATCTGCGCCATTCGCTGATGGTGATGCAGCGTTTCACCGACGAATTCGAATGGCTCGCGGAAAGCCCGTCAGACTGGCAAAACCGCCCCGGCGGCTGGAGCGAAACACGCTACGAGAAAAAGGCCCGCGAGAAGTTCGGGCACGAAGTGTGGTATTTCCGGTATCGGAGGAAGTGAGAGCACAATGATCGCGCGATACACCCAGTCCCCCATCGGTCTGCGACTGTTCGCTGCGATCACGCTCGCGGTGATCGTCAATGCGGTGTATTGTCTGCTCTACACATTTTACGCCGGGCAGGCCGAGACGCTGGGCGAGGCCATGATGTGGGGCATAATCCACATTGCTCCGTGGGTTGCGGCAATCGAGATTGGCCGGTCATTCACGACTTATCGCGCGATCGCGCTGGCGATGCTGGGTGCCTGTGCGCTGTCGCTGTTGATCGAAGCCGCCGCTTACGGCTTTCCCGGAGAGTTTGGTCTGGTAAGGCGATTGCCTGCGCTGGTGCTCAGCACCGCGACTATCGGTGCGCTTCACCATTTCTCTTCGCGCAAAAATGCGAAGAGGCCGGCGGTTCCATCGATAGAAGTGATGAAAGCCAGCGAATGGATTGCTGCGGCGGGAAATTACGTCGAGTTTCATAGATCTGGATGCGAAGGACGGATCGCGCGTGCCACATTGGCCAATACGCAGGAGAAGCTGGGAGACGGCTTTGTTCGCATACATCGTTCCTTCCTCGTTCAGCGCGAGGCAATGGTCGAAGTTTCGCGCGATTCGGTCCGCCTGCGCAGCGGCAAGCGACTTCCGCTGGGCGCCGCCTATCGCGCGGGGCTGATGAACGACTGAATTCGTCCCTCCGTCACAACGGTCTTGCCTGACCGGCCATCCGCGTCAGCTTGGGCGAATGATCTATCGCACATTATTCGCCAGCATTGCCGCTGCCCTCGCCCTTCTGTCCGCCAACCCGCTTCATGCGCAGGACACTGCCGCGCTTGAACATCAGACGGTTTCTGTCTCTACCAGCGATGGTCTGCGCCTTACCGCCTATATCAGCCGTCCTGACAAAACCACTGCCAGGCTTCCGGCGCTGTTTCTGACTCAGTGGGTCTCGTGCGGTTCGGTCGCACCGCGCGAAGACCGGGTCAGCAGCGAGGAACGACTTGCGCTGGCAGCAGGCTATGCGCTGATCCGGGTTGATCGCGCTGGCGAGGGTGGAAGCGAAGGTCCGGGCTGCGACAGGCTCGATTACGATACCGAGGTGCGGCATTACCGCGAAGCGCTCGATCAGCTAGCCAGCCATGACTGGATCGATCCCGACAGGATCGTCGTCTACGGCAGCAGTCTGGGCTCGACCACCGCCCCGCTCGTTGCGCAGGGCAAGCACATTGCCGGAGTTCTGGTCCAGGGCGGCGGCGCGCTCACCTATTTCGAGCGGATGCTGCATTTTGATCGCAATCAGCTGGAGCGACAGGCGGATTTCAAACCCGAGACGATTTCTGCGGAGATCACGCGGCGAATGGAGTTCCAGCGTTATTACCTGCTGGACAAGATGACGCCCGCAGCAATTGAAGCGGCGCATCCGCATCTTGCAGGCGTGTGGGATTCGCTGCTCGGCACGGATACGCAGCCGCATTACGGGCGTCCGCATTCCTGGCACTGGCAGGCGGCAGAAAAGGACTGGCTATCAGCTTGGGCCAGGCTCGAAGTGCCGGTGATGGTTGTCTATGGCGAATACGACCAGTTCGAGCCGCGCCACGGGCACAAGATCATCGTCGATACGGTCAATCGTTTGCGCCCGGGAACCGCAACATGGCTGGAAATACCGAAAGCAGGCCACGGGCTGCGTATATATCCCGATCCGGTCTCGGCCTATGCATGGTCGGGTGGCGAGCGCCGCCCCGAACTTTTCGATCAGCCTGTATCCCGATGGCTTGCCGACCTGGCAGCCAACGACTGAATCTACCCCACCATCCGACGGCGCGAGCGAAGCCCGCGCCGAGAAGAAGGCCTGCGAGAAGTTCGGGCACGAGGTGTGGTATTCCCGGTGACGGCAGAGTTGAGAAGCGCCTCTGCCAGCCTGGTCAGTGAAAATACTTAGCCAATCAGCTATCTATCTTGACGCACAACCTGTGTCACGTTACTTAGCCATATGGATAACAATCTGAACAACGCCTTTTCAGCGCTCGCCGATCCCACCCGGCGCGCCGTGATCGAACGGCTTATGACCGGCTCCGCCCCGGTCTCCGAACTGCACGCGCCTCACAACATGGCCTTGCCGTCTTTTCTGAAACATCTGGGCAAACTCGAGGCTGCGGGCATCATCCGTTCCGAAAAAATCGGCCGCGTCCGCATGGTTCATATTGAGGCCGCCCCGATTGCGGAGGCCGAAAGCTGGCTGAACCGCCAGCACAATATCTGGAAAGGCCGACTTGATCGCCTGTCCGCTCTGGCCGAACATCTCGAGAAGGAAAGCAACGATGGCTGACTTTGAAACACTGACCCTGGAACGCGATATCAACTGTTCGCCAGACCACTTATTCAAGGTAATGACGGACCGCGATACACGGCAGAAGTGGAGCACTCCAGACAATGACAGCGTCGTGATTATCGATGAATATGATTGTCGCGATGGCGGCCATGAAAGAACCCGCTGCGGCCCAAAAGAAGCACCCGAATTCAACACGATCGGGCAATTTCACATCGTCACGCCAGAGTTCTTCTCTTTCACGGAAACACTCGTTGTTGCCGGGCAGACAATGTCGATCTCGCTTTGCAGCCACGAAATCTCCAAGAGCAAAACAGGCAGCGCCCTGCGCGTCACCTTGCAGATCACGAGCCTTGTCGGACGGGATCTTTTCAATGACTATCGTGATGGGTGGTCTGCCGCGCTTGACAACCTTGCCGCGCTCTCCGTCAGCAATCCGACCAACTGACATTCGCACAGAGATGGCGAGACAGTCGGTTTCTCATCGCGCTCGCGGACACTGCAACCGGTCTGGCAATGCGCAGTGGCATCTCGATGCGGTTCAAATCACCCCACGACGCCCGCCGCTGCCAGCACCGCCAGCGTCAGCACATCGGGTGCAATCGCGGTCATCGGGGCAATCTGGACGGGTTTTTCCATGCCGATCAGCATCGGGCCAATCGTATCCTCTCCGCCCAGCTCGCGCAGCAGCTTGGCCGACAGGTTGGCCGATTGCAGGCCGGGCATGATGAGGACATTCGCCGGCCCCGAGAGCCGGCTAAACGGATAAAGCTCCATCACTTTCGTGTTGAGCGCGGCGTCGGGCGCCATCTCGCCTTCATATTCGAAACCGGGATCCTCGGCATCGAGAATTGCGACCGCATCGCGGATATTCTCGAGCCACTTGCCGCTCGGATTCCCGAAGGTCGAATAGCTGAGGAAAGCGACGCGCGGCTCGTGACCCATCCGGCGGGCAACCGCAGCGGTCTCCCGGGCAATATGCGCAAGTTCCTCGGCACTGGGTCGCTCGTTGATGGTGGTGTCGGCCAGGAAGGTCGTGTGGTTCTTGCCGATCATCATATGGACGCCGAAGGGCACCGCGCCTTCCTTCGCATCGAGCACCATATTCACCTCGCGCGCGGTCTGCGCGAATGTGCGGGTAAGACCCGAAATCATCGCATCGCCATGCCCGAGAGCAACCAGTAGTGCGGAGAACACGTTACGCTCCTGATTGACCATCCGGCGCACGTCACGCTCGGTATAGCCGCGCCGCTGCAAGCGTTTGTAGAGATAGTCTACCATCTCGGGAATATGCTCACTCACCGCAGAGTTTTCGATCACGAAATCGCGATGATCCTCGACCCCGAGCATATGCATCTTGTCGGCGATTTTTTTTGTACGGCCGACCAGGACCGGCGTGCCATAGCCGAAATCGCGGAACTGGATCGCCGCGCGCAGAACAACCTCCTCTTCCGCTTCGGCAAACACCACACGCTTTGGATTGGCCTTCGCAGTTTCATAGGTATTGGTGAGCACCGAAGTCGTCGGATTGAGGCGCGCCTTCAGCGAGTGGGCATAGGCTTCGAAATCCTTGATCGGCGCCTTGGCTACGCCTGAATCCATTGCCGCCTTGGCCACAGCCGAGGAAACGACCTCCATCAATCGCGGATCGAACGGCGCGGGGATGATGTAGTCGGTGCCGAACTTGTGATTGATGCCATAGGCGGCGGCGACTTCCTCGGGCACGCGTTCGCGCGCGAGCTTTGCGATCGCCTCAGCGGCGGCGACTTTCATCTCCTCGTTTATCGCGGTCGCCTGCACATCAAGCGCGCCGCGGAAGATGAAGGGGAAACCGAGCACGTTGTTGACCTGGTTCGGGAAGTCCGAACGGCCCGTCGCGATAATCGCATCGGGGCGGACTTTCTTTGCCTCGTCGGGCATGATCTCTGGCGTCGGATTGGCCATTGCGAAAATGATCGGCTTATCAGCCATCTTCTCGACCCATTGCGGCTTGAGCGCACCCGCCGCAGACAGGCCAAGGAAGATATCCGCCCCGTCGAGCGCTTCTTCCAGGCTACGCGCCTCGGTCTCGACCGCATGCGCACTCTTCCACTGGTCGACATTCTCGCGGCCCGGATAAATCGGCCCCGCACGGTCGCACACGATCACATTCTCATGCGGGATACCGACCGACTTGATCAGCGCGGTGCAGGCCAGCGCCGAAGCACCCGCGCCGTTTACCACCATCTTGCAGTGCTTGATATCGCGGCCCGTCAGGTGGATCGCATTGATCAGGCCAGCCGCTGCAATAATCGCCGTGCCATGCTGGTCGTCATGCATCACCGGAATATTCATCCGCTCGCGCAATGCCTGTTCGATGATGAAGCATTCGGGCGCGGCGATATCTTCGAGATTGATCCCGCCGAAGCTGGGTTCCATCAGCGCAACCGCTTCGATGAACTTGTCGGGATCTTCGGTGTCGAGCTCGATATCGATCGAGTCGACATCGGCAAAGCGTTTGAACAGCACTGCCTTGCCTTCCATAACCGGCTTGGAGGCAAGCGCGCCGAGATTGCCGAGGCCGAGAATGGCGGTACCGTTGGAGATCACCGCGACAAGGTTCGACCGCGCAGTGTATTTCGCTGCGTCTGCTGGATTCTCAGCAATCGCCTCCACAGGGACGGCAACGCCGGGCGAATAGGCAAGCGACAGATCGCGCTGGGTCGCCATGGGTTTGGAAGCGACGATCTCGATCTTACCCGGACGGATCGTCTCGTGGTAGAACAGTGCCTCAAGCGCTGTGAAACCCGGTTGCTTGTCTTCCGCCATATTCGGCCATTCCCTTCAGTTGCCTTTGACGGCCACTTAGCTTGCCCTAACGGCATGCGATAGGGGAAAGGCGACAATCGGCCCTTCCCGAATCGCGAGGGCCACGAGTAACCCCTCCCGATGGCGGCGAAGTCCACCCCGATGATGGAGCAGTATCACGCGCTCAAGCGCGAGGCCGAAGGCTGCTTGCTGTTTTACCGGATGGGCGATTTCTTCGAGCTGTTTTTCGACGATGCGAAGGTCGCCGCTGGTATCCTCGACATTGCGCTGACCAGCCGGGGGAAGGATAGCGGTGATCCCGTGCCGATGTGCGGCGTGCCGGTTCACTCGGCTGAAGGCTATCTTGCGCGGTTGATCAAGGCGGGATGCCGCGTGGCGATTGCCGAACAGGTCGAAACCCCGGAGGAAGCCAAGGCGCGCGCCAGGCGCGAAGGCAGCGCGGTTTCCAAAGCTCTGGTGAAGCGCGACATTGTCCGCTTTGTCACCGCCGGAACGTTGACCGAAGAGGCGCTGCTCGAACCGCGCCGCTCCAACATGCTGGCGGCTGTGTGCGATGTGCGCGGGACCGTTGGGGTTGCCAGCTGCGATATCTCGACCGGGCAAATGGTGCTCGAATCCTGCGGGCCGGGCGATGTCGGCGCGGCCTTGGCGCGGATCGGCGCGAGTGAAGTGATCGCGCCCGAAGGCTCGGAAGGCGTCGGTGACGAAGCCATCGTCCGGCCCCGAAGCGATTTCTCCAGCGATGACGGTGAGCGGCAACTGAAAGCGCTGCACGAGGTCAAGACGCTCGATGCATTCGGCGATTTCAACCGGGCAATGCTCGCCGCAGCCAGCGGGCTCGTGACCTATCTCGATCATGTCGGGCGTGGCACCTTGCCACTGCTTCTCCCGCCCGAAAGACGATCAAGCGATGCGCTTCTGGCGATGGACGAGGCGACCCGCACAAGCCTCGAAATCCTTGCCTCGCAACAGGGCGGACGCGCGGGAAGCCTGATCGCGACCGTGGACCGCTGCGTGACCGGGGCGGGTGCGCGACAACTGGCCGAAGACTTGTCCGCTCCGTTATGCGATTTAGACGCTATCGCGCGCAGACATTCGCTGGTCCATTATTTCCACCAGGATCCGCTGCTGCGCGCCGATCTGCGCGAAGTGCTGCGCTCGCTGCCCGATATCGGGCGGGCGCTGGGCCGCGTCGTCGCCGGACGGGGCAGTCCGCGCGATCTCGGGCAGATACGCGACGGCCTGGCCGAAGCGCGGCGTATTCGCGATTTTCTTGCCGACAAGCCCGACCGCCCGGCTCTGCTCGAGGAGTTGCTCCCGGCGATGGGCGGGCATGGCGCGCTGGTCGATCACATGCAGCGCGCACTGGTCGCATCACCGCCGACAGAGCGCCAGAATGGTGGCTTTATAGCAGAGGGTTACGATGCTGCCCTCGACGAATTGCGGCAGGTCTCGGGCAATGCGCGGCGGGCCATAGCGGCGCTCGAGGCGCGCTACCGTGAAGAGACCGGCATCGCATCGCTCAAGATCAAGCATAACGGCGTGCTCGGCTATTTCATCGAAGTGCCCAGCCGCCATGCGGATTCGCTGATGGCACCCGACAGCGGCTTTACCCATCGCCAGACGATGAAGGGTGCGGTGCGCTTCAACTCGCTGTCCTTGCACGAGGAGGCCGGTCGGATCAGCGAAGCTGGCGGTCATGCACTCGCTGCCGAGGAAGCGCATTTCGAGGAATTGACCGTAGCGGTTGTCGCTGATCGGCAGAGCATTGCTGCAACCGCCGCTGCGCTCGCAAGGCTCGATGTTGCGGCAGGGCAGGCCGAGCGCGCGGCGGAGGGCAACTGGTGCAGGCCCGAAATGCTCGAAGACGCCTGCCTGGACATCGAGGGTGGCCGGCATCCCGTGGTCGAAGCCGCACTCAAAGCCAATGATGAACGCTTTGTTGCCAATGATTGCGCGCTCGGCAGCGACGACCGGCTGTGGCTGATCGGCGGCCCCAATATGGGCGGTAAATCGACCTTCCTGCGACAGAACGCTCTGATCGTGATGCTGGCGCAGGCGGGCGGTTTCGTTCCAGCCGAACGCGCACGGATCGGGCTGGTCGACCGGCTGTTCAGCCGTGTCGGTGCCTCGGATAACCTCGCACGCGGACGTTCGACTTTCATGGTCGAGATGGTCGAGACTGCCGCGATCCTCAGCCAGGCAACCGGGCGCAGTTTCGTCATCCTCGACGAGGTCGGGCGCGGCACCTCGACCTATGACGGGCTGGCGCTCGCCTGGGCGGTGGTCGAAGCGGTTCACGAGACGATCCGCTGCCGCTGCCTGTTCGCAACGCATTATCACGAACTGGCGCGTCTCGCCGACAGCTGCGATGCGCTCTCGCTCCATCACGTGCGTGCGCGCGAATGGAAGGGCGATCTGGTGTTGCTGCACGAACTGGCCGAAGGCCCGGCGGATCGCAGCTATGGCCTCGCTGTCGCCAAGCTGGCAGGCATCCCCAAGCCGGTTGTTGCACGTGCCAAATCGGTGCTCGACAAGCTGGAAAAGGGGCGCGCCGAAACCGGCGGCTTGGCAGCCGGTCTGGGTGACCTGCCGCTATTTGCAGCCGCCATCGAACCGGAAGATGATCCCGGCGACACACTTGCGGAAAAGCTGCGCATGATCGATGTCGATGCGCTCTCCCCGCGCGAAGCTCTGGAAGCGCTCTACGAGCTGAAAAAGCACGTCGGTTCAGAGGATTAATCAGCGACCGATTGTTAACGGTTAACCGTCTATATTGCAGCCATGTACAAGTTCCTGTTCCGCAACAAGCTGGCCGCACTGGCCTTTGTCGTGCTGACCGTGATCGGCGCGGCAACGCTGGTGGGAACCGAAGAGCATGACGGCGTGATCGCAAAGACAACGCAGGAGATCACCAAGCAGCGCGCGGATTTCGCGGAAAAGACAGCTGCACTCTCCAGCAAGAAGAGCACACCCGAACCGGTGCTGGTCGAAGTGGAGCCCGAAGTCGTCGAGTTCACCGACGAAGAGGATCTGATCGATGATGCGCTGGGCTTTGATCCCACGCCCGAGACACTCGAGCCTGACGTCGATCCAAAACCGGACCAGGCCGGCAATATTGCCGAAGAAGGCGAAGTCGTTATCATCCTCAACAATGAGCGATACGAAGAAGAACTCTAACGGGCTTGCTGAACAACGGACCGATTGGGCCGAGGACAGAACCGTACAGGCGACCGAGCGGACCTATGCGGGTTGGATGCGAACGGCGTTCGCCGCGATCGGCATCGGTCTGGGTTTTCGCGCTCTGTTCGGCGAGTTCGATCCGCCATGGCTCGCCAAGGGCATCGCGACCGTGTTTATCCTAGTTGGCGGCATCATCGCATGGTCCGCCCAGCGCAACGCCTGCAAGACGATGGAACGGCTCGATACGCACGACATTGACCGGCCGCGGACGCTGCATATGCGCTGGCTGAGCTATCTCGTGACAGCTGGAGCGATCGTGCTAGCGGCTGCCCTTTGGCTGCTCAGGAAAAGCGTCGCCGCCTAGCGCGTGGGAACCGGCGCTTCGCCCGAATAGTCGTAGAAGCCGCGCCCGGTTTTCCGGCCCAGCCAACCCGCTTCGACATACTTCACCAGCAGAGGCGCCGGACGGTATTTGCTGTCACCGGTGGTGTCGTAGAGCACCTTGATAATCTCGAAGCAGGTATCAAGCCCGACGAAATCGGCCAATTGCAGTGGCCCCATCGGGTGGTTCAGGCCAAGGCGGCAGCCTTTGTCGATATCCGCAATGCTGGCAGTGCTCTGACCCAGAACGAACACCGCCTCGTTGATCATCGGCAGCAGGATACGGTTGACGACAAATCCCGGCTCGTCCTGCGACAGGACCACTTCCTTGCCGAGACTTTCGGCAAATGCCGTGATGCGGTCGGTGGTGTTCTGCGCCGTCGCCAGCCCGGGGATAACCTCGATCAGCCCCATGATCGGAACGGGATTGAAGAAGTGCAGACCGATAAAGCGCTCCGCATCGGGCGCATAGTTGGCCATGCGCGTTATCGGGATCGAACTGGTGTTGCTCGCCATGATCGCATCGTCGCGCAGTACCTTGCCAGCCGCCTCGAAGATCGACTTCTTGATTTCCTCGCGCTCGGTCGCCGCCTCGATGATCAGGTCGGCATCGGACATTGCTGCATTGTCAGAGATGGGAGTGATTTTCGAGAGCGTGGCTTCGACATCGGCCACTTCGATCTTGCCGCGACCGACCAGCTTGCCGAGTGACTTTTCAATACCAGCTTTTGCTTTTTCAGCGACAGCCAGATCGATATCGGACAGCAGAACCTTGATCCCGTGCTGGGCGACCGTCTGGGCGATGCCCGAACCCATCTGACCCGCACCGATGACGGCGACTTCACGCATAGATTTTTCCTTCGCACTTGCAGCAAAGGCGGCGTGTTAGCGGCTTGGCTGGAGAATGGCTAGCGGTTCCCGCCCGGGATCCATTTCACATCGCCCGCGCCGTTGTCGTTGAGAACTCTGGCAAGGACAAACAGGTAATCGGACAGCCGGTTGATATAGGCCGCAGCCTGTGGGTTGACCGCCTCTGCCGAAGCCAGCTCTGCGACGCTGCGTTCCGCGCGTCGCACTTGTGCCCGCGCAATATGCGTCCGGGCCGCTGCTTCACTGCCGCCGGGCAACACGAAACTGGTCAGCGGTTCAAGATTGTCGTTCAAGGCGTCGATTGCCTGTTCGAGCCATTCGACCTGCCCCGCAACGATGCGCAGTTCCATTTCGCCGGGTTCGAAGTCTCCCTCGCCCGGCGTGGCAAGATCCGCTCCGAGATCGAACATATCGTTCTGGATACGGTAAAGCGCTGAGGCATATTCGCTACCGTCTAGGGCAATCGCGGCATGGCCAAGAAAGCTGTTTGCTTCGTCCACCGCCCCGACCGCTTCGATCCGCGCAGAGTTCTTGCCGACCCGCGATCCATCAACCAAGCCGGTCGAGCCATCATCGCCGGTCCTGGTGTAAATCTTGTTGAGCTTGACCATCAGGCCGTTCGCTTAGCGGCCAATGGCCAGAATGATCGCGACCACGACGATGGCCAGCGCCTGATACTTGATGCGGCTGAACATCATCTTGTTCTGTTTCAGTTGCATCTCGGTCGCATCTAGGCTTTCGCCGCTTTCGAGGTCGATCTTGGTGCTCTGCATAAAGGCCACGATTCCGCGAACCAGCGATACCACTACCAGGATGCAGAGAATGACGAGCACGATTGTGAGAAATGTTGTCATGGCGAGTATCTAGCCCTTCGGCAGCGACATTCCAATGGGCAGCGTGCCGGATCGAATATCGCTTGCAATCTTTGCACCATCGACACCTGCTTTGCGAAGATCGGCGAGCGATTGCGAACCACGCCTCTTGGCGAGTTTGCGGCCGTCTTCGTCGAGGACCAGCGCATGGTGGTGCCAGCGCGGAACCGGCAGATCGAGCAGCGCCTGGAGCAGGCGGTGGATATGCGTCGCCGCTAACAGATCCTGGCCGCGGGTCACCAATGTCACACCATCCGCCGCATCATCAAGGGTCGCTGCCAGATGATAGCTGGCCGGGTTGTCTTTGCGCACCAACACCACATCACCAAGCGGCTCGGGCCGCGCCAGCTGCTTTCCAGCAATGTCATCGATCCAGTCAAGCGGTCCGGTCGTTGCAAGAGCCGCCGCCACATCGAGCCGCCAAGCCGCAGCCTGTCCGCCTGAAATGCCGCGACCTTTACAGGTGCCCGGATAGATCGGCCCCTCCGGCCTGACTTGAGTTGCCGCATGCGCGATTTCGGACCGTGTGCAGATGCAGGGATAGAGCAGGCCCATATCCTTCAACCGTTCGGCAGCACCGGCATATTCGGCCAGGCGACACGACTGCGCTGGAACCTCGTCGAAGGACAGGCCAAGCCAGCGCAAGTCTTCGCGAAACATCTCAGCCAGCTCGGGTTTGCTCCGCCCGCCGTCAATGTCCTCGATCCGCAACAGGAAACGCCCGCCCGACCTGTCTGCCAGATCATGCGATATGACCGCCGAATAGGCATGACCCAAATGCAACAGGCCGTTCGGACTTGGAGCGAAACGGGTCACAATCATCGCTGCACTCCCTCGCCAAACCGATAACCACCGCAAAATGCCTGTGGATTCGCACCCTGTAACAGGGTTGACGCTTTTTGCCGCAAATGTTCCTTGTGTGTCCATCAGGAGGGAGCACCCAAGTGTTCAAAGCCGAACTGATCGAACGCGCGGCACGCTTCAGAAGTGCCGAAGATGACGCCGGAAGCAGCCCGGAGCAATGCCCCACGCTAGTGCTCAATGCCGACTATACGCCGCTATCCTATTATCCGCTCAGCCTGTGGCCATGGCAGACCGCGATCAAGGCGGTGTTCCTTGATCGGGTCGATATCGTCGAGAACTACGAGTTGGAGGTGCATTCGCCTTCGCTCGACATGAAAATTCCCTCGGTGATCGCGCTCAAGCAATATGTGAAGCACAGCGAGTTTCCGGCCTTCACCCGCTTCAACGTGTTTCTGCGTGATCGGTTCGAGTGCCAATATTGCGGCAGCCGCCAGAACCTGACTTTCGACCATGTGATCCCGCGCCGCCTGGGTGGCAAGACCACGTGGGAGAATATCGCCAGCGCCTGCGCGCCGTGCAATATGAAGAAGGGCGGGCGGACGCCCAAGCAAGCCCGGATGAAAGCGGTCAATCCGATCCGGCCGACCAGCTGGCAATTGCAGGAATATGGCCGTTCCTACCCACCCAACTATCTGCACGAGACATGGCGCGACTGGCTCTATTGGGATATCGAGCTGGAATCCTAGCGACCGCCACTAGCCATCAATCGTGCGCGCTGCCGGATGATGTTTGTCGAGGTGCTTCTTCACAATCCTCAGATTGCGCGAGTTCGAGCGGAACAGGAAGTCGGCCGCATCCCCCACCACAGGCACCGCACCAAGCAACGCGTCGAAACCGACATTGCCGGCCATGCGCCAGAGCTTCCATTTGGGCAGGTTGAGGTTTCTCGCTTCCCAAACGATGTAGGCGCCCAACGCGGTCGTGATGATGTCGCCGAGCACCGGCACCAGACCGACAATCGAGTCGAGCCCGACAGGATAGTTCACGCCGGGAATCCGGAAGCTGCGCTCAAGCAATTGCTCCATCGCCTCGATACGCTTGCGGATCGAGACCGGATCGGTTCCGGTCGGCAATTCGAAGCCCATCGGCTCCGCCCTGCCGGTATGTTCGGTTTCGGGTCGATAAGGCTTGAGATCGCCCATTTATGTCTCCTTCACCCCCTAAATGGGGCGTAGAGCCATCGGGAACAAGGGATGCAGCCCCCACGGGTTGGCCTCAAAGCCGTCCACACCGCCGCGCACAAGCGACCAGCGCACCGGTGCCCCGATAGGAATATAGGTGTTGGCTGCCAGCAGCTCGCGCTCCGCCTCGAGGTAGAAATCGACCTTGCGGGCGGGATCAGGCTCGACAAGAGCAAGTTCGACAATCTCATCCGCCTCTTCTGCACATATGCTGGCATCGAGCGAGCAACTGAACTGATTGTAAAACCAGCGGGGATCACCGTAGCGCGCCAGCCGGTCAACCAGCGTGATATCCGCCGAATCGTCTGGCCCGACGCGAACCAGATTGATGCCGATGTCACGGAAATCCTCGGCAAGCTCCTCGAAAAAGAGGTTTGAACCGGCCCGCCTCGGCAAGGCAATGGTCACGCGAACGCTGTCGAGGCCCTCGGATGAACGCCATGCGCCGATACGCCGCCTCGCTTCCGATTTTCTCTGGTCGATCGACAGATCTGCCCAACGCTCTGGCGGTGCACTTCCTTCGCCAATCAACTCGGGTGGAACCATTCGGGTCGAGGGCGCCCAACCGCCAATACCAAACGGTTCGAGCAGGTTTTCGCGCTCGATGGCCATTGCCAGAGCTTCGCGGCGCGAACGCTCGGTCAGCAGCCCGCTTGAAGTGTCGAGCTGAAGGCCAAACAGCCCGTAAACAACGTCCAGGCGAACAGTGCCGCGCGACAGTGGGCCGGTATCTGCCAAAGGCAGGCTCAGCACATGTCCGTTGAACACGGCGTCAACCTCGCCATTGTCAAATGCTGTCACGGCATCCGCCGGTGAGAGCGCGAAAATCTGCACTTGCCGGAAACGCTCCTGCCAGCCCTCCCGTTCGGGAATGCCGCGCAGCGGAGGCGGTGCTACCGACAGCAAGGCCATATTCTTGGTCACATCGGCCGTCATCGGCCCTGTTCCCGTGCCGGTGCGACGCAGGCCCAGTTCGGGCTGGGCGAGCAATTGCAGGAATTGCGGCATCGGGCTTTTGAGCCTGATTTCGATAACCCTGCCAGTCATCGCGCGCATATCGCGGATGATCGACAAATCCAGGCCAAGCGACGTTCCTTCGAGCGCACTCAGATTTCGCCGGAGCGCAGCACGAACATTTTCTCCCGAAAGCCTTGTGCCATCGGGCCAGGTCGAATTTCTGAGCCTGAAAATATAGCTCAGCCCATCTTCGGTAACGATCCAGCGCTCGGCCATCGCCGGGACGATTTCGCCCTCAGCGTTCAGACCGACCAACCCTTCGGCGGTTGCCGCCCGCAGATGCTGTGCCGCAGGTGCGAGGCGCAGGCCATTCGCCTGCAAGTCGTCTTCAGAGCCGATGAAAGCTATACGCGTCAGATCATCATCTACGCCGCTTCCGCAAGAAGCGAGCGAAACAGCCACGATAATTGCCAGAATTTTGGAGACGAGCCGCATGATCGGGCGATCATTAGCAGCATTGACCGGGTCCGTCAGCGTGGAATCGGAAGGGCAACTGCCCTTGCTTTAGAAGCGGGTATTAAAGGTTGCGCAAATTGCCAATGTCGCGATTGGGATCGTTGGGATCATACATTGTGGTCCGGGTATAGCGCGGGGCGCTGTCTTCACCCTTGGCTTCGACGCGCGAACGCGCGAGTTTGGGATCGATTTCGCGTGTAAACGCGATACCGAAGCGATCTTCCTGCACCCAGGCAACGACGCCCTCGACCAAACCAATATTTTTGAGATCTATTGCCAACTTCGCGCCACGAACCACGGGCGGGCCGTCTTCGGCCATCATACCGCCCGAAGACAAATTTCGGACTTTCACGCGATACGTCATGCCGTCCGCTTCCATATGCAGATTTGCCATCAGGAAGAGACTGTCGCGAGAAATATTGCGAGTATCGACTGCAGACATTGATATCAGGCCCTCTTTCAAGCGCGGTTCGGGCGGATGCCACCATAGCAAACGCAGTGTTTGCCATAGATCATCACTCGCTAAAGAAGGCTTAATCGCCGCAATTTCGCCCGGATTACGGGAAAAATCAGTCGTCGCGCGAAATTTTCTCGCGTCTTTCGTGCGCTTCCTGCGCTTCGACCGTCATTGTGGCGACCGGGCGAGCGATAAGGCGTTTGAGGCCAATCGGATCGCCCGTGACTTCACAGTAACCATATTCACCCTCGTCGATCCGGTGCAGCGCAGAATCGATCTTGGAAATGAGCTTGCGTTGCCGGTCGCGCTTGCGCAGCTCGATACTCCAGCTGGTTTCGCTCGATGCACGATCGTTGAGATCGGGATCGCGGATCGGGCCGTCCTTGAGCGCCTGAACCGTCGCACTCGACGCCGAGTGGATCGAGCGTTTCCATTCGAGCAGCAGCATGCGGAAATAATCCTGCTGCTTGTCATTCATATACTCTTCTTTGTCCGTCGGGACGTAGCCGGGCTCAAGCGCCTGCTTGACCCTTTCCAGAGTATCAATGTCGTCTGCCGACGCGCTCGTCATTGTGGCTATTGCTCCCAAATCGAACCTTCAAACCGGACCGTCCGGGCGCGCTGCCGGATTTTCCGGTCGCCGCTTCGAACCGATTCCGCGCGCCTATAAGCGGGCGAATTTTCAGGCACAAGCAGCAAAGCACATTAATCGGAGTTTAAGTCCGGCAGGCCGTTGTTTTTACGCTGAAATTTCGCCCCCCCGATGACACCTCGGAGATTTTCCTGCGGCCGCGTTAACCATTTGTTGACCATGTTCGGGTGAACCTTTGATCGACAGCCCGGGAGGACGGGTTCGAAAATTGGGGGAAGCACGATGAAATTCACTGCGATTGAAGGCGGAAGCGCCCAGCCAGTCGATACCGAAGCAGCCGATCTGCTGGTGGCGAAGTGTCTCGCCGCAGCAAGTCAGGGCGAAGAAGCAGCCTATTACGATCTGGGCGTCGCCTTCTCGACCGGTAGCCACGGCGCGCCATGCGACCTTGTGGAAGCGCATAAGTGGTTCAATCTTGCAGCGACCAATGGCCATGAAGAAGCAGCCTGGTGCCGCTCCGACATCGCCGAGGAAATGACCGCCCGCGAAATCGCTGAAGCTCAGCGCCGCGCACGCGAATGGCTCCGCGCCGGAGATCGCAAGGTCGCCTGAAGCTAGTTTGAAGCACTTCTTTTGAAGGGCGTTCTCTTATCGAGAAATGACTTTTCGATGCCGACACCTTCGCGTTCGCGCTGGAGGAAATCGGCAACAGCATCGCGAAAGCCCGGATCAGCGATCCAGTGCGCTGAGCGGGTTTCCACAGGCTCATATCCGCGCGCCAGCTTGTGCCCTCCCTGGGCCCCCGCCTCGACCCGCTTTAGGCCCCGCTCGATAGCAGCATCGATGGCCTGATAGTAGCACAGTTCAAAGTGCAGAAACCGCTTGGTCCGGCTGCACCCCCAATAGCGGCCATAGAGCGTATCCTTGCCGATAAAGTTGAGCGCCCCGGCAATCGGTTTCTCCCCGTCCCAAGCGAGTATCATCAGCAGCCGTTCGCCCATCCGTTCGCCGAGCAGCGAGAATGCTTCGCGCGTCAGATAGGGCTGCCCCCATTTGCGCGCGCCGGTATCCTGATAGAAATCCCAGAACACATCCCAATGCGCCTCGGAAATGTCGCCGCCGGTCAGTTGGACGATCTTGACGCCATGCTGGGCAGCCTTGCGTTCCTTGCGGATCGCGCGCCGCTTGCGCGAGGCCAGCGCATCAAGGAATTCGTCGAAACGGGTATAACCGCGATTCTCCCAATGATACTGGACATCGCTCCGCAACATCCAGCCGGCATCTTCGAACATGCTCTGTTGCTCTTCCTCGATGAAAGTCGCATGCGCCGAAGAGAAGCCGTTCTGTGCGCAGAGTTGCTCAGCCGCGCGCAGCAATGGAATTGCGTATTGCGGATCGTCAAGGAGGAAGCGCGGGCCCGACGCAGGGGTAAATGGAGCAGCGATCTGCAGCTTGGGATAATATTGCCCACCCGCCCGTTCGTAAGCATCGGCCCAGGTGTGATCGAAAACATACTCGCCCTGACTGTGCCCTTTCAGATAGGCAGGCAAGGCGCCGAGCAACTTTTCGCTATCGCTTTCGATTATGATCGGTGCCGGCTGCCATCCGGTCCCTGGGCCAACGCTGCCCGAGTCTTCCAGGGCCGTCAGAAACTCGTGGCACATGAACGGGTTGGCTGCTCCTGCCAGCCGGTTCCAGCGGGCCGCGTCAATTGCGCCAACCGACCCGGCGAGTTTGGCAACGAGCGGCGCCTCGGTCACACCTGTTCTTCAAGCTCGGCAATAAGCGCATCGGCGTGTTCGATGGCGCGCTGGCGCTGCTCTTCGGTTCTTACGGTCCAAGTGAGAACTGGCAAGCCGCGCTCACGCTGAGCTCGGGCAAATTTGCTCGGCAAATTGGCAATGTTGTAAGCGAGGAAGTTCGGCTTCGCATGCCACAGCGCTGTTCTTCTCGCGAGAGCGCCACGCCAGTTCTGCCTCCCTTCCTCCGTGATCACCAGTCCGCGCAGGGTCCGGGGTGAATGACGCAGAAACCAGCTCGATACGGCTGGATCGAAGCTCATTACCGCATGCTGCCCCTTATAGCCCTCCAGCGCCCTTTTAACCGCGAGGCACAACGATGCCGTCCGCCGGTCGAATTTCGACTTGATTTCGATCAGCACGGGAACCCGACCGGCAATCTGCTCAAGCGTGCGCCCCAGTTGGGGAATTTTGTCATCATTCCCCTTGAGCATGATCTGCTCGATATCGGCGGCATTGCGCGCGATCACCGGACCTTTCTCGTCGGTAAGCCGGTCGAATTCCCAATCGTGAAACACCATCGCTCGCCCGTCGCGACTGCGTTGCACGTCGAGCTCGATTCCGATGCCGCGATCAATCGCGTCAGCAAAGGCGGATGGCGAGTTTTCGGGTACTTCACGCCCATGCAAACCGCGATGCGCGTAATCCCAATCCCCGAGCCATGCGACCTTGGCAGGATCGGGCAGCGGCGAGCGCCAGTTGTCAATCAGGCGCGATAGCAATGACAGCGTCCACTTCAACAACAGCGCCCAGCGGCAATGACGGTACACCCACGGCAGCGCGCGCATGTCTGCCAATCTCGCCAAACACGTCGAACATCAGTTCCGACGCGCCATTGGCCACTTTGGGCTGATCGGTGAACTCGGGCGTCGAACAGACGAACGCGCCGAGCTTGATGATACGCGTCACCCGGTCGAGCGAAATCCGTGCCTCGCGCAATTGCGCAAGGATCATCAGACCGCATGCGCGTGCGGCGACCGCGCCCTCTTCTAACGAAATACTCTCGCCCATTCGTCCCTTGACGAGCTCGCCATCGACGAAGGGGAGCTGGCCTGAAACATGGACCAGATCGGTATGCGCGACGACCGGCACATAGCTGGCAACGGGCGCGGCGGCTTTGGGCAGGGTGATGCCGAGTTGCTGCAATCTCGCTTCGATCATGACGCTTCCTCTCTTTCAGGCTCCTCGTGCAACTCGCGCAGCAACCAAGGGAGCGCCTCGTCCCAGCGGTCGATCCGGGCATGCGCATGCCCCGCTTCATATGCGCAATCGATGTGCGGGGCCAGCATCGGTTCACCGCACAGATGTAAGCGCTTCACATCGGGCACATCCACCGAAACCGACTGATGATGCTGCGGAAGATCGTCGATAAAGATTGCTCGATGCGGTTGGTGTTCGTCAATGATCCGCGCCAGCGCTGGTCCCTTGGGGCCCTGATTGGTGTAAACCTGCGCGTGGACGCCATGTTCGGCGAGTTGCTCGGCGCGCTTCTGCTGCCGCTCGTCATTGAGATTGGTCAGGATCACCACATCGGCATCTTCGGCAATCCGGTTGATCCCCTCGATAGCGCCTTCGATTGGTTCCTGCCGGTGCATCTCGCTGTCGAAGAAACCGCCAAGCAAACGCCATATGTCGCGCTCGCCGACCAGTTCCCCGCTTTCCTTCCAGCGCATCGCATTGGCAAAATTGTTGCCGACCATGCGGAACTCGACGCCCTCGCTCTCGGCCAGCCAGTCGCGAAACGGCGCGACCATGTGGAGGATGACCTCGTCACAATCGGAAATGAGCAGCGGGCGTGTCATCGCGCCAGACTCCTGTGCGCCGCAACGATTTCTTCGGGTCGCACGGCGAGAGCCTCCGCCGCTGCAAGCAGATCGGGCTCATGATTGGCAAGAAATTCCAGTACGGCAGCCTGAACGCTCCGATCACCCAAACGGTCCCGCAAGATATCGGGCGTCAAGCCGGTAAGGTCGAGCAGCCGGTCGGCGCGCGGTTGATCGCCCAAAATCCAGCCCAGCGCAGCCAGCGCCAGCGTCTCGGGTGTCAGGCCTTGATGTTCGGTGGATTCGTCGATCACGTGAATTGTCACAGTCCTGCAGAGGCAATAAGGGCTTTGCAACGGAGGCCCGATTGAGCGACGCAATGGCAAAGAGAATATTGGTTGTCGAGGACAACGATCTCAATCGCAAGCTGTTTTGCGATGTGCTGAAGGCCACCGGGTTTGAAGTCGAACCGGTTGCAGACGGTGACATCGCACTCAACGCCGCGCGAGCTTTCGCGCCCGACCTTGTCATCATGGATATCCAACTGCCCAATATTTCAGGCATCGACCTGATCGCGGCGTTCAGGAAGGACGCCACGCTGCAAGATGCGCCGATCCTCGCCGTCACCGCCTATGCGGGAAAGGGCGACGAGGAACGGATCCGCGATGCTGGGGCGCAGGGATATCTCAGCAAACCGGTTTCGATCAGTCCGTTTATGGCGGCAGTGAAAGAGTTGCTCGACAACTAGCCGATATAGGCCTCGATCAGGAACGAAATCAGCGTGGCGATCAGGCCGATGATAAACAGACGATAGGCCAATGTCAGGAAACGGTATTTGCGCTGCGCCAGCACGCGGCCATTCTGATAGATATCGTGCATCATCGTGCGAAAAAACGGTCTCGTCCGATTTTAGCTGTTCGAGCACGTCTTCGGGCCCATTCATCTTCATTGAGATCGGCGAAATGCCCGAAAAACAGTTTGTTCGGCAGATCGTCGGATTGGGTCGGCTTCTTGACCGATGGCAGCACCGCCATCACCGCACAGAGCGAACTGAGGAAGCTGAAACCTGCAAGCAGAATCAGCGACGGCTGAACATCGCCAACCAGCGAACGGCTCACCGTGAGCGAGAAAACGAGGAATGTGACACCGAGCAGGATCGACGCTTTCTGGTCGGCCATCTGCGATAATGTCAGCGTGTTGATCTGGGCCGTGCGCATCAGATGGACTGCATGCGCCGAATAGGTAGGCGTCCCCGGCGATGTCTTGATAACCGTCGCTTCGCCAACCGGCTTGTCTTCGGTTTCCTGATCGGCTGTTTCGCTCATACTGCCTCCTTGCAAAACGCGCTGATTGGCATAGGCCCGAGGCTTGCCAGTGCTCGTGGCGCTTGACAAGCGGGGGGTGAAGCCGCTTTTCCGGCCCTATTCAAATGGCAAGCGCCGCGAACACGCAGATTGAGATTGGAATTATCCCGATGGACCGCAGTGAAGTCGACAGCAAAATCCGCGCCCTGATCGAACCTTTCAACAAGAAGGGTGTCGAGCTGAAAGACGAAACCACTTTCGTCGGCGACCTCGAGTTTGACAGTCTGACGGTGATGGATTTCGTCGCCGAAATCGAAGACGAATTCGATATCATCATCAGCATGAACCAGCAGGCCGAGATCGAGAATTTCGGTCAGCTGATCGATTCTGTGACCAAACTTCAGGACTGAATTCGATGAGCGAAGGCATTTCTCAGCCGGACAAGCCGGAGAATCTCAAAGGCGGTGAGAGCGATCTGTTCAGCAAGTTCGACGACATCATCGCCCTGCGCGAAGGCTTGCTGGCCTCGGGGCAGGAAGATCCGTTCAGCCTGGTGATGGAGAAGGTGCTCTCGCCGACCCGCGCTATCTGCAACGGGCGCGAAAACGATCCTGCTCGGCACATACAATTATATGGGAATGACCTTCGACCCCGACGTGGTCGATGCGGGCAAGCAGGCGCTGGCCGATTTCGGCACCGGCACCACCGGCAGCCGCGTTCTTAACGGCACATATGAAGGTCACAAGGAATGTGAGGAAGCGCTCCGCGAGTTCTACGATATGAACCACGCGATGGTCTTCTCGACCGGCTATCTCGCCAATCTCGGCATCATCTCGA
Organism: Pontixanthobacter sp.; assembly: GCA_965223995.1. Taxonomy (GTDB): domain Bacteria; phylum Pseudomonadota; class Alphaproteobacteria; order Sphingomonadales; family Sphingomonadaceae; genus Pontixanthobacter. Next base: position 74,328 of record CBDCXY010000016.1, on the reverse strand, counting down.
CCATCGCCGGGAAAGGCGATTACATCATTCTCGACATCGATTCTCATGCCAGCATCTGGGACGGATGCGCGATGGGCAATGCCGAAGTCGTGCCGTTTAAGCACAACGATATCGAGGCGATGGAAAAGCGTCTGCGGCGCGTGCCCGAGGGTGCGGGCAAGTTGGTTATCCTCGAAGGCGTCTATTCGATGCTCGGCGATCTGGCGCCGCTCAAGGAAATGGTCGCTGTCGCCAGGAAACACGGCGCGATGGTGCTGGTCGATGAAGCGCATTCGATGGGATTCATTGGCGAAAAGGGACGCGGCGTGGTCGAGCAGGCAGGCGTAATCGACGATGTCGATTTCATTATCGGCACCTTCTCGAAAAGCGTCGGTACGGTGGGAGGCTTCTGCGTTTCCAACCATCCAAAGTTCGAGATCATGCGGCTAGTCTGCCGACCCTATGTGTTCACCGCATCGCTGCCGCCCAGCGTGGTCGCCACCGCCGCGACCAGCATCCGCAAGCTGCAACATGCAGGCAACAAGCGCGGGCATTTGTGGGAGAATTCCAAGCGGCTTCACAAGGGGCTGACCGATCTGGGTTTCCAGCTCGGTACCGAGGAATGCGAAAGCGCGATCGTTGCCGTGATCATGCCAGATCTGGCGAAGGGTGCAGCGATGTGGGAGGCGCTTTTGAAAGAAGGCCTCTACGTCAATCTCGCGCGCCCGCCGGCAACTCCCGCCAACATGACCCTGCTACGCTGCTCGCTCTGTGCGGAGCATAGCGACGAAGAAGTCGGCACGATCCTGGGGATGTTCGAGCGCGCGGGCAAAGCGACCGGGATCATCTGACCCCGGTCGCTGCCCAAAGGGCTGAGTGGCTTCTTTCGGCCACTCCCTCTCCAACTGGTATCAGCTTGTCGGCGCAGCGGATGCGCCCGAAGCCTCGACTTCTTCGACCGCTTCCATTGTGGTGCCTTCCTTGAACAGTGGCCAGGCGAGTTGCTGGCCCAGCGTAGCCTTGGGAAGATTCTCCACACCGTAGCTTTGCGGATAGCTGCGCGTGATCTTGGCAGTTCCGAACAGGACGTCCCAGAAGAACAGCAGGTTGCCGTAATTTCCTTTGTAGTTGACCGCGGGATCGTCGGCATGGCGGCCATGATGCGCGTGATGGGTAGCCGGGGTCGAGATTGTCCGTTCGACCAGCCACATGACCGGCGAAAGCGCCTTGATCTTGTAGAGCGGCTTGTCCCACGCAACGTCCGAATGCGCGCCGACAATCACCGTCATTTTGATGACCAGATATCCGGCATAGATCCAGCCGAGGCCCATATAGAGCAATGCACCACCGATCCACAGGCCGGGCATCATCATGTAATAAAACAGGTTATTTCTGTATACGAGACGGACCGACATATATTTCGCATTATGATGAGCACGGTGGAGATTGTAGAGCCAGGGGAAAGTATGGCTCGCACGATGCCACCAATATTGGGTCATATCATCACCAATCAGCAGCAAGGCGATGGCGGCGAAAATGTTGATGTCAGACAGCGCGCCTTCGAGCCCGGGTGCAATCTGGCCGAGCAGCCAGGCCGACGCGAATATGATCGCCGGCTGCGTGACCGCCAGCAACATGATCGTGCTGATCGTTTCGACGATCCCGTCATCACGGGTCTGTTCTTTCTTGCCGAACAGGTCGCCCCGCCACAGCTCGAGCAGGGCAAAGCCGACAAAAACGGCGAGGACGGCAATGGTCGATGTGGGCATGGAGAGCTCCTCTTGTTGGAGAGCGCTTTAGTCGATAGAAACCGAATAGAATGTCTAATAATTTACATTTGAATCGGACCACACCGCTGCGTTCGATCATCGCGCCGACGCTGTTCGGCGATCTCGGAGCTGAACAGCAGCAGGCGCTGATCCGCCGTGCCCCGCTGCGCACATTTGCCGACCGGCAAATCATCCAGCAGCAGGGCGACAAGGCGCTCGGCTTCTGGGTGATCGAAAGCGGCAATGTACGGATCGGCCTGTTCCAGCCCGACGGCGATTTCCGCGTGCTGGTGATGCTGAGCGACGGCGACTCCTATGGCGAGCTTGCCCTGTTCGCCGACGCTCCCAGAGCCGTAGATGCTGTCGCGGTGGGACCGGTGAGCGCGCGCTGGATCGACGCAGCGGCCTTCGAGCAGGTCATTCGCGGCGATCCCGTTACGTTGCGGAAAATGGTCGGGACGGTCTCGATGCAACTGCAGGAAACGCTCAACCTGCTTGCCGGGCTCGGGGCGGCCTCCGGCTATGCGCGGATCGCTGCCACGCTCGCTAATCTTGGGCGGCAATTGCCCGCAGGCCGGATGATCCATCTGGGCCAGCAGGAGCTCGGAGAGCTGACCGGTCTGACGCGCGCAACGGTCAACAAGTCGCTCAAACAGCTCGAGCAGCTGGGCGCGATCAAGCGCCATTACGCGAAGCTGGAAGTGCTCGACCTCGCGCTGCTGGCGGAGGAAGCGGTGCGGTAACGCTCAGACCATATCCGCCATCGTCGCCGAATCGCACTTGTCCTGAACTTCCTCGCTGCCCCCGCTGAACTGGGTCAGCGCAATAAACCCGCCCACGACCAGCACGATGAACAGCGTCGTCACAGTGCCGAGATATTTGTCGATCACCCGCTTGATCGGAGCGCCGAACAGGCGGAACAATATGCCGACGGTCATAAAGATCAGCGCACGCGCCGCAAGGCTGGCGAGGATGAAGGACACCAGGTTCATCTCGACGAAACCGGCAGAGATCGTCAGCAGTTTGAACGGCACGGGCGTCGCGCCCGCGATCAGAATCGCCTCGACATCATATTCGCGCAGGTAACAGGCCGCGACAGGGAAGCCTTCGGTCAGGCCGAGCATCGCGATCAACGGCGCGCCCACAGCCTCGAACACGCCCCAGCCGATAAAATAGCCCAGCAGCGCCCCCGCAACCGATGATAGGGTCGCGACGATTGCGAAGCGGATCGCCTTTTGCGGCTCCGCCAGGCACATCAGGCCGAGCAGCGGGTGCGGCGGTATCGGAAAGAAGCTGGACTCGATGAAGCAGAAAAATGCGAGCCACCACACCGCATGCGGATGCGATGCCTTGTCCATCGTCCAGTCATAGAGCGCGCGAAGCAGTTTCATCATGGTTGGCGGGCTGTAGGGAACAGGGTGAAGGGGGGCAATTGTTTGTTTCACTTCAAGCGCCAGCGGCTGCGTACGCGCCTTTTTTGTTTTCGCCCTCATGCGCCGGGCGCGGCACGTCCGTGCCGCTTGGCTTCCCTCGCATAAGCTCGGGCGGCCGGTCGGCCTTGCGGTTTCCTAGTCGGAAACCGAACCATTCCAAGCCACATGTACCAACCGTCCTTGCGAGGCGACGCAGTCGCCGCGGCAATCCAGAGCTAGCGCTTGACTGGATTGCCGCGCTTCGCTCGCAATGACGAGGTAGAGATGTATCAGATTCGCTCCTGGTCGCGGCAGCCAGCGTGCGACCGCACGCCGCCCGGTAGGGCGAAGCCAAGCGACGCGGACGCGTCGCGCCCGGCACTTGAGGGTCCAAAACAAAAATAACCTATTTGGCACTTTTTTCTTGACATCGTGACGCTCTTTGGTTAGAGAAACGGAACATCGCGATAAACCGATTCGAAACGGGCGGCCCTGCATCAGCAGCGTCGCCCGTTTGTGTTTGGGCAGTCGCGCAGCAGAGGACACAACAATTATGAGCGCGACCTACACTCCGCGCCTCTCCTGGGAGGCGCCGTTTCTCAATGCCCTGGCAAAATCGAAGATTATCAAGCGCTCCGCCCATGTTGCGGGCATCACTACCGGCGCCGTTTATGGCTTGCGCGAGCGCAACGAGGCGTTCGACCGCGAATGCATCCGGCTGATGCAATGCGACGATGGATCGAAACGCGCGCCCGCGCCCGATCACTGGAAGCGCGTGTTCCTGCAAACGCTGGCGGAGACTTCCAATGTCGCCGCCTCCGCAAAGCAAGCCGATGTGACAGCGCGGGAAGTCTACAAATTCCGGCGCGAGAACAACGAGTTTGCCGCGCAGTGGCAGGCCGCCCTGTTCGAAGGTTACGCCAATCTCGAAATGGAGGTGCTCGGCTACCTGCGCGATCCCAAGCCAGAGAGGAAGATGGATGTCGCCAATGCCCTCCGTCTGCTCGCCGCGCATAAAGACAGCATAGCGAAAGAGACTGCGGTCCGCAGCCATGTCAGCGCCGCCGAAGTGCGCGCGTCGATAGAACGCAAGGTCGACGTATTACGCAAACAGGTTGCCGCCGAACGAGCCAAGACGGCCCGATGACGGAATCGGAAACACGCCGCGAGCTGTACGAAGCAGCCTCGCCCAAATCCAAGGACAAATTTGTCGACGGACTTAGCCAGGGAGAGCTGGACGAATTCCCGTTCGACTTTCGCAATTTCCGTCACCCGGGCCAGAAACCGCCGGCGGGTGACTGGCGCATCTGGCTGGTCATGGGTGGACGCGGTTTTGGCAAGACGCGCGCAGGCGCCGAATGGGTCCGCTCTGTAGCCGAGGGCGATCCCTTCGCCCGGATCGCACTGGTCGGCACGACTTTGAGCGAGGCGCGCAGCGTAATGGTTGAGGGAGAAAGCGGGCTGATCGCCTGCTCACACCCCGATCTTCGCCCCAGATTCGAGCCTTCGCTGCACCGGCTGCGCTGGCCCAATGGCGCGCAGGCGTTCCTCTATTCGGCCGCCGAGCCGGAAAGCCTGCGCGGACCGCAGCACAGCCATGCATGCCGGTCAGGCTCAGAAGGAGTTCTTCGTGAACGAGGCGCATGCGCGCGTGGATATGCTGCTCCATACTGCAATTCAGGGCGAAGCGAACGCGCCTCCATCGGCACCGGAAAACGGACAAGCGTGGCTGGTGGGGGATAATGCGACCGACGACTGGAGCGAACGCGATGGACAGATTGCCGGGTATCATGGTGGCACCTGGCTGTTCTGCCAGCCAGCCGACGGGATGCGCATATGGGACAGAACAACCGGCCAGTCGCTGCTCTATGATGGTGGCTGGCAAAGACCGGTCGAACCGGCTGCTGTCAGCGGTGGGTCGATTGTCGATGCCGAACTGCGCGCCGCATTCGCGAATCTTCTGGAAGCTCTTAGGATTTCGGGAGTTTTCCCGGACTAGTGGTTGGAACCAAATCACCAAAGTCACGTTTTGACTGTTGTCCGGGCGCGAAAATTTCGCTATTTCGCTCCCGCACCATGAAAGAGAGGCATTATTGCAACAGTTTGTTGCGATTGATTGCTTGCCTCCTGTGGGAGGAAAAGTTAGAAAACTGCTACTCGGTGGCTCAATTTCGCTAATAAAGGGGAACTACATAATGCGGAAACTCGTCATAGGAATGGCGATGGCCTCTACGGCCCTTGCTTCGCCAGCCCTCGCCCGCGACGGTCAATGGTATGTTGAGGTCGGTGGCGGCCCGATGATTTTTGAAGACGTCGCACTGGATATGAATTCCGGCGCTGACACGTTGGAAATCGAGAACGACACCGGTTACGATTTCGGCGGTCTTGTCGGTTATGACTTTGGTGCGTTCCGCCTGGAAGCCGAAGCCAGCTATCGCGAAGCCGACATTGACAGTGCGTCGACCAATACGCTGGGTCTGCCCACTCTCGTGAGCGGCGGTGGTATCCTGGGTCTGCCGACCGGTTCATATCCGGCTGCAGGCGATATCAACATCCTGAGCTTCATGCTCAACGGCCTGTTCGATTTCGGCCCCGATGACGGCCTGCAAGGCTTCGTCGGTGGCGGTATCGGTGTTGCACGCACCGACTTCCACGGCTCGATCAATGCAGCCGGTCCCGGATTTGCAGATGATTCGGACAGCGGCCTTGCATGGCAACTGCTCGCAGGTGTTCGCGCTCCGATCAGCGACAGCTGGGATGCTGGACTGCGTTATCGCATGTTCACCGCAGACAATGTCGGCATTGTCGACCCGATCGGTCGTACGCTTGACGATACGCTTCGCACACACTCGATCATGGGTACGTTCACCTACAACTTTGGTGGTGAACCCGAACCTGATCCGACACAGACCTGCTGGAATGGCAGTGTCATTCCGGTGACTGCAACTTGCCCTGCGCGTCCGGCTCCGGCGCCTGCGCCTGCTCCAACGCCAGCTCCGACACCGGCTCCGGTTCCCTGCAACAAGGGTCCCTACATCGTGTTCTTCGAGTGGGATAAGTCGGACATCACGCCCGAAGCAGCAACAATCCTCGACAATGCTGTTTCGCAATATGCGAATTGCGGTTCGGCTTCGGTCATGCTCGCAGGTCACGCTGACGCATCGGGTTCGAGAACCTACAATGTCGGCCTGTCCGAGCGTCGTAACGCTTCGGTCAACGATTATCTCACCGGTCGGGGCGTCCCTGCTGGTCGGATTTCGAGCGAAGGCTTCGGCGAAAGCCAGCTTCGCGTACCGACTGCGGATGGCGTACGCGAACTGCAGAACCGCCGCGTTGAAGTTACATACGGCCCGAACGCCGGCATGTAATTTCGCGAAAGCGATACAAATCGAAGAAGGGGCTGGAGCAATCCGGCCCCTTTTTTTATGCTTCCATGGCATCCGCGCTACCTGGGGCGGCAGATGATGACCAAGGGGATACACATGTTCGCACCGCGTCTCGCAGTTCTGGTTTCGATCACTATGCTCGCTGCTTGCTCACAAGAGCCCGAGCAATCACCCGATCCATCCGAAACGTCGCTGGAGAACGATGGCGTCGAGGTGCTGGGTAGCGCAATCCTTGCGCTTGCCGACGGCTCAAACGGGGGTAGCGTCAGCCTGGTGGCGGATGCAGATGGACAGTTGAGCGTTGAAGTCGATACTCAGGGTATCGAATCGGGCGCGCACGGTTTTCACCTGCACGAAACAGGTGCTTGTGAAGGACCGGACTTCAAATCTGCCGGTGGCCATCTCAATCCGCACGGCAATAGCCACGGGTCCGAATCATCGGGCGGTATGCATCTCGGAGATCTTCCCAACTTGACTGCCGATGCAAGCGGGGCGGGCTCTCTGACCGCACCGATTGATGGTGAACAGTCCGAAATCCTGAATTGGATGTTCGATGCCGATGGGACTGCAGTGGTGATCCATGCAGAACCTGACGACTACCGCACCGATCCGACGGGCAATGCCGGCGCCCGTGTGGCTTGCGGAGTGCTTACCCGCCTTTGAGGCCAGTTTCACCGGCCGCTTGCGCTCGATCAATCACGCTTGCCATCGCCTTGGGCACCAGCTTGATCGCGGCAATCAGGAATACCAGCCCGAACGGAGTGATCCACAGCGTCGAAAGTACGCCCATGCTCAGATTATCGCCATTCTGAGCCGACACATATCCGGCCATATATGGGCCGAGCGCCAGGCCAACCAGAGTCGTGCTGAGAAAGAAGGTTGCGGTCGCCATGCCCCGCATTCGCGGCAACACCAGTGCCTGACTGCTTGCCGCCGCTGCGCCCAATGCCGATGCCGCCAAGGCACCGACCACGACATTCAGCGCGTAAAACAAAACCAGATTGTCGGTTGTGTACTGAACGACCGCGAAAGGTATCGGCGAGAGCAGTCCAAACAGGATAACCCAGATGCGGCCCGATGCGAAACGCTCGTACAGAGCGTCGGCCATGCGCCCGCCGAATATCACACCAAGAAACCCGCCTGCCGCGCCGCCGCCGCCAAGCCAAAACCCGAGTTGATCTTTGGGCACATCAAAAACCCGCTCGGCATAGGGCGCGCCCCAATAGGATGCCGCATAGGCCATAAAGGCAACCGTGCCATAGCCGAGGATGGTGCACAGAAATGCGGGAGAGCCCCACGTCAAAGCAAACGTCGGATAGTCGCGGTCGCGCAACGCGCTCGCCCAGCAGAACACGGCATAATAGCCGATCGCGAGCAACAACCACTGATCCGCTATCGTCGGCACATATATCGCAATTCCCGGAAAACCGGTCTCAAGCGCATCCAAAATATACCCCTGCCCCAAGCCCAGTGCGCCCGTGATCATCCATGCAACGGCGAAAGCGGCGAGGAACACGGCCACATTTATGCCGAATGCGCGGATCCCGCGCGACCAGGCGCCGACAAAGGTAAATGGCGGAATGACCGTATACAGCTCTTTGACGAAGCCATTGAAGGGATGCGGATCTTCCGGCGTGGGGAGTCCGTCGATTTCGCCCCGCACCGGTTCGCGCAGGGTGATCACCCAAAGCGCGAGTAGCAAACCGGGGACGCCGACAGCAATAAACGCCGCCTGCCAGCCTACGAGACCAAAGGGCCCGCCATCAGGAAAGGCACGGTTCCAGTTCTCGACGATCAACCCGCCAATCGCCAGCGAGATACCGCCACCAATGTAGATACCGCTCGAATATATGGCCAGCGCGGTCGCGCGGAGTCTGGCGGGAAACCAGTCCGAAATCAGCGAGTAGGCTGACGGACTGGCCGTCGCCTCACCAACGCCGACACCGATACGTGCGAAGGTCAAAGCAGTGCCGCTCTTGGCCAAGCCCGACAGCGCGGTCATCGCCGACCACAGGGTCAGGCCAATGGTCATCAGTCGAACTCGCTTCCAGCTATCGGCCAGACGACCAAGCGGAATTCCGAACAGTGCATAGAAGATTGCAAACGCGGTACCGTATAGAAACCCCAGATAGGCATCGTCGACGCCCAGGTCGGCTTTGATATCGTTTGCGAGTATCGACAAAATCTGCCGATCAACGAAATTCAACACATAGATCAGGACGAGGACGGAAAGCGCGTACCAGCTATAGGCTGGTACCGGTTGCTCCTCGGGCGCGGGGGCTGGGCCCTCGGAACCGCTAGTTTCATCCTGCATATTCGATCCCGTCCTTCAGGCCAGCTTCGGAAAAACCCTTCTGCCTTAATCTGCAGCTATCGCAAACCCCGCATGCCCTGCCGTCCGCGGTCGGATCGTAGCAGGACCAGCTAAGGCTCGTATCAAGGCCCAGGCGTCCAGCCTCGGTTGCAATATCTGCCTTGCTCATATCCTGTAGCGGAGTCTGGATGCGAAACGCTCCGTCTTCGACACCAGCCTTGGTTCCAAGGCGCGCCGTTTCCGCAAAGCTCGCGATAAATTCAGGCCGGCAATCGGGATAGCCGGAGTAGTCGAGCGCGTTCACCCCGATGAAGATGTCTTTCGCTCCGACCACTTCAGCCCAGGCAAGCGTAAGCGACAAAAACACCAGATTGCGCGCAGGCACGTAGGTAACCGGGATATCGCCGCCAACTCCATCCTTGGGCACATCGATGTCATCCGTCAGTGCCGATCCGCCGAACGCACGCAGGTCGAGCGGCAGGACAACATGGCGGACACAACCAAACTGCCGGGCAATGTTCCTGGCCGATTCGATTTCGATACGATGGCGTTGGCCGTAGTCGATTGTCAGGGCGTAGAGATCATAGCCGTGCTCCCGGGCAATCGCAGCCGACACCATCGAGTCGAGACCGCCGGACAGCAACACCACCGCCCGCTTTCGAGAAGGATCTGAAGGCGAAGACATAGCTCGGCGCTAGTCGCTCTTGAGCTTTCTCGCAACGGTTGAAAGCGGCCCGGTGTCTAGCGGCAGTTACCGGTTCTGCGAGCTTCTGCGGTAAACTGAAAATGCCGCGTTCCGGCAATGCCCTGGGCTTGAATTTGCACCAGCGAGTTGGTTTCGCGGCGGATATTCGTCCGTCCGTAGCCCTGACCTCTACAAGTGTACTGGACCGTAACTTGCTGCGCACCATCCTCGACGACAACGCGCTGGCATGATTGGCCCGGGTGACGCAGCTGGATCAGTTCGCGGCCGGTGCGCAGGCAGATCTTCTGGCTGTTGCCGCCATCGCGCGGTTTCAATTCCCATTCACCACGATCAAGGCGATCGAGCATGGCGAGCGCAGGAGCTTGCGCTACCGCTGGCAGCATAAGCGAAGCAGCAAGGCACAAGGCCACCAGCGCCTTCAACGCGATCTCCATCTTCGAGGTGTTGGTCATAATTCCAATCAAACGCAATTCTCTACTGTATCATTGTAAAATAGCGACTACACGGTGAACCGTTCTTTAACAGCGGCGAATCGTTAAAGAACGATAGGAAACGCCCGCGAACAGAACGCGCAATCGACCTGAATTATGCCCCTGGTATCGCGCATCCGCTCGCGCTCTTGTTCGGGAAATTTCTTCAACACGGTCTCGTAGTGCTCGACCGAGCAGCGGCATCCACGCGCCAATGCGGCGCCTGCGCGGACACGAATTTCGTATTCTTCATGAAACAGTCGCCAGACGAGCGCTTCCATCGAGATTTCCGGGTCGAGCAACTCTTCATGCTTCAGGCTCGAGGCAATGATTGAGACATGTTCCCATTCGGGATGATCGAGCCGAACATGAAGCCGTTCACGCCCTTCTTCGCCATCGGGCAGATGCTGAACGAGGAGACCCGCCGCCCGGCAACCGTCTTCTCCCGAACGCACCGCGACCCGAATGAGCGTCGGTACTTGCTCCGACTGGACAAAATAGGATTCGCAGGCCTGCGACAGCGAATCGCCTTCTATCGGGACAATCCCCTGATAACGCCCCTTACCCTCGGCGCGATCAAACGTGATCGCAAGATAGGCCTTCCCGAACAGGGCATAGAGAGAAGGGTTTGCGCCCAACTCCGCCAAACGCCCCTCATCATAGTCGACATAGCCGCGCAGCTCACCGCCACGATAGTCGCAAGCGAGCAGCTTAACGACACCGCCTTCGGTCTGCGCCTGCATGGTCATCTGACCATCGTCTTGTTTGAGAAGGCCGCCGACCAAAGCCGCCAGCACCAGCGCCTCTGCAAGCAGATGCGTGATCGCGGGCGGGTAGTCGTGGGCCGACAGCACCTCGTCGACTGCCTTCTCCAGACGCACCGCACGGCCACGAGCGTTCCTGCCCGGCAGCGTGAAGCGCAACAGGCGGTCGCTATAGGTCTCGGCAGTCTCGCTCATCAGCGCGATATGGGGTGGCGGGGATCAAATGCCAATTACAGCTTCCCGAGAGCCCAGAGCAAGATCGATTTCTGTGCGTGAATGCGGTTCTCCGCCTCGTCGAAAACCGCCGATTGCCCGCTCTCGAAAACCGCCTCGTCAACCTCGTCGCCGACATGTGCCGGTAAACAATGCAGGAAGCTGGCATCGGTTTTTGCACGCGCCATCAGCGCCGAATTGACCTGGTACGGAGCCATCGCACCGAGCTTGTTCTCTACATTCTCCTGCCCCATCGACACCCATGTGTCGGTCACCACGACATCCGCTCCATCGGCAGCAGATGCTGCATTCTGGGTAAGAGTGACGGTAGCACCCCCGGAACGCGCCATCTCGACAAACTCCGCTTCCGGTTCAAAGCCCGCCGGGGTCGCGATCCGGACGTTAAATTTGAGCAGGCCGGCAGCCTCGAGAATCGAGTGCAGCACATTATTGCCATCGCCGAACCACGCGAGTTCCAAACCAGGGAGCGGCTTTCCCTTTTCTAGAATTGTCAGCAGGTCGGCGACGATCTGGCAGGGGTGCGAACGATCGGTCAGCCCGTTGATAACCGGCACTGTCGCATAGCGCGCCATTTCCACGATCTTCGCATGATCGTCTGTACGTAGCATGATCGCATCGGCCATCCGGCTGAGTACGCGGGCTGTATCGGCGATACTTTCTCCGCGACCCAACTGGCTGGTGCCCGATTCAAGAACGATTACGCTGCCGCCCAGCTGGCGCATGGCGATATCGAAACTCACCCGTGTGCGCGTCGAGTTCTTCTCGAATATCATCGCCAGCACGAAACCTTCGAGCGGCTTGTCCGCATCGGGCCTGCCCTTGGGCCAGCCAGCGCGTGCAGATTTACGCTCATGCGCGTCGTTCATCATCGCCGCGAGCGCATCGGTCCCGGCGTCGGACAAATCGAGAAAGTCGCGCCCTTTCTTTTCCTGGGTCATCAGCTTTCTTCAGGTATCTCGTAATCGGCTGCACCCGCCGAGAGCTTTTCGAAAAATTCGTCTATCTCAGCGTCACCGATCACCAGTGGCGGCAGCAAGCGCAGAGTATTGTCGCCAGCGGCAACCATCAACAGTTCGTGATTGTCGCGCAGATGCACAAAGAAAGGACGACTTTCGACCTTCATCTTGATGCCCAGCATCAGTCCCTTGCCGCGCACCAGTTCGAACAGGTCCGGGTAGTTCCCGATAAACTGCTCCAGGCGCGTGCGAATGCGTTCGCCTTTCTCCGTCACCTCAGCGAGAAATTCTTCGTTCGCGACTGCGTCCATCACTGCGCTGCCCGCCGCCATCGCCAGCGGGTTTCCGCCATAGGTCGAGCCATGCGTGCCGAATGTCATGCCGCGCGCAGCCTTCTCCGTCGCGAGGCACGCGCCCAGCGGAAAGCCACCGCCAATACCCTTGGCCGAGGCCACGATGTCGGGCACGATGCCGTAATGCTCATGGGCATAGAGCTTGCCGGTGCGCGCTACGCCGCACTGCACCTCATCCAGCACCAGCATCAGATCATGCTCGTCGGCCAGCGCGCGCAGGCCTTTCATAAATTCATCCGACGCCGGGCGAATGCCACCCTCGCCCTGGATCGGCTCAACCAGGAAACCGGCGGTGTTCGGTCCGATCAACGATTTGGCCATCTCCAGGTCATCGAACTCGCAATATTTGAAGCCCTCGAGAAGCGGCTGGAAGCCAACATGCATCTTAGTCTGGTTCGAGGCGCTGATCGTAGCCATCGTTCGGCCGTGAAATGCGTTGGTAAAAGTGATCAGCTCGTAACGGTGATCGTTGCCCGCAGACTGGTGGTAGGCACGCGCGGTCTTGATCGCAGTTTCCACCGCTTCCGCGCCGGAGTTGGTGAAGAACACCGTGTCGGCAAAGGTGTTGTCGACCAGCGTCTGCGCCAGCTTTTCGCCCTGGGGGCTGCCATAGAGGTTAGAGACATGCATCAGCGTTTCAGCTTGCTTCTGGATCGCGCCGATCAGACCCGGATGCGAATGACCGAGCAGATTGACCGCAATCCCGCTGGCGAAATCGAGATAGCGTGTGCCATCCTCGTCGATAAGATGACAATGATCGCCGCTAACCGGGCGGACGCCGCAACGCGGATAGACGGGCATAAGCGGAGTGATGGCCATGTGCGATAATCCCTGTGTTCAAACCGAAAGCTGAAAAAGCGAATGGCGACCCCCCAAGATCATACCTCGGGAGTCGCCATCCAAAATATCTATTCACTTGCAACCAGTTTGGTCAATCGCATCGACCATAAAGCGGTTGGCAAGTGCGGTGGTCTGTCTTTCGCGGCTACTCGGCCGGAACGAGATTGACCGCCGAATGCTTGCCTCGTCGATCAACTTCAAGATCGAACTGATAGCGTTCCCCCTCGTTGATCGCCTGAAGGCCTGAACGTTCAACCGCACTAATGTGCACGAATGCGTCGGGCTGACCATCGTCGCGAACAAGGAAGCCAAAGCCCTTCATCGTGTTGAAGAACTTGACCGTTCCGGTCGCCTTTTCACCTGTAAGCTCACGCTGAGGCGGCCCGCCGCGATCGCCGCCACCACGTTCCTGTACTTCGATGACATCGCCAACGATCTGCAGATCCTGCGCCGAAGTTTTACCGCCGCGATCAACAAGGTTGTACTCAAGGCCCTGTCCTTCGGCGAGACCCGAAAGACCCGCACGCTCGACGGCAGAGATGTGGACGAAAACGTCCTCGCCGCCACCCTCTTGCTGAATGAAGCCGAAGCCCTTCTGGGCATTGAAGAATTTTACGACGCCCTTGCCAGTCCCAACGACTTGCGCGGGCATGCGGTCACCGCCACCACGAAATCCGCCGCCTTGGCCGCCGCCACGGAAGCCGCCGCCTCCGCCGCCGCGATTGCCACCGCCGAAGCGATCACCACCACCGCCAAAGCGGTCTCCGCCGCCTCCGCCGTAGCTGTCACCACCGCCGAAATTGCCGCCGCCACCAAACGGATCGAAACTGTCTTCACCGATATTGTCGCGCTTGTCGCGGCCCCGTCCCCGGCGCCCTTTATCATAACCCATAGTCTAAAACGTACCTTCGTAGCTCCGCCTCGTAATCGAACAGCCAGCGATACGGACGGAACGCGCGCCGGACAAAGAATCGCGGGAATGGAATCGCAGATTCCTCCCGCAAGCGATCTTCATAGCGCACAAAGCCCCTATGCGCGAATTATTTAACTTCGCGGCACGGTGTAGGAGAATATTGTGACATTTTCGCAAAACGGGCATGTAGCAATCCAAGAGCGCACGCTCGCGACAAGGCACACGAAATGGAATCGATATGAGCGATTTTCGCAGACTCACGGACAGCGTGCTCGCGAGCCCGCAAATCGGGCTTGGCGAAGTCATCGAAGCGAAAGTGCAGGGCATCACGCTGATCATAAACAACCGCCCCGATGGAGAAGAAGCCGGACAGATCGAAGGCGCCGAGATAGAGCGGGCTGCGCGAGAGGCAGGCCTGGAGTATCTCGCGATCCCGATTGGACAGGCCGGCTTCAGCCAACCGCAGGTCGAGGCGATGGGCGAAGCGCTGGATCGAGCCGATGGGCAGGTTCTCGCTTATTGTCGTTCGGGTACGCGCTCGACATTCCTGTGGGCACTGTCGCAAGCCAGCAAGGGCACCGATCCCGGCGAACTTGCCGCAAAGGCGATGGCCGCCGGCTACGATGTCACGCCGGTACGCCCGGCGATGGACATGCTGGCTGCCCAGTCGGGCTGACTATTTGCGGTAATCAAGCGGCGGATCGCGGTCGCCAAGCAGCGAATCATAGACATAGTCCGGCCCGCGCGATTCATCGAACTCGGCTCGCGCCTCTTCACGAAGCGACTCGTTGGTGAACAGCTCGGCTGCCATCAGTGCCATTACCTTGGCGGCATAATTTGCGCCCTTGAAGCCAATCGAGTGCCCGCTCGCAGCAGCAGATTGCCAGCTATGCGAACTGGTCCCGGGAACCCAGGTCGCTGCTCTCAAACTGACAGTGGGGGTCGCCCATGACACATCACCGACATCGATCGAACCGTAGCCGAGGGAAAGATCATAGGGCTGGATTCGCGTCGACTCGTCGAGCGGGAGCGCGGCATCACCCAGGCTTTCGGATATCTTCGCCGCCCAGACCTTCTCCTCGTCTGTATAGCTGAACCCACCCATCTCCTGCAGCTTGGCATCGAGCACTTTCTGCAGCGTTTCATTGACTAGCTTCGGGTTGTTGCCGTGGATGATCTCCCAATCGACCTCGGTCCCGGTGCCGATCGCCGCCCCGCGCGCGGTCGCTTCAAGGCGTTCCCATAGCGCCTTCACTTCATCCGCTTCGGAATGCCGCACGTAATAGAACACTTCGGCGGAATCGGGGACGACATTGGGCGCAGCGCCGCCATCGGTGATTACGTAGTGGATACGCGTATCCATGCTGGTGTGCTCGCGCATCATGTTGACCATCATGTTCATCGCCTCGACTCCGTCGAGAGCCGAACGGGCGCGTTCCGGTGCCCCTGCGGCGTGCGCTGAAACTCCGCGAAAGCGGAACTTTGCCGAGCGGTTGGCGAGCGTCGTGCGCGCAGCGGCTGAATTCACGTCATCGGGATGCCAGTCGATGGTGAAATCCACGTCATCGAACAGCCCCTCGCGAACCATGTAGACTTTACCCGAACCCCCTTCTTCGGCCGGGGTGCCATAGAGGCGCACGCGGCCCGCCGTCCCGGTTGTCTCCAGCCACTGCTTGATCGCGATGGCTGCTGTCAGCGATCCCGCGCCAAAGAGATTGTGCCCGCAGGCATGTGCTGCGTGCTTGTCTGCGATCATGTCCCGGACCGGCTCTGCCGACTGGTTGATCCCCGGCAGCGCATCGAATTCAGCCAGCAGAGCGATAACCGGACCGCCCGCGCCCCATTCGGCGATAAAAGCGGTTGGAATATCGGCCACGCCTTCACGAACGGCAAAGCCCTCGCTGGCAAGTTCGCGCTTCAACAAGCCGCTCGACTCGGTCTCGAGATAGCCCAGCTCGGCATAGTCCCAGATCTGCTGAGCGACGCGCGCTGTTCTGTCCGATTGCGCCTCGACCGCCGCAACTGCGTCGAACTCCTGCGCATGTCCCGCCGAACCGGCCAACAGTGCAGCCACTGCGGCAAAGCTGGTGATTGTTTTCATCGCCCCGTCTCCTGTTTCGTCAATCTATCGCGCATTGTCGGACAGGCAAGCCTCGACCTCAACTGACATTTATGTCAGTAGCCTCGGGCATGGCACAGATGCTGATCCAACTCGGTGCGTCCCTCGTCGCGATTCTGGCGTTGGCGTGGCTCGCCAAGCGCCTCGATCTCGGCGGCGACCGGCGGATTCGCAGCGAGGACGAGGCGCGCGAGCTGGCCGACGAAGCCATCAGCGGATTCGAACCGGTTGATATCGCAATCGACCGCGCAGGATATGGCGCCCTGCTGCGCGATGCTGAAGGCCGGATCCTGATGCTGCGGCGTCACGGCACCCATTTTGCGGGACGTCTGCTAACACATCGTCCGCAAGCGCGTTTGGACCAGTCGCAGCTTACTATCGAGGCCGATGACCGACCGTTCGGTGCGGTTACACTCGACCTTGGACCGAATGCGCAGATCTGGGCGGCAAGCCTCAGGCGGCTGGAGCCGGGCCATGCCTGATTTCAATCCAGTCGATTACGCCGTTCCGGCCTTTGTCATCCTGGTCGTGCTCGAAATGGTCTGGGCATGGAAAAAGCGCCCCGACGCGTACGAGCCTCGAGACACGTTGACGTCGCTCGCCTTCGGACTCGGGAGTACGGTAGCGGGCGTCCTGTTCGGCGGCTTTGCACTGTGGGCGTTCTTCGCGGTCTATGATTATCGCCTGACCGATTTCGGCGAGGAATGGTGGACAGTCTGGTGGGCGTGGCCGCTCGCCTTCGTGCTCGACGATCTCAAATATTACTGGATCCACCGTGCAGGGCATCGCATCCGCTGGATGTGGGCAGCGCATGTGAACCACCATTCCAGCCAGCATTACAATCTCTC
Organism: Pontixanthobacter sp.; assembly: GCA_965223995.1. Lineage (GTDB taxonomy): Bacteria > Pseudomonadota > Alphaproteobacteria > Sphingomonadales > Sphingomonadaceae > Pontixanthobacter. Next base: position 57,265 of record CBDCXY010000016.1, on the reverse strand, counting down.
GACCGCCTTGCGCCAAACCTGGACCGGGAATTTCACCTTCGGGCTGCTGTTCGCGCTTCCGCTGGTGCTGCTTGGCTTTCATCCGGTGATGCTCGGGATCGTCGGCGGGATCAATCTCATCTACCAGTTCTGGATTCACACCGAAGCCATCGGTAAGATGCCTCGCTTTTTCGAAGCGGTGATGAACACACCCAGCCATCACCGCGTCCATCACGCAACCAATCCGCGTTATCTCGACCGTAACTACGCCGGGGTTTTCATAATCTGGGACAAGATGTTCGGCACGTTTGAGGAAGAGCGACCCGACGAAGAGAAAATCCGCTACGGGATCGTCAAACAGCTCGGCAGCTTCAATCTGCTATGGTCCGTATTCCACGAATGGATCGGCATGCTGAGCGACATCTGGCGCGCGCCTTGGAGACACAAATTGTCCTACCTCCTGCGCGAACCCGGCTGGACCCATGACGGCAGCCGCGACACATCTGATATGATCCGCGAGCGCTGGCTCGAACGGCGGGGCCAGACGAAATCGGTCGCAGAAGAAAACCCGATTGCAGCAGACGAGCGTGTCGCCTAACCCTTCCGTAAAGGAGAGGTCATGCAGCAGTTCGACTATATCGTAATTGGCGGAGGGAGCGCGGGCAGCGCGGCCGCCGGACGACTGGCAGAATATGGCAAGAACACTGTGTGCCTGCTCGAAGCGGGCGGGCGCAACGATAACATCCTGGTCAAGACACCCGGCTTCATGCCGTTCCTGCTCAAGAACACCAATTACCGCTATGAGACTGTCCCGCAAAAGGGCCTGAACGGGCGCATCGGCTACCAGCCGCGCGGCAAGGGTCTGGGCGGATCATCGGCCATCAATGCGATGGTCTATATTCGCGGCAACAAGTGGGATTACGACAATTGGGCGGCAATGGGCTGCGATGGCTGGGCCTATGACGACGTGCTCCCGTTCTTCAAATATGCCGAGACCAACGAACGCGGCGCCGATGCATTTCATGGCGGAGAGGGCCCGCTGTTCGTGTCCGACCAGAAATCGGTCAATCCGACGAGCAAGGCCTTCGTCAGCAGCGCCGAGGCGCTCCAATTGCGCGGCAATACCGACTTCAACGGCGCGGTGCAGGATGGGTTCGGTATTTATCAGGTTACCCAGCGCAACGGTGAGCGCTGGTCGGCCGCACGCGCCTATGTCGAGCCGCTGCGTGACATGGAAAATTTGCATGTCCAGACGAAGGCGCTGGTCGACAAGCTGATAGTCGAGGGGAACCGCGTCACAGGAGTCGCCTTCCGGCGTGGTCGCAAGCGCGAGACGGCTTACGCCCGCAAGGGCGTGATCCTTTCTGCCGGTGCGTTCAATTCACCGCAAATCCTGATGCTTTCCGGCATCGGCCCTGCACGGCATCTGAAAGATCACGGAATCGATGTCGTGCGCGATTGCCCGGCAGTAGGCAGCGATTTGCAAGACCATATCGATTATGTCTCCAGCTGGGAGACCGAGAGCAAGGATCCCATAGGCGACAGCTTCGCGGGAACTGCCCGCATGGCCAAAGCCGTCATCGAACACCGCCGCAAGCGGACGGGCGTTATGACAACACCCTATGCCGAGGCGGGCGGTTTCTGGACCGTGATGGACGACGCACCGGCGCCCGATATCCAGTGGCACTTTGTGCCCGCGATGCTCGAAGATCACGGGCGCGAAAAAGTGAAAGGACACGGCTTCTCGCTGCATGCCTGCGTCCTTCGTCCCGAAAGTAGGGGCACGCTGCGACTCAACACGTCGGATGCGAAAGATGCCCCGCGCATCGACCCCAACTTCCTGGATGACGACCGCGATATCGCCGCCCTTCGCGCGGGTATTCGCCTCTCTCACCGTATCGCCGAGGCTTCGCCGCTTGCCGACTACGAGCCGAAAGACCGCTATCCTATCAACCTCGATGATGATGCAGAGCTCGACGACCTGATCCGCAACCGCGCCGATACGGTCTATCACCCGGTCGGCACCTGCCGGATGGGTGCGGACGAAGATAGTGTGGTCGATCCAAAGTTGAAAGTGCGCGGCCTCGACGGGCTATGGGTCGCCGATGCCAGCATCATGCCCAAGATTGTCAGCGGCAACACCAACGCGCCCTCGATCATGATCGGCGAACGCTGCGCGGATTTCCTCCTCAACGCAAAAAAATAGGCCGGAGCAAATAGCCCCGGCCCGTAAAGTGTTGTTCGCAGGAGGAACGTCGTGCGGCGGGAACGGGAGAGGAGAGGTTCTCCCGGCCCCGCCGAACCTGATGGATTAGTTGTAGGCGCGTTCACCGTGTTCGGAGATGTCGAGGCCGTCGACTTCCTCCTCTTCGGAAACCCGCAGGCCGATGATCGCCTTGACGATAAGCCCGGCAGCCAGAGTGCCGATACAGGCCCAAAGAATAGTAACGACTACGCCATGTGTCTGTATATAAAGCTGCGTTCCGAGACCGGTCGAACCGTCTCCGGGGCCGCCAAGAAACGGCTGATAAACAACCGCCGTTCCGATTGCGCCGACGATGCCGCCAACACCGTGGATACCGAATGCATCGAGCGAATCATCGTAACCGAATTTGGTTTTGACCTTGGCCACCGCGAAGTAGCACACTGCTGAGGACACGATGCCGAGCAGGATCGCGCCGAACGGGCCGCTATTGCCCGCTGCGGGCGTGACGGCGACGAGGCCTGCGATAACACCCGAGCAGAAGCCGAGTGCCGACCCCTTGTGACCGGCAAGTTTCTCGATCACCATCCACGCCAGCGCACCGGCTGCAGTCGCAACGAAGGTGTTGATCATGGCAAGGCCGGCGGAACCGTCGGCTTCGAGCGCCGAACCTGCATTGAACCCGAACCAGCCAACCCACAGCAGGCCGGTACCGACCATAGTCAGCGTCATCGAATGCGGCGGCATCGGTTCTGCGGGATAGCCGCGACGTTTGCCAAGCAGGTAAGCGAGCACCAGTCCCGAAACACCGGCATTGATGTGAACCACGGTGCCACCGGCAAAGTCGAGCGCACCCGCTTCGAACAGCAGCCCGCCGCCAGCCCAAACCATATGTGCGATGGGGAAATAGACTATCGTCAGCCAGATCGGCACAAACGCCATCACTGCGCTGAACTTCATGCGCTCCGCCGTCGCGCCCAGAATCAGCGCGGCAGTGATCGCAGCGAAAGTCATCTGGAAGCTGACGAAGACATATTCGCTGATGACTTCATCGGTGAATGTCGCAGCTGTGGTGCTCGCATCCATGCCTGCGAGAAAATAACTACCGCCACTGATGAACAGGCCGAGCGTGCCTTCGTAGCTCGTAGCGCCAAAGGCGAGCGAGAAGCCCCACATCACCCACACGATCATCGCCAGCGAGGCGGTCGCGCCGATCTGGGTCATAGTCGAGAGCATATTCTTGGAGCGGGTCAAGCCGCCATAGAATAAAGTCAGGCCTGGAATGATCATCAGCAGCACCAGAACGGTGGCTGTCATCATCCAGGCGTTGTTACCGGGATTGGGAACGACGGGTGCTGCCTCGGCAGCTTCCTGCGCCCATGCGGGAGCGGCGGCAAACAGCGACACGCCGAGCATGCCTGCGCCGCGAACGATTTTGCGGATCATGGAAGTGTCCTTCATGTCTGGAAGAGCGGTCATAGTGCTGTATCTCCGGTTTCACCGGTGCGGATGCGCGTGACATCGGCGAGATCGAACACGAAAATCTTGCCGTCGCCGATGGCTTCGGTGCTGGCGGTGTCCTTGATGGTTTCGACCACTTGCTCGGCGATATCATCGCTCGCCGCGATCTCGACCTTCACCTTGGGCAGCATATTGGTCGAATATTCCGCCCCGCGATAAATCTCGGTCTGGCCTTTCTGGCGCCCGAAACCTTTGACTTCGGAAACGGTCATGCCCGCGACGCCGATAGCGCCGAGCGCCTCGCGAACCTCGTCGAGCTTGAATGGTTTGATTATGGCAACGATGAATTTCATCTTTGGCCCCTGCTGGTGCATCGACCCGTTGTCGACTTCGCACTTGCAGCAAAGACCGTGCCAGTTTTGCAATTATCAGATTGTCGAGTGTGGTACGCGGCAAGATTGCTACGTCTCCGCACCATATATGCCTAATTTTTGATCACTGCCACCAAATCGGGCAGCTCGAGTGTTGCAACGATGGGCAGATGGTCGGAGGCCCGTGCTGCGGTCGCGCTGTGATGGACTTCTTGATTGATGCAGCCCCATTCATCCGATGTCACAATCCGGTCGAGCCGGGCAATCGGTCGGCGCGCGGGGTAACTGCGCCCTGTCTGCAACACATGCCACTTGTGGCGAAATTCGCGCATCGCTCCTGTGCGGTTACCCCACTGGTTGAAATCGCCCATTAACACAGTCGGGCAGCGCGGTTTGCAGGCATCGACATGTTTCAACACCGCCTTGATCTGCTCGCGGCGGCGTAAACCCGAAAGGTCAAGATGCATTCCGATGACTCGGACCCTGACGCCTTTGATTTCAAGATCGGCTCGCGCAGCCCCACGCGGTTCCAGGGTCGGAAGATCAAGCGGCTGAGCGTCGAGAATTTTGAAGGCTCGGCGCACAAGCAGTGCATTGCCGTGCCAACCGAGGCTGCGTGGACGCCTGGCGATATCCACCGGTCTCCAGGGTGTATCATCAAGCGCGGCACGGCTGAGTACGCTGGCGCGCTGTCCAATCCGGCGATCCACCTCCTGCAAAGCAACGATGTCAGCGTCGGTCTCCCGCAGAACGGCGATAATGCGGTCCGGATCGCGGCGACGATCAGTGCCAACGGCTTTGTGGATATTGTAGCTGGCAAATTTGAGCCGCACTTTGCGCGTCAGCCGTCGGACTCGCCAGCGATGTAGCGATTGGTCGGGCGCGTTGGCAGCCCATCAATGCTGGATAGCCGCATCGCGTGCTTGGCCTCCCACTCGGATGGATCGCTGTTCTTGTGCGCCTTCTTGAGCGTCTGACGCTCGCGATCATAGTTCATAAATGGCACGCCCCAGCCGCAGCTCGTCTGCACGCTTTCCACCGCAATATCGAAGATCTGCCGCGTCCCGGGGAACATAGTGAAGTGTTCGACCAACGCTTCCCATTCGGCATCCTGCGGCAGGACCGGTTTGGCCTTGCCATAAAGGCGCAGGATCAGTGCGGGCTGCTCGAAATTGCAGAACATGATCGTAATACGGCCATCCGCAACCACATGCGCATGCGTTTCGTTGCCCGATCCCCCAAGGTCGAGATAGCCGACCCGGTCCGGCGCAAGCACGCGGAATGCATCGTAGCCCTTGGGGCTCAGATTGATCCGCGCACCTTCCGCCGCAGTTGCGACGAAGAACACCGGTTGTCTGGCGATCATCGTGATGTGATCGTCGTTCAGCGTGTCGAAGAAATCTGCCATGACACAATGCTAGGCCCGGCGGCAGGACTTGTCACCGTTCCTTGGTAGCAGAGAAGGCTAACTCAGGATTCTTCTCTTCCTGATAGCTGATATCCCAAGGAGATTTCGCCATAAACACCAGATCGCCGTCACGGTCTTTTGCAAGATTTGCGCGGTTGAATTCCTCGAACTGCCGAAGAGCCTCTCCTTCACCCTTGACCCAGCGTGCGGTTGCGAAAGGCGCGGCTTCAAGACCGGCGTCAACCTTGTATTCCGCCGCCAGCCGCGAGACGAGCACCTCAAGCTGGAGCTGGCCGACGACGCCAACAATATGCTGCGCGCCAAGCTCGGGATAGAAAACCTGGATCACACCTTCCTCGGAAAGGTCATCAAGCGCCTTGCGCAGTTGCTTGGTTTTGGTCGGATCCTTCAGCTGGACCCGGCGCAAAATCTCCGGCGCAAAATTCGGCAGTCCGGTAAAGCGGATTTCGTTCTTCTCACTCAGCGTATCGCCGACGCGCAATGTTCCATGATTGGGAATGCCGATAATATCGCCCGCTTCAGCCGCATCGGCGATCTCGCGGTCCTGCGCAAAAAACAGGATTGGAGAGTGTATCGCGATGGGCTTCGCCAAACCGGAGGGAGTCAATTTCATCCCGCGTTTGAAGGTGCCTGAGACCTGCCGCATAAAGGCGATCCGGTCGCGGTGGTTCGGGTCCATATTGGCCTGCACCTTGAAGATAAACCCGGTGACCTCATCGTGACCCGGACCGATCTTGTCATCACCCGCAGGCTGCGGACGCGGGGGCGGAGCGTATTTGGCAATCGCGTCGATCAGTTCGGTCACGCCGAAATTCTTGAGCGCCGATCCGAAATAGACGGGAGTCAGATCCCCGTTGCGATAGGACTCCAGATCGAACTCCGGATAGCCAATCTGCGCCAGTTCGGCATTCTCGGCCACCTCTGTGGGGAGTTCGGCATCTTCGTCGCGCTTGCCCTGAAATTCCTTCGAAGGCCCTTCGGGCCGGGCAATCGATCCAGTGGCGAAATCGAGAATGCCCTCGAACTGCCCGCCCATGCCCACCGGATACATCTGCGGCGAGACATCAAGCGCGAGCATATCGGCGATCTCGTCGAGCAGCTCAAACACCGGGCGGCCCTCACGGTCGACCTTGTTGACGAAGGTAATGATCGGTACGCTGCGGAGCCGGCAGACCTCGAACAGTTTGCGCGTCTGCGGCTCGATACCCTTCGCGGCGTCAATCACCATGATTGCCGAATCAACCGCCGTCAGTGTGCGATAAGTGTCTTCGGAAAAATCCTCGTGCCCCGGCGTGTCGAGCAGGTTGAAGGTAATTCCATCCCTCTCGAAAGTCATCACGGACGAGGTGACCGAAATCCCGCGCTGTTGTTCGATCTTCATCCAGTCCGAGCGCGCACGCCGCGCTTGCCCCCGCGCTTTCACCTCACCGGCAAGATGGATCGCGCCGCCCTGGAGCAGCAGCTTCTCGGTCAGCGTGGTTTTACCCGCGTCCGGATGCGAGATGATCGCGAAAGTACGGCGGTTCGAAACGGTGTCGCTCATAGGGCGGCCCCTTAGCGGGCGCAGGATAGCCCGTCCACCATCGCGCACAAGCGCGCCAATAGCGGTTTTACAGAGCCTTAATCAACCACGCCTATCCTTGAGAGGCTGACAAGAAGGGGGATTCAGATGGCTGCGAGAATGTTTCAGGTCAGGCTCTTAATGGGTCTGCTACCCTTTCTGGGATTTGCCCTGTGGCAGGGTCTCCAATCCGACAGCCAGTACTACGAAAAATCGCCAACCGAAATCCGCGCTGCGCTGAAATCGGCCCACCTGCCGACCCATATTCTGGGGCAGAATATCAGGGGAAGTTCGGTGCGCACACCAGACGACAAGACCGTCGTGACCGCCTTGCTCGGGCCAGAGGGCCGTGATGCGATGTATTTCGTCACAACGATAGAGGCTGACGGCTCGGGCTCGGAAGTAACAACCGTCGTGAAACCGCCCGAAGGCGAGTTGGCCAGCCGGGCAAGCGAGGCACTCGAGAAGAATGCACTGGCCGCCGGGATGCTCGACCAGTTGGCTCAAGAACATGTCGCTGCGGCTATCGAAGGTCGCCCGTTCGATATGATGTTCGCAACGGCCCCGGCTGCCAAGGGTATGCTGGCCGCAATGCCGGGCATGTCCGAACATATCAATCGTGCCAACGCCACCGCGAGCGAGTTTGCGAAGGCCGAACAGGACTGGGCAGAAAGGCGCGAAGAGGAGGAGTTCCGCGAGGAATATGGCGATGATTGGGGTGCCAGCGGCACCGATCACAGCGACGGCTGGGGCGACGAATAAAGAACGTCGCTACCAGCGAAGCTAACCACGCAGCTCCGCGCCCAGCTTCTTGGCTGCTGCCACTACCTTGTCCGAGATCGCTTTCAAATCACCGTCATTGTAGCTCTTTTCGTCCGGCTGGAGCGTGATTTCCACCGCCACCGACTTCTTGCCTTCGGGCACGCCCTTTCCCGCGAATACATCAAAGATACGCGCATCGATGATATTCGCCTTGTCGGCCCCCTTGACCATGCGTTGAAGATCACCAGCCGACAGGTCTGTCGGAACGAGAAACGCGAAGTCGCGCATCACCGATTGCAGCGCGGGCGGCGCATAATCGGCGCGGGCGAAACCGGCTGCACCCTTCTTGCCCTTGCGACCGGGAATGGCGTCCAGGAACAGTTCGACCGCCACCACCGGAACGTCGATATCGAATGCTTCGAGCGTCTTGGGATGCAGTGCGCCAAATCGCGCAAGTACGTTTTTGGGGCCGAGCCTGAGCGTTCCCGACTGGCCGGGATGGAACTGCGAGCCAGCTTCGCCCATTACCTGTAGCTTTTCAACCGGCGCTCCTGCTTCAGACAGCAGCGCAACAGCTTCCGCCTTGGCGTCATAGGCATCGAACTGCGTCGCCTTGCCAGATGCCCAGCCACGCGGAGCTTTCTCTCCTGCGAGCACAATACCGATCGTCGGTTTCTCGTCGCTTGAACCGTCCTCATTACGGAAATAGCGGCGACCGATTTCGAACAGGCGCAGCGAAGTGGCCCCACGATCCACATTCCGTTTCGCCGCAGCGAGCAGGCCGGGGATCATAGAAGGGCGCATAGCCTTCATGTCTTCGCTGATCGGATTGTCGAGCACCCAGAGTTTTTGACCCTCATGCGCAAAGTGCTCTGCATCGGCCGTCGGCAGGAACGCCCAGGTCACGGCCTCGTTGAGGCCACGACCGGCTACCGCACGGCGTACGCGGCGCTCGATCTTCTGTTCGTGCGAAGCAGTCGGAGTTGCGACACCTTCGGCGCGGGGCAAAGGGGCGCTTTCGACATCGTCGATGCCGTGTATGCGCACGACTTCCTCGACCAGATCAGCTGGCCCTTCGAGATCGTGACGGCGCAGCGGCGCAGTTACAGCCCAGGGCTTGCTCGACGCGTTCACCGAAAAGTCCAGCGACTCAAGAATTCGCTGCTGCTCATCTGCTGGCACGGACACCCCGCCCAGCTTCTCGGTCAGCGCCGGATCGAAAACGATTTCCATCGGCTCTGCGGGGGGTGATCCAGCCTGCACTTTCCCGCTTGCTGTCCCGCCCGCCAGATCAACAATCAAGCCGGTCAGCAGATCGAGCCCGCCATCGAGAAACGCCGGGTCGACACCGCGCTCGAAGCGCGTACGTGCGTCCGAAGTCAGGCCAAGCTTGCGCCCCGTAGCACCGATACGGTCGGGATCGAAATAGGCGATTTCGAGCAGAACATCGGTGGTGTCATCCGAGCATCCTGAATCCTCACCGCCCATGATCCCGGCGATATCGTGAACCCCGTTATCGTCGGCAATCACGGTCATCTCGCTGTCGAGCGTGTAGGTCTTCTCGTTAAGTGCGGTGACCTGCTCACCATCTCTGGCGCGCCGCGCAATAACGGCCCCGCTCAGCTTGGCCAGGTCGTAAGCATGCGCCGGACGGCCAAAGGCAAGCATTACATAATTGGTCAGGTCGACCAGCAAAGAAATCGGGCGCTGGCCCGCGCTGGTCAACCGTTGCTGAAGCCAGTCGGGCGATGCGCCATTGCTGACGCCCTTGACCACACGGCCATAGAATGCCGGACAGCCTTTCGGGTCGTCGGTGCGGATCTCGACCGGGCATTCGCCGGTCGCCTCGAACGCGGGCATAGTGATGGGCTTGAGCGTGCCCATGCCCGCTGCGGCGAGATCGCGCGCGATGCCATAAACACCCATGCAATCGGGCCGGTTGGGCGTGATTGCAACGTCGAAAACCGGCGATGCGCCATGATACGCAGCGAAACTCTCTCCAACCGGTGCGTCCTCGGGCAATTCGATAATGCCGTCATGCTCGTCGCCCAGTTCGAGTTCGCGCACCGAGCACATCATGCCGTTGCTTTCGACGCCGCGGATCGCGCTTTTGCGCAGCTCCATACCATTGGATGGCACCACCGCACCCGGCTGTCCGAGAACACCTTTCATGCCAGCACGTGCATTGGGTGCGCCGCACACGACCTGCAGCGGATCGCCTTCTCCCGTATCGACGGTCAGCACCTGAAGCTTGTCGGCATCGGGATGTTTGTCGGCCGTCAGAACCTTGGCAACCGTGAAACCAGCCAGGCGCTCGGCCGGGTCTTCGATATCTTCGATTTCCAACCCGATGCGGTTCATCGCCGCCGCAAGGTCGGTAACGCTCGCCTCGGTCTCGAGGTGATCTTTGAGCCATGTCAGCGAGAATTTCATGCCGGCGCCCCCACGCCTGCCGACAATGTCGGCTGGTCATAGGGACTGAAGCCATAATGCTTCAGCCAGCGAATGTCGCCGTCGAAGAAAGCGCGAAGATCGTCCATGCCGTATTTCAGCATGGCGAGCCGGTCGACGCCGACGCCGAAGGCAAAGCCCTGCCATTCGTCAGGATCGAGCCCTGTGAATTCGATCACGCGGCGGTTGACCATGCCGCTGCCGAGCAGTTCCATCCAGGCGTGGCCAGACGCATCACCACTGCCACCCAGCACACGTTTGCCATTCTCGACCGCAAAGCCGACATCAACCTCGACTGAAGGTTCGGTGAAGGGGAAATAGGACGGGCGCAGACGAAGCACGATATCATCGCGTTCGAAGAACGCCTTGAGGAACGTCTCAAGCGTCCATTTCAGATGACCGAGATGGATGTCTCTGTCGACCACCAGGCCTTCAACCTGATGGAACATCGGCGTGTGCGTCGCGTCGCTATCGCTGCGATAGACCCGGCCCGGCGCGATGATCCGCACCGGAGCACCTTCATTGACCATGGTCCTGATCTGGACCGGCGAAGTATGCGTGCGCAGCAGCATGGCACGATCTTCTGCATCACGGTCCGGGAAATAGAAGGTGTCGTGCATCGCCCGCGCCGGATGATTCTCATCCATATTGAGCGCGGTGAAGTTGTGCCATTCGTCCTCGACTTCAGGCCCGGTTTTCACCGCAAAGCCCAGATCGGCGAAAATCTCCGCCAGTTCATCCATGACCTGACTGACAGGGTGGACCGTGCCTCGCGGCAATTCGGGCGTCGGCAGCGAAAGGTCCAGCGTTTCAGTGGCAAGGCGACGATCGAGTTCAGCATCTTCAAGCGCTTGCGTACGCCCAGCGATTGCATCGGCAATTTCTACTCGCACAGCCTGAATAGCAGGAGCCTTCTCCTGCCGTTCCTCGGGCGTCATCTTGCCTAGTGTTTTGAGCAGCTGGCTAACCCAGCCCTGCTTGCCCAACGTCTCGACGCGCAGCGCCTCAACCGCTTCAAGCGTATCCGCCTCAGCAATGGCCGCCAGCGCGGCTTCTTTCTGTGATTGCAATTCTACCATGGCGAAGGCGCGCTAGCCTCTATTTTGCTGTAACGCAAAGCTGCAATTTCCGTTGCGCAGTATCCGAGCGCGCCTAACTCGCTTCAGGCTGGTCCAAAGTCTGCACTGCCGAGCCGTGAACGCGCATCCGTTCGCGCATGAAGCCGAGGATCACAGGATGGTCGGCTTCAGCATATTCAGTGGGCGACATACCGAGAAACAGCTTGCAGTCGCGTACGAAATGCGACTGGTCAAAATAGAGCGAATCCAGTGCGCCAATCCAGCCTAGCGATGGGTCGAGCACAAACTGGGCCAGGCTTCGCATAAAGCGCTGACGGCGGAGCAGCAGCTTGGGCGGAAAACCGAAATGCTTGCGGCACAGCCGTTCCAGCGTCCGCTGATTCAGGCCGCATCGTTCGGCCATCTCGGAAACTTGCGGCAGCTCGCTTTCGACCAAAACAGCGTGGATGGCGGCTATGCGCGGATCTTCCTTGCCGAAGCGAGGCGCGTCGGTACGGAAGAACCGGGTAATGATCGCCAGCTGCTCCTTCTCAGATTGGCGGGGTGCAGCCAGCGCATCTGTCAGCTTCGCAAAATGGCCGAACGCCTCGTTCTCGCGCGCATTATTCACGGTGTTCGCATATTCATCGGCCGGTCGGCCCACAAATGTCGCCCAACCCAGCGGCAAAATCCCGATACCCCAAAGCCGGGTCGGACCGACTGAAAAACGCAGCGGCAAGCTGCTCGGGCCTGTCACCGAACAATCGGCACCTTTCAATTCGTCGTCACCGATCCTGCTTTGAGGACATGCTCCGGAAAAAATCCGCACACCCGCCCATTCGGGATGCAGCGCATCGCGCACTTCACCTCCGGAAGATGGCGTGATTTCGACATGATAGAATGTCGTAAAGAACCGCTCGAGATCGCCGGGCGGTTCATAGAAGGTGACCTTTACGGCTTCCTCTGGCGATGAAATGTGGCGTCCCCGATCTTTGGCCCGATTCTCGACTTTGTCGTATTTTTACAACCGAGCCTGCCCTGCAGATTTTGTCAAGCCGCTGGTTTGTCGAGCGTTTGCGCCGGCGAGCCGCGCAGACGCGCACGTTCGCGCATAAAGCCGGTGAGGATCGGGTGGTCCAGAGAGGCATATTCTCCCGGTGTCATGCCCAGAAAATAGTGGCTGTCGCGCACGAAATGCGACTGGTCGAAATAAAGCGCATCGATCGAAGCGCTCCAACTCGCATCGGGATCAAGCATGAATTCAGCGAGGCTACGCATAAAACGCTGGCGTCGAAGCAACTTTTTTGGCGGGAAGCCGAAGGCACGGCGGCAGACACGCTCCATCGTCCGCGCTCCTATAGCGCATTGATCCGCCATGGTTTGGACGTCGGGCAGATCGGGCGCAAGCAGACATTCGTGAATCCGCACAATGCGCGGATCCTCTTTCCCGAAGCGGGGAGCCTGATGGAGGAAAAATTTGCAAATGAGGTCGAGTTGCTCTGTCTCCGACTTGGATCGATCAAGCAATGCCTCGGCCAGCGGCAAAAAATGCGCAAATCGGGGATCGTGCTGGCCATCGACCAGTGTGTTGGCGATATCGCTTGCCGGAAAACCGACAAAAGTCTCCCACCCGAGCGGCAACAGGCCGATCCCCCAAAAACGCGAAGGTTCCATCTCGTAATGCGTGATCTGGCTGCTTGGCCCGGATGCCACGAATCTGGCGGAGCTCAGTGCCTCGTTATCGCCGGTTTGAATACTCGGCATACAGTCGGGAAAGAAGCGCAACGTTCCCCATTCGGGCTGCATTGCATCACGCACCGTCTTCGCGCCTTTGATCCCGACCCTGCCGAAGCAAAACGTCGTGAAGAAGCGCTCCAACTCCTCGGGGAGCTTATGGAAATTGGCATCGACTTGGCAATCGACAGTCATCAACGTTCCCGCTCTCGTAGTGCGACCCACGACCCGGTCAGGACGCCGCATTCATCCGAAAAAAGTTGCGCGCAGTCAATATTATGCTGGATCGTGCAGCGCCTGCACAGCCTCGCCCGCTGCCTCCATCCGTGCGCGGACAGCGGCCATAAGTATCGGGTGATCCATCCGGCGATACTGGTTCGGGGTCATGGTCATAAAGCGCCGAAAATCACGCACAAAATGCGCCTGATCGTGATATTGATAGTCGAGCGTCTTCAACCAACTCAGCGACGGATCGAGCATGAACTGCGCAAGACTGCGCAAAAACCTCTGCCGTCGAAGCAGCAATTTGGGCGGAAAGCCGAACACGCGCTTGGAGAAACGCTCAAGCGTACGGATTTTCATGCCGCTGATTTCGACCAGCTCGGATACGGCCGACAGGTTGCTATCGACCAGCGCGGTGTGAACGCGCTTTACATCCTCCTGCTCGCCTACAGTCTCTGACAGGAGGCTCGCCAGATAGTCTTCGATAATCTGCGCCTGGCCGGCCAGGTCGACATTAACCCCCTTCAGGCGATCCTGTAGCGGGAGCAAGGCCGCGAACGCCTCATCACCGGCTCCATCGCTGAAACGGTCGGCGTGGTGATGCGCAGGCGCTGACACAAATTCGAGCCAGCCGAGCGGCAACAGTCCAATCCCCCAATAGCTGCCTCTGCTGAACGAAAACTTGGTCGTCAGGCTCGTCGGGCCAGTGACGACGAATTGAGGAACAGGTTCGAGTGATGTTTCACCGATCCCGGCATGCAAATCGCCATCGAATCCGATGCGGATGTTGGCCCATTCAGGATGGAGGTAATCAACCAGTGGCTGACCTCCCGCCGGCTCGATTCCCATATGATAGAATGTGGTCACATAGGGAGCGAGCGCCGGTGACGGCATGAAGAATTGCAACTGAACGCTTGGCGTCTCGACGCCCGAAGTGGTGCCCAACCCACTGCCCCCTTCGCAGTCGTTTTCTTACAAAGCCTTTACAATTTGCGACGCTAGCTTGGGTTCTCCGAATATCAAGGGGGAGCAGATCATGAAATTCACATCCATGGCGGTGAGTGCCGCTGCCGCAGCCGCCATTCTCGCCGCGCCGGTGCACGCAAAACGCGAGGCACCCGAGCTCGTAAAATGCGACGAGAGCATCGGCACCATAGCGTTGGTCGAAGGCAACCAGGCTGGCTGGAACGACTGGAAACTCGGCTCGCCGCGCGCGCTGATCAATGCGCTTGCGGTCGAGTCGGGCTGCTTCACGCCGCACAATGCAGTGGATGGTTCTGCGGCCCGTTTCCTCGTCACCGCCATCGCCGGCAACAAGGAAGAAGTCGATCAGGGGGTCGAAATGGCGAAGGCCGGAGCAAGCGAAGCGCTGCTGCGGAGCGGTGCGGCAGGCAGCGTGATCAGCAAAGTCCCGATGGGCGGTGCATTGCTCGGCGCGTTCAGTGCATTTGGGGGAAAGAAGCGCACCGTTGCAGCAGGCCTGACCGTCGTGAGCCCGGCCAACGGTATGACACTCGCCACCGGCAGCGGCTCGGTCAAGCGCAGTTCGCTGAGCTTCAGCCGTAGGGGGCACACCTGGGCGACAGGCGTGGCCTCCGCTTCGGGCTACGAGAGCTCCAAGAACGGCAAGATGCTGACCGAAGCATTCGTGCTCGCATTCAACGAGCTGGTGGCTCAAAAAGCAGCGCTCAATTCGGCACCAGCCGCCGGAGCAGCGGCATCTGCGGCTGCTGTGCCAAAGGCTGTTGTCGCTGCCGATACGGCGATGCGTACGGGTCCGGCCGCGGATGCCGCGGAAGTGCGTTCGTTGCGCGCCGGCACCGAACTTACCCCGACGGGCGAGCGCAATGGCCTCTTCATCGAAGTTACCGACAATTACGGGACCAAGGGTTGGGTCTCGGTCGAAGATATGGGCTGACTTGTTCCGCCGGGATTGCGACCCACCGGCGGAAACAGGAATGGCGCGAGTGGCCTGACCACTCGCGCCCTTTTTCTGTCTCGATACAGCCAGACGGCCGCAATCGGACAAATCCGTTTAGGCCGGAAGAGCCTTTTTGGCCTGGTCGATGATCGACTTGAAAGCGGCGCTTTCATTCATCGCCAGATCGGCCATAACCTTGCGGTCGAGTTCGATACCGGCGAGTTTCGCGCCGTGCATGAACTGCGAATAGGTCAGGCCCTCTGCGCGAACCGCAGCGTTGATCCGCTGGATCCACAGAGCGCGGAAATTGCGCTTCTTAACCTTGCGATCACGATATGCGTACTGGCCGGCTTTCTCGACCGCCTGACGCGCGATGCGGATGGTGTTCTTGCGACGACCGCGATAGCCCTTGGCCTGATCGAGTAACCGCTTGTGCTTCTGGCGCGTGGTGACGCCGCGTTTAATGCGTGGCATTGCGTATATCCTTTTCTAAGAATCGGTGCCGGCCCGTCTCCCCCTCCCAGCCACCCGATGCTCAACCCGATATGATAATCGGGTGGCTGGGAGGGGGAGCGGGCTGGTGCCGCTCTTCGATTAATCAAGCCCGTAGGGAGCCCATTTCTTGACCGTTTTGACGTTGTCGTCCGAAAGGACCGACGTGCCACGGTTGGTGCGGATATATTTGGCATTGTGGTGGGTAAGGCGGTGACGCTTGCCAGCGACGCCGTGCTTTACCTTGCCCTTGGCGGTGATCTTGAAGCGTTTCTTCACACCGCTCTTGGTCTTCAGCTTGGGCATTTTTATCTCCTAACCGGATATCGAGTCAGAGACACGTTCGACCAGCCCTGGCAGCCCTATCGGCCAGACCGGCAGATGAATCACGTGTCGGTGAAGAGCGCGCATTTAGTCGATAACGCCGCAAATGCAAGCGGATTCGCCGATTGGCCTCTGCTATGCTCCAACGGATAAAGGGTTACACCTGTCATCTAAGACACCTCAATATTATGGTATCTTATCAACGCCCTGACATTTCCGGACGGGTGACACTTTGCAAATCTCTTTTCGGACGGCTTCGGACAAGTGACGGCGAACAGCAAAACGGCGATTGGAAAGAGCGGACTGCAAGCTAACAAATCCGGTCCGTGTAGGAAAACGATTGTTTTGGAGAAGTCGAATCACCCCATCGCCTCGAGCACATCGTCGAGCCGTGCTGGATCGCCAAGCGCGATAACGCGCGCCCCCTGGCTTTTGGCGCTGCCCGCATCGAGCGGGTTGCCTTGCCAGTCGGACATTGTGCCTCCGGCGCCCTCCACGACCGGGACAAGCGCCGCATAATCATAGAGCTGCAAACCGGCTTCGATTACCACATCGACATGGCCTGACGCGACCAGGCCGTAATTGTAACAATCGCCGCCATAGATGATCTTGCGTTCGGCCACGCTCTTGGCGACCCCCATAAACGCATCGACATCCTCGCCGGAAAACTGGTGCGGCGTGGTGGTCGCAAGCACCGCGTCCTCCAGCGACCTGCACGGTGACACGCGCACCGGCTTGCCGTTGAATGTCGTGCCGTCACCAATCCGCCCGACCCAGCGCTCTTTCGCAATCGGCTGGTCGATCACGCCGAGCACCGGCCAGCCATCCTGCAGCAGCGCGACTAGTGTGCCGAAGATTGGACGCCCAGCAATAAAGCTGGTGGTTCCATCAATCGGATCGAGCACCCATTGCCGCCCTGCGCCTTCATTGCGAGTGCCATATTCTTCGCCGACGATACCGTCATCGGCCCGCTCCGTCTCGATGATGCCGCGCATGGCAGCCTCGGCCGCCCGGTCGGCCTCGGTTACGAATGTCCGGTCGGCCTTCTGCTCCTGATCCCAGTCACCGCGGAACAGCGGACGGATGGCCGCACCCGCTGCGTCGGCAAGGCGATTGGCAAGAGCGAGATCGGATCGTGTAGCCATGCGCCGCTCATTGCGGGATGTCGGGTAGGGGTCAAGATCGTAGATCGGACATGCCGGACTTGCAAAATCCTATGGCACTCATATTGCTGGTGAAATGTGATGCGCGCTAGATAACAGCAAATAGTTCACGCGTGCATTGAAAGTGCCGGGGCTTTTTCACTTGGAAAAAGAAGAGTCAGTGAAGAATAATACGCCGGAATTGCAACCGAGAACCGGTGCGACCAAAGATGGCGTCCCGCTATCACTTAACCGTGCACCCGCGCCCGATCTGGAGCCCTGGATTGCGCGGATGATGGTGGCGATGGCGCCGACCCAGGATAACATCGAGCGCGAAGGGTTGTTGTGCAACGATGCGGGCTATGTCCGCACCGCCATCGGCGCGAACTGGTCCGCAGAGACTGCCGATGGCCCGGTCTATCTCAGCAACGAATCCTTCGTGTGCGGACAGCATTCGCAGGCTATGAAGCTGACGCTGGTCGGCGGGATTATGGTGTCGGGCTTCAAGCTTAGGCCAGGGGCAATCCGGGCGTTGTGGGGCGTCGAGGATGGAAGCCTTATCGACAGGATCAAGCCCATGTCGCATGTCGGGGTTGAGGGCCGCTCGCTGACCGGATTGTTCGAACCGGACATGACGCCTGAAGAGTGGTTGCTGACAATCGAAGATTGGCTGCGCGACACCATTTCGCGCGGTGGCTGCAATCCGCCCGAGCTGATTTCGCAAGATTTCGAACTGGCGGCTTTCGCTGATCCCAACCAGTCGATCACCGACTTCGCCGACGCGCACGAGATAACCACACGAACATTACAGCGGATCGTCAAGCGCGATTTCGGACTGTCACCAAAACAGGTCATGCGGCGGGCAAGAACGCTCGACCTTGCAGCGCGCCTGTGCGGCGTTGCGGACGAGGCCGAAGAGGAAGACATCTATCTGCGCTATTTCGACCAGTCGCACCAGATCCGTGAATTCATCGCCCTGTTCGGCATGACGCCGCGCCAGTTTACGAGCGACCGACAGGGACTATTGACGCTGAGCCTCGAGGTCCGACAGGCACGGCGGCTGGAGATGCTCAACCGCCTCGCGCCCGATGCCGTCAGGCCATGGATGCGCGAACCGTTTGTGCCGCCGCATCCCGCACCCGACAAAGTCTAGTCGAACAGGCTCGAGACCGAGCTTTCATCTGCGATCCGACGGACCGCTTCGCCGATCAGCGGGGCGATGGTCAGCACACGGATGCGGTCCGAATCCTTCGCTGCGTCGGTCGGCATGATCGTGTCGGTAATGACCAGCTCTGTGAGTGCCGAATCGTTGACCCGCGCGACCGCGCCGCCCGACAGCACGCCGTGGGTGATGTAGGCAGCCACGCTCTTTGCGCCCTGGTCGAGCAGCGCCTGCGCCGCGTTGCACAAGGTGCCGCCCGAATCGACGATATCGTCGATCAGGATGCAGTGGCGACCCTTCACGTCACCGATGATATTCATAACTTCGGACTCGCCCGCGCGCTCGCGGCGTTTGTCGACGATAGCCAGAGGGGCGTTCTCGAGGCGTTTCGCAAGCGCCCGTGCACGAACAACACCGCCGACATCGGGCGAGACGACCATCAACTCCTGGTCGCCATAACGCGCCTGGATATCGGCCGCCATTACCGGTGCGGCGTAGAGATTGTCCGTCGGGATATCGAAGAAGCCCTGGATCTGGCCCGCGTGCAGATCGACCGACAGCACGCGATCGGCGCCCGCTTCGGTGATCAGATTGGCAACCAGTTTGGCCGAGATCGGCGTGCGCGGGCCCGGCTTCCGGTCTTGCCGCGCATAGCCGAAATAGGGGACCACCGCCGTAATCCGCCGCGCCGATGCGCGCCGCAGTGCGTCGATACTGATCAGCAATTCCATCAGATTGTCATTCGCCGGGAAGCTGGTCGACTGGAGAACGAACACGTCCTCTCCGCGAACGTTCTCATGGATCTCGATGAAAATCTCTTCATCGGCAAAGCGGCGCACGCTTGCATCGGTCAGCGGAATTTCGAGATAGGCAGCAATCGCCCGGGCCAATGGCAGGTTGGAATTGGCGGCCATGATTTTCATGAAATGTGTCCCCGAAAACGTGATCGATTGCGCAGCGAATCGCTTGGCCGATCATCTAGCCGAGGCTGCCGGTCGGAAACAGGGCGGTTGTCGCCATTTCCCCAAGGGGGAGCGACAGACCGATATTTTAGCCGGTCCGGTGCTCGCCCTTGACCCAGCGGACCGTGCCCGAGCTGGCGCGCATCACCACGCTGTCAGTGGTCATCACGCCATCACGGCGGCGCTTCACCCCGTCGAGCAGCGAGCCGCTGGTGACGCCGGTTGCGGCAAAGATGCAATCGCCGCTGGCAAGCTCATCGAGCTTGTAAATCCGGTCGAAGTCCTTGTCCTCGATACCCCATTTGCGGGCGCGCGCTTTCTCGTCGTCGTTGCGGAACACGAGGCGTCCGTTGAACTGGCCGCCGACGCAGCGAAGCGCGGCCGCAGCGAGCACGCCCTCGGGCGCGCCGCCCTGGCCCATATACATATCAATCGTCGTGTCCTCGTCGGTCACCGCGATCACACCGGCGACGTCGCCATCACCGATCAGCACGACGCCGCAGCCGAGCGCGCGCAGTTCCGCGATCAGCGCCTCGTGACGCGGACGGTCGAGCACGCAGACGATAATGTCGGAGGGCTTCACTCCCTTGGCCTCTGCCACCGCTTTCACATTGTCGCTCGGCGATTTGGCAAGATCGATGATGCCTTCGGGATAGCCGGGGCCAACCGCCAGCTTGTCCATATAGGTGTCGGGCGCGTTGAGCAGGCAACCTTCCTCGGCTGCCGCCAGAACGGCCAGTGCATTTGGGCCGGCCTTGGCGGTGATCGTGGTGCCTTCGAGCGGGTCGAGTGCGATATCGATCTTGGGGCCTTTACCAGGCGCACCGCCAACCTTCTCGCCGATATAGAGCATCGGTGCCTCGTCGCGCTCACCCTCGCCGATCACCACCGTACCATCCATATAGAGTTCGTCGAATGCTTTGCGCATCGCTTCGACAGCGGCGGCGTCGGCAGCTTTCTCGTCACCGCGACCGATCAGTTCGGATGCGGCAACTGCCGCAGCCTCGGTCACGCGCACCATTTCCAGCACCAGAACCCGGTCGAGCACTTGGCTGGCGGTCGTCTTGCGGTTGTTCATGGTGAATTCAGTCCCTTTAGCGTCGTTGGCAAACAAGCAAATCGAGCGGCTCGCTGTCACATTGGCAAAGCCGCGCTGCGATATGAAGCGCGCTTAGACAGGGAGCATGAGAATGTCGAGAAGGCGAAAGGGTTTCGCGGCTCCATTCGTATTTCTGTCCTTGCTATCGGGTGCGCCAGCCTCGACCGCTCTGGCGCAGGAAGTACCCACGCTGACGGCTGACGAGGTGATCGCCAAGGCCGAAACAACCTATGGCCCGCCGCCGCCAAAGCCCAGATGCCAGCCGCAGCAAGGCGACGAGATTGTCGTCTGCGCGGAGGAGGAACAGGATCAGGACCAGTTTCGCGTCAAATCGAGCAGCGAACTCGATCCAACCTCGGAAGATGCAATCGATGACGGCCTGCCGCGCGCACCCGATGTCAGTGGTCCCGGCATCTTCAAGGGCAAACCGACCGTCAGCGGCCTGTGCCTGATCCCACCTTGCCCGGGGGAACCGGCCTATATCATCGACTTTTCGCAGCTACCCGAGACGCCCGAAGGCTCCGATGCGGACCGTGTCGGCCAGGGATTGGTCCCGCGCGGCGACCGCGCGCCAGCCCCGGTTCTGGAAGAGAACAATGAGCCGGAACCTGCCCCGGCACCTCCGCCCGGGAACTAGTTTTCGAGTATCTTCATCACCAGCGGTTGTGCCGTCAGGCTGTCCGAGCCGCGCAGCAATTCGACCGCCTTGGCCACACCGCTTTCGGGCCCGTCATGAGTCACCATGGCGACGAGCACCTCGCCGCCATGATTGGCGCGGCCCTGCTGTATCAGGCTTTCGATGGAAACTTCGGCATCGCGCATCGCCGCTGTGATCTCGGCAAGCACACCCGGGCGATCGGTCACCGCAAAACGCAGATAGGTTTGCCCAACCCGGTGCCCGGCCTCGGCAGCGGGCAGGCCGACCAGATCATCGGTGGCGACCGAGAATGGTGCTCCTACTTCGCCGCGCGCAATATCGATCAGGTCGGCAACGACCGCGCTGGCTGTGGGCCCATCCCCGGCCCCTGCGCCGTGAAACAGCAGACGACCGGAGAAGTTTCCTTCGGCGACAACCGCGTTGGTCGCGCCCGTTACATTCGCAAGCGGATGACCCTTGGGGATCAGGCACGGCTTCACTTCCTGCAGAAGCGCCTTCGATCCCGAGTCGCTGCTTTCGACATCGGCCATCGCAATCAGCCGAATGACATAGCCCAGCGCGTCGGCCTGCGCGATGTCGGCGGCACGTACGCGCGAGATGCCCTCGCACGCTACAGCCTCGAAATCGGTCTTTGCCCCAAATGCAATCGAGGCAAGGATCGACAGCTTATGCGCCGCATCGACACCCTCGATATCGAAGGTCGGATCGGCCTCGGCATAGCCCAGCTTTTGCGCATCGGCGAGAGTGGCCTGAAAATCCGCTCCGTTCGCCTCCATTGTCGAAAGGATGTAGTTGGCGGTGCCGTTGAGGATTCCGTAGATCCGCTCGACATCATTCGCCGCCGCACCTTCGCGGAGCCCCTTGACGACCGGGATTCCTCCCGCGACCGCCGCCTCGAACTTAAGAGCCGTCCCCGCTTTCTCAGCCGCGTCTGCAAGCTCCATTCCGTGATGCGCGATCATGGCCTTGTTCGCCGTGACCAGCGACTTGCCGCGCGCGACCGCATTGCGCGCAAGCGCAAGCGCGGGGCCGTCAGATCCGCCGACCAGCTCAACCACCACATCGACGTCATCGTATCCGGCCATCGCGGTCATATCGTCGACCCAACGGAAGCGCGAAAGGTCGACCCCGCGGTCGCGGCCACGGTCGCGCGCGCTGACCGAAACGATCTGCAGTTCCCGGCCGGCGCGGGCGGCAACCAACGCGGCGTTTTGTTCGAGCAGACGGATGACGCCCGCTCCGACAGTGCCGAGCCCGGCCAGCGCAATTCTCAACGGTTCAGCCAAAATCGTGACCCTTTTGCTTGATTAGCATGACAACGCATCGCGTACCGATTGCGGTATCGGCAACGCCCCTCCGGTATCGAGCGAGACGTGCACGTTGACCAGTTCGATCTCTGCCCGCAGGTCGTCGTCATTGTCGCAGCCATGCAATTCGATCCGCGTGGTCATACTCGAATTACCGAAACGCGTTGTCCATGCGCGACCCTCCAGCATCTCTTCCGCCCGGATCGGCTTGCGAAAGCTCACTTCCGCCCTGGCGACGTGAAATTCAAGCGCATCCTCGCCGAACATGCGCAGCTCCTTCGCCCGCCAATATTCGCTCACGATCAGATCGGCATATTCAAGATAGCGCGCGTTGAAGACAACGCCCTGCGGGTCGAGTTCCGCATAGCGAACACGAAAGCGATGGCGGAACGGATGGCCCGATGGTTCTGACATAAGCGCCCTTTAAGCGCAGCACGCCGCGCGAAGGAACCACTTATTCTTAGCGCAGCGCAAGTTGGGTTTGTGCAGGCGTCAGCTCAGCATCCGCGGGCAAGCACCCAATTGCGCACGGACGAATCGATAGTCGGTCCGCGTCCGCGCTTTCGACGCAGGGGCGCCGGCAATAAGCGCGCTTTCGGGCAGCATGTCCGGAAGAAAGCATGCGAGGCGATACCAGTCGAGCGTGTCTGGTTCGGGAGGGAGGGCGGCCTGGTCGATAATGTCGGACCAGGAAACACCCCAGACAGGAGCTTGCCCCGGGCGACGAATCACGCTGATCGAGACCGGCTGGCCGGTTTCGGTCGAAAGAAAAATCTGCGTTTCCGATTCGCCAACAAGATTGCCTTCGATCGACAATGCATCGCGCACGCCCGCAATCTGTGGCGGCGAATCGGGCGCCGCAAGTTCGGTCAGTATCGGACGCAGCCGTGCTTCAAGATCAGGTGACCAGAGCAATTGTGCTGACGGAGCGACCAGTTGGATATCGCCGGGCCGCCCAGGCACGGTCCGCGCAAACAGCAGCACGCTTTCCTTCTTCAGCTTGGGAACCTTGCCGCGTTGATCGAGCGGCACATCGACCAGATAGCGCAGCGATTCGCCGACCGGGACCGAACCCGAGATCAGCGCTTCGGTGCGGGCCTCTATGTAGAGGCGGATATGTCCCGGGCTAAGGCCGGGAGAACGTTCAGGCTCGACTTCGGCCTGTTTGCGAATCTCTGCGCGCAGGACAATCTCGGCCGGGTCGGCCAGCCCGGCCAGATCGGCGTAAGTGACGCCGCCTAACTGCGATTCTCCCTGCGCTGATGCGCCGGTTTCCAGGGCTGCTTGCACAATCAGCGATGCAAAAAACAGCGAAATATACCGAATGGAGTGCTTTGTTTTCAAATGCTTCGCTTCCAGTTTCAGAATCTTTGAACGATTCTCCATGCCAACCGTTAGATAGTATGGCCTGTGAATCTGGTGTTAACCCATAAAGCGATTGCTTGGGCTTTGCATCATAGCTAAGGGTCGAGAGTATTTTGGGGTAACTATAACAAAACAGCCCCGGTCAGCCGGCTTTTGGGCGGGTTTGCAATGGGTCGGACCATTGGCCTGGCGATAGCAGGACTGGACAAGCAGGATTACACTCTGGCAGACTCGTTAGCTGCCTTGTGGATGAGCAGTCGGGCCAATGGCCTGGCGTAATACAATGGAGTGATGCGACTGAATGGCTTACGCTGACCAAGAGATGAGCGGTAACAGGATTATCGCCCTAATCATCGTGGCGTTGATCCATATCGGTGTCGGATATGTGCTCGTGACCGGACTGGCCTATGAAGGCATCAAGAAGGTTGTTGAGCGCGTGACGACAGTCGATATTGAGGAGCCCGAAGAACCGGAGGAGGAACCACCTCCCCCTGAGGAAATCCCGGACACCGTTGTGCCGCCGCCGCCAGTTGTGCCGCCGGCTCCGATCAATCTGGCACCGCCAGCCCAGATCGAAACGCGGAACGATCCGCCGCCCCGGCCCGAACCGGTGTTTACACAGCCTGCGCGCCCTGCGCCGCCGGCACCACCACCTCCTCCGCCGCCGCCCGCTTTCCAGCCCAAGGATCCGACACCGCGCGGCAATCCGGGCCGTTGGGCAAGCCCGCGTGACTATCCGCGCCGCGCGCTCCAGCAAGAACGCGAAGGCATTACCCGCTTCCGCGTCAGCGTTGGCGCGAATGGCCGCGTGACGAATTGTCAGGTGACGGGTTCGAGCGGACATTCCGACCTCGACGAAACGACGTGTAAGCTGATTACCCGTCGCGGACGCTTCCGCCCCGCTACCAATGGCGACGGCAACGAGGTTGCAGGCACCTGGTCCAGCGCTGTTCGCTGGGAGATACCGCAATAGGAATTTCGGCTGTCCGTATCACGGGCAGCCGTCGTGAATTGATTTAATACAGCTTCTTTCTGAGAGGAAACTCGCAATGATTACTCAACTACTTACCGCAGCAGCTGAAGTTGCACCGGAAAACAAGTTCGGCTTCTGGGAAGCCATGAATCAGGGTGGCGTGATCGCCTGGTCGATCTTCGGCGTGCTGGTCATCATGTCGGTCGGTTCGTTCTACATCCTGATCACCAAACTGCTCGAGCAGAACAAGATCTTCCGCCAGTATAAGGACGTGCGTGGTGCGTTCTGGCGTGCAGGTTCGCTCAAGGAAGGTGCGAACAAGCTGGAGAAGAACAGTGCATGGCGCCAGCTCGTCGACGATGCCCTCAAGGCTGAAGACGAGCACGGCAAAATGACCGACCAGCTCGAAGCGCATGACTGGATGCACGGTTCGCTGGCGCGCTCCGAGGCAGCGATCAACGCCAAGCTTGCCGGCGGTCTGCCCTTCCTCGCATCGGTCGGTGCAACCGCGCCGTTCGTTGGTCTGCTCGGAACGGTTATCGGTATCTACCGCGCACTGATCAATATCGGTCTCGCCGGTTCGGCATCGATCGACAAGGTCGCCGGCCCGGTTGGTGAGGCACTGATTATGACCGCTATCGGTCTGCTCGTGGCTGTTCCGGCCGTGCTTGCCTATAACTGGCTGTCGAGCCGCAACAAGCGCCTCGCCGGTATGCTTAGCGGCTTCTCGACCGACCTGCTCGCGAACCTCAACTCCAAGGGCACCGTTAAACCGGCAACCATGGCAGCGAAGGCTCCGGCGCAGAAAACCGCAGCCAAGCCTGCGGCAGCCACCGCCGGTGGTGCGAAGCCCAAAGCCTGAATGGGTTCGGGGCGGGCCAGCATGACGCACCCGCCCCTTTCCGACCCACAACAACTTTTTCAGGATAGGACATAGCTATGGCTATTTCGATGGGCGGAGACGGCGAAGAGAAGCCGATGTCGGACATCAACACCACGCCCCTGGTGGACGTGATGCTGGTTCTTCTGATCATCTTCTTGATCGCGGTTCCGGTTGCAATCCAGACGATCGACAAACTTCAAATTCCGATTATGGAATCGATCGAGTCGAAGGATAAGGTCGAGAACCTGCTTCTCACCGTCAGCACAACCGACGCGGCTGGTCTCAACGCTGGTGATCCCGGCTATGAGGGCGCGTCGCGCGAGGGTGAATGCCGCGTCTACTTCAACAACACCACACCGGTCGATTCGACCGAGCTGTACGATCAGGCGTTCGAACGTCTCGACGCGATTGTTCAGCGCGCTGGTGGGCCGGAGGCAATGATGGACAATCCGGAGCTTATTCCGCAGGTCCACATTCGTGGTGATGTCAACGCGCCGTGGCGCTGTGTTGCCGGCACGATCTACAACGTTCAGGCGGCGGGTTACCCCACCGTCGGATTTATCTCCAACCCGGTCGATCCGAACGGCTGATGCCGTTTGGTTCCGGGGCGGAATGAAACAAACTCAGGAGTAACCCACTATGGCAATGTCAGGCGGCAGCGACGATGGCGAGCCGATGATGGAAATGAACACGACGCCGCTTATCGACGTCATGCTCGTTCTCCTCATCATGTTCATCATCACCATCCCGGTGGCAACGCACTCGGTTGATATCGACCTTCCGGCACCTAACCCCGATCCGCCACCCGAGGACATGATCGACCCGATCAAGAACAAGATCGTTCTCACGCAGCAGAACGAGATTCTCTGGAACGGAACCGCGATCGACCAGGGTGAGCTGATGCGCAATCTCAACGCAACCAAGCTGATTGAACCAGAGCCCGAACTTCAATTCGAGCCCGAGGCGTCTGCCAGCTATCAGCTTTCGGCCAGTGTGCTGAATCTGATCAAGTCGACCGGCGTTAACAAGTTCGGCTTCGTCGGCAACGAGAAGTACCGCGTATTCGGCTCGGCACCTGCCGAATAGGCTGTCGATCAAGCAGGCGGTGAAAAAGGGGCGGAGCGATCTGCCCCTTTTTTTGTTGCCAGCGCAAACCGACCGCGCTCCGATGACGCCGATTTGAGCCCACAGCCGGTTTGCGGCGGAACACCCAAAGTAACCGCCGCCTTGCACGCCGCCCGCATATTTGTTATGTTATTGTATAACATTGCAGGGAGAGCAAGATGGGACATGCAAGTACCGACCACCATTCAAGCCCGATGGGAGAGCTCAACACGACACCTCTGATCGATGTCATGCTGGTCCTGCTGGTGATGTTCATCATCACGATCCCGGTGGCCACGCACGAAGTTTCTGTTGACCTGCCCGGGCCGCAGCCGACCGACAGGCCTCTTCCGCCACCCGATCTGGTCAAAAACAAGATCGTGATCGACGCCAATGATCGCCTGTTCTGGAACGGACAGCCGATTTCGCAAGGGCAAATGGTCACGCTGCTGTCGCAAACGCAGCTGCTGCCGGTTGAGCCCGAATTGCAGTTCGAACCGTCGGCCAATGCGGGGTACGAAATCTCCGCCAGGGCGCTCAATACAATCAAGGCAAGCGGGGTCACGAATTTCGGCTTTGTCGGCAACTACAAATATGCCGAATTGAACTGAATGCCCGCCCCTACGCCTCGCCGACCATCACTGCGCGGGTTCGACCATGGCGAGCCAATAGCGAAATTTTCCATCGTGCCGATGATCGTTATCGTGGCGCTCGTGAATATGCTGCTGTTGCTGGACATGAAGCCGCAAACACATGCAGTGGTGATTGATCTGCCCGTTGCGCACTCCTTGCCGCCTCTTTCAACAACTTTCGAGCGACCGCTCCATCGTGTTGCGATTACTCCGGCCGGGAGCATGTCATGGGACGGCCAATGGGTAGATCTGCGCGAACTAGCCGCACGAGTCGAGCAAACTCAAACCGCCGACATCGAGCCTGTCATCACCTTCGAGCCCCATCCGAACGCGAGCTACGACTTATCCCTCACGGTCATGAACGTTCTACGCAATGCGGGTGTGGCGGAGTTCTGCTTGGGTGCGTTGTCGCAATATCGCATCCTTTACAAAGAAGGTGATAGTGGCGGGTCTTCATTCCCCATCTTCACATCTATCTTTGTCGACCAGAATGCCCGGACCTTCAAACCGCCCTCAATCCCGAGCGCTGGCTGTGCTGGCCAGATTGCCCATTTCGCCAAGCGCTGACCGCTAGGGCCAACTCAATCGGCATCAAACGACCCCACACTCATTGCCAATCCGGCCAGGCTTTCGGCCTCAAGAAGAAGTTCGTCGTCTATTGCGCCCTGCGGGGCACTTTCGCGGCCGATCATCACCATCACCGGCACCGCCAGCGGGCTGACATGATCGAGCTCGACATGAACGAGCTCGCCTGCTGCACGGTCGAGCAAATCGCCCAGCCTGCCGACATCGGTCATCCGCGCCCGCGCATCGGCCCATGCAGCCTCCAACAATACGTGATCGGGCTCGTGCTTGCGCAGCACGTCGTAGATCAGATCGGTCGAGAAGGTGACCTGCTTGCCCGTCTTACGCTTGCCCGGCTGCTGGCGTTCCACCAGCCCCGAAATCACCGCCACCTCGCGAAAAGCGCGGCGGAGCAGATGCGAATCCTGCACCCAGTCGACGAATTCCTCGGTCAGTATGTCGGGGGATAGCAGCGGCGCGGGGTCTTCAACCGGCCTCAACCCCCACACGCCGAGCGAGTAGTCGTTCGCCACGAATCCGCCCGGTTGCAGCCCACGATCCTCCATCCGCCGCGTGATCAGCATGCCGAGCGACTGGTTCGCATTCCAGCCCTCGAAGGTGTAATAGACCGAATAGTACCGCTTCGAATGCGGAAAGCTCTCGACCAGCAGCTGTCCCGGTGCGGGCATCTGCGAGCGATGGTCCTGCATCTCGAGCCATTCGCGCACATCATCCGGAAAGCGCGCCCAGCCCGCACGGTCATCGAGCATCGCGCGCACCCGGTCCGCCAGATGCGTAGTGAGCGGCATCCGTGCACCGCCATAGGACGGGATCATGGCCGATTTCTTCGAGGCGCGGACGATCACATCCATATCCTTGACCTGTTCGACCTCCAGGCTGGTTCCGGCAAAGGCGAAGGTGTCACCGGAAGAGAGCGAGGCGGCAAAACGCTCCTCCACCCGGCCCAGAGACCGGCCATTCCTGAAACGAACTGTCAGCATCTCGCCATCGAGGATGATCCCCGCATTGAGCCGGTGGCGCGCCGCATGTTCGGGATGCGCCAGGCGCCAGGTGCCGCCCTTCTCGCGCACGATACGCTTGAACTTGTCATAGGCCTTGAGCGCGTAGCCGCCTGTCTCGACGAAACGCAGCACCCGCTCGAACGCCTCGCGATCAACCCAGGCATAGGAGAGCGAGGAGCGCACTTCGGCGAGCAGATGATCCTCATGGAACGGCCCTGCACAGGCGCAGGCCATCACATGCTGCGCGAGCACATCGAGCCCGCCATTTCTGAAATCCTCACCGTCGCGTTGCCCTTCATCGACCGCATCGCGCGCGGCGGCCGCCTCGAGGAACTCGAACCGGTTGCCGGGCACGAGCACCGCCTTGCTCGACAGGTCTAGCCGGTGATTGGCGCGCCCGATCCGCTGCAGTAACCGCGAAGAGCCCTTGGGCGCGCCCATCTGCACCACGCAGTCCACATCGCCCCAGTCGACGCCCAGATCGAGGCTCGCTGTCGCCACCAGCGCACGCAGCTCTCCGCGCGACATCGCCCCTTCCACCTTGCGCCGCGCCTCGCGCGATAACGAGCCGTGGTGAATGCCAATCGGCAGCTGTTCCTCGTTGATCTCCCAGATGTTCTGGAAGGCAAACTCGGCGAGGAAGCGTGTGTTGGTGAAGATCAGCGTGGTCTTGTTAGCCTTGATCAGCTCGTAAAGCTGCGGGATCGCCCAGGTCGCTGCGTGTCCGCCCCACGGTACGCGCTCTTCATCGGGCAACAGGATCTCGACATCAGGCGCCGCGCCCTCTTCACCGATCACCAGCTCGACATTATCGATGTCCCCCCAAGGCGCGAGCCACTCCTGAAACGCATCGGGTTCGGCCACGGTGGCCGAGAGAGCGACACGCTGCATATCAGGCGCAATCGCCTGCAGCCGCGATAGGGCCAGTGCCAGCAGGTCACCGCGTTTGCCCGTGGCGAAGGCGTGAACCTCGTCCACAACGATCCGCTTCAATCCGCGGAACAGCTCGAAACTGTCCGGATAGGACAGCAACAGCGAGAGCGATTCGGGCGTGGTGAGCAGCACATGCGGAGGTTTGCTGCGCTGGCGCTTCTTGCGATCCGACGGGGTATCCCCACTGCGCGTTTCGACCTTGAGCGGCAGCCCCATTTCCTCGACCGGCGTGACGAGGTTGCGCTGCACATCATGCGCTAATGCCTTCAATGGCGAGACATAGAGCGTGTGCAGGCCCTCGGGCGCCCCCTCATCGCCGAAGCGCGAGGGGCAGAAGTCAGCAAGCGTGGGGATGAAGCCCGCCAGCGTCTTGCCCGCACCCGTATCGGCCACCAGCAGCGCGTGTTTGCCCGCTTGGGATGCCTCGAACATATCGCGCTGATGGCTGCGAATGCGCCAGTCGCGACTCGCGAACCAGTCCTCGATCTCCTGAGGGATCGCGTCGGCGTTCATCCTTCGCGGTTCGTTTCTGAACAGATGGACCACATGGACCACAGTCCTGAAGGAAAAACTTCGGATGGCGCACTCTGCTCACCAAGCGCGCTTCGCTTCAGCAATTCAGGATGATAGTCACTCGCCATTTGCGCGATCAAAGCACAATCGCGCGGAGTAGGACACGATAATTCAGCTATCGTCTTCGGGCGCGGCCATGACGATCTCTTCGGCCTCCTCTACCGCTTCCATCTCCTTCGAGTTCGTTTTCAACTCGCCTAAAGGCACCTCTAGCAATTCTGCCAACCGCGACTGCTCGGTGCCGGACAGTTCGCCAAACTGACGCGGACCGGGGATCACCGCAGCCAGCGCGGTAAACTGCTCCATCATCTCGGGGAGCAATTCCATCATCGCCGGCATCATCTCGTTCATTGCCGACATCACTTGCGGATCCATTGCGATGATCATCGATTCGCCGGCATATTTCCCGCCGACCGGAGTCGAGAAGAACCGGTCGATCTCGGTCAGTTCCTCAACACTGAAACGCTTGGCATAAGCGCGCTCGAGACCCGCCCGGTAAGACGGCTCGATCCGGTTCATCAGCTTGGTTGTCAGCGAGAATGTCGCCTCCAGCATCGCTTCCTGCCGCTGCTTGGCATAGGGATCGATCAACGCAATGGCCTCCGCCTTCGCTCCGTCATCCATTCCCATCAAGTCGAACTGGTCGCGTCCGCTAAGCCGCGCGAGTGTTTGCAGCGTGTCGCTGTCACCCAGCGCGCCGCCCATCATGCCTTCGAGCATCGGCTTCATGCTCTCATCCATCATCTTGCCGAAGGTTCCGGCGGGGAATATCTTCTCGATCACGGATGTCGCGGCGGGCAGGCGCGCTTCTTGCTCGGGCGTGAGCGGATCGGCCTTGAACGCATCACCGAATATGCCGCCCATCGCCTCGGCCATGGCTGCGCGTTCTTCTGCGCTCATTTCGGTCATGTCGACCTCGTCCTGCGCGGCAAGCGGAGTCGCTCCCAGCAGGGCGAGTGCCGGAAGTGTTGCTGTGAAAAATGCCTTCATCATGCGTCCCTTGAAAATCCTGTATACAATCAATGCGCTGCCTGCGGCCCGCGCTCCAGACCCGATAAAGCAAGTTGCTCGTCGATCTGCGCCATCAACCGCTCGAGTCCCTCTTCGCTCTCGCTCTCGGCGCGCGCGACCAGCACATCCTGCGTGTTCGACGCGCGCAGCAGCCACCAGCCATCCTCGGTCGTTACGCGCACACCATCGGTGCCATCGACATCCTGTATCTCTGGTGCCGGACTGTTCGCCAGCCGCTCTTTCACCTCGTCGATGGCTGCGAACTTGCGCGCCTCATCGACCTGGAAACGCATTTCGGGCGTGTTGATCATATTGGGCATGGCGCCGCGAAGCTGCGTCACCGATTTGCCTAGATTGGCTGCCGAGGTGATCAGGCGGACACCCGCATAAAGCGCATCATCGAAGCCGTAATATTCGTCGGCAAAGAACACATGGCCGCTCATCTCACCCGCCAGCGGGCTGCCAGTTTCCTTCATTTTGGACTTAATCAGCGAATGGCCGGTCTTCCACATTACCGGCTTGCCGCCATGCGCCGCGACATGATCGAACAAAGCGCGGCTGGCTTTCACGTCGGCGATAATCGTCGAGCCGGGCATGCGCTTAAGCAAATCCTCGGCATAGACCATGAGCAGCTGGTCGCCCCAGATTACCCGGCCTTCACCATCAATGGCGCCGATCCGGTCGCCATCACCGTCGAATGCCACACCAAAATCGAGCTTCTTTTCCGCGACGAGCGTGCGCAGATCTTCCAGATTCGCCTCGACGGTTGGATCGGGATGATGATTGGGGAAATTGCCATCGACTTCGGTATACAGCAAATGATGCTCGCCCGGCAGCCGCTCGGCGAGCATTTCGAGCGCCGGCCCAGCCGCACCATTGCCCGCGTCCCAGCCGACCTTGAGATCAGCAAGAGCGCCGCCATCGATAGCCGCCAGCGGGGCGAGCAGCCGCTCGACATATTCCTCCAGGATATTGCGGGTCTCGGAGGTTCCGGTGCCATCATCCCAGTCCCCGGCGGCGGACATCTCGCCAATGGCCTGGATGTCCTTTCCGAAAAACGGACGGCCCTGAAATACCATCTTGAAGCCGTTGTAATTGGCGGGGTTATGGCTGCCGGTTATCTGAATGCCGCCATCCACATCCTCGGCTGAGGCCGCTGCATAATACAGCATCGGCGTCGGTCCCATACCCACGCGAACCACGTCGCATCCGCTCGAATTGAGTCCCTCGATCAATGCACTTTCGAGCATGGGTGAGCTGACCCGGCCATCATAGCCGACCGCCACCTTTGACCCGCCCGCGCGCTTCGCCAGCGTCGCAAAGCTGCGCCCGATTGCGCGCGCATCGTCCGGGCCGAGCGTTTCGCCGATGATTCCGCGAATGTCATATTCACGCAGGACGGTTGGGTCGAAAATGTGGTTCATTCGGGTTTCGCGCCTTCATGCGGTAATTCGTCGAGCAACAGGTCGCGGGCCGCATCGGCCTCATGCACCTGCGCGTTGCTGCCGCCTTTGTCGGGATGGACCATCGCGATAAGCCGCTTATGTGCCTGTTTTATGTCATCGCGGCTGGCATCGGCGGGCACGGCCAGCAGCTTGCGCGCCTTGAAGATCGCCTGGCTGCGCGTGGGCGGCGATTTCAGATATTCCCACGGCCATTTGCCGAGCGCCCAGCGGCACAGAACCGAAATTCCGATGATTGCGATGAGTATCTTGAGCATCGGTCAGGCAAGCTCCAATGTCGGTTCGGGGCTGGCGACTTCGGGCAGATGCAGACTGGAGAGCAAGGAACGCATTTCCTGCCGCGCGACCAGATGGCTCGTGCCAAGCTCACCCAGATGCCCCTTGTCGAGCAGCGTCAGGCCCGAGGGGAACAACTCGCGATAGATCACGCGTTCGCTGAGCCCCTTGGCCACGCGGAAACCGGCGCGTTTGCTCAGCTCGTTCAGCGCCTTTTCGATCCGCTGCATATTGCGCGCTTCGACATGGCCGGTGCGGTTGCGGACAACCACCCAGTCGATTTCCTTGCGCTGCTCGATCGCGCGCTTCTTGCGCGTTTCCCAGATCAGTTCGGCATAGAAAGACAGGCGGCGGACCCTGAAGCTCTCGGCATCGACTTGCCCGATCAGGTCGAAATCGACGAAGCTGTCATTCATCGGTGTGACCAGCGTATCGGCCTGTGTCGCCGCATGGCGCGCATATTCGTCGTCGCGGCCCGGCGTGTCGACGATCAGGAAATCCATCCCCTCGCCCTTGCGCGCAGCGAGCTCATCGAAATCATCGAGGCTTGTGCCGCAGAACACTTCGCACTGCGCCGTCGGCAGTGAAATGCCGCGATTGCGCGTAGTCTCCGCGCGGTTTTCGAAATAGCGGTCCATCGTGCGCTGGCGCGGGTCGAGATCGATCGCGGCGACCTTCGCGCCCTTGTAGGCCAATGCCACCGCGACATGCACCGCTGTGGTCGACTTGCCCGTGCCGCCTTTCTCATTCGCGAAAGTGATGCGGTGAGGGTGCGTATTGGCCAAGGTCGATGTCCTATTCGGTTGTTTTGCAAGCACTCGCGCGGCTAGATGGTGCGCGAACATCGTTTACCGGAGCCAAAACCCCCGTGCAAACCGTCAAAAGCCTCGAAATGTTGAGAAATAAAGTCGCGGAGCTGCGAAAGGGCGGCAAGACCGTGGCGCTGGTGCCGACCATGGGTGCGTTGCATGAGGGGCATCTGACGCTGGTGCGTGAGGCGAAGAACCATGCCGATCATGTCGTTGCCTCGATCTTCGTGAACCCGACGCAATTCGGCGAGGGCGAGGATCTCGACGCCTATCCACGCCAACTGGCCGAAGATTCGGCGATGCTGGAAGAAGAAGGCGTCGCGCTCCTTTGGGCGCCTTCGGTCGAAGAGATGTATCCCGACGGTTTCGCCAGCAATATCACCGTCAGCGGTGTCAGTGCAGGCTTCTGCGGCGCGGACCGGCCCGGACATTTCGACGGTGTGGCAACAGTCGTGTGCAAGCTGTTCCACCAGGTGCTGCCCGATGTCGCCTGTTTCGGCGAGAAGGACTGGCAACAGCTCGCGGTGATCCGCCGGATGGCGCGCGATCTCGATCTTACGCGCCCCTTTGCCAGGGACATTGTCGGTGTGCCCACGGTGCGCGAGGCGGACGGTCTCGCGATGAGCAGCCGCAATAGGTACCTGAACGAGAAGGACCGTGCCGCCGCCGCGACCCTGCCACGCGAGATGCGCGAGGCGATTGCGCGGATCGAGGACGGGCAGCACGTCGGGCGGACGCTGGCAGCGCTGGAGGATGCGCTGCTCGGCGCGGGGTTCAGCTCGGTTGATTATGCCGAACTGGCCGACGCGGCGAGCCTCGACCGGCTCGACGAATTGGGGACATGCGAGGGCCGTTTGCTGGTCGCCGCGCGGATCGGCGGAACACGGTTGATCGACAATATGGCAGTCGGCGCGATGGGTTAGACGCCGAGCCGTTCCTTCACCGTTCCAAACGCCGCCACCGCGCGGTCGATTTCCTCATAGGTCAGGCCCGACGACAACTGCGTACGGATGCGCGCCTTGCCCTTGGGCACCACGGGATAGGAAAAGGCGACGACATAGACGCCTTCCTTCAGCATCTCGTCGGCAAACTCTTTTGCGACCTTTGCATCATACAGCATCACCGGCACAATCGCATGCTCGCCCGGTAGGAGATCGAAACCCAGATCGGTCATTTTTGTGCGGAAATGCGCGGTCTTTTCGGTTAGTTCTGCGATCCGGCCCGGATTTTTCTCGATTGCGTCAATCGCCGCAATCGCGCCGCTCACGACAGGCGGTGCAACGGTGTTGGAGAACAGGTAGGGCCGCGAGCGCTGGCGGAGCAATTCGACCACTTCGCGCCGTGAGCTGGTATAGCCGCCGCTCGCGCCGCCGAGCGCCTTGCCCAGCGTGCCAGTGGTGATGTCGACCCGGTCCATACAGCCGCGATATTCATGCGTGCCGCGACCCTTCTCGCCGACAAAGCCCGTTGCATGGCAATCGTCGAAATGGACCAGCGCATCGTATTTTTCCGCAAGGTCGCAGATTTTGTCGAGCTGCGCGATAAAGCCGTCCATCGAGAACACGCCGTCGGTGGTGATTAGCTTGAAACGCGCACCCGCCGCATCGGCCTCTTTCAGCTTCGTCTCGAGATCGGCCATATCGTTGTTCTTGTAGCGATAACGCTGCGCCTTGGAGAGGCGAATGCCGTCGATGATGCTGGCATGGTTGAGCTCGTCAGAAATCACCGCATCCTCGGCGGTCAGCAGCGTTTCAAACAGCCCGCCATTGGCATCGAAGCAGGATGGGTAGAGGATCGTGTCTTCCATCCCGACAAACTTCGAGATCCGCTCCTCCAGCTCCTTGTGCTGGCTCTGCGTGCCGCAAATGAAACGCACCGAGGCCATGCCGTAGCCCCATTCGGCGAGGCCTTCTTTGGCCGCTGCATTGACATCGGGATCCTGCGCCAGACCAAGGTAGTTATTGGCGCACAGATTGATGACTTCGGCGTCTTTCAGATCGACCACCGCGCCCTGCGGCGAAGTAATCAGCCGCTCGTCCTTATACAGGCTATCGGCCCTGATCTGGTCGATTTCGGCCTGGAGGTGCTGCTGGAATTTTCCGTACATTTCCTGTCCTTCTCGCTCAGGATTCCCAGTTGAGGACGACTTTGCAAGCTTCGCCCGACAGCATCGCCTCGAAACCCTTTGCGAACTCGGTATAGGGTAAACGATGCGTAATCAGCGGGCTGATATCCAGCCCTGAATCGATGAATACGCTCATCTTGTACCAGGTTTCGAAAATCTCGCGGCCATAGACGCCTTTGAGCGTCAGCATGTTGAAGATGACCTTGTGCCAGTCGATCGCCATGCCCGCCTCGGGCAGGCCCAGGATCGAAACCTTGCCGCCATGCGCCATATTGTCGATCAGCGACTGGAAGCCCGCTTCATTGCCCGACATTTCGAGGCCGACATCGAAGCCTTCGCTCATACCCAGCTCTCGCTGCACATCCTCGATTTTCTCGCGCGTGACGTTGACCGCGCGGGTCACACCCATCTGCCGCGCCATTTCGAGGCGGGTGTCATTGACGTCGGTGATCACAACATGCCGTGCGCCGACATGGCGGCAGACAGCAGCGGCCATCATTCCAATGGGGCCAGCACCAACCACCAGCACATCCTCGCCGACCAGATCGAATTGCAGCGCGGTGTGGACCGCATTGCCGAACGGATCGAACAAGGAAGCGACATCGAGGTCGATCCCGTCATTGTGAAGCCACAGATTGGCCGCAGGGAGCGACAGATATTCGGCGAAAGCGCCGGTGCGGTTAACCCCGATCCCGTCGGCATCGGCGCACATATGGCGGCGGCCCGCCATGCAATTGCGGCAGCGCCCGCAAACCACATGGCCTTCGCCCGAAACGATCTGACCGATCTCGTAGCCCAGAACATTGCTGCCGATTTCGACGATCTCGCCGACGAATTCGTGACCAACCGTCATTGGCACCGGAATCGTCTCCTGCGCCCATTTGTCCCATTTCCAGATATGCATATCGGTGCCGCAAATCGCTGTCCGCTTCACCTTCACCAGCACATCGTTGATACCGATTTCGGGCTCGGAAACATCCTCCAGCCACAATCCGGGTTCGGCCTTTGCCTTGACCAATGCCTTCATTGCCAACTCCAATCATTTCATCGGTTGCGATAGGGCTGAAAACACCAGCTCGGGACCGGTTGCCTCAGGGCCGCATCGTCCGATCAGGACCACCACCTTGCCGGCCTGGCAGGTTGGTGTGAGCCCATGGCTCAACTCTTAATGCAGGAACTGTGTTCCTAAGATGACGTTGCCGCGAATCGACCGAGAGCGCAACATATAATTGCGTGTGCGTGAAACATTCTGGAACAGAGCGCAGAAGGTTGGCGCTCGTCCCGAAGACAGGTAAAATCGGCCGGTTCGCGAATGCTCCGACATGGGCGGACGCACAAGCTGGCCAGGATTTGGCCGTTCGAGATCAGACCTTTTGCAATTCGGAAGCTCCGCGTGGATTTTGTGTTTGAAAGC
Organism: Pontixanthobacter sp.; assembly: GCA_965223995.1. Lineage (GTDB taxonomy): Bacteria > Pseudomonadota > Alphaproteobacteria > Sphingomonadales > Sphingomonadaceae > Pontixanthobacter. Next base: position 19,820 of record CBDCXY010000016.1, on the reverse strand, counting down.
ATCGACCCCGCACTCGTCGAGTACTGGGACGCGGCCATCAATAACTGGTTCTTCGTCGGCGCGCTGATCTTTCTCGCGCTGGAATTTGTCCGCTATGCGATAGCGGGCCGCCTGAACTGGGATATCGTCGGCGACGCTGTCACCAATTACGTAACGCTGGCGATGTATATCGGCATCAACTTCGTCGTGTTGGGCGGCCTTTACTATGCCTGGGTTTATGGAGCACAGGATTTAGCCCTGTTCGACATCGACACCAATCCCGCGACTATCGCCATATGTATCGTCATCGCGGATCTGCTCTATTACTGGGAGCATCGGTGCATGCACCGCTTCAATTTTGCCTGGGCGACGCATAGCGTTCATCATAGCTCCGCACACTTCAATATATCGGTAGCATACCGGTTCGGGCCGATGGACGGCTTCTGGCCCATCCTCGGCACCGTGATCATGGTGGCGCTGGGCTTCAACCCTATAGTCGTCGCCTTCGCCGAGATCTTCGTCCAGCTATATCAAACAGCCTTGCACACAGAAACGGTCAAAAGGCTCCCGCGCCTCATCGAATCGGTTATGAACACCCCATCGCATCACCGGGTCCATCATGGTTCCAATCCCGAATATCTCGACACCAATTATGGAGGTATCTTTATTGTCTGGGATCGAATGTTCGGAACCTTTGCCAGAGAAAGCGCTCCGGTGGTCTACGGGCTGGTTAAGCCGATCACCAGTAACGACCCGCTTGTAGCCTTCTTTCATGGCTTTTATCGGCTGGCCGTGAACATCTCCCAAGCCGCAAATTTCCGCGACCGACTGGGGTTTTTCTTTGGCCCACCCGAGTTCCAGCCTGGAGCGAACCAGACAGTAGAAACGGAGAACTCGGCAAAAATCGCCAAACGACCGACAAACAGACAGCGCGTAGTCGCTCTTGTCTTGACCGTCACAATCGTGGTTGCGGGCGCGTGGTTGGCTGGTCAGATGTCGGTCTAGCCCGGACGGCCGCGAAAATTTACGAGCTTCTGCCAATACTCGCGAGCACACGACAACGCGCAGAGCCAGTGATGGAGCGGGTAAGGGGAATCGAACCCCTCTAGCTAGCTTGGAAGGCTAGAGCATTACCACTATGCTATACCCGCCCGCTTTGGAGCAGCGCGCTTGCCACCAAAATGCGGGATTCGTCAACGCCTGTTTTGCGCAAAACGCCGCTGCGTCACTATAGACTATTCTTCGGCGGTTACCTGTTCGACCAGCGTTGGGGCGTCCTCGGCCCGTTCTTGATCAAGTTCGGGCGGCAGGTTGACGGTCACATCGACCCGGCGATTGAAGGCGCGGCCAGCCTCGTCGGGCGACCCATCCTCCCTGGCGTTGGGCCGCGCGGGGTTCTGTTCGCCCATGGCGATGATGGTGAAGCGATCCTCGGGGATACCCTTCCCGACCAGCCAGTCGCGCACTGCCTCGGCGCGGTTTTGCGAGGCGCGAATATTCGCCTCGTCATGGCCTTCGCTATCAGTGTGGCCGCGCAGAATGATCGGCCCGCCCGCCTCCATCTGGCGCGTCGACAGTAGCACCTCGAGTTCCTTGATGGCAGTGTCGCTCAAATCCGAACCACCTTCGTCAAAGGATATCCGCCGCGCGATCGGTTCGAGCGGCAACGGCTCGCGGTCGAGCGGCACATCGTCGCGAATGATCGATGCGCCTTCGCTTTCTGCAGGATCGGGCTGGGTGGTTTCAGTCGGATCGGGTGCTGGCCGCTCAGGCTGGTTGCCGCACGCCGCCAGCATCAAAGCGGCCAGCCCGGCTCCGACAAGATGCGGTTTCATGGCTTTCCTCATGGTCATGCGGTTTGTGCTCCAGGCTTGCGTGGCAACTTGCCCCGACCGGCGCGCTTGGCCGCTGCCTCTTCGGGCGTCTTGGCGCGGGGCGGTGTATAGGAAATGACTGTATCGCCCGGACGCGGCTCTGGCCGGACAACATGGGTAAAGAAACGCATCGTGCCACTTTTGCGCAGGATCAGCAGCATATGCGCTGCCTCGGGCAACTTCTCTTGCGCATCCTCGAAATCGAATTCTTCGGACAGGGTGGTCTTGCGGAACACCCAGCCCTGTTTCTGCCGCTCGTTCACATCGGTGACACCGAACCCGCTTTCGAACAGTGCCCGCCCGCGGATCGAGGGTGGCAGCGCGTGCCGGTCATCCTCACTGGTCGACTCGCCGAGCTGATAGACCGAATCGCGGCCAACCTCATGCGCGAACTCGTTGCACACAAGCGCGTTATAGGCCTCGTTCCCGGTGGCCGCGACCAGCACCTGGAACGGTGTCAGGTCAAGATTGTGCTCGGTTGCCTCGTTGAGGATCTCTCCGTGGTAGAAGGGCAGGCCGCGCTTGCGCGCTGAACCAAGCGCCTGCCAGCTGGGATCGACCACCATGACCGGTGTGCCAAGTTCCTTCATCTGCTCGGCGAGAGAAATCGTCCACGGCGTGCTGCCGACGATCAGCAGCCCGGGCCGCGTATCGCCTTTCACCTTGAGCCAACGGGCCACGATATCGACAGTGAATCCATGCGCGAACACGGTTGCCACGACCACCGCAAAGCTCAATCCGATCAGCAAGTTCCCGTCGGAAAAGCCGATCTCGTTAAGGCGCAATGCGAACAGGCCCGAGATAGCAACCAGAACGATACCGCGCGGTGCAATCCAGGCGAGGAACAACCGCTCGTTCCAAGGCACATCGCTGAACAGCAGGCTGATCAGGATCGTCGCCGGACGAACCACGAACAGCAGTGCCAGCAGGAACAGCAGGAATGCGAACCCAGTGTCGGTTTGCGGATTGAGATAGCGCAGGTCATCGATGCTCAGCGAGGCCGAGAGCAGGATGAAAATGCCTGACACCAGGAGCACGGCGATGTTCTGCTTGAACGGATGGATGCTGCGCAGGCTCGACACATGCATGTTGGCGAGTGCGACACCCATCACGGTCACTGCGACAAGCCCGGCCTCGTGCTCGATCTGGTTGGAGATCACGAACACCGCAATGACCGAGGTCAACAACACCGGAACCTTGAGAAATTCGGGTATGGCGCCGCGCGGGAAAGACCAGGCAATCGCCTTGGCCGCGAAATAGCCGATTAGTCCGGCGATGATTGCGGCAAAGATCATCGGCGGGACGACCTGCCACACGGTCGCGCCCGGCTGTTCGCTCGAAATGCGGAAATATTCATAGGCAATCACCGCACACAGCGCGCCGGTCGGATCGTTGACGATTGCCTCCCATTTGAGGATCGAGGCAGGGCGGGTCTGGACCGAGGACTGCCGCAGCAAGGGGATGACGACGGTCGGCCCCGTGACCACCAGAATGCCGCCAAACAGCACCGCCACGGGCCACGCAAGATTGGCAATTTCATGCGCCGCCAGCGCGCCCAGAACCCAGCCGATCACCACCCCGATCGTCGCCAGCCTGAGCACTGCCGAGCCCGAATGGCGCAATTCGCGGAAATCGAGGCTCAGCCCGCCTTCAAACAGGATCAATGCAACACCGATGGCAACCATCGGTTCGAGCAGTTCGCCGAAAGCATGCTCGGGGTTGAACAGGCCGTAGCCGAAATAGCCAAGGCCCGGCCCGGCGACAAAACCCGCCGCCAGCATGAGCACAATCGCCGGCCAGCCGGTGCGCCATGCAACCCACTGCGCGCCGATGCCGAGTACGCCAACCAGCGCTATGACCAGTGCCTGTTCTTCCATATTTAGTGCGTAAAACCCCTCCGCAGACGATCATACAACGATCGAAAAGGCGAATCTTTCCCGGAAGCTAGCGGATTCCTAGTCGCCGTCGAAGTCGAAAAGCGCATCGACCGCTACATCCGCCCGCCCGAGGCGCTTGGCCCCGCCCAGATCGGGCAGGTCGATCACGAACAGTGCGTCTTCAACCACCCCGCCTGCCTGGCGGAGCAGTTTGACCGCGGCCTCTGCCGTGCCTCCGGTAGCAATAAGATCATCGACGATCACCACCCGCTGTCCGTCGCCAACGCTGCCCGGATCGACTTCCAGGCGGTCGGTGCCGTATTCCAGATCATACTCGACGCCAATGGTCCCGACCGGAAGCTTGCCCGGTTTGCGCACGAGCACGAAGGGAACACGCAGCTGCACCGCCACCGCAGCGCCGAAGATAAAACCGCGCGCTTCCATCCCGGCGATGGCTTGGGCGCGGCGCTCGCGGGCGCGGCGGGCAAGATGATCGACCGTTGCCGCAAGGCCCTCGCCATGCCCGATCAGCGTGGTGATATCGCGAAACTGGATACCCGGCTTGGGAAAATCGGGCACCGTTCGAACCAGTGATTTAAGCTCTTCCGGCGTCATCAACAGCTCCCAAATACAAAGCCCCCCGCACCGGAATGATGCGAGGGGCGTGAAACTTCAGGCGGGTGCCTCAAAGGCGGTGCTTAACCGGCTTTCTTGGGCTTCGCCGATGCCCAGACCTGCTTCTTCGAGAAGTAAGCGAGGATGGTCGCGAAAAGCAGGAACAGCATAACCACCCAACCGGTTTTCTTGCGCTCGACCAGCTTGGGCTCTGCCGTCCATGCCATGAAGGCCGAAACATCCTTGGCCATCTGACTGATGGTGGCGTCCGTTCCGTCGGCATAAGTCACCTGCCCGTCGGTTGTCAGCGGCGGTGCCATCGCGAGGTTCAGGTTCGGGAAATACTCGTTGAAATGCAGCCCGCTCGGCGTATCGAAATCGGGATATTTGGCCTTCAGACCGTCCGGGATCGGGCCGTAACCTGTCAGCAGCGAATAGACGTAAGCTGTGCCGTCGGGGCGCGCTTTCGTCATCAGCGACAGATCGGGCGGGATAGCGTTGTTGTTTGCAGCAGCTGCAGCAACATTGTTCGCATAGGGTGACGGGAAATTGTCGGTCGGCACACCCGGGCGAATGATCGCTTCACCGGTGTCGGGATCGATATCGGGGACATTGGTCCACTCGGCGGCAAGCGCCTTGACCTCGGCTTCGTTGTAACCGAGCTGGGCGAGGTCGCGCATCGCGACGTATTTGAGGCTGTGGCAGGCCGCGCACACTTCCTTGTAAACCTGGTAGCCGCGCTGAAGCTGCGCGAGATCCCAGTTTCCGAAAGCTCCGTCCTGGGCGAAGGACACGTCTTTCGGCTTCTGGTAAAACTCGTACTCTGCCGAACCGACTTTCTCCTCGGTTGCGAAATTATACGCACCCATGACGAAGGAAAACAGGACGACGAATGTGAAGCCGAGGCCGACTAGGAAACCACCGATACGGATCATGATACTGTCTTTCTCTCGTCCTTAGGCTTTGGCCGCGGCTGTTGTGCCGAGCCTGGCATCTTCGTCTTCACCCAGCACTGCCTCGGTGATCGAATAGGGAAGCGGCTCGGGCTTCTCGATCGACGATACGATCGGCAGGATCACCAGGAAGTGCAGGAAGTAATACGCGGTCGCGATCTGGCTGATCATCACATAGGGCTCCTTCGCCGGAGCACCGCCACAAATGAACAGTACGACCATGCAGGGGATCAGACCGAACCAGAAGAACTTGCGAAACAGCGGGCGATAGTGGCCCGAGCGCACCGGCGAACGGTCCAGCCAGGGCAGGAAGAACCAGACCAGGATCGCTGCAAACATTGCGAGCACACCCCACAGCTTGGCTGACAGGATGAAGTCGAAAGTGAAGGCGCGCAGGATCGCGTAGAACGGATAAAAATACCATTCGGGAACGATATGCGCGGGCGTCGCCAGCGGGTTGGCCTCGATATAGTTATCGGGGTGGCCAAGCATGTTCGGGAAGAAGAACACCATGAAGGCGAAGAAGATCAGGATCACGCCGAGGCCGAACCCGTCTTTCGCAGTGTAATAAGGATGGAATGGAAGCGTGTCGCTTTCCTTTTTCACTTCGACACCAGTCGGGTTGGAAGAGCCCGGAATATGCAGCGCCCAGATATGCAGGATCACCACACCAACAATCACGAAGGGCAGCAGGAAGTGCAGGCTGAAGAAGCGGTTGAGTGCGGCATTGTCGGGCGCAAATCCGCCCAGCAGCCACACCTGAAGCGGCTCACCCACCAGCGGGATTGCCCCGAACAGGCCGGTGATCACTTTCGCACCCCAGAAGCTCATCTGGCCCCATGGGAGGACGTAGCCCATAAAGGCCGTTGCCATCATCAGCAGGAAGATTACCACGCCGAGCAGCCAGATCATCTCGCGCGGTGCCTTGTATGACGAGTAGAAGAAGCCGCGGAATATGTGAATATAGACCACAATGAAGAAGAAGCTCGCCCCGTTAGCGTGGGCATAGCGCATCAGCCAGCCCCAGTTCACATCGCGCATGATGTGCTCGACGGTGCCGAAAGCGACTTCGGAATTGGCTGCATAATGCATTGCCAGAACGACGCCGGTGATGATCTGCACCACAAGGAAGAACCCGGCTAGGACGCCGAAATTCCACATATAGCTGAGGTTGCGCGGAACCGGGTAACCGGCGCCAACCGCATTATAGACGAGCCGCGGCAAAGGCAGCTTCTCGTCCATAAATTTCATGAAGCCGTTGGTCGGCGTATATTCCTTGGCCCAGGGAAAGCTCATAGCGTGTCTCTTCCTTACCCGACCGTGATCACGGTTTCGGCGGTGAATGCATATTCGGGCACTTCAAGATTGGTCGGCGCCGGACCTTTGCGGATACGGCCAGCCGTATCGTAATGCGAGCCGTGGCAGGGGCAGAAATAGCCGCCGAATTCGCCCTTCACCTCACCCTCGGCGGCGCCCAGCGGCACACATCCGAGATGGGTGCACACACCCATGGTGACGAGGATATCCTCATGGCCTTCCTTGGTCCGTTCGGCCAGCGTTTGCGGCTCGCGCAGGCTGTCGACATTGACTTCGTTTGCTTCGGCGATTTCAGCGTCGGTGAGGCGCTTTACGAACAGCGGCTGTTTCCGGAAAATCGCCTTGATTGCCTGTCCCGGCTCGATGCCGCTGACATCGACCTCGGTCGAACTTTCGGCGAGGACGTCTGCCGACGGAGACATCTGGCTAATCAGGGGCAGCAAAGTCCCGGCCCCGCCGACACCAGCCGCGCTAACCGCCGCTATGTTGATGAAATCGCGTCGCCTTACGCCGTCATCTCTTGATTCTTCAGCCATAGCCTACCTTGCTAACACTTACCCGCGCCAAAGCGGCGCGAAGTCAGATTGACCCTCCGGCAGATACCGATCAACGAAACATGCCCCGTCCATCGACCGTATTGCAGATGCGCCAAAGGCACCTGCCACTGCCGGTTTGGCGCGCTGATAGAATGGAATGCGCGCGCTGCCAACCGCCTTTTTGGTACTATCCGTTCGGTTTGTTGCAATGGGCTGGCAAAGATTGCAGCCGTCGACCGGCCTGCAGCTAGCCGTCAAGCGCGATCCAGCTTATCTGGCGACCCTCTGCCGGCTCGCGGTGATGCGTTGCCCGGCGATAGGAGTGAAACCGCGTGACGTCGGCATAAGTATCGGTGCCAAGATCGTCGATCTGCACAATCCCAACATCTTTGAGCCGCGATGTGACAAATCCGGGCAGGTCGAATTGCCAGTGCCCCGGCTTGCCTGGGACAAAATGATGCGCATCCGCTTCGTCGAACTGCGCACGAAACGGCTCATCCACCTCATAGCTGGCCTGCGCAATACACGGGCCGATGGCTGCAACGATAGTCTCTCGATCAGCACCCAGCGCTTCCATTGCAGCGACCGTGTTTTCGATCACACCGCCGACCGCTCCGCGCCAGCCGGCATGGGCTGCACCGACTACACCTTCCGCGCTATCTGCAAACAGAACCGGTGCACAATCGGCAGTCACGATAGCAAGCTTCGCGCCGGGCAGTTTGGTGACCAGAGCATCGGCTTCGGGGCGCTCGGGAAACTTCCACTGCTCTGCTTCAAAAACCGTAACGACATCCGTCGAATGCACCTGCTTCAACCGAATTGCCGCATCGCCGATCACTTTCGCACCCAGCCGCGTTGAGAAACCGTGAGGGACGCTATCGAATAGCGCGGATTGCAGAAAACTATCCAAGGGAGCGCGTGACCTGCTCGAACGTATCGCGCGACAGCTTCTCCGCCGCCTTGATCCGCTCAAGCTCGCTGCGCATCAGCGCCGCACGGCCCGGCTCGATCCGGCGCCAGCGACCCAGCGGCGAAACGAATCGCGCCGCTGTCTGCGGATTGATCGGATCGAGCTCGAGAATGAGATCGGCGATCATCTTGTAGCCTTCTCCACTCGCATCGTGAAAGGAATGCGGATTGCCCGCAAACGCCATGTAGAGCGAGCGCACACGGTTCGGATTCCTGATGTTGAAATCGGCATGATCGGCCAGCGCCTTCACATGTTCGATTGCGCTCGGGTGGAGCGAGGATGCCTGCAGCGCGAACCATTTATCGACCACCAGCTCGTTATCCTTGTAGCGCCGGTGGAAGTCGATCAGCTTGGCGGTCCGTGCCGCCGTGGCGAGCCCGGTAAGCACCATCAACGCGCCTTGCCTGTCGGTCATATTGTCCGCCGCATCATATTGCGCGGCGGCCATATCGGAGGCGCGTTCGGGGTCGCCAGCGGCGAGATAGACCAGCGCCTGCGTCTTGACCTTGCGCGCGCCACGCGAGGCATTGTCGTGACCGAAGGGCAAGGTCGATGCGCGCTCATGCATCGCCACCAGCACATCCTCGAAGCGAGAACCAAGCCAGGCTTTCAGTCCTTCGCGTTCTTGATGGATACGTTCCGGATCGGCAACCAACTGCTGCTCGGCGAGATAGGTCTGGCCGGGAAGCATCATCAGCTCACCGCGCATCGAATCATCGAGTGCCTGGTCGGTCAGGATTGCCTCGAACGCTTGCGCGATCGATTGGCGGGCCGACTCTCGGGCCGCATCATCAAGACCGTCGCCCGATGCGGCTGTCAAATGCCGCACCACCAGATCCTGCATCGCCTCGTAGCGCGCGAAAGGGTCGTCATCCTTCGCGGCTAGGAACACCAGGTCATCGTCAGAAATTTCGCGCTCGATACTGACCGGAGCGGAGAAACCGCGATTGATCGACAGAACTGGTCTGGAGGCAAAGCCTTCGAAGGTGAAGCGCTGTTCGTTGGTGTTGAGCACAATCAGTTGCTCGCCCGAATGCTCCCCAGCCTCACGGTCGAACAACGCGATCTTGAGCGGGATCGGCATTGGTTGCTTGCCCGGCTGCTCGGGAGTTGGCGGAATCGTCTGCTTAAGCGTCAGCGTCGCTATGTCGCGCTCATGCCCGAGATCGACCTCGACCTTTGGCGTACCCGCTTGCGAATACCACAAGCGGAACTGGGTCAGATCCAACCCCGCGCCATCTTCCATCGCGTTGATAAAATCCTCGCACGTCGCGGCCTCGCCGTCATGGCGCTCGAAATAGAGATCGCATGCCGCCCGAAACGCGCCGGGCCCTGCCATGGTGCGCATCATACGGATGACCTCGGCACCCTTATTGTAGACGGTCGAAGTGTAGAAGTTGGAGATTTCGCGAAAGCTGTCGGGCCGGATCGGATGCGCAAGCGGGCCCGAATCCTCGGGGAACTGGACCGAGCGCAGGATTCGCACATCCTCAATCCGCTTGACCGCCTCTCCCTGCATATCCTGGCTGAAAAGCTGATCGCGCAGCACGGTGAAGCCCTCTTTCAGGCTCAGCTGGAACCAGTCCTGGCAGGTGACGCGGTTGCCCGACCAATTGTGGAAATATTCATGCGCGATCACACCTTCGACGCCGTCGAAATCGCCGTCGGTGGCGGTTTCAGGGTCGGCGAGCACATATTTGGTGTTGAAGACATTGAGGCCTTTATTCTCCATAGCCCCCATGTTGAAATCACTGACCGCGACGATGTTGTAAACGTCGAGATCGTATTCACGCCCGAAGACCTCCTCGTCCCATTTCATCGACTTTATCAGCGACGCCATCGCATGGCCGGTGCGGCCCAGATCGCCTTCGCGAACATAGATCGCCAGATCGACTTCGTGGCCAGACATGGTGATGAAACTGTCGGTGTTGGCCACCAGATCGCCGGCAACCAGCGCAAACAGGTAAGACGGTTTGGGCCACGGATCATGCCATTCGGCCCAATGCGTCCCGCCATCACCCTCCCCTTCGCCCGCCTTGTTGCCATTGCACAGCAGGATCGGGAATTGCTCCTTCGAGCCGCTCATCCGCACGGTGTAGGTCGAGAGAACATCGGGTCTGTCGGGGAAGTAGGTGATCCGGCGGAAACCTTCCGCTTCGCATTGTGTGCACAGCATGCCGTTGGAAGCATAAAGCCCCATCAGCTGACTGTTGGCCAAGGGATCGATCTCGGTCGCGATCTCGATCTCATGCGCTTCGCTGGAAAGCGGCAGCAGGAGATCGTCGCCATCTATCGACCAGTCATTGACCACCTCGCCATCGACCTTGACCGACAGCAATTGCAGCCCGTCGCCATTGAGGCGAATGGTCGGCGAGGGATCGGCCTTTGCATTGCGCAACACGGTCAGCTTCGACACCACCCGGGTCGCATCGAGCGACAGGTCGAGATCGAGCCGTGTCTCGGGCACGAGCCAGGGAAAGGGCTTGTAATCCTCGCGCCGGATCACGGGAGGTTCGTGCGGCGTCGGGGCAGCATCGGCCATTTCGGGATTGCTTGCTATATCCATAGAACCGCGTCTCTAGCTCCTGATATCCTGAGGTCCAGTCCTACAACGCTTGTCGAGCGTTTCGGTTCATTCGTCCGCCTCGCCGCTTGACAGTTCGTGTGTCGCACAACAGCGTCCTGCACATATTTGAGGAGGGGCACCCATGATTATCGATCTTCTGGCCAATGCCGGTTCCGCCACTGCTTCGGGTTTTGATGTGGAGGCAGCAACCCGCGCCTATCTCGACACATTGCAAGGCCCGGCGCGCGCAAAGTCGGACGCCTATTTCGAGGGCGGATATTGGCTGATCCTGTTTGGTACGCTGGTAGCGGTACTGGTCGACTGGCTGTTCCTGCGCTTCAGGCTCAGCGCAACATTCCGCGATTGGGGCGAGCGATTCTTCAAACGCCCCTTCGGCGTTACATGGCTGACCGCGCTGCTCTACAGCCTGGTCGGCTGGGTGCTCAGCCTGCCATGGGCGATCTACACCGGCTTTGTCCGCGAGAAACAGTATGATCTGCTCGATCAAGGCTTCGGCGCGTGGTTCGGCGAACAGATGATTGGCCTCGGCCTGTCGCTGCTGGTGGCACCGCTGATCATCGCGGTTATCTATCTCGTGATCCGCAAGGCGCCGCGCACATGGTGGCTGTGGGGCACGGGCGTGTTCGGTATCTTCCTGTTCCTGATGGTAATGATCGCGCCGGTATTCATTTCGCCGCTGTTCAACACCTATACCGAGATGGAGGACGGCCCGCTACGCGACCGGATCGTGGCCATGGCGCAGAGCTACGATGTGCCCGCCGACAATATCTACGTCTTTGACCAGTCCAAGCAGCATAAACGTGTGTCAGCCAACGTTTCCGGCCTCGGCCCGACGATCCGCATCTCGCTCAATGACAATCTTCTCGAGCGAACAAGCGAAGAAGAAGTCATCGCCGTGATGGGTCACGAGCTGGGGCACTACAAGCTGAGCCACGGACCCAAGCGGGTCTTGATGATGCTGTTCATCATCGGGCTTGGCCTGTTCGTCGTTAGCCGCGTCGCGCCATGGTTGATCGACAAATATGGCGAGCGCTGGGGTGTGCGCGAGATTGGCGACCCGGCATCGCTGCCGGTGCTTGGCATTGTGATGTCGGTGTTCTTTATGCTGGCAACGCCTGCCTTCAACAACATCACGCGCATACAGGAGAACGAGGCTGACGCCTTCGGGCTCGAAGCGGGCAAGCAGCCCGATGGCTTCGCGCGAGCGGCCATGCGCCTGTCCGAATATCGCAAGCTCGAACCCGGCGCGCTGGAAGAATTCCTGTTCTACACGCATCCTTCGGGCGAAAACCGCGTGCGCAGATCGATGCAATGGAAAGCGGATAATGTGCCGGACGCGCAGATCGAAACGCCGCCCGAGGGCTATCTCGACAATTGAGCAGGATGCTGATCTTCGGGCTCGGCTACACCGCGTCGCGGATTGCCGATGCATTGCGCGAGCAGGGCTGGAAGGTCAGCGCGACGGGTAGCGACGGCGATCTCGATTTCGAGGATGAGGGCGCGATCAAGGCGGCTTTGGGCGAGGCAACGCATATCCTCTCCTCGGTTCCCCCCACCGATGATACCGACCCGGTGCTGGACCGCTATGGGGATGTATTGCCCGATATCTGGCGCGGCTATCTCTCCTCCACCGGCGTCTATGGCGATACCGAGGGGGCATGGGTCGATGAAAGCGCAGCGACCGGTGGCGGCAGACGGACAGCGCGCGCCGATTGCGATGCGCGGTGGCTCGACGCGGGCGCGCGGGTGTTCCGATTGCCTGGGATTTATGGTCCAGGCCGCAGCGCGCTCAACCGGGTTCGCAGCGGCAAGGCCAAACGGATCGACTTGCCCGGGCAAGTGTTCAGCCGCGTCCATGTCAGCGACATTGTTTCCGGAGTCATAGTGGCACTGAACGCACCCGAAGGAGCCTACAACCTGTCCGATGAGCTGCCGTGTTCGCAGAACCGTGTGATCGAAGAAGCGTGCCGGTTGCTGGGCCAGGAGCCGCCGCCGATGCAGACACTCGAAGAGGCCGATCTCCCGTCAATGGCACTTGGTTTCTATTCGGAGAATCGCCGCGTCGCGAATGGCAAGGCGAAGCGGGTGCTTGGGTGGACGCCCAAATATCCGACCTACCGCGAAGGCCTTCGCAGTCTGCTCTAGGTCTTGCGGGCTCTCAACGCGAGGATCATCCCGGCGAGCGCCAAAACCCCGCCTGCCGCCGCCAGCAGCGACCACTCGTACCCCTCGACAAAGGTCGAAATCAGCATCGCGACGATAATCACGAGCACGCCATTATAGGCGGCGCGGCCCGGCCCGATTTCACGCACGATCTGGTAGTAAAGCGGAAACGTCACCACCGAGCCAGCGAGTGCGAGCCAGGCCACACCGGCCCAATAGTCCCACCGCGCCGGGAATACCGGCGGTCCAGCAGTCAACCATGCAATCGCAGCGTCGATTATCACGCCATAGAGCATCGACCATGCGAGCAGGCTCGCCATCGGCAGGTTGCGGCCGACCTTGCCCGCCTGGATCACATTGGCAATCGAGGCCGCTAGGATGCCGCCCACGGTCAGCGCAGTCCCGAGGCCGATATTGCCCGTCAGCCGCGCCAGCTGTGCCTCATGCACTAGCAACAGCACGATGCCGGCCATCGCCACCGCTCCGCCCGCCAGAAACCGTCCGGTCACTTTCTGCCCCAGCAGCGCCCAGCCGAGTATTGCATTGGGAATCATCAGCATCCCGAACATCAGCGCGACGATGCCCGATGTCAGGTGCAGCTCGGCGCGATAGACAAAACCGAAATTGGCGACGAACTGGAAGAAGCCGATCGCCACCGCGAGCAAATGCCCCTCGCGCCCGATTTTCAGGCTGCGCCCCATCACCAGTGCCACAATAAACATGGCGGGGCAGGCCAGCGCGAAACGCCATGTGATCGACCATGCCGCCGGAACATCGCCGATCTGGCCGGTGATCACATACCAGGTCGAGCCCCATATCAAGCCAACCAGTACAAAGGGCAGAACGATGCGGGGCCGCAGCAGCGTGTGCGGATTGTTGTCACTCATAGGCCGGCAATGGCCTTGGCGAGCCCGGCCGCATGCTCCTGCGGCGTGTTCCACGCGGTCACCAGCCGGGCCGCGTCATTGCCCCAATCGTAGAACTCGAAACCCCTTCTGCGCAGCGACTCGCGCTCGTCGCGTGTGCAGCGCAGGAATATCTCGTTCGCTTCGACCGGATGCATGAGCCTCTCACCGGCCGCATCGGCAACTTCCCGGGCCGCACCATTGGCCGCTCGCGCATTGTCCAGCCACAGATCACCATCGAGCATCGCAAGTATCTGGGCCGCGAGGTAGCGTCCCTTGCTCTGCAAATGTCCGGCGCGCTTCCGACGATAGCGCGCGACATCGGCCTTGGTGGGATCGAAAAAGACCACCGCTTCCGCACCCATCCCGCCATTTTTCACAAAGCCAAAGCTCAGCGCATCCACATCGCCCGCTGCGCCGGTTACCGAACCGCCCAGGAACGCGCAGGCATTGCCGAAGCGCGCGCCATCCATATGCAGCCCCAACCCTCGCTCTTTCGCCAACTCCGCAATCGCGGCGATTTCGTCGGGCCGGTAGGAACAACCATATTCGCTCGCCTGCGTGATCGAGATCGCATGCGGCTGCACCTGATGGACATCGTCGCGGATTGGATCCACCACCGCGCGGATGGAATCGGGGGTCAACTTCGCGCCGTCCCCGTCGGCCAGCATCAGCTTTGCACCATGCAGGAAGAACCCCGGCGCCCCGGCTTCGTCCGTTTCGATATGCGCCTCGCGGTGGCAGATGACCCCGCCATGCGGCTCGACCATTGTCGCCAGCGCCAGACAATTCGCAGCCGTCCCGGTCGCAACCCAAAAAGCCGCGCATTCGCGCCCGAACAGCTCGCCGAAAGCCCCGTCCAACTGCTTCGAAATCGCGTCTTCATCGTAGGGAGCATCGGGCTCATCCGCCGCGCGCATCGCTTCCCACAGCTTGGGATGCACCGAGGCGGCGTTGTCGGACAGGAACTGCATTCTTTCCATGGTGGAACGGCCTTAGCCGCCGATGCGTTGAGCGCAAGAAGGAGAATTACAGTGACCGACAATACAGCCATCGAAGGACTGACCATCACCCGCCACGAAAAGGACGGCCCAAAAGGAAGAACGGGCGAGTATCACGCGCATATTGAAGGGACCGATGCCATTGGCCGCCTGACCTGGATCGAACGCGACGGAGCAAGGGTAGCCGAGCACACGCTGGTCCCCCGGGAAATCGGCGGGCGCGGCGTCGCAGCCAACCTTGTCGATGCGCTGATCGCCGATGCACGCAAGCAAGGCTTCAAAATCGTCCCGCAGTGTTCCTACGTCGCGAAGAAGTTTAAGCAGAACCCGCAATGGAGCAATCTGCGGGCTTAGCCCTCGTTGATCTCGGAGAAATCGGTTTCGGCAATGCTGTCGAGTATGGCGGCACGCAGTTCTCGCGCGCGCTCGACCGGCAGGCCTTCGACTTCCAATGTTCCGCCAGCCAGCCCGAGCTTCAGCGTCGCATAGCCGCGCCTGCGAGCGATAGGACCCTGCGCGATCTCGACCGATTGCAGCTTGATGCGCGAGGCGACTTCCAGCTTGGGCGCAAGCCAGCCGCGGCGGATAAACAGAAAGCTATTGCCGAGCGCATTATAGTCGAAGCGCCACAGGAACATCTGGCGCAGCGCTAACAGAGCGCCCACTCCCACCCCGATTAGCGCCCATAAAGGCGAGATTTGTTCGCTGAACCAGAAACCGGTCGCGATCCCGCAAGCGATCAGGGCAAAGATCGCAAATTCGATCATTGCGCTATCAATACGGAACTGGCGACTGCCGCGCTGCCACTCGGTCCCGTCACTCGGCTCGGTCGCGAAACCCGCAGCTCTGGCGATGGGCGATAGCTCCTCCATCCTGGCAAACGGCGCAACATCGTGGCTCGCCGAGCCGTTATCCTGCGCGAGGCTGACGAATTTGAGCCCGCGCCAGCCGAAGCGGCGGCGCAGAAAACCGGTCGATACGGTCACCGCCTGAACCCGGTGGATCGGCATCACCACATCGGTCCTGGTCAGCAGCCCGCGGCGGCGGCGGAACCCCTTGTCGGTCCGCTCGAGCACAAAACCCCAATCGCGCAAGAAGGTGCGAACAAGGCCCGTGAACGAACCAACCACGGCGACGGTGAACAGTCCGGCGATTGCACCGATAATCTGTGCGGCTGGGCCCCAACTTGCGATCAGGCTGCCTGGCCCAGCGAAAGTTTCGGTCCAGAAATCGGCGTCATAGAGCTCGATCGACATAAAGGTTTCGGCATATTGGAACAGGCCGGCCAGCACAGCGAAAACCGCGAGCGAAAATTCGAACACACCGAATGTGAACAAGCGCTTCTGGTCCATGGCGAAGAGAATTTCGGCTGGCGGTTGTTCCACCCTCTCCGCCGATCCCTCGCCTTCGGACGGCGCGGCCACTCCATCCTTGCGCGCCTTGATGACCTCGCGCAGCCGCTCTCCTTCCTCTTCGGAAAGGAAGCTGAGCGCCAGGTCCTCACCGCCGCCCGCACCCGTTTCGAACTTGACCGAAACCAGCCCGAAAAAGCGCGGGATCAACTTCTGTTCGAGACTGACATCCTGAATCCGCTCATAGGGAACTGAACGCGCCGCGCGCGAAATTACTCCGCTTTCGACGCGGATATCCTCTTCACCCACGGTGTAGGTCAGCTTGCGCCATGCGATGAAGGCAAAGCCTGCCGAGACAATCACAACCAGCGCGCCGATTCCGAGTGCTGCCATAAAGCCCCACGGCGTATCGCTGAGGGAGAAATAGGCCGCAGCCATCGGGACGAAAGCGTTTTGCAGGCTCGCCACCGCACGCACGGCAAAGCTCAGCGGATCGGTCCGCTTCGCCTCGTTCAGCGCAACCCCTTCGGTCGGTTCGGTCTCGGACACCGCTTCGCTCACATCGTCTCACGCTTGATGTGGCTGCGGATATCCTCGCGCATTTCAAGCGCGGTCTCGTTCCCGAGACCCGGTAGCAGGACCGATGCATTGTGCGTGCCCGCCGTATGCACGATCAGCGAGGAAATGCCATAAGCACGCTGGAGCGGCCCCTGATGTACGTCGATATGCTGGATACGCCCGAACGGCACGACCGTGTCCGAGCGGAACAGGATGCCCTTCACCACCCGCAGCCTGTCGCCGCCCATATCGTATCCGCGCGCATGATAGCGGCGCAGCGGGATGCGGATCACCAGCCACAAAGCGAGCAGAGCTACGGGCACGATAAACACGCCGAAGGGCAGTATGTCGACCGCTTCCAGAATGATTGCGCCGATAACGAAGGGCAACGCAAACAGCGTCGCGACGATCCGCGTGACTTTGACATGATTGGGGTGAAGCTGGGTCAGCTCGCTATCGGTAATGTCCATGCGTTTTACATGGATAACACGCTGGCGCTTGGCAAGTGGTCCGTGCTAGGCTCGCTGGTTGAAACGCCGTCCGATCATCGCTGCGGTGATATTGGTTTTCTGCACATCGGTCGTCCCGCCCGCGATACCCCAGGCAAACCCATCGCGCAGCCGCTGCTCCATCGGATAGGCCTTGGAGTAGCCGTAACCGCCCATCACCTGCACACCGAGCTGGGTGACCTCGCGGACCATCTCGTTGGAGAAGCATTTGGCGAGCGAGCTTTCATAGACGGTCGGAAGCCCGCCAGTAGCATTCGCCGCAGCGCGCCAGATCAGCAGCCGCGCGGCATCGACCTGCATCGCCATTTCGGCGAGCTTCATCTGCACTGCTTGAAAGTCGACAATCGGTTTGCCGAACGCCTCACGCTCCTGCGTATAGGCGAGCGCATCTTCCAGCGCCGCCGCTGCGATACCCAGCCCCATCGTCGCATTGCCGCAGCGTTCGAGCCCGAAGGCACTCATCAGCTTCCCGAAACCACCTGCGCCGATGATCAGGTTTCTGGCGGGAACACGCACCTCGTCGAGAAAGATGTCCGCAGAAGGTATACCGCGAAATCCCATCAACTCCTCGCGCGCGCCGAAGGACACCCCCTCGTCGTCCTTCCCGACCAGCACCGCGCCGATACCCTTCGCGCCGGGAATATCGTCGAAGCGGCAATAGGTAATGTAATAGTCCGAATGCCCCGCGCCCGAACTCCAGCGCTTGCGACCGTTGACGACAATTTCATCGCCCTCGACTTTGGCAGTCGTTGTGAGATCGGTTAGCGCAGTACCTGCATCGGGCTCCGACATCGCCACCGCAACGATCTTCTCGCCGCGGATCACTTCGGGCAGGACTTTTGCCTTCAGTTCATCGGAACCAAACTGCTCAATCGTCCTGACCGGCCCGGTCAGCGCTTCGAACACCGGAAAAGCGACGGCTGCCGAGACCTGCGCGAACTCCTCAAGCACCAACAGCGCCTCAAGATGCCCCAGCCCCAATCCGCCATATTGTTCTGACAGATTGATTCCAAGAAAGCCCAACTCGCCATAGCGACGGACCATCTCATGCGGGACGGGCTTGTCCTCTTTCTCCAGCTCGCGCGCGAGAACGGGCAGCTCGGCCCGCACACAACTTGCGCGCTGCCTCCTGCAATTCGCGCTGCTGGTCGGTTAGAGTGAAATCCATGAAACGCTCTCCTGATTGGCGAGAGCGGTGCACCAGCCCGCCGGAGAGTGCAAGACAGCAGGAAAGCGCCCGACACCTGGTCGCGGCAGCCAGAGCGCGACTGCGCGACGCCGCTTATGCGGCGAAGCCAAGCGACGCGGACGCGTCGCGCCCGGCGTTTGAGGGTCTCAACAAAAAAACGGGAATGGTGCTGCTAGAGAGAATTGAACTCTCGACCTCGTCATTACCAATGACGCGCTCTACCACTGAGCTACAGCAGCGCTCCAATCAAGGCGCGCCCTATTGTCGCCGCGCCCGCGAAAGTCAAGCCGGACTTGAGCCAAATCGCGATTAACGGCAAGAGCTTTCCGAATGGCTGACGACACCAAAAATATGACCCGCGAAGAGCGATTGGCGGCGAAATTGCGCGAAAATTTGCGCAGACGGAAGGCCCAAGCGCGCGAAATGGGCGAATCCACGGACAAATCGCTTCCCAAATCGGGCGGCGAAAGCTAGGTCCAAGTGCTCATTTCGTTTGCCCGCTCACGCGGGAACGGTTCCAGCCCTCTCCCCCTCCGGGCCACCCAACAAGATGGTGTCGTGGGTGACCGGGAGGGGGAGAGGGCTGGTGCCGCAGATCGGAGCAAAAAATGCCCACCCTCATTCTCGTCCGCCACGGCCAGAGCCAGTGGAACCTCGAAAACCGCTTTACCGGCTGGTGGGATGTCGACCTCACGGAGAAGGGTGTCGCGGAAGCAAAAGCCGCTGGTCAGCTGATGGCCGAAAAGGGCGTTCTCCCGACCACCTGTTTTACCTCGTTCCAGACGCGCGCGATCAAGACGCTCAATCTGGCGCTGGAGGAAGCAAACCGGCTGTGGCTGCCCGTGACCAAGGACTGGCGGCTTAACGAGCGGCATTATGGCGGGTTGACCGGGCTCAACAAGCAGGAAACGCGCGACAAGCATGGTGACGAGCAGGTGCATATCTGGCGTCGCAGCTTCGACACGCCGCCGCCGCCGATGGAGGCGGGCAGCGAGTATGATCTGACCAAAGATCCACGTTATGCCGGGATCGATGTTCCAACACCGAGAGTCTCAAGCTGACTATCGATCGCGTTCTGCCCTATTGGGAAAGCGATATTCTGCCCGTGCTCGCGGGCGGAGAGACGGTGATCATTTCCGCGCATGGCAACTCGCTGCGCGCGTTGGTCAAACACCTTTCGAACATTTCCGATGACGACATCACCGGCCTCGAAATCCCGACCGGCCAGCCGATCATCTATGAATTCGACGCCGATATGAAGCCGGGCGAACGGCGCTATCTGAAGGATATGTGATGGCCAAAGCCAGCCCCAAAGTCGCTATCGTGATGGGCAGCCAGTCCGACTGGCCAACCATGCAGAAAGCCGCCGATGTCTTGGGCGAGCTGGATGTCGAGACCGATGTCCGCATCGTATCCGCGCATCGCACCCCCGATC